>CAVWPQ010000061.1:0-12024 GCA_963756865.1 uncultured Actinomycetota bacterium | reverse complement strand
CTCCTTCCCGTCCGGGTCTGGCGGCGAGTTCGACTCTGTCCCCACGTGATTCGAATGTGCACCGCGTACCGTCGGCGAGGATGACGTCGAGCGCGCGCACATTGTCGGCAGTCGTGCCCCACGCGACCGAATGCGCACCGCACGCGTTGTTGGCGATCATGCCGCCGAGCGTCGCCCTGCTCCCCGAGGACGGATCGGCGCCGAACGTGAGACCGAGTGGCCCGACGCTGCCAGCAGGTCGGTGAGCACAAGCCCCGGCTCGACGATCGCGGTCCTCGCATTCACGTCGATGTCGAGGATGCGGTTCACGTGGCGCGAGGCATCGATGACGACGCCTCCGATGGCATTGCCTGCCATTGACGTCCCGCCTCCGCGCAGCGTCACCGGCGCGCCCGCCTCGGCAGTGAGCGCCACCGCAGCGGCCAGGTCGTCCATATCGGCGGGCACCACCACGAGGTCGGGTACGACCCGGTAATTCGACGCGTCCACCGCGTACATACCCCGGCTGGCGGCATCGTCGCCAACCGTTCCGCGGATCACCGATCTCAGCGCTCGGCCGAGCTTGCTCGCGTCGTACGTTTCGCGGGTTAGCATTGTCAACAATCTACATATCTCTGCCTGCATGATCCAAGGGAGACGACATGCCAACGGTGGGCCTGCTCTACCCCGGCCACAGCGCCGAGGACGACTTTCCGGCGCTCGAGGCGCGCATCGATGGCGCGGTGCGACTGCCGGTGGCGATCACCTCTGTGGGTGAGGACGCGCACCGCGTCGACGCCCTGCTGGATCTTGGCAGCGACGCGCGGCTCGCCGAAGGGGCAGCGCTGCTGGCGGACGAGAAGCCCGACGCGGTGATGTGGGCGTGCACATCGGGCAGCTTCGTATTCGGCGCGCAGGGTGCCCGCGACCAGGTGTCGGCGGTCGCCGCCGCCGCGGGTGTGCCCGCATCGTCGACTTCGATCGCCTTCGTCGACGCGCTGCGTCACCTCGGTATCCGCCGGGTCGCGGTCGCGGCGTCCTACCCAGACGACGTGGCGCGCCATTTCGTCGCCTTCCTGACAGCGGGCGGCCTCGAGGTCGTCTCGATGGGCAGCCATGGCATCTACACCGCGGCCGAGGTGGGCACGCTGGGACCTGAGCAGGTCGTCGCGATGGTCGCAGCCGCCGACCATCCCGACGCCGAGGCGGTGCTCGTCCCGGATACCGCGATGCACACGCTGTCGATCGTCGACAAGCTCGAAGCGGCCGTCGGCAAACCCGTACTCACCGCTAACCAGGTCACGGTGTGGAAGGGGCTGGAACTCCTCGGCCCCGTGCCTGCCCTCCCCGGCCTCGGCGCGCTGTTCGAGGCACGACGGTGAGCAGCTTCATCGGGCCGCTGGTTCGGGAGTCGACGCCGAGCATCATCGCGGACAAGCTGCGCCAGGCCATCGCCCACGGCGAGCTCAAGCCGGGCGCGCAACTGGGCGAGGCCGAGTTGGCCCGCCAACTCGGTGTGAGCCGCGGCCCGCTGCGCGAGGGGATGCAGCGCCTGACCCAGGAGGGGCTGCTCGTGTCGATCCGCAACCGCGGGCTGTTCGTGATCGACATGACCCCCGACGACGTGCGCGATATGTACAGCGCGCGGGAGGCGATCGAGCGGGCCGCCGCCCGCAGGATCCTCGACGGCGACCACCGCGCCGCGGGTAAGGAGCTGCTCGGCATCGTCGAGCAGATGACCGAGGCTACGACCCCGGCCGAAGTCAGCGAGCTCGACATCGCCTTCCACGAGCGGCTTCTCAAGCTCGCCAATAGCCAGCGGCTGTCCCGTATGCACCAGACCTTCATCACCGAGACTCGGATGTGCATCCATGCGCTCGACGACACCTACATCAGATCTGAGGTGCGCGACAAGGAACATCGGGCGCTGGCCAACGCGATCCGCAAAGGCGACCGCGAGCTCACCGACCGGTTGCTGACCGCCCATATGGATGACGCCATCAACCGACTCGTTCGCGAAAAAGCCGGCGGCGCCGCCGAATCCGTAGCCAACTAGCGGGTTTGGGCGTTGGTGGAGTCAGCGCATCGCGATGCCGATGTACTTCGTCTCGAGGAACTCGTCGATGCCCACCGCGCCGCCTTCGCGGCCAAGACCTGACTCCTTGATGCCGCCGAACGGCGCCGCCGGGTTGGACACGACGCCCTGGTTGAGTCCGACCATGCCGGTCTCCATGGCCTCCGCGACCCGCAGTGCGCGTCTCAGGTCGTTGGTGAAAACGTAAGAAATGAGCCCATATTCGGTGTCATTGGCGGCTGCGATCACGTCAGCCTCCGTCTCGAAGGGCGTCAGCGGGGCCACCGGCCCGAAGATCTCCTGACGGCACATCGCGGCCTCCCGCGGCACCCCGCTCAACACCGTCGGCGGGTAGAAGTAGCCGTCGCCGCCAGTCGCCGCGCCACCGCTGAGCACCGTGGCTCCATGGTCGACTGCGTCGGCGACCAACGACTCCACTTTGAGCAGCGCCGCCTCGTCGATCAGCGGCCCCACCAACACGTCTGACTCGGTGCCACGACCGACAGGCAGAGACTTCATGCGGGCGGCCAGCAGGCTGCCGAACTCGTCGATCACGCCTGACTGCACGTAGATCCGGTTGGCGGCGGTGCAGGCCTCGCCCATGTTGCGCATCTTCGCGGCCATGACCCCATCGACGGCCTCGTCGATGTCGGCATCGTCGAACACGATGAACGGCGCGTTGCCGCCGAGCTCCATCGACGTCCTCAGCACCTTCTCCGCGCACTGCTCGAGAAGCAGCTTGCCGACTTGCGTGGACCCCGTGAATGACAGTTTCCTGGCCAGGCCCGACCGGATCAGCGGTTCGATCACCGGGCCCGCGTCGGTGACGGTGATGCAGTTGACCACGCCGGCCGGCAGTCCCGCGTCGGACAGGATGCCCATCAGCGCCAGCATCGACAGCGGCGTCTGCGGTGCGGGTTTGATGACGCTGGTGCAGCCGGCGGCGATCGCCGGGCCGAGCTTGCGGGTGCCCATCGCCATCGGGAAGTTCCACGGTGTGATCAGCAGGCAGGGCCCGACGGGTTGGCGGGTGACGAGGAAGCGCGATCCACCCGCGGGGGCTGTCTGATACCCGCCGTCGATCCGCACGGCCTCTTCTGCGAAATGACGGAAAAACTCTGCGGCGTAGGCGATTTCGCCTCGGGACTCGGCAAGCGGTTTGCCCATCTCCAGCGTCATCAACAGGGCGAGGTCGTCGATCCGTTCGTGCAGAAGTTCGTAGGAGCGGGTCAGGATGTCGGCGCGCTCGCGTGGCGGGACGGCCGCGAACTCCGGCGCGGCCGCGACGGCGGCATCGAGGGCGGCCCTACCGTCCGCGGGCGACGCGTCGGCGACAGGACACAGCGCGATGCCCGTGGCCGGATCGGTTACCTCGAACGTCCGTCCGTCGGATGCGTCGACCCACTTGCCGTCGATGAACAACCGCTTCTCGACAGCTTGGACGACCCTCTTCTCGTCGTGTTCGCTCACGTCTTCCCTTTCGTCGTCGGTGGGTCCGGCCGGACAGATCAGATACTCTGATTGTTGACAATCTACCCATCTACAGGCAAGGGGAAGGTCGTGGCTGCGTCCGCACAGCTCTCTGAGGTTCTCAAACAAGCGACCGGCGTACTGGCCGCCCGCGGAGAGGGCGTGCTGCTGTACGACGAAGACGACCGTCGATACCTCGACTTCACCGCGGGCATCGGGGTGACCAGCACCGGACACTGCCACCCCAGGGTCGTGGAGGCGGCCCAACGCCAGGTCGGCTCGCTGATCCACGCGCAGTACACGACGGTGATGCACCGTCCGCTGCTGACGCTCGTGGAGCGGATGGGCGAGGTACTGCCCGAGGGCCTCGATCGCATGTTCTTCGCGAACTCGGGCAGCGAGGCCATCGAGGCGGCGCTTCGTCTCAGCAGGCAGGCGACCGGGCGCCCCAACATCGTGGTGTTCCACGGCGGCTTTCACGGCCGGACGGTGGCGGCGGCATCGATGACGACATCCGGCACGAAGTTCCGCTCGGGTTTCTCGCCGTTGATGGCGGGCGTGCACGTCGCACCCTTCCCCGATCCGTCGCACTTCGGCTGGCCGGAGGAGCAGGCGACCGACTTCGCGCTCTCCCAACTCGACTACATCCTGCAGACGCTGACGTCGCCGGCCGACACGGCGGCATTCTTCGTGGAACCGGTGCTCGGCGAGGGCGGTTACGTACCCGCCAACGCACGGTTCTTCGCTGGTCTGCGGGAGCGCGCCGACGAGCACGGCATCCTGCTGGTCGTCGACGAGGTGCAGACGGGCGTCGGACGAACTGGAAAGTTCTGGGGCGGTCAGCATTTCGAGGCACAACCCGACATCGTGGTCACGGCGAAGGGCCTGGCGTCGGGGTTCCCGCTGTCCGGCATCGCCGCCTCAGCGGAGCTGATGGGCAAGGCATGGCCCGGCTCGCAAGGCGGCACATACGGCGCTAACGCGGTGGCCTGCGCAGCTGCGATCGCGACCCTCGACGTGATCCACGACGAGGATCTGGTCGAGAACTCCGCGCAGCGCGGGGCGCAGCTGAAGGAGGCGCTGGCGCTGGTTGCCGACAAGCACGAGGCGATCACCGATGTGCGCGGGCTCGGCCTGATGATCGGCAACGAGTTCCGCGACGCCGACGGCAAGCCCGACCCGGCCACCGCCGCAGCCGCACAACAGGAGGCGGCCAGGCGCGGCCTGCTTCTGCTGACGTGCGGCGCGTGGGGTCAGGTCGTGCGCTTCATCCCGGCGCTGGTGGTGTCCAGTGACCAGGTCGACGAAGCTGCAGGCATCTGGGCCGACGCCGTCGGCGCCGTCGCATCGAGCTGAGGCCAGCTCCATCGTCGAGCGTGTCCGGCTGCGATCGTCGACCACGGCTCCGGCGAATGGATCAGAGGGTTCCGTTACGACGACCGGGCAGAAGGCGGTCGCCGGTGGCGCAGGAATCCACTGCCGCTGTGGCGGAGACGACTCGCGCGGCCGTCGGCTGAGCCTCAGACTCCGCTGGACTCCTTCTCGTACTCGAGTTGTGGCGGCGCCCCCGCCGTGCCGGGGGTCTCGGTGCCGTTGATCGGGCATCGGGTCGTTTCTGGCACCTTGATCAACGCGATGGCGCCGACGACGCAGGCGGCCATCATGTAGTACGCAGGCACGAGGTTGTCGCCGGTCTTGCCGACCAGCCACTCGTTGATCGCGGGCGCAGTGCCGCCGAAGAGCGACGTCGACACGTTGTAGGCGATGGCGAACCCGGCGTAGCGCACCTGCGTCGGGAACATCGCGGGGAACGTCGCCGAAATCGTGGCGAGCTGTGGCACGTAAAGCAGTCCGAGCACGGCGAAGCCGATGATCGCGCCGGTCACGTTGGTGCCCATCAACATGAACATGGGCACGCCCGCGACAAACAGGCCGACGAGTGAGAACCACCAAAGAGGTTTGCGCCCAACACGATCGGACAATCCACCGGCCAGCGGCAGGAACACCATCATCGCGAGCATGCCGATGATAGGCACCAGAAGCGACATCGTCGACGACAGGCCGATCGACTGTTCGAGATAGGTGGGCATGTAGCTCAGCAGCGTGTAGTTCACCACGTTGAGCGCCACGACCACGCCGCCGAGCCTCAGGATCGGTCCCCAGTACTGGCCGATCAGATCCTTGAATTGGGTGGCGGCGCGCTCCTCCTTCTCGCCGGCCTCCTCCAGCTCGCGGAAGATCGGGGTGTCTTCGAGCCGCGACCGCAGGTAAACCCCGATCAGGCCGAGCGGGGCGGCCACCAGGAACGGCAGCCGCCACCCCCAGGAATGCATTTGGTCGTCGTTGAGCACCAGCGAGAAGCCGAGCATCAGCAGCGCGCCGAATGAGAAGCCTGCAAGCGTGCCGAACTCCAGGAAGCTGCCGAAGAAGCCGCGCCGACGGCTCGGGGCGTACTCGGCCATGAAGGTGGCGGCACCCCCGTACTCGCCGCCGGTGGAGAAACCCTGGATCATGCGCAGCACCACCATCAGCACCGGCGCCCAGAACCCGATCATCGCGTAGGACGGCACGAGACCGACGCATAAGGTGGCGCCCGCCATCAACAGGATGGTGATGGCCAGCACATGCTTGCGGCCAAGTCGGTCGCCAAGGGGACCCCACACCAATCCACCAAGCGGACGGACCAGGAAAGACACCGCGAAGGTCATCAACGCAAGCAGGGTTGCCTGCTGCGTATCCCCGGGAAAGATCGCGGCGGAGATGTAGGTGACGCCGTAGGCGTAGATGCCGTAGTCGAACCATTCGGTGGCATTGCCGATGGCCGACGCTGCCACGGCTTTTTTCACCACATCGGGCGGTACGTCGTCAGTCGAGTTGGTCGAGTGTGGAGGTTGATCCGGGCTGCCCATCGGGCTCTCCTTGTGTCAGTGACACTTGTCGGGTACGCCGTAGTTTTGTTGACAATCCGACATTAGCCAACCCTGGCGACCAAGATCAAGAGTTATGGCGAGGGTTTACCCGGCGTAACAAAACGGCAAACGGGCAGGCGTGAAATGTAGATCAGTCGCTTGCAGGAAGCGACGGTGGCAACCCGAACCAACCGAGTGCACTGCTGTCAAAGCGCGTCATCGCGCTGATGCGATCGCCTGCGAGCGTGAGGACGAACAGGCCGCCCCCGTGCCAGAGTCTGCCGGTTGGCGCGGGGAGGTAGGCGGCGAGCGCGGGCTGGCCATTCGCCCGAGTCGGCACCAGTCGATAGAGCCGGCCTGCAGCGAACATTGCGGTGTAGAAACGGGCGACCACGTCGCGTCCTTGGTATTCGAACGGGATCGGGGGCATCGACAGGTTGACGTCGGCGGTGAGGAGTTCGACGAGCCCATCGACGTCGCCGGATTCGAATGCGCGGACGAACTTCGCCACCAGCGCCCGCTCGTCAGGAGAGTCGGGAAGCGGCGGCGGTGCGACGTCAGCGGATCGTCGGCGCCTCTCCAGACTTGCGCGCGCGCGTTTGAGTGCACTGGCGACCGAATCGACCGTCGAGTCGAGCATCTCCGCGACCTCGGTCGTGTGATATCCCAGAACGTCGCGCAGAATCAGAACGGCACGCTGGCGAGCGGGCAGGAGCTGCAACGCCGTCACGAATGCAAGCGATATCGCTTCGCGCTGTTCGTATCGCGCCTCCGGGCCCGGAACGCCGACGCCACCCGCTCCGAGGATGTCGGGATATGGCTCCAGCCATACGACTTCTCCGAACCGCGTCGGCTCGGGGGGCTCAATATCGATGGCGTCCCACTCCTTCGCCGACCGCCGGCGCGCGGACCGCAGCGCGTTGAGACACCGGTTGGTGGCGATGCGGTACAGCCAGGTTCTGATCGATGCCCGACTCTCGAAGGCGGGCAGGCCCTGCCACGCGGAGATCATCGTGTCCTGAAGGACATCCTCGGCGTCCTGAAAGGAGCCGAGCATCCGGTAACAGTGCACCTGCAACTCTCGCTGGAACGGTTCGGTCAATTCGCGGAACGCGTCGCTGTCTCCGGCTTGCGCCCGGATAAGCAGGTCGGCTGTCATTCCTCCACCCTCGCATCACGGCTTACCCCCTTCGGCAACCTGAAGTATTGACACCGGCCGCGGTGAAAACTGGGCGCGCGATGGCCGACCGATTCTCGCCACGCGGGGTGCCTATACCTTCCGACAGCTCTGAACTGCGGAAGGAAATGCGATGTCCATGATTGATTCTTCGGCGCCTGCGACCCTCGTCGTGGGGGCAGGCAGAGGGTTGGGCCGCGGAATTGCCCTCGCGTTCGACGAGGCGGGGTTCCCGGTCATTGCGGTGGCACGCTCGAGGACTGATCTCGCCGACGTGGCGGCGGCGAGTTCAGGCATTCGTTTCGAGGCGGCCGACGCGGCCGATTCGACGGTGGCGTGGAGCGTCTTGGACCGCTACCGACCCCAAGTTCTCATCCTTGTCGCCGGGGCTAATCCCGTGATGCGGCCGCTTCACCATCACACCTGGGAAACGTTCTCGGCCAACTGGCACAGCGACGTCAAGATTGCGTTCACGTGGTTGCGAGAGGCATTGCTGCAGCCGCTGCCGCCCGGTAGCCGGGTGATCGTGGTCAGCAGTGGCGCGGCGATCAACGGTTCACCGGCCAGCGGCGGCTACGCCGGATCGAAGGCCACCCAGCGATTCATCGCCGGATACGCCCAAGAAGAAGCGCAACGCTTGGATCTGGACATCGCCGTCACCACGGTGATGCCGAGGATGACGCCGTTCGGCGGCGTGGGCATGCGCGCAATTCAGGCGTACGCGGCCCGCAACGGTCTGGCCGAGGAGGCCTTCCTGGAGCAGTTGGGAAAGGTGGTGACCCCCGAGTCCGCCGGGTCCGCACTCGTAGGGCTCGTGCGCAAAGACCCTTCGACGACTGCTCGGGGCTATCTCCTCACCGGCGCGGGCTTGCAGAGCGTCGCGTGAACCGGCAGTCGCTCAGAAGCGGTAGTCACCCAGCCACAGTGCGGAAACGCCTGTCATCGAGCGTTCGACCTGGCCGAACATCTCCCCCACCGACTGGCCGATCAGCCCCGCGACCGCCGCAGACAGCGATGCAGCGGCCGGTTGTGATGACGGCTTGGGGCGCAGGAAGTCCAGGAACGACGAGCCGGGGAAGCTGACGATGCGGACGTCGTCGTCCTCGTCGTGGCCCGCAAGCACCTTGGCCCTGTTGATCGCGGTGCGCAGTCCGCCGAGCTCGTCGACCAACCCCCGCTCGTGGGCGTCGGCGCCGGTCCACACCCGGCCGCGGGCGATGGCGTCGACCGCCTCGACGGTGAGTTTGCGTCCCTGCGCAACGCGTTCGATGAAGTCCGTGTAGAAGAGGTCGGCTTCGGCCTCGACGTGAGCGCGCTGCTCATCGGTGAACGGTTTGTTGACCGACCATGCGTCGGCGTTTGCGTTGGTGCTCACGGAATCCGAGCCGACGCCGAGCCGATCCTTGAGTTCGCGGGCGACGAGCTTGCCGGTCACCACCCCGATGGAGCCGGTGATGGTGCCTGCGTTGGCGACGATCGCGTCAGCGCCCATCGAGACGTAGTAACCGCCCGATGCGGCCACCGCACCCATCGACGCGACGACCGGTTTGCCGCCCTCGCGGATCCGATTCACTTCTCGCCAAATGGTTTCCGATCCGGTTACCGATCCGCCGGGGCTGTCGACTCGCAGCACGATCGCCGATACCGATTCGTCGGCGGCCGCTTCACGCAGCGAGGCCGCGATCGTGTCCCCGCCCGCGCTGGAGTTGCCGAACGGCAGGCCCTGCGGTCCGCCCCTGCCGCTGACGATCGGGCCGTGCAGCGTGACGACGGCGACGGTCGGCTTGGACTTGCGACCGGGGATCGACGGCATCTGCGGCCCCGGCTTGTTCGCAGCCACCTTGGCATAGCGCGACAGATATAACCGGGGCGGCGCGTCGGGGTGGCTGTCGGCATCGCCCGTTTCGGGTGAAATACCTGGAGCGCCAACGAGTTCGCTGATACGGGCGTAAGCCTCGTCACGGAAGCCGATGCGGTCGACCAGGCGCCCCGTGACGGCGTCGTCCCGCAGTAGCGGCGCCTTGTTGGCCAGTTCGTCGACGGCGGCAGGATCTATGTGGCGGGATTCGGCGACGGCCTTCCACACCTGACCGTGCAGGCTGTCGAGCAGTCGGCTGTCCGCCTCGCGATGGGCGTCGGTGTAGCGATCCTGCGTGAAAAGGTTTGCGGCCGACTTGTATTCGCCGCGCGCGACGAACTGCGCCTCGATGCCCGCCTTGTCGAGCGCATCACGCAGGAACAGCGCGCTAGTCGCAAAACCGACCAGCCCGACCGTGCCCGACGGCTGCATCCAGACCTCGCGGAATGCCGAGGCCAGGTAGTACGACAGCGTGCCCGGATAGGTTTCCGCCCACGCAAGCGACGGCTTGACGTCGCTGAACGCAGCGATCGCGTCGCGCAGTTCCTGTACCGGGCCTGCCGCGGCCGCCGGGATCTGCACGCGGGCGATGAGCCCGGCGACACGATCGTCTTCTACGGCCCGATGGATGGCCGCGACGGCCTCGCGCAGCACCAGCGGCCTGCCGCCCCCGCTGATGATCGCCATCGGGTCGAACCCCGTGGTCTCGGGAGGTGCAGCCAGCAGATCCAGCTCGAGCACGCAGTTGTTGGGTACGCCGTGGTGGCGGGCGGTGTCCACCTTGCGCGCCAATGATCGCAGGTCGTCGGCGCCGGGGATGCCGGGCAGGAAGCTGAACATCACCCGAGCCTACCGACGCCCCCGCGCAGGCCGATGTGACGCCTAACGTGGATCGTGTGACGTTCTCGATCTCGATTCCCCAGCTGGACTACGACCGCTTCGACGACGCAGGCATCAAGGAATATCTCGCCAGGGCCGAAGAACTCGGCTTCGAGGGCGGCTGGACGATGGAGCAGGTCGTCGGCGGCTCACCGCAGATCGCGCCGCTGCAGATGCTCTCCTACGCCGCAGCGTGCACCACCCGGTTGCGGTTGGGGGTCGCAGTGTTGATCACCACTCTGCACGACCCGCTGCAGCTGGCGTGGGCTGCCACGGCCATCGACCGCCTCAGCCACGGCAGGTTGGATCTCGGCGTCGGCCACGGCGGAAAGCGGCGACCGTTCGAGGCATTCGGCGTGCAGAAGGAGACGTTCGTCAGGTACTTCACCGAGGGCATAGAGCTGATGAAGGCGGCGTGGTCGGACGAGCCGACGGTGACGTTCCACGGCCGCTTCCGGGATGTCGACGGGCTAGCGATCCAACCCAAGCCGGTGCAGCGTCCGCACCCGCCATTGTGGATGGGCGGTACCGCACCCAAGGCACTCGCCCGCGCGGTGCGGCTTGGCGACGCCTTCCTCGGTGCGGGTTCGTCGACGACGTCGACCTTCGTCGAGTCCGTCAAGACGGTTCGGCGCGAGCTCGACGAACAAGGCAGGGATGCAACGGGATTCACGATCGCCAAACGCGTCTACCTGACGGTGGACGACGATCCCGAGCGCGCCCGTGAGCGCGTCGTCGCGGGCCTGCACCGCATCTACGGCACGGGAATGCGCGGAATCGAGGACGTGCCCGTTTCGGGTACTCCGGACGACGTTGTCCGGGGCCTCGGTGAGGTGATCGACGCGGGCGCCGACATGGTGCTGTTGAACCCGGTCGGCACCACCGTGGCCGAAGACCGCGAGCAGATGGAACGGCTTGCTGCCGAGGTCATCCCGCAATTGACGTGAGCGCGCTGCTTCCGGTTACGTATCGTGACCGCATGGACGCGCCCATCAGCCGCCGCCGAATGTTGCGCCTGACTGGAATCGCCGGCCTGGCTGTCACCACGGCCAATGCCTGCGCAATCCCCGACGCGGCAGCTGCATCCGCAGGGCAGATCTTGTGCCGCGATGCTTGGGGCGCCGCACCGGCCCGGCCCGGCGGGATGCGTCACACCCTGAACAGCATGACGATCCACCACACCGAGGTGGTGCTCGGCGACAACGCGAATGCACCCGCGCGCCTCCGACAACACCAGCGCTACCACCAGGATTCGCAGGGTTGGATCGACATCGCGTACCACCTGAGCGTCGACCGCAACGGAAACATCTATCAGCTGAGGGATCCCGCCCTGGTGGGCGATACCGCGACGAACTACGACCCCACCGGCCATTTCCTCGTCGTCTGCGAAGGCGACTTCGACAAGGAGGCGGTCACCCAGGAGCAACTCGAGGGCGCCGCCCTCGCCTTCGCCTGGGCTGCCCAAAAGTTCGGCATCGCGACCGACACACTCTCAGGGCACAGGGACGAGAGCGCGGGAACCACATGCCCCGGCGCCGACCTCTATGCGCATGTCATGTCCGGCGACCTCAAACAGCGCATCGATGACATCTTGGCGGCCGGTCCCGTCGACCTTCCGGTCGTCTGTGGGCCGGCGGCCGACGCGATGGTCGCCGAGATTTCTGCGGGTAACCGGTAA
>CAVWPQ010000060.1:0-15099 GCA_963756865.1 uncultured Actinomycetota bacterium | reverse complement strand
AACCAATCGCCGGCACTCGCCGCAGACCGCATGGCCCGATCTGGCCGAGGCCGCGCTCGCCATCAGAGGCGGCGCACTGTGGGTCGCGGCCAACGTCGACAAGACGCTGCCCTCGGAACGCGGTCTGCTTCCCGGAAACGGTTCGATGGTCGCCGCCCTGCAAACGGCGACCGATCGTGAGCCGACGGTCGCGGGAAAACCGCGCCCGAGGCTGCTCACCGACGCGCTGTCGCGCGGCGACTTTCGGTCCCCCCTTGTGGTGGGCGACCGGTTGGACACCGACATCGCAGGCGCCCACGCCGCGGGACTGCCGAGCCTGATGGTTCTCAGCGGTGTCAGCACCGCGGCCGAAGCGGTGCGCGCGATACCCGGTGAGCGGCCGAACTACATCGCCACGGATCTTCGCTCGCTGTTCGACCGGGGCGACCTGCTGCGGGTCGGACCGCACAAGGCTTGGCGCGTGGAGATCGGCGAAGCCGCCGTGACAGTCCACAACACCGGAACGGAGCCTCGGGACTCGGTGACGGTCGTGCGGGCCACCGCCAACGCGGTCTGGAACTCGAACCTCAGCGGGCAGCCGTTTGCGATCGTCGCAGGCGACTACATCGCCCGTAAGGCACTGGAGCGGTGGTCCCTGCTGACGTCGCCCGATCGACTAGCGTGATCAGCGATATGAGTACCGAACCTGACGAGATCCGAGCCAGGATCGCGGCGTTGTTGGCCGAGCTGCCCGACATCGAAGGGCCCGGTTCCGCCGAGGTGGACATCGACAGCGTGGCAGCCCGGCTGGAGGAGGCACACGACCTCCTGGTTCAAGCGCTCGAGTCGGTCGAGAAGGGGCCGGCTCCATTGGAAACCTCGGACGGATAAGGCCACATGACGCGGCGCGCTCGTGTTGACGCCGAGCTGGTGCGGCGCGGGCTGGCGCGCTCGCGGCAGCAGGCCGCCGAACTGATCGGCGCAGGCCGGGTCAATATCAACGGAATGCCCGCGGCCAAGCCCGCGACGGCGATCTCCCTGGACGCCTCGCTGACGGTCGAATCGTCAGATGAACGCGCATGGGTTTCCCGGGGAGCGCACAAGCTCATCGGCGCATTGGACGCCTTCGGTATCTCGGTGGCGAATGCGCGCTGCCTGGATGCCGGCGCATCCACCGGCGGGTTCACCGAGGTGCTGCTCGATCGTGGTGCCCGCGAAGTGGTCGCCGTCGACGTCGGCTACGGCCAACTCGCGTGGCCTTTGCGGTCGGATGAGCGGGTGACCGTTCTGGAGCGCACCAACGTGCGTGAGTTGACCCAGGGGACCGTCGGCGGTGCCGTCGACCGGGTCGTGGCCGACCTGTCCTTCATCTCACTGTCCACGGTGCTGCCCGCGCTGGTTGCATGTGCGTCGGGGGACGCCGATATCGTTCCCATGGTGAAGCCACAGTTCGAGGTCGGCAGGGAGCGTGTCGGCGCAGGCGGGGTGGTGTCAGACCCGCAGCTGCGGGCGGACGCCGTGCTCGCGGTGGCGTACCGCGCCGCCGAACTGAACTGGCACACCGTCGGTGTCACGGCCAGTCCGCTGCCGGGTCCGTCCGGGAACGTCGAATACTTCCTGCATCTGCGCGCTACGCCCGAGCACCCGCTCACCGGCGATGACCTCGAGCAGGCTGTCGAACGCGCCATTGTCGAGGGGCCGCAATGAGATCCGAACGCACCATCCTGATGGTGATCCACACCGGCCGCGATGATGTCTCCGAAACGGCCCGCAGGGTGGAAAAAGTTCTCGGCGACAACGGGATTGGCCTGCGAGTGTTGTCCGCGGAGGCTGTTGACCGCGCAGCCGTGCACCCGGCATCCGACGGTATGGGTGGAATCGGTGTCGACGTCGAAGTCGTCGACGCCGACGAACGCGCCGCGGAAGGCTGTGAGCTGGTCCTCGTCCTCGGCGGTGACGGGACCTTTCTTCGCGCCGCCGAGCTGGCCCGCAACGTCGAAATCCCGGTGCTGGGAGTCAATCTCGGCCGGATCGGGTTTCTCGCCGAGGCGGAAGCAGACAACATCGACGCGGTTCTCGAGCACGTCGTCAGCCGCGACTACCGCGTCGAGGAGCGGATGACTCTGGACGTCGTGGTCCGAGTCGAGGGCCGGGTGGTCAATCGCGGTTGGGCCCTCAACGAAGCCAGCCTCGAGAAGGGGCCGCGCCTCGGCGTTCTCGGCGCCGTCCTGGAAGTCGACGGTCGGCCGGTGTCGGCCTTCGGCTGCGACGGAGTGCTCGTGGCGACGCCGACCGGTTCCACCGCGTGGGCGTTCTCCGCGGGCGGACCGATCGTCTGGCCGGATCTGGAAGCAATCCTTGTGGTGCCCAACAACGCTCATGCGCTCTTCGCGCGGCCGATGGTCACCAGTCCCCACGCCGCGATTGCCGTCGAGGTCGAGGCGGAAGGTCACGACGCGCTGGTGTTCTGCGACGGCCGCCGCGAGATGGTGGTGCCCGCGGGCGGCAGGCTCGAGGTGACGCGATGTGGCACACCGCTGAAATGGGTGCGCCTGGACAGCGCACCGTTCACCGACCGCCTGGTGCGCAAGTTCCGGCTGCCGGTCACGGGCTGGCGCGGTCAGTAGTGCTCTCCGAAATCCGCATCGAGTCGCTGGGCGCGATCAGCACGGCGACAGCAGAATTCGACCGCGGTCTGACCGTGCTGACCGGTGAAACCGGCACCGGCAAGACGATGGTGGTCACCGGGCTGCATCTGCTGGGCGGTGCCCGAGCCGACGCGACGAGGATCCGGTCTGGCGCGGCCCGTGCCGTGGTCGAGGGCAGGTTCAGCACCCGCGAACTCGGCGAGGATGTCGCCTCTCACGTCGACCAGCTTCTCGATGCCTCCGGGGCGGACCGCGACGAGGACGGCAGCGTCATCGCCGCGCGTTCGGTAAGCCGCGACGGCCCATCCCGGGCCTACCTCGGCGGCCGCAGCGTGCCCGCGAAGTCGCTGAGCACGTTCACCACCGAGCTACTCACGCTGCACGGGCAGAACGATCAACTACGCCTGATGCGCGGCGACGAGCAGCGCGCCGCGCTGGATCGCTTCACCGACGTCGGAGTGCTGCTGCAGCGGTATCGCAAAGTGCGCGAAACCTGGCAGTCCGCTCGCCGCGATCTCGCCGAAAGGACCCAGCGGGCAAGGGAAATGGCGCAGGAGGCCGACCGGCTGAAGTTCGGTCTCGGCGAGATCGACGCGGTTGACCCCATGCCGGGCGAGGACCAGGGGTTGGTCGACGACATCAGTCGGTTGTCCGAACTCGACGCATTGCGGGAGGCCGCCCACACTGCTCGCTCCGCTCTGTCGGGCGCCCTCGACGACACTGCAGGCACCGATCCCGCATCTGCGGCGCACGAAGTCGCCCACGCCAAGTCGGCGTTGGAGGCCACCGACGACACTGCGCTGCGCGCCTTGGGACAGCGGCTCGCCGAGGCGTTGGCCGTGATCGGCGACGTGTCCACCGAACTCGGCCACTTTCTAACCGAACTGCCCAGTGATGCAAGCACTTTGGAGACCAAGCTGGCCAGGCAGGGCGAGCTGCGGGTGCTGACGAGAAAGTACGCAGCCGATATCGACGGTGTTCTCGCGTGGGCGCGCGAGTCGCGGCACCGCCTCGAACAACTGGACGTCTCGGAGGAGACCCTTGCAGGTCTCGAGCACAGGGTCGCGGAACTGGAAGCCGAGCTGGTCGCCGTTGCAACTGAACTCAGCAAGGCGCGGACCAAAGCGGCGAAGGGTCTGGCTAAAGCGGTGACCGCGGAGCTGTCCGGGCTGGCGATGGCCGACGCCGCGTTCACCGTCACGGTTTCACCGCTGGCCGTCAGGGGTGACGACTCGGCGCCCATCACACTGCCGTCGGGTACCACGGTGCATGCGGGTTCCGACGGTGTCGACGCCGTGGACTTCGGTTTCTCGGCGCACCGCGGGACCGACGTGCTGCCGTTGAACAAGAGCGCATCCGGCGGTGAGCTGTCCCGCGTGATGCTCGCGCTCGAGGTGGTCCTCGCCGCATCCGTCGAGGGCACGACCATGGTTTTCGACGAAGTCGACGCCGGTGTCGGCGGTCGCGCCGCGGTGCAGATCGGCAGGCGCCTTGCCCGGCTGGCGCGCACCCACCAGGTCATCGTCGTCACGCACCTACCTCAGGTCGCCGCGTATGCAGACATCCACCTCGTCGTCGACAGCGCCGGGAAGGACAACACCAGCGGTGTCCGCCGGTTGGACGACGACGACCGGGTCGCCGAACTCGCCAGGATGCTGGCCGGGCTCGGGGACTCCGACAGCGGCAGGGCGCATGCCCGCGAGCTGCTCAGCTCCGCCCAGGAGGACCGCGAACAGGCGCCCTAAGTTGTGGCGCGTGTGACAAAAGCGAACTTGTGAGGCTGGTGTTACGGCGCGCCTCCACCTCAACTTGAGGGTTGGCCGACAGAATCGCCGATATGAAGATGTCTGCGCTGCTGTCCCGCACTGCCAGCCCACGACCGGGCATTACCGGCACGGCCAGGGTGGACCGCGACATCGATCGGCTATTGCGGCGCGTCGGCCCCGGGGACATCGTGGTGATCGACGCACTGGATCTCGACCGCATCACCGCCGACGCACTGGTGGAAGCCGAGATCGCCGCCGTCATCAACGCCTCGACGTCGATCTCCGGCCGTTATCCGAACCTCGGTCCCGAGGTGTTGGTCAACAACGGTGTCACGCTCATCGACGAGACCGGCCCCGAGGTCTTCAAGCGCGTCAAGGACGGCGCCCGGGTCAGGCTGTACGACGGCGGCGTCTACGCAGGAGACCGCAGGCTCGCCCATGGCACCGAGCGGACCGATCACGAAATCCACGAGTTGATGCACGAGGCCAAGAGCGGTCTGGTTGCTCACCTCGAGGCGTTCGCAGGCAACACCATCGAGTTCATCCGCAGCGAGAGTCCGCTGCTGATCGACGGCATCGGGATCCCCGACATCGACGTCGACCTGCATCGGCGCCATGTCGTGGTGGTGGCAGAGGAACCCACCGCCGCCGATGACCTCAAGTCGCTGAAGCCGTTCATCAAGGAGTACCAGCCCGTGCTCATCGGCGTCGGAGCAGGCGCCGACGTGCTGCGCAAAGGCGGCTACCGACCTTCGCTGATCGTCGGAGATCCGCAAACCATCAGCGCCGAGGTGTTGCGCTGCGGCGCTCAGGTGGTGCTGCCCGCCGACGCGGACGGACACGCGGCAGGGCTGGAGCGCATTCAGGACCTCGGCGTCGGGGCGATGACCTTCCCGGCGGCGGGTTCGGCCGCAGATCTCGCGCTGCTTCTCGCCGACCACCATGGCGCCTCGCTGATCGTCACCGCCGGTCACACCGCGAGCATCGAGGAGTTCTTCGACCGCACCCGCCAGCACAGCAACCCGTCGACCTTTCTCACCCGCCTCAAGGTGGGCGAGAAGTTGGTGGACGCCAAAGCCGTTGCCACCCTGTACCGGAGTCGGGTCTCCGGCGGGGCCATCGCTCTTCTGGTGTTGGCAATGCTGGTCGCTGTCATCGTCGCGCTCTGGGTGTCGCGCGCCGACGGCGCGGTGATCGACTGGGTCGTCGACTACTGGAACCAGTTCTCACTGTGGGTTCAGGGTTTGATCAGCTAGGAGAGCGGCGCAGTGATATCTCTACGGACACATGCGATTTCACTGGCTGCAGTCTTCCTGGCCCTCGCCATCGGCGTTGCGCTGGGATCCGGACTGCTGTCCAACACCGTGCTGTCCGGATTGCGTGATGACAAGAAGGAAATGCAGACCCAGATCGACGGCCTCACCGACCAGAAGAATGCGCTCAACGAGAGACTGAGCGCGGCAGGCGAATTCGACGGGCAGATGGCACCGCGAATACTGCACGACTCGTTGGCGGGCAAGTCGGTCGTGGTGTTCCGCACACCGGATGCCGATGACGACGATGTTCAGTCGTTGTCCCGGATGGTGGAGCAGGCCGGCGGGACGGTGAGCGGCACGGTGGCACTGACTGAGGAGTTCGTCAACGCCAACTCCGCGGAGAAACTCCTCTCGGTGGTGAACTCACCGATCGTGCCAGCCGGGGCGCAACTGAGCACCAAATCGGTGGACCAAGGCTCGCAGGCCGGCGATCTGCTCGGCATCGCCCTACTCATCAACAAAGACCCCAAGGTGCCCGCCGTCGACGACCAGCAGCGCGACACCGTGCTGACCGCGCTGAGGGACACCGGCTTCATCACCTACGGGGCTGACCGCGTCGGCGCGGCCAACACGGCGCTGGTCGTCACCGGCGCAGGCCTCGGAGACGACGCGGGGAACAGGGGCGCCACCGTCGCCCGCTTCGCTGCCGGACTGGCCCCGCACGGCTCAGGCACCGTCATCGCAGGCCGCGACGGCACTGCTTCCGGCACCGCGGCGGTTGCCGTGACCCGGTCCGATGCGGCGTTGTCGTCGGCGCTCAGCACCGTCGACGACATCAATGCCACGTCAGGGCGGATCACCACGGTGCTGGCGCTGGGTGACCTGATCAACGGCGGACGGCCCGGCCAGTACGGCATCGGGCAGGGCGCTGCGTCGGTAACTGTCCCGCAATAGCGCACCGGTCGGGGCAAATACTCATGCGCGACGGCGCGTCAGCGACGGGTTGTCGGGGTCGGTGTTAATGTGGAGTTCCGTGGGTCGGCAGGCCCCAGATCGTCATTGCCATGTCCTGCCCGTCGTCACGGAGGTTGCCGTTGCCCGGCCAAACGAAGCCGCTACGCAAGCACCCACAAACCGCCACCAAGCACCTCTTCGTCACCGGCGGCGTGGTTTCTTCGTTGGGCAAGGGTCTCACCGCCTCGAGCCTGGGGCAGTTGCTGACGGCTCGCGGTCTGCAGGTCACCATGCAGAAGCTCGATCCGTACCTCAACGTCGACCCCGGCACCATGAACCCCTTCCAGCACGGTGAGGTCTTCGTCACCGAAGACGGCGCCGAGACCGACCTGGACGTCGGGCACTACGAGCGGTTCCTCGACCGCAACCTGCCCGGGTGGGCGAATGTGACCACCGGCCAGGTGTATTCGACCGTTATCGCCAAGGAGCGCCGCGGCGAGTACCTAGGCGACACCGTTCAGGTCATCCCGCACATCACCGACGAGATCAAGAGCCGGATTCTGGCGATGGCCGAACCCGACGCCGACGGGAACCGCGCCGATGTGGTGATCACCGAAATCGGCGGCACCGTCGGCGACATCGAGTCGTTGCCGTTCCTCGAGGCCGCGCGTCAGGTGCGCCACGAGGTCGGCCGGGAAAACTGCTTCTTCCTGCACTGCTCGCTGGTGCCCTTCATGGCGCCGTCGGGTGAGCTGAAGACCAAGCCCACCCAGCACTCCGTGGCCGCGCTGCGCAGCATCGGCATCAGCCCCGACGCGCTGATCCTGCGCTGCGACCGCGACGTACCCGAGCCGCTGAAGAACAAGATCGCGCTGATGTGCGACGTCGACATCGACGGAGTGATCTCGACCCCGGATGCGCCGTCGATCTACGACATCCCCAAGGTGCTGCACCGCGAAGAGCTCGACGCCTATGTGGTGCGCCGGCTCAATCTGCCGTTTCGCGACGTCGACTGGACTCAGTGGAACGATCTGCTGCAGCGTGTGCACGACCCCCGCGAGACCATACGAATTGCGTTGGTGGGCAAGTACATCGATCTCTCCGACGCATACCTCTCGGTCGCCGAGGCGCTACGTGCGGGCGGCTTCAAGCATCGCGCCAAGGTGGAGATGCGGTGGGTGGCGTCCGACGACTGCGAGAGCGAAAGCGGCGCCGCAGCCGAGCTCGACGATGTTCATGCCGTGCTCATCCCTGGCGGTTTCGGTATCAGGGGTATCGAGGGCAAGATCGGCGCGATCCGCTACGCACGCAAGCGCGGGCTGCCGGTACTCGGTCTGTGCCTCGGGCTTCAGTGCATCGTCATCGAGGCGGCCCGATCGGTGGGAATCACCGGGGCGAACTCGGCGGAGTTCGATCCCGATACGTCCGATCCGGTGATCTCGACGATGGCCGACCAGCGCGACGCCGTCGCGGGGGAGGCCGACCTCGGCGGCACCATGCGCCTCGGCGCCTATCCAGCCGTGCTCGAGTCGGATTCCATTGTGGCGCAGGCCTATGGGACCACTGAGGTGTCGGAACGGCACCGGCACCGCTACGAGGTCAACAACGCCTACCGCGACCGTATCGCCGAAAGCGGGCTGAAGTTCTCCGGCACCTCGCCCGACGGGCATCTGGTGGAGTTCGTCGAGTACGCACCCGATGTGCATCCGTTTCTGGTGGGCACACAGGCTCATCCGGAGTTGAAGAGCCGCCCGACCCGGCCGCATCCGTTGTTCGCGGCATTGGTCGGTGCGGCGCTCGACTTCAAGGCCGCCGAACGCCTGCCGGTCGAGATTCCCGAGCAGCGAGCCAACGGCGCCGAGCACCAGGACAAGGTGGGACAGCAGCTCGGAGACGACGCCAGGGTGAGATCCGAAGTCCGTGGCTGAACACGACTTCGCGACCGTCGACTCCGAAACCGTCTACGTCGGGAAGATTTTCGCACTGCGCGCCGATGAGGTGAGCATGCCCGGTGGCAACACGGCCCGACGCGAAGTCGTGGAGCACTACGGTGCCGTCGCGATTCTCGCGATGGATGACGACGAGAACATCGCCATGGTCTACCAATACCGCCACCCGGTGGGCAGGCGACTATGGGAGCTGCCGGCCGGGCTGCTCGACATGGGCGGCGAGCCGCCACACCTCTCAGCGGCACGCGAGCTGAAGGAGGAGGCCGGGCTGTCCGCGCAGGACTGGCGCGTGCTGGTCGACCTCGTCAGTGCACCGGGCTTCAGCGACGAGAGCGTGCGCGTGTACCTCGCCACCGGCCTCACCGACGTCGGTAGGCCCGACGCCCACGACGAGGAGGCCGATCTGGTGGTGCGGTGGTTCTCCCTCGACGATGCCGTCGCGATGGCGCTGGCCGGTGAGATCACCAACGCCATCGCCGTGAGCGGCGTTCTCGCCGCGCACGCCGTCCGTGGCGATTTCGGTTCGTTGCGCTCGGCCGATGCGACCTGGGTCGATAAGCCGTCCGCGTTCGCCAGCCGAAAGGAACAGTCGTGACGACATTCCGTCCGGCCCTCGACGAGCAGCTGCAGGGGTACGTCGATCACCTGACCATCGAACGCGGAGTCGCCGCCAACACGCTGAGCTCGTATCGTCGGGATCTGCGGCGCTACGCCGAGCACCTCACGCTGCGCGGCGTGGACGATCTGACCAAGGTCACCGAGGCCGACGTCAGTGACTTCCTTGCGGCACTGCGTCGCGGCGACACGGAAGTCGGGACGGCTCCGCTGTCTGCGGTGTCGGCGGCGCGCGCGCTGATCGCCGTCCGGGGACTGCACCGCTTCGCCGCGGCGGAAGGTGTCACCGAACTCGACGTGGCCCGTGCCGTCAAACCGCCGACGCCGAGCAGGCGGCTGCCCAAGAGCCTGACCATCGACGAGGTGCTTGCGCTCCTGGAGGGCGCGGGCGGCGACAGCGAGGCCGACGGCCCACTGTCACTGCGGAACCGCGCGATGCTCGAGCTGCTCTACTCCACCGGCGCCAGGATCTCCGAGGCTGTCGGGCTTGACCTCGACGACATCGACACCCATGCCCGCTCGGTGCTGTTACGCGGTAAGGGCGGAAAGCAACGGCTGGTGCCGATCGGCCGTCCCGCAGTGTCAGCGCTGGATGCCTATCTGATTCGGGGGCGTCCCGACCTGGCTCGACGTGGCAAGGGAACGCCTGCGATCTTCCTCAATGCCCGCGGCGGACGGCTGTCGCGGCAAAGCGCGTGGCAGGTCCTCCAGGACGCGGCCGAGCGGGCGGGCATCACCGCCGCGGTGTCGCCGCACACGCTGCGGCACTCGTTCGCCACACATCTGCTCGAGGGCGGCGCCGATGTGCGGGTGGTTCAAGAACTGCTCGGCCACGCATCGGTTACGACCACGCAGATCTACACCCTTGTCACCGTGCACGCGCTGAGGGAAGTCTGGGCGGGAGCCCATCCTAGGGCGCGTTAGCGGTTCAGCGGCAGGCCGCCCAGGTACTCCGACTCGAGGACCAAGTCAGGGAAAACGGAGCCGTACTCGCCGTGCGTCTTGTGCTCGCGGGTCTGCCACGTCTTACCCTGCCGGTCGCGCATGGCCGCTCGGTACAGGGGCGCTCCGGGAATCTTCACGTTGTCGGCGACCACGATCGAGCCGGTGTGGAGCCAGCCACGATCGACGATGCTGTCCAGGTCGGTGAGGTAGGCGTTCTTGTCGTGATCGAGGAACACGAAATCCAGTGCGCCGGAGTCGAAGCCGTGTTCGATCGCCAATGCGTCCAGCGTGCGGCCACCGTCTCCGATAGTGCCGACGACGCATGTAATCCGGTCAGCGACGCCGGCATGTGC
Organism: uncultured Actinomycetota bacterium; assembly: GCA_963756865.1. Taxonomy (GTDB): domain Bacteria; phylum Actinomycetota; class Actinomycetes; order Mycobacteriales; family Mycobacteriaceae; genus Mycobacterium. The sequence goes on along the minus strand of CAVWPQ010000060.1, from coordinate 4,634 downwards.
CCAGATTCGACGGGCATTGACTGCGTTGGCCTCGGCCAGTTCGACCGAGTAGACCTTCGCTTCGGGGGCGGCCGCCGCGATGCGTAGCGCCCCGTACCCGCAGTAGGTCCCCAACTCGAGCGCCAGTGACGGGCGCGCGCGCCGCACCGCCGCATCCAGAAGCTCGCCCTTCTCGTCACCGACGTTGATGAGAAACGACTTCTCGTAAGCGAATCGGTCGATGGCGGCGAGGACGTCGGTGATGTCGCCCCGGCGGGCCTCGGCCAGAACGTACTCGACGACCGCGGCTTCACGCCCGTCGCCGATCTGCCCGGTTTTGTTGATCCTGGCGCTTGCGGCCGCCATCCGCCAGAACGACCAGCGCAGAAGCGGTACCCGTTGTTTCAGGTTCACGTGTGGACGACCTCCAGGTTGATGGCTCTGCTCGGGACCGCGGCGACGCCGCGTGGAATAGACCGTGGCAGTCGCGACCTTCGCGTCTGCGGCAGCCGCAGTTCGGCTTTGGTGAGAATGGTTCCCAACGCGATCGCCAGTTCCAACGAGGCGAATGCCGACCCCGGGCAGCGACGATGTCCATAGCCGAACGGCGAGTACTCGGCCGGCGGGGGCTTGCGGACAACGAAACGCTCCGGGTCGAACCGCGCGGGGTCCGGCCAAACCTGTGGATCGGCGTGGAGGGCAGGCAGCGCTACGCCGACGACGTCGCCGGCGTTTCGCGAGGTTTGCCATGTGTCGACAGGACACGTCAACTGGCGCACCACGATAGAAACCGTTGGATGCATGCGCAGCGTCTCGGAGATCACGGCATTGAGATAGGGCAGCTTCGGCATCTGCTCAGGGGTGGGATCGTCGCTCAGTTCCTCGAGAACCTTGCGCCGAACGGTGTCGTCGGCATGTATGTGGAAAAGCGCCCAGGCAAGAGTCGTCGCCGACGTCTCGTGGCCGGACACCAGCAATGTCCGCAGTTGCTGTTGAACTTCGTCGTCGCTGCGATGACCGTCCTTGTCATCGGCTAGCAGCACGCTGAGCACGTCGTCATAGCCGTCGGTGCCGGTTCTTCGCCGTGCGGCGATCTGTTCGGACAGCATCTCATCGAGCCGAATCCGCTTCTCGGAAAAGCGTCTCCACGGGCCGAGGCCGAACGGCGCCCGGCGCAACGCGGGGAAGAACATGAACGGCGCGATGTAATTGCGCATCATCGCTTTCACCACGTCGACGTACTCGTCGCAACGCTTATCGTCCTCGATACCGAATACTGCACGCACGATGATCTGCAGGGTGATCGTCTGCGCGGCGTCACGTGCGTCCACGGTGGCGCCTGGCTGCCACGACGCGACGACGTCCTCGGCAGCCTTGGCCATCACATCGGTGTAGCGGCGGATACGCTCGCCGTGCAGCGCAGGCAGAAATCGCGCGCGCTCGTTCTTGTGAGGTCGCCCGGCCAGCAGAATGATCGATCCCGCACCGACGACGGGCTCGATCGGATTCGGCATCGGGGGAGTGAACGACGCTGCGGGAATTCTGAGGAACTCGCGGACATCGTCGGGGTGTGCTGCGAAGAGAACGTCCCCGAGACCGGGGATAGGCATGTGAAACGCGCTGCCCACCCTTGCCCGTCTGCGGAAGTAGGCCTCGGCGTCATACCAGGCTGCGACCTTGTGCCCGATTCGGAAGCGCAGCCTTGATGGCGGCGGCCTCATATCACGCCCGCGGCGACTGAGCTTTGCAGCGCCTTCAGCACGGCCTGGGTTGACGTGCGATTTCCGACGGTGATGCGCACTCCACCGTCGCCGTAGGAACGCACCTGAAGTCCCGTGCCGTCGAATGCTTCAGACCACGGCCGTCCGTTGGGCGGCAGGTATACGAAGTTCGCGTGCGACTCAGTGCTGCGGATGCCCATCGCTCGCAGCTTCATGCGCAGGCGCGCTCGCTCGGTGGTGATCAGCCGGATACGTTGCCGCAGTTCAGCTTCTGCACAGTAGGAGGCGACGACCGCGGCCAGGCTGGCAATGTTGGTGCCAAACGGCAACTGCATCCTCCATAGGGTATGAGCCATTTCAGGTGAGCAGAAGGCGTAGCCTGTCCGCATTCCGGCCAGCCCGTATGCCTTCGAAAATGTCCGGACCACAATGACATTCGGAAATTCATCGACCAGTGAGGGTGCGTCTATTCGTAAGCTCGACGATACGAATTCGATATACGCCTCATCCAGCAGTACAAGTGTGCCGCGGGGCACCCGCCACAGGAAGCGGCGCACTGCGGTGACGGCTTCAACGGTGCCGCTCGGGTTGTGTGGTCTGCAGAGCACCACGACACGTGCTCCCGCCGCCGCATCTGCCATCGCGTCGAGGTCGTGACGGCCATCCTGATCAAGCGGGACCACGTCCGATTTCAGCCGAGCCATCTGCGCACAAATGGGGTAACCGTCGAACGTCGGGTATGCCATCACGATGCGGTCCCCGGGATCGGTCAGCGCGTGCAGTATCTGCATGACGACGCCGGTAGCACCCGCGCCGATGACAATCTGCTCGTCGTTGACCCCTATGTGTCGAGCAATAACGCTGCGCAATTGCTCGGGGAGAAACTCCGGGTAGCGGTTTGCGGTACCCACCGCGGCGACGATGGCAGCATGCACGGCGGGCAGCGGCGAGAACGGATTCTCGTTGAGCGACAACGCCAGTGGATTGTCGGCGCCGTGCACGGGCGGTTCGGTAGCCAACCGCATCAGCGATTCCACTATGGTCTGCCGCCCCAGCGGATGGCGGCTGCACCGGCGAAGTCACCCGCGTGCGCGAAGGCGGCCATCATCACCACGTCATTCTTTTTCAGTCGCCCTTCGGTGATGGCGCGATCGAGATTGACGGGAATGCCCGCGGCAAAGAGGTTTCCACACTCGTCAAAGGTGTCGACGTGTCGTTCCCTCGGCAACTCCAGCGCCTCCCGCCAGTTGCGCAGGAACACCCGATTGGGCTGATTCGTGACGAGCAGGTCGATGTCCCCGGCCTTCAGCCGGGCCTTGTCACACACGGCGTACGCCACTTCGGGCACCTGTCGATTGCCGCGCGCGAGCACCTTGGTGATCTTGCTCTCGGAGAAGCCGATACATCCTTCGCCAGGACCCGGCTGCCACCACTTGCGCTCAGGCTCGACGGCAATGGTCATTTCGCCGGCATACTGCCCGTAGGTGCGGCACTCGACTTCGAGGATCGGTGACTCGTCGGACACACGCAGCAAGCCGACGGCAGCCCCGTCACCGGGTACCGAGGCCTGAGCCTTTCGTCGTACCCCTGGCTGATCGAAGATCTGCCCAGCTGCGTTCTGCGCGATGGCAATCAGCGCGGTCCGGCCCTCGCCCGACTCGAGTAGATTTCGGGCCAGCTTCAACCCGAGCACGAACGCGGCGCAGCCACCGTTGTGCAGGTCCAGCACCCAATTGGGTTTCATACCAAGGCGATGCGCCATGCCCCCACCTCCGCCGTAGAACGGCATGTCAGGCATCTGCGTGTGGGTGATCAACACGTCGACGTTCGCGATCGCGTCTTCGCCGTGGCGTTCGATCAGGCCCTGCGCCGCGCGCTCGACCATGTCGATGGCCGTTTCGTCTTCGGCCACATGGTGGCGGAACTTGGGCGCTCTGAACATCATGTTGTCGCGCAGGTCATCGGATTCTGCGAACTGCGCGTAGTAATCCGCGCCGATCGGATCGCCGGGTAGATACGTCGACACATCGACCAAGCTGACACTCATCGTGTACTCATCCCATCCAGGCCGGTGTCACCGGCAGACCGTGGCGGTAGCGGTATTCGGCGATTGCCTTGAGGTTCTTCAACTCCAAGAGGTGGCCGGCACCGAACATGTCCCAGAAGTCGCCAACCCATACCGGCCGCTCCGGCGGTGCGGCCTCGGGGTAGGGATTGCTGTCGTAGAACGGGTGGTGGCAGTTCGTCCACAGCACGACCGAACCCGGCTTGTCGAGCACCAGCTGCGCGTCGACGACCCGCATCAGATAGATCATCCAGAGGTGTTTGCCCTGATCCCAAGCGCAGTGGTAGTCCACCGTGCGCGCGTCGGGATTGGCGACGGTGCGGGTGTAGATCTCGGTTTCCGACCCGAGGCGGTCGTATGCAAGCCACAGGCCCGGCTCTTCGGTCGGGGTGAAGCCGCGAAGACTGTAGGTCCACTCCTCGAGACTGCGGGTATCAGACAGGTAGGCGTAGAGCTCGTCGGGCGGGCAGTCGATGTAGTCGTTCACGGTGCAGTATTCGCCGAACACCTCGTCGTGGGGATAGACCGACCGCATCATCTCCATGATGACCGGAGTTGCCTTCTCCCTGGGGGACGTCTCGATGCGCACGACCCCGTCGATCGGATCGGCGATGTCTTCAAGAGCTGGTATCGGCATCGGGTTGGCTCTCCTTCGTTGCGATGTTGTCGAGAAACGGTGCAAAGGGCGGGATCTCGTCGGGAGAGCATTCGATGCTCACAACCGAGGGCCCGTCCGCACTGAGGGCCGCGTTGAGTGTCGCTGACATTTCGTCGATCGAGTCGACGTCATGTGAGGGCAGGTCGGGGAACATCGCTGCCAACCCTGCGCCGAGGCGGCTCGGGCGAAACCGGTTGTAACTGTACTGGTC
>CAVWPQ010000059.1:0-354273 GCA_963756865.1 uncultured Actinomycetota bacterium | reverse complement strand
AGCGGTCAAGCGGGCGTGAATGACACGCAGCGCGCGTCGGTACGGCTCGTCGGCGCGGGCGGGTTCATCGCAGGCGTCGGCCAGCGTCGTCAACTGTTCGCTGACGGTGACAAGCCGCGCCGACATCGACAACTCCTCCTGAAGCGCGGTGATCTCGGTGAAGTAGTGGGCGAGTGCGGTGAAGGCGGCACGCGAGGTGGCCAACCGGACGACGTCGGCGGTGACGTTGGGGTTGCCGTCACGGTCTCCGCCGATCCACGATCCCGGCCGCAGGATCGGATTCTCCAGCAGGGCGGTGTCGGGCCAGCGGGCCTGCAGCGCAGCTCGAACCTCTGCGTTGACCTTGGGAATCACCTCGAGAAACGCCGCAGGGTAGTAGCGCAGGCCTGTTTCGATCTCGTCCTGAATCTTCAACCGGGACAGACGGATCAACGCGGTCTGCCAAAGCGTAAGGATATTGCGTCGCAGTTCGGTTTCGATGTCGCGGCCATCCGCGGTGTGGGTGTGCGCATGCAGCCGCAGGCGCATCAACTCCGTTATGCGGTGCTGCGTGTCGAACACGGTGCGGCGCCGGGTCTCGGTGGGATGCGCGGTGATCACCGGGGATACCAGCGCACCGGTCAGGGTCTGCGACACTGTCACAGAATCGAGCTCGGCCGAGTCGAGCCTCAGATAAGTCGCCGCCAGACTGCTGTTCTGCGGCGGCTCGCCCGCCACCACGTGGACGGCGCGACGTCGCTCACGGTGGATGTCCTCGGCGACGTTGGCGAGCAATGCGAAGTGGGTGAAGGCGCGAATGACGGGGATGGCCTTGTGCACATCGATGCCGTCGAACATGCCTGCGAGTTCCGCGCGGTCGATCTCGGACCGCCTGACTCGGAACGACTCGACGCGGGCCCGTTCGACGAGATCGAATACCGCTTCGCCGTTCTGGTCCCGCACGGTGTCGCCGAGGATGGTGCCGAGCAGCCGGATGTCCTCACGCATCGGCTCGGTGGCCTCGCGGCCAACCTTGGTGCGGCGCACAGAGCCGATCGGCGCCAGCGAGATGTCGGATCCTTCAGCCATCACCCGATTATCGGCGACCGCGACGCAACCCGCAGGGCGGGAACGGCGTTGGTCAGATCGCCGCCAAAACGACGAAGAAAACGATGAACAAGAACAACAGGATGAACGGAATCAGCACCAACGCAAGGGTGATGCCGACGCCGTTGTACTTCTGCGGGCCGACGCCGAGCGCGCCCGCACTGAACGCCCACATCGGTGCCTTGTATTCGAGTTCAGCGACCTGACCTGGACGCACATCGGCGGTGGCATCAGCCGGACCGAGCTTCGACGGCAGGAAGTAGGGCACGTGGACGTGCACATGGTGCTGTCCGGGTCGAGCGGGTACGTGCGTGCGTCCCCACCCCGACACCGGCACCTCTTGGCCGTCCACGGCGATCTTCGGCTTGAAGAAGAACAATAGCCAGGCCAGCGGGAAGAACTGGGTGTTCACCACGATGCCGTCGCCGGCCTGTCCGTACGGGTTGGGCTGTTGACCGGGATGTTGGGGCGCAGGCGGCTGGCCGTATTGCGGTGGCGCAGGCGGCCTGTGTTGTTGCTGCGGCGGCGGCGGGCCGGGGCGGTACTGCTGCGGAGGCGGCGGCTGGTGCGGATAGCGGTGCTGGGGCGGCGGCGGGGGCGGTTGCCGATACTGCGGTGGTGGGGCGGCGGTTGGTTGTGCCGATACGGCTGCGGCCCCTGCGGAGTGTTCATGCGACCTCTTGTATGACGTGCCCGAGTCGGGTGTTAGGTAACTGAATCACACAAGAGCGACGGCCGCTTGATAGTGCGGCAGGGTTGAGCTAGGAGTATTTGATCTGGAGTGCCATGCCGATGATGCAGACGACCCAAATGCCGGTGATGAAGAATGTCAACCGGTCCAGGTTCTTCTCGACCACCGTCGACCCTGACAGGCTGGACTGAACGCCGCCGCCGAACAGGGTGGACAGGCCGCCACCTTTGGCGCGGTGCAGAAGCACGAGAATGATCACCAGGACACTGGTGACCACCAGCGTGATCTGAAGGCCCAATTCCATGGCCGCCAGACTACAGGGACCGTCTGATCAGGCGCGAATCGCCTCGACCACCGGGTAGCTGTCAGGGCAGTGGGCCGCCGGCCGCGATGGCCGACAGCATCGCGAATTGTTCGGCGTCGAGCGACGCGCCCCCGACCAGCGCGCCGTCGACGTCCTCTTGGGCCACGATCTCGCCCACGTTCTTGGCGTTCACCGAACCGCCGTAGAGGATCCGGATCCCCGCGGCGAGTTGCGGGCTCGCCAGCTTGCCTAGCTCGTCTCGGATCGCCTTGCAGACCTCTTGCGCATCGGCCGCGCTTGCGACGCGGCCGGTGCCGATGGCCCATACCGGTTCGTAGGCGATGACCGACTGGCCGATCTGCTCCGCCGACAGTCCGGCCAGCGAGCCGCGCAACATCTCGACATTGTGCTCCACGTGGTTGCCCGCCTCGCGGACCTCGAGCTGCTCGCCGATGCAGATGATCGGGGTGAGCTCGTGTCTGAACGCCGCGGCAGCCTTCGCAGCCACCAGCGCATCGTCCTCGCCGTGGTAGGTGCGGCGCTCCGAGTGGCCGACCACCGCGTACGTGCACCCCAGCTTCGCGAGGAACGCACCGCTGATCTCGCCGGTGTACGCGCCGGAGTCGTGCTGTGACACGTCCTGTGCGCCGTAGGTCAACCGCAGTTTGTCCCCGTCTACCAGGGTCTGCACGCTGCGCAGGTCGGTGAACGGCGGGAGGACACCGACGTCAACCTTGTCGAAGTATTTGTCCGGCAGTGAGAAGGCGATCTTCTGCACCAGCGCGATCGCTTCGAAGTGGTTGAGGTTCATCTTCCAGTTGCCGGCGATCAGCGGCTTGCGAGACACAGTGTGTGCGCCTTTCTTAGGTGCTCAGGACTTCGATACCGGGGAGCGTCTTGCCCTCAAGGTATTCCAGAGAGGCCCCGCCACCGGTCGAAATGTGCGAGAAGCCGTCCTCGGGCAGGCCCAGTTGGCGCACTGCTGCCGCCGAGTCGCCGCCGCCGACGACGCTGAACGCGCCCTTCGCGGTGGCGCCGATGATGGCCTCGGCCACACCCCTGGTGCCCTCGGCGAATGCGGGAAACTCGAACACGCCCATCGGGCCGTTCCAAAAGATGGTCCTGGCGTTGGAGAGCAGCGTCGTGAACCGCTTCACCGAGCCGGGCCCGATGTCGAGGCCCATCTTCCCGTCAGGGATCTGGTCGGCGGGCACCCGTTCGGGCGGCGAGTCCGCGGCGAACTTCTCGGCCACCACGATGTCAACGGGTAGGTGGATCACGTCGCCGTAATCCTCCAACAGCTTGCGACAGGTCTCGATCATCCCCTCTTCCAGTAGCGAGTTTCCGACCGGAACACCTTGCGACGCAAGGAAGGTGAAGCACATGCCGCCGCCGATGACGACGCTGTCGGCCTTGTTGGCGAGGTTTTCGATGACCGCGAGTTTGTCGGAGACCTTGGAGCCGCCGAGCACCACCGCGTACGGCCGTTCGGTCGAGCTCGTCAGCTGCTCGAGCACCTTGATCTCGGCGGCCACCAGCTTGCCCGCGTAGTGCGACAGCAGGGTTGCGACGTCATACACCGAGGCTTGCTTGCGGTGCACCACACCGAAGCCGTCGGACACGAACGCCCCCGGCGAACCGTCAGGGGCGGCGACGAGTTCCGCCAGTTGCCCTGCCAGTGCCAGCCGCTCCTTGTCGTCCTTGCTGGTTTCTCGCGGATCGAAACGGATGTTCTCCAGCAGCAGGATGTCGCCGTCGGTGAGCCCCTCTGCGCGGGCGAGCGCATCGGTGCCCACCACGTCTGTGGCCAGCTGAACATGCCGGTCGAGCCGCTCCCCCAGCGCCTTCGCGACGGGTGCGAGCGAGAACTTCGGGTCGGGACCGTCCTTTGGCCGTCCGAGGTGGGCGGTGACGACGACCTTCGCGCCCGCATCGGAGAGCGCCTTCAGGGTTGGCACCGAGGCAATGATCCGGCCCGGGTCGGTGATGTTTCCGTCGTCGTCGAGCGGGACGTTGAGGTCCGAGCGGACCAGCACGCCTCGGCCCGAAACCCCTTCTGCGAGCAGGTCGTCGAGCGTCTTGACCGCCATAGGACTACAGCGACTTGCCGACAAGCGCCACCAGGTCGACGAGCCGGTTGGAATAACCCCACTCGTTGTCGTACCAGGACACGGTCTTCGCCTGGTTGTCGATGACCTTCGTCAGGCCCGCGTCGAAGATGGAGCTGTGCGGGTCGGTGACGATGTCGCTCGACACGATCGGCGCGTCGTAGTACTTGAGGATGCCCTTGAGCGGACCGTCCGCGGCGGCCTTGAAGGCGGCGTTGATCTCGTCGGCGGTCGGGCTCTTCTTCAGTTCCGCGGTCAGGTCGGTGCACGAACCGGTTGGGATCGGCACACGGAGGGCGAACCCGTCGAGCTTGCCCTTGAGCTCAGGCAGCACCAAGCCGATCGCCTTGGCTGCGCCCGTCGAGGTCGGCACGATGTTCAGCGCGGCGGCGCGGGCCCGGCGCATGTCCTTGTGCGGGCCGTCCTGCAGGTTCTGGTCCTGGGTGTAGGCGTGGATGGTCGTCATCAGGCCCTTGACGATGCCGAACTCGTCGTTGAGGACCTTGGCCAGCGGCCCGAGGCAGTTCGTGGTGCACGAGGCGTTGGAGATGATGTTCTGGCTGCCGTCGTACTTGTCGTCGTTGACGCCGAGCACGATCGTGATGTCCTCGTCGCTGGCCGGGGCGGAGATGATGACCTTCTTGGCACCCGCGTCCAGGTGGCCCTGCGCCTTGGCGCGGGCGGTGAAGATGCCGGTGGACTCGACGACGACGTCGACACCGAGGTCACCCCAGGGAAGAGCCGCAGGCCCCTCTTTGACCTCGAGCGCCTTGATCTTGGTGCTGCCGATGACGATCGTGTCGTCACCCTCGAGGCTGATCTCCTCGGGGTAGCGGCCCAGGATCGAGTCGAACTTCAGCAGATGCGCCAGGCTGGCGTTGTCGGTCAGGTCGTTGACCGCGATGATCTCGATGTCGGTGCTCTTGCCCTCGGCCTTCTGCGCCGCGAGGGCCCGGTAGAAGTTGCGTCCGATGCGGCCGAAGCCGTTAACGCCTACCCGGATGGTCACGTGAATCTCCCTTTTTTGCCCTGATGCTCACAGGCCAGCGTAGTGGTGTGAGTGCCGTCACGCGAAGGCTGGTCAGAGCATTCCGAGGCTCTGGTCCGTGTAGGGGTTGCCCAGCCATTTCCGCCGGATTCGCTGCAGCGTCCCGTCGTCCTCGAGCTCGGCCTGCGCAACGGTGATCCTGGCGAGCAGTTCCTGGTCGTCGAAGCCCACCGCGATGGCGATGTTCTCGGTGGTGATTCCCCGCTGTACCACCTCGACGTCGGCGATCGGCTTGACCAGTTCGGTCAACACGGGGGCGAGCTTCATGAACGCGTCACACCCGCCGGTCGTGAGGTCGTCGAGCGCGCCCCTGATGCCGCCGTAGTCGTACACCTTGACGCGGGCGGCCTTGCCGTCGGCAACGAGCTTCTCGGCGATCGGCCCGCTGGTGTTGCCCTGCTGGACGCCGATGGTCAGACCTTCGAGATCGTCGATCGAACGGACCGCGGGCAGCCTGCGGGTGTCGACGGCCAGCGATTGGCCGGAGATCAGGTACGGCGGGACGAACTTCGCCTTCTTCTCCCGCGCGGGAGTCACGGTGGTTCCCGCGGCGATGCAGTCGAACGAGCCGGAGCTCAGCGCGTCGAAGATGCCGTTGAAGTCGGTTCCTTCGTACGCGACGAACGCGACGGACATGTCGAGTTTGTCGGCGACGGCGGTCATCAGGTCGATGTCCAGCCCACCGTCGTCGGGCATGCCGTTGAACGGCGGATCGGGATAGGCCGCGCCGACTCTCAGTGTCGTCATTCGCTCATGCGTCGTCGAGCAGATCTGGGGTGACGGCCGATTCGGTGTCGGGCACGCCGTCTTGTTTGGCTTTGCGGTCAGCCATCGACAACAGTCGCCGAATACGGCCCGCAACAGCGTCTTTCGTCATCACCGGATCTGCCAGACGCCCCAGCTCCTCCAGTGAGGCCTGCCGGTGTTCGACGCGCAGCTTGCCGGCGGCGGACAGGTGGTCCGGAACCGTGTCACCGAGGATCTCGAGCGCCCGCTCGACCCGGGCCGCCGCTGCCACCGCTGCCCTTGCCGACCGGCGCAGGTTCGCGTCGTCGAAGTTCGCAAGCCGGTTCGCGGTCGCCCGCACCTCGCGGCGCATGCGGCGCTCTTCCCACGTCAGCCTCGTGTCCTGGGCGCCCATCCGCGTCAGCAACGCGCCGATGGCTTCTCCGTCTCGAACGACGACGCGATCGGCGCCACGCACCTCGCGCGCCTTCGCGCTGACGCCGAGGCGTCGCGCGGCACCGACGAGCGCCAGTGCGGCTTCGGGGCCGGGACAACTGACCTCGAGCGCCGAAGAGCGGCCGGGCTCGGTCAATGAGCCGTGGGCGAGGAACGCGCCGCGCCAGGCTGCCTCCGCATCCGCGACGCTGCCGCCGACGACCTGTGCGGGCAGGCCGCGCACCGGACGGCCCCGCAGATCCAGCAGGCCGGTTTGACGCGCCAGCGCCTCGCCGTCTTTGGCGACGCGCACCACATACCGTGTGCTCTTGCGAATACCACTGGCGGACAACACATGAACCACGGCGTTGTAGCCGTAGAGGTCGAAGATGTCCTTGCGAAGTCGTCGCGCGATGATGCCGAGGTCGACCTCGGCCTCGACGACGACGCGGCCCGAGACGATGTGCAATCCCCCTGCGAACCGCAGCAACGACGCCACCTCGGCTCGGCGCGAACTTACCGAATTGACAACAAGACGGCTCAGCTCGTCCTTGACCTCGGCTGTCATCGCCACGGGTCGTCACCTCTCGGTCCGTCAACTATCCGGGCGGGTGTGGGAATCGTCGGCCGGTGAAGGGTGCCCCCAGGTTCCGTTCCGCGCAAGCGAACCCCCTCCAACGCCGCGGCCAACCTCGCCGGGTCATGTAAAGGTGTACCAGGTCTGGACACCTCAGCAAACTGAACTGCAGCACCCAATATTGTCGCGGTTCGGCTGAGCTGCTCCCGCTCCCGCTCACCGCGCACCTGGGACGCGTCGACGACGATCTCGTTCACCGTGAACCCCGGCGCATGCTGGGACAGCACGTGGATGTGCCGCTCGACCGAGAATCCGGCCGTCTCCCCCAACTCGGCCACCAGGTTGAGCACCAGCGCACGCCGCGCGGTGGTGGCCTGCAGCGCGGCGGCCAGCCCCGGCACGAGAACGTGCGGGATGACGCTGGTGAACCACGAGCCGGGACCCAGCACCACAAGGTCGGCGCTCATGATGGCGTCCACCGCCTGGCGGGTAGCCGGCGGATCGCTCGGTAGCAGCCGCACCCGCCTGACCTTGCCCGGCGTTGTCGCGATCGCCACCTGGCCGCGGATCACCCGGCTCATCCGCGGATCCGATTCGAGCCCAGCGACATCGGCCTCGATCTGCAGCGCGATCGGGCACATCGGAAGCACCCGGCCTTTGACGCCGAGTATCCGACCCAATTCATCAAGCGCCGCAACGGGATCGGCGAGAACCTCGTTGAGCCCGGCCATCAACAGATTTCCGATGGGATGACCGGCCAGCGCACCGTTGCCGCCAAATCTGTGTTGCAGAATCGTCGCCCACAGCCGTCCTTGCGGACTGTCGGATGCCAAGGCCGCCAGCGCCATTCGCAGATCGCCCGGCGGAACGATATCGAGTTCGCTTCGCAGCCGTCCTGATGAGCCGCCGTCGTCGGCCACCGTCACCACGGCGGTGACATGCGGCGTGAGCCTGCGCGCCGCCGACAATGTGGCATAGAGCCCGTGGCCGCCGCCGAGAGCGACGATGCGCGAGCTCATTCGCGACCCAGGTCCCGGTGCAGTACTCGCACCGTGAGTTGGTCACCACCCTGCAGTCGTCCGGCCAGCGCTTCGGCCATCGCGACGCTGCGATGCTTACCGCCGGTGCATCCGATGGCTACGGTCATGTAGCGCTTTCCCTCCCGCCGATAGCCCTCGATCACGAGGTCCAGCAGTCGATGGTAGGTGTCGAGGAAGTCCCCCGCGCCCGGCTGTCCAAGCACGTACTCGCGGACGGCGGGATGCTGTCCCGTGTGGCGCCGCAGCTCGTCGACCCAGTGCGGGTTCGGCAGGAACCGCACATCCATCACAGTATCGGCGTCCATCGGCAGCCCGTATTTGTACCCGAACGACTCGACGGTGACGCTCGTATAGGCGACGGTCTCACCGCCGAAGGCCCCCTCGATGGTCTCCCGCAGCGCAGGGACGGACAGCTTTGAGGTGTCGACGATCAGGTCGGCGTTCGCGCGTACCGGCGCCAGCATGGCACGTTCCGCCGCGATCCCCTCGGCGAGCGTCTGGTTGCCCTGCAACGGGTGGCTGCGGCGATTCTGCTCGTACCGACGAACCAGGATGTCGTCGGAGGCCTCGAGAAACAACACCCGCGGCGTGATGTCCCGTGTCGCCAAATCCTTGCGCACCCAGTCCAAGTCGCCGGTGAAGCCCTTGGACCGCACGTCCATCACCACCGCCAGCTGGGTGATTCGCGACCCTGCCGCCAGGCCGAGATCGACCATGCGGGCGATCAGCTCGGGTGGCAGGTTGTCGGCGACATACCAGCCGAGGTCCTCGAGCACCTTGGCCGCAGTCCCCCTCCCCGCCCCGGACAGGCCGGTGACCAGCACGACGTCGATGCCCGGTTCCGCACTTGTGCCGCGGGGCGCATCCTGCCCCCGCAAATCGTCTCCCGCGCCATGGTTCGTCATCCCGATGCCCTGGTCTGATCATCTCCGATTACCGAGGCGGGCGCTGAGGATTCCGCTTCTACGCCGAGCGCATCGAGCACAGCCTTCGCTGTGGACATGCCGATACCGGGCACCGAGGTGATCTCCTCGATGCTGGCCTGCTTCAGCCGGGCCACCGATCCGAAATGAGTGACGAGCGCCTTGCGTCGGTGCTCGCCCAACCCGGGCACCGCGTCCAGCGCCGACGCCGTCATACGCTTGGAACGCTTACTGCGGTGGTACGTGATCGCAAACCGGTGCGCCTCGTCGCGCACCCGCTGCAGCAGGAAGAGACCCTCGCTGTTGCGGGGCATGATCACCGGATCTGGCTCCGACGGCACCCACACCTCTTCCAGCCGTTTGGCCAGCCCGATCACAGCCACGTCGGTGACGCCGAGGTCGTCGAGGACCGCCGATGCCGCATTGACCTGAGGCGCGCCACCGTCGACCACGTACAGGTTGGGCGGGTAGGCGAACCGTCGCGATTTTCCTTCCGCGGTAAACACACTGGTGTTCTGCAGATCGGACACGTGCCGCGCGAACCGTCGTCGCGTCACCTCGGCGATCGAAGCGACATCGTCGGAACGCCCGTCGCCTGCCGCCTCCCGGATCGCGTAGTGCCGGTAGTCGGACTTGCGCGGCAGACCGTCCTCGAACACCACGAGGGATGCCACCACATCGGTGCCCTGCACGTGGCTGATGTCGACGCACTCGATGCGCAGGGGGGCATCGGCCAGCCCGAGCGCTTCTTGAATACTCTGTAGCGCAGCAGATCTCGCGGTGAAGTCACCTGCCCGCTTGAGCTTGTGCTGCGTGAGCGCATCCTGGGCGTTGCGTTGGACCGTCTCGGCCAATGCCCGCTTGTCGCCGCGCATCGGAACCCGCAGCGCCACCCGTGAGCCGCGTAGGCCACACAACCAGGTCTCCAGCTCTTCGGCGTTGGGCGGCAGAATCGGCACAAGGATCTGACGGGGCACCGGGTTGGTCGACTCATCGGCAGAGCCACCCAGCTCCGCCTGGTCGCCGTAGAACTGGGTGAGGAACTGTTCGACCAGATGTTCCAGGCCAGAATCCCCTGGATCACCGGACTTTTCGACAACCCAGCCGCGCTGACCACGGACCCGGCCACCGCGGACGTGGAACACCTGCACAGCGGCCTCGAGTTCGTCGTCGGCGAACGCCACCACGTCGGCATCGGTGCCGTCGCCGAAGACGACCGTCTGCTTCTCCAACGCCCGTTTGAGCGCGCCGATGTTGTCCCGCAGCCGCGCGGCGCGCTCGAAGTCGAGTTTCTCGGCGGCTTCGGTCATTTCGCGTTCCATGTCGCGAGCCAACCGGTCGGTCTTACCGGACAGGAAGTCACAGAAGCCGAGCACGATCTTTCGGTGCTCTTCGGCCGAGACCCGCCCGATGCACGGCGCCGAACACTTGTCGATATAGCCCAGCAGACACGGACGGTCGATCTGCTTGTGTCGCTTGAACACTCCCGCCGAACAGGTACGGGCCGGGAACACCCGGGTGAGCAGATCGAGCGTCTCGCGGATCGCCCAGGCATGCGAGTACGGCCCGAAGTACCGGACGCCCTTGCGACGCGGCCCGCGGTAGACCATCAGCCGCGGATACTCCTCGTTGAGCGTCACGGCCAGTACCGGATAGGACTTGTCGTCGCGGTAGCGGATGTTGAACCGGGGATCGAATTCCTTGATCCAGTTGTACTCCAGCTGCAGCGCCTCGACCTCGGTGCTCACCACCGTCCACTCGACACTGCCCGCGGCCTTGACCATCTGCCTGGTCCGCGGCGCCAACCCGGCGATGTCGGCGAAGTAGGAGTTCAGCCTGCTTCGCAGGCTCTTGGCTTTGCCGACGTAGATGACACGCCCGTGCGGATCGCGGAACCGGTAGACGCCGGGCTCGAGGGGGATCGACCCTGGCGCCGGTCGGTAGGTCGCTGGATCGGGCACGGATTCCAGGTTACTGCCGCGATCGGACGTCCCCGATGATCTACCGTCGAGTGATGCGGACCCCGTCCTTGCGAAAGCTCATGGCCCCGCTGGCGGCGGTCGTCCTTGTGCTGGCCGGATGCGGCGGGCAGGAGAATCCGTCACCTGCCGCGGGTGACCCGTGCGGAGTCGTCGAGAACGGCACGCCTGCGCCGAAGACCACCGAAGCGGCCGGTTCGCAGCCCGAGGTCGCCACCGGTTACCGCAAGGACATGACGGTGGTGCACACCGCGCACTACGCCGTCGCGACAGCCAACCCGCTGGCCACCCGGGTGGCCTGCGAGGTGCTCAAGGACGGCGGCACCGCGGCGGACGCCCTGGTGGCCGCTCAGGCGATGCTTGGGCTCGTCGAACCGCAGTCGTCAGGGATCGGCGGCGGCGGATTCCTGCTCTACTACGACGCCGGTGCGAACTCCGTACAGGCGTATGACGGCAGGGAAATCGCCCCCGCCGCGGCGACCGAGAACTACCTGCGCTGGATTTCCGACACCGACCGCACCGAGCCCAAGCCCGACGCACGGGCATCCGGCCGGTCCATCGGGGTGCCGGGCATCCTCCGGATGCTGATGGATATCCACCGGCAGCACGGCAAGACGGCCTGGCGCGAGCTGTTCACGCCCGCCGTGACGCTCGCCGACGACGGCTTCGACATCAGCCCCCGACTCGCCGCGGCGATCGCCGACTCGGCGGACCAGTTGAAACCCGACCCCGAGGCCGCTGCATACTTCCTCAACCCCGACGGCAGTCCGAAGGCGGCCGAGACCAGACTCACCAACCCGGCATACTCGAAAACGTTGGGCGTCATCGCATCCGATCCTGAGTCCTTCTATACCGGTGACATCGCCAAGGCGATAGTCGCCGCCGCTGGCGACACAACAGGCGGTCGCACACCCAGCCTGATGACGGCCGAGGACCTGGCCGGCTACACCGCAAAACAACGGGAACCGATCTGCATGCCGTACCGCGGCAAGGACGTCTGCGGCATGCCGCCGCCGTCGTCGGGCGGTATCGCGGTGGCCGCCGCCCTTGGCATCCTCGAACACTTCCCGATGAACGAGCACAAGCCCACCGATATGGACCTCAACGGTGGAAAGCCGTCCGTGATGGGTGTGCACCTGATCTCGGAAGCCGAACGGCTTGCCTACGCCGACCGCGACTCCTACGTCGCTGACACTGATTTCGTGCCGCTGCCGGGCGGCACCCCGAACACCTTGCTGAACAGTGACTACCTCGCGCAGCGGGCGGCGCTGATCTCCGAACAGCGCAGCATGGGGACCGCAAAGCCCGGCGAGTTCGATGCGGCGCCATCCACGCCGGTGCAGGTCCCCGAACACGGCACGAGCCAGATCAGCGTCATCGACTCACAGGGCAATGCCGCCGCGCTCACCACCACCGTCGAATCGCAGTTCGGCTCGTTCCACATGGTGGACGGATTCATCCTGAACAACCAACTGACCGACTTCTCCGCCGAACCCGCAGGCCCCGACGGGGTCGCTGTGCCAAATCGCGTCGGCCCGGGCAAACGGCCACGCAGCACGATGGCGCCAACCCTTGTCTTCGAGAAGTCCGGCGCGGATCGTGGCCCGCTGTTCGCCACGCTCGGTTCGCCAGGCGGAGCGGTGATCATCCAGTTCGTTGTGAAAACCGTTGTCGGAATGATCGATTGGGATATGGATCCACAGCAGGCGGTCGGGATGGTGGACTTCGGCGCGGCAAACTCGCCGAAGACCAATGTGGGCGGAGAACATCCCAACGTCGACACCGCAGACAACGGCGACAATGATCCGCTGGTGCAGGGCTTGCGCAGGCTCGGCCATCAGGTCGACCTCGCCGACCAGTCCAGCGGACTGTCGGCGATCATGCGCGGCGCCCCTGGCTGGACCGGAGGGGCCGACCCGCGCCGCGAGGGGCTGGTGATGGGCGACCCTCGGTGACAGCACGGGTCGCGCGGCTGACGGAATCGGACTGGCGACTGTTTGCCGCTGTCCGACTGCGCGCACTGACCGACTCGCTCGGTACCGACGACCCGCAGTACCGGCAGGAGTCGTCGTTCACCGCCGCGCAGTGGCGCAGACGACTCCGCGACCATGCACAGTTCGCGGCGCTGCTCGACAACCGCCCGGTTGGGCTCATCGGTGCGCAGCAGGAGAACGCGGAAACGGTTTACCTGTACTCACTTTGGCTGGACCCGACAGCCCGCGGCCACGGCCTGGCCCGGCCGCTGGTCGCCGCCGCCCTTGACTGGGCACGAGACCGGCAGGCGCGCATCGTCACCCTGAGGGTCGCGGTCGACAACACCGTCGCGAGAGGCGTCTACGAGAGCCTCGGGTTCCTGCCGGTCACCGCAGAAGGAGTCAACGCCCGCGATGAGGTCGCGATGTCGCTCAGCGTGCGTTGAGGTCGGGCCGGTAGCGGTCGAGAAGAGCGCGCGCACCCTCCATCGCTTCGACGGCCCGCTCCTTGTCGACGGCCTGTATCGCCATCGCAGGGATGTACTCGTCGTCCGGCAGGTCGACCCTGGCCCATCTCGCGCCACGCGGGAATGAGATGTCGACAACATCGGACCAGGGAATCAGCCGGTCGCCGAGCAGGTTTCGCACCGAGACTCCGGGCGCTCCGACACGCAGTCGAGGCCGGGCGAACAGCAGAACGGCGCAGGCGATGACTGCGCCGAGTAGCGCGATCGCGACCTGATCTGCGGTCTGGAAGATCACCCCGGTCGACGAAATCTTCAGCAGCACGCCGACAGTCACGTGAGCGGCCAGGATCAGCGCGGCGGCGCCGTATGCGAAATACGGTGTCAGGTGCGGGCGTACCTCGAGGTCCCATTGGGCGACTCATGACTGCTTGCGCAGACCGCGCAGCGTCAGCGCGGTCGACAACGCGGCGGCCGCAGCCTGTGCGCCCTTGTCCTCGGTCGAATCGGGCAGGCCGGCCCTGGCAAGTGCCTGCTGCTCGGTGTTGGTGGTCAGCACCCCGTTGGCCACCGGCGTCGACTGGTCGAGCGACACCCGTGTCAGACCCTGTGTGACCGCATCGCAGACATAGTCGAAATGCGGTGTCTCACCACGGATCACCACACCGAGCGCGACGACGGCATCGTGGGTCTCGGCCAACGCCTGCGCGACCACCGGGATCTCGATCGCGCCGAGCACCCGGACCACCGTGGGGTTGTCGATGCCCGAACCGGCCGCGATCTTGCGCGCACCGTCGAGCAGCGCATCGCAGATGGTCTCGTGCCACGTGCTGGCGACAATCGCCAGCGTCAGCCCCGAAGCGTCGATCTGTGGCAGCTCGGGAACTCCCGCGGCTGGACTCATACGGCTCCGCCGACGTCGCCAGGCACCACTTCGTCGTAATCGTCGAGCCCGCTCAAATCGTGGCCCATGCGGTCGCGCTTGGTCATCAGATAGCGGATGTTCTCGGCATTGGCACGCACCGGGAGCGGCACGCGCTCGATGATGTGCAGTCCGTAGCCGTCCAACCCGACCCGCTTGGCGGGGTTGTTGGTGAGCAGCCGCATCGACCGCACGCCGAGGTCGACCAGGATCTGCGCGCCGGTGCCGTAGTCGCGGGCATCGGCAGGCAGGCCGAGTTTGAGGTTGGCGTCGACGGTGTCGTCGCCTGCGTCCTGCAATTGGTAGGCCTGCAATTTGTGCATGAGCCCGATGCCGCGGCCCTCGTGACCGCGCATGTAAAGCACCACGCCGCGATCCTCTCGGGCCACCATCGCCAGCGCGGCATCCAGCTGCGGGCCGCAGTCGCAGCGGCGGGATCCGAACACGTCCCCGGTCAGGCATTCGGAGTGCACGCGAACCAGCACGTCATGACCGTCGGCGTCCGGGCCCGAGATGTCCCCCCTGACCAGGGCGACGTGCTCGACATCCTCGTAGATGCTTGTGTAACCGACGGCGCGGAACTCGCCGTGCCGCGTCGGGATGCGCGCCTCGGCGACGCGTGCGATGTGCTTCTCGTGCTTGCGCCGCCACTCGATGAGCTCGGCGATCGAGATGAGAGCGAGGTCGTGCTCGTCGGCGAAGACCCGAAGCTCGTCGGTCTGCGCCATCGCGCCCTCGTCCTTCTGGCTGACGATCTCGCAGATCGCCCCCGCGGGCTGTAGTCCGGCCAACCGGGCCAGGTCGACCGCGGCCTCGGTGTGGCCGGGCCTGCGCAGCACCCCGCCGTCCTTGGCGCGCAGCGGAACGACATGGCCGGGGCGGGTGAACTCGTCGGCGACGCTGGTGGGGTCGGCAAGCAGCCGCATTGTCGTGGCTCGGTCAGACGCCGAAATGCCGGTGCCGACACCTTCTTTCGCGTCGACGGTGACCGTGTAGGCGGTACCGTGCTTGTCCTGGTTCACCGCGTACATCGGCAGCAGCCCGAGCTTGTCGCAGACCGCACCGTCGAGCGGCACACAAAGGTAGCCCGAGGTGTAGCGGACCATGAACGCGACGAGCTCGGGGGTCGCCTTTTCGGCGGCGAAGATGAGGTCGCCCTCGTTCTCGCGATCCTCGTCATCGATGACGACGACGGCTTTCCCCGCCGCGATGTCGGCAACCGCCCGTTCGACGGAGTCCAACTTCGTCATCTTCGCCACCCTTGCCGGTTCCGGTCGGAACCATCGACGCCGTATTCAGTATGAACCACGACGAAGTGGCGATTATTGCTCGCCTGCGTTAGCAGGGATCTCCAGGTGGCGTGTAGTAGGGCACACCCTCGACCGTGTAGCACGGCACCTCGCCGGGGACGTACGGGACCGCGGCCGACACGATGGCCGCGGTGGCCACGCCCGCTGCCACATCTCCGGCGACATTTGTACAGCCGCCCACCCCGACGTGACGTCCGTGCGCGCCCGCACAGATGTCGGCCTGCGCCATCGGCGCGATGGCAATCGGGGCGATGGCCGCTGCTGTGATTGTCAACAGCGCTGCTGCCAGCTTCTTCATTAAATGCATCCTTTGCTAGACCCGGCCCGCAGATATTATCGCGCGCGCTCATTCCACGGCGCGGTGGTTTGACCCTTTGTCTTCCACGCTTACCTCACGGCTAGGAAATCCTGCCTTCTGAACAGCGGTATCTGGCTTCTGCGCGATTACGGAGACGGCCCTGCGACCGCGATCATTTCCCCCAACAGCCAAGCAGTACGACATCAGGGAGATCATCATGAAGCTTTCCGCCAGGTTCGCCGCCAAGGCCACGTTCGCTGCGTTTGCGATCGCAGGCTCGCTCGCCGCCGTTTCGCCGGCCGCGCACGCACAGCCCGTCCCGCCACCGGGGCCTTACAGCCCCAGCCTCCATTTCGCCTGCTTCAACATGCAGCAGGACTACATCAACGGCGTCGCCGAGTACAAAGCGGCGTCCAAGGCAGGCAACCAGGCGGGCATGGACGCGGCAGGGGCCAAGCTCCGCGGCGCAGAAGACGGCTGGAAGGCCGCTTGCCAGGGCGTATTGGCGATATCGGCACCAACCGCGTCCCGCCGCCGGTGACTCAGAACGGCATCGACCCGCTCAGGCCGCCCGCGTCAACCCGGGGCCGAAGCTTCCTGACAGGCCACGCAGACTGCGCCCGTGGGTGGTCTGTGAACTAGCGGTCGGCCGGTCACCTGTCCCTCGACGTGGCGGGCCGCGCCACGTCGGCACTCAAGAAGTAGTGGTGTCGTCGCGAGACATGCAGCCGCTCGACGTACTTCGCGATGACGTCCATCTCGAGGTTGACCTGGGTGCCGACCGCCGCCCGGCCAAGTGTCGTCAGGTTCAGCGTGGTGGGGATCAGGGACACCTCGAACCAGTCCTCACCGAGGCTGGAGACGGTAAGCGAGACACCGTCCACGGTTATCGAACCCTTCTCGACGACATACCGCGAGAGCGCGGTCGGCAGTGCTATCCGGACCACTTCCCAATGTTCGGAGGGTGTGCGAACAATCACATGTCCGGTGCCGTCGACGTGGCCCTGCACGATGTGTCCGCCAAGCCGGCTGTTCAGCGCCGCGGCCCGCTCGAGGTTCACGTGGCTGCCGACGGCGACATCGCCGAGGCTCGAGCGGTCCAGCGTTTCTTTCATCACGTCGGCGGTGAATTGCCCACCTGCCTGCACCTCCACCACCGTCAGACAGACGCCGTTGACGGCGATCGAGTCGCCGTGTCCCGCATCAGCGGTGACGACGGGTCCACGGATCACGAACCGGGCGGCATCGTTGAGGTCTTCCTTGCCGACGACTTCGCCCAACTCTTCGACGATTCCGGTGAACACGCCAATCAGGGTACGCAGCGTCACCCTCTACGATGCACTCATGCAGACGCGCCCAAAAAACGCAGTCCGATCTCTTTGGCTAGTTCTCACCGCACTTTTCGCAGCGACAGTCCTTCTCGCCGGTTGTTCCTCGTCTTCTGACAAGTCGAGCGAATCGCTGCCCGACGCAGCGACGCTGCTCAAGGACTCCAACACCGCAACGCGTGCGCTCAAGAGCGTGCACCTCGAGCTGACCGTGGAAGGTGAGATCCCAGACTTCCCGATCAAGACCCTCAGCGGCGACTTGACCCAAGACCCCAACGTGGCCGCGCAGGGCGATACCAAGCTGACGTTCCAGGGCAGCGATGTGGACGCCAAGTTCGTCGTGATCGACTCGAACCTCTACGCCGCGCTTTCCGGTGACAGCTACCTCGATCTCGGCCCGGCGGCAGACGTGTACGACATCTCCGCCATCTTGAATCCGGACAAGGGCCTGGCGAACGTGCTCGCCAACTTCAGCGATCCCAAGTCGGAAAGCACCGAGACCATCAACGGCGTCGAAACCGTGAAGGTGACCGGTCAGGTCAGCGCCGAGGCGGTGAACGCGATCGCGCCGCCGATCGCCGCCACGGGACCGATACCCGGCACCGCGTGGATCGAGAAGGACGGCGATCACAAGCTGGTGCAAGCCAAGCTGCAGCCCAAGGAAGGCAACAGCGTTCAGATGACGCTGTCGGATTGGGATAAGCCGGTCACCGTCACCAAGCCCGCCGTTTGATGACGGTCGCAGCACCGGTGCATTCGAACCGGAGCCGCCGAATAGCGATCAGCGCGGGTGCGCTCGCCGTGATGCTCGGTGCCCTCGACACCTACGTCGTCGTCACGATCATCCGCGACATCATGTCCGATGTCGGGATCGCGATTAACCAGATCCAGCGCGTGACACCGATTGTCACCGGCTATCTGCTCGGCTACATCGCAGCGATGCCACTGCTGGGCCGGGCGTCAGACCGCTTCGGCCGCAAGATGCTGCTGCAGGTCAGCCTCGCCGGCTTCGCAATCGGTTCGGTCATCACCGCGCTGTCGACCGATCTGACCCTGATGGTCATCGGGCGCGCAGTGCAGGGCGCCGCAAGCGGTGCGCTGCTGCCGGTCACCCTGGCGTTGGCGGCGGACCTGTGGGCAGCCCGCAACCGGGCAGGCGTGCTCGGTGGAATCGGGGCGGCGCAGGAACTCGGCAGCGTGCTCGGACCGATGTACGGCATCGCCATGGTCTGGCTGTTCCACCATTGGCAGGCGGTGTTCTGGGTCAACGTGCCGCTCGCGGTTATCGCAATGGTGATGATCCACTTCAGCCTGCCGAAGAAGATGCGCAGCGATCACCCGGAGAAGGTGGACATCACCGGCGGTGTGCTGCTGGCCATCACGCTCGGGCTGATCGTCGTCGGTATGTACAACCCGGCGCCCGACGGTAAACAGGTGCTGCCGTCCTACGGTCCGCCCCTGCTGATCGGCGCGCTCGTCGCCGCGGTGGCGTTCTTCGTGTGGGAACGCTTCGCCAAGACGCGGCTGATCGACCCCGCCGGTGTGCACTTCCGCCCGTTCCTCGCCGCGCTCGGGGCCTCGTTGACCGCGGGCGCCGCACTGATGGTGACGCTCGTCAACGTCGAGCTGTTCGGCCAGGGTGTGCTCGGCCAGGATCAGAACGAAGCCGCATTCCTCCTATTGCGCTTTCTCATCGCGCTGCCGATAGGCGCTCTGCTCGGCGGGTGGATCGCGACCAAGGTCGGCGACCGAGCGGTGGCGTGCGTCGGCCTGTTGATCGCGGCTGGCGGTTACTACCTGATCGCGCAGTGGCCGGTGGATCTGCTGGCAGCGCGTCACGACCTCGGCTTCGTTGCGCTGCCGGTGCTGGACACCGACCTGGCGATCGCCGGGCTTGGGCTCGGCCTGGTGATCGGCCCGCTGACGTCGGCCACCCTGCGAGTGGTGCCGTCGGCCCAGCACGGCATCGCCTCGGCCGCGGTGGTGGTGGCCAGGATGATCGGGATGCTCGTCGGCATCGCCGGGCTCAGCGCATGGGGACTGTACCGGTTCAACCAGATCCTGCAGTCGCTGCCCGCGAACACCGCCGACAACCTCGCCGCCAAGCTCGCAGCGGAGGCGGCGAAATACAAAACCGCCTTCGCCATGCAGTACGGCGAGATGTTCGGTATCACCGCGATCGTCTGCGTGGTCGGCGCCGTCCTCGCGTTGCTGATCAGCGGCCGCCACGAGCATGCCGACGAGCCAGCCGAGATCGACGTGCCTGACGACGCCGCCGAGGCGTCGGGCAGGCACCGACGCTAGAACGTCAGCAGCGCTCGACGCCAGGCCGGATCAACACGTGCTCGATGTCGATCTCGGAGGCATCCTCGGCGGTATCGCCGCGCAGCGCACAGATGACAGCCTTGACGTGGGTCCGTGGGTCGAATGGGCGAATGTTGAGCCAGTCCTGCAATGCAGTCACGCTCGTTCCTTTGTTCGTGCTCATCAGCGCGCGCAACTCAGCGGTGAAAAGCGCGATGCGCCGGGCCTATGTCCGGCACGCAACCAGTCTACCGGCCCAACCTGGCATATCAGCGGCCACGACTGCCGTTAGTCCACAGTAGTTTTCGTCACATTTGTTTCCATCGGGCAAACGACACCCACAAATTGACGTCGCTGTATAGCGTCACCACATGCTGCGAGTGACGCTGCGAGACCTGCAGTGGCGGAGGCGACGCTTCGTCATCGCGATCGTCGGCACCAGCCTGGTGTTCGCGATGACGCTCGTGCTCACGGGACTCTCCAACGGATTTCGGGTCGAGGCCAACGACACCGTCGACGCGCTGGGGTTCGACACCTACCTCGTCAAGTCCGGGCCCGCGGGCCCGTTCATCGGATCGCCACCGTTCCCGCAGAGCGAAGTCGCGATGGCGGCACGGATTCCCGGCGTATCGGCCGCGGTGCCGCTCGTCTACACCGCGACAACGGTGCCCGATGATGGTTCGACGCGAAACGTCAACGTGTTCGGCGCACCCGCAGGCGGACCGGGAATGCCCGCGGTGACAACAGGCAGTGCGCCATCGGGACCTGACGAAGCTGCGGTGTCGAGCACGCTCGGCAGCAGGGTCGGAGACGATCTCGAAATCGGCTCGCGGTCAATAAAAATCGTAGGAGTCACCGCCGACTCGACCGCACTTGCCGGGCAACCCAACATATTTCTCACGGTCGACGGTGCACAGCAATTGGGGTACAGCGGGCAACCGATCGTGACGTCCATCGGCATCCGCGGCTCCCCCACGCAGATACCGCAGGGTTATCGCACCATCGACAAGGCCGGAGCCGTCGCGGACCTGATGCGACCGATGACCGCAGCGGTATCGGCGATCACCATGATCGCGGGCCTGCTGTGGATAGTGGCCGCGCTCATCGTCGGCTCGGTCATCTACCTTTCCGCGCTGGAGCGCACCCGAGACTTCGCGGTGCTCAAGGCAGTTGGCGTCTCGACGCGGTCCGTGTTGGCAGGGCTGTGCCTGCAGGCGGTCGTCGTCGCGGTGATCGCTGCGGTGCTCGGCGGCCTGGTGTCGTTGGTGCTCGTGCCACTGTTCCCGATGCGGGTGGTCGTGCCGACATCAGCGTTTCTGCTCTTGCCCGTCGTCGGGGTGGTGATCGGCCTGCTCGCGAGCGTCGCAGGGATGCGGCGTGCCGTGACAATCGATCCCGCGCTCGCATTCGGGGGGCCGTGATGGGCGATCTTCACATCGACGACCTCGTCGTCGAGTACTCCAGCGGCGGCTACGCGGTGCGCCCGATCGACGGTCTCAACCTCGAGGTGAAGGCCGGCTCGCTGGCGCTGCTGCTCGGGCCGAGCGGCTGCGGCAAGACAACGCTGCTGTCGTGTCTCGGCGGAATCCTGCGGCCCACGTCGGGTCGCATCGCCCTCGGCGACACAGACATCACCACACTCGACGGCGATGCGCTGACGATGTACCGGCGCCGCACCGTCGGCATCGTGTTCCAGGCGTTCAACCTGCTGGCCAGCCTGACGGCGCTGGAGAATGTCATGGTGCCGATGGACGCCGCGGGGGTGAATCGCAAGGAGTCGCGTCGACGCGCCGAGGAGCTGTTGGAGCGGGTGGGCCTCAAGGATCGGATGCGGCACCGCCCCGGTGACCTCAGCGGCGGTCAGCAGCAGCGCGTCGCCGTCGCCCGCGCCATCGCGCTCGATCCCCCGCTGATCCTTGCCGACGAGCCGACAGCGCACCTCGACTTCATCCAGGTCGAGGAGGTGCTCCGGCTGATCCGCGAACTCGCATCCGGCGACCGCCTCGTCGTGGTCGCCACCCACGACACGCGGATGCTTCCGCTGGCCGACCGCGTCGTGGAACTGGTGCCGCACGTGGCGACGACGGACCGGCCTCCAGAAGCCATCCGGTTGTCACCCGGTTCGGTGCTGTTCGACCAGGGCTCGATGGGCGATCTCATCTACATCGTCAGCGAAGGCGAGTTCGAGATCGTCCGCGAATTGGCCGACGGCGGCGAGGAATTGCTGCGCGTCGCTGCCGCGGGCGACTACTTCGGCGAAATCGGAACACTGTTCGGGCTTCCGCGCTCCGCCACCGTCCGGGCCCGCACCGACGCCGAGGTGATCGGCTACACCGGCAAGGCATTCCGCGAGCGCCTCGGGCCCGCGGGCGTGCGCGACGCGATCAAGGGACGCGAGGTGTCAATCGACGAGTAGTGCAGCCGCCGCGGCGTCGGTGACGACTGTGACGTCGCTGTGAAGCTGAAGGACCGAGGCGGGCGTCGTCGGAGCGGGTGACCCGCGCAGGGCCGCCCTCAGCGACTTCGCCTTCGCAGAACCCATGGCCAACAGCACGATTGAACGCGCCCTCCCGATCGTGGCGAGGCCCTGCGTGATCGCCAGGCGGGGCACGTCGGAGACCCGGCCGCCGAAGTAGCGGGCGTTGTCCGAGCGCGTCTGGTCTGCCAGGGTGATGACCCGCGTCGGCGAGTCGAACGCCGAGCCGGGCTCGTTGAAGGCGAGGTGGCCGTTGCCGCCGATGCCGAGGATCTGGACGTCGACGCCACCCAGCGCCGCGATACGTCTGTCGAAGGTGGCCGCCCCGTCGTCTGGATCTCCCGACATGCCGTCGGGCACCACGATGTTCTCGGACCGCACGCGGAGCGGCTCGGCGATCACCGCGCGGACATACGCGGCGTAACTGCGCGGATCTTTGACTCCCAGGCCGACGTATTCGTCGAGAGACACCAAAGATGCTTCGGTAAGGTCGATTTCGCCCGACCGCGACCGACGCGCAAGTTCCGCATACAGCCGCATCGGCGTACTGCCCGTCGCAACACCGAGCCTCGGTCGCACGTCGGGCAAATTCGACAACACGACGTCGGCGGCGGACTTGCCGAACCGTTCCTCGTCGACGACCACGATGCGCGGTGCCATCAGCGCTGCCTCAGCCTCTGGCGCAGGGCATCGTGGCGGGCGAGTCGCTCGGCCCACCAGCTGTACCTGTCCTCGCGCGGCGCAACGGTCTCGACATCGCTTCGGCGGTGTAGCGGCCGACCGACGGCGTCTGCGGCCAGCAGAGCGGCCCCGACGGCGGAGTGATCGCCTGAGTGCGGGTCGGCCCAGACGTCGCGTCCGGTGGCGTCGGCGATGTCCTGCCACATCAATCGGCTCGCCGCCCCACCGCCGAGCAGAACGGGACCGCGACGTCCGGTGGTGTCCGCGAGAATCTCGATGCACCGGCGCAATTCGATCACCACGCCCGTCAGCAGCGCCCGCCCGATATGGCCTGCGGTCATACCGAGCGAGAGACCATGAAGCGCTCCGGTCAGATCCGGATCCCACAGTGCGCCCTGCTCCCCCGGTGCCAGATAGGGCAAAAAGGTCGGCGCATCGTCGGGCCGCACCTCCGCAGCCGCCTCCAGAAGGGCTTCGGGACCCGCAAGACCCAGCAGCCGCGCGACCCCTTCGAACGCCGAACCGACTGCCAGCAGGTCCATTTCGAGGCCCCAGCCGACTCCGGTCAGCGGCGTGACCAGATAGCGGCGTTCGCGGTCCCGAATCGGTGTATCGGAGATGCCGAGCACGATCGCACTTGTCCCGGCGATCACCGCGACATCACCGTGGTGGACCGCGCCGACACCGCGCGCGCCCAGCACCGAGTCCGCCGCCCCGAGCACGACGGGAAATCCGGCGGGCAACCCGAGTCGGTCACACAACACTGTCCGCATCGGGCGGATCGCGGAGCAGGACGCCAGCGTCGGCAGGCCGGGAATCCGGGCCGCGGCGACCAGTTCGGGGTCCCACCCCTCGCCGTCGAGGTCGTACACGCCGGTGCCGGCTGCCGTGCTCGGATCGGTGAGCAATTCACCGGTGAGATAGGCGAACAGCGCGTCCTTCGCGCCGCACACCACGGAGCCCGCCAGCCCCAACCGCGCCAATCGCGCGTGCATGGCCGCCAGGTAGCGGCCGTCGACACGTTGTCCGGTGACGCGATACAAGGTGTCCGCCCCGACGGCCGCAATCAGCGCTTCGGCCTCCGGCTCGGCCCTTGCGTCCTCCCACGTGATCGCGGGGCGAAGCGGGCGCCCCTGCTCGTCGGCCTCGACCAATGTCGGCAGCATCGCGCTCAGACCCATCGCCGACCATGACTCCGGCGGCACGGCGCGAGCCAGATCCGTGAGCGCAGCCTCGAAAGCCGCGAACCAATCTTGCGGATCCTGTTGCGCTGCACCCGGTTCAGGCCTGGCGGTCGGATACGCACGACGGGCACCGGAGAGCACGGCGCCGTCCTCGTCGAGCGCGACGGCCTTGATCGCCGACGTGCCGAGGTCGACGCCGAGCACCACCGGACGCTGCGCTGTCACGATCCGATGGCGGGTGTACTTGTCCGGGCTACCACGGTGAGCGCGTCTGCGGCCGCGTTGAGAGTGTCATCGATGTCTCGATCGTCGTGCACGAGGGAGATGAACATGTTCTCGAACTGCAAGGGGTGGAACAGCACACCGCGGACCACCATCTCTTCATACCACCGGGTGAACAACCGCTCATCCGCGCGCAACGCGGCGTCACGCCAGTTGTGGATCGGACCGTCGGCGAACCACAACTGGAATACCGTGCCCAACCCCTCCACATAGGCATCCAGCCCACGTTCGGCGGCCAGCGCGGCCAGTCCGTCGGCGAGTCGGTACCCCAAAGCCCGCTGGCGTTCATAGAGGCCAGGCTCGGCGAGCACATCCATGGTGGCCGAGACCGCTGCGCACTGCACCACGTTTGCGTTGTAGGTGCCCGAATGCGAGTAGACACCTTCTGCGATCAGGCGCATCGCGTCCGTCGTTCCGCCGAGCGCCGCCACCGGGAAGCCACCGCCGAGACCCTTCGCATATGTCGTCAGATCAGGTGTCACACCGAACCATTCCTGTGCACCACCGCGAGCGAATCGGAAACCGGTGATCACCTCGTCGAAGATCAACATCGCCCCGTGTTTGAGCGTCTCGGCGCGAAGGAGTTCCAGATAGCCCGGCTCGGGCAGGATGCACCCGGTGTTGAAGACCGCGGGCTCGGTGAGCACCGCCGCCACCTCGTCGCCGCGGGTATCCATCAGCCGCACGAAGCTCTCCGGGTCGTTCCAGGTCAGCACTTCCAGCGTGCCTTCCAGCTCGCTCGGCACGCCGGGGCCCATCGCAACCGGTCGAGGATGCTCGGCGGGCCCGGCCAGCACCGGGTCGACATGATTCGACCAGTAAACCGTGTCCTGCCAACCGTGATAGTGCCCCTCGAACCGGACGATGACGCGCCGTCCCGTCGTGGCGCGCGCCAGCCGCACCGCGGTGCCGACCGCTTCGGAACCCGAGTTGGTGAAGCGCACCTGCTCGACGCCAGGGACCGCCGCGACGACTTTCTCGGCGGCCTCGATCTCCATCTCATAGGGCAGGCCGAAGCAGGTGCCGAGATCGTTGATCGCTTGTACGACAGCGGCTGTCACGACGGGATGGCGGTGCCCGAGGATCATCGGGCCGAGCCCAAGCAGGTAGTCGACGTAGGTGTTGCCGTCGACGTCGGTGAGCCGGGAGCCGTTGCCCTGCGCGATGAACAGCGGATACGGCTTCCACCCGTTGCGCGGCAGCCGGGCTGTCGACCCCGCACCGCCGGGGATCGTGCGTATGGCGCGCTCGAACATCTCGCGGGTTGTCCCCGTTCGGCCCGCGTATGCGCCCTCGAAGGTATTCATCGCGCGCCAAGAAGCGCGACCACGGTCTGACGCAGGATCTCGGCGGTCGCGATGACGTCGGGAATCGACACCCACTCGTCGGCGGCGTGGTAGTTGCCGCCCTCCGGCCCGAACAACACGGTGGGAATGCCTGCCTCCTGCATCAGAGCCGCGTCGGTCCACGCATTGAGTCCGGTCACCGGTGACCGCGCGCCGTTGACCGCCTCGGTGGCATCGCCGAGGGCGGTCAGCAACGCCTCATTGCCCTCGCCGGTGAACGGGTCGCGATCCAGCCTGACCCGGACTTCGCCGTCGAAGCGCGGCTCGTTCTGCTTCACCTCGGCGAAAATGGCCTCGATCTCGGCAACCCGGTCGGACAACCGCTCCCCGGGTTGGGTACCGATCTCGATGCCGAGAACGACCTCGTTCGGATAAGTCGCGTAGTCGGTACCCCCGTGAATCGTTCCGGTGTGGAACACCGTCCTGCCGTTCTTCGGATCCGGGTTGGGTTTCCACGTGGTCTCGTCGAGCCGGTGCAACCGGGTGATCACCTCGGCCATGTGCACGATCGCGTCGACGCCCTTGTCGGGCGCCGAGCCGTGTGCGGGCACACCACGCACCACGATGTCGATCCAGCCGAAGCCCTGGTGCTCGCCGAAGATCACATGCGAGCCCTCCGGTTCGAGATTGATCGCCATGTCGATCTCGTCGGCATGGTTGGCGACAAGGTGCTCCATGCCGATGCTGACACCCTCCTCGTCGATGGCCAGCGCCACAAGCAGATTGCCCGCCAGTTGCGCGCCCGAGCGGACAACTTCCCTGGCCGCCAGCATCGCCGCCGCGCAGCCGCCCTTGTCGTCGGCGACACCGAGGCCGATCATCCGGTCGCCCTCGATGACGGGATTCAGCGCCCGGTCGGGCCAACCCGCATAGCCGACGGTGTCGCTGTGAGCGGTCAGACACAGCGTCGGCCCTGGCGCTGAACCCCGAAGCCATGCCAGTACATTCGGGCGGCCCGGCTCGACATCCTCCAGGGTGACCTCGAGGCCGAGGTCGGTGAACCAGTCGCGCATGTACCGAGCGACCTCCCCCTCACCCGCGCCGCCGGGGATGAGCCATGGGGTCACCGAGTCGATGCGGACCATCGAGTCGAGTAGCTCTGTGGCTTCGTCACGCGTAACCGTCATGTGCTGTCCTTCTTTTGTGTCGTTGTTGCTGTGTCGTCCGAGAAGTGGCACGCCACAGCGTGATCGGTGCTGTCCTCTGTGGTTGACAGGTGCAGCACGGGGTCTTCGGTGAGGCACCGGTCGGGTGAGCCGAGCTCGCGGTGGAGCGGGCAGCGCGGCGCGAACCGACATCCTGGCGTCGACAGGGTCGCGTTCGGCGGCTCCCCTGTGAGCAGTTTGCGTGGGCCGCGTCGTGTCACGCCCGCGGTCGGCATCACGTCGACAAGGGCTCTTGTATAGGGGTGCTTGGGGTTGCCGATCACCTCGGCGGCCGCACCGAGTTCCACGATCCGGCCGAGGTAGAGAACGGCCACCCGATCGGCGAAAACGCCCGCAAGCGCGAGGTCGTGGGTGATGAAGAGCATCGAGATGTCCCGCTGCTCACGCAGATCGAGCAGGACCCGAATGATGCCTGCCCGCAACGAGACATCGAGCATCGAGACCGGTTCGTCTGCCACCAGCAGCCGGGGTTCGACGACAAGCGCGGCTGCGATGGCGACCCTCTGGCGTTGACCACCCGACAGCTGGAACATGCGCCTGCCCGCGATCGACGACGCCGGCCGCAGCCCACAGGTCTCCAGCGCTGTCAGCGCGGCGGCGCGCCGATCCGGTGCGTCGAGGTCCTTGCGGTGGATGGCCAGGCCCTCGATGACCACATCCAGGGCGGTCGCATTCGCCGACAGGCTTTCGAAGGGGTCCTGGAAGATCATCTGGAAACCACTGCGCAAACGCCGCAAAGCACGTCCGCGGACGCGGGTGACATCGACGCCGGCGATCGACACCGCACCCGCCGTCGCGTCCTCCAGTCGCATCATCGTGCGGGCGATGGTGGTCTTGCCGCAGCCGGACTCGCCTACCAGCGCGACGATCTCACGTTCGTGGATCTGAAGGTCGACGCCGTCGACCGCACGCGTTATCACCCGTTTGCGGCCATGCCTGATCGGGAAATGGACATGTAGTTCCCGGATCTCGGCGACCACGGGCGCGCTCATCGTGCACCTGCCTTCTGAACACCGACGAGATGGCATGCCGCGTCGTGTGACGACGACCCTGGCACGGGGCGCAACTGCGGATCGTCGGTGACGCATTCGGCCACCATCACGGCGCAACGCTCGTGGAACCGGCAACCCGGTGGTGGTGAGGCCAGATCCGGTGGACTGCCGGGGATCCCGCTGATCGACGCATGCCCGGCGCCCAGCCGCGGATAGCAGTCCAGCAGCCTTTGCGTATACGGGTGCGCGGCGCCGTCGCCTTCGGCCTGCTGTTCGGCATTGGCGAAGATGGCTGAGGCGGAGCCGTGTTCGACGATCCGGCCCGCGTACATCACCGCCGCGCGGTCGCACAGTTCGGCGAGCACGGTCAGATCGTGGGAGATGATCAGCATCGCCAGCCCGAGTTCGTCGGCAAGCCTGCGGATCAGGTCGAGGATCTGCGCCTGCGTCATCACGTCAAGGGCGGTCGTCGGTTCGTCGGCGATCACCAGTTCGGGGCTGCAGGCCAGCGCCATGGCGATCATCGCGCGCTGTTTCATCCCGCCGGAGAACTGATGCGGGTAGTCGGCGGATCGACCCGCGGTAATCCCTACCTGGTTCAGCAGTTCTGCTATCCGCTCGTGTATTGCCCGGCGCCCGGCATCCGGCTCGTGAGCGCGGATCGCCTCGGCGATCTGGGCGCCGATCGTCATCACCGGGTTGAACCCGTTCATGGCGCCCTGCGCGACCATCGACATCCGCTTCCACCGCAACGACCGCAGCTCGGCATCGCCGACAGCGCGCATATCGGTTCCTCCGAAGGAGAGCCGATCGGCATCGATGATCGCGCCTGCGGGCAGTAGCTGTGTGACCGCGAGAGCCAATGTGCTCTTCCCGCAACCTGATTCACCGGCGAGGCCGACCACTTCGCCAGCGGCAACGTCGAGATCGACGCCGTCAACGGCGCGGACGGAGATATCGCCGAGGGTATAGGTGACGGTCAGGTCGCGGATCTCGAGCAGGCTCATGTGGTGGCCACCAGCTTCGGGTTGAGGATCCGCTCGAGACTCTGTCCGACCAGTGAGAACCCCAGCACAACCACGACGATTCCGACGCCAGGCGGCAGGAAGTACCACCAGTACCCGTTGCCCACCGCGCCGGTGACGAACGCGTTGTGCAAGATCTGGCCCCACGAAGTCCGCGTCGGGTCGCCGAGTCCGAGGAATGACAGCGTCGCCTCCGCGAGGATGGAGCCCGCGATCACCAGCACGGCGTTGGCGATGACGAGCGCGAGCACGCCGGGCAGGATGTGGCGCCACAGGATCCCCGGCGACGAAAGCCCGACCGTGCGCGCACGGGCGACGACCTCGCGCTCGCGCAACGCCAGCGCCTGCGAACGCACGATCCGCGCGGTACTCGGCCAGCTGGTGATGGCGATGACCAGGACGATCATCGGGAGGCTCTGGCCGATGATCGCACCGAGGGCGATCATCAGCGGCAGGCTGGGCAGTACCAGGAAGAAGTCGGTGATGCGCATCAGGACCGCGTCGATGAACCCGGTGAACCAGCCGGCCAGGACACCGACCAGTGTGCCGATCAATACGGTGATTAGTGTCGCGATCAGCCCGATCTGCAGCGACACCGCGGTACCGGCGATGACCTGGCGTAATATGTCGCGACCCAGCTCGTCGGTGC
Source organism: uncultured Actinomycetota bacterium (assembly GCA_963756865.1). Taxonomy (GTDB): domain Bacteria; phylum Actinomycetota; class Actinomycetes; order Mycobacteriales; family Mycobacteriaceae; genus Mycobacterium. Next base: position 324,956 of record CAVWPQ010000059.1, on the reverse strand, counting down.
CCAGCCAGTGAACTGCGCTGGGATGCAGCAGGATTCCTTCTCGCGACCCTGCCACCGCACCCCTGTCGTAGGGCAGGATGAGCGGTCCGACGATGGCGATCAGCACGACGACCGCGACGGTGACGATGCCCGCGCGCCCCATTCGGTCGAGCCACACCTGCCCCGCCACTCCGCGCCATCCGTGGGGCGGTTCCACCACGCCGTCGGGTTCCAGGTTGGGTTCCATCAGCGGCCCGGTCATGTCAGCCTGACCCGGGGATCTAGGAGGCGATAGACGACATCGCTGGCGAAGTTCGCCAACACCACGACGACCGCGAAGATCAGGAAGCACGCCTCCATCACCGGATAGTCGCGGCGAACGACCGACAGATAGATCAGCTGACCCATCCCCGGCCACGAGAACACGGTCTCGACCTGGATGGTGCCGCCGACCGTCGCGCTGGCGTACAGAGTGGTGGCGGTGACCACAGGCAACATCGCATTGCGCACCCCGTGGCGCCACAGCACCCGGCGTGGGTGCAGACCCTTGGCGCGCGCGGTCGTCATGAAATCCTCGGAAAGCGTTGCAAGCAGCGAACTACGCGTGATGAGGACGAACTGAGCGATGTCGACCAATACCATCGCGACAGTCGGTAGGACCAGATGTCTTGCCAGGTCGGCGAATCGCGTGAATGCGGTTGGATACAGCGCGTCGGCGGTGTACATACCCGCGATCGGCAGCCAGTCCAGCGTCACCGCGAACAGGAAGATCAACAGCATTCCCACCCAGAACGTCGGCAGGCTCCAGAACACCAGCGAGCCGATGACGAGGTTGCCGTCCGTTCGTGTTCCGCGCCTGGCCGCGGCGAACACGCCGATCACCACGCCCAGCCCGATCACGAGCACGGTCGACACGGTCACCAGGATCAGCGTGTTACCAAGCGCCTTCATCACGATCGGCCCAACCGACGTCTGATAGGTGTAGGAGTACCCGAGATCGCCGCCGGCGAGATGTCCGACGTAGGTGAGGAATTGGTCGAACATCGACCGGTCGAGCCCGTAGAACGCGCGCAGCCGGGCGATACCGGCGGCGTCGAGGCGCTGCCCTCTCGCGATGTGGGTGACGGGGTCGCCCGGCATCAGGTGGAACAGCACGAAGTTCGTAACGAGTACCGCCACGAGGGTGAGCACAAGGTACGTGAATTTCTGCCCGAGGTATCGAGCCATCGACGTCGGAGGGAACCTCAGGCGGGTTTCACGTCGAGGTAGTTGGCGCGCGAGAAGTTGAGTGTCATACCGCCGTTCATCGCGTGCCAGCCGCCCCACGTATTGGTCCTGGTTCCTGCCAGCTTCTTCTGATACCACATCACGATGTAGGGGCACGAAGCGTAATGGATCGCCTGCATTTCCAGCACCAGCTTCACGCGTGCCGCACGGTCGATGGTGTGGTTCTGCTGGTTGTACAACTCGTCGAAACGCGGATTCGACCAGAAGGTGTCGTTGTTTCCGCCGATCTGGTCGGTGATTCCCACGCTCAGCAGATATGACGGGTCATAAAGGCCGGAGTCCCACCCCCACACCATCACATCCCAGTCCGGGCCGTCGGTATTGAACACCGTGGCGCCCATGCTGTCGGCGTCGGTCGTGGACAGCTTCAGCCCGATGCCGACCGCCTTGGCTGCCGTGATGAACAACTCGGCGGCCTTCACGTCGACCGCAGTATCGGCGATCGCGAGGATCCGGAAAGCCAGTGGCTTACCGTCCTTCGACTCGCGGATGCCGTCACCGTTGCGCTGGGTGTAGCCCGCAGCGTCGAGCAGCTGGTTGGCCTTGCCCGGGTTGTTGTCCAGGACGTCGGCGGGCGCCGGGGTGAAGTGGAAGTCGCCGAAAGCGGGCGGGATCAGGTCCACGCCGGGCTGGCCGTAGCCCGCCAACGCCAGCTCGACGAGTTGCTGACGGCTGACCGCGCAGCTGAGCGCCTGCCGCACGGCCTGATCACGCAGCAGTGGATTGCCCTTTGATGTGGGCTCCTCGGAGCAGTTGAACCCGATCATGTGGAACGAGAACGAATCCATCGCCGTCGCGGCGACGTCCTGCGCGCCGTCCAGCCCCTTGAAGATCGTGGGCGGCACCTCGGGCACGATGTCGATCTCGCCCGATTTGAGGGCTTGGGTGACGATGTCGTCGCTGCCGAACTTGGTCCAGGTGACCTTCTCGGCCGCCGGCTTGTCGCCCCACCACGAGTCGTTGCGGTTGACGGTGACGACCTTTCCCTTCTCCCATGAGTCGAAGGCGAACGGGCCTGTGCCGACCGGCTTCTCGTTGGCGTAGTCGGTCAGGTCGTCCTTGGAGATGCCTTCCCACAGATGCTTCGGCGCGATCGGCAGGATGACCCCCGGGTCAAGCACCTGAGGCTCCGAATAGGTCAGCCGGACCTGATTGTCGCCGACCTTCTTGATGTCGGTCAGCTCCTTGAGGTACGCGCCGTAGGTGCCGTATTCGTTGTCGCGCACCATGAGGAAGGTGAAGACGACGTCGTCGGCGGTGAAGTCCTTGCCGTCCTGCCATTTAACCCCGGACCGCAGGGTGTAGGTGAAGGTCTTTCCGCCGTCGCCCGTCGCGACCTCGGATGCCAGCGCCGGCTTGATGTTGAAGTCGGCGTCATACTCCATCAGTTTGTCGTAGACGAGCTGCATGACGTCGAAGGCCTGCGTGGAGAACAGCGTGAAGGGGTTCAGCGCATCGATATCGGTCGTCGAGCCGACCCGCAGGACGGTCCGCGTCGCGGTTTCGGGCGCACAGGATGCCAGTGCCGCCACGCCGCCGATGGCCAGCGCCGCCACGGCCGACGTCCGAAAGAAACTTCGCCTGTCCATTTCGATCATCGTCAACCTTTCCCAACCAAGTGTGTATACACAGTAGAATGAGTGATCGGGATTGCCGAGTAGTTTCGACGAAGTTTCCATCAGAAATATTGCCTAACGGGCCGGATACACTGGTCAGTAAGGAGTTGGACCGGATCGACTGAGGTTGCATAGTCAGTATCTGATCTGGCGAGGGAGGGAAATGGCCGCGAATGCCGAGCGCAAACTGCGCTACCAGCACGTCTATGACCTGGTGCTCGACATCGTGGCCGACCGCGGCCTACAGCCGGGCGACCGACTCCCGTCGACGACCGAACTCGCCGAGATCGCCGACGTCAGCTCGATATCGGTGCGCAGGGCGCTCGACGAACTCGAGCGGGCCGGACGGATTCAGCGAAGGCAGGGACTCGGCACCTTCGTGGCCGAACCGCGCATCGCCAGCGATCCGACGCGGCCCGGTGAACTGCTGCACACCCTGATCGACGAGGGCGGCAAGCTTCCCGAAGTGACCACGTCGCTGATCACCCTCGGTGTCGGCCTGCCAAGTCGCACCATCGCCACCGCGCTGGGTGTCGAAGAGGGCCAGCCCGTTTGGGAGATCTGGCGCAGACGCGATATCGGCGGCGCCGACAGGATTCTCGAGCGCGCGGTGTTGCCGTTGAGCCGGGTACCGGCGATCGACCAGGAGCTCCTGGAGCGCGGCGAGTCGCTGTACCGGTTCATCGAGGAGCGCTACGGCGTCACCGACGACTACTCGGAGCAGGCGTTCGAGGTCGACACCCCTGGCAGTTGGGAGGCTGAGCATCTCGGCCTGGAGCCCGGTGAACCGATCGTGCGCGTGCGCGGCGTCAGCTTCGACGCCGACGGCCAGCCGTTCGACTGCTTCGAACAGTGCTACCGCGCTCGAAAGTTCACCTTCTATACCGCAGGCCAGACCCGACACCGCATCCTCGGCCCGTCGGCATTGTCGAACTGGTCGGTCTCCCCCCTGACGAGCCCGACCGCACGTGACAACGTAGGCGATACGAACCCGCAAACGCGCAGGCGTCGGTAACGTCGGGTTCATGCTGCTCGCCGCGCTGCGCGACATGCAGTGGCGAAAACGGCGTTTCGTCATCGCGATCCTGTCCACCGCCATCATCTTCGCCATGACGCTGGTGCTGACCGGGCTGGCGAACGGGTTCCGCGCAGAGGCGCAGAAGACAGTCGATTCACTCGGCGTCGACCTGTTTCTGGTCAAGGAGGGTGCATCGGGCCCGTTCGTCGGGGCGACGCCGTTCGCCCCCGTCGATCTTCGCCGGATCGCTGCTTCTCCCGGTGTGCAGGCAGCGGCCCCGCTCGTGTACGCGGGCGGCACTGTGACGCTTGGCGACTCCACACGTAACGCGGACCTGTTCGGTGCGCCGGAGAAGGGCCCGGGGATGCCGACGCTGTCGGAGGGCCGTCCACCTGCGAACCCCGACGAGGTGGCGGTGTCGAGCACGCTGGAACGCAACGAGGGCGAGGACATCCAGATCGCTTCGCGCCGGCTGCGCATCGTCGGAATCGTGGAGAACTCCACCGCGTTGGCCAACCTGCCCAACATCTTCCTCACCACCGAGGGTGCCCAACAGCTGGTGTACGGAGGACAGCCGCTGGTCGCGTCCATCGGGATTCGAGGAACGCTGGACCAGGTGCCCCGTGGCTACAAGGCCATCGATCGCGACGGCGCGATCGCCGATCTACTGCGCCCGCTGAAGGTGGCCGTCAACTCGATCACGATCGTCGCGATCCTGCTCTGGATCGTCGCTGCCCTGATCGTGGGATCGGTGATCTATCTGTCCGCGCTGGAACGACTACGGGATTTCGCAGTGTACAAGGCGATTGGTGTACCGACGGGTTCGATCGCGGCGGGACTGGCTCTGCAGGCGATCGTTGTCGCACTTTCCGCCGTCGTCGTCGGCGTGGTGCTGTCGGCGCTTCTCGGCCCGATCTTCCCGATGCAGGTCATCGTGCCTTCGTACGCCTACGTCATCCTGCCCGTCATCGCCGTCGTCTTCGGTCTGATCGCCAGCGGCAGCGGACTGCATCGCGCGGTGTCGGTCGATCCCGCCATGGCGTTCGGGGGTCCATGAGCCGTGGGCGATCTCAGCATTCAGGATCTTGTTGTCGAGTACTCCAGCGGCGGCTACGCCGTCCGTCCGCTGGATGGGTTCAACCTGGACGTTGCCGCCGGTTCACTGGTGATCCTGTTGGGCCCGAGCGGGTGTGGGAAGACCACATTGCTGTCATGTCTGGGCGGGATTCTGAGACCGACCTCGGGCGCCATCAAGTTCGGCGACGTCGACGTCACATCTCTGGACACCAAGGCGCTGTCGAAGTACCGGCGCGAGACCGTTGGCATCGTGTTCCAGGCGTTCAACCTGGTGCCAAGCCTCACCGCCCTGGAGAACGTGATGGTGCCGCTGCGCTCGGCGGGAATGCCGCGCCACGCCGCGCGCGAAAAGGCGCAGCAGCTGCTGACCCGGGTCGGGCTGGAAGATCGGATGACCCACCGGCCGAGTGATCTCAGCGGCGGTCAGCAGCAGCGGGTCGCGGTCGCGCGGGCAATCGCACTCGACCCGCCGTTGATCGTGGCCGACGAGCCGACCGCGCACCTGGACTTCATCCAGGTCGAAGAGGTGCTGCGGTTGATCCGCGAGCTCGCCTCTGGCAACCGGATGGTGGTCGTCGCGACCCACGACAGCCGGATCCTTCCGTTGGCCGATCGCGTGGTGGAGCTGGTACCCGACTTCGCGGAATCGAATCGGCCGCCGACCCCGGCTCAGCTGAAGGCGGGCGAGACGCTGTTCGAGGAAGGCACCATGGGCGACTGCATCTATGTGGTGTCCGAGGGTGAGGTCGAGATCCTGCGCGAATTGGCCGGGGGCGGTGAGGAATTGCTCTGGGTCGCCGAACCCGGCGACTACTTCGGCGAGTTGGGCCCGCTCTTCCACATGCCGCGTTCTGCCACCGCGAGGGCACGCACGGATGCGACGGTCATCGGCTATACCGTGGCGACGTTTCGGGAACGCCTCGGTGCAGGCGGGATCCGCGACCTGATCGCGCACCGACCGCTGGACATCGGAGACGAACCGGCTACTGCGGAATCAGACTGAGAAGGATATCGGGCCCGATGGGGTTGATTCCGTCGTAACGCCACCGCTGCGCGTGCGCAATCGACAACACACCGACGTCGTCGATAGCGGTTATCGGGCCTCCCAACAGGATTGGCGCGACGTAGGCCAGAATCCGGTTGATCACGCCTGCCCGCAGGAACGCGCCTGCCAACGTCGGCCCACCCTCGATGAGGATGTCGGTGCGATCTGAAAGCGCCCTGATCACCTCGTGCGGATCGCGGGTCCGGATCACCATCGTGCGGGTGTCGTCGTTCAGCACATTGGCGTCGGGGGAGATTTCGCGCTCCCCCACCACGACGCGCAGCGGCTGCCGGTCGGCGAGCGTGCCGTCGGGAAGCCGCGCCGTCAGCTTGGGGTCGTCGATGAAAACCGTTCCCGTTCCCACGACGATCGCATCGCATGCCGCACGACGACGATGCACGTCGGCGCGGGCGGCCTCGCTGGTGATCCACTGGCTGCTGCCGTCGGCTGCCGCGCTGCGACCGTCGATGCTCGTGGCGAACTTCCAGGTCACGTGCGGAGTCCCGGTGCGCTGTTTGTGAAGCCATTCACGAAGCGGTCCGCTCGCGACATCTTCGGCGAGCACACCGGCCACCATGTTCACGCCCGATGCGAAGAGCCTCGTCGCTCCCCCCGCCGCCTCGGCGTTCGGGTCGTTGACGGCGTACGCCACCGTCGAAATACCCGCGGCGACAAGGGCATCGACGCACGGCGGAGTACGCCCGTGATGGTTGCACGGTTCGAGGGTCACCACGGCAGTGCCACCGGAGGCGCGGGCACCCGCGCGGCCGAGCGCCACCACCTCCGCGTGCCTGCCACCGGTCGGCTCCGTCGCCCCGACGCCGACGATCTCTCCCCCGCGATCCAGGATGACCGCGCCGACAGGGGGATTGGGATAGGTGCCGCCCTTGACCGACTCGGCTTGCTCGACGGCCAGCCGCATCGCGGCGTCGAAACTCATAGCCGCAGATGTTTTGACGCGCCCGCAGCCCGCTTGCGCAGCGCCTCGACCGCTGCCGCCGGGTCGGTCGCGCTGTAGACGGCCGATCCCGCGACGAAGCAGTCAACGCCCGCCTCGGCGGCGTCCTCGATCGTCTCGGCGTTGATGCCACCGTCGATCTCGACAAGGATCGTCAGCTCGCCTGCGTCGACCAGTCGGCGGGCGGTTGCGACCTTCGACAGCACCTCGGGGATGAACTTCTGGCCGCCGAAGCCCGGTTCGACCGACATGATCAGCAGGGTGTCGAACTCCGGCAGTATCTCCAGATACGGCTCGAGCGGGGTGCCCGGCTTGACCGAGATGCCCGCCTTCGCGCCCGCGGCGCGGATGTCGCGCGCCACGCCGATCGGATTGTCGGTGGCCTCGGCGTGAAAGGTGACGTTGTAGGCGCCCGCCTCGGCGTACGGCGGCGCCCACCTGTCCGGATCGTCGATCATCAGATGGCAGTCCATCGGGATGTCGGTGGTCGGCAGCAGGCTCTCGACGACGGGCAGCCCGAGCGTCAAGTTCGGCACGAAATGGTTGTCCATCACGTCGACGTGGATCCAGTCCGCGCCCTTCACCGCGGCCACCTCTTCTGCCAGCCGGGAGAAGTCTGCGGCCAGGATCGACGGCGCTATCAGCGGGCGTGCCATGGGCCTCACCCTACTTCGAGCGCAGCCGAAAACATCGCGTCGGTGCCGTGCCGGTGCGGCCAGAGCTGCACGTAGGGTCCGTCGCCGAGATCGTCGACTCCGTCGAAAAGCGGCCGGGCGTCCAGTGCCGTCACCGGCTGACGGCGCAACGCGTCGGCTACCACGCCGACCGTCTCGGACAGGTGGGGCGAGCAGGTGGCGTACAGCACCACGCCGCCGGGCCGGGTCAGCTTGATGGCCGACGCCAGCAGTTCACGCTGCAGCCGCGCAAGCGCGGGCACATCCGCAGGCTGACGGCGCCACCGCGACTCGGGCCGTCGCCGCAGCGCGCCGAGGCCCGTACACGGGGCATCAACCAGCACGCGGTCAAAGCCGGGCTCGATTCCCGGCTCCCGGCCGTCGACGCGCAGCACATCGACGGCGAGACCGCGGGTGTTTTCCTCGACGAATTCGGCTCGCCGTTCGTTCGGCTCGATCGCGGTGACACGCGCACCCGACTGCGCCCCGATCGCCGCCAGCAGCGCCGTCTTACCGCCGGGACCCGCGCACAGATCCAGCCATCGACCGCCGTCGCCGTGGACCGGCGCGAGCGTCAGCGCCCTGGCCACCAGTTGGCTGCCTTCATCCTGGACGAGCGCGGCGCCGTCACGAACCGCGTCCAGCTGACCCGGGTCTCCCCCGGAGAGGTACACCGCATAGGGCGAATAGCGGCCGACGGTTCCGTCGATAGACGCCGCGAGTTCGTCGGCGGTCAGCACACCGGGGCGAGCGGCCAGATGCACCAGCGGGCGGTCGTCGTCGGCCGTCAGAAGCGCGTCGAGCTCGCCGGCTCGCGCGCCGAGCGCATCGGCGAAAGCTTGGGCGATCCAGCGAGGGTGGGCGTGCACGAATGCCATGTGTCCGACGGGATCGGAGTCGGCAGGAGGGGCGAGCTCGTCGATCCACTCCTGCGGCGGCTTCCTGGAAATGGTGCGCAAGACGGCGTTGACGAATCCCGCTCGCGTGGAATCGAATTCGAACCCGGCCTGCTCGACGGTGGTGGACACCGCGGCGTGCGCGTCGACACGTGTGCGGAGTAGCTGGTAGGTCCCCAGCCGGAGCAGGTCGAGAAGAATTGGGTTGATGCGGTCCGGTGGGCGTCCTGCTGCCTCGGCGATGACGGCGTCGAGCAGGCCGCGGGTGCGACAGGCGCCGTAGGCCAGCTCGGTGGCGAACGCGGCGTCGCGACCGGTGATGCCGCGGTCGCGCAGCAGCCCTGGCAGCACGAGGTTGGCGTAGGCGTCGCGCTCCGAAACCGCCCGAAGGACATCGAATGCCGCCTGGCGCGCCGGGTCCAGTGGCTTACGGCGGGGCCTGCGAGGTTTGGTCATGAGGCGGTCGCGGATTCGTCGAGTCGGGCGCCACGCGCCCATGCCGCCGCGTCCATCGGCTTCTTGCCAGGCGGCTGAACCGTACCGAGTAGCACGGGATGGGAGGCGGTTCCGATCCGGACGCCGCTACGGTCGGTCCGGATTGCGCCTGGCGGCAGCGGATCTGTTTGCTTGTCTTGGTCGACCGTCACCGGCCCGAGCTTGATACGCAACTCGCCGACAAGGGTCCAGGCCCCCGGGTTCGGCGTGACCGCACGAATCCTCCGCTCGACGACGTGGGCGGGCAGGTCCCAGCGCACCCTGGCGTCGTCGACCGTGACCTTCGGCGCGACGGTGATTCCATCCGGTGGCTGCGGTACCGGCGACAGCCTTCCTTCGGCGATACCGTCCAGAGTGCTCTCCAACAGCACGGCACCCGAAACCGACAGCCGGTCAAGCAGATCCGCGGAGGTGTCCGTCGGTCGGATCGTCTCTGTCACGACACCGTAGACAGGTCCCGAGTCCAGCGCGGGTTCGATCTGGAAGGTGGTGGCGCCGGTGACGGCATCGCCTGCCGCGATCGCCGCCTGCACCGGTGCCGCACCGCGCCATGCGGGCAACAGCGAGAAGTGCAGGTTGATCCAGCCGTGCGTGGGTACGGCGAGAAGACCGTCACGAAGCAGCGCCCCGTAGGCCACCACCGCACACAAATCGGGCGCCAGTTGCGCCAACTCCGAGACGAATTCGTCGGAGTTGGGCCGGTCGGGCCGCAGCACGGGGAGGCCGCGCTCGAGAGCCAGTTGCGCAACGGGCGACGGCGACGGCTTACCCCGCCGCCCTGCAGCCGCATCGGGTCGGGTGAGTACCGCGATGACGTCGTGGCGCGGCGAGTCGATGAGTCGACGCAGTGACGGGAGGGCAGGCTCAGGAGTACCCGCGAAGACGATCCGCATGCCTACCGCGGTGTCTGGTAGTACTCGCGTTCGGCCACACCGGACAGCGGTGCGACGAACATCCACGGGATGGTGGTGAGGAGGCGATTCAGCGTGGCGGCCGAGTCGTTGTAGTACTGACGCGCGAAGGCCAGCTTGCCTTCGGTATCGGCGAGGTTCTCCTGCAGGTTCAGAAAGTTGTTCGACGAATTCAACTGCGGATAGCTCGCACCGAGCGCCAGCACAGGCGCAAGCGCGGACTCGAACTCCTGCTCTGCCGTGCTGCGCTTGGCGACCGACTTACCCGAGGTCGCCGACGTCAACGCCGTCCTTGCGTCGGTGACGTGTTCGAGGACGCCCCTCTCGTGGGCGGCGAAGGTCTGCACGGTGTGCACCAGGCTAGGGATCAGGGCCGCACGGCGCGTCAACTCCACGTCGATACCGGAGAGCGCTTCGGCCACCCGGACGTCGGCGCTGCGAATCTTGTTGTAGCCGAGCACGAACCCGACCAGTACACCTACCGCCAGTATCAGCACGATGATGAGCAGCAACCTCACCATGATCCGCCTCCTCCTCCGCCGCCGCCCCCGCCGCCGCCACCGCCGCCACCGCCGCTGAAGCCACCGCTGCTGCTGCCGCCGCCCGAAGACGAGGTCGCCTGCGATGCGGTGTAGGCGCCGATCGACGACGACAATGCGGACTCGAAACTGTCGAAATTGTCGAAGCTTCCGCCGCCGGAGCTGCTGGCCAATCCCCACCCCGCTGAGGTCGACGACGATGAGTTGTACCAATCCGGTTGCGGTGCTGGCGAACCCAAGCTCGTCTCGTACTTCTTTGCCCACAACGCCGCGGCGCCGGCCGCCACCGCGAAGGGCACATACGTGGTGTACAGGTCTTTGCGGGCGGAGAAGTCGAATCGCGACTCGGCGGAATCGGTGGCCAGCATGCGGTGGAATCCGCCGGCCTGCGACCACAGTTCGCGGCCTGCCGCGGTGCGGCGGGAACCGACGCCGTCGGTCCACGACCGCGCGGTGACCAGGAAGAACGCCACAAACGGCAGAGCGATCGCCGTGATCGGGATGCCGAACCACAGGAAGAAGCAGCACACCGCCGCAAGCAGTGCCACCACGTTGGCCGCGCGTACCCATAGCTCTTTGCGGTGCTTGACCATCAGGCCGCCGTCGAAAGCCCATTTCTGGACCGCCTTGGCGATGTCGGTCTTGGCCTTGGTGAGCCTCTCGCCGGACTTCACGGCCTTCTTGGCCTCGAACTCCGAACCCCGCCGATTGACTTTGAGTACAGATCCGACGACGCGGCTGATCGGATCCAAGACGTCCCACTGCGCCTTATCAGCCAGGCCACGGATTCGCCAGTGCTCGTCGCTGATCTGCTGCAGCGAGATCATCTTGCGCTCGGCGAGGTAGAACAGCGTCGCGGTGAGGGCGTTCTTGGGAACCGACTCGGTCCGGATGTACTCCGTCTGAACAGGTCCGAGCCCGGCGGGCGGTGCGTACTGCAGCGGAAACCCCGGCGACGGCTCGACGGTGGTGCGGTGCAATAGGTATCCGCCGAGCGCGCCCACGGCCGTGAGGGCCAGGATCCACGCCATCCCGCTCAGCGACTGTCCGAGAACGCGGTCCCACGAGTACGGCCACAGGAGTTCCTCACGTGACGGAGTCGCCACGTCGACGCCCGCCCGCACGGTGACCGGCGTACGGGCCCCGAGGTAGGCCGTCGACAGCGTGACCGTGTTGCCCGAGACCGTCAGGTCGCGACACGGTGCCCCGACCCCGAAGCCGACCGAGCACTGCGCACCGGTGACCTCGTTCGGCATCGTCACCGTGATGTCGACCTGCTCCATCCGGTTGTTCCACGAGCCCGCGACGACGTTCCAGAAGAACGCTGACTGCGCGGGTGCCTCGTCACCGACCGATTCGGCGAATTCCTTGTCGGCGCCGGTGGCTCCTGGGTCGAGCACACCGGGCACCGTGTAGCGGATCTCGAAGACGTGCGTGCCGAACGGCAGGTAGTTGTCGGGGTCGCCGATCTTGGCCACCCGGAATCGCTTACCGCTCTCCCACAGCATCCGGTAGGGGGCCGACACCCCGTCGATCTCGATCGAGGTGATGTCGGGCACCTGCCGGATGCGGGGATTGTTCTGGTTGGCGGTGTCCCAGTACTGGAACAGGCCGTGCCGCCCGGCGGGGAACTCGGCAGTGATGGTTTCCACCGCATCGAGGCTGCCGTCGGCGTTGACTCGGAAGTCGGCCTTGAAATTGCTGAAGACCACCGGGTCATCAGGCGGCGCCTCCTCGGAGCCGCCGTTGAACACCAGCGGCCACAGGAGCCCAAACATGATGAGCGCCAACAGAATCGACCACCCTATTACCCGCCGCATGCCACCTCCTGCCAAGCTCCGGTGCCGGATTCTCGCCCTACCCTATGTGCAACGGGTCGATTTGCACCCGAACGGGCTGCTGATCGTGCCTCGCGCTGAGCACCCCGGTGGCCCGCCGCAACGCCGCCGCCAGCTCCAACCCGTCGCGACGTGGGACACGGACCAGCATCCGATTGACCGGGCCGGAAGCCGGGACCCCTGGGGGCCTGCGGGCTCCCAACGGGAGGTCGACGGGTCCGAGAAGCTGCGCGGAGCCGGGCAGGTCGGCCGTTTCCAGCAGGGCGTCCACGGCTTCCGGCGCGCCGTCGACGGCGGCCATGTGGACCCCGGGCGGCAGACCGACCTCGTCGCGCGCACCGAGTTCGGCTTGCGCGTGCCCGACCGGATCCCAGCGGATCAGCGCCTGCACCGTCGGAACCGTCGACTCCGCCACCGCGACGACCACACCTCCGTCCTCGCGGCTTCGGACCAACGTGGAGGCGGCCATCCAGCGGCGCAGCGCGTCTTCTGCAGCGCGCAGGTCCTGACGGCCGAGCAGTGCCCACGCATCGAGGAGCAGGGCGGCGCCGTAGCCTCCCACGGCCACGGGTTCGGCCCCAGGGGTGGCGACGACCAGGGCGGCGTCGCCGGGAACCGTCGCGACCATGTGGTCACCTCCCGAGGTGACAACGGTGGTGCCGGGGAATGCCCGGCCGAGTTCCTCTGCGGTGCGGCGGGCGCCGACGACGACGGCGCGTACGGCGTCGGATCCGCATCGCGCGCAGCGCAGCGCACCTTGCTCGCGCCCGCACCACCGGCAGACCGCACCGGGGGCATCGCGATCTGGCAGCGAAAGCGGGCCCGTGCAGTGCCTGCAGCGGGCGATGGTGCGGCAGCGCCCGCAGGCCAGCGCGGGGACGTAACCCCTTCGCGGCACCTGGACCAGGACGGGTCGGCCCGCGTCGAGCGCCGTCCGCGCGGCTCGCAGTGCCACCGACGGGAGCCGCGCGGTGTGGGCGGCCGGATCGCGTTCCTGGGCGAATCCGCTGTCCTCGAGCGCAACGACCCGCGGCGACCTCGACCGGACGACGGGTCGTGGTGCCACCAGGTCGTGCGCCCACCGGCTACGCACCATCGCCTGCGCCTCGGCCGTGCGGGAGTATCCGCCGATCATTGCGGCACAACGCAATTGATGTGACCGCAGCATCGCCACTTCGCGGGCGTGCGGATACGGCGCGCGCGGTTCGGAAAGGGTGTCGTCGCCGTCGTCCCACACCAGCACCAGTCCGAGGTCGGCTACCGGAGCGAAGACGGCACTGCGTGTTCCGATGACGACGCGCGTCGCACCCCGCAGCACCGACAACCACCGGCGGTAGCGCTGTGAGGGGCCGAGCCCTGCCGACAGTGCCACTACGCGACTCTCGTCTACGAGCCGGACAGTGGCCTCGTGCAGTGCGTCGACATCACGCTGGTCTGGCATGATCGCCAGCACCCCGCGTCCGGATTCGACGGTGGCGGCCGCGACCTCGGCGAGCCGATCGGCCCACTGCTCACCGGGCAACGCCTGCCAGACGGCCCGTGCCGCACGGCCGTCCCGAATGGCAGCGAAAAATGTCTCACCGCTTCCGTATTCGGCCCACCGCGAGGTGTCGACCGGCGCCACGCTCACCGGTCCTGGCTCAGCGGGCGCCTCCTTTTCGACGTTCGCGTGCCGCGGCGGGATCGCCAGCCGCAGCACGTCTGCGCGGGTGCCCGCATAGCGTGCCGCGACGGCGTCGACAAGCCTGCGCACATCGGGAGTCAGCACCCGTTCAGGGGACACCACCCGGTCCAGCCAGCCGAGCTTGCCGACATGGTCTGTCTCCGAGCGTCTTTCGAGGATGAATGCGTCGACAAGGCGACCGTGGAACCGCACCCGCACCCGGACACCGGGTTGTGCGTCATCGGACTGCTCAGCGGACACGAGGTAGTCGAACTCGCGATCCAGGTGCGGCACCGAAAGCATCGGCAGCACCCTGGCGATCGGCTCGTGCTCCGCCGAAGTCTTCATGCTCCTCGCGTCCGCACTGTCTTGCTCACGCCTATCGTCTAGCAGACGGATCGGACGTCCGGCCGAAAAAGAAGCCCGCCGTGATCAGGACCAGCGACGAGGCATAGACCCACCAGATCGGCACCGCAAGCGCCTCGGAGCCGAGGACGAACTCGTTGATGCCGATCATGGCGTCCGACACCGCGAAGCACACCGCGCCCAGCGCCGTCCATGGGGTCGGCAGCCGGGCCAGCAGCGCCGCGCACACCATCGCGCCGAGCACCGCGATGTAGACGGTCACCGGGATGGCCATGCCCTCGGCGATCAGGCTCGGCCAGAACCACGCGAGCAGCGCGACGCAGGCCGCCACCACCACACCGGCCGCGGCAAGCCGGGGTGTCGAACGAGCACACAGCGGAATCAGCGCGGTCAGGAAGCACAGGTGGGCGATAAGGAAGGCGCCGAGGCCGAGCACGAAGGACGGCTCCCACCACGGCATCGCCAACAGGAAATCCCCCGCGGCCGACCCCACGAGCGCGCCGACCAGCCAGCGTCGCTCCCTGACGACGGGATGGGTGACTGCCGCGGCCGCCAGCAGCACGGCGGGGGTGGCCTTGACCGCGGGCTGCAGCCAGAACTGGCCCGTGAGATCGACTCCCGACGGCAACCTCAGCGCGGTGGAGATCAGGAAGGCGCCGTAGGCCGCCGCGACCAGCACCGCCGCCAGCCACAGCCCACGGGTCAGCCGGTGCTGGTTGGTTACCGACGAGAAGCCGGCGTGCCCGGCATCGGTTGAGGCCATTTGCTGAAGGTACTGGACTCACCTCAGCAGGCTCTTCAACCGTCAACATTGCAGTCAGGGTCGCTCCGAGATCGACGCCACGACCCTCAGCGCAATAATCAACCGGTAGAACTAGTCGTACGCGTATCGGGACGGGCGTGCGGACGAGAGGAGGGCGGTCGATATGGAGAAAGTGCCCGATCACGACACCGTCATCGTCGGCGCCGGATTCTCGGGAATCGGTACCGCGATCCTGCTCGACAAGGCGGGTATGGGCGACTACCTGCTGATCGAAGCGGCGGACGGCTGCGGCGGGACATGGCATTGGAACACGTATCCCGGTGTCGCCGTTGACATCCCGTCCTTTTCCTACCAGTTCTCGTTCGAGCAGAGCCCCGAGTGGACCCGCACCTATGCCCCTGGTCGCGAGTTGAAGGCCTACGCCGAGCACTGCGTCGACGAGTACGGGCTGCGATCCAGGATCCGGTTCAGCACCAGGGTGCTCAGCGCGGTGTTCGACGACGACGCCGACCTCTGGACGATCCAGACGGATTCCGGCGACACCGTCACGGCGCGGTTCCTCGTCAATGCGGGCGGAGTGCTGACGACTCCGCAGCTGCCCGACATCGACGGCGTCGACTCCTTCGCGGGCACGACCATGCACACCGCTCGGTGGGACCACACTGCGGACCTCACCGGCAAGCGCGTCGCCATCATCGGCACGGGAGCGTCCGCCGTTCAGGTGATCCCCGAGATCGCGCCGATCGTCGAACGGCTCACCGTTTTCCAGCGCACGCCGATCTGGTGTTTCCCGAAGGCGGACCTGCCGCTGTCCCCCCTCGCGCGCCGCGCGATGCGCCTTCCCGGCGGCAAGGTCGTGCAGCGCCTGCTCAGCCAGGCGTATGTCGAGCTGACGTTTCCGCTTGCCGCGCAGTACTTCACGGTGAACCCGATGGCGAAGCGCGCGCCCAAGCTTGGCAAGGCGTACCTCCGCAAGCAGGTCGAGGATCCCGCCGTCCGAGACAAGCTGACGCCGCGGTACGCGGTGGGATGTAAGCGCCCCGGCTTCCACAACACATACCTGTCCACGTTCAACCGCGACAACGTCAGCCTGGTCACCGAGCCGATCGAGAAGATCACCGGCGGCGGCGTCGCGACCGCCGACGGCGAAGTCCACGATGCCGAAGTGCTCATCCTGGCAACGGGTTTCAAGGTGATGGACCCCGACGGCGTGCTCACCTATTTGGTCACCGGACCGCAGGGCCACACGCTGAGCCAGTACTGGACCGACCATCGGTTGCAGGCCTACGAAGGTGTCAGCATTCCGGGCTTTCCGAACTTCTTCACCGTATTCGGGCCGTACGGTTACGTCGGCTCGTCCTACTTCGCGCTCATCGAATCGCAGAGCCACCACATCGTCCGGTGCCTCGAACACGCGCAGCGCCGCGACGCCACCCGCGTCGAGGTGACGCAGGAGGCCAACGACCGCTACTTCGCCGAGATGATGCGCAAGCGGCACCGCCAGATCTTCTGGCAGGACAGCTGCTCGCTGGCCAACAGCTACTACTTCGACCGAAACGGCGACGTTCCGCTACGGCCCGCCACCACCATGGAGGCGTACTGGCGCAGCCGCCGGTATCCGATGAGCGATTACGAGTTCTCGGCCTGAGTGCGGGTAGCCGCTAAACGGCTGCCTTCAGCTCGTCGACCTTGTTGAGCTGCTCCCATGGCAGGTCCACGTCGGTGCGGCCGAAGTGGCCGTACGCCGCCGTCTGCGCATAGATCGGACGCAGGAGCTCCAGATCCCTGACGATCGCGCCGGGCCGCAGGTCGAACACCGACGTGATGGCCTTCTCGATGCGGTCGGGATCAACCGTCTCGGTGCCGAACGTCTCGACGAACAGCCCGACAGGGGCGGCTTTGCCGATCGCGTAGGCCACCTGGACCTCGATCCGCTCCGCAAGCCCTGCTGCAACCACGTTCTTTGCCACCCAGCGCATCGCGTAGGCCGCGGAACGGTCCACCTTGGACGGATCCTTGCCGGAGAACGCCCCGCCGCCGTGGCGCGCCCAGCCGCCATACGTGTCGACGATGATTTTGCGGCCGGTCAGGCCTGCATCGCCCATCGGGCCGCCGAGCACGAACTTTCCGGTCGGGTTCACCAGCAGCCGGTAGTCCGACGTGTCCATGGAGTCGTGTGCGAGGTCGCCAAGAACGGTGTTGACGACCTTCTCGCGGATATCCGGCCCGAGCGTCGCCTCGAGGTCGATGCCGTCCGCATGCTGGGTGGACAGCACGACGGTGTCCAGCCGGACCGGGGTGTTGCCTTCGTATTGCACGGTGACCTGGGTCTTGCCGTCCGGGCGCAGGTAGTCGAGGACACCGCTCTTGCGAACCTCTGTCAGCCTGCGCGAGAGCCGGTGCGCCAGCGCGATGGGCAGTGGCATCAGCTCGGGGGTGTCCTTGATGGCGTAGCCGAACATCAGCCCCTGATCGCCCGCACCCTGCAGATCGAGCGGGTCTCCCGCACCCTCGACGCGGGTCTCGTGGGCGGTGTCGACACCTTGCGCGATATCGGGCGACTGCGCGCCGATGCCGATGTTCACGCCGCAGGTGGTGCCGTCGAAGCCCTTGTCAGACGAGTCGTAGCCGATCTCGAGGATGCGCTCACGCACCGTGTTAGTGATGTCGGCGAACGCCTCCTTCGCCGACGTGGTGACCTCACCGACGACGTGCACCTGGCCGGTGGTGACCAGGGTCTCGACCGCGACCCGCGACTTCGGATCGTCGGCGAGCAGTGCGTCGAGCACCGAGTCGCTGATCGCATCGCAGATCTTGTCGGGATGCCCTTCGGTCACCGACTCACTGGTGAACAGCCGACCTTCGCTCACGGTTGATTCCTCTCGCTACAGCTCTCGTTAAGAAAGTTAGATAGTCAAATTATAAGGGTGACTCAGTGGCACCCGAGCGTGTGTCCGGTCACCCGCCGCTGTTGTGCAGGAAGGCCACGATCGCGTCCACGATACGGCTGGCCATCAGAGTTTTCGAACCGTGCTCGAGCGCGACCTCGGTTCCGTCAGCCGCCAACAGCCAGCCTTGGTTGCTGTCCACCTCGAATGCACGGTTCTCGCCGACGGCGTTGACGACGAGCAGATCGCAGCCTTTGCGGGTCAGTTTCGCGCGTGCATGGAAGAGCACATCGCCGTTCTCGTCGCCCGTCTCCGCGGCGAACCCGACGATCGCGCGCATATTGGGCAGCTGGCCGTCCGTACGTGCTCGCACGGCCCCTGCCAGTACGTCGTCGGTGCGGGTGAGCTCGATCGCGGTCGGCTCGGACGCGCCCTTCTTGATCTTGTTGGTTTCGAAGTGCACGGGCCGGAAGTCGGCGACCGCGGCGGCCATCACGAGCACATGTGCATCGGGTGCGTGCTTGGACACCGCGTCCTTGAGCTGAGCGGCCGACCCGATGTGGACAACCTCGACACCCGCCGGATCGATGAGCCCCGTGGTGTTGCCCGCGATCAGCGTGACGTCAGCACCGCGCTGCGCGGCGACGCGGGCCATCGCATAACCCTGCTTGCCCGACGACCGGTTACCGATGAACCGCACCGGGTCGAGCGGCTCTCGTGTGCCGCCCGCCGAGACGAGCACCTTGACGCCCGCGAGGTCGTTGGGCAGCGCGTCGCCGCGGTCGAGAAGTAGCTGCGCGAGGGTGGTGATCTCTTCGGCCTCGGGCAGGCGTCCGGCGCCGCTGTCGGCGCCCGTGAGGCGTCCTGATGCGGGTTCGAGGACGACGGCGCCCCTGCGGCGCAGCGTCGCCACGTTGTCGATGGTCGCGGGATGAAACCACATCTCGGTGTGCATCGCGGGTGCGAACAGCACAGGACATCGTGCGGTGAGCAAGGTCGCGGTCAGCAGATCGTCGGCCCGGCCCGCGACAGCGCGGGCAAGCAGGTCGGCGGTGGCGGGCGCGACGACGACGAGGTCGGCTTCCTGCCCGATCCGGACATGCGGAACCTCGTGGACGTCGTTCCAGACGCCGGTGTGCACCGGGTTACCGGACAGCGCCTCGAAGGTCGCGGCGCCGACGAAGCGCAGAGCGGAGTCGGTGGGGACTACCCGGACGTGGTGGCCGGCCTCGGTGAGCTGGCGGACCACCGTGCACGCCTTGTAGGCGGCGATGCCTCCGGATACTCCGACGATGATCCGCTTGCGGTCCACGGCAGGAACGCCTAGTTCTCGCCGCCCTCGGCGCCGCCCTCGGTGTGCTCGAGCAGGTCTCCGTGGATTTCGCGCATGGCGATCGACAGCGGCTTCTCCTGAAGGCCGGGTTCGACCAGCGGGCCGACGTACTCGAGGATTCCGTCACCGAGCTGGTTGTAGTAGTCGTTGATCTGGCGTGCGCGCTTGGCGGCGTAGATCACCAGCGCGTACTTGCTCGACGCGCGGTCGAGCAGCTCATCGATGGGCGGGTTGGTGATGCCCAACGGAGTGTCGTAGCCGCTGTGGCGCGATTCGACGTTCTCGACGGCGGCCAACGGCGCGTCGGCGTGCGGGGTGCTCACTAAAAAATTCTCCTGGCGTTTAGGTGAAAGGCTCGAGCGGCTTTCGGACCGCGTCACGCCGTGCTCGGCGCTTGGCTTACCTGGGATCCACCAGCAAGGATACCAATTCAGCGCACGCTGACTCCAATTGACTGTTCACGACGATGCGGTCGAAGTCGTTCTGGGCGGCGAGTTCGGCTCGTGCCGTCGCCAGCCGGCGCTCCATCACCTCGGGCGTCTCGGTGCCCCGGCCGGTGAGCCTGCTCTCGAGCGCTTCCCAGCTGGGCGGTGCGAGAAACACCGTGATGGCCTCTGGCATTGATTCTTTGACGGCTCCGGCGCCGGCCAGGTCCACTTCGATGAGCACTGGATGGCCTGCCGACACGGCGTCTCGAATTGGCTCTGCGGGTGTGCCTGACCTGTGCAGCCCGCCATGAATCTCGGCCCACTCGAGAAGCGCGCCGTCGTCTATCAACTGCTGGAAGCGCTCAGAAGATATGAACGAGTAGTCGATACCGTCGACCTCCCCGGGGCGGGGTGCCCTGGTGGTCACGGAAACGCTGAAGTGCAGATCGGGAATTCGCTCGCGTAGGCAGCGGACAACAGTCGACTTCCCGACGGCAGAGGGGCCGGACAGCACCACAACAGGGCTCGTCGCTGTCCGACCCCCCGGCCGGGTGCTCACTAGTCGCTGGTGAAGTCGAACTTCTCCAGCAGAGCCTTGCGCTGACGATCGCCCAGGCCGCGCAAACGGCGGGTGGGGGCGATCTCGAGCTCGGTCATGATCTCCTGCGCCTTGACCTTGCCGACCTTGGGCAATGCCTCCAAGAGCGCGGAAACCTTCATCTTGCCCAAGACCTCGTTGGTCTCGGCATCCTTCAGCACCTGCTTGAGGTTGGTGCCGCCGCGCTTGAGCCGATCCTTGAGCTCTGCACGTAGTCGCCGTGCGGCAGCAGCCTTCTCCAACGCTGCCGCGCGCTGTTCGTCGGTCAACTGGGGAAGGGCCACGGGTTCCTCCGTCTCATCACCATCATTGTTTTGTCTTGACTGGTCACAACACCAGCCAGCAGCGACGACCGTACCCACGCAACCTGACGAAAGCTAACCCCACCCCCTGGTTCTGGGTCCGAAAGCCCAGGATGTTCGTTGCTGGTGACACCGGGTGCCGAAACGGGTGGGAACACTGTGATTCGCGGGATTTGCGGCAAATTGCCTGCATATAGGGCATTTTCAGGCTTTTTTCGGGCACAAACCGGCTCTTGGGATGTTCATTTCGGTGGCTCGGCGTGTCTGTGAACGTTCAAAAAAAGAAAATTTTGCCTGGTCATGGTGTTTCGGGCGTGTCGGGGCGGGTTTACGTCGATGTGCTGACGCCAACGACGGCGCCCTCCGACATTGCGTAGTAGGCACAGTTTCGGCATAGCTTTCGTGGTGTGTTCCGCATGTGCCGATGGATCGGCGTGGTCGTCGCACTGCTCGTCGGTTGGCTCGCCACGAACGTCGCCGCGCCCGCGTGGGCCTGCGGTTGCGGTGCCTACATCCCCGACCGGAAAGGCGCATCGGTCGTCGACGAACGCGCGCTGATCGCGTGGGACGGCGCGCGCGAGGACATCCTGATGTCGTTGCGCGTCACCGGAAGCTCGGACAGCGCCGCATGGGTGATGCCGGTGCCGTCGGCCGCCATGGTGTCGTTGGGTGAGGCCGAGGCGTTCACCGAACTCGGCAGGCTCACCGCTCCGCGCGTCGAGTACCACGACTCGTGGTGGCCGACATTCACCTGGCTGACCGCGGGCGGCCCGTCCGAGGGGGCAGTGGCAGGTCCCCCACCGGGGGCAGGCGTCGACGTACTCGGCCGACAGCGGATCGGGCCCTTCGATGTGACGCGGCTTGCCGCGCAGGATCCAGCCGCGTTGACGAAGTGGCTGACCGACAACGGGTTTCCCCATCCCGATGGACTCGATGCGAATCTGGCGCCCTATGTCGCCGATCGGTGGGAGATAGCCGCCGTCAAACTGGCGCCCGCTGCGCAGGCCGAGTCACTGACCGGCGATCTTCAGCCCTTGAGATTGTCGTTCGCCTCCGACGAGGTCGTCTACCCCATGCGTCTGTCTCGTTCGGCGACCACGCCGCAGACCGTCGACCTCTTCGTCCTTGCCGATCATCGGATGGATCCGACGTCGATTCCGTCGGCAGGTAACACGCCGACTCTCGAGTTCGCGGGACGCCTCGACGGCAGCGAGGTCTCCCCCGCGCTCGCGGACTTCGTCGGCGAGGGCGCATTCCTCACGCGCTGGAACAACAACCTCATCGAGCCGGCATCGATCGACGGTGACTACATATTCGAGCCAGCCGCGGCAGACACCGCCTATCAGCAGGTCATCTATCGCGAACGCAACCGCGGAGACGTGACCGGCCTTGCCCTGCTGGGGTTCGTCGGCCTCGTCGGAGTCGCCCTGACCGTCCTGGCGGTCAGACGTCGACCCGGTAGGTCGCCTTGATCTTCATGAGCAACAACCGATTTCGAAGCCGTACCGACTGCCCAGCTGGTTTCAATTGTTTGCATGAGCGCGCAAAAGACGAGTGAGGTCATCGCGGTCGGTTATGCCGAGTTTGGTGAATACGCGGTATAGATGTCCCTCCACGGTGCGCGCGGAAACGTTGAGTCGAGCGCCGATTTCGCGATTCGACAGCCCCGCCGCGACGAGTGTGCCGACTTCGCGCTCTCGATCGGTAATCGGTAGCGGCCGTTCGATCGCGACTGTTGCCGGAGTAATCAGGTCGCATTGGCTGGCTCGCCAGTGGGCATGCGTGGCCGACTCCAGCTCCTTGACACGACTTCCAGCGCGAGAGTGTTCACGCGCTGCGTGGGCGGCGGCATCGGCGGCCATCGCCATCGCTCCCAACTTCTCGAACTGATCGCCGGAGCGGTCTAGCCGGTTACCGTCATGGTCCGCCAGGCCACGGGCGTGTGCGGCGGCCGCCGCGGACAACGGACTATCCAATGAATCGGCGAGCTGGTGAAGTCGCGCGGACTGGGAATGGTCACCGAACCGCACAGCGGTGTGGAGCGCACACGCCTCGACCGGCAGCATGCCGGCGTGCCGCGCCAGCCGAGCGGCCCGTTCCGCATGTGTCCGGGCGGCCGTCGTTTCCCCGACCGCAGCGCGTTCCCATGCTCGCGCCAACTCGAGTTCCGGCCAGAAAACGGCGACCTGCCGGCCGTTGGCCGCTTCGGCCTGGACCAACGCCGCGGCCGCGGCGGCGCCGTCTCCTCGCCCGGCTTCGGCCTGGGTGAGCCAGGCCGCCGCCAGCATCACCCAACCCTGCGGAAGCGCCTCGGTCATCACCGACAGCGCG
Organism: uncultured Actinomycetota bacterium; assembly: GCA_963756865.1. Taxonomy (GTDB): domain Bacteria; phylum Actinomycetota; class Actinomycetes; order Mycobacteriales; family Mycobacteriaceae; genus Mycobacterium. The sequence goes on along the minus strand of CAVWPQ010000059.1, from coordinate 301,951 downwards.
CCGCGCAACTCTTCGCATGCGCCGGTCAACTCGCCACGACCGATGTCGACGTGGCCGGCCATGACGTCCACGATCGAATTGGCTTGTGCTTCACCTGCTGCCATGTGGCGGTAACGAGCGCACACCTGCGCGGCCGCGGGGAAGTCCCCAGCCGCAGTAAGAGCCAGTACCTCGGCCAGGCCGATCGTGAACCGCTGCAGTCCAGATTCACACCGCCTCGCAGCACCCAGTCCCTGCTGGGCGACTACCGGCACATCCGCGAACCGGCCACTGAGAGCCAGAGCTCCTGCGGTCACCGACGCGACCCACACTGTTGCCAACGGGACGACCTCCGGTTGCGTGCAGACCACCGAACCCACTGCAATGGTCTCGGCGAGCCGACCGGCGAAGAAGTCGAACGACACCTCCATCGCGGTCACCAGACCCAGCGTGGCGCTCTGACCGACTCGGCTCCGAAGCGTGGTGAGCACCGACTGCGCCGCATCGACGTCCCCGCATGCCCAATACAGGTTGGCGGCACGAGTGCAGCCCCAGCGCACCGTCGCCACTGCGTCAGAGCCGTCCGGATCAAACGAGGCCAGCAGCGATTCCGCCTCGACGCCGCGTCCCTGCCAACTCAGTGCCTCCGCCAGGACGATCGCCGCGATCAGGCCGCCACCGTGATCGAATGCAAATTGTGCAAGCTCTTCTCCCAGAACGACATTCGACAAAGTCACTGCGTTTGCCGCAGCGCGGATGAGGACAGGCAGATCCGGATCCATGTCGCTGCGTGTCATCAACTGCGCCAACTGGATCTCCGAACGCACATCTGCCCCGATGTCATACGCCCCCGACTTTCTGACTCGTTGCAGAGCATCCGATAGATGTCGGGCGAGCAGTGTGTTGACTAGCCGTGATCGCACGAGGCCGCCGCGATTGCGGACCACTTCGCGTAGCACCGGATGACCGAGCCGGGCGATCGTGTGCGATCCATCGGCGACCAACTGAATCGCTCCCCGCCGCTCCACGCGAACAATGGCGTCCGGATCGCACAACTGTCGCAGTACTTCCCAATCGAGCACTTCTGCGGCAGCCACTATTTCGACGACCTCGAACTCGTCAGCGGAAAGCACTTGAAGACCGGACTCCAACAAATCATTGAGGTCCGCTCCCACATGGAGTGGGCCTTTCAGATGCCAACCGCGGGCGTCCTGGGTCAAATTGTCGTGCTCTGCAGCGGCCGTCAACAGACTGCGCACCACCAAAGCAATTCCGGCAGAGAGATGATGCAACTGGTCGATCACGGTCTCTCGGACAACACCCCCGAGGACGGCACAGACCAACTCGCTTGTTTGTGCACGCGTATACGGCTGGATATCGATGCGGATCAGGTGATGCTCTTTCCACAGCGCGGTGATCGCATCGGGAATCGCCTCACCGGAGCGAATGGTGACAATCATTTTCGCTGTGCCACCCGCCGCGACTTGTTGAACCAACAGCGCCGACAACGGATCCAGTAAATGTGCGTCGTCGACGACAATGAGCAGATCTTCTTCACGCGCCAACGCGCGATGCGCCGCCGCCAACAACACCACCGGCTCATGGGCTTCCATCACCGGCATCCAGCGGAGGAATGCCGCCAAGGGGATGGCGCGTCCTGTTTGCGTGCCAAGGACGAACCGTTCAGTGAGGCCACGCGACGTGAGCGCATCTGCCAGGAAACGGGCCAGCGCGGTCTTGCCTACTCCAGCTTCTCCGACGAGGACGACTCCCTGGTAGCGGGAGGGCCCGTCAAACACCTCCGACGCGCGCTCCCGCTCGTTGGTTCGACCAACGAATCGCCATTGCAGCACCAATCGCCGCCTCTCCCTGACGGGACCGACCGCGAAGCGCGGAGAGACGTGACTTTACGCTGATCAAGCAGCCGCAAGGATCGATCACGCAACTCGGTCCGCGACGGGACTTGTGCACCACAGAAATTAGAGTGGTCGACCACTCTAGGCAGTCGTGGCGATACGCCCTACCGTCGGCGGTCGGCGGGTTCGATTCCCTTTCACGGACAGGTGAACGCTCAAACCTGAGTCGAACACGATGAGCCGACCGAAAGAGGATCCGATGTCATACCCGTCGAAAGTCAACAGAGTGCTGATCTTCGGGGCGGCGACGATGATCGGCGCAACGGGATTCCTCGTGGCCCCGCCGGCCGCAGAGGCCGCATGCGACCAGTACGGATTTGCAGGCAGCTTCTCACTCCGTCAGGACAACGGTTACGGGGTCGGCTTCAGCGCAAGGGGCACATCAGTCTCGGGACCGGCCGCCGCCGACGGTAACTCGGGCGACCGGATGGAGGGAAATGTCAAGGGCGGCATCAAGGGACGCCGCATCGACTTCACCATTCGGTGGAACGGCGGCAGCAGCGGACACTACACGGGCGATATCGCTGACGACGGCTCCGTGCTCCGCGGGGTTACCATCGACCAGAGCAACGCCAACTCGACGTTCTGGACCGCCAATTATCCCCTCAAGTGCATCACGCCGGCGGACGCCCCGGCGCAAGTTCCCGGACCCCAACCGGCTCCCGCACCTCAACCAGGCCCTCCTGCGGGTCCCGCTGTGGCCCGACTGGGGGTCGCAGTCAAAGGCCCGACGACCCTGGCCGCCGGCTTGGCCGGAACCTACACGGTCAACCTCAGCAATTCGGGTGACACCGGCGCGCCTGTCGAGTTGTACGTCAGCTACAGCGGCCAGCTGAAGCAGACCGGTCAGGTCATTCCCTCCGCCGGATTCAACTGCGACGTCATCAACAACGCAGGCGGCACGTCCGCTGTGCACTGCACCTCGCCGCAACTTCCGTCGAAGGCGACGGCGGACGTCGTGGTGCAAGGGCGGGGGCCTGCGGCAGGCGCCGGGCACCTGACGGTGAACATCAACTCCTCTGACCCGGCGGCGCAGTTCGTGCAGAAGTCCCAAGGGGTGGACGTCTCGATCACGTAGCGGAAGTCGCCTCACGGTCTAGCCGCACAGATACGCCACCGCGTCCCTCATCTTCTCGGCGGCAGCGCGCAGTGCGGCGATGTCGGGTCCCGCGCGCAGGATTTCCCGCGACACCGCCGGCAGCAACTGACCGGGCCGCGCCCCTGCGAAGCCGCGCAGCTCTTCTGGCCGTCCGCCCTGTGCACCGACCCCCGGCACCAGCACGGGACCGGCCAGCGCGCTCACATCGGGCGGCGATGAGAGCGTTGCTCCGACGACGACGCCGACCGAACCCGGTTCTGGCGATGCAGAGTTGGCTGCCGCCGCCGCGTCGACGATCGACTGCGCGACGGTGCGGCCGTCCATGACGGCTCCCTGCACACCCTCGCCCTCGGGGTTCGACGTGGCGGCGAGGACGAACACCCCGCGGCCGCGCGCCGCGGCGAGGTCAAGGAGCGGCCGGAGCGAACCGAATCCGAGGTACGGCGATGCGGTGACGGCGTCGGCGGTGAGCGGGGAGTCACCGCACCATGCCTCGGCGTATGCGGCCATCGTCGAGCCGATGTCGCCGCGCTTGGCGTCAGCGAGTACCAGCACGCCGACGCTGCGCAGCGCCGCGATGGTGTCCTCCAGCGCCGAGAAGCCTGCGGCACCGTAGGCCTCGAAGAAAGCCACCTGCGGTTTGACCACCGCGAAGTCGGCGAACACCTCGACGCAGGTGTCGCAGAACCTGCGCAGTCCGTCGGCGTCTGCCGTCAGGCCCCACGCCGCCAATAGCTCCGGATGGGGATCGATGCCAGGACACAGTGGACCGCGCCCCGACATCGCATCGGCGAGCCGCCGACCGAATGCAGGAGCGGAAGTCGTCAAGCCGGACCCAATGCGCTGTGCAGCTCCTGCAGCGACTTCACGTCGATGTCGCCGCGGATTCCCGCCTCGATGCCCTGTACCGCCGCCGATGCGCCCTGCACCGTTGTCACGCAGGGGATGTTCATCGCCACCGCAGCAGAACGAATCTCGTAGCCGTCGATGCGGGGGCCGGAGTTGCCGTAGGGGGTGTTGATCACCATGTCGACGTCGCCCGCCTTGATGGCGTCGACCGCCGACACTGCGGGCCTACCCTCACCGGGAGGTTCGAAGTGCTTCCGAACCTCATCACAGGGAATTCCGTTGCGCCGCAGCATCTCCGCGGTTCCTCCCGTGGCGAGCACGCGGAAACCGAGGTCCGCCAGCCTCTTGACGGGGAACACCAGCGAGCGCTTGTCCCGGTTGGCCACGGAAACGAACACCGTGCCCTCCGTTGGCAGCGAACCGTAGGCGGCGGTCTGACTCTTCGCGAAGGCGCTGCCGAAGTTGTTGTCGATACCCATCACTTCGCCCGTCGATTTCATCTCGGGGCCGAGCAGCGAGTCGATGTTGGAGCCGTCGGCCTTGCGGAAGCGGTGGAAGGGCAGCACCGCCTCCTTCACCGCTACCGGGGCGTTGCGCGGCGTCGTCCCGCCGTCCCCGGTGGCCGCCAGCACACCTTCTTCGCGGAGTTGGGCGATGCTGGCGCCGAGCATGATCCTGGCGCAGGCCTTGGCCAGCGGTATCGCGGTGGCCTTGGACACGAACGGCACGGTTCGGCTGGCTCGCGGGTTGGCTTCCAGCACGTACAGCACGTCATCCTTCAGCGCGTACTGCACATTGAGCAGGCCGACGACACCGATGCCGTGGGCGATCGCCTCGGTTGCCTTGCGGACCGACGCGATGTCGCTGCGGCCCAATGTCACCGGCGGTAGCGCGCACGCCGAGTCGCCGGAATGGATGCCGGCCTCCTCGATGTGTTCCATGACCCCGCCGATGTACACCTCGGTTCCGTCGCAGAGCGCATCGACGTCGATCTCGATGGCGTCCTCGAGGAACCGGTCGACGAGCACAGGGTGCTCGGGTGAGAGTTCGGTGGCACGGGTGATGTAGCCCTGCAGGGTGTCCTCGTCGTAAACGATCTCCATGCCGCGGCCGCCGAGCACATAGGACGGTCGCACGAGCACGGGGTAGCCGATGTCGGCGGCGATGCGGCGGGCCTGCTCGAAGCTGGTGGCGGTGCCGAACCGGGGTGCGGGCAGTCCCGCGGTGTTGAGCACCTCGCCGAACGCGCCGCGGTCCTCTGCGAGGTCGATGGCCTTCGGGCTGGTGCCGACGATCGGAACGCCTGCCTTCTCCAACTTCTCGGCGAGGCCGAGCGGCGTCTGTCCCCCGAGTTGCACGATCGCGCCAACAACGCCGGGACCGCCTGCGCCGGAGGCGGATTCGGCGTAGAAGACCTCGAGAACGTCCTCGAATGTCAGCGGTTCGAAGTACAACCGGTCAGCGGTGTCGTAGTCGGTCGACACCGTCTCGGGGTTGCAGTTGATCATCACGGTCTCGAAGCCGGCGTCCGAAAGCGTGGTCGCGGCGTGTACGCAGCTGTAGTCGAACTCGATGCCCTGCCCGATGCGGTTCGGGCCCGAGCCGAGGATGAGCACCTTGGGCTTCTCGGTCTGCGGCGCCACCTCGGTCTCTGCGGCGGGGTCCAGCTCGTAACTGCTGTAGTGGTACGGGGTCTTGGCCTCGAACTCGGCCGCGCAGGTGTCGACGGTCTTGTACACCGGGTGGATACCGAGGCGCCGGCGCAGCGCGCGGACACCGACCTCGCCTGCCAGCTCGGGCCGAAGAGCTGCGATCTGGCGGTCGGAGAGACCGCTGTGCTTGCTGCGCCGCAGCAGCTCTTCGTCGAGCACGGGAGCGTCGAGCAGTTCGGTGCGCAGCGCCACCAGTCCGTTGATCTGCTCGACGAACCACGGGTCGACACCGGAGGCGGCCGCCACCTCCTCAACCGACGCCCCGAGCCGCAATGCGAGCTCGATGTCGTAGAGCCTGCCGTCGGTCGGTGTGTGCAGCCGCTCGAGCACTTCTTGCGCGCTTCCCTCGTTGTCCGGACCGGTCCAGAATCCGGTGCGGCTCGTCTCGAGCGATCGCATCACCTTTCCGAGCGCCTCGATGAAGTTGCGGCCCAACGACATCGCCTCGCCGACGGACTTCATCGTGGTGGTCAGGGTGGGGTCGGCGCCGGGAAACTTCTCGAATGCGAACCGTGGCGCCTTGACGACGACGTAGTCGAGCGTCGGCTCGAAGCAGGCGGGGGTTTCTTTAGTGATGTCGTTGATGATCTCGTCGAGCGTGTAGCCGATCGCGAGCTTGGCTGCGATCTTGGCGATCGGGAAGCCGGTGGCCTTGGACGCCAGCGCCGAGGACCGCGACACGCGCGGGTTCATCTCGATGACGACGAGCCTGCCGTCGGCGGGGTCGATGGCGAACTGGATGTTGCAGCCGCCGGTGTCGACGCCGACCTCGCGCAGGATCGCGATGCCGAGGTCACGCATCGTCTGGTATTCGCGGTCGGTCAGCGTCATCGCCGGTGCGACGGTGACGGAATCGCCGGTGTGCACGCCCATCGGGTCGAAGTTCTCGATCGAGCAGACCACGACGACGTTGTCGTGGTGGTCGCGCATCAGTTCGAGCTCGAATTCCTTCCACCCGTAGATGGATTCCTCGATCAGCACGTTGGCCGACGGGGATGCGGCGAGCCCGTCGCCTGCCATCCTGTCGACGTCTTCGGCGGAGTACGCCATGCCCGAGCCCAGTCCGCCCATGGTGAACGACGGCCGCACCACGACCGGCAAACCCAGCTCCTCGACGGTCTCGCGCACCTCGTCCATCGTGAAACACACACGCGAGCGGGCTGATTCGCCGCCGACCTTTGCGACGATGTCCTTGAACCGCTGCCGATCCTCGCCGCGCTGGATAGCGTCGAAGTCGGCGCCGATCATCTCGACCCCCCAGCGCTCGAGCGCACCATTCTCGTAAAGCGCCACCGCCGTGTTCAGCGCGGTCTGCCCGCCGAGCGTCGCCAGCACCGCGTCGATCTTGTTGCCGCGCTCGGCCTGCTGCGCGATGACCCGCTCGACGAACGCCGGGGTGATCGGTTCGACGTAGGTGTTGTCGGCGAACTCCGGGTCGGTCATGATCGTCGCCGGGTTGGAGTTGACCAGGCTGACCTGCAGCCCTTCTGCACGGAGCACCCGGCACGCCTGGGTGCCCGAGTAGTCGAACTCGCATGCCTGGCCGATGATGATCGGACCCGATCCGATGACAAGCACGTGGTTGAGGTCAGACCGCTTCGGCATCTAGCGTTCCCCCGCCATCAGGTCCACGAACTGGTCGAAGAGATACTCGGCGTCCCGCGGACCCGCCGCCGCCTCCGGGTGGTACTGCACCGAGAAGGCGCGTCCGTCAACGAGTTTGATTCCTTCCACGACGCCGTCGTTGGCGCAGGTGTGGCTCACCTCTGCGACTCCGAACGGGGTATCGAAGCGCTCGCCCGCTTCGCCTTCGAGCGCGAAGCCGTGGTTCTGCGCGGTGATGGCCACCCGCTTGGTGACGTGGTCGATGACGGGCACGTTGATGCCGCGGTGGCCGAATACCATCTTGTAGGTCGAGCGGCCGAGCGCGCGGCCGAGGATCTGGTTGCCGAAGCAGATGCCGAACAACGGGATTCCCGCGGCGAGCACGTCGCGGGTGACGCCGACGATGTGATCGGCGGTCGCGGGGTCTCCCGGCCCGTTGGACAGGAAGACCCCGTCGGGTTTGAGGTCGGCGATCAGGTCGAAGGTCACCGACGACGGCAGCACCTGGCTACGGATGCCGCGCCTGGCGAAGTTGCGCGGCGTATTGGTCTTGATGCCCAAGTCGATCGCGGCGACCGTGAACCGGTGCGGCGTATCGGTTTCGACGACGTAGCTGTCGTCGGTACTGACCTGGCCCGCGAGATCGGCGCCGAGCATCGAAGGCTGGCTGCGGACCCTGTCCAAAAGCTCGTCGGGTTCCGCCAGCGCGGCTCCGCTGAACACCCCGGCCTTCATCGAGCCGAGGCTGCGCAGGTGGCGCACCACGGCACGGGTGTCGATGCCTGCGATCCCGACGACACCCTGCCGGACGAGTTCGTCCTCGAGCGTTCCCGTCGCCCGCCAGTTGGAGGCCCTGGGCGACGGGTCGCGGACCGCGTATCCGGCGACCCAGATCTTGTCACCGCGGCTCTCCGCGTCCTCGTGGTTCCAGCCGGTGTTGCCGATCTGCGGCGCGGTGGCGATCACGATCTGGCGGTGATAGCTCGGGTCGGTCAGCGTCTCCTGGTAGCCCGACATGCCGGTGGAGAACACCGCTTCGCCCAGCGTCTCGCCGACTGCCCCGAATGGCGTACCGGTGAAGATCCGGCCGTCGTCGAGGACCAGCTGTGCTTTGCCGCTCACGCCGCCTCCTCCCCCAGCCACTGGGCGTACTCCGCACGGTCGTTGCCACGGAATCCGGTATCGATCTCCGTGCCCGACGGTAGCCGCCACCTGATGGCAAGGATGCCCTGGTGGGTCATGGCTTTGCCCGCGATTCCTCGTTCGGTGCGGATCGCGCTGATCGACTCGTCGGGGATCCAGATCGGCTGGGCCCCTGTGCGCTGCAGCATGATGCCCTCGGGGTAGCGGGTCAGCACCGCTTTGGTGCGGTAGCCGAGGTCGCCGACGGCGATGCGATCCTGCCAACTCGGCGCCAGCGTGCTGCCGACGTAGAGGCCCTTGGTGGCAGGCACGATCGCCGGTCCGACGGTGTCGGGCATCGGGGGAAGTGTCCCGATCAACTCCGCCTGCCGCTGGGCGCGGTGCCGCCAGCCCCGCAGAATCGCCTGGACCGCCAGTCCCAGCGCCACCGCGAGGACGGCGGCGACTATCAGCGACGTGACGAGCGTGCCGGTGTTCATGCGGGCGATTTTCCGTCTCTCGCGGTGACCTTGCCACGTAACAGGGTCAACGTCACAGCGCCGGGCAAGGTCATCGATTCGAACGGCGTGTTGTCCGACCTGCTGGCCAGCTCGGCGCCTGTCACGGTCCATGTCGCGTCGGGGTCGACGACGGTGAGGTTGGCGGGCTCTCCGACCTCGAGCGGCCTGCCCTGGTCGGGAAGACCGACGATGCGGGCGGGGTTCTCGCTCATCACCCGCGCGACGTCGCGCCAGGTGAACAGCCCGGGGCGCACCATCGTCTCGACGACCACCGAAAGCGCTGTCTCCAGGCCAAGCATCCCCGGCCTGGCGTTGGCGAACTCGCACATCTTCTCGTGCTCGGCGTGCGGGGCGTGATCGGTGGCGACGCAGTCGATGACGCCGTCGACGAGTGCCTGGCGCAGCGCCTCGGCGTCGCTGGATTCGCGCAGCGGCGGGGTGACGCGGTTGCGCCCGTCGTAGGTGGCGAGCCTGTCGTCATCGAGCAGCAGATGATGCGGCGTCACCTCGGCGGTGATCGAAATCCCCTGTTCCTTCGCCCACCTGATGATCTCGACCGTGCCCGCTGTCGAGGCGTGGCAGATGTGCACCCTGGCCCCGGCGTCGCGGGCAAGCAGCGCGTCACGCGCGACGATCGACTCCTCGGCCGCGCGCGGCCAGCCGGCCAGACCGAGACGGGCCGCGTTGGGCCCTTCGTGTGCGACGGCACCGACGGTCAGCCGAGGCTCCTCGGCGTGCTGGGCGATCAGCACACCGAGACCGGTGGCGTACTCGAGGGCGCGCCGCATCACCAACGGGTCGTGCACGCAGATGCCGTCGTCGGAGAACATCCGGACCTGGGCCGCGCCCGCGGCCATCATCCCCATCTCGGTCAGCTGGGTTCCGGCCAGTCCCATCGTCACCGCACCGACCGGGTGGACGTCCACAAGGCCGACCTGCTGTCCGCGGTGCCAGACGTGGTCGGTCACGACGGGGCTGTCGGCGACGGGGTTGGTGTTGGCCATCGCGAACACCGCGGTGTATCCGCCCAGAGCTGCTGCGGCCGAACCGGTTTCGATGTCTTCGGCGTATTCACGGCCGGGTTCGCGCAGGTGGGTGTGCAGGTCGACGAAGCCCGGCAGCAGGACCTGGCCAGTGGCGTCGACGGCGTCGGCATCGTCCGGGATGGACAGGTCCGCCCCGATGTCGGCGATCTGGCCGTCGTCGACGAGCACATCGACCCGGTCTCCCTCGCCGTAGAGCTGCACCCCACGAATGAGAACTGGATTCATGCGCTGACCGCCTCCATACCCGTACCCACCAGCAGGTGGAACAGCACCGCCATCCTGATATGCACACCATTGGAAACCTGTTGCAGCACAGCTGATTGCGTCGAATCCGCGACGGACGAGGAGATCTCCATGCCTCGCAGCATGGGTCCGGGATGCAGCACCACCGCATTGCCGGGCAACAGCGCCTGACGCTTCTCCGACAATCCATAACGCACGGAGTACTCGCGGGCCGACGGGAAGAAGCCGCCGGTCATCCGCTCGGCCTGGACCCGCAGCATCAGCACGGCGTCGGCGACGGGCAACTCGGCGTCGAGGTCATGCGACACGGTCACCGGCCAACCGGACACTCCGAAGGGAAGCAATGTCGGCGGCGCCACAAGGACCACCTCGGCACCCAGCGTGTGCAGCAGCAGGACGTTGGACCGCGCCACCCGGCTGTGCAGCACGTCGCCGACGATGACCACCCGCTTGCCTTCGATCTCGCCGAGACGCTGCCTGATGGTCAACGCGTCGAGAAGTGCCTGGGTCGGATGTTCGTGGGTGCCGTCGCCTGCGTTGATCACCGATGGGCCGCCACCGTCTTCGGTGGCCGTCCACTCGGCGAGCTGTTGGGCCGCGCCCGATGCCGAGTGCCGGATGATCAGCGCGTCGGCGCCCGCCGCCCGCAATGTCAGCGCGGTGTCGCGCAACGACTCGCCCTTGGACACCGACGAGCCGGACGCGCTGACGTTGATGACGTCGCCGCTCATCCACTTCCCCGCCACCTCGAACGACACCCTGGTGCGGGTGGAGTTCTCATAGAACATCGTGATTATCGTGCGTCCGCGCAGCGTCGGGAGCTTCTTCACCTCGCGGCCCAGCAGCGATTCGGCAAACCGGTCGGCGTCGTCGAGGATCGCGGTCGCATCCTCGCGCGTCAGATCGGCCGCCGAGAGCAGATGTCGTGGGCTCATCGAACGGGACCTCCATGCGATGCGACCGCCACGCCGTCGTGGCCGTCGTGCTCGGTCAGGCGCACCTTCACGTTGTCGGTGCGCGATGTCGGCACGTTCTTGCCGACATAGTCGGCCCGCAGCGGGAACTCGCGGTGGCCGCGATCGACGAACACCGCCAGCTGTACTGCGCGCGGCCGCCCGATGTCACGAAGCGCGTCGAGCGCAGCACGGACGGTGCGACCCGAATACAGCACGTCGTCGACCAGGACGACCACGGTGCCGTCGATGCCTTCGTCGGGGATCGTGGTTTCTTCAAGGGGCCGCGGCGGCTTGGTGTTGAGGTCGTCGCGGTAGAGCGTGATGTCGAGAGCGCCATGCGGGACGCTGATGCCCGCGAACTCGCCGATCTTCTGGGCGATCCGCGCGGCCAGCGCGACGCCGCGGGTGGGGATGCCGAGCAGGATGACTCGGGGCGCATCGGGACCGTCGAGTGCGGTCTTCTCGATGATTTCGTGGGCGATGCGGGAAATGGTCCGACCGACGTCCGCCGCGGTCATCAATTCCCGGTCGGTGTCTGAAGAGTCGGTGGCGCCCAAGAGCCCCTGACCTCCTTCTCCGCCTCTCTGGACGGATCGTTAAAGGACGTCGAACTGCGGGGAGCTTAGCACCAGTTCCAGAAGCGGCCGTCAGCGACACCGACCGCCCGCAGTAACCTTGCGCCGATGAATCTCGAAGGCAACCGGGCGTCCATAAACGAGGCGATTGACGCGGGCCTGTTGTCCGGTGCGGTCACGCTGGTGTGGCAGGGCGGCGAGGTCGTGCAGGTCAACGAACTCGGCTACCGCGACGTCGAAGCCCGGCTGCCCATGCAACGCGACACCATGTTCCGCATCGCCTCGATGACCAAACCCGTCACCGTCGCTGCGGCCATGACGCTGGTCGACGAGGGCCGGCTGGCACTGACAGATCCGGTGACGACGTGGCTGCCCGAGTTGTCAGGGCTTCGGGTGATGACCGACGTCCGCGGCTCGCTGGACGACACCGTGCCCGCCGAGCGGCCGATCACCATCGATGATCTGATGACCCACCGCAGCGGGTTCGCGTACGTGTTCTCGGTACTCGGGCCGCTGGCCCGCGCGTACGGGAAGATGTCGCACCGACAGGATCAGGACGGCTGGCTGGCGGATTTGGCCAAGCTTCCGCTGGCGCATCAACCGGGTGCCCGGCTGACCTACAGCGTCTCGACCGATGTGCTCGGCATCGCGCTGTCGAGGATGGAGGGCAAGCCGCTCGCAGCCGTGTTGCGAGAGCGCATCCTCGAACCGGTCGGCATGCCCGACACCGGATTCAGCGTCGGCCCGACCGGACGACAGCGCGCGGCGACGATGTACCAGCTCGACGGTGACAAGCTTCGGCACGACTCGATGGGCCCCGCGCCCATCAAAGATCCGCCGCTGTGTAGCGGCGGCGCGGGCCTGTGGTCGACGGTCGACGACTATCTGCGTTTCGTGCGGATGCTTCTCGGCTTCGGAACGCTGGACGGAAAGCGCGTGCTGTCCGAGGAATCCGCACGGTTGATGAGAACCGATCGGCTGACCGATCAGCAGCGACAGCACCCCTTTCTCGGGATGCCGTACTGGATCGGTCGCGGCTTCGGCTTGAACCTTTCCGTCGTCACCGACCCCGCGAAGTCGCGGCAGTTGTTCGGGCCAGGCGGCAAGGGAACGTTCACGTGGCCAGGTGCGTACGGGACCTGGTGGCAAGCCGATCCATCGGCGGATCTGATCCTGCTGTACCTCATTCAGAACCACCCGGACATGTCGGGTGACTCGGCAGCCGCGGTGGCCGGCAATACATCGCTGGCGAAACTGCAAGGCGTGCAACCGAAGTTCGTGCGGCGCACGTATCAGGCGCTGAACATCTAGGCCGAAACAAGACCAATGGGCCCCCGGGGTGGTTGGGAGGCCCATTGGGGCTTGTTGTTACTCGCCTGCCTTCGGCGGCGGGCTTTCCTTCGACTCGGCCTTGACTTCCTTCTTCTTGCCGAGCCCGGTGACTGCCTTCACGACGTCGCGGACGCCCTGTCGGACTTCCTTGATTGTCGAGCGGATCTCCTTGCGGACTTCCTTCACTGCGGCCCTGACATTGCTGCCGACCTTGGGTCGGTTGCTGTCGGTCTTCGTCACCTGATTACCGGTGACCGGATCCGTGCCGTTGTTCAGGACGACGTTGGTGATGTCGTCCACCTTCTGGGTGTTCGGCAGCGAAAGCTTCACGAAGTTACCCGGATTACCCTGCGGCGCATTGATTCCCGACGGCGTGATCTGCTTGTGCTGGATGCCGGGGGTGGTCAGCGGATCCGGTTCGATCTCGCCCGCAATGTCGTGAGCGACGCCGACTGTTCGCCCGACGACGTGGCCGACGATCCGATCGACTCGCGGCGGCAGGATCGTCGAGCTGAGCTCCAGCGGTATCTCAGCCCATCGCATCGGAAGATCAAGTGAATGAGCGGCCAGGTAGCGCACCGCGTCAAGTGGACGCCCTTGTTTGAGGTACTGGCTGACAACTCGCACGTTTTCAGCGACTTCGCCGAGAATCTCGCCGGGAACTTCCCGAAGCTCCGCGCCTACGTCCCGCACGGTGCGGACGACCGTGTCCGCATTCGGCGGCCACGTGTCCACCGGCACGACTTCCTTCGCCAGGCCTGTGCCGCCTTGCTTTGCGACCATCTGTTCTGGTTGGCCGACGAGTTCTTGAATGAATGTTTGGACTGCCACAGTTGTCTGCATGAAGTAGCGGTAGATCCAGCCCTGATCCGCGGGATCTAGCGAGTTCACGTCGCCGCCGAAGGGAGATGGCAACGAGTTCGCCAACGCGATCAGCAGCGGACGAGATAACGAGAGGGGCTTCAACAGGTAGGTCGCGGCTGTGATCGTCGCCGCCTGCGCAGGGGAGTACCCCAAGCCGTACGCGAACAAGAAGGTCGCCGGAATCGTGGCAATGGACAGCGGATCATCCGCAAGATCCCTGATGGTCAGCAACGCCGCGTCGACGAAGTCCCAATCGCCTTCGTTTTGAGGCACGTTCACCACCAACGGGTCGAGTACAGCGTCGATTGGTGCGTCATAGAGTCGGCCGAAACCCAATCCGAGGGCACCAATGACCTGGCGAGGCGTACCGGCATTGTCGAGGTAACCCTGGAGCGTCTCGAGCGCGGTTTCATAGTTCTCGACAGTCGAACCGGGAACATTGACCACCGCGTTGACGAAGTTCGTCAATTCCTGGACCAGGCCTGCCAACTGAACGTCGGACATCTCGACGACCGGTTGGGCCGCGGGCAGTGGCGCTCTAATGGTTGTTGCCGACGGAGGCACCGTCAGTGGAGACACAGCGATGACGCTGGCCCCGACGAGCGCTACACCGGTGGTTACTAGGGGGCGAATTCCCTGATACATAGTGGACCCCTCCAATCGTTGGGAAATTCCGCAAACCGAGCTTTACTTGCGCTAACGAAGAGGGCGTAAGTAGTCCGCTACTTCACTTTTGTTGCTGGTTCGCCACGTATCACTGCGCGACCTGCGCTCCCAGGTGGCGCATCTAATGTGGTCTACGTGGCACAACCGACCGTTCTGATCAGCGGCGCAGGCATCGCCGGACCTTCCCTCGCCCTCTGGCTCACCAAGAACGGCTACCGCGTGATCGTCGTCGAGGTCGCGCCGGGCATCCGTCCAGGCGGCCAGACCGTCGACCTGCGCGGCGCAGGCGGCGACGTCGTCGAACGCATGGGGCTGATGCCGCAGATGCGCGAGCACGCCCTCGAGCAGCACGGTGTGGCCTGGGTGGCGGCCGACGGCCACCGGCGCGCCGAGATGCCAGTCACCGCGTTCGACGGCAATGGGCTGGTCTCGAAGTTGGAGATCCTCCGCGGAGATCTCGTCGACGTGCTGTATCAGGCCACCAAGGACTCCGTCGAATACCGCTTCAACACAAGGATTTCGGCGCTGGTTCAGGACGAGAACGGTGTCGACGTCACGCTGGCGGACGGCACGAATGTTCGTGCCGACCTCGTCGTCGGCGCCGACGGCCCCCATTCAGCTGTCCGCGGCCTGGTGTTCGGGCCCGAGGACGAGTTCGTCAAGCCACTCGGCGGCTACAACGCATGGTTCACGGCTCAAGACCACGTCGGCCTGGACGGCTGGTACCTCATGTATCTCGCGCCGGGTGGTCTCAATGCCTCGATGCGGCCCACCCATGACCGCGCAATGGCCAAAGCGGGCTTGGCATTTGCATCGGAGCCGATTAGCTATGACCGCCACGACCTCGACGGGCAGCGTCAGATACTCGTGGACCGGTTCGCGGGCGCCGGCTGGCACTGCGATGACCTGCTCGCCGCAGCCAAGGAAGCCGACGACTTCTACTTCGACTCATTCCTCCAGGTGAAGATGCCGTCCTGGTCGTCGGGGCGGGTCACGCTCGTCGGAGATGCCGGGTATTGCGCGTCACCGCTCAGCGGTATGGGAACCAGTCTGGCGCTCGTTGGCGCGTATCTCTTGGCCGGCGAACTCGGTCCCGCGGATTCCTTTGACGCTCAAGGGATCCAAGACGCCATGCGGCGTTACCAGACCAGGATGCGTCCCTACGTCGACAAGTGCCAGGACATCCCGAACCGCGTCGACCGTTACGCACCCAACTCGGCGTCCGACATCGCGATGAACATCGGGGTGATGAAGTGGATGCAGCGATGGCCGTTCCGTCCGGTCGCGTCGCGGATCTGGTTCAAGGTCGCGGATTCGATTGACCTGCCGGACTACTCGACGGCCTGAGCTACATGCAGCGCGACAGCACCCTGCCGAACTGGAGCAGCCGCTCCATCTGGGCCAGCCCGCCGTTGTCTACCGACTTGTCGAAGCGGAACGACTCACAGAAGTAATCGGTGTCGGTGGCCGACTTTTCGTGGCTTCGCGTGATGAGTTGGGTGTACATCCGCAGCCGGACCTCCGAAAGCCTTCGGGTGCCATCGCCCAGGACATCGAACTCCGTCGTCAGGATGTGGTCGGTGATCGTCGACAGCAGTATCGTCCGCACCGACGCATTGAGCACCTGACGCTGACTCTCTTCGCCCGTCGACATGTCGTCGTCGGCGCGCCACATCACCAACCGCCTGCCGTCGGTCAGCACCACTTCCTGCGCCAGCGCCTCTCCCCACGACTCCTCGGACAGCCTGCGCGACATGAAGAATGACTGACAAGCCTAAGTGTCGCCTCGGATCGCTGCGGATGCGGCGCGAATCTGCGGCGTCACCAGCATCACCTGGCCAAGGAGGCCGTTGACGAATCCCGGCGACTCGTCGGTGGACAGGTGTTTGGCCAGTTCCACGGCTTCGTCGACGGCAACCGGTTCGGGTACGTCGTCTGCGTGCAGCAGTTCCCAGACCGCAACACGCAGGATCGCGCGATCGACGGCGGGCAGCCGGTCCAGCGTCCAACCCTGCAGGTGCGCAGAGATCAGATCGTCGATGTGCGCAGAGTGCTGGGTCACGCCCTGTGCGACTGTCACCGTGTACGGATTCAGCCCAGACACATCGGATTGTTTCTGCGCCAACGCCTCTCGCGCCTCGGCGGCTTCGGCGGGGGTGATGCCGCGAGCCTCCGCCTCGAACAGCAGGTCGACGGCGCGCTTACGCGCCTGGTGTCGACCCCGATCAGGCTTGGGTCTGGTCAATTCACACGGCCCAGATAGCTGCCGTCGCGCGAGTCGATCTTGAGCTTGTCGCCGGTGTTGATGAACAGCGGAACCTGGATCTCCGCACCGGTCTGCACCGTCGCAGGCTTCGTGCCCGCGCTGGACCGGTCGCCCTGCAGACCGGGTTCGGTGTGGGTGACCTCCATCTCGACGGTCACCGGCAGTTCGATATAGAGCGCCGTGCCGTTGTGGAACGCCACCTGCACGGGCAGGCTCTCCAGCAGAAACCGCGCGTCGTCTCCGACCAGGGCCTCCGACAGATGGTGCTGCTCGTAGTCCTCGCTGTCCATGAACACGAAGTCCGAGCCGTCCTTGTACAGGTACGTGGTGTCGCGACGGTCGACCGTCGCGGTCTCCACCTTCACCCCGGCGTTGTACGTCTTGTCGACGACCTTGCCCGACAGCACGTTCTTCAGCTTGGTGCGCACGAACGCGGGGCCTTTGCCGGGCTTGACGTGTTGGAACTCGGTGATGGTCCACAGCTGGCCATCGATGTTCAGCACGAGCCCGTTCTTGAAGTCGGCGGTCGATGCCACAGCGGTACTACTCCTAGTCTCTCAACGTCAGAATGGCCAGTTCCCTGGGGAACTGGGTAAGCAGGTCGGAAGCTTTCTCGCCGACGACCAGCGTGTCCTCGATGCGGACACCGCCGCGACCGGGCAAGTAGACACCGGGCTCCACAGTCACCGCAGAGCCAGCAAGCAGTGTACCGGCGGCGGTGGCGTTGATACCCGGCGCTTCGTGGATCTCGAGACCGACGCCGTGCCCGAGGCCGTGGGTGAAGTTCTCGGCGTACCCAGCATCGGCGATCACCTGCCGCGATGCCGCGTCGACATCGCACAGCGCCACCCCGGGGCCGACGGCCTCCCGGCCCGCTCGCTGGGCGGCGGCGACCAGTTCGTAGAGGTCGAGTTGCCACTGCGCTGCGGGTCCCAGCACAAAGGTGCGGGTCATATCCGAGTGATATCCGCACACCAGCGCGCCGAAGTCGATCTTGACGAAGTCGCCCGCCGCAAGCACGGCGTCCGTCGGCCGATGGTGCGGAATCGCGGAGTTGGCGCCCGTCGCCACGATGGTCTCGAACGACACTCCGTCCGCGCCGTGGTCCAACATCAACGATTCCAGCTCGCGCCCCACCTGGCGCTCGGTCCGACCCGGCCGGAGGCCATCGCGTTCGACCAGGTCGACCAGCGCGGCGTCGGCCGCCTCGCAGGCCAGCCGCAGCAGCGCGACCTCACCGGCGTCCTTGACCTCCCGCAGCGCCTCGACCATGCCCGCCGCTCGGACCAGTTCGACATCGCAGGCTTCCTTTGCGAGCGAGTCGAACCCTTCGACGGTCACGGCGTGGCTCTCGAATCCGAGCCGTCGGACACCCTCAGCCGCGGCCCGGCCCGTCAGGAACGGCCCGCAGGCGCGTTCGATCACGATTTCGGCGTCGGGAACCTGCTGAGCCGCCTGGGTTCGGTAGCGCCCGTCGGTCGCCAGCACCGGTGTGTCGTCGTCGGCACGTATCAACAATGCGGCGTTGGATCCGGTGAAACCGGACAGGTAACGCACGTTGACCAGGCGTGTTACCAGTATCGCGTCGAGTCCCTCGGACTGCAGCCGCCGCCGAAGGCGGGCGCGACGCTGGGATATAGTCACAGGTCTTGACGCTACTCGCTAAGGTGATGCCCCATGAGTAAGTGGTTGCTGCGCGGACTGGTGTTCGCGGCCCTGATGATCTTCATCCGACTTGTGCAGGGCACTGCAATCAATGTCTGGGAAACCAAGGCGGGTTTGATCAGCGTCACCCTCGTCGTCCTTTTCGCCATCGTGGTGTTCGTATGGGGGTTCCTGGACGGCCGGTCCGACGCGCGAGCGAACCCCGATCCCGATCGCCGCGATGACCTGGCAATGACCTGGCTGCTGGCCGGTCTGTTCGCCGGGATCGTCAGCGGCGCGCTCGCATGGTTGATCTCGCTCGTATATAAGGGCCTCTATGTCGGCGGGCTTATCAACGAGCTCACCACCTTCGCAGCGTTCACCGCGCTGCTGGTCTTCCTCGTCGCTATCGCTGGCGTAGCGATCGGGCACTGGGTCGTCGACCGTCACGCCGAAGAGGTGCCGCGCCAGCGCCGCGGCCCTTCAGCAGGCGACGACGACCGCGCGGACACCGATGTGTTCGCAGCTGTTCGTCACCCGGATGCACCCGCCGACGAGACGCCGACCGAGCAGCGCCGCCAGGAACAGACCTAGTCCGGCGCGTCACTAGGCGCACAGATGAACCCGGACGAGTTCTGCACGTCCGATAACTGGACGGTGCTCACATCCGCATCAGCGAACTCGCAGCTCGCCGGTGTGCTGGGTGGATTCCTGATCACCGCGATCGCCCTGCTGTTCGACCGCAACAGCCGGGAGGGCGTGCACACCCTGGCACTCTTCTCATCGGCTGTGCTGATACTGATGCTGGATGCGTTCCTGTTCAGCCTGATGACCGGAACACAGGTGCCCGACGGTGACGATCGAGCAGGGGTCTGCGCGATCGTGTGGACTCAGGGGGCGGTTTCCACCGGGATGCTCGCCGCAGGCACGACCGCCCTGTTCGGCGGCCTCGGGTGGATGCTGGCCGTGCACGCGGTCAACAAAACGGCGCAAGTGGACTCCGACGACATCCGCTCCTACAGCTTTCTCGCCGACCTCGGCGGATGGCTGACGTTCGCCGCGGCGATGACGACGACCCTCATCCTGTCGGAGACCTCGATCGACTACCTGCACTTCATGTTCGGGCGCAGACCCGAATTCTGGTTGGTGGCGGCCATCACAACCGCGGCCGCGTGCGTCATCGTCGTCGACTTCTTCCTGATCTATCTGCGCACCAAGTCGTTGCGAAAGTCGTTGGCCGACACAAAAGAACCAACGCATCTGGCGCTTCGCTCACTGAAGGTCGCAACGATCGGCATCGTCGTCCTCTCCATCGTCGCCTCGTGGCTGGCCGTCAGCCTTGCGCGCTTCCCCAAGGACTGGATGTCGACACCCAATACCGGGATTGTGATGTTCGTGCTCCTGCTGACGGCCGTTCTGCCGACGGTGGTATCTGTCGCGATCTGCAATTCGGTGGCCAGCACCGAGAAGCGTCAGTCCAGCTTGGCCAAGTAACGCAGCGCTAGCAGGTAGCCCTGCACACCGAGCCCGACAATGACGCCGGTGGCGATCGCACTCAGATAGGAATGGTGCCGGAACTCTTCGCGGGCATGCACATTCGAGATATGAACTTCGATCAGCGGCGCGCGTAGCTCGGCACAGGCATCGCGCAGCGCGATCGAGGTGTGAGTCAGCGCGCCTGCGTTGAGCACCACCGGTTCGCCGGCGTCGGCGGCCCCGTGTACCCAGTCCAGGAGCTCTGCTTCGCTGTCCGATTGCCGCACAACTACTTTCAGCCCGAGCTCGGCGGCTTCCCGTTCGATCATCGCGACGAGGTCGTCGTGCGTCGTGCTGCCGTAGACCTGGGTCTCGCGTCGACCGAGGCGGCCCAGATTGGGTCCGTTGATGACGTTGACCGTCGTCAAGGTCGAGCTACCTCCGCGTACGCCGCTGCCAGCAGCGACGGGTCGGGGCCTTCGAGCCGTCCCGGTTTGGCTAATCCGTCGAGCACGACGAAGCGCAGCACACCCGAGCGGGTTTTCTTGTCGCCCGCCATGAGCTCGAGCAACTGGGGCAGCGCATCGGCGTCGTAGCCGACCGGCAGGCCGAGCGACGTCAGGATGGTGCGGTGGCGATCGGCCGTTCCGTCGTCGAGTCTGCCTGCGAGTCGGCCCAATTCGGCCGCGAACACCAGGCCGACCGAAACGGCCGCGCCGTGGCGCCACTTGTAGCGCTCCCGCCGCTCGATGGCGTGCGCCAACGTGTGGCCGTAGTTCAGGATTTCGCGCAGCTGCGATTCCTTCTCGTCAGCGGCAACGACTTCAGCCTTCACTACAACCGCGCGACGGATCAGCTCGGGAAGTACCTGACCGGTCGGATCCAGCGCGGCTTCGGGATCGGCCTCGATGAGATCGAGAATCACCGGGTCGGCGATGAAGCCTGCCTTCACGATCTCGGCCATACCCGCGACGATCTCGTTGCGCGGCAACGTTTCCAGCGTGGCCAGGTCGACGAGTACCGCGGCCGGTTGGTGAAAGGCGCCGACAAGGTTCTTTCCCGCATCGGTGTTGATGCCGGTCTTCCCGCCGACTGCGGCGTCCACCATGCCGAGAAGTGTTGTCGGTACGTGCACGATGTCGATTCCGCGCAGCCATGTGGCGGCAGCGAATCCCGCGACGTCGGTCGCCGCTCCCCCGCCGAGGCTCACGACGGCGTCCTTGCGCCCAAGGCCGATCCGGCCGAGCACCTCCCAGATGTAGCCGACGACCGGCAGGTCCTTGCCGGCCTCGGCGTCGGGTATCTCGATGCGATGTGCGTCGACACCCTTCTCTGACAGATGGATACGGATTGCTTCTGCGGTCTGCGCCAGCACCGGCTGGTGCAGAATCGCGGCCTTGTGCCTGCCTTCGAGGAAGCCACCCAGTTCCGCCATCAGGCCGGTGCCGATGACCACCGGATAAGGCGGGTTCGTCTTCACCTCGACAGTGACGGGCGCTGTCAGGTCAGTCATGGCGGGCCTCGGCGCGGCGTGCCAACTCCGCCGGGCTTGCGGGTGTGGTGGGCTCAGACGGGCTCGGCGTCAGCGACACCGGCGAGCGACGCCACGATGGACGGCGGCGACGGCGCGGCTTGGGTTTGGGCGGTGCGTCATCCGCGCGCGGGTTCTCCAGTCGCGACACGATGTAGCGCACAACGGCTCCGGGATTCCGTCGGTTGGTGTTGACCCTTATGGTGGCGGCCCGCCGGTAAAGCGGCACCCGCTGGGTCATCAAGGTCCGAAACTTCTCTCCGCGGTCGCCACCGGCCAGCAGCGGCCGCACCGTGGTGCCGCCGGTTCGGCGAACTCCTTCGGCTGCACTGATCTCGAGGTAGACCACCATGTGTCCGGAAAGCGCTTCGCGCACACCGGGGCTGGTGATGGCGCCGCCCCCGAGTGAGAGCACACCCTCGTGCGTTTCGAGCGCCCCGCGGATCACTTCCTCCTCGATGCGACGAAACTCCTTTTCGCCGTCGTTCGAGAAGATGTCAGGAATCGTGCGCCCCGTGGTCTGTTCGATGGCCGCGTCGGTGTCGAGCAACGCAACGTCCAGCGACTTGGCCAGCCGGCGACCGATCGTGGACTTGCCCGAACCAGGCAGCCCGATCAGCACGGCCTTGGGTGCCATCAGCCCGACGCCTGTGCGGATTGGCTCGGCTCACGGGCCGCAACCGAACGCAGATAGGAGTCGACGTTGGCACGGGTCTCGGCGATCGAGTCGCCGCCGAACTTCTCCAGCGCCGCACGGGCCAGCACCAGCGCGACCATCGTCTCCACCACCACACCGGCGGCGGGCACAGCGCACACATCGGAGCGCTGATGGATCGCGACCGCCTCGTCGCCCGTGGCCATGTCGACGGTGGCCAGTGCGCGCGGCACCGTCGAGATCGGCTTCATCGCGGCCCGCACCCGCAGCGGCTGGCCGTTCGTCATCCCGCCTTCGAGCCCGCCGGCCCGGTTCGTCGAGCGCATCACACCGCCGGGCCCGGGGTACATCTCGTCGTGCGCGACGCTGCCGCGGCGGCGTGCGGTTTCGAAGCCGTCGCCGATCTCGACACCCTTGATCGCTTGGATGCCCATGACGGCACCGGCCAATTGACTGTCGAGGCGGTTGTCTCCGCTCGTGAACGAGCCGAGGCCGATCGGCAGACCGTTCGCGACCACTTCGACGACGCCGCCGAGCGTGTCTCCGTCAGCCTTGGCGGCCTCGATCTCGGCGATCATCCTGGCTTCGGCGTCCTTGTCGAACGCGCGCACCGGGCTCGCGTCGATGGCGGCCAGATCGGATGCCTGCGGCGGTGGGCCGTCGTAGGGCGCCGATGCACCGATGGAGATGACGTGTGAGACCACCTCGACGCCGAGGGCCTGCCGCAGGAACGACCGCGCCAGGGTGCCGGCGGCGACCCGGGCGGCCGTTTCACGCGCGCTCGCGCGTTCCAGCACCGGCCGCGCATCCTCGAAGCCGTACTTCAACATTCCCGCATAGTCGGCGTGGCCGGGCCGCGGGCGGGTCAGCGGCTCGTTGCGGGCGATGTTCTCGAGCTCGGCAGGATCGACGGGATCGGCGGCCATCACCGTTTCCCACTTCGGCCATTCGGTGTTGCCGATCTCGATGGCGACCGGACCCCCGAGCGTCACGCCGTGCCGGACGCCGGCGAGCACCGTGATCTGGTCCTGCTCGAACTTCATCCGCGCGCCGCGACCGTAGCCCAGCCTTCGGCGCGCAAGCTCGCCGGCGATCTCGCCGGATGTGACCTCGACACCTGCGACCATGCCCTCGACCACGGCCACCAGAGCGCGGCCGTGGGATTCACCAGCAGTGGTCCATCGCAACACGCGTCCCATCTTCCCACGGCGCACTTTGCCCGCTGAAATCCGCAAGTTATCCACAGTTGCGCTTTCATCCACAGGATGCGACGGAGGCGGTCGTTCCTCCCGGTTCCGGTTCGCCCTCTCGACTAAATTCGAAAGCATGTTCGATGGTTTGTTGCCTGAGGTTCCTGACTTGGCGTCGTTGACCGATGCCGAGTTGGTGGATGCCGCGGGCGGGTGGGCGCGCGCGGAGAACATGGCGTGCGGCGCGGAAGTTGGCGGTAATGGCCGAGATCTTCGCTCGCCGCACCGGGCTGGCGGCTGCTGAGCGTGAGCTGTGGTGGATCGACCCGGACGCCGCGGTGGCCGCCGAGCTGGCTGCTGCGCTGAATGTGTCGGCTGGGTTGGCGTTGCATCAGACCAATCGTGGCGTCGCGCTGCGTGACCGGCTGCCTCGAGTGGCGGCGTTGTTTGAGGCCGGGCTGCTCAGTGATCTGCTGGTGCGCACCATCGTGTCGCGCACGTATTTGATCGAGGACGCCGCGGCGATGGCCGCCGTCGACGCCGATCTGGCCGAGCGGGTCACCCGGTGGGGGGCGTTGTCGGTGAAGAAGACCGAACACGCCATCGACGAGCTGGTCGAGCGCCACGATCCCGGCGCGGTGCGCCGCACCGTGTCGGCCAGCGCGCAGGAGACCGTGGTGTTCGGCTGCCCGACCGACGTGGCAGGCGTGACCACCATCTGGGCGCGGCTGAACTCGCCCGACGCCGCGCTGATGGAACACAACGTCGAAGCGATGGCCCACAGCGTCTGTGACGCCGACCCGCGGTCGGCGGATCAGCGCCGTGCGCACGCGTTGGCCGCCAGAGCCAACGGCACCGCATTCGGCTGCCGGTGCGGTGACCCCGACTGCTCCGGCGGCGTGCCCGGCGACGCCCCGGCCCGAAACGCCGTCATCTACGCCGTCGCCGACGAACACACCCTCGACGCTGCCACCAACCCACCGGCCGAGGCCGCCGCTGAGCCGGAACCCGAGCCCGAGCCCGAGCCGGGGCCGGAGCGCCGAGAGTCGCCGCAGGCCCGCCCGAAGCCGGCCTATCGTGTTCGGCGCAGGCATCATGCCGACCGCGCTGTTGGGTGCGGTGGTGGAGCGCGCCCGGATCCGGCAGGTGCGCCATCCCGGCGCGTGCTCGGCACCCGAACCGGGCTACGCGCCGTCACGCACGCTGGCCGAGTTTGTGCGGTGTCGCGATCTCACATGCCGATTCCCGGGCTGCGACAAGCCGGCGCAGGTGTGCGACGTCGACCACACCGTGGCCTATCCGGTGGGGCCAACCCATCCGTCGAACCTGAAGTGCCTGTGCCGTTTTCACCACTTGCTGAAAACGTTCTGGAACGCACTCGGCGGCTGGCGTGACCGACAACTGCCCGACGGCACCATCATCTGGACCAGCCCGACCGGGCACACCTACACCACTCACCCCGGCAGCCGCACCTGTTCCCTCAGCTGTGTCGACCGACCGCCACGTTGTGGACCGGTGAGCCACCCACCGTCGAGCGCACCGGCGATCGCGGCGTGATGATGCCCAAACGCCGACACACCCGCGCCCACAACACCGCCAAAGCCAAAGCAACCGAACGCAAACTCAACGACCCCCTCGTCGCCGAACGAAACAAACCCCCACCCTTCTGACCCTAAAGAATCGCGAGTGCCGTCGCGACCGCGGTTCCCAGGCACATCGACGGGCCGTGCGGCACAGGGGCTTTTCCGTGCCATACCAAGGCCACACACGCGATCACCGCGGTCAGTAACGGTGCCGCCATAGCGGCAAGCACCCACACGTCGAATCCGAACGCGCCCGTCAGTCCCCCGACACCCGCGGCGAGTTTGACGTCACCGCCACCCATCCCGGCAGGCGCGATCAGATGGACGACGAGATACAGGCCTGCAAGCGCAACCGCGCCCAACAGCGCAGGCAGACCACGGCCCGTCGCCGTGGCCACCGAGAGAATCGCGATCGCGCCAGGCAACGTCAGCCAATTGGGCAACCGCCGCTCACGAATGTCGTACAGGCTCAGCGCCACAAGCCAGGACAGCGCCGTCACGCCGGCTACCCCCGCCCCCATGGATGAAGGCTAATCGCCCAGAAGGGCCTCTCTCATCGCCTCTTTCGGTGCAGGCAGCCCGGTGAACTGCTCGACCTGCGCGAAGGCCTGGTTCAGCAGCATCTGAAGGCCGCTGATGACCCGGCCGCCCTCGGCCTCGACGGCCGCGGCGAGCGGCGTCGGCCACTTGTCATAGATCGCATCGAGAAGCACCGGCGTCGACGACAGTACCGCGGCGTACGGTGCGGCGGCGTCTGCCGGAATCGTGTTCACCACGGCATCGGCCGATGCAACCACTTCCTGCACATCCGGACCGTTGATGTCACACCAACGGCTCTCAACGCCTACCCTGGTGGCCAGATCAACCACCGCAGTGACCTTTTCACGGTTGCGTGCTACCACGGTGATGCGATCGACGCCCAACTCGGCCAGACCTACCACCACCGCCGGAGCGGTGCCGCCAGAGCCCACGACGATCGCGTGGCCCGATACCTGACCCAGCGCCCCCGTGACGCCATCGACATCCGTGTTGTCGGCGCGCCATCCGGTCGACGTCCGCACCAAGGTGTTGGCCGCCCCCACCAGTTCCGCGCGGGCGGTGTGCTCTTCTGCGAACCTCAGCGCGGCGAATTTGCCGGGCATCGTCACCGAAACGCCGACCCACTCGGGCCCGAAATCCCCGACCACACCTGGTAATTCGTCGGCTGTACATTCGATGCGGTCGTATGTCCAGCCATCCAGCCCAAGGGCCCGGTAGGCCGCCAGATGCAACTGCGGCGAGCGTGAGTGAGCTATCGGCGAACCGAGCACTGCCGCCTTGCGTGCGTCAGCGGGCGCTGTCGAGGACACCATTGCGCTTCGCGAGCTCGATGTTCGCCAGGTGCTGTGGGTAGTCCTTGGTGAAAAGCGTCGTGCCCTGCAGGTCGATGGTGACGAAGTACAGCCAGTCACCCGCCGCCGGATGCTCGGCCGCGGCCAACGCTTCCGAACTCGGCGAGCAGATCGGGGTGGCCGGAAGCCCTGCTCGTACATACGTGTTCCACGGAGTCGCGCGTCCGCGGTCGGCGTCGGTGGTGGCCACTTCCTGGCGATCCAGCGAGTAGTTCACCGTCGAGTCGAACTCCAGCCTTCCGTGATCCGGTGACACCAAGCGGTTGTAGATGACACGGGCCACCTTGTCGAAGTCCTGGGGTTTGGACTCCCTCTGCACAAGCGAGGCCACCGTCAGGATCTGGTACGGCGTCATGCTCAGCGCCTTGGCGGTATCCAGCAGCCCACCCTGGGCGTACTGGTAGGCGCTGGCACCGACGAGCGAAGACAAGATGTCGCGCGGCGACGCCGACGGGTCGACATCCCACGATCCCGGCGCGATCAGTCCCTCGAGCCTGCGATGGTCGTCGCCCATGGCTTCGACGGGTTTGGTGGCCCAGTCGGGCACCGACAACTCCTGCAGCGACGCACTGCCCGCCGCGTCCTTGAGATCATCGGCAGATACACATCGGCGGTCACCGTCGAGATCCACACACGACGCATTGGAAATCAGCGTGAAGATGCCCTCGGTGACATCGTTGGACTTGACGTCGCGGATGTCATCGAGTTGGCGCCCTTCGGGGATCACGAGCTTGCCGACCCGATTCTCCGGATTGGTCAGTCGCGTGACGGCGTCGGCCGCCGATATCTCGGTGCGCATCTTGTAGAAGCCGGGCTGGATGGCCTGGATCGCGGAATTGTCTTGAGCGGCAGCGATGAACGTCTTCGACGTCGCGACGACGTCTTGATCCTCGAGCGTCTGCGCGATAACGGTGGTCGAGTCGCCGTCGTGGACCTGGATCACGACGTCGGACTTGCCTTCTCCGGTGTAGTCGGAACCTCCGCCGAACACCGAGTGCCACAGCCGCGACCCGAGGAAGACGGCCCCGATCACGATGACGACGAATACGCAGAGCGTGACGCCGCGCACCAGACGGCGCCTGCGCCTGCGCCGAGCATCGCGCATCCGATCCGCGCGGCTCATCCGGCGCCGCGGCGGGCCGACGGCCACTGGTTGTGGGCGCTCTCGATCCCAGGCGTCAGGCATTGCCGACCTCATTGAGTGTTGTCCGACGCTGATCAAGCCAGCTCTGCAGTATTCCAATGGCCGCGGCCTGATCGATCATCGCCTTCTGTCCCCTTGCTCGAACACCGGCTTCCCGCAGGGAGCGTTGCGCGGTGACAGTGGTCAGCCGTTCGTCTGCCATTCGTACCGGTGTCGGCGCGACGCGTCGCGCCAGATCCTCGGCGAGGTCGATTGCGTCCTGCGCTGAGGGACCGGTTCGGTCGGAAAGCGTACGGGGCAATCCGACCACGACTTCGACGGCCTCCAGTTCGTCCGCGAGCTGGGTCAGTCTTCGCAGGTGGCGATCGGTTTTGTCGCGGCGGACCGTCTCGACCGGTGTGGCGAGGATGCCGTCGGGATCGCTCACCGCGACGCCGATCCGAACACTCCCTACGTCAATCCCGAGCCGGCGTCCCCGTCCGGGATCGTCGCCTCCGGGCCGGTCCGGCAGACGGTGTTCTGGGTTCGGCACCTGGTTAGCTCCGGCCTATCTCCGCGCGTAGGGCGGCCAGCGCCGCATCGATGCCCGCGGCTCCTTTCCCGGAGCCTTGCGCCATATCCGCCTTGCCGCCGCCGCGGCCGTTCACGGCCGCGCCCAGCTCCTTGACCAGTTCGTTGGCCTTCAACCCGAGGTCCTGGGCGGCCGGATTCAGCGCAACCACGAATGGGACCGCATCGTCGTCGCCCTCGGCGATCAACGCGATCACTGCGGGCTCCGAACCGATCTTGCCGCGAATATCCCCGACGAGGCTGCGCAGATCCGCGGCCGATGTTCCACCAGCCATCCGCTGCGCCACAAGACGGACCTTACCGATCTGCTCGGCACCGGCCGCAGCGTTCACCGCCGCCGCGCGCGCGTTGGCGAGCCGCATCCTGTCGATTTCCTTTTCGGCCGTCTTCAGCCTGTCCACCAGCTGGGCCACCCGTGCGGGTACCTCGTCCGACGGCACCTTCAGCGAGGACGCCAGCCCCGCCATCAGAGCGCGTTCCTTAGCGAGATGCCGGAACGAATCGAGTCCGACGTAGGCCTCAACGCGTCGCACGCCGGAGCCGATCGACGACTCGCCGAGAATCGTGACGGGCCCGATCTGTGCCGAGTTGTGAACATGCGTGCCGCCACAGAGTTCGAGCGAGAACGGACCACCGATCTCGACCACCCGCACCTCTTCGGGGTACGCCTCGCCGAACAGCGCCATGGCGCCCATCGCCTTGGCCTTCTCGAGATCGGTCGTGAAGCTGTTCACCGCGTAGTCGGCCTCGACGGCTTCGTTGGTGACTTCCTCGATCTGCGTTCGCTGGTCCTCGGTCAGCGCACCCTGCCAGTTGAAGTCGAAACGGAGATAGCCAGGCCGATTCAGCGAGCCTGCCTGAACGGCGTTGGGACCCAGAACTTGTCGCAGTGCGGCGTGCACCATGTGGGTGCCGGAGTGTCCCTGCGTCGCGCCGTGGCGCCACCGCGGGTCAACTGCGGCAACGATCGTGTCGCCCTCGACGAATTCTCCCGACTCCACGTTGATGCGATGCGCCCACAGCGTTTTCGCGATCTTCTGCACGTCGGTGACGGCCGCCCTGGCGGTGCTCGACGAGCCGGTGCCAGTGACACTTCCCTCGTCGGCGATCTGGCCACCCGATTCCGCGTAGAACGGCGTGCGGTCAAGGACAAGCTCGACACGTTCGGCCAGTTGGCCGTCGTGCGCCACGACCGGGACCCGCTTACCGTCGACGAAAATGCCGAGAATTCTTGCTTCGGTTGATAATTCATCGAAGCCAGTGAATTCGGTCGGACCGGAGTCGACCAGCTCGCGGTACGCCGACAAATCGGTGTGCGCTTGTTTGCGGGCCGCCGCGTCAGCCTTTGCGCGCTGCCGCTGTTCTGTCATCAGAGTGCGGAAGCCCTCTTCGTCGACGCTCAGTCCGCTCTCCGCCGCCATCTCGAGAGTGAGCTCGAGCGGGAAGCCGTATGTGTCGTGCAGTGTGAACGCGTCGGATCCCGACAGCACGGTGGCGCCGGACTGCTGCGTAGCGCGGGCCGCATCGTCGAAAAGCCGTGAACCCGATGCCAGCGTCCGGTTGAACGCGGTCTCCTCGGCTACCGCGATTCGTTGGATTCGGTCGAAATCACTGACCAGATCCGGATACGACGGGCCGTTCGCGTCGCGGACGGTGGCCATGATGTCGGCGACGATCGGCTGCTCGATCCCCAGCAGCTTCGCCGACCTGATCATCCGGCGCAGCAGCCGGCGCAATACGTAGCCACGACCGTCGTTGCCGGGGCTTACGCCGTCGGCGATGATGATCGCGGCCGTGCGACTGTGGTCGGCGATGATCCGGTATCGCACGTCGTCCTCGTGGTTGCCCTTGCCATAACCGCGCGGCGCGATGCCCGCGACCAGGTCGATGACCGGGCGCAGCAGATCCGTCTCGTAGACATTGTCGACGCCCTGCAGCAGGCAGGCGACGCGTTCGACACCCATTCCGGTGTCGATGTTCTTGCGCGGCAGCGGCCCGAGGATCTCGAAGTCATCCTTCGAGGTGCCTTGGCCGCGCTCGTTCTGCATGAACACGAGATTCCAGATCTCGATGTAGCGGTCCTCGTTGGCTTCCGGGCCACCCTCGATACCGTATTCCGGGCCTCTGTCGTAGTAGATCTCCGACGACGGACCGCAGGGGCCGGGAATGCCCATCGACCAGTAGTTGTCGGCCATCCCGCGGCGCTGAATGCGCTCAGCTGGGATACCGGTGATCTCCCGCCACAGCTCGGCGGCTTCGTCGTCATCGAGATAGACGGTGGCCCACAGCTTTTCGGGATCGAATCCGTAGCCGCCCTGATCGACCGGGTTGGTCAACAGCGTCCAGGCCAGCTCGATCGCGCCCTTCTTGAAGTAGTCGCCGAACGAGAAGTTTCCGGCCATCTGGAAGAACGTGTTGTGCCGCGTCGTGATGCCGACTTCGTCGATGTCGGGTGTGCGGATGCACTTCTGAATGCTCGTGGCGCGGTTCCACGGAGCCGCGCGCTGGCCGAGGAAGTACGGCACGAACTGCACCATGCCTGCGTTGACGAACAACAGGTTGGGGTCGTCGAGGATCACCGAGGCGCTCGGCACCTCCGTGTGGCCCGCGTTCACGAAGTGATCGAGGAATCGCTTCCTGATCTCGTGTGTCTGCACGTCCCGCTGTCCTCAATTCTCTGCGTATCCACCAATAACCGACCGCACTACAGTACCGGTCACATTCGTCGCGACCTCATCAGCCGTTTATGAAACTCAGCCGCACGGATCGGCGCGGGTTGTCCCTGTTCAAGTCGACGAGCACGACGCTCTGCCACGTCCCGAG
The DNA here is from genome assembly GCA_963756865.1 of uncultured Actinomycetota bacterium. Classification (GTDB taxonomy): domain Bacteria; phylum Actinomycetota; class Actinomycetes; order Mycobacteriales; family Mycobacteriaceae; genus Mycobacterium. The sequence continues at coordinate 271,193 of CAVWPQ010000059.1, read as the reverse complement.
TAGGGGCTCGCCGCCCTGCACCGGCACGGTGACCGACGGTGCGATCAAGGCGGGCAGCACGTGGTCGGCGCCGTGGCCCGGTGACCCGTGGGAATGGCGGTAGCGGTCGTCGCGAGGGAGCAGGTTCTCCAGCGTGTCGACGAGGTCGGCGTCCGACCCCGCGCCGGTCTCGATGATCGCGACGCCCGCGGTGGCATGCGGGACGAAGACATTGCAGAGCCCATCATCGTGACCAGCGCAGAAATTACGCACCTCGTCGGTCAGGTCGACGGTGCGCCGCCTGGCGGTATCGATCTCGAGTACATCGGTGTCCATGGAGTCGAGCCTACGAGCCGATTCACAGGATTGACGCATGCGTTTATTTCGCGCGGGGCGAGGGTATCTCAGCTGCACCCCGTTACCGCCCCCTGGAGGAGTAGAGATGACCATCACCGGTGTAATCACCGCAATTCTGATCGGCATTGTTGTCGGCGTTCTCGGCCGACTGCTGGTACCCGGCAAGCAGCCCATCGGCATACTCGTCACAATCGTGATCGGCATCGTCGGCGCTTTCCTCGGCACGGCGCTCGCGCGGGTGCTCGGCATCCCGACCATGACCAACGGCATCGACTGGCTGGAGCTGCTGGTGCAGGTGATCGTTGCGGCAATCGGTGTGGCCCTCGTCTCGTCGATGATGGGACGCAGGCGTGGCGGCGTCGTCGGAGGACGCAGGCGGTCGAGCTTGTTCCGCTAAAGCAACCTGAAAGCGAACCCGGCGGCACCCCCTGGCCGCCGGGTTCGCTCATGCTTGAGGGTCTGCTCGAGCTCGGATCTCTTGCACCATCCACGTATTGCCGTCCGGATCGCTGAACCCGAACATCGTTCCTCCGTCGCGTTCGTCGATGATTTGGATTTCGTCGGCGGCCACACCACGAGATACCAGCTCGTCGCGAGCGCGATAAGCATCGGCGACCACGAGCTGGACACCCCGCAGCGATCCTGGCGGCATCGGAGACGGGTCACTGACAACGATGGAACATCCGGACCCGGGCGGAGTGAGCTGGGCGAAACGTTGAGTCCCCGCGCGGGTGTCGTGATCGAGGAGGAATCCGACTGCGTCCCGGTAGAACCCGATGGACCGGTCGACATCGGCGACCGGGACCACCACCACCTCGAGTGTCCAGTCCATCACAGCGATTTGAGAAGGACGTCGAGCTTCTCGTAACCCTCGGTCATGCCGCCCTCCATCCCCGAGGACAGCAGCGCGTCGCGGGCATCGGTATTCGGGCAGATGGACCGACCGCGCAGCCGACTACGGCCGTTGCCGAGATCCTCGAACCACATGAACTCGATGTTCACCATGTCCGGCGCGCCCTCGAATTCGAAGGTCTGGATGATGAGCTCGTTCTCGCGCACGGTGTGGAACGTTCCGTTGAAGGTGAAGTCACCGTGCTCGGTCGAGTGCACATAGCGGTATCCACCATGGGTTGTGAAGTCCCACTCGTCGATTCGCATCTCGAGGCCGTGCGGCCCGAGCCACTGCTTGACCAGTTCCGGCTCGGCGTGTGCGCGGAACAGCGCCTCCACCGGTGCGTCGAACTCCCGGGTGAACTCCATCGCCAGAGTGTCGACCGGGGCCTGGAGGCTGAGTGCGTTGGTCATCGTTCCCCTTCTTTCGCGGTTGTTTCGGTCATCTGAGCCAGCAGAGAATCCAACTGGCGGTAATTACGTTCGGCATCAAGCCGATACCGGTCGATCCACGCGGTCAGCCGTTCCAGCGCTGCGGCGTCGAGATGAACGGGCCGACGCTGCGCATCGCGGGTCCGAGTGACCAGCCCCGCTTGCTCGAGCACCTGAATGTGCTTGGACACCGCCTGTTTGGTGATGTCGAAGGGCTCGGCCAATTCGTTGACCGTGGCAGGCCCGCGAGACAGCCGCGCGACCATGGCCCGTCGAACCGGGTCGGCCAGCGCCATGAAGGCACGATCCATCCGCGCGTCCGCACCTTCACCACTCCCCATTATCAACCTTGCACTTGATCAATGAATTGGTTGACTACGAACCTAGAAGACGATTTCGGGGGTGTCAAGACTTGAATTACAGCTTGCGGGACGACTCGACGCGCGCGAAGACCACAACCAGAGCCATCACCACGAAAATGACGGCCGCAAGCGCGGTCGCGACAACTTCGCTGGGTCCTCCGTGAATTTTCCACATGGTGACCGTCACAGCGATCGCCGCCAACACACCGCACACGACAAGCGCCGTCCAGACTTCACGCACGTACGTGAGGATACTTCGCCTCAGCGCTTGCGGCGGATGATCGCGCGTAGCTTCTCCAAGCGGGTGCCGATTTCGCGTTCGGCGCCGTGGTTCGTCGGCTGGTAGTAGTCCACGCCCACCAGTTCGTCGGGCGAATACTGCTGTGCCACAACACCATCGGGATCATCGTGGCTGTACTTGTAGCCGACGGCGTTGCCCAGTGCCTCGGCGCCGGAGTAGTGCCCGTCGCGCAGATGCGGAGGAACGAGCCCGGCCCTGCCCTGTCTGACATCGCTCATCGCCGCACCGAGCGCGGTCGTCACCGCATTCGACTTCGGCGCCGTCGCGAGGTGAACGGTGCAGTGCGCCAGCGTGAGCTGGGCCTCCGGCATACCGATCAGCTGAACAGTCTGGGCCGCGGCGACGGCCGTCTGCAGAGCCGTTGGGTCGGCCATCCCGATGTCCTCACTGGCCAGAATCATCAGCCGCCTCGCGACGAACCTCGGGTCCTCCCCCGCGACCAGCATTCGGGCCAGGTAGTGCAGGGCCGCGTCGACGTCGGATCCGCGGACGGACTTGATGAACGCGCTGACGACGTCGTAGTGCTGATCGCCGTCGCGGTCGTAGCGGACGGCCGCCTTGTCCAGCGACTGTTCGATGGTCTCGACGGTGATCTCCTCGCCGGCCTCGGCCGCCACCTCCAGCGCGGTCAGCGCCCTCCTGGCATCGCCTGCGGAGAGCTGGACCAACAGATCGATCGCGTCGTCGTCGGCCGCCACCTTTCCGGCCAGTCCGCGCGGGTCTTCGATCGCGCGCGTGACCACCTCCCGGACACCCTCTGCGGTGAGTGGTTGCAGCTGCAGGATCAACGACCGCGACAACAGCGGAGCGACGACCGAGAACGACGGATTCTCCGTGGTGGCGGCCACCAGCAGCACGACCCGGTTCTCGACGGCACTCAGCAGTGCATCCTGCTGTGTCTTGGAGAACCGGTGCACCTCGTCGATGAACAGCACGGTCTGCTCGCCGTACGCGGCGGCCCTTCGCGCGACGTCGATGACGGCACGAACCTCCTTGACCCCGGCGGAGAGCGCCGAGAGCGCCTCGAACCGGCGGCCTGTCGCCTGCGAGATCAACGACGCCAAAGTCGTCTTACCCGTGCCCGGCGGGCCGTAGAGGATGACCGACGCCGCGCCGGAGCCTTCGACCAGGCGGCGCATCGGCGAATTCGGCGCAAGCAGATGGTCCTGACCTACGACCTCGTCCAGGGATGTCGGCCGCATTCGGACGGCCAGTGGGCTCGAGGCCCCGGCCGGCCCCGTCGCGCCGCCGGAGGAGGTCGGCTCGCCGGGGACGTCGAACAGACCGTCAGACACGTTCTCTGCTTACCACGGAGCTACGACGGCGACGGCCGAGCCGTCACAAATCTTCCGGAGCCGTCACGAAGTCGATCAGTTCCTCGACGCGGCCGATGAGTGCGGGCTCGAGGTCGTTCCAGTCGCGCACCCTGCCGCGGATGCGCTGCCATGCCCGCGCGGTGTCGGCCTGCTGTGCGTGCGGCCAACCCAGCGCACGGCACACGCCCTTTTTCCAGTCCATCCCCTTCGGCACGGTCGGCCACGCCGTAATGCCGAGCCTGTCCGGTTTGACCGCCTGCCAGATGTCGATGAACGGATGGCCGACGACGAGGGCATGTGCACCACCCGGCCCGCGCCGCACCGCATCGGCGATGCGGGCCTCCTTGGACCCGGTGACCAGATGGTCGACCAACACGCCGAGCCGCCGGCCGGGCTCAGGTGCGAACTCCTCGACGATGGCGGCAAGATCGTCCACCCCTCCGAGGTATTCGACGACCACCCCCTCGATCCGCAGATCGTCGCCCCACACCTGCTCGACGAGTTCCGCGTCGTGGCGCCCCTCGACGTAGATGCGACTGGACAGCGCCACCTTCGCCTTCGCGCCACGTACCGCGACGGACCCTGATGCAGTGCGCGCGCCCGATTGAGCTGCGACGCGACGAGGGGCGGTCAGGATCACCGGCCTGCCGTCGACCAGATATCCCGGCCCGACCGGAAACGGCTTGCGGCGGCCATGTCTGTCCTCGAGTTCCATTCGCCCGTACTCGATACGGACCACCGCGCCCACATAGCCTGTCTGCGCGTCCTCGACGACCAATCCCATCTCGACGGGCATCTCGGTGGATCGGGGCTTTCGGTGGGGATTATTGGCAAGCACGTCGGTGCCATAGCGATCAGCCACCGGGTGATCGTAGTGTCAGATTCGTGCTGCTGAATCGCGACACGGCCGAGGGAATCGCGAACGGAACCATCACGCTTGTGTTGCGGCGCTGGGATGTTCCCCGCGCCAAGCAAGGCGGCACACAACGCACGTCGGCCGGCACGATCCGCATCGACGTCGGCTACCGAATTTCGCCGCGCGGGCGCGCGTATCTGCTGACCGTAGATGGTCAGGGCGGTGGCGGGCGAAATCCCGGATGCGCCAGCGCAACCGACACGCAGTAGCCGATCGACCCGTTGAGATCCACCAACGTCGCCGAACCCGAGGCGACGCCGTCGTGACTGGAATGCCCCTGCGATGCAAGCCCGATGAACGGCCCCTGCGGCAACCGGCTCAGTGTGAGCGTGTAATCCGCGTTGATGAACTGCAACCCGTCGGTGCCCCAGTTGGCCAACGAGGTCGTGATGTCGCCCGCCATCGCCGCGATGACGAACGCAGACAACGGTTCACCGTCGAACAGCGGCTGCGACAAGTGAAGCCACGCGTACTTCGGACCGAGTGCGGGCCAGTCGGCCTCGGGATTCTGGATGGGTGCGCCCCAGCCGTATGTCCGCACGAACAACGGCGGTTGGTCCGCTCGCACGTCGACTGGAAGTGGCGGCATGTCTATGTCCTGGGACCACGTCTGGCCAGTCGGCTGCGGACCACGTCGTAGGAAGAGTGCGGTGGCCCGCGCCACGGCGCGTCCGCTCTGGGTGGCGACGGCCTCGACCAGGCGCAGTCGCTTCCCGTCCCGCAGGACGCCTGTTTCCAACTCGACCGGTGCGAGCGCCATCGGTCGCGGGAGGTCGACCGTGAGCCGCGCCGGCTGCATCTGCGGATCGTCAACGACGCGCTCTGCGGCCCACGCCAGAAGTCCGCCGACGACATGGCCGCTGACGAATTCGCCCCAGCCGCCCTTCGCCATCGGACTCGGCCTGAACAAATCCCCTTCGCGCACAAAGAGCGCCGATGAACCGAAGGGCTGGTCGTTTGCCACCGCGATACGGTAGCAAGGCACAGTTCCGGCCTTGTCGACGATTGATGTATATGCAACAATGCTGGGGTGAGCGCTTCCTCCGTCGACCAGATCGTCAGCGACTGCCTCGCGGTGCGCGTGCGGCTCATCGGCCGGTCAATCACTGCCGTCTATGACGGTGCCCTCGAAGGCCATGGACTGACGATTGCGCAGCTCAATCTGCTGGCCGCGCTCGGCAAGGCAGGCCCGTGCCCCCCGTCGATGCTTGGCGAGGTGCTGCAACTCGAGAGATCGACTGTCAGCAGAAACCTGAACCTGCTCCTGCGTCACGGGTGGGCCGAGGCGGTGTCCTCCGATGCCAAAGGGATACGGGAGGTCGCCCTCACCCGCGACGGCCGGGCCAAGATCGAGTCCGTGATGCCCCAGTGGCGAAAGGCCCAACGACAAGCCGCGAAAATCCTTGGTTCGCAAGGCGTGACGGCGGTACAGGAAATCGCGAGCGGCATGGGACACCTACCCGGCATGTAGGAATTCACATTTTCCGGCGATAGCTTCGGCATCCAGATGTTGTATATACACAATCAATCGAGAGGAGACAGAGATGAATGAGGTACTGAAGGACAAGGTCGTACTCGTCACCGGCGCATCTCGCGGGATCGGCAGAAGCACCGCACTTGCCTTCGCCAGGCAAGGGGCGCAACTGGTCCTCGCGGCTCGCTCGCCCGACCGACTGGCCGCGGTGGAAGCCGAGATTCGGGGGCTCGGTGCCCAAGCGCTATCTGTGCCCACGGACGTCACCTCACCGGCAGACGTCACGACACTGATCGAGACGGCGGTCAGGCGATTCGGACGGATCGACGTACTGATCAACAATGCGGGTATCGGGAAGGTCGGCCCAGCGGAGTCGGCGGAGTTCGCCGATGACGTGCGAGACACCCTGAAGGCAAGCCTGTTTGGGATGATCCATGTGACCCAACTCGTGTTGCCGATTTTCCGGCGACAAGGTGCGGGAACCATCGTCAACATGTCATCGGTGATGGGACGTAAGGCGTTCGCTCGATTCGGCTCCTATGCGATCGTCATGCATGCGGTGTCGGCATTCTCCGACAGCCTGCGCCAGGAACTGGCAGGCAGCGGCATTCACGTCTCGGTGATCCATCCTGCGCTCACCGCGACCGATCTGCTGCGCGACGTCGAAGAGGCCGAGATGCCTCCACCATTTCGGCACATGACTCCACTGTCATCGGATGACGTGGCCCGCGCGGTGGTGACAGCCGTCAAACACCGGAAGCGGCGGGTCGTGCTGCCCCGCCCGGCGAACACGCTGCTCCTCGGCGAGGCGTTCTCACCCCGCATCGGGGACCTGGTCGCCAGGGCCCTGACCCGGAGGCCGATTGCGAAGCTGTTCGGAGTGAGTGGCGGAAGCACCTACCACGCGACGATCGCGTCCTAGAAGTCTGCCGGGTTCGGCCGCTCGACAGACCTCGGCGTCAGGCCGAGGCCGCGCACGTGGTTTGCGATGGCCTCCAGGCTGGCGACCCACACGTCATCGTGCGAGCAGACGTATTCGATCAGTGAGTCAAGCGCCCGCGCACGCGACGGCCGCCCGGACAGGAACGGGTGGTTGGTCAGCACGTAAACCCCGCCCTCGGCGCGTATGGCGTCGAACTCCAGCCGCCACATCTCTGTTGCCTTGGTGGGGCTTTCGATCAGCCCGCTGCCGCTGAACTCGGGCACATAGCAGTACTGCTCCCAGTCGTCGAGCGCCCATTGGATCGGAATCTCCACCAGCGGGCCGCCTTCGGCGACGTCGAGTTCGTAGGGGTGATCGGTGTCCATCAGGCTGCTGTCGTAGAGGAATCCCCTTGCGCGCAGCAGTTTCGGCGAATGCCAGTTCAGCTCCCACATGGGCGCCCGATAGCCGACCGGACGCGCACCGGTCGCCGACTCGAGCGCGTCCAACCCCCGGTCGAGGATGTCTGCCTCCTGCTGCTCGGTCTTACCGCGCATCGGTTCGTGCAGATATCCGTGGTGAGCGATCTCGTGTCCGTCGGCAACGATCGAGCGAGCCACGTCCGGGTAGCGCACCGCTGTGTAGCCGGGAACGAAGAACGTGGACGTGAGGTCGTGCTTGGCAAGCACCTTCAGCAGCCGGGGCACCCCGGTCAGCGGTCCGTAGGCCTGGTGGCTGATCGCCGACATCCGGTCGGCGTGTGAGGGATCGACGCCGAGCATCGCCGACTCCGCATCCACGTCGAACGAGAACGACGCCGCGCATCGGGCGCCGTTCGGCCACGGAACCTGCGGCACGCTCATGCGCGGCTACGCGCGCGGCCGAGCAGCGCGAGGAATTCGTAGGCCAGGAAGGCGGCTGCGATACCGGTCAACTCCGCATGGTCGTATGCGGGCGCGACCTCGACGATGTCCGCCCCGACGAGATTGAGTCCGTCGAACCCGCGCAGCACCTCGAGCAGTTCGCGACTGGTGAGGCCACCGATCTCCGGTGTTCCGGTGCCGGGGGCGTGTGCCGGGTCGAGTACGTCGATATCGATCGACACGTAGAGCGGATGGTCACCGATCGTATCTCTCAATTGCCCAACCACGTCTGCGACGGTACGTGTTTGGAACTCGCGGCAGTGCACGACGGTGAAACCGAGTTCGGCATCCGACGAGAGATCGTCGGGAGAGTACAAGGCTCCCCGGATCCCGACATGGGCGCTGTGGCCGGATATGAAGAGACCCTCCTCTGCGGCCCGGCGGAACGGAGTGCCGTGCGTCAGCGGAGCGTCGAAGTAGGTATCCCACGTGTCGAGGTGCGCGTCGAAGTGCACCAGAGCAACCGGCCCGTGGATTTTGTTGTGCGCCCGCAGCAACGGGTAGGCGATCGTGTGGTCTCCACCGATCGTGATGAGCCGTGCGCCGTCGGCGATCAGCGCACTCGCCTGCTCCTCGATCTGAATCATCGCCTTGGCGATGTCGAACGGCGTGCATGCGATGTCGCCCGCGTCGACGACCTGTTGAGTGGCGAACGGCATCACCTCCATCTGCGGGTGGTAGGGCCGCAGCACCCGCGAGCATTGCCGGACGTGGGAAGGTCCGAAGCGCGCACCGGGCCGATAGCTGACACCGGTGTCGAACGGGATACCGACGACGGCGACGTCGTATGTCGGGACGTCGCCGATCCGCGGCAGCCGCGCGAACGTGGAGAATCCCGCGTAGCGCGGCACGACGGTCCCGTCGACCGGCTGCACCGGTTCGGATCGTTGCGTCATGTCCGGCATCGTGTTGTCCCTCCGTTGATTTGCATGGTCTGCCCGACGAAGGCGCGCAGGTCATCGCGGGCCAACAACGAGACCGCCGCCGCGATGTCATCAGGCTTTCCGATCCGGCCGAGCGGTATTCCGCGCGCATACTCCTCATGCATCTCGGCCAGGCTGATACCCGCGTCGTTGGCGTCGACCTGCAGCTGCGGGGTGTCGATGATTCCCGGCGCGATGGCGTTGACCGTGATGTTCTCGGGTGCCAGCTCGCGACCGAGCGACTTCGTCAACGCGATCAGTCCGGCTTTGGACGCGGCGTACGAGCCCGCATTGGGCCAGCCGGTGACGCCCCATTCCGACGCGATGACGACGATGTTGCCGCCACCTCGTCTACGCATGCCTGCCAGCACGGCCTGCACCAGGTAGACGGTGCCCGACAAATTGGTGTCGACGATTCGCCACCAGTCGTCCTCGGGGTGGTCGACGAACGCACCCATGGTCATGTAGGCGTGATTGCAGACCAGGATGTCCACCGGCCCGCGGGTGCGCTCGATGTCGGCGACCATCGCCGTGACGGCGTCGGGATCGGAAACGTCTGCCGCAGCGGGAAATCCGCCCGTCGCGGTGACCACCGCATCCATGCGATGGTCGCGGACGGGGCCGTTGACACCGACCGCCGCGCCCTCTGCGGCAAGGCGTTGGGCAATCGCCGCACCGATCCCCTGGGTGGCGCCGCTGACCAATGCGATGCGGTCGGAATGTCGCGCCATGTCAGATCACGGCTCCACTGTTCGGCGACAGCACTTCACCGGTGCAGAATCCGGCATCGTCACTCACGAGGTAACGCACCACCTCGGCGATCTCCTCGGGTCGGGCAAGCCTGCGCGCGGGCAGCGTCGCCAGGTATTCCGGTGCACGCCATGGCGAATCGGCCGCGAGCAGCGGAGTGTCGGTCGGTCCTGGAGCGACGGCATTCACCCGGACTCCGTGGACGGCGACCTCGGCGGCGAGGCTGCGCACCAACCCGATGATGGCTCCCTTGGCGGCTGCGTAATGCGCCTCGCGGTCACCGCCACCCACGGCCAGCTCCGAGGTGATGGCGACGACGCAGCCGCGACTGCGCTCGATCATCGACGGCAGAGCGGCGCGGGTGACATTGCGCAGACCGCCCAGGTGCACGCGCAGCATGCGGTGGAGCTGTTGGTTGGTGATGTCTGCGATGGGCGCGGATTCATAGTGGCCCGCCGCGCTGACCACCGTGTCGACCGGACCCAGATCGTCGGCCACCCGGCGGATGACTTCGTCAACGGCGGACGGGTCGGAGACGTCGACGACATAGGGTGCGGTGTCGTTGCGGTCAAGCCCCGCAACGATATAGCCGTCCTGTTCGAGGGCAGCGGCGATAGCCGCGCCGATACCGGAGGACGATCCGGTGACGATGGCGACGGGAGTCACTTCGGCGGCGGTGTTCCGGCGAGGCGTTCGGCGATCGGCGCTTGGATGTTGCGGCGCACCGACAGGTAGATCGCCATCCCGACCAGTCCGAGCACCACGGTGGTGAGCACACTTGCCCAGCTGATGTACCAGGGCACGTCCGGCGAAGTGCGCGGCCACGCGACGTTGACGGTCTCGAAGATGATCCACAGCGATGCCAGGTAGGTGATCGGTGCGCCCCATCGACCGAGGTTGAACGGGCCCGGCTTCCACTTGCCGGTCAGTCGCGCAAGTGCAGCCCCGATCACCGGTACGCCGAACGCGATGTAGAAGCCGATGATGTTGAAGTTGACGAGGATGCTGTAGAACTGCGTGCCCGCGATGACGACAAACACGATCGCCACGACCGCCGTCAACGCGATCGCGTTGACCGGCAGGCGTTCTGACCCGGCAAGTCCTCCGAGCACTTTGGAGCCGGGCAGGCTGCGGTCGCGCGCAGCGCCCCAGATACACCGGGACACCGCAGCCTGAACCGCCAGGAAGCTCGACACGAATCCGATCACGAACATGGCCAGCAGTGGTTTGGTCACGCCTGCGCCGAGATGCACGGCGAGGGTGTCGGCGACGACATCACCCGACTGCGCGGCGATGACACCGGGAAGGTCGGGGATCGAAAGGATCAGCGCCGCAGCGGAGAACATCACCACGAGGCCGACGAGCAACAGAGCCAGGATGATCGCCTTTGGCACATTGCGTTCCGGGTCCTCCACTTCTTCGGCCACCGAACCGGCCGCCTCGAAGCCGAGGAACGACCACCCGACGTAGGCGATGGCCAGCAGCATCGGCCCGGAAGCCCAGGACGCCGCGTCGGGGATGCCCGCGCTGCTGAAGAGCACCGAGAACGGGTTCTCGCGATAGAACAGCAGCAGCACGATGCCGAGACCGAGCGAGCCGATGACCTCGCAGGTGATGCTGATCGCGACCATGATCTTCAGGACTTTGCGACCCACCATGTTCACCGCGGTCCCGGCGAGGATGATGGCGATCGCGATGGAGGCGATCTGCAGGCGGTTTGGCTCGCTGACGCCGAAGATGTTGAGCAGGAAGCCGCCCGCCGCGTAGGACAGCGTGCCGAGTGCGAGCGTCAACCCCCACATGTACGCCCACGCGGCCACCCAGCCCCACGTTGTCCCCTGCACGTGCCGCGACCACTGGTAGACGCTGCCCGCGTAGGGCCACCGCGACGCCAACTCCCCGAACACGGCCGCCACCATCAGCTGGCCGATGAGCACGATCGGGAAGGCCCAGAAGAACTTTGGTCCCGCGGCGAACAGGCCGAGGGTGAAGATCGCATAGACCGCGGCGATCGGCGAAACGTCGGCGAATGCCAGCGACAGTGCCGAGCGGAAACTGAAGCCTTTCTGCAATCGCTCCGGAGTTCCTTCGGGCACTGTGGTCGTGTCGATCGAATCGGCCATGTCGGCTCCCGTCGCTGGAGTTCTACCCGTCGCAACTGTGCGTGCGCATGCCGCTCCAACGGAATACGTCCATCGTCTGAATTTCTTCGGAATCTTCATACGATCGTCTAGGTTCAGAATGTGGCCCAAACGACGGTGCGCGATCTGCTGGACACACCACACCTCCGGCTCACGCTGAAGGGCGGCGCTCTTGGCCTGGACAAGCCGGTGACCTGGGCCCAGACATCCGACCTCGAGGAACCGTGGTCCTACCTGGCCGGCGGTGAACTGCTGATGCGGAACGGGCAGACCCTGCCGGAATCGGCCCACGACCAAACCGCACTGATCCGCGGGGTCGCCGAGAACGGGATGTGCGGCATGGTCATCGGAATGGACGCCGCCACGCCCGCGCTGACAACGGCGGCGGTCAGGGCGGCCGACAACCTCGGCTTCCCGATCATGGTGGTGCCCTACTCGGTGGGCTTCGCGTCGATCGGGCGTGCCGTCGCCGATGCGGCGGGAAGTGGCCGCGTCGCGGTGACCGAACGCGTCTACAACGTGATCCGACAATCGGTGTCGAAATCCGGGCCCGCGAACGTGCTTGCTCAGTTGGAGCGCGACCTGGCCTGCCGGATCGCGGTGCTCGACGCGTCCACCGGCGCAGTCGCGCTCGAGGCCTCCGAGCCGGCGCCAGAGAACCTGCGACGGGTCATCACATCCGAGATCTCGGGCAGGCGGGGTGCGATCCCCGGCGTGCTCCATGTGACGGCGGGTTCGGACCGCGCACTCGTCGTCGAAGTGCCGGACGAAGAGCCGACTGTGTTGGCCACCTACGCGTTTCGCGGTTCCAGCACGGACATGGTTCACCTGCAACACCTGGCGTCTGCGGTCGCGGTGCTGCTGGCACAACAAAATGCGCGTCGGGAGCACGAACGGCGTATCGGGGCCGAGGTGATGGGCCAGTTGTGCGACGGCAGGATGAGCGACCGCGAAGGCGAGCGAGAACTCGGCGAACGCGGTTTGAACACCGCGACGTGCTGCGTGGTTGCGGTCGACGGGGTATCGGCGGCGAGCGAGCGCCAACTGCACCTCGGTCTCGGCAGGCGTTCGGTGCCACACCTGCTGCTGCGCCGCGCGACGCTGCTGTACGCGCTGATGCCGGTCACCGACCGCGCGCTCGACATCCTCGGCCAGCGTGTTGGCGGCCAGGCCACGCTGGGCATCAGCGAGCCGCTGTCGCGTCCGTCCCGCGCACCGAACGCCGTCCGCGAGGCGACGTGGGCGGTGCGCGTCGCCGTCACCACGTCGAGCAGGACAGCGCGGTTCGCGGACGCGACGATGTTCTCCGTGCTGCGCGATCCGGAGGAGGCGCGCGTCGTCGTCGACCGCGTCCTGGGTCGGCTCATCGCTTACGACACGACGCATTCCAGCGAGATGGTCGACACTCTTGACACCTATCTTCGATGCGAACGGTCCTGGCTGCAGGCGGCAGGCGAACTCGGAATCCATCGGCAGACCGTGGTCTACCGCATTCAGCGAATCGAGGAGATCACCGGAAGGCGCATCGCCGATACGGCGACCCTCGCCGAGTTCTGGCTGGCGCTACGCGCGAGAGACCTGTTGGCCGTCCCGAGTTGAACGTCGCCCGGAGAACTCGTCGTCGACGATGGCGACCACGCGTTCCACCAACCACTCGTTGATCAGCTTGCCCACCTCCGCGCTTGCGCCCATCGGCGAGGACAGCGAACCGCTCGCCGTCGACATCCGGGTGTCGATCGGAACGACATCGTGGTTGACGACGCGTTCGGGTTCGTCATGCGTCATCCGGTCGGTGCGCACGGCCGAAGGCTGGTGGTACATCCACAGCGACGTCTCGATCACCGCGGCGTGTTCGAGGGCCAATCCGGGGAAGCCGTCGGGCCAGATCGCCTTCTTCCGTTCCGGGGTGAACTCGGGAAAGACGTCTTCGACGATCACGATCTTGAGTTCCGGATTTTGTTCCGAAACAAGGAAAGCCGGCTCATAGATGAACCCGCTGTTCTCGTAGTGCCAGTTGTAGAGCACGATGTTGCGGAAACCGCCGCGCTTGAGCTCGCTGAGCACGTCTTCGAGAACGCTCATGAACGTGGTCGCGCGCAGCGAGACCGTGCCGGGAAAGTGCTGCCCACCGCCGCTGCCTGGTCGACTGCGATAGCCGAAGGGCAGGAACGGCCCGACGACGAGGTCGCGGAGACGGGCCGCGTCGGACAACACCCGCTCCGGCAGCACCCAGTCGGTGCACACCGGCAGGTGTCTGCCGTGCTGCTCGGTGGCGCCGATGGGGATGACGACTGGAATGTCCGCTCGTGCCGCAGCCGAGATCTCTTCCCACGTCATGCTCTGGTAGCGCGGATCGGTGTCGGTGCTCATACCAGGCTCTCCTCCGCGGAACCTGACGGCGCACGACGCGGGGACCACTTCTTGGATCCGGCCCATGCCGCAAGGGCGAGGGCGATGAGCACCAGCTCGGCGACCAGATACTGAGTCTCCTGGGTGGCAAGCGCAATGCCGGTGAACACGATGACCACCAGCGGCGGTATGGGATACAACGGCATCTTGAACGGCCTCGGCTCGTCGGGCATCGAGCGGCGGCTCCAGAAGGCGGCCAGACCGATGCAGAAGTACACCGCCGCGATCACGGTGCCCGAGAAGATGATCAGGAAGTTCAGCGCGGAGGTGAATATCAGAACCGCTGCCGGTATGGCCAGGCACAGGATGCCGACAGCCGGGACGCGGAACCTGTTGGTGGAACCGACCGCTCGGTTCACCGCCGCAGACCACATCGCGTCGCGACCGGTGGTGTACACGCCTCGCCCGAAGTACATCAGCAGCGACAGCATCGCGTTGAACAGAGCGATGCACACCCCGATGTCGACGATGACGCGTGCGTTGTCGCCCAACGAGGCCTGCACCGAGTAGACGACGGGCGCAGTATCACTGAAGAACTCCTTCAGGTCGGGTGCGGCGACGATCGCCGAGATCAGCGGGACCATGATCAGCACGCACGCCAGAACCGCGGAGATGATGACCGCCTTGGCGATGTTGCGCTCGCCGCCCTTGAGCTCCTCGGCGAAGCCCAGCGACGCGTCGTAGCCGTTGATGACGTTGAACGCGGGTGCCAGCGTCGCCAGCATCACCGCGAACCCGACGCCGATCAGCTCCCCGTTGTTCAGGACGGTGGGATGGAAGGTCACCTCGGCCAGGTTCTGATGCGGATTCGCCATCGCGGCAACCGTCACGATTCCCAGCACGGTGCACTCGACGATCACCATCGCCCCGGTTGCCCACGCACCGATCTCGACCTTCGTCAGACCGATCGCGGTTGCCAGCCCGAGAAGCACGATCGCGATCACGGTGTCGGGTAAACCCACGCCGGGGAACAGGTCCCGGAGGAATCCGACCATGCCGAGCGCGATGCTGGCCGGGATGACGATGCCCTGAATCAGGTAGTTGAACATGGTGATCCAGGAGAACGGACCAGGCAGGACCTTGTGGACCAGCGAGTACATGCCACCCGCTATCGGGAACATGCTTGCCAGCTCCCCGAGACACAGCGCGATGAGAACCACCACGACCGAGAGGATCAGGCCGGCTCCGATCGAGAACGTGCCGCCGATGACGAACACCCCGGCGGACAGGAACAGCACCGCCATCGCCGGTGAGACGTCGGCCATCGCCAGCCCGACGACCTCGGGAATGTTCAGTCGCCGAACCAGCTGCTGGGTGTAGCCGAGTTGCTCGAGCCGGGATTGCGAGGGCGGCGCGTCTTTCGCTTCGGTCATCAGGACTCTCCGGTGGTGGTGGATGGTGTTGCGATTCCGATGGATCCGGCGGCCACACACGAGGTGCGACCTCCGTCGGCGATGAGGTGTGTGCCGGTGATGTAGCCCGCCCGGTCCGACAGCAGGAATACGACGGCTTCGGCGATCTCGGACGGCTCCGCGATCCGCTGCATCGCGACACTGGCCGCGTTGTCCGCCAGTTCGGCTTCCGGGTCGGCTGCGCCGTCGAACTCCGCGAGAAACATTGGTGTCTTCGTGGTTCCAGGGCAGACCGCGTTGACGCGAATCCCCCACGACGCCAACTCTGCTGCCGCACTTCGCGTCATCGCCACGATGGCACCCTTCGTCGCGGTGTACGCGACGTAGCCCGCCTGCCCGAGGATCGCCAGTTCCGAGCCGGTGTTGACGACAGCGCCCGCACGGCGGGCCTGCATCACCCGCGCCGCCTCCCGCAGGACGAAGAACGAGCCGGCGAGGTTCACATCCACCAGCCGTCGGAAGACGTCGTCGGTCGTGTCAGCGAGCGGGCTGACAATCGAGATGCCCGCGTTGTTGTGGACCGCATCGATAGGGCCCAGTTCGGCTTCGACCCGATCGAACGCGTTGCGCACCGCAGCCGAATCGGCGACGTCGGCGCCGACCGTCATCACCGTGCCACCGTGGGCGCGGACCCGGTTCGCGGCGGACTCGAGGTCGTCGTCCGGCCGGGACAGCAGCGCGACGTCGGCGCCGTGCCGCGCGAGCGCTTCGGCGCTGGCCAGTCCGATACCCGATGCGGCACCCGTCACAAGGGCGATGCGCCCCGCCATCTCAGGCATGCTGGTCCCGCAGCCATTCGATCTGGTTGACGAGGCCCGACTCGAGCGTCCAGGCGGGCGCATATCCGAGGTCCCGCTTCGTCGCGGTCAGGTCGTAAGGTCCCTGACTGTCCCAGTTCGGCAGCAGGCCGGGGCCGATCTCGTAGCGGCTGCCGCGAATGTGCTCCGCGAGCAGTCGAGCGGTCTCGGCGACGGTGACCTGCCCACCGCCCGACACGTTGTAGACCGGCTGCGACAGCCTCGTCGTGGTGGACGCCAACCGCGCCGCGGTGGCGACATCGGAGACATGGACGAATTGGAACGGGTGGTCCCCGCCGGACTCCAAAACGAATGTCTCACCGCGTATTCCGGTGCGGATCATGTCACCGAGCAGGCTCGGCATCCACAGTCCGGGTCCATATACCTCGGTGACGCGCAGCGAGACGATCTCCATGTCGTAGAGCGAGTTGTAGACGTTTCCGAACAACTCGCCCGCAACCTTCGTCACCCCGTAAGGCGTTGTGGGATTGGGCTTGATGTCCTCCGTCACCGCCGCGTCGATCGGCGCGGTGCCGACCGCGCATTCCGACGAGAAGTTGACGATCCGGCTGACACCCGTGATACGCGCGGCCTCGTACACCGCGAGCGTGCCCTCCGCGTTGGCCTTGAATGTGGTCCACGGAAGTTCGACGGACACCCCGGGATGGCTCTGGCCCGCGGTGTGGATGATGCGGTCGACGCTGTACCTGCGCAGCGTGTCGGTCAGGCGCGGGATGTCGAACAACTCGCCCTGAACAGCGGTCAGGCCGTCCCGGTCGTCGACCGAGAAGTCGCGGTTGTAGCTGACGACCTTGCCGCCTTCACCGAGCAGTTGATCGACAAGATGGCGTCCGACGTAACCGCGGCCGCCCGTGACGAGAGTGGTCATGAATGCGCTCCTGAGGATCGGGTCGATTAAGAATGCAACCGCTCATTGCCTGCGGCAACGGACGCAATGTCAGGTTTTCGTGGCTGAACGTGGGTCAGAATGTCCTATGACTTTGGTACTGCGACAGGTCCTCGAACACCCGCTGCTTCGGCGCGCGCAACCGTCGGTTCTCAGCGGGCACGATCACCTCGACCACGCTGTCCGATGGGTACACAGCGCCGATCTGTACGACATCGCGCCGCTGCTGCGCGGCGACGAGATGCTTCTGACCAACGGCGTCGGCCTGGTCGGCGTCGATGAGACCGCCCGTCGGCTGTATGTGCGGAGGATCGCCGAAAGCGGGGTCGCCGGACTGTGTTTCGAGGTCGGCAGGACATTCGCCGAAGTACCCCCGGAGATGGTCTCCGAAGCCGTCGAGGTGGGTCTGCCCATCGTGGAGCTGCAGCCCGTCCTTCGGTTCACCGAGGTGGCCGAGGCGGTGAACAGCGAGCTCATCGACAGGTCGGTGGCTCGGCTGCGCCATGCCGACGAGATCTCCCGTGCGCTCTCCGAGGCGCTGGCTAGAGGCGCCTCGCTGACCGAACTGATCGAACGGGTCGCCGCCACCCTCGGCACCTGGGCCCGGCTCAGCGACTACGCGGGCAGGGTCGTCGTCGACGCAGGAGAGCCCGTCGATGACCCGCGCGCCGAGGCGCCCGTGCTTGTCGAGGGCACGGCCTGGGGACGATTGGCTGCAGGCACTGACGGCGTCCCGGCCGTTCTCGTCGAGGCGGTGATGGATCGGGCGCCGACAGTGCTCGGTCTCTGCCTGATCCGTGAGCAGAAGGACGTCGCGGGTGGTTTGCGCGCACAACAGGTCCTGCTTCACCATTTGGTGGCCAACGAACCGACCGATCGGGCAGTCATGGAAGCCCGCCTGCGCGCCGCTGGCGTCGCCACGTGGGATCACCAGTACGTATGCATCGCGGTGGACCCGTCTCGCGTCGAGTCCGCGGCACACGTCGCCGACGCCATCGTGCGCCGGGTGGGTAGCGGAGTGTTCGGACTCGTCGACGGTGTCCTGTGCGCCGTGCTGGCCGGGCCCGCCGACAACGCGTCACCCAATCTCGCGCGCGTTGCGCGCGACACCGCGCTTGCCGAGCTCTGGCCGCAGTCGCGACTGTGCGCCGTGGTCAGCCGCACGACGCGGGACGTCGCCGATCTCCCACGGGCCATGTCGGAAACGCGGGCTACTCTCAGCCTCGGCCAGGACCTCCACATGAACGAAGCGGTGATCGGCGTTCAGGGGCTGGCACTCGAGCGCCTGCTCGCCGCGCACGGAAACCCTGAAGCCATGCGACAGTTCGTCGATGATCAGATAGGCGCGCTCAGCAGAGCCGATTCCGCCAAGAACAGTCAGCTTTCGCGCACCCTCGAAGTTTTCGCGGCATGCGGGGGCAGTAAGGCCGAAGCGGCGAAACGCCTTCATGTGCGGCGTCAGTCGCTCTATTACCGACTCGACCAGATATCGAAGCTGCTCGACGTCGACATGGACGATCCGAAGCAGCTGATCACTCTCGCCGTGGCGATCAGCGCCGAGCGGTTGGTGTACGCAGGCAAGTGATCAGCCGGGGTTCGTCGCCCTTGCCAGCACAATGCCGCCGACGATCATCGACAAGGCGAGCATCCTTCCCGCCGTGATCGGGTCCTTGTGCACGACGATTCCCAGCCCGATCGCGCCGACCGCACCGATACCGGTGAAGACTGCGTAGGCCGTGCCGACCGGCAGGCTCTTCATCGCGACCGACACGAGGTAGACGGCGGCCGCGCCGAGTCCGAAGCAGACCAGGGTCGGAACAGGACGCGTGAAACCCTGCGTCGGCTTGATGCTCTGCGACCAGACGATCTCTACGAGCCCGGCGAAGAAGAGTACGAGCCAAGGCATCTCAGTACTCCCTTGCCAACCGGCGGGCAGTCTCGAGAGCCAGCATCTGCGACCGGTCATGGTCGGCACGCAAATACGCCAGCGTCGGATCCTGGCGCGAGTTGGCCAGTTCGGCGTTGATGAACACCGTGTCACTGACGCCGTAGTGGCCTGCGAAGAAATCACGCAGATACCGCTCCTGGTAGTCGTAGGCCGCCTTCGGTGCACCCGGCGAATACGCCCCGCCGCGTGCGGTCGCAACGACGAACCGGGTGGGTACGAGCGACATCTTCGGAAAGGTGACCTGGTCGAGCCACGCCTTGAGTGCAGCGGGAATCGAGTAGTTGTACATCGGTGTGCCGATCAGCACGGTGTCGGCGGACCGCAACTCTGTGAGCAGGGGCTCGACTATGGCCCAGGCCTGCGCTTGTTGCTCGGTGCGCACCAGGTCGGCGAGTCGATCCAGGTCCGTTTCGCCGGCAGCGAGCACGGCGTCGCACAACAGTGTCCAGCCCTCGTCGACGAAGGGCGCGGGATCGGCTGCCAGGTCCCGGTAGACATAACGCCCTCCGCGATGGGTGTCGCGCCACGCTTCGGCGAAGGCGCCGCTCACTTGCCTGCTGATCGAACGGCGCCGCGCGCTGCTGTCGAGGTGTAATAGCTGTGTCATGACACGACCTAACCGGACACTGCGTCCACTTATTCCCAGCGGTGAACGTGCAGATGCGGCCCGTAATCGGGCGAAGATACTCGCTGCGGCCGACCAGGTCTTCTCTACTCGCGACCCGCGCTCCGTCACGATGGATGACATCGCGAAGGCCGCCGGTGTCGGACGCGGCACCCTGTACCGGCGCTACCCGGATATCCGTTCGATCGCTCTTGCACTCCTCGACGAACACGAGCGCGCCCTCCAGGAGCAACTAATGGGTGGCCTACCGCCTCTTGGCCCCGGCGCGCCCCCCGGTGATCGGCTGGCCGCGTTCTATGCCGCGATGATCGAACTCCTCGAAGCGCACATCGATCTTGCTCTTGGCGCCGAGAGCGGCGGCGCCCGATATGCCACCGGCGCGTACGACTTCTGGTCGGCGCATGTTCGGGTACTCCTCATCGAAGCCGGTGTCGCAGAACCCGATCCACTCGTCGACGTGCTTCTCGCCCCTTTGGCCGCCGAAACCTTTCGGCATCAACGGGATCGCGGACTGACGCCGGCCCAGATCACCGAGGCTCTCGCCCGGCTGGCCCACGCCGTGCTGTGACTACGAACCCGCGGTCGTCTCCTCGACGACGGTGTGGATGAAACGCATCTTCTTCAGCACCGCCGCGGGAAGCACGAACGGGTAGAGGTCATCCTTGCCCATCGATCGGTTGATCATGTTCAGCGCCCATGACAGGGGCAGCCACATGTCGATGATCTGGTCGAAACCACTTGGGCCAAGCACCTTCCGCTCGAACGTCGCGGCAGCAGGTGCGATGCTGAAGGCTGCCGCGGTATCGAGTGTGTCGCGGATGTGCAGGTAGTGCGCAAAGGTCTCGGCCCAGTCTTCGGCGGGATGCATGGTGGCGTAGGACGATACGAAGTTCTTCTTCCAGCCGGGCGGAGCTCCCTCCTTGTAATGCCGGTCCAGCGCGCCTTGATAGTCGGCATCGGGATCGCCGAAAAGTTCCTGAAATGACTTCTTGTGGTTGGGCAACGGGTCGACGAGGCGAAAATAGTAGTAGTGGCCGATTTCGTGACGGAAATGTCCGAGCAATGTGCGGTATGGCTCGTCCATCGAGATGCGAAGCCGCTCTCGGTGAACGTCGTCGCCCTCGGCAAGGTCCAAGGTGATCACGCCATTGGCATGCCCGGTGAAGACCTTCTCGTTCGCGCTGGAGAGCAAGTCGAAGGCCAGGCCGAAGTCCCGGTCCTCGTCGCGACCGACGATGGGCAGCTTGAGTTCGGAGAGCTCGGCGATGAGCCTGCGCTTGGCCCGTTCGGCACCCGCGAACGCAGCGAGCGCCTTGGTGTCACCGTCGTCGGGTCTGGTTCGAGTCAGCGCACACGAGGTGCACAGCCTTCTCACCGGCGCCTTCTCGACGAGCCAGTTGCATTCGGCGAGATGAAGATTGGCGCACAGCTCATAGGAGTCCGCGTCGACGAAGCCGGGTTGGGCGCTTTCCTCCCCCGATGCGATCACCATCAACGCCATATCCGGAAGTGAGAATCCCAGGGGACTCTTGCACGACAGGCACACCGAGTTCTCGAACGCCAGGTGCTGACCACACTTGGGGCAGATGAAGTCACGCATGCGCCACCTCGCCCTCGAACGGCACCACGTCGACCGACACGTCGATGACGCTGCTCTTGGAGTCGGTGTAGATGATGCCCCGCAGCGGCGGCACGTCGGCGTAGTCCCGACCCCAACCCACGACGACGTAGCGCTCGTCCACCATTTGGTCATTGGTCGGGTCCAGGCCAAGCCACTGGTTCTTCGGTGTCCACACCGACGCCCATGCATGGGTGGCGTCGATACCGACCATCCGTTCCTTCCCCGGCGGTGGATCAGTTGCCAGGTAACCGGAAACATAGCTTGCCGCAAGGCCATTGGCCCGCAGGCAGGCGATCGCCAGGCGCGCGAAGTCCTGGCAGACACCTTCCCCGGCGCGCAGCACGTCGTTCACCCGGGTGGACACCGTCGTCGAGCCGGACCGGTAGGTGAAGTCGCGATAGATCCGCGACGTGAGATCCCGCAGCGCCTCGATCAGCGGACGACCGGGTGCGAAGCTCGGTGCGGCGTAGTCCCGCACGTCATCGGAGATCTCCGGATGCCGGAGGTCAAGGGTGAACTCCGCTGCGAGCGCTCCGTCCGGCCCGACCGGGCGCGCGATTTCCCATGGCGCAAGAGCGGATCCGGCGCCGTACAGATCGCGCGGCGGCGGGTCGACCTCGACAATGGACTCGCTGGTGACCGACAGCACCCGATGCCGTTCGGTGACGTGGAAGTACGAGCTCACGTTGCCGTAAACATCCTTACTCGTGGAACTGTCGGTCGGTTCTGGGTCGATGTGCAGCGCGTGGGAGATGCGTCGCTGCCGGTCAGAGTCGCGCGGTGTCAGAAACCCGCGACCGTAGGAGCTCGTCACGAAATCGGAGTACCCGTATGTGGTGCTGTGAGACACGCGATACGCGCGGGAACTCATGGCATCTCCCTGCGCTCGGCCGGTCCCCACAGCGGCTGCATGCCGCCGGGAAGCGACAGGTGGGTGGCGGTGATCACACCCGCCAGCTCACGCAGATCGAGATGCAGCGCGTCGAGCAGATCGGCGAGCTCGCGACGGCTGCCGTCGGGGGCGACGTCCTCGAGGTCGGCCGGGTCGATTCTGCGCAGCCTGGCGCCGATCTCGTCGACCATCCGCTCCGGCCGTGCGGACCCGAGCGTCCTCAGATCGGCACGTAGGCGCTCGAATTGGTACACGAGCGACCGCGGGTTCTCGGCATCCAGCAGCACCAGATCCGCGACAGCGGAGATGTTCACAGCGCCGAGGTTGCGCCTGCGATAGATGACCGAGGACTCGCAGGCCACCAGCGCCGACTCGGTGACAGTCTGCTCGGCGCCGGGCAGGCGGGCGGTGGTCAGCGTCGCGCCGAGCAGCGCCGTCAGGGCGAGGCCGCGCTCGATGCGCTTGCCGATGTCCATCATCGTCCAGCCGACGTCCTGCACCATCGACTCGGCGGCCAGCCCCGACAGCGCGAGCATGCCTGCAAGCGTTTCGCGATGTGCCGAAACCAGATACGCCTCGCCCTCGGTATGTGACTCCGGCAGCGCCCGGCCCCGGTGTAACACCGCGCGCTCGACGGCCGCCAGCACCATCCAGGTGTCGTTGGACATCTGATCGCGCACCGCTCGCGCCGCCAATCCGAGTCGCTCGACCGATTGGGCCAGCGCACCGGGGCGGCGCCTGTCGGCGGTCAGCGACCACATCGTCGTCGGCGCGGTCGCGATCATCTCGTGGGAGTCACCGTCGGCGCCGGTGTCGGTTCCTGTGATCCGACCCAGCGCGGCCAGCAGCACCGGTACACACTCGCTGCCCTCCATGTCCTGTCGGTAGCGGAATTCGTGATACCGCTCGCGGGTGACGGTGAGCAGCCGCGCGGTGTTCTCCGCACGTTCTGCGTAGCGCCCCATCCAGAACAGGTCCGACAGCACACGAGGAGAACTCACCGCGCGGGTGGCACTCGCTGTGGCTGCAGGCAACTCGACGGGTGAGGTCAGGATCTGCTCTGCTGTCACGCGCGCCGGGCTTCGGACCCAGATGTCCTTTGCGGCAATCGTATTCATGCTGTAGGCCTCGTTACCCGCCGCCAGCAGATAACCGAGGCCGCCGATCATGGGCGCGTAGCCGCCACTCTGCGCCACGGTGAACAACCGCATTCCGACGCTCGCGGCGGACAACCCACCCGGCGCTACGTCGCCGGGGGCCGAGGAGAACTGAGGCAACTCCTGACCGACCCACTGCCACGGCTCGGCCTCGATGCGCACACCGAGTTCCTTGCGCTGCTCGGCGGTCAGTCCGGGTCCGACGATCGTGTCGCCGCCGACGACCGATTTGATCAACAGGGAGCCCAGCCTGGTCAACAGGTGCGACCGCTCGGTGTTGATCCCGCCCCAGTACACCGGAGCTGTCTCCAGCATCGGCGCCTCGCCGAGCAGCGCCTCGGACAGTTCAGGTAAAAAGCGAAGCAGCCCAGCGCTTTCCAGGATGCCGCTGCCGAGCGTGTTGACCACCGTCACCGCGCCCCTTCGCAGCACCTCGACCAGCCCAACCACACCGAGCCGCGAATCCGCGCGCAGGTCAAGGGGATCGGCGTATTCGGCGTCCACCCGCCGCAGCACCACATCGACCCGCTTGAGGGTGCCGAGCGACCGCATCCACAGCTTGCCGTCGCGCACCACCAGGTCGGCGCTCTCCACCAGCGGGAAACCCAGCACGCTCGCGATGTACGCGTGGTCGAAGGCCGTTTGGGCATGAATACCGGGGCTCAGCACCACCACCACCGGCTCCTCGGCCGCTTCCGGCGCGGCGTCGATCAGGGCGAGCCGCAGCGCCTGCGCCCACGGTGAGGCGGGCCGCGGGCCGATCCGCTCGTAGAGATCGGGGACGGCGCGTGCCACCACCCGTCGGTCCGCCAGTGCGTAGCCGGCGCCAGACGGCGCCTGCGTCCAGTCGGCGTTCACCCGGAAAACACCGTCGGCCGACCGGCTGATGTCGCACGCGTGCATGAACAGCTGATGCCTACCGGGCACCTCGATCCCGCGCGCGGCCCGGATATAGCCGGGATGGGCGAACAGAAGCTGCGGCGGAAACACGCCCGCGGTCACAGAACGGCGCTCGCCGTAGAAGTCGGCCAGCACTGCGTCCAGTAGCCGCGAGCGTTGCACCAGACCGGATTCCAGAACATCCCAGTCGGTCGCCGAGACCACCAATGGCAGTGCGTCGAGATGCCAGCCGACCGGTTCGGACCCGTTACCGTCGCCTTGGGCGACGTGACCGTTCGTGTCGGGCCTGACGTAAGTGATGCCGTCGTTGTCGACGAGGCTGCTGACGACGGCCCGCAGCCGTTCTAGCCCGTCCCTGCCGCGCTCGCCGACGCCCTCGGCCAGCTCGAGCCAGGACGGCCGGACGCTGCCAGCCGGGTCGACGAATTCGTCGTAGCCGGCGATAGCGCTGCCGCGCGGATCGAACAATGCCCGCTGCGCCCGCGCCGATCGGTAGTCGGCCAGCAGGTTGTCGATGTCGTCCGGCTCAGCCGTGGTGAGTGCCATCAGAGGAGAACGCTACTCACCGGCTCAGATCGCCATATGCCAATGGCGACGCTCTGCCAGACCCCTGACCCAGAGCACCAGAACCGCGGCGAGCACGATGCCCACCAGGTTGACCGCCAGCTGCGCGGTCGACTTGGCAGCGATGTCCCAATCACCGACAGTCGCGGCGACGACTGCGAAACCTGCGGCGGGCACCGTCATTACGGAGATGAGCACCCCCACCAAGGCAGACGACTTCGCCGAGACCAGGGACAGCATTCCCGCCGCGCCTGCAAGCAGCGCAACGATGAAAGACAGTGGCCCCACCTGAAAGATGAAGTCGACTTCGGTGAGCTCGCGGGTGTTGGCCAATTCGATCCAGCCGATCGCCTCTCCGGCCAGCACCAGCACGGCGGTGACCAACATCGCCAACGGAAAGCCGATGAGTAGAGCCGCCGCTGCCCGCCTCGCGAGGTAAACCTTCCGCCGCGCCAACGCCACGGCCACCGCCGCCAACGGGCCGAATTCCGGACCCACCGCCATCGCGCCGACCACGGTGACTGGGGAGTCGGTGACCACGCCGATGGCGGCGATCAGGCAGGCAAGGCACAGAAAGGTGAGGTAAGTGACGTTGAGAGTGGATTCTTCGCGTGTCCGCGCGGCGAGTTCGTCCCAGACCACGGCGTCGGCGGGGGCACCAACGGCGCGCTTTTCTGCGCGATAGGCCCGAGTGGACAGCACCGTATCGACTTGGTCGAGAGTGATCGCACCCAACTCCTTGATGTCGAGTTCCTTCAGCGAGACGATGACGTCGTTCGCCGACTCGCGCGCAATGTCGGCGGTGATCTCATCGCCAGGCGGGTCGACGGCGGCGTCGGGGTGAATCACCAGGTTTGCGACGCCTGGATTGTCGGCCAGTACGCCGATGACCCGATCGCGCAGTTCCGCCGGTGCGATGGCCCGTAAGTGCAGCATCTCGGCACATTAATGGCATGAGGCGGATTCCTCGCTGCGACACACAACGACCAGGCAATTTGGCACGACTCCCCCTTCGTCGACCTTCGCTGCTCTACTGTCACCTGTGTTACCGAGTTAGTCGTCGAAGGGGATTCATACTCATGAAGCGCCGGTTGAATGCCGCAGTCGCTCTCTTCGTAGCCGCGGGCGCGGTGGGCTGCTCCAGTCCGCCTGCCGCACTGGGCACCCACGACGCCAAGGTGATCATCAACGGCGAGGCCACCAACGCACTGCAACCGGTCTCCTGCTACCAGACCGGCGAGGCATGGACGATCGAGACGCTGGACAAGGAGCCTGGCTTCACGGCAACGATCCAGCTCGGCGACACCGTCACCGCCCAAACGGTCGACATCCGCAACCTCGGCAACTTCACCGGCACCTTCTGGGACGACAACCTCGGTAAGGCCTCGGCCAAGGTGAGCCAGAACAAATACACCGTCAGCGGTGAGGCCCAAGGGGCATTCGCCGACAAACCGAATCAGAGCACAACGGCGCAATTCGAAATCACCACTGACTGCTGAGCGTGGCCTCCTGGATGGACGTGGCGCGCATCGTCGCCGAACTTCCGGAGACGACCGAACCGTCGCCGCGCAACTGGCGGGTCCGCAAGAAACTCATCGTGTGGGAGCGCCCGCTGCGCAAGGCCGACATCGAAGCGCTCGGCGAGGACGCACCCGATGGCGACATCCTCGGTGCCAGGGTTCCCGACGAGGGCGTCAAGTTCGCACTGATCGCCGATTCACCAGGCGTGTACTTCACGACGCCGCACTTCGACGGCTATCCGGCCGTCCTTGTGCGACTGCCCGAGATCGACATCCCCGAGCTGACCGAGTTGGTCACCGATGCCTGGCTGGCACAGGCACCGAAGACATTGGTGAAGGCGTTCCTGGCGGACAAGGGTTAGCGTCCACCGACGCGCACCGCCAGCTCGTCGGCGGGCACCTCGTGCCCCTTCGTGCAGCGGATCTCGACGCTCGCCTCCGCGCCGCAGCCCCGATGCGCGAGGCGCAACGGCGACCGGTTCGGCAGATGCTTGCGACCCCACTCGAACATCGCCCACACCACCGGCATGAACTCGACGCCCGCCGGTGTCAGCACGTACTCCTCGCGGGCGCGCTGGCCGGGCTCGCGGTAGGGCCGCCTCGTCAACAGCCCCGCATCCACCAGCTCGTTGAGCCTGGCGGACGCCGCGGCCCTGGTGATGCCGACCCGTGTGCAGAAATCGTCGAACCTGGTGGTGCCGTAGTACGCCTCCCGCAGGATCAGCATCGCCGATTTCGTGCCGAGCAGCGCCATGGTCTTCTCGACCGGGCATTCACCCACCGCTGACCACGCGTCTCGATCAACAAGCCTGCCTTGCAGAACTGTCATGGAATTCACCCCGCTTCTGAGTTGTTCTAAGTATACCCAGGTGGTATAGCTGAGTTTAGAAAGAAATACTCAGCGTGGAGTCACAGGAGGCAGAAATGGCCGGATACGTCGGACGGGACGCAGTCATCGTCGGGGCGGTTCGCACCCCGATCGGAAAGGGCAAGGCGAGCGGTGCGCTGCACGACGTTTTGCCGGTGGACCTGCTCGGCCACAGCCTCTCCGAACTCGTGGCGCGCACGGGCATCGACCCGGCGCAGATCGACGATGTGATCGCGGGCGCCGTCACGCAGGTCGGCGACCAGGCCGTCAACATCGCCCGTAATGCCTTGCTCGGCGCCGGCTTCCCGGAGTCCGTTCCCGGTACGACGGTCGACCGCCAGTGCGGAAGCAGCCAGCAGGCGATCAGCTTCGCCGCCCAGGGCGTCATCTCCGGCGCCTACGACATCGTGATCGCTGCAGGCGTCGAGTCGATGGGGCGGGTACCGATGGGATCGAGCGTGCTTCCCGGCAGCGACCCGTTCGGCGCGATGGCGCAGCGCTACCCCGACGGCCTTGTGCCGCAGGGCATCAGCGCGGAGCTCATCGCCGCAAAATGGGGCTTCTCCCGCCAACAGCTCGACGAGTTCTCAGCGGGCAGCCATGAAAAGGCCGCTGCGGCAACGAAAGAGGGCCGCTTCGACAACGAGCTGGCACCCATCGCCGGACTCGCGACCGACGAGATCATCCGACCGGGAACGACGGTCGATACGCTGGCGGGCCTGAAGCCCGCGTTCTACAACCCGGCTTACGAAGCGCGGTTCCCGCAGATCACGTGGGAGATCACCGCAGGCAACTCGTCGCCGCTGTCGGATGGCAGCGCGGCCGTGCTGATCACCACCTCCGAGGTGGCCACGCGGCTCGGCCTGCGTCCGCTGGCCCGCATCCACACCGCGACAGTCGTCGGCTCGGATCCGTTGTACATGCTGACCGGCGTAATCCCGGCCACCGAGAAGGTGCTCCAGCGCGCCGGGCTCACCATCGCCGACATCGACCTGTTCGAGGTCAACGAGGCGTTCGCGCCTGTGGTGATGTCATGGGCGCAGGACACCGGAGCCGATCTGGCGAAGACGAACGTCAACGGCGGCGCGATCGCGATCGGGCATCCGCTTGGCGCCAGCGGCGCACGGATCATGACGACGATGGTCAATGCGCTCGAGCAGCGCGGGGGTCGCTACGCACTGCAGACGATGTGTGAGGCGGGCGGAATGGCCAACGCCACCATCATCGAACGCTTGTAACCCATGGACCGAGGGCCGGGCTGCGGTGGTGCCTTCCGCGGCCCGGTCTCCTCGTATCAGGCTCGCTGCAGCTCGAACAGCGGGATGACGCGTGACGTCTTGGACTGATACTCGCCGAAGCCCGGTGCCGCGGCGACTACCTTGTCGAAGATCTCATCGCGCTCCGCGGTCGGCAGTTCGCGGCTGGTGACGTCGTACGCGTCGACGCCCACCTCGATGTGTGCCTGCGGGTTGGCCCGCAAGTTGTGCACCCAGTCGGGGTTGGTGTCGGCACCCGCCTTCGAGCCGATGATGATCAGCTTGCCGTCGACGGTGAAGTAGGCCAGCGGCGCCAGCCGCGGCTGGCCCGACTTGGCACCCGTCGTGGTCAGCAGCAGAAGGTCGGCACCCGCGAACTGGCCGCTCACCTTTCCGCCGTTCGCACGGAACTCCTCGACGAGGTTCTTGTTGAATTCCTTCATGAAGTCGGCGCTAGGAATGTCACTCATTTGTCGTCCAGCTTCTGCGGCCTGGCATCTATTCCCGATTCCTTACGCTGCTGCGGCGTGATCGGGGCGGGTGCGCCCGTCAGCGGGTCGACGCCGCCGCCGGACTTCGGGAACGCGATCACCTCGCGGATCGACTCGTAGCCGCCGAGCAACGAGACGATGCGATCCCAGCCGAATGCGATGCCACCGTGTGGCGGCGCACCGAAAGCGAAGGCGTCCAACAGGAATCCGAACTTCTCCTGCGCCTCGTCGTGACCGATCCCCATCATCGCGAACACCCGCTCCTGGATGTCGCGGTTGTGGATACGGATCGAGCCGCCGCCGATCTCGTTGCCGTTGAGGACGATGTCGTAGGCGTTCGCCAGCGCAGTGCCCGGGTCGGTGTCGAACGTCGCCTCGGACTCCGGCTTTGGTGAGGTGAACGCGTGGTGCACCGCCGTCCATGCGCCGGACCCGACAGCGACGTCGCCGGACGCCGT
The DNA here is from genome assembly GCA_963756865.1 of uncultured Actinomycetota bacterium. Taxonomy (GTDB): domain Bacteria; phylum Actinomycetota; class Actinomycetes; order Mycobacteriales; family Mycobacteriaceae; genus Mycobacterium. The sequence continues at coordinate 241,681 of CAVWPQ010000059.1, read as the reverse complement.
CGCATCGTCGGCGGGCTCGAACAGCGGCCAGTCCACGATCCAGACGAACTCCCACGCCGCCGGGTCGATCATCCCGAGGCGGGTGGCGATCTCGATGCGCGTCGCACCGAGCAGGGCGCGTGCCGACTTCGCCGTACCGGCTGCGAAGAAGACGCAGTCTCCCGGTGCGGCGCCGACGTGGGCGGCCAGCCCGTCGCGTTCGGCGTCGGTGAGGTTCTTGGCGACCGGTCCGCCGAGCGTGCCGTCCTCGGCGACCAGAACGTAGGCCAGGCCCTTGTGGCCGCGCTGCTTGGCGAACTCCTGCCAGCCGTCGAGCGTGCGCCGCGGCTGCGATGCGCCGCCCGGCATCACCACCGCGCCCACGTGGGCTGCCTGGAAGACCCGGAACGGCGTTTCGGCGAAATACTCTGTGCAGTCGACGAGTTCGACACCGAACCGCAGATCGGGTTTGTCGGAGCCGAAACGCCGCATCGCCTCCTCGTAGGTCATCCGCGGGATGGGCGTCGGCAGCTCATAGCCGATGAGCGCCCAGATCGCCTTGAGAACCTCCTCGGAAACCGCCATCACGTCGTCGGCGTCGACGAAGCTCATCTCCATGTCGAGCTGGGTGAACTCCGGCTGACGGTCCGCGCGGAAGTCTTCATCGCGGTAACAGCGCGCGATCTGGTAATAGCGCTCCATACCGGCAACCATCAGCAGCTGCTTGAACAGCTGTGGGCTCTGCGGCAGCGCGTAGAACGAGCCTGGCTGCAGCCGGGCCGGCACCAGGAAGTCGCGAGCGCCCTCGGGCGTCGACCGTGTCATCGTCGGTGTCTCGATCTCGATGAAGTCGTGGCTCGCCAGCACGCCGCGTGCGGCGGCATTGACCTTGGACCGCAACCGGATCGCGTTGCCGGGGCCCTCACGGCGCAGGTCGAGGTAGCGGTACTTCAGCCGCGCCTCCTCGCCCGCGGTCTCGTCGAGTTGGAACGGCAGCGGCGCGCTCTCCCCCAACACCGTCAGCGACGTCGCGTTGACCTCGATATCGCCCGTGGGGATATCCGGGTTCGCGTTACCCTCCGGCCGGATCTCGACGACGCCATCGACGGCGACACAGAACTCGGCGCGGAGCCGGTGCGCGGCCTCGAGCACGCCTGCGTCGCGGAACACCACCTGCGACACCCCTGAGGCGTCGCGCAGGTCGATGAAGATCACGCCGCCGTGGTCGCGGCGGCGGGCAACCCAACCGGCCAAGGTCACCGTCTGACCGGCGTCGGTGGCCCGTAACGAACCGGCGGCGTGGCTGCGCAGCACTGATTACTCCCTGGGAATGGCCTGACTAGAGGACCGGCACAGTCTAATGGGGGCCATTCCGCCGGTAGCTTGGCGTTGTGGGAACCAGCATTGCGGTCGTCGGCCCCGGGGCGATCGGTTCGACCATGGCTGCACTCCTGCACGCCGCAGGTCACAGGGTGCTGCTGTGCGGTCACACACCACGCGACCGGATCGAGGTCAGGCCCGACGATAAGGATCCGATCGTCGTCCCGGGACCCGTCCTGACCGACCACGCCGACATCGAGGGTCCCGTCGAGGTGGTCCTGCTGGCGGTCAAGGACACCCAGAATCAGGACGCATCGGGCTGGCTTGCCCGGCTGTGCGACGAGCGAACGGTGGTGTGTGCCCTGCAGAACGGCGTCGAACAGGCGGAGCGCGTCGGCCCGTTGTGCCCGTCCTCGGAGGTGGTGCCCGCCGTGGTGTGGTTCTCCGCGACACCACATCCCGACGGCTGGGTTCGGCTGCGCACAGGTGTCCGCCTGGTGCTCCCGGAATCGGAGGGCGCGCGCAAGCTTGCCGCTCTGCTGGACGGCACCGATGCGACGGTCGAACTCGACCCCGATTTCCTCACTGCGGCGTGGCGCAAGTTGTTGGTGAACGCGGTGGCCGATCTGATGGTGCTGACCGGACGCCGCTCGGGGATGTTCCGCCGCCCTGACGTCGCCGCGCTGTCCCGCCGCTATCTCGCCGAGTGCCTTGCCGTCGCTCAGGCCGAGGGTGCCAACCTCGAGGATGAGGTGGTCGACGAAATCGTCGGCATGTTCGCGAAGGCACCCGAGGACATGACGACCTCGATGCTGACCGACCGCGAGGCGCACCGGCGGCTGGAATGGGATATCCGCAACGCCGTGATCTCGCGCAAGGGCGCGAAGCACGGGGTGGCGACGCCGATCAGTGACGGCCTTGTCGCACTGTTGGCCGCGGCGAGCGACGGACCCGGCTAGACACTGTGCTCTAGCCTGTATGGCCATGAAGCCTTGCGAACGGGTCGACTTGGATTTCATCGACAGCGCGCCGTACCGATTCGTCAGCACGGTCGACCTGCCGATCACCCCCGAGCAGGTGTGGGAGGTGCTCGACGACGCCGAGTCGTGGCCGCACTGGGCCACAGTGATCACCAAGGTGACGTGGACGAGCCCACAGCCGCACGGCGTCGGCACCACGAGGGTCGTCAACATGCGCGGCGGCATCACCGGCGATGAGGAATATCTTGCCTGGGAGCCGCACGCGCACACGGCCTTTCGATTCAACCAGGCATCGACGGGAAGCATCGCGGCCTTCGCCGAGGATTACCGCATCAAACCCACCGCCGACGGCTGCCACCTGACCTGGGTGATGGCGATGAAGCCGAACGGGGCCGCAGCGCGCATGGGGATGAGTGTCGGTCGCCCGATGATGTCGTGGCTCTTCCAGAAGTTTCTCCACAACCTTCGCGACTACTCGGTGAAGCGGTACGCCACCGCGACCTAGTAGAGGACCGCCCACGCCTCGCGGCGGCCGCTGTCGGGGTCGGAGACCACCTTGTCCCTGGAGGACTGGATGATCCGGGTCAGCCGATGATCGGTGTCGTAGATCGGCCAGTCCTGACCGTTTGACCACTCGATCTCGCCCGTCTGCCAGCCCTGCGCGGAGAAGTCCAGCCACGCCCGCTGCATGCGCCTGCCCACCGACGGTGCAAGGCGCCGCCCGAGTGGATGCATCTTGCGGCCGAGGAACGAGCCGTAGCTGTGCTGGATGTGCACGATCTCGCTGCCGTGCGTCGCGCCGAGACCAAGCATCCGCAGGCTGAAGCCGAAGTGGTCGAACCGGTACATGTGCGTGGGCGCATGCGCGCAATAGGCATCGGCGAAAGCCCACGTCGGAGCGCCGAACATGACGTCGGAGCCGAAGGCAACCAACTCTCGCCGCCGCGGGTAATCGGGGTAGGCCGCCAGCAGCCGATCCCGCGCGTCAGGTGCCACCCGGTCGATGTAGGTGTTGATCGATGCGATCGTCGTCGGCAACATCGGCGGCTTGGTCCATGCGAACATCGACGCCTCGTGGCTGTTGGTGCCGATGATCAGCGGGATCTTGGCCACAGAACCCGCACGTGCCGCCTCGAGCGGGTGCTTCGGCAACAGGTCGACGCCGTAGGTCAGCCCGTAGGCCAGGGTGGGCGTCGTCGCCGCGCTCTTCAGTTGGAGCCTGCCTGCCGCGCGGCGCAGCTGCCGCTGCGGCAGCGCCTTGACCTCGCCTGCGGTCACGCCGAGCCGCTGCAGGAAGGCGTGCGCCCCTTGCGCCCGCAGCTCCCGGTCGGCGATCAGGGGCAGCGCCGGACTCTGCGCGATCGCGCGGCTGAAGAGCCCTTCGGCGGCCGGACTGGCCAATAGCGCGAGCACCGAGGTGCCCCCCGCCGATTCCCCGAAGATGGTCACCCGGTCGGGATCGCCGCCGAAGGACGCGATGTTCTGCTTGATCCAGCGCAGCGCGGCCAGCTGATCGCGCAGCGCGAGGTTGTCGTCGAACCCCTCCCCGAGATCGCTGAGTTCGAATCCGCCGAAAACGCCTATGCGGTAGGTGATGTTGACGACGACGACGTCTCCGTTGGCCGCCAACCGCGATCCGTTGTACAGCTGGAACTGGCCCGCGCCGAAGACGAATGCCCCACCGGGGATCCAGACCATCACCGGCAGCGAGGCCGACGTGTCCGGCGACCAGACCGTCAACGTCAGACACGCCTCGTCGCGGACCTTCGGGTCGTCGCGGCCGCCGCCGACGAACGACTTGCTCTGCGGGGGCAACGGCCCGTGCTCGACGGCGTCTCGCAGCCCAGCCCACGGCTGAAGCGGGGCCGGTGCCAGGAAGCGACGCTCACCGACCGGCTGCTCCGCGTAGGGGACACCGCGCCAGACACCGACGCCATGCTCGGTCGTGCCACGCAGCTCACCTGAAGCCGTACGCACGTCGGTGGAATGTCCGGCAACAACTGCCACACCCGAATCGTAGTGTGCAAAGCTGATCGCATGACCTTCAGCGAGGGTATGCAGATCGACACCAGCACCACGTCGAGCAGCGGAGGTGGCCGCGGACCCGGCCGCGGAATGGCCATCGGCGGCGGCTTCGGCGGCCTGCTCATCGTGGTGGTCGCACTGCTGCTCGGGGTGAATCCGAGCTCGGTGATCCCGCAGGCGGACAGCCCGTATGCCGACCAGCAGGGATACGACGCCCCCGGCTTCGACCTGAGCCAGTGCAAGACCGGCGAAGACGCCAACACGATCGTGCAGTGCCGCGTGGTCGCGACAGGTAACTCGGTGGATGCCGTTTGGGAGCAGTTGCTTCGCGGCTACACGCGGCCCTCGGTCCGGCTGTTCTCTGGCTCCGTCGATACCCAATGCGGTCCGGCGACAAGCGATGTCGGACCCTTCTACTGCCCCGTCGACCAGACGGCGTATTTCGACACCGACTTCTTCGAGGTGTTGCGCACCCAGTTCGGTTCCAGCGGTGGGCCATTCGCACAGGAGTATGTCGTCGCCCACGAGTTCGGCCATCACGTGCAGAATCTGCAAGGCACACTCGGCCGCGCACAGCAGGGTGCCCAGGGGCCCAACGGTAACGGGGTCCGCACCGAACTGCAGGCCGACTGCTATGCGGGTGTGTGGGCGCACTACGCGGCGATCACCAAGCAGGAAGGCACCGATGTGCCGTTCCTCGAGCCGTTGACCGACGACAACATTCGAGACGCGCTCTCGGCCGCAGCGTCCGTGGGTGACGACCGGATCCAGGAGCAGGCAACCGGCCGGGTCAATCCCGAGTCGTGGACGCACGGCTCGTCCGAGTGGCGGCAGAAGTGGTTCACGATCGGTTACCAGACCGGTGACCCGAACAAGTGCGACACCTTCGCAACGCGCGACCTTGGCTAGGCGCGCAACCGCAGTCGATGCTGTAGCCGAACGCTATCTCGAGACCTTTGCCGCCCTCGATCCCTGCGCCGCAACAGAAATGGGCATCGTCGGTTTCGACGACGACATCACCGACTACTCCCCTGACGGCGTAGAAGCGCGCGCCGACTCCGCACGCGCCACCTTGCGGGAGCTGAACGGCGTCGCGGCGGACGACGATGTCGATGCAGTCACCCTGGCCGCGATGCGGGAAAGGCTCGGCATCCAGGTCGAGCTGCACGATGCAGGCCTCGATGTCGGCGAACTGAACGTGATCGCGTCCCCGCTGCAATCGATGCGCGATGTGTTCGACCTGATGGCGACCGACACCGATGACGACTGGCGGGCCATCGGCCTGCGGATGTCGCGGGTGCCCGACCGCGTCGCGGGATACGCGGCATCGCTTCGTGCGGCGGTGGCGGCAGGTCATCCACCAGCGGTTCGGCAGGTGGCGCGGGGCATCGAGCAGGCGGCGACCATCCAGCAGTTGTTCCTCGACATGGTCGCCGCCGGCGCACCGGGCAACGATGCGTTGCACGCCGAACTGCAGAACCACGCCTTGGCGGCGGCAGGCGCGTACAGCGAGCTGGCCGCCGCGTTACGCGACGACGTCGGCCCACATGCCCGCGGTGACGACGCATTCGGCCGCGACGCCTACCGGTTGTTCTCGCGGGTATACCTGGGCGCGGAGATCGATCTCGACGAGACCTACCAGTGGGGTCTGGATCTACTGCAATCGATTGTGGCCGAACAAGAGTCGGTCGCCCACCGGCTGTATCCCGAATCGTCGGTGGCCGAGGCGCTTACCCGGCTCGACGAGGAGCCGCGTTACGTCGTCGAAGGCACCGATGCGCTGCAGTCCTGGATGCAGGAGCTGTCCGACCGAGTGGTGGACGCGCTTGCGGACACGCATTTCGAGATCGATGAGTCGCTGCGCAATCTGGAGTGCCGGATCGCGCCGACTCAGACCGGCGGTATCTACTACACCGGCCCGTCGGAAGACCTCAGCAGACCCGGCCGGATGTGGTGGTCGGTGCCCCCGGGCGTCGACACGTTCCACACGTGGGCGGAGACCACCACCGTCTTCCACGAGGGCGTTCCCGGCCATCATCTACAGATCGGCCGTGCCGTAGTGCTGGCCGACCAGCTCAACCGGTGGCGCCGACTGGGTTGCTGGGTGTCGGGACACGGTGAGGGCTGGGCGCTTTACGCCGAACGGCTGATGGCCGAACTCGGCTGGCTCGACGACGCAGGCAACCGCATGGGAATGCTTGATGCGCAACGATTCCGCGCCGCACGCGTGGTGATCGACATCGGCGTGCACTGCGGAATGACCGCCCCCGACGGAGGCACATGGGATGCCGACAAGGCGTGGGTGTTCCTTCAGTCGCACAGCGCGATGAAGGAGGCCAACCTTCGGTTCGAGTTGGATCGCTATCTTGGCTGGCCGGGTCAGGCCCCGTCGTACGCGGTCGGACAGCGGATCTGGCAACGATTGCGCGACGAGATCGTAGGCGGTGGAGTGCCTTTGAAGGAATTCCACCGCCGCGCGCTGGATCTCGGGGGCCTGCCGCTCGATGTTCTCAAGTCGACATTATCGGACCGCTGAGGCGCCCTGCGGTCACCGAGCGACTTGCGAGAAGCCGGCTTTCATCATTCCCAGGTGCTCAGCGCGACCTCTTTGACCTCTGCGGCCTTGATATCGCCCATGAGTTCGTTCTTCTCCTGCGCGGCGGGGCTGTCGGGTTGCGCCGCCTCCTGCTGCATCTGGAGGTCGATCGGCTTGGCTGACGCGCCGTGCTCCTCTTTCTGTTCCGCGATGTACTCCTTCGACAGCACCATTCCGGATGCATGCGTGTTGACGCCGGGCACGACGCTCGAGGCATGAGCGACGACCGACATTTCCACGGCACTCGTCATGATGCCTGCGGCGATGAGGGGTGCGGCGACCACGGCGATCAGACCACGCGATGCGGTTGTGTTCATTGTGAATTCTCCTGTGTAGCTCCTGTGTGGTTGGTCAACACGGATGAAGCTATGGGCACACCGCTATTCATCGACTTTTGCGCATTTTGATCAGAGTGGCGGAAAAGTGTCGAATTACATTTGCCGGCAGTGGAATTCGCCAATAGCGAAGCGGCTGGGCTGACCCGTCGCCCGGACTTAAGGTTGGGCGATGGAATCTCTGACCGTCACACCGAACCTGACCATGCTGACCGTGGGCGGCTGGCAGCTCTACGTATGGCGGGACGGCGACTCCGTGACCCTGATCGACACCGGTGCCCCGGGTTCGGGTGCGCAGATCTTGGCCGCCGTGTCCGGGATCGACCGAATCGTGTTGACGCACGGCCACACCGACCACACCGGCTCGGCTGCCGAACTGCGTGACTCGACCGGTGCGACCGTGATGGCAGGGGCAGGCGACGCCGCGGTCATCCGCGGCGAGGCCGTAATGCCGCCCGCGGTGTTCGAGGACTGGGAAATCCCGATCTACGAGAGGGTTTCGGCCGGGCTTCCGAGAACTGCTCCCCCGGTCCCGGTGGATCGCGAACTGAACGACGGCGACGTGCTGGACCTCGGCGGCGGCGCGCACATCCTGGCGATACCAGGGCATACCGAGGGCAGCATCGCGGTCTACCTACCCGAACACCGCGTGCTCTTCGCCGGCGACACGGTGGCCAACGTCGGATCGGTGATGCTCGGCACCTTCAACCAGGATCGGGCACGAACCGTCGAGTCGTTCAAGCGCTTGGCGTCGCTCGATGTCGACACGGCGTGCGTCGGGCACGGGGAGCCGATCACGGGCGATGCCCGCGACCGACTCCGCGAGGTGGCTGCCACACTGACGCCATGATCGAGCCTGACAGCAAGGACTGGACCTGGGCCATCTCGCAGAAGTGTCCGGAGTGCGGATTCGACGGATCGACGGTGAGCCATACCGAGGTGGCCGATCGCATCCTGGCCGATGCGGACCAGTGGCCGCGGCGGCTGGTCGCTGACGACGCGACCGTACGTCCACGTCCCACCGTGTGGTCCGCACTGGAGTACGGCTGCCACGTCCGAGACGTGCACCGGATCTTCAACCAGCGGGTCGGTCTCATGCTCGGCGAGGACGACCCGCGATTCCCCAACTGGGATCAGGACGCCACGGCGGTCGAGGACGACTACGGCTCGCAGGACCCGACGGCCGTCACGGCCGAACTCGTCGACGCCGCGCGCACGGTGGCCGACACATACAAGCACGTTCAGCCTGAGGCGTGGTCGCGGCGCGGGTTTCGCAGCAATGGCAGCGAGTTCACGATCGCATCGATCGCGGTCTATCACTTGCACGACATCGTTCACCACGCGCACGATGTCGACCATGGCTGACGACACACCGCTGGCAGGCAAGGTCGCGTACGTGACAGGGGCGGCCCGCGGGCAGGGACGCTCCCATTGCGTGCGACTGGCCCGCGCAGGCGCCGACATCATCGCCATCGACGCGTGCGGTCCGGTCGCCGAGCACAACGGCTACCCGCCCGCAGAACCGGCCGACCTGGCCGAGACGGTCAACCTCGTCGAAGGCGAGGGGCGCAAGATTCGCGCCGAGGAGGTCGACATCCGCGACCTCGCCGCACAACAGCGTGTGGTGGCCGACGCGATCGAACAGTTCGGCCGCCTCGACATCGTGGTCGCCAACGCCGGGGTGCTCAATTGGGGCCGGCTGTGGGAGATTTCGGCGCAGCAGTGGCAGGACGTCATCGACGTCAACCTGACCGGGTTGTGGAATACGGTCAAGGCCGCAGTACCGCCGATGATCGATGCGGGCAACGGCGGGTCGATCATCACGATCAGCTCTGCGGCAGGCGTCAAGGCGGTCCCCGGCTGCGGGCACTACTGCGCCAGCAAGTTCGGCGTCGTCGGGTTGACCAACTCACTCGCGGTTGAGTTGGGCCAGTTCGGGATTCGGGTCAACTCAGTGCACCCCTACGGCACAGACACTCCGATGGGCAACGACGCCTCGATGTGGCAGATGTTCGCCGACCACCCGAACTTCATCCACAGCTTCTCGCCGGGGGCACTGCCCACCGATTCCCTTGCCGCACCCGATCTGGTATCCGACATCGTGGTGTGGCTGGCCAGCGATGCGTCGTCGCTGGTGACCGCGGCCCAAATCCCTGCGGACAAGGGCTATCTCAAAATCTAGCAGCCATCGGCATGAGCTCGGTGACACCGCAGCGGTACAGCGCCTCGGTCGCTCCCACCGGTTCGGTGGTGACATCCGCGGCCATCAACGCCTGCGCCTTGAACGCGCGTGCCGCCACACTCAAGCGGTAGGAGACGGCGCTGACGTTCTCGTTCAGGATTGCGGTGTCCCCCCACAGCGCCACCTCCGCGCTGCGCCGATCCGACGCGGAAACGAACTGCCGGACCCGCCGATCGGCGGCGTAGACATCGGCGGCCACGGCCAGCGTCGCGGCCCGGTCGGGGTCATCGGTGATCGCCTCGAGATCGCCGCTCAGGTCGTAGACGTCGGCGCCGAGGATGCGCAGCGCCCGCTCACCGGTCCTGTCGGCGACGAGAACGTTGACCTGCCAGCCCGCCATCCTTCGGTCGTACAGCCAACCGCCCGTCGATGCGACGACGTCGGCGACGCTGGAGGACACCACGGTCATCTCATGCCGCAGCACGGTGCTCGCCCGCGCGCGCGACCTCGTCGCCGAGGCAGCTTTCCTACCGTCGCGAGGGATCGTGCGGAAGGTCTGCGGCGACATAGCGGGTCCAATCTCGGCGAGCGGGTGTCCGGGCAGCGACTAATCCCAGCGTGACACTTCTCTGCGAATATGTAAAGGTTGGCTTTTGCGGCTACAGCCGCGACTGCTCCTTGATCGCGGTGTCGGTGGTACGCAGCGGACGGATCAGCGCGTCCTGGGTGAACGAGGCGATCAGTTCGCCCTCCTCGGTGTGCACCGCGCCGCGCACGTAGGACATCCCTGCGCCGACCTGCGTGCTCTCGTGCGTGTACAGAATCCAGCCGTCCCACCTGACCGGCTCGTGGAAGCTGACCGACACCGTCATCGGTGCGGTCGAAACCGTGAGATGCGCCTGGCTGGTACCGATACCGGCGTGTGCGCGCATAGTCGTCGAAATCCCAAGGTGGCCGGTGAAATACGCGACCAACGCCTTGGCCAGATCATCGCGGTCGGGAATGGGGTCGTAGTGCAGCCACGCGTAGAGCTCCGGCGGGCCCACCTCGTCTGGGCTGTTCACGTCGACGACGTCGACCAACCGCAGCTGACGTCCTTCCATCGGCATCTCGGAGACGTTCGCATCGGAGGGCGCCGCGACATCAGGGCGGGGAAGGTGATGGGTGATCACGTCGCCGGTTGGCACGTCGGCAAGCAGGGTCGCCGTTATGCAGCGCTTACCGTTCTGCCTCGCCGAAATCACCGCGGTCGCCGTCGAACGGCCATCGCCGACGACGTCGATGTCGATGTCGACATGGCCTGCACCGACCATCACAGGACGCGCGAAAACCGCGTAGACCGAACGCACCGACTTCTCTGGAAACCGCTTGGCTGCTGCAACGATCATCTGCGCGAGCACCTGGGTGCCCTCGACGACCTGCCGCTCATCTTCACCCGAGGGGCCGGTCTGTGCGACGAAGCGGTTATCCCCTTCGGCCTTGACGTCGAACAGGTCGAGCATTGCCTTAACCGTCCACTGCGCTTGCGCTGGCTCTGTCGTCATGGGAGGGAACAGTAACCGAGCACCGGCAAAACCGGTAACGTCATTACCATGGCTAAGTCGAGCGGACGATCCATCGCTGACGTCGGTGCGGAGCCCGAGTCGCGTGAGCGCCGCTTCATGCGCTCCGCGCTGGCGATCCTCGGTGAAACGGGTCGCACCGACTTCACCGTGCTCGAGGTCGTCGAGCGTTCGAAGACCTCGCTTCGATCGTTCTACCAACACTTCTCAACCAAGGACGAGCTGCTGCTCGCCCTTATCGACAAGATCATGTCGGAGTCGACGAGGGTGTGGCGCAAGGACACCGACGACATGCCGCCTGTCGCGGCGCTGCGGGAGTTGATCGACAGGATGTGCACGCCTGCAGAGACGACGACCCAGGACAAGGTCAACCGCGGCCTCACCTACTACAACGATCATCTGGCAGAGGCACTGCCGCGCGAGTACGCAAGGGTGCTCTCCCCCGTGCACGAACTGATCAAGGACATCATCAAAAGGGGCATCGCCGACGGCTCGTTCCGCAAGGACATCGACGTGGACGCCACCGCAGCGCTGATCATGCAGACCGCACTCGGGGCCATGCGCTTGCAGGTTCTCGGTGCGGAACTCAGCGGCGTACCCGTGGGAGCCGACCACATATTCACGTTCTGCGTCGGCGCCCTCGGTGCGGCCGACAACACCGCCTGACCTGGCGAGAGACACCTTCTCAGGGGCTGGTGTTTACGCTGGTCGAGACGTGGTAATGTCATTACCACAGCAGCCCGACAGACTCCAAGGAGGCGCAAGATGGCCGCCCGCAAACTCCCCTATCCGGTGTTCGACGCCGACAACCACTTCTACGAGCCCAAAGAGGCGCTCACCCAGTTCCTGCCGGAGCACCGCAAGGGCGTCATCGATTACATCGACGTCCGCGGCCGCACCAAGATCATGGTGCGCAACGTCGTCAGCGACTACATCCCGAACCCGACGTTCGAAGTGGTCGCTCGACCCGGTGCCCAGGAGGAGTACTTCCGTCACGGCAGCGGAGGCAAGAGCTTCCGCGAGGTGATGGGAAAGCCGATGAAGGCCATCCCGGCATTCCGCAACCCCGAAGCGCGGCTCGAGGTGATGGACTCCCTTGGCCTTGACTACACGCTGATGTTCCCGACGCTGGCCAGCCTTGTCGAGGAGCGTCTCAAGGACGACCCCGACCTGATCCTCGACATCGTTCACGCGCTGAACGAATGGATGTACGAGACATGGCAGTTCAACTACGAGGATCGCATTTTCTCAACGCCGGTGATCAACCTCGGCGTCGTCGATCGCGCGCTCGAGGAGCTGCAGTGGTGCCTGGAGCGCGGCGCCAAGACCGTTCTCGTACGGCCCGCGCCGGTGCCCGGCTATCGAGGCACCCGCTCACTTGGCATGGAAGAGTTCGACCCGTTCTGGGACGCCTGCGTCAAAGCCGGTATCCCGGTGTCGATGCACGCCTCGGACAGCGGCTATTCCGAGTACCTCAATGACTGGGAGCCCGGCGACGAGTTCAAGCCGTTCGCGCCGACCGCTTTCCGGATGGTCGCGATGGGCAAGCGGCCCATCGAGGACACCATGGCCGCACTGGTATGCCACGGCGCCCTTACCCGCAACCCGGACCTGCGCGTCCTGTCGATCGAGAACGGCGCAGACTGGGTGCCCTACCTGTTCAAGCAGTTCAAGAACGTCTACTCGAAGATGCCGCAGGGGTTCCTTGAGGACCCGATCGAGGCGTTCCGGCGCGGTGTCTACGTCGCGCCGTTCTGGGAGGACGACTTCGCCCAGATGGCTGAGCTGTGCGGCGTCGATCGCGTCATCTTCGGCTCCGACTGGCCCCACCCGGAAGGCCTTGCCGAGCCGACCAAGCTGATCGACGACCTGCACGGCCTCGACGAAGAAGGTCAGCGAAAGGTGATGGGCGGCAACATGATCGACCTCTTCAAGATCCCGAACGAGATCGTGCACAAGCCGGGCGTGCCAGCCCTGGTCCTCACCTGACCCCGTGACCGACGATACGAACCCCGAGGTAGCGCTCTTCGCCTCGACGACCCGGTCGTTCCTGGAGAGGGAAGCATCGCTGCCTCGGCTGCGCGAACTTCACGAAGCCGGCGTGTCGTTCGACGCCGACTGGTGGCGTCGGGCGGCCGAACTCGGCTGGACCAGCCTGCTCGTTCCTGAGGAGTTGGGCGGCGGATCAGTGTCGGGCAACGGTGTGCGGGACTTGGCCCTGGTAGCGGAACTCGCGGGGGGAACCGTCGCGCCTGGTCCGCTGCATCCGGTCAGCACGGTGCTCGCGGGTCTCGTCGAGGCACCAGAAAACCACGAGGAGACGATCGAAGCCCTTGTCGGCGGCGAACTCGTCGCCTCGTGGGCCGTATATCAACCCGGCAAGCCATGGGCGCCAATGGAACCCGGTGTGACGGCCACCCCAAGCGGTGCCGGATTCCGTCTCGACGGGGTCGCAGACCGTGTCGAAGCCGGCCTGGAAAGCGCCGTGCTTCTCGTCGTCGCCGACTGCGAAGGTTCGGTGCGGCAATTCATGGTTCCGACGGATGCTGCGGGCGTGCGAGTGGAAGCGCAACGCTGCGTCGACCTCGTCAAGCGTTATGCCCGTGTGCACTTCGAAGGCGTCGAAGTGGATTCCACCGCCGCCGTCGGTTCCGCGCAGCAGACCGCAGGACTGATCTCTCGGCAGAGCCAGATCGCGCAGATCCTCCAGTGCGCCGAGGTCGTCGGCATCTTGGACGTCGTGCTTGCGTTCACCATTCAGTGGGGTTTCGATCGTCACTCGTTCGGCCGCCCGATCGGCTCATATCAGGTGCTCAAGCACAAGTACGCCGATCTGAAGATCTGGTTCGAGGCGTGCAAGGCGGCCACCAACGCCGCAGTCGCCGAGGTGGCAGGCCGATCCCCCGACGCCGAGATGGCCGTCAGCGTCGCGAAATCCTATGTGGGCGAATACGCCCCAGGCATGCTGCAGGACTGCGTGCAATTGCACGGCGGTATCGGGGTGACATGGGAACACGACCTTCACCTGTACCTGCGACGGGTCATGCTCGACCGGTCCATGTTCGGCACTCCGGAAGATCACAACCTGCGCGTCTATGCGCTGACGGAAAATCGGGAGTCCGCCTGATGAGCGAGACGGTCGCCGAATTCTCGGCACGGGCCACGGCGTGGCTGGCGCAGAACATGCCCCGCATCGATCCGTCCGACCCACCGTTGGCAGACCGTGGCGAGGAAGGGCCATGGCAACGCGCGCGTGAGCTACAGAAGAAGCTCTACGACGGCGGCTTCGCCGGCATCTGCTTCCCGCGCGAATACGGCGGGCTCGGTCTGCCCATCGAGTATCAGCGCGCGTTCGACGAGGTGTCCCGCAGCTACGAACTGCCGATCATCCTGAATACGCCAACGTTCACCATCTGCGCCGCCACCATCCTCGACACCGGCAGCGAAGACCAGAAGAAGCAACACATCTCCGGCGCGCTGCGCGGTGACGAGGTGCTTGTGCAGCTGTTGTCAGAACCCAGTGGCGGATCCGACCTTGCCGGTGTGATCACCCGCGCCGACCGCAAAGGCGACAGATGGGTGGTCAACGGCGCGAAGACCTGGAGCACAAGCGCTTTCGCCGCCGACTATGGACTGATGCTGGCCAGAACGAACTGGGACGCGCCCAAGCACGAGGGCCTGACGATGTTTCTCGTCCCCATCGACAGCCCTGGCATCACATTGCGCCGCATCAAACAGGTCAATGGTTCCGTCGAGTTCTGCGAGGAGTTCTTCGACAACCTCGAACTCGGCGACGACGCCGTCGTCGGCGAGGTCAACGAGGGCTGGCACGTCGCGTCCCGGCAGCTCTATCACGAACGGCGCGCGGTCGGCGGCGGCTCGGAATTCGCCAGCGGCATCGGTGCAGAGGGCAAGACCGACGTACCGATCGACTGGGTCGCGCTGCTCGAGGCAACCGGCCAAGCCGACTGTGAACGAGCCCGCGAGCGCGCGGGAAGGGCGATCGTTCACAAAGCGGTGCAGGAGCGCCTGATCGACCACGTCTACCACGGAGTGCTCGACGGTTCCCTGCCGCCCGCGGCGGGCTCGATCATCCGGATCACCCACGCCGAGACCCATCAGGTCGGCTTCGACACCGCGGTTTCTCTCACCGGCGACGCGGGCGTCATCGACGGCGGCGACGATCTGATCCGGTTCGGCGAGCGCTACCTGTCGCGGCAGACAGCCGCGCTCGGCGGCGGCACCACTGAGATCGCCCGCAACATCATCGGCGAACGCGTCCTCGGCTTCCCCCGCGAGCACGCCGCTGACCGCGGCGTGCCGTTCAAAGAGGTCAAGCGCAACAAGGGCTGATCTACAGATAGGTACGCAGGTGTTCGGCCATGCCTTGCCGAAATGCCCGCATCGCAGGCACTTTCGGTTTGATGCCGTCGGCGCCGTGGTACATGCCCGGTACTGCCACCAATTCACACGGCACCCCGTGAGCCATCAGCCGCTGGGCGTACGCCACCCCTTCGTCGTAGAGGATGTCGAGTTCGCCGACTCCCAGCCACGCAGGCGGCAGGCCCGACAGATCGGTGCGCCGTGCGGGCGCCGCGTATTCGGGCGCCCCTGATTCCTGCGGTTCGCGACCCAGATACGCGGTCCACGCCCACCGGCTCGACGCCGGCGTCCACATGAACCGGCCACGGTCACCGTGATCCTCGCGCAACGCCGTGCGGTCATCCATCATCGGGTAGACGAGCACCTGCGCGCGCAATTCGATGCCTTCGTCGCGGCTACGTTGCGCGACCGCCGCGGACAGCCCTCCCCCTGCGCTCGACCCCGCCACGGCGATTCGGTCCTGGTCGATACCCAGTTGGTCGGCGTTGTCACGCATCCACATCAACGTCGCCATGCAGTCGTCGAGCGCGGCAGGGAACGGATGCTCGGGCGCCAGCCGGTAGTCGGGTGCGACCACGACCGCATCGAGTTCCCTTGCCAGACGGCCTGACTCGAAGGCTTCGAACTGGGGAGAGCCGACGACCATGCCGCCGCCATGGAGGTGCAACACCGCGGGGCGGGGGTCGGCTCCACTCTTCGGCGTCGTGACGAGGACGCGCACCGCGGGGGTGCCGTCGACGTATCGCTCCACCGCTGTCACGCCGCGGCCCGGGTTGGTGCCCACCCTCATACCAAGACGGCCCAACCACAATGACCGTTCGCTCAACGAGCGAGACGTCACCGGCAAGATCGGGCTGCGCAACTCGGTAGGCACGGCGGCCATGACAACCTGCAGCTTTACGTAGCGACGCGCGGCGTAGGCGGCCGCCGCCGCACCGGCGAGCGCGGCGATCGATCGCTTTCTCATCTAGAACAGGGTGGGCTGAACCACCTCGGTCGTCAAGACCGAAGCGGGCGCGGCTCGAAAGGATCTCCGGTCCGGGGTCAGGCCATGTTTGTCGACCAACGGAGTCGCTCTGGCGCGCAACATATCCCGGTACTCGGCAGGCAGATAGGCGCCCCGCCGGTACAAGTCGCGATACTCGGCCACCAGCTCGGGGTGCGACCGCGACAGCCACGACATGAACCAGCCTCTGGTCGAACCACGCAGATGAAGGCCGAAGACCGTGACGCTGCTTGCGCCCGCGTGGGCGATCTGGCCGAGCAGGCCATCCAATTGCTCGACGGAGTCGGTGAGTTTCGGCAGCACGGGAGCGACCATGACATGGCAGTCCAATCCTGCATCGCGAACAGCCGCGATCAGGCCGAGTCGCGCCTGCGGCGTCGGCGTTCCCGGCTCGACTTCCTTGTGCAGCAACGGGTCTCCCACCGCGAGCGAAACCGCGACACTGACCTCGACATGGTCGGCGGCGTCTGCGATGAGCGCAAGATCGCGGCGCAGCAGCGTGCCCTTGGTGAGGATGGAGAACGGCGTACCGGAGTCGGCAAGCGCGGCGATGATCCCAGGCATGAGCGCGTAGCGGCCTTCCGCGCGCTGATACGGATCGGTGTTCGTACCGAGTGCGACAGTCTCGCGCCGCCACGACTTACGGTGCAACTCCCGTCGCAGCACCTCGGCGACGTTGGTCTTGACGACGACCTGGGTGTCGAAGTCGGTGCCGCAGTCCATCTCGAGGTACTCGTGTGTCGGCCGCGCGAAGCAGTACCGGCAGGCGTGCGAACAGCCCCGGTAGCCGTTGACGGTGTAGCGGAACGGCAGCATCGAACTGTCCGGCACCTTGTTCAGCGCCGATTTGCAGAGCACCTCGTGAAACGTGATGCCCTCGAACTGAGGTGTCTGCACGCTGCGGACGAAGCCGATCCGCTGCAGGCCCGGTAGTGCGCCGTCATCGACGCTGACGCTTTGTCCATCCCACCGCATATCACAATTCGAACTGACGTTCGAATCAATGTCAAGCGACTCGCCATGCCACTAGCGGCGCAATCGGCGAAGTCATGGCCGTTAACCACGGATGCCCTGAGTCGTCGCTCGAATTTTCGCGGAAGTGCAATCAATCTGTATTTTTAACTGTCTATTGGTGCTATCTAGGTTTGCTTGTTAGATTGCTAGATCTGCACTACTCTGCGCTTTATCGAGAAGATTTTTGGCTTGATCCCGTTCGGATCCGGCCTGATGGGAGACACGATGACCGTCGTCGAACTGCCCCGTGAGCTCGCCTCGACCGGCGTCGACGGCGCGCTGATGAGCTGGTGGGACCCCGACGCCGAATGCACGGTTGCGATCACCAGGCCGGCTGACAACGACGCGCTGTGGCAGGAGTACCTCGCCGGCGCCGAGCGCTCCTACCGCAGACACGGGATCGAGGCGGCCATCGACATCGACGCGATCCGCCGGTCCGCCGACACCACTCTTTTCTGGACGATGCTCGACGGCGCCGGGAGGGTGGTCGGCGGCATCCGCGCCATCGGTCCGCTGACATCACCCGATCAGACACATGCCGTGGTGGAGTGGGCCGACCACCCGAGCCTGCCGTCGGTTCGCAAGATGATCTCCGACCGACTCCCGTTCGGGGTGGTCGAGATGAAGTCTGCGTGGGTCACCGACGATCCCGATCGCAGCCGCAGGCTCACCACGTCACTGGCCCGCACCGGGTGTCAGGTGCTGGCCGCACTTGGTGTCCAGTTCGGCATGGCGACCGGCGCGCACCACGTGCTGGGACGCTGGCAGTCCTCGGGTGGCGTCGTCGCTCCGATACGCTCCACGTCCTATCCGGATGAGCGCTTCCGCACAAAACTCATGTGGTGGGACAGGCGCACCGTCGCCACCCTGGCCGCTCCCAGCCAGACCGCCAAGATCATCGAAGAGATGGCGGCCATCAATAACCGTCTACACATTGCGAGCCGCCATGCGCCAGTTGGAGGTTAAAGCCATGATCGCCGAAACACAGTGGGATCTCGAGGTCGACGTCGTCTGCATCGGAGCCGAGGGTGGCGTGCTCGCCGCGGGTCTCGTCGCTGCGAACGCGGGATTCGATACCTACCTGGGTGTCACGGACTCCACGTACGGCGGCGGTGACCTGGCCGCACCGCTGGGCTATCGAGGCGGGGACGGCCAGACGACGAGACACCTCGCCGGCTTCGACTACGCCTTCGGCGGCGGCGGTAGAGCGCACAGCTTTTGGCCTGTCCGCGCGATCGAAGACGTGGCGCCTCCGCGCCAGCACCGTCGTGGAGCAATCGAGCCGTTCTTCGGTGCCGCACTCGAGCAGTGGGCATACCGCTGTGCCGCGGCGCCCAACGGCCTCGTCTACGACCGGGTGAGCAGGCGGCAGATGACCGAGATGCGCAGTTCCCGGGGCGAGAAGGTCGAGGCGGCGATCGTCGGATCGGCCGATTTGAGCCCGGGCGTGCCTGCTCTGTCATTGAGCAGGTGGCTGCGGACGCAGGCGGCCGACGCCGATCTGTCGCCCGATACCGGAGTCCGGTTGACCAAATTGGTCTTCGAGGACGACGGTGTCGCGGGCGCCCTGATCGACACCAACGACGGCGTCCTCGCGGTGCGGGCCAGGGAGAACCTCATCATCGGGGTCGGCGAAGCGGCGGGCGAGCGCCACCATCCGCTCGTCAGCGCCACCGCTCCGGTGAGCGTCAACGTCTGCCTGGTCAGCAAGGCGGCGAGCCGGTTCGGAGAACTCGAGATCGTCACCGCGACGGGCGACGACAACCGCCTGCTATTCGTCGACGCGCCAGACGCCGAGCTTCGGCTGACGGGCTGATTACCAGCGGCTCAGCTTGCAGAACGCCGCAGATTCCTGGGTGTCCGAGGCCGCAGCCTGACCATCGACGATTATCTCGCAACGTGGATGAGGGTTGGCCTGTCCGCCGTGACCGGCGCGGCCGGTCTGGATCAACGCCCACTGCGGATCGGTGAGCGTTGTGGTGAACTCCCACGGCGTAGCAACCTCTTCCCTCTTCAGGAAGGCATAGGGATCGGCGTTGTACGCCTCCATGCTCGGAGGTGCCGCCACCAGATAGCTGACCTCCATGGTCACTCCGGTGTCGGAGGTGAGGACGTATTTGACGTTCGGAACGGGCGGCTCGGCGTTCGCCGTCGACTGGCTCACCCCAACTGAAGCAGCTGCGAGCATGAGCGCCGCACCGACCCTGATTGTCGCTGTTCGCATGTTCGTCATATCTATCGAAGCTACCCGAGTGTTACACGAGTGAACGATCGAGCCGTCGCCGATTAGCGGTAGTTCGCGCACGCCCGTGGCGGAGGAGATGGCACGCTGCAGGCGTGAGCACGCCAGCGCAGCCCCAGGTCCTGACCGATACCGGCGGACTGCTCGTCACCGACGACGGCAGGCGGGTACTCGTCATCGACCGCCGTACCAGCGCGCTGGCGACGCTCGCGTTCGTGCTCGGCGTCATCACCCTCGTCGTCGGCGGCTTCGGGCTTTTCGCGTTGCTCACAAGCATGCCATCGCGCGCACTTGGCGCGATCCTCGTCGCAGTCGGTCTGGTGGTCGCTCTGCTGACGTTCCTCGTCGCACGAAAGATCCGCCAGCGCCGTAGGCAGCCGCTGAATCAGTGCCGCCCGATCGCCGTCATCGACCGCAAGCTCGGACTGTTCAGCTACCGCGGCGGAGCACTGGTGCAGTTGGACCAGGTTCGCTTCGCGCGTCAGATGCAAATCGGTTCGAGCTCACCGAAACTGGTGGCCATGACGCCCGGCGGCGCCCTCGTGTTGAAGCGCGGCAACCCGTTCGACGGCGGGATCGGCAATGTCGACGAGATCCTCACCGCCGTCGTCCTTGGCGGCCCGCTGTCCCGATGACCACATCGATTTACGCCCGGGTGGGTGACTTTGCGGTCGCTCGTCGATAAAGGGCCCGGCCGAGAACGCCCGTGATGCCGAACGTAATGGTGCTGGCGGTCAATACCAATGACCCGGCAGCCAGCACTTTCTCATTCGCCCCGAGTCGCTCTGCCTCCAGCGTCAGGTAGAACAACGCTGACACTCCGACCGGCCCGAACCACCCCAGGTACAGCGCGTCTGGGGTGCGTAGTCGCAGCGGCCACTTCATGAGCAACACGATCGGGACCCGGCGCAGCGCCAGTACCGCGAGCACCAGCGCCGCACCCTGCCAACCCAGTTCGTGCCACTGATGCCACGGCAACGCGGCCCCGAACAGGACGAACAACGGCAGTACCGCGAATCGGTTGATCGCCTCGTCGATCGACACCGCCGACGTCCGCTCCGTACCGGTGCCGACGATATTGAAAACAACGCCGCCGACGAAGACGGCGAGAACTCCGTCCATCCTCAGCAACCCGGCCGTCCCAAGAATGCCTACGGCCAGCACCACCGTGAAGAACACCGCAGGCGCACTGGCGGTCGCCCCGTGGCGCGACCCCAGGCGAAGTCCGTGACCGCCCAGCCATCCGATCCCGACGCCGAGCGCCACGCCGCCGCCCACTTGCCACGCCGATTCGACGAGTGCGCCGCCCGCGCTGAGTGGGCCTGCCACCGCGAGCGCCACAAGAACAAGCGGTAACGCCAGGCCGTCGTTTGAGCCCGACTCGAGGGAGAGAATTTGACGATCGCGGGCCGGCAGGTCACGCTCCGCGGCCTCCCCGGTGACCACGCTAGATGCCAGTACGGGATCGGTCGGACTGATCGCAGCCCCGAACAGCGCGGCAGCCGCGATGGGCATGCCGAGGATTGCCCAACCCAATCCCGTCGACACCACGGCCATGACCGGCAGGACGATTAGCAACAAGATCAGCATGGCTCGGCCGTGCCGCCGGATATCGGCGAACGGGTAGCGTAACGCCACCGCCATCACCGAGATCGCCAGCAGGATTCTGCTCGCTTCGTGCAGCACAGAATGTTCGACTGACAACGTCGGGATCGACAACGCACCGGTGACCTGCGGTCCAAGCACGACACCGGCAACCAAACCCAGCATGGGTTCCGATATCGGCAAACTCCGCATCTTCGCCGACATCGCCGCAACAAGGACCCCCAACAGGCCGACAACTGCCAGCACGACGTCCGTTTTCACGATCCAAGAGTTCCCACGTTCCGCAAGGACAAGCATCGCGATGCCGGCGAACGCGTCGTCGTTGGGAAAGGTCCTGATGAATATTCGGTGGACACGTATAGCGACAGGCGCCTCGGGTACTTGAGAGCAGGCGGTATGGAACTGCCCGGCCTCAGCACAAGGAGACGTCATGAGTGATCTGGACATCCGAATCCGCGCGCACGGTGGGATGATGGCTATGCCGCGCAGCCGAGGTGCCGTAACCGGACTGCTGCTGGTCCTGCTCGGTCTGTGGGGCGCCTTGGTTCCGTTCCTTGGGCCTCACATCAACTTTGCCTTCACCCCAGACCAGGAGTGGACATGGACGGCGGCACGCGGCTGGCTGCAGATACTTCCCGGAGTTGTCACGGTTGCCGGTGGCCTGTTGCTCACTTTTTCCGGTAATCGTGCCACCGCGATTCTGGGTGCCTGGATGAGCGGCCTCGCCGGCGCCTGGTTCGTGGCAGGCAAAGCCGCTGCTGCGCCTTTGGGCCTCGGTACCGTCCACGCACCGCCGACCGCCACCGACGTCGAAGCGGCCTGGCTCGAGTTGATCTACTTCACCGGCCTAGGCGCACTGATCATCTTCCTCGCCGCACTGTGCATTGGCCGGCTGTCAGTGAGGAGTCTGCGCGACATCCGTCATGCGGATGGGCAGGCAGCCCTGGTCCAAGAGCATTCCGGCCGAGCCGCAGAACCGGCGGAGTCGCAACACGTTGAGCCGGTTCACGAATCGGCGACCGAGCCCGATGACGCTTCACCGCGGCGTCGAAGGCTTCCTGACCTGTTCCGCCGCCAGCACGCCACGTCGGATCGCTGATCGGCGATGCACTGCGCAACAGTGTTGGCTACGCCGGTCGTCGATGTCGTTGAGGCGCCGCATCATCAGTAACCATGACAGCTCCGAGCGGGTAGACACCGCCAAGCAGCACCGCACCGTAGTTCTCGACGCGTTGCGCAGTCGGCTGTGGCCCGTACCGGCGATCGGCGTGGTTTCTGCTGTCATCGCCGGTGTCGCCGTTCCCGAACTCGACGGCGCCCTCGACCAGCACATGCCGCCGACGTTGGCGGGCTACCTGTTCGGTGGCGGGGCCGATGCGGCCAGGGAAGTCCTCGGGGCCATCGCGACGTCGATGATCACGGTGACGTCGCTGACGTTCTCGTTGACCCTGGTGACGCTGCAGCTGGCCAGCAGCCAGTACACGCCGCGGCTATTACGGACATTTGCAGCGGACCGGTTCGTCCAACGCACGCTCGCGCTGTTCCTTGCAACCTTCGTTTACGCGCTCACGGTCTTACGCACGGTTCGCAACGACAGCGATACGGGCGCCGAATTCGTCCCGCAAATCGCGGTCACGGTCGGTTACCTGCTTGCGATGGCGAGCGTCCTGTCGCTTGTGCTGTTCCTGGGTCACCTGGTCCGCCAGATCCGGATCGAGACGATGCTCGAGCACGTCGCCGCCGACATCAAGAAAGCCGCCGACCGGCTGCTCGATCCGCTCGACGAACATCCGGACGACGACGTCGCGCCGATGCCGCCCGCTGATGCGTCGATGATCACCGCTCGATCGTCGGGCTTCCTGGTCAAGGTCGACGAGCGGGCCGTACTGGCCGCAGCAGTCGACGCCGACGCGGTGATATGGGTCGACCGTCCAGTCGGGTCCGACATCCTGGCGGGGGTGCCGGTGGCGTTCTGTTGGGCCGCCGGGCCGCCGGGTGGTCGGCTCGAAGAAGAGCGATTGACGTCGGTGCGCGACCGGGTGGCCGATTCCTTGAGTACCGGCATCGAGCGCACCGCCACTCAGGACATCGGTTACGGGCTTCGACAGTTGACGGATGTCGTGATACGGGCACTGAGCCCCGGGATCAACGATCCCACCACCGCTGTACACGGCCTGAACTCGTGCAGCGCGAAACTGTGCGAGCTCGCCGGGTACCGCTTGGGCCGCCGTATCCTTCGGGACGATCACCAGGTGCTGCGGGTGGTCCTGGCGCGACCGGACCTACCCGATTTGCTCGATCTGGTGTTCAGCCAGCCGCAGCTCTACGGTGCAAGCGATCCCGCCGTGCTGGCCAGGTTGCTGTCGATGCTTCGTGAACTCGCCTGGGTGGTGGTGGTGCCAACGCACCGACAGGCCATCGCCGACCGGCTTCGGCGCTTGGAAAGCGTTGTCGCTGAACAGGATTTCGACGCGGTTGAACGCGCCCGGCTGGATAAACTCGGCCACCACGTCCGCGAGGCTCTCGATCGGCGCTGGGCGCCCACGTGACTGCGGTCGTCTAGTCCCGCAGAAATTGTTCCGAAGCCGATGCCGAGGTCTCGGTGTGCACACCGGACAGTTCGCGCGCTGTGTTGATCAGTCCCACCATGCTGAATGCCTGCGGGGTGTTGCCGACCTGCCTGCCTGTCACCGCGTCGTACTCCTCGCTGAGCAACCCGACGTCGTTGCGAATCGAGAGCAAGCGCTCGAAGAGCGTGACGGCTTCGTCCGTACGCCCGATGCCGTGAAGTGCGTCGGCGAGCCAGAACGCACAAGCCAGGAATGCGCCCTCGGTCCCGGGCAACCCGTCGACGCCGTGTTCGGTTTCGTAGCGCACCAGCAGGCCGTGGTGACTCAACTCCTTTTGCACGGCCTCGACGGTGCCCATCACCCGCGGGTCCTTCCACGGCAGGAAACCCACTCGCGGAATCAGCAGCAGCGCCGCGTCGAGCGATTGAGACCCGTAGTATTGAGTGAACGTATTGCGTTGCGCGTCATAGCCGTTGGTGCAGACATCGGCATGGATGCGGTCTCGCAGTCCCCGCCACCGCTGGACCGGGCCGGTCAACCCGTGGCTCTCCACGGTATGGACTGCGCGATCCACGCCTGCCCACGCCATCACCTTGGAGTGCACAAAATGGCGGCGCGGGCCGCGCACTTCCCACAGGCTGTTGTCCGGGTCCCGCCAGTGGCCCTCGAGGTAGTCGAGCAGCGCACGCTGTAAGTCCCAGGCGGTGTCATCGAGCGTCAGTCCCGCTTCCCGGCCAAGATGCAGACCGTCGAGAACCTCGCCCCAGACGTCGAGCTGGAACTGATCGGCCGCAGCGTTGCCGATGCGCACGGGCCGCGAGTTCTCGTAACCCGACAACCATGGCAATTCCTGCTCGGGCAGCCTGCGGCTTCCGTCCAGGGCATACATGATCTTCAGCTCTGCCGGGTCGCCTGCGACCGCGCGCACCAGCCATTCCCGCCACGCGGCCGCTTCGTCCACGTAGCCGGTGCCAAGCAGGGCCTGCAGCGTGAAGGTGGCGTCGCGCAGCCAGCAGTAGCGGTAGTCCCAATTGCGTGAACCCCCGAGCTGTTCGGGCAGCGACGTGGTCGCGGCCGCCACGATTCCGCCGGTGGGCGCATACGTCAACGCCTTGAGCACCACCAGTGCCCGCCGAACCTCGGGTGCCCACCGGCCTTCGTAATTGCAGCGCCCCAGCCAGTTGTGCCAGAACCGTTCCGTTTCCGCCAAGGCGAGGTTCGCGTCGACAGGTTCGGGCCGCGGCCGGTGTGACGGCGCATAAGTCAAAACGAATGGGATCCGTTGTCCCGCAGATACTTCGAACTCAGAGACAGACGCGAGATCCTCGCCGTGAACTGGAGCGGGGGTGCGCAGCCAGACGGCGTCCGGACCCGCTACCGCCGCTAGGTCGCCGCCGTCGCTTCGCACCCAGGGCACGACATGGCCGTAATCGAAGCGCAGGCGCAGCATCATGTGCATCGGCACTCGGCCGCTCACTCCCTCGACAATCCGCACCACGTCCGCCTGCTCACCCCGAGGGGGCATGAAGTCGATCAGCCGGACGGTGCCGTCGGGTGTGTCCCATTCGGTTTCCAAAATCAGCGTGTCGTCACGGTAGTGCCGTCGGATGGCAGTGCCACCGACTGCGGGCCCGAGCAGCCAACTGCCCGCGTCGTCACCGCCGAGGAGCGCCGCGAAGCACGCGGGCGAGTCGAAGCGGGGCAGGCACAGCCATTCGATGGCCCCATCCCGTCCGACGAGCGCGGCGGTTTGAAGATCGCCAAGCAGGGCGTAGTCCTCGATCGGCGCCACGATCACGACTCCGCGATGTCGATGACCACTTTGACATCGTCGTCGTGCGCCTCGAACGCCTCTGCCGCCCGGTGAAGCGGAACCCGCCTGGTGATCAAGCCCTCCAGCCACCCGATGTCGGCCTTCGTCAGCGCGTCCGCGGCTTGGCGGTAGTGGCGGAGGTTGGCGTTCACCGAACCCACCACGGCGTCGTTCTCCAGCACGATGTCTCGGTTGAGGGCTCCGGCGTCGATGTGCACGGTGCGGCCGGCCGGGGACACCCCCGTCAAGCACACGATGCCGTAGCGATCGGTGGTCGACATCGCTGCGATGACCACCTGGCTGGCGCCGGTGGCCTCGATGACCACATCCGGGCGCAACCGGGACGCGACGTCGTCCACCGGGTCGTGGTGGTAGGTCGCGCCGAGAGACTCGACCAACCGTGGCTTGGGACCGCCTGTCACCCGATCCAGCACATGAACCTCCAAACCACGCTGAATCCCGAGCAGGGCGGCGAGCAGACCGATCGGCCCGGCCCCGGTGACCAGGACCCGCCGAGGGTCGAACCAGCTTCGCTCGCCGATCCGGTAAACCTGTTCCCACGCCTTGGCGACGACGGTGGTGGGTTCCATGAGCATGCCGACCTGTTCCAACTCAGGTTTCAAGGTAATGGCGTAATCTGTTTCCACGCACCATTGTTCGCTGCCATAGCCGTCTATCTCCTTGATCCCTCGCTCGGTGTAGCGGCCATTGCGACACATGTCGAACTCACCGCGCGCGCAAGCACCGCATGGCACAGGGTCCGGACGGCGCACCACACCGACCACCAGGTCGCCCACGGCGAAGCTTGCGCCCGGAGCGGCCTGAGCGACGCGGCCCAACGACTCGTGCCCGATCACCAGCCGATCCCGGTGCGGCGGCGGCCAACCGTACTGGCCGCTCGATATTTCTTTGTCGGTGCCGCACACCCCCACAGACAGGCCGTCGACCAGCAGCTCGTTTGGACCCGGGTCAGGATCGGCCACCTCCTGGACACACAGCGAATCAGAAGTGCCGGGCTGGACGGTCAAGGCACGCATCAAAATCCTCCTTCGAGAGATGGAGTTCCTACTTCTGCCGTACTTCTATTGCGTTGATGGGGGCGTATTCGCCAGCCCCGATAAGGCTGACCAATCGCCGATCTTGTCGCGAGTGATGACACTGAGCGACCCATCGGACTCCAGGACTACGGCGGCTACTTGGCTGACATCACCGTTGCCGGACGAACGGACGGCCTGGCGGATCTCGTCGACACCGACCCGCTGGCGGCGTAGCGCATCATCGTGAAAAAGACCCTGTGAGACAAGGAGAGTCGGACGCGCTGTGACCACCTTGCGTCCGACGTCGAGCCGAGAAGATATGGTTGCCGCCAGGAATTGAAGTGCAGCCAGCAACGCAAACGCCGTCACTCCCTCGACGTAGGACACATCTGAGTTCAGCAGGATGGTGGCCAGGGTCGAGCCCACAGCTACCGTAACCACCAAGTCGAACGCATTGAGTTTGGCCAGCGTGCGTTTACCCGACACCCGCAGCACTGCGACCAGTGTGAAATAGGCGGCAGCACCGACCAATAACACCCTGCTGATGTCGGTCCACGTATCAAACCACATGCCGGTCAACGACCTTCCCTGCGGGAACTTCAGCGGGACTATCAGGTGGACAGGGCATTACGTTCCTAGATAACGCCTGTCAGCGGCATGAACACACATGCGACCGCAGGTACGTCGACGAACATTCGCTGACGAAGCCGTTCCAACGTTGCGTTGAGCAACCGAGACACCTGTACCTGCGAGATGTCCAGGCGGAGCGCGATTTCTCGTTGTGTCAGGCAGTCGAAGAAACGCATGCCCAGAATGGCTCGTCGCCGGGGATCCAGTTCGGCGATGACTTCACGAAGAAGGATACGTTCTTCGACTGTCTCGTAGCCCGGATCGTCGGCTCCACGATTCGCGCCGATACTGGTCGCTTCTGATCCCTCGGATTCCGACCGGGGCGCATCAAGGGACAGCGGGCGATAGGCCCAGTGAGCAACTTCGGATTGGTCTACCACGCCGCTCTCGACGGAAAGTTCTTGTGCCAGTTCAAGGTTGGTCGGTTGTCGATTCAGCCGCTGAGAGAGAGTCTCGGCCGCCCGTCGTGTCCGAAGCTGGGTTTCCTGAACTTTGCGCGGTACCCGAATCGACCAGGTGCTGTCACGGAAGTGTCGCCGCACCTCACCGCGGATCGTCGGCACCGCGAATGCCGTGAACCGACCCTTCGCCGGCTCGTACCGGTCGACGCTCTTGACCAGACCGATTCGGGCGACCTGAATGAGATCGTCAGGCGGCTCGCCGCGTCCGACGAACCTGTATGCGATGTGGTCGGCGAGTGGCAGAGACTCTGTGATGATGTGTTTCCGCCAGCGTGCCCGCTCGCTGGGGCGGTCGCAGGCAGCGCGCCGGACGAATAGATCCTCGATGCGCGACCAATCCGACTTCGCAGCGGCAGCGCCGGTTCCCGCGCAGTTACGCTCCGCGACGGTCATGGATGCTCCTCATGCAGCGCGGAAGTGACGTGGCGTGTCCTTCCACGCGGTGGACAGGACTGCCGATCGGCTACCCCGACGGGGGACGAAAACCCTACCGAGCGCGCAATCGTTGCGGAATCGCAATAATTGCGCGGTGTTAACCACCCGAGACACCACATACACACGCAACCCGCTCCAGGTCCACAACAAGCTCTTAGCTTGCTGAGGTATATGGGCATCGCTTGCCTATTGGAATCTCCCGGCGGCGGCCAGGTATCAAAGGCGCTCGACGGGGAACCATTCAGCCGACAGAGGAGGACGAGATGGGCTCACGCATGGCTCTGGCGGGAGTCGCGGCCCTAATGATGTGCGGTGCGGGGTGCGGTGGGGAGCCCGCGCTGGACTCATCCAACCGCGGCTCGGGGTCGGGCACGCAGAAAACAACGGTAGAGAACGCTTTCATCGTGCCGGCCTACCTTCCCGGCCGGTGC
This sequence comes from uncultured Actinomycetota bacterium, assembly GCA_963756865.1. Classification (GTDB taxonomy): domain Bacteria; phylum Actinomycetota; class Actinomycetes; order Mycobacteriales; family Mycobacteriaceae; genus Mycobacterium. The sequence goes on along the minus strand of CAVWPQ010000059.1, from coordinate 213,075 downwards.
GCTATCCAGCTCAACGCCGGTGCGGAGATGCGCTTCACCATCACCAACAACCGCCCGGCCGATGCCGAGCGACTTCTGGGACTGTCGACGAACGCGGCCGACCAGGCGCGTGTCATAACCAGCCTGAAGATCCCGCCCCAGTCGACCGTCAGCTTCGGCCAAGCCGGTGCGCAACCATTCAGTGGCGGTAGAAGCCGACCGGCGGTGCGGTTGGACCGTTTGGATCCAGATCTGCGACCTGGCATGTCGGCCGACGTCACCCTGAACTTCGAGCGTGCGGGCGAGATCACGTTGCCGGTACCCGTGGAGGCGTGCCCCGTTCAAGTGCAGTAACGCGCTGGTGCCCGACACTCGTCGGACGTATCAAAGTGCCGGATGAGGGTACTGGTGCTCTCCATGTTGATACGAGGGATGGTTTTGTTCGCGAGTGTGGTGGCGTTGTTGGTCGGGATCACGGGTCTGCTCGTACCTGTATCGGTGTCTGCAGAGCGACAAGTCGTCCATTGCGGAAGTGCGATCGCACCTGACATGTCCGCGGCTCGCACGCACGACGACGGCAACGCGGCTAATGTCCCAGTGCTCGGCGAGGTCGTCACGGACACGAACTTCACTCGACTGTGCCGCAAGGATCTAGAGGATCGGCGGCTGTGGACCATCACGTTGGCAGTCGCAGGCGCGCTCGTCATGGTCGCCGCAGTTGCGCAGGGAGCCTATTCCAGGCGAGAGAAGTCGTCGCGCTGAAAAGAGACCCTGGGCGTCGCGAGGTACGCGGGGAAATACGGGCAGTCAGACTACGTGCGGCCCAGCCTCGACAGCACGTCGGCAAGCACCGCGTCGGCCGCGACGTCGACCTGCTCCCCTGTGGCCAGATCCTTGACGCCGATGGTGCCTGCCTCGACGTCGCGGTCCCCCGCCACCAGTGCAATCGACGCACCGGACCGGTCAGCGGCGCGCATCGCACCCTTCACCCCGCGGTCGCCGTAGGCGAGGTCGACCCGCACGCCTGCGGCCCGTAGCCGGGCGGCCAGCACTGCCAGTTGCGTCTTGGCCTGCTCGCCGAGGGGCACGCCGAACACCTCCACCCTGGCGACCTCCCCGATGGTCTTGCCTTCGGCCTTCAACGCAAGCAAGGCGCGGTCGACACCAAGCCCGAACCCGATGCCCGACAGATCTTGACCGCCGAGCCGGTTCATCAACCCGTCGTAGCGACCGCCGCCGCCGATACCCGACTGCGCACCGAGACCGTCGTGAACGAATTCGAACGTCGTCTTCGTGTAGTAGTCCAGCCCGCGCACCATCCGCGGGTTGATGACGTACGGCACCCCGATCGCATCGAGGAGCGTGAGCACGCTGTCGAAATGCTGCTTCGCCGAATCGGAGAGGTTGTCGAGCATCACCGGGGCGTCGGCTGTCATCTCCCGCACGGCGGGACGCTTGTCGTCGAGCACCCGCAGCGGATTGATCTCAGCGCGGCGGCGGGTCTCGTCGTCGAGGTCGAGCTTGAACAGGAAGTCCTGCAGGAGTTCCCGGTACTGCGGTCGGCACGTGTCGTCGCCGAGCGAGGTGATCTCCAGCCGGAAGCCGTCGAGCCCAAGCGATCGGAACCCCGCGTCGGCGATCGCGATCACCTCGGCGTCAAGCGCGGGATCATCGACACCGATCGCCTCGACCCCGACCTGCTGCAACTGTCGGTAGCGGCCCGCCTGCGGGCGCTCGTACCGGAAGAACGGTCCCGAATAGCAGAGCTTGACGGGCAGCGGACCGCGGTCGAGGCTGTGTTCGATCACAGCCCGGATGACGCCCGCGGTGCCCTCGGGCCGCAGCGTCACCGACCGGTCTCCGCGATCGGCGAAGGTGTACATCTCCTTGCTGACCACGTCGGTGGACTCGCCGACCCCGCGGGCGAACAGCGCGGTGTCCTCGAAGATCGGCAACTCGATATCGGCGTAGCCCGCGCGGCGCGCAGCGGTCAGCAGACCGTCGCGAACCGCCACGAACTGCGCGGAATCCGGCGGCAGGTAATCGGGCACCCCTTTGGGTGCCTGGAATTGAGAAGTCACAGGGTCAAACCTTCGAGGAAGGGGTTGGCGCGGCGTTCGAAGCCGATGGTCGACTTCTCGCCGTGCCCAGGTAGTACCACGGTGTCGTCGTCGAGCACCAGCAGTTTTGTCACGATCGAGCCGAGCAGGTCGCGGCCGCTGCCGCCGGGCAGGTCGGTGCGGCCCACCGACTGCCGGAACAGGGTGTCGCCGGTGAAGGCGATCTCGGAGCCCTCACCCGGCACCCGAAAGACCACCGAGCCGCGGGTGTGGCCCGGGGTGTGATCGACGGTCACCACGGTGTCGCCGAGGTCGATCTTGTCGCCGTCGCGGTCCAGTTCGACCACCTGTTTGGGCTCGCGGAACAGCGCACCGAATGCAGAGGTGGCGAAGCCCCCGATCAAACCCCGCCCGAATCCCTTGATCGGATCGGACAGCATGAACCGGTCGTCGGGGTGGATGTAGACAGGGCACCCGTAGGCGTCGGCAACCTTCTGCGCCGACCACATGTGATCGATGTGACCGTGTGTCAACAACACTGCGGCTGGGGTGAGCCGATTTTCGTCGAGAATCCGGCGTAACGGACCCATCGCACGCTGGCCGGGGTCGACGACGATGGCGTCCGCCCCAGCCCGTTGGGCCAGCACGTAGCAGTTGCACGCCAGCAGCCCTGCCGGGAACCCGGTGATCAACACGGCGTCCATTTTCCCATCCCCACCGGTGGGCGGGCCTCTTGGCCTTCGCTCAGCTACTGCTGGCACACTCGTTGCGGATCGACGACCACACGAGGAGGACCACGGCGGTGCCGACCAACGAACAGCGGCGGGCGACAGCGAAGCGCAAACTCGAGCGACAACTGGAGCGACGTGCCGCGCAGGAGCGCAGGCGGCGGCTCTACACGATCATCGCCTCCGCGGTGGTTGTCGTCGCCGTGGTCGCCGGGGTCGCGGCCTACTTCGTGACGCGCAAGGATTCCGACAGCACCGCAACGGCGTCCACCACCCCGCCGTCGTCGGAGCCGACGGAATCCGTTCCTGCGGCCAACGGTCAGCTGCCGGAGTTCAAGCCGCCTGCCGATCTGGGCGCCGACTGCCAGTACCCGGCAGCGCAGGCGGCCAGCAAGCCGAACAAGCCGCCGCGCACCGGCAAGGTTCCGACCGACCCCGCGCAGGTCAGCGTCAGCATGTCCACCAATCAGGGCAACATCGGCATCCAGCTCGACAACGCCAAGGCCCCGTGCACGGTCAACAGCTTCGCCAGCCTGGCCCAGCAGAACTATTTCAACGACACCCCCTGCCACCGGCTGACGACCAGCCCCGGCCTCTCAGTCCTGCAGTGCGGTGATCCGACCGGGTCCGGCAGCGGCGGACCCGGCTACGAGTTCGCCAACGAATACCCCACCAACCAGTTCCAGCCCGACGATCCGCAGCTGCAGAACCCGGTGACGTATCCGCGCGGCACGCTGGCGATGGCCAATGCCGGCCCAGGCACCAACGGCAGCCAGTTCTTCCTCGTCTACAAGGATTCGATGCTGCCGCCTGGCTACACGGTGTTCGGCAAGATCGACGACACCGGGCTCGCGACGCTCGACAAGATCGCCGCGGCAGGCGTGGAAGGCGGCGGACAAGACGGCAAGCCGGCCACCCCGGTCCAGGTGAAGTCCATCGGGCTGGACTGACGCCCCGTGACGACGCCCCCGCCGCCGTACGGTGCGTATCCCCCGCCCCCGTACGACCCCTACGGCTACGCCGCGCGGCCGCGTCCGACCAACGGGATGGCGATCGCGTCGCTGATCTGTGCATTCGTGTTCGCGCCGCTTGGCATCGTCTTCGGTCACATCTCGCTGTCGCAGATCAAGCGCTCCGGCGAGGAGGGGCACGGGCTGGCCGTGGCGGGTCTGGTGATCAGCTACGTGATCACCGTCGGCACCATCCTGTTGATGGTGTTCGTCGTCTGGTTCACGTTCGCCGTTGCGCGCGAGCTTGATAACGGCTCCCGGTATCAACCGGACATCACCGCCTCTCCGCTCACGCCGGACACCGGGCTTCCGGAGTTCGATCCGCCACCGAACCTGGGCGCGAACTGCGCGTACCCGACGACCACGGAGCCCGCCAGCAAGCCCAACAAGCCGCCGCGCGCGGGCCGAGTCCCGACCGACCCCGACGAGGTCAGTGCGAGCATGTCCACCAGTCGCGGAGACATCGGCATTCAGCTCGACAACGACAAGGCTCCCTGCACCGTCAACAGCTTCGCCAGCCTGGCTCAGCAGGGCTACTTCGACGGCACCACATGTCACCGGTTGACCACCGACCCGCAGCTCGGCGTGCTCCAGTGCGGGGACCCGTCGGGCACAGGAACGGGCGGTCCCGGCTACCGGTTCGCCAACGAGTACCCGACGAATCAGTACCGGCTTTCAGATCCTGCGCTGAAAACGCCCGTGATGTACCCACGTGGCACCCTCGCGATGGCGAACAAAGGCTCGGGCACCAACGGCAGCCAGTTCTTCCTCGTCTACGCCGACTCGATGATGCCGCCGACCTACACGGCATTCGGCACCATCGACTCCACCGGGCTGGCCACACTCGACAAGATCGCCGCCGCGGGTGTCGACGGTGCGGGCGACGACGGCAAGCCTGCGTTGAGTGTGACGATCGATTCGGTGCGGCTGGACTGACTTTCTCAGGCGGCGCTTGTGACGCGGTAGACGTCGTAGACGCCTTCTACGTTGCGAACCACGTTGAGCACGTGACCCAGGTGCTTGGGGTCGCCCATCTCAAAGGTGAAGCGGCTGATCGCAACCCGGTCATTGGACGTCGTCACCGACGCGGACAGGATGTTGACCTTCTCGTCGGCCAGCACCCGCGTCACATCCGAAAGCAGCCGGTGCCGGTCCAGCGCCTCGACTTGGATCGCGACCAGGAACACCGATGATGGCGACGGCGCCCACTTCACGTCGATGATCCGTTCGGCCTGATCCTGCAGCGAACCCGCATTCGTACAGTCGGTTCGGTGCACGCTGACCCCGCCACCGCGCGTGACGAAGCCCATGATGTTGTCCCCCGGCACGGGGGTGCAGCACTTGGCCAGCTTCGTCAGCACCCCTGGCGCCCCTGGTACGGCGACACCGACGTCATCGTTGGTGCGCTGGCGCACCGGCATCGTCGCGGGTGTCGAGCGCTCCGCCAACTCGTCGGCGGCCTCGTCGTCACCGCCGAGCTGCGCCACCAACCGCTGCACGACGTGTCTCGCCGACACATGACCTTCGCCGACGGCGGTGTAGAGCGCCGACACATCGGCGTACCGCAACTCACGGGCGAGCGCTGCCATGGATTCGCCATTCATCAACCGCTGCAACGGAAGCCCGCCGCGGCGCACCTCGCGCGCGATGGCGTCCTTGCCCGATTCCAGCGCCTCCTCGCGCCGCTCCTTGGCGAACCACTGCCGGATCTTCGCCTTGGCGCGCGGTGACACCACGAACTGCTGCCAGTCCCGCGACGGGCCCGCATTGGCCGCCTTGGACGTGAAGACCTCGACGACTTCGCCGTTCTCCAGCCTGCGCTCGAGAGCGACAAGGCGGCCATTCACCCGTGCCCCGATGCAGCGGTGCCCGACCTCGGTGTGTACGGCGTAGGCGAAGTCCACCGGTGTCGATCCGGTCGGCAAGGTGCGCACGTCACCCTTGGGCGTGAACACGAAGATCTCCTGCACCGCAAGGTCGTAGCGCAGCGACTCCAAGAACTCGCCGGGATCGGCAGCCTCCCGTTGCCAGTCGAGCAGTTGGCGCATCCACGCCATCTCGTCGATCTCGGTGGCGGCATTTCCGGCCGGAACCCCGTTGCGGCCCTTGGCTTCCTTGTAGCGCCAGTGCGCCGCGATGCCATACTCGGCGGTGTTGTGCATGTCGTTGGTGCGGATCTGGATTTCCAGCGGCTTGCCCTCAGGCCCGATCACGGTGGTGTGCAGCGACTGGTATACCCCGTAGCGGGGCTGGGCGATGTAGTCCTTGAACCGGCCCGCCATCGGCTGCCACAGCGAATGCACCACGCCCACAGCGGCATAGCAGTCACGGATCTCATCGCACTGGATACGAATCCCGACGAGGTCGTGGATGTCGTCGAAGTCGCGGCCCTTCACGATCATCTTCTGATAGATCGACCAGTAGTGCTTCGGCCTGCCCTCAACGGTGGCGGCGATCTTCGACTTCGCCAGCGTGGCGTTGATCTCGGAGCGAACCTTCGCCAGGTAGGTATCGCGGGACGGCGCCCTGTCGGCCACCAGACGGACGATCTCCTCGTACTTCTTCGGATGAAGGATGGCGAACGCCAAATCTTCCAGTTCCCACTTCACGGTCGCCATACCCAGCCGATGCGCAAGCGGCGCAATGACTTCCAACGTCTCGCGGGCTTTTCGGGCCTGCTTCTCCGGCGGCAGGAACCGCATGGTGCGCATGTTGTGAAGCCGGTCGGCGACCTTGATCACCAGCACCCGCGGATCGCGGGCCATCGCGATGATCATCTTGCGGATGGTCTCGCCCTCGGCCGCGGTGCCGAGCACTACCCGGTCGAGCTTGGTGACACCGTCGACCAGATGGCCCACCTCGTCGCCGAATTCGGCGGTCAACGCCTCCAGCGTGTAGCCGGTGTCCTCGACGGTGTCGTGCAGAAGAGCCGCTACCAGCGTCGTGGTGTCCATGCCCAGTTCGGCGAGGATGTTGGCCACCGCGAGGGGGTGGGTGATGTACGGGTCGCCGGAGCGACGCATCTGGTCGGCGTGCCGTTGCTCGGCCACGTCGTAGGCCCGCTGAAGCAGCGCGAGATCGGCCTTCGGGAAGAACTCCCGATGGACCGCGACGAGCGGTTCGAGAACGGGGTTGACCGCGCTGCGCTGAGAGGTCATCCGACGCGCGAGCCGGGCACGCACCCGCCGGGAGGTGGAGGTCTTCGCGATGTCCGGCGCGGCCATCGGCGCGGTCTCCGGACCGGCATCGTGAACAGGGGGCGATTGCACGGCTTGACCCGTGCCTTGTTCGTCAGCCATGTTCACCTCCTCGTCGCAGACTTCGAGGATATCGCTTCAGATGGCGTGAAGGCTGCTGACGGGTAGTGGTTCGAGCAGGTCGCGGCCTTTGAGGGCGGTCAACTCCAGCACGACGGCGGCGCTGATGACGTTGGCGCCCGCGGTGGTGAGCAGACGTGTCGTGGCCGCCAGGGTGCCGCCGGTGGCGAGCACGTCGTCGATGACGACGACATTGCGCCCGGTCAGGTCGATACCGTCGGCGGGGACTTCGAGCGTCGCCGTACCGTATTCGAGCTGGTAGGACTCGCTGTACACCGGCGGGGGCAGCTTGCCCGCCTTGCGCACGGCGAGCACCCCGATACCGAGTTGGTTGGCGACAGCGCCGCCCACCAGAAAGCCCCTCGCATCGATACCGGCTACCAGCTCGGCGCCCTCGGCGAGCTCGGCAAGCGCCTCGGTGATGACGGCAAGCCCGCGCGGATCGGCGAACACCGGAGTCAGGTCTTTGAAATGGATGCCCGGCTCGGGAAAGTCAGCGACCTCACGCGTGAGCGCTTCGATGACATCGGTGAGCTCGCTCATTGCTCCAACACCCACCTGTCCATGTTCCACCCCGCACCCCATCGCGTCGGATTGCTGCTCACGGCATAGGCCTTCTTCGATGTGATCAGCGAGCGCTGCTGTCGGTACAGCGGAAGCGTCGGCACATCGGCCCACAGGACCGGCCCCGCGTCACCCAGCAGGCGGGCCACCACCTTGGGGTCGGCGGTCACCGCGAGCGAATCGATGATGCCGTCGATCTGCGGATTCGTGTACCCCGACAGGTTGTTGCCGTTGCCGGTGTGCAGGTCGTAGGCGTCCATCGCCGACGATCCGGTTGACCCGCTGCCGGTGGCTCCGCCGGTGCTGGCAACCAATACGTCGATCTCGTTGTTGCGCAGGGTCATCGGGCCAGTGGTCTCGGTGGCGGTGTCCTGCACCGTGATGCCCGCGGGTGCGCACGATTTCGCGATCGCCCCGACCGTGGCAGCCAGTCGCGCGTTGGGCGTCTGGTAGCCGATCCGCAACACGAGCGGCTGATTGCCCAGTGCGGCACGCGCGGCGTCGGGGTTGGCGGCGACGAACTGTTCGGCCCCGACGGCTTCGGCGCTGCCGACCGCTTCCTCGGTCACCGGGTTGAGCCGGGTGTTGGCGATCGGCACCTCGGCGTTGCGGGCGATCACGTCTCGCGGCGTGCACAGCGCGACCGCGCGGCGGGCAGGCGGGGCGGCCAGCGGTCCCTGCGCGGAGAAGATCAGCTGCTCGATGCCTGCCGACGGGCTGTCGGTCTGGGTGTAGTCCTCCGGCATGTTGAGCACACCCGAGGAACCCGCTGCCACGTCGACGACGTCGACGGTGCCGTTGTTCAGGCGGTCCTGGACGTCGGCACCGCGCGGAGTGACGATGATCTTGTTGGTGAGCGCTTTGGCGCCCCACCACTTGTCGTTCGCGACCAGCACCACGGCTCCGTCGTCGCTGACCGAATCGAGCTTGTACGGACCCGATGACGGGAAACGTTTGACGTCGACGTCGGGTGTCAGGTTCCAGGTGGTGTTCCATGCCTGTGCGATGCGGTCGATGTTCGGGCCGTCGTTGTTGACGATCGCGGTGGTCACATCGATGCCGAGCTCATCGGACAGCACGTGGGCCGGCATCAGCGAGGTCGCGTCGAACAGCTGACCGAAGTCGACGATTCCCCGGTCGGGGTTGAAAGAGACCCTGGCCCGTTTCTGCCCCGGCGCGCAGTCGACGGTGGCGATTTCGCGGTAACCGGCCTGGTTCGCCGCCTCGAAGCCGGGAAAGCGGCCCGACTGCGAGGCCCAGGCGAGGACGAGATCGTCGCAGGTGATGGGCTTGCCGTCGGAATACACCGCCTTGTCGCTGATCACATAGTCGAGCACAAGCGGTGCACGACCGACGACCGCGATGGTCCCGAAGTCGTGATCACCGACGATCTGGCCGTCGGGGCCGTGATAGTTGAACCCGGTCAACACCCGCGCGAACGCCTGAGGCCCCGCCGACGCCGCACCCGCGACGGTGTTGGTGTTGTAGGTCGTCAGCGTGCCGTCGACCGCGTAGGTGATCTCGTCAGCGGTGCTTTCCGAACAGGCCGACAGGCCGACGGCGCAAACGAGCGCGACTGTCACCGCGGCGGCTATCCCCCGCAGGCGGGCCGTCATGTCGGACTACTTCCGCCGGGTGTTCCGCTTACCCGCGGGCCTACCGGTCCTGCTGGCGGTCGGCCGGATCGGTCGCGCGCCCGGCGCGGGCTTCTCCGCCACCGAGTGCTTACCGCTCAGCGCCGCAGCGGATGCGGCTGACACCGTCTCCCTCTCGGCCTCGTCGTCGGCGTCCGCGGTGTCGTCGACGACCGCGCTGGACTTCTCGCCCGTCGGTTTGCGGCGGTTGAGCACCCGGCGCGTATGGGTGCGAACCAGCTCCGTGCGTTCGCGCAGGGTCACCAGCAGCGGGGTGGCGAAGAAGATCGACGAGTACGTGCCGACGATGACGCCGACGAGCTGTACCAGCGCGAGGTCCTTGAGAGTGCCGACGCCAAGCAGCCAGACCGCGACCACCATCAGCGAGAGAATCGGCAGCACGGAGATCAGGCTGGTGTTGATCGACCGCATGAAGGTCTGATTGATGGCCAGGTTGGCCTGTTCGGCGAAGGTCCTGCGGGTGGTGTGCTGGAAGCCGTGGGTGTTTTCCTCGACCTTGTCGAACACGATGACGGTGTCGTACAGCGAAAAGCCGAGGATGGTCAGCAGCCCGATGACGGTCGCCGGGGTGACCTCGAAACCGACCAACGAGTACACACCCGCGGTCACGACCAGGTCGAAAACCAGTGTCGCCATTGCCGATATCGCCATGTACCGCTCATAGCGGATGGCGATGTAGACGGATGCCAGCACGAGGAAGACGACAAGTGCGATCAGCGCCTTGTTGGTGATCTGACCACCCCAGGTCTCCGACACCGCGGAGTCGCTGATCGCCTGCTTGCTCGGCTGGCCGTCGAGACCCTTCGGCTGGAACGCGTCGAACAGCGCGGTACGCAGTTGTTCGGTCTCCTGATTGGTCAGCGTCTCCGACCGAATCTGGACCGTCGCCGACTCGCCGCTGCCTACAAGCACGACCGTTTCGGTTTCCTTACCCAGGGTCTTGCTGAACACGTCCTCGACCTGCTGGACGCTGACGGTTCCGGTCGCTCCCGCTGCGGGCATCGACACCTTGGTGCCACCCTCGAAGTCGATGCCGAAGGTGAACCCGCGCACGACCATGCTCGCGATGCAGATCGCGACGATCACGCCACTGATCGTGTACCAGAGCTTGCGACGCCCGACGACCTCGAAGGCTCCGGTACCGGTGTAGAGCCTGACGAAGAAGCCGTGCCGCGGGGCGTCGGCCGAACTCTCCAGGTCGGGTGCCTCCACGGCGCTCGATTCGGTCACGTCCGACGTGCGCTTAGCCATCGACTATCCCCGTCCCGTCGCATGTGTGGCCCTGCGCTCGCGCGCGATCTGCTGCACGGCGCCGAGGCCGTTGAACGCCGGCTTCGCCAGCGTCGTCGACTTCGAAGCCAGGTAGACCAGCGGCCAGGTCACCAGGAAGACCACGACGACGTCGAGGACCGTGGTCAGACCCAGCGTGAACGCGAAGCCCTTCACCTGGCCGACGGCCAGCACGTAGAGCACCACCGCCGCAAGGAAGGTCACCGCGTTACCGGAAATGATCGTCTTGCGAGCACGTTGCCAGCCTCGCGGGACCGCTGACCGGAACGAACGACCTTCGCGGATCTCGTCTTTGATGCGTTCGAAGAACACCACGAACGAGTCAGCGGTCATGCCGATACCGATGATCAGACCCGCGATGCCTGCCAGGTCGAGCGTGTAGTTGATGTATCTGCCCAGCAACACCAATATGGCGAAGACCATTGCGCCGGAAGCGATCAGCGACAATGCCGTCAGCACTCCGAGGACCCGGTAGTACAGCAGCGAATAAAGCAGCACCAGAGCCAGTCCGATGGCTCCGGCGATGAGGCCTGCTCGCAGTGACGTCAACCCCAGTGTGGCCGAGACCGTTTCAGCCTCTGACGATTCGAACGACAGCGGCAGCGAACCGTATTTCAGCACGTTGGCCAGTTCCTTGGCCCGCTCGGCGTTGAACTGTCCGGTGATTTGGGTGTTGCCGCCGGGGATCGCCTCCTCGATCTGAGGGGCGCTGACCACCTGGGAGTCGAGCGTGAAGGCGGTCTGGGTGCCGACGTGGGATGCGGTGAAGTCCGCCCAGACGTTGGCGGCGTCAGGCTTGAACTCGACCTGGACGATGTACTCCCCGCGCTGGGTGTCCATACCAGAGCTGGCGTTCTTGATCTGCTCGCCGCTGATGATCGACTTGTCGAGCAGATACACCTGCGAGTGGTCGGTCGAGCAGGTGACCAGTGGCAGGTTCGGATCGTCGTTGCCTGCCAAGACGTCGTCGTCGGCGCAGCGGGTGGCCTGGAACTGCAACGCCAGGATCTGGATCTGCTGTTCAGTGCTCTGTCGCAGCGCCTTCTCATCGGCGATGCGCTGCGCGAGATCCTTCTCCTGCGGCTTGGGCTGCCCGGGGCCGGGAGGCGCAGGGCTTGGCGGCGGAGCCTCCGGATAGGGACGCGGCTGCGGCGCCAACGGCGCTTCTGGCGCGGGTTGCTCCTCGCCGGGTGTGGCGCCCTGGTCTGCGGGCGCCTCGGGCGGCAGAGGTTGACCCGCCGGAGCTCCCGGCTGGCCCGCAGGCGGCGCGCCCTGTGGCGCACCCGCCTGCTCGCCGGGCTGCTGCGGCTGCTGGGCCGCGATCGAATGGATTACCGGGCGGATGTAGAGCCGCGCGGTCTGGCCCAGGTTGCGGGCCTCGTTGCTGTCGTTGCCCGGCACGGTGATCACCAGGTTGTCGCCGTCGATCACCACCTCGGAACCCGAGACGCCGAGGCCGTTCACGCGTGAGGCGATGATCTCCTGCGCCTGGTTCAGCGCGTCCCGGGTGGGCCGAGATCCATCGGGGGTGCGGGCCGTCAACGTGACCCTTGTGCCGCCCTGCAGGTCGATTCCGAGCTTCGGCTCGGCCTTTTTGTCACCGGTCAGAAAGACCAGGAGGTATACGCCTACCAGCAGCGCCAGGAAGAGTCCCAGGTAGCGCGCAGGCTGCACCGGCGCATTAGGCGATGCCACGTGTCTTCGGTCTCCTCGAGGTCAGGTCGTCAGCACCGCAAAGGGTACGTGCCGGAGCTGAGTCCCCGACTGTCAGTCCGTCAGTTCAGTCGGTTCTTGTCGCTGCTGTCCGTGATGTCGGTGATCTCGGTGGCGGTCGATTCGGGCTCACCGGCATCGTCGAAGTCGTCGTCGAGGTCATCATCGGCGACGATGCGATCCCGCACGGCGAGCTTCATCCAAGTCGTCACCACTCCCGGCGCGATCTCGAGCTCAACGGTGTCGTCGGTGATGGCCGTGATCTCACCCTGAAGGCCGGAGGTGGTGTGCACGCGGTCGCCGACGTTCAGCGAATTGTGCAGGTCGATGGTTGCTTGCATCGCCTTCTTCTGGCGGCGCGAAGCGAAGAACATGAACGCGCCCAAGATGATGAGCAGAGGGAGTAAGGCGACCAGATCCATGGCGGCAACCGCTTTCGTGTTGTTCTTGCTCGAGGACGGCCCCCGACCGCTGGCCGATCCTGGGAGCCTTCTAGGGGACCAGTGTGCCATTGCGGACGCTGATGACCGAGCGACCCCGTGTTCTGGGTGGCCAATGCGCCGACCGCACGATTGCCTCGGGACTAGGCTCAGGCAGCGTGAGCACACTGGAGCAGAGCCGCTATCTCGCCACCAGCATCCCCGGTCCGCGCTCGAAGGAGCTGATCGAGCGGAAGACCGCCGCCGTGTCCCGCGGCATCGGCAACACCATGCCGGTCTACACCGCAAGGGCTGGCGGCGGCATCGTCGAGGACGTCGACGGCAACCGCCTGATAGACCTCGGTTCCGGTATCGCGGTCACCACGATCGGCAATGCGTCACCGCGGGTCGTCGACGCGGTGCGCGCACAGGTGGCCGACTTCACCCACACCTGCTTCATGATCACGCCGTACGAGGAGTACGTCGCCGTCGCCGAAGCGCTCAATCGACTCACCCCCGGCACCTACGACAAGCGCTCTGCGCTGTTCAACTCAGGCTCCGAGGCGGTGGAGAACGCCGTCAAGATCGCCAGGACCTACACCCGCAAGCAGGCGGTGGTGTCCTTCGATCACGCCTATCACGGCCGCACCAACCTGACGATGGCGCTGACCGCGAAGTCGATGCCGTACAAGCACGGCTTCGGCCCCTTTGCACCGGAGATCTACCGCGCGCCGCTGTCGTACCCGTTCCGCGATGCGGAGTTCGGCAAGGAGATGGCCACCGACGGCGAGGTCGCCGCCCGCCGCGCCATCAGCGTCATCGACAAACAGGTCGGCGCCGCCAACCTGGCCGCGGTCATCATCGAGCCGATCCAGGGTGAGGGCGGATTCATCGTGCCCGCAGAAGGCTTCCTTCCCGCACTGCTGGACTGGTGCAAGAAGAACGACGTCGTGTTCATCGCCGACGAGGTCCAGACCGGGTTCGCACGCACGGGCGCGATGTTCGCCTGCGAGGACGAGGGAATCGTGCCCGACCTGATCGTGACCGCCAAGGGCATCGCCGACGGTCTTCCCCTCTCGGCGGTGACGGGCCGCGCCGAGATCATGGACGCACCTCATGTCAGCGGGCTCGGCGGGACCTACGGCGGCAACCCGGTGGCCTGCGCGGCCGCCCTGGCCACCATCGAGACGATCGAATCCGAAGGGCTGGTGGCACGGGCAGCGGAGATCGAAGCGCTGATGAAGGACCGCCTGCACCGCATGCAGGCCGAGGACGACCGCATCGGCGACGTACGCGGCCGCGGCGCGATGATCGCGATGGAACTGGTGCAGTCCGGGACGACGGAACCCAACGGCGAGCTGACCGGGAAACTGGCCGCTGGCTGCCACGCCGCGGGCGTGATCGTGTTGACCTGCGGCACCTACGGCAACGTCTTGCGTTTCCTGCCACCGCTGAGCATCTCCGACGAGCTTCTCGAAGAAGGCCTCGATGTGCTCACACTCGTACTCAAAGACCTCTAGGCGGCTCATTTTCTATCGCGAGCTGGGCCCACACCGGAGGTAGGGGAACGCAAAAGTCCCTATTTTCGAGGGCTTTTGGGTACTTTTGCGTCTGTCCCCTACTACGTGGGGGCCCCACGCGGGGAAATGGAACTCCAGAATTCTGTGACAAGGCGCAGGATCCGGTCGCTGTCGATCAGGAGCGGCGAGACGTGGCCGGTGCCTGCGACCTCCTCGACGCGGCAGTCGGGAATGGCTGCACATGTCCGGCGGGCTTCGTCGGGCCGCCAGCCGGTGATGTCGTCGCGGACCGTCATCACGAGCGTCGGTACTGCGATGCTTCCGAGCAGACCTTCGATACCCGTGCGCTGCAACATCATCGATCGCATCGCGTGATACATCCCGACACGATCGGCATCCCGGAACGACGCCACGACCGTCGCGGCCTGATCGGGTTGTGCGGCCATCGCGTCCGCGCCGACGAGGGATTCCATCAACTGCTTCACGATGAAGCCGTTGGGTCCTGTGAAGCGGTACATACCGACGAGCGGCCAGGCCTTTGTGAGCTTCTCTTTCAGTGTGAAGCCCTGAACGGGCGTGCCGACGGTCGTCAGCGTGCGCAGCCGGCGTCCCGTCGCGAGGCGGATGCCGACGTGCCCACCCCAGGCGTTGCCGACCCAATCCACCGGCTCGGCCAGTCCCAGGGTGTCAAGCACCTGCTCGGCAGCGGCGGCCACCTCTTCGAAAGTGAAATCCCTTGGCACGGGATCGCTTTCACCGTGCGATGGTCCGTCGACCGTGTACACCGTGCGGCGGCGGGCCAGCTCGTCGATCAACGCACCCCATGAGCGGGAGTCGACGAACAGGCTGTGCCACAACACCACCGGCGGTCCCGTGCCGGTGCGTCTGACGTGCAGCCGCCCGAGATCGGTGCCGACGAAATCCGGACTAGGCGTGATCATCGCGACAGCTCTCCATTTACTTCGGAAACCGAAACTTCGGTAACCGTAGTATTGTCTGCCGGTGTGGCCGAGTCAAGAGATCCCGCCGGAGACCGGCTGGCCGTCGGGCAACTGCTGGTCCGCCTACTCCGCGAATTCCGCGACGATCTCGCCGCACCCCGCTCCGATGCAGGCTACGGCGACGTTCGCGAACCGCATTTCCAGATCTTCGGCAACATCCGAATGGGCGGCATCCGGCTCACCGAGCTGGCGGACCGCGCGCAGCTGAGCCTGGCGGCCACCTCGGAGCTGGTCAACGACCTCGCCGATCTCGGCTACCTGACCCGTCGACCCGATCCCGCCGACGGAAGAGCGAAGCTGATCGAGTTGACCAAGCGCGGCCGCGACCTGATGGCCGACGCGGGGAACCGGGTGGCTGCCATCGAGCACCGGTGGGCTGCGCTCGCGGGCGAGCGGAATTTCAACCAGATGTGCGCCACCATGCAACGACTGCTCGACGAGCTCGACCCGAAAGACGCGCGCGCCTAGCTCGGCGGCGGCAGCCGCAGCAGCAGCCGGGCGCCGCCCATCGGGCTGGTCTCCAGGCTGGCCGTTCCTCCGTGGATCTCCGCCTGCTGAGCCACCAGCGCGAGCCCGAGCCCCGAACCCGAGCGCGCCGCAGTCGATCCGCGGGAGAACCGCTCGAAGACGTCGGCCCGCTCTTCCTCGGGCACCCCTGAACCGTTGTCGTCGATCGTGATCTCGACCCCGTCGACGGAACTGATTGCAGCCAAACGGATCTCGGTGGCGCCGCCGTGCTTCACAGCGTTGGTGATCGCGTTGTCGATGACCAACCGAAGGCCCGCGGGCATCCCCACCATGAGCACAGTGGTTGACGAGGCCAGCGACACATTCAGATCGGGATCGCTGCGCATCGCGTCGTGGGCGGCACGGTCGAGCAGTTCAGTGATGTCGACAGGGACGAAGTCGTCGACAGTCGTCAACTCACCCTGAGCTAGCCGCTCCAACGCCCACAGCGTGGTCTCGATCCGACTCTGGGTGCGCATGACGTCGGCGATCACCTCTTTGCGCTGCTCGTCAGGGAGGTCGAGCGTCGAGAGCACCTCGAGGTTGGTCCGCATCGCCGTCAACGGCGTGCGCAGTTCGTGGGAGGCCACCGCCGCGAAATCCCGTGCGGACTCCAGTGCGGCCCTGGTGCGCTGCTGTTCGTCGCCGATCCGGGCGAGCATGCCCTCAACCGCCTCGGCGATCTCGACGGCTTCCTGCACGCCACGCACCTTGACCTCGTCGGGGTTGGACTGCGCGTTGATCACCCGCGCCTGCTGGGCGAGCACGCGGAACGGGTTGATCATGATCAGCCAGAGCGCCGACGCGACCACCCCGGTGCTGACGATGACGCCACCGCAGATCAGCAGCACACGACGGTGCAATTCGTCTATCAGCCTTTGCGTCTCGGCCAGTGGCGCGCCGATCGCGATCGATGCCTTGCCCGCGGTGAAGGTGCGGACCCGGTACTCCACCCCGTCAATGGTCGTACTTTCGTACCCGTCTTCGAACTGCGGCAGGACGATGTCCTTGGGGAGCGAGACGGTGATGCCGTCGACCCGCGCGGTGCGGACGAGTTCGCTGCCGGGAGAGGGCTGGTCGAGACCCAGGTTGTCGGAGTTGCGCAACAGCGAGCTGATGTCGCCGAGGCTGCTGACCGAATCGAGGCGACGGTCGAGTTGGCTGTACTGGTCGTTGGTGACGCCGAACCAGACCCATGCGCCAAGAATGATGACGAGACCCACCACGGACAGGGCCGCGACGATCACGATGATGCGCAGCGACATGAAGCGCGCAAGCAGCCGGGAGAGCCACCTGATCAGAGGCACTAAGGCACAGTGCCACTCCGCGACAGCAGACGCAAAACCCTATCGGCGCGCGAGTCGGTCGCCGCGGCCGAACATTCCGCCAAGGGAGCGATGCTTGCGCTCCGGCTGCTCTTCGGTCGGGTGGATCTCGGTCACGTCGTCGGACGGCGCCGGTTCGGTCGTGTCTATCGCCGATCGCTGCGCGTACCGCACGTCGCGGGCGCTGCGAACCGACAACCGCCCGAGCGCGATCGCGCCGAGGAAGATGATCACCGCACCGAGCCCGTAGAAGTAAGCCAACTCCGTCACCACCCGCTTGGTCTCGGTGGCGGCCACCGGTGCGCCCGCATCGCCGAGGCCCAGCGGCCCGGCCAGTGCCCGCCCGACCACGAACCATGCCCCGGCGATCACCGTCAGCCAGCCGCCGATCATCGCGGTGAACCGGTTGCGGGAGCTCAGCAGCAGGAAGCCGCCAACGGCCGTGGCCGCACCGGGCAGCACCTCCAGCCAGCCGCGCGCAGCGGTCCACGCCCATTCCCGGTCCGGGCTGAACGCGAAGTCGAAGTAGGGACCGACGAACGGGATGAGTGCACCCCAGATGCCCAGCAGGATCAGCAGAAAGCCGCTGGCCGCGCCTCGGCTGCGGGGCATTTGCAGCCTGCCGCCGCCGGCATGAACACGCGATTCACTCATGGTTGGACCTCCTCGGTTCCGACGGGTGTACCCCCACCCGCGAACCCGTAATCGGCATCGAATCCGTGGCCGCTGCACCTCCCCGCTCGATAATTGCTGACTACACAACCAGCAAACGTCCCTTAGACTCCGTCGGGTGGGTTGGATACAGGACTGGTGGGTGCGACCCGACAACTACCGATGGCTGTCCGGCTATCTGGGGTATCGGAATGTCCGCGGCTCCATTCGCCGCATGATGGCGACGGTCGTCGCCACACTCGGCGCGGTGCCGTTTCTGACTATGTGGACGCCGATCGGCCCCATAACTCCATTGGAATGGATAGTTAGCGTCGTCGTCGTTCTTTGCTGTGGCGCCATGGCGATGATGTGGCTCCTCGGCTGGCCGAGCAGGCGTCAATCGGTGTTCTTCGTCCTGCTCGCCAATGCCTGCATCGCGGCATCCAGCCTCGTGTACCAGTCCCACGGCATGTCGCTACTGGGCTGCACGGCCTTCGCCGCGCTGGCGGGCTACGCCGCCTTCTTTCACCAGAGCCGCTACCTCGCCGTCGTCCTCGCGACCGCCGCGGCAACTTCGCTCTTCTGTGCGGTCGAGTTGGCGATGGAACGCGGTGCACTCACAGCCCTGGCCAGGTTGCTCATCATCGCCGTCGGTGTGCTTGCGGTGCCGTTCTCCGTACGCGTTCTCGTCCATCTACTCGGCGACGAAGCGCTCAAATCGCACACCGACCCGCTGACCGGCCTCCGTAACCGGCGCGGGTTCCACCGCTCCGTAAGGGAACTCATCTATACGTCGGACGCCGATGCGCCGTACCTGTCGGTGATCATGCTGGATCTGGACGGCTTCAAACAGGTCAACGACACCGGGGGGCACGCCTCCGGCGACCGCTTCCTTGTCGCGGTCGCCGACAAACTCCGGCACAGCACCCGCGGGCGCGCAGTCCTTGCACGGGTCGGCGGCGAGGAGTTCCTGATCGCCGAAATGACTCAGGCCGGCGAGGCGCACGCGATCGCCGAACGGTTGTGCCAGGAAGTCGCCACGATTCCCGGCCGCGTGACGGCGAGCGTCGGCGTCGCGAGCATCAAACGGGTCGACGCCGCGGGTTCGGAGACCAGGACGCTCCTCGAGCGCCTGGTCGAGGCCGCGGATGCCGCGATGTATGAGGCCAAGCGGGCGGGCGGCAACCAGACCCGACTGGCCGAGAGCAGCGAGATTCACAGCGGATAGACAGCTTCGCGAGGAATAAAGTTAGCGTGGCTAACGTAGTTCCCGTTAGGCGCAGCGTCGCGTCACCATTCCCGCAATTTTTCGAGGTTCTACGATGTCGATTTATAACCGCGACGAGCGACTCGAACGCCGCATCGCCGACCTGAATGTTTCCGATCCACAGTTCGCCGCCGCCGTCCCCGACGCTGCTGTCTCCGCCGCGATCGGACGGCCAGGCCTCGGGCTTCCCGAGTTGGTCCACACCGTCTTCACCGGCTACGCCGATCGGCCCGCGCTCGGTGCGCGCGCAGTCGAGTTCACCATCGACTCCCGAACCGGCCGCACCACCGCAGCGCTGCTCCCCCGCTACGACACCATCACCTATCGCGAGCTCTCCCAACGCGTGCATGCGATCACCAACGCGTTGGCAGGCGATCCGGTGCGGCAAGGAGACCGAGTTGCCCTGCTGGGATTCACCAGCGTCGACTACACGTGCCTCGACGTGGCACTGATCGGCCTCGGCGCAGTCTCGGTGCCGCTTCAGACCAGCGCGCCGGTCGCACAGCTGCTACCGATCGTCGCTGAGACCGAGCCGGCCGCGGTGGCTGCCAGCGTCGACTATCTCGACGACGCCATCGAGCTGATTCTGGCCGGCCCGCAGCCGGCCCGGCTGATCGTGTTCGACTACCGGTCGCGGATCGACGACCACCGCGACGCTGTCGCCGCCGCGAAATCCCGCCTGGCACAAGCCGGGAGCTCGACAACGATCGAGGTGCTCGGTGAGGTCATCGCGCGGGGCGCGAAACTGCCTGCCGCGCAGCCTGTCTCCACCGACGATCCCGATCCGCTGAGCCTCTTGGTCTACACCTCCGGCAGCACCGGCGCCCCGAAGGGCGCAATGTACACCGAGAGCATGGTCGCCGAGTCATGGCGCCGGTCGGCGATGGGACGCTGGGGTGACACCGGCGTACATCCCTCGATCAGCATCAACTTCATGCCGATGAGCCACGTGATGGGCCGCGGTCTGCTCTATGCCACGCTCGGAGTCGGCGGAACGGCGTATTTCGCTGCCCGCAGCGACCTTTCGACCTTCCTCGAGGACCTCTCGCTGGTGCGACCGACTCAGCTGAACTTCGTGCCGAGGGTCTGGGACATGATCTTCGCCGAGGTCGCGCCCCAATTGGACCGCAGGCCCGACGACCGGGCCGGGGTGTTGGCGCAAGCCCGCCGAGACCTTCTCGGTGGACGCTACGTCCATGCGTTGACGGGTTCGGCCCCGATCTCGCCGGAGATGTCGGCGTTCGTCGAGGAACTTCTCGATCTGCATCTGATCGACGGCTACGGCTCAACGGAGGCAGGCGCCATCCTGGTCGACGGACAACTGGAGCGCCCGCCGGTCCTCGACTACAAACTCGTCGACGTGCCCGACCTCGGATACTTCACGACCGATCGCCCGCACCCGCGCGGCGAACTGCTGGTGAAGACCGAGGGCATGTTCCCCGGCTACTACAAGCGCCCCGAGCTGACCA
Organism: uncultured Actinomycetota bacterium; assembly: GCA_963756865.1. Lineage (GTDB taxonomy): Bacteria > Actinomycetota > Actinomycetes > Mycobacteriales > Mycobacteriaceae > Mycobacterium. The sequence continues at coordinate 192,600 of CAVWPQ010000059.1, read as the reverse complement.
CCGAGATGTTCGACGCCGAAGGCTTTTACCGCACCGGCGATATCTTCGCCGAGACCGGCCCGGACCAGCTGGTGTACCTGGACCGCCGCAACAACGTCCTCAAGCTGTCGCAGGGAGAGTTCGTCACCGTCTCCAAGCTCGAGGCCGCATTCGGCGACAGCCCCTTGGTCCGGCAGATCTACGTCTACGGCAACAGTGCCCGCTCCTACCTGCTTGCGGTGGTGGTGCCGACCGATGACGCGCTGGCGCGCTACGACGCGCCCGCGCTCAAAAGCGCCATCGGCGAATCACTTTCCGACGTCGCGAAGGCAGCCGGGCTGCAGTCCTACGAGGTCCCGCGTGACGTACTCATCGAGACAACGCCATTCACACTCGAGAACGGCTTGCTGACCGGTATCCGCAAGCTGGCCCGGCCGAAGCTCAAGGATCGCTACAGCGACAGCCTCGAGCAGCTCTACTCCGAGCTGGCCGAGGGGCAGGCGGACGAAATGCGGGCACTGCGGCGAAGCGGCGCCGACGGACCCGTGCTACCGACCGTCATCCGCGCTGCCGGTGCCCTGCTTGGTGCCTCGGCAGCCGATGTCGAGGCCGGTGCGCAGTTCACCGATCTCGGCGGTGACTCGTTGTCTGCGTTGACGTTTGCGAATCTGCTGCACGAGATCTTCGAGGTCGAGGTGCCGGTCGGCGTCATCGTCAGCCCGGCCAACGACCTTGCCGCGCTGGCCGATTACATCGAAGCCGAACGTCGACCCGGCGCCAAGCGGCCGACGTTCGCGTCGGTGCACGGCCGGGGTGCCACCGAGGCGCACGCAAGCGATCTGACGCTGGACAAGTTCATCGACGCACGGACACTCGCCGAGGCTGGATCGTTGCCCGGTCCAAGTGCCGAGGTTGAGACGGTGTTGCTCACCGGCGCGACCGGATTCCTCGGCCGCTACCTTGCGCTGGAATGGCTGCAACGGATGGATCTCGTCGGCGGCAAAGTGATCTGCCTCGTCCGCGCGAAGGACGACGACGCCGCCCGCGAACGGCTCGACGCCGTATTCGACAGCGGCGATCCCGAGTTGCTGCGGCTCTACCGTCGCCTGTCCGACGAACACCTCGAGGTGATCGCGGGCGATAAGGGCGAGCCCAACCTCGGACTGGCTCCCGACACGTGGCAGCGGCTCGCCGATACCGTCGACCTGATTGTCGACCCGGCCGCTCTGGTCAATCACGTGCTGCCGTATGAGCAGCTGTTCGGGCCGAATGCGCTCGGCACCGCGGAGCTCATCCGCATCGCGCTCACCACCAGGATCAAGCCGTTCGCATATGTGTCCACCATCGGTGTCGGAGTGGGCATCGAAGCAGGCCGGTTCACCGAGGATGCGGACGTCCGCGTCATCAGCGCCACCCGCACGGTCGACGACAGCTACGCAGGAGGCTACTCGAACAGCAAGTGGGCGGGCGAGGTCCTGCTGCGCGAGGCACATGACCTGTGCGGCCTGCCGGTGTCGGTGTTCCGCTGCGACATGATCCTCGCCGACACCACCTACGCCGGTCAGCTCAACCTTCCGGATATGTTCACCCGGATGATGCTGAGCCTGGTCGCGACCGGAATCGCGCCTGCATCGTTCTATGAGGTCGACGCCAACGGAAGCCGTCAGAGGGCGCACTACGACGGCCTGCCGGTGGAATTCATCGCCGAGGCGATCTCCACCCTCGGCGCGAACGTCGTCGACGGGTTCGAGACCTACCACGTGATGAACCCGTACGACGACGGCATCGGGCTCGACGAGTACGTCGACTGGCTGATCGCCGCGGGCTACTCGATTCAGCGCGTCGGTGACTACGCCGCGTGGCTGGCACGGTTCGAAACCGCGATCCGCGCACTGCCGGAACGACAGCGACAGGCGTCGCTGCTGCCCCTGCTGCACAACTACCAAAGGCCGGAGAAACCGATTCGCGGATCGATCGCGCCCACCGACCGGTTCCGTGCCGCAGTCAGGAGCGCCAAAGTCGGCCGCGACAAGGACATTCCGCATGTGACGCCGGATGTGATCGTCAAGTACGCCACCGATCTGGAGTTACTAGGGCTGCTCTGAACTACACCGTCACCGCCACCGCAAGGAGCACGACCGCGACCAGCGGGAAGGCTCCTTGCGTGATGGCGGCACGCGCCTTGTCGGGTGATGACGCCAGCAGCACCGCCGCGGCCGCGAGCATCGAACCGACGCCTGCGAAGACCAGCGCGGCACCGACCGCATTGTGCCCCATGCACATTGCGCCGATGCCGATGCCGGTCACGATCGCCAGGAACAGGTTGTAGAAGCCCTGGTTGAATGCCAGCAGTTTGGTGGTCTCGGCTTCCTCGGCCGTGGTGCCGAACGTCGCGCGGGTGCGCGGCGACGTCCAGGTGAGCGACTCCATCACGAAGATGTAGACGTGCAGAAGCGCGGCGACCCCTGCGAAAATCAATGCGGCAGTGATCATTACGCCTCCCCTTGCTATTCGAACAAGCCTTGCTGTCCCAGTCCCGATACGCCGGCAGGCGGGGTCATCCCGAGGTGCGTCCACGCCTTGGCGGTGGCGACGCGGCCGCGCGGTGTGCGGGCGAGCATCCCGGCGCGCACCAGGAACGGTTCGCACACCTCCTCGACCGTCGTGGATTCCTCACCGACGGCAACAGCCAGCGTGGAAACCCCGACGGGGCCGCCGCCGAAGCTGCGGGTCAGCGCCGACAGCACGGCGCGGTCGAGCCGGTCGAGGCCGAGCTCGTCGACGTCGTAGACCTCGAGTGCGTACTTCGCGATGTCCCGGGTGATGATGCCGTCGGCGCGCACCTCGGCGTAGTCACGCACCCTGCGCAACAGCCGGTTGGCGATTCGTGGCGTGCCCCGCGATCGGCGGGCGATCTCGGTCCCGGCCTCCGAACCCAGCTCGATGCCGAGGATTCCCGCTGAGCGTGTCAGGACACGCTCCAGCTCCGCGGGTTCGTAGAAGTCCATGTGGGCGGTGAAGCCGAACCGGTCGCGCAACGGACCCGTCAGCGCACCCGACCGGGTGGTGGCACCGACAAGGGTGAAGGGTGCGACGTCGAGCGGAATCGACGTCGCGCCAGGGCCTTTGCCGACGATGATGTCGACGCGAAAATCTTCCATGGCGAGGTACAGCATTTCCTCGGCAGGCCGGGCGATGCGATGGATCTCGTCGATGAACAACACGTCGCCTTCGACGAGGTTGGACAGCATCGCTGCGAGGTCGCCTGCCCGCTCGAGCGCGGGACCCGACGTCACCCGCAGCGCAGAGCCCAGTTCCGCGGCGATGATCATCGCCAGCGACGTCTTGCCGAGCCCAGGCGGACCCGACAGCAGTATGTGATCCGGTGTGCCACCGCGGTTCTTGGCGCCCTCGATGACCAACTGCAACTGTTCGCGCACCCTGGGCTGGCCGATGAACTCGCCGAGCGACCGCGGCCGAAGGCTCGCGTCGATATCGCCTTCGCCGACGGTCAGCGCCGCCGAAACGTCACGCTCGTCGTCGAGTTCGTCGTCGCTGCCCTCAGTGAAGCGGCCCATTACTTGTTACCAAGCATGGACAGTGCTGATCGCAACGCCGTCGACTGCGTCGCCTCCGGCTCGTTGGCCAGCACCTTGTCGGTGGCCTCCTCGGCCTGTTTGAGCGCAAAGCCAAGCCCGACAAGGGCTTCCACCACCGGCCCGCGCACCGCATGGCCGTTGACAGAGGGCAGCCCAACGGCGGCCCCCACGGGGCCGACCTTGTCGCGAAGTTCGAGCACCATCCGTTCGGCGCTGCGCTTGCCGATCCCTGGTACCCGCGTCAGCGCGGTCACGTCGCTGTCGGCAAGCGCCTGCCGCAACGCGGGCGCGTCGTGCACAGCGAGTGTGGCCAGTGCGATCTTCGGCCCCACCCCCGACACCGACAGCAGCGTCGAGAAGAGGTCGCGCGCGTCAGCGTCGGCGAAGCCGTACAGCGTCATCGAGTCCTCACGCACGATCATCGCGGTGACCAACCGGGCCTCGGTCCCCCGGCGCAGCGTCGACAGGGTCGACGGCGTCGCGTTGATCCGGTAGCCGACGCCGCTCGCCTCGATGACGGCATGGTCGAGTGCCACCTCGAGAACTTCTCCGCGAATGGATGAAATCATCGTGCCGCCTTGAGTCGTGCCCGGTATTTCTTCTGCTGTTCTGCCGCAAGAGCTTCGGCCGCCGCCATCCGCGCCAGCATGGGTGCGCGCCAGCAGTGGCAGATGGCAAGCGCCAGCGCGTCAGCGGCGTCGGCCGGTGTCGGCTTGGTCTGCAACGCAAGGATTCGCGTCACCATCGCGGTGACCTGGGCCTTGTCGGCGTTGCCGTTGCCGGTGACCGCCGCCTTCACCTCGCTCGGCGTGTGGAAGTGGACATCGATGCCCCGTTTGGCGGCCGCCAACGCGATCACCCCGCCGGCCTGCGCGGTGCCCATCACCGTCGACACGTTCTGTTGGGCGAACACCCGCTCGATCGCGACGACATCCGGGCTGTGGGTGTCCATCCAGTGTTCGACCGTGTCGCTGATCGTCAGCAGGCGCTTGTGCAGCGGGGCGTCGGACGGTGTGCGGACGACATCGACGTCGAGCGCGATGACCTGCCGGCCCGTCCCGCCTTCGATCACGGAGAGCCCGCAGCGGGTCAACCCGGGGTCGACTCCCATTACGCGCACGCCAACCACCTTCTGTGAACACCTGTTCGACGGCAGCTTAGCGTGGTTGACCGACGTTGCCAGGGAAGGACACGCCCTGGTAGTCAGCACAATTGGCGGTTCATCCATGTCGAATCGCAACCCCCTCGATGTGACGGCAGCGCCGAGCATCGCTAACGTGGCGGCGGACCTGACGTCTATTTCCGTGGGAGCTGAACTCACACGATGCCCGACGAGACCGAACTGCAGTCCGCAACAAATCTCGCCGTCACACTGGCCTGGGTCGCAGGTGCCGTGGTGGCCGCCTACCTGCTCGGGGTGGTGGTTTCGTGGCTGTTGCTGCGCATCGGCCGGCGCAGCGCGGTGATCTGCGACGTCGCCGAACTGACCCGAATGCCGCTGAGAGCCGCGCTCGTGGTGTTCGGCTCGTCGATCGCCGTGCAGCGCACGTCCGATCCGGCGCATGACAGCTGGCGGGGCTGGCTGGACCACACGCTGTTGATTCTGCTGATCGCCGCCCTCACCTGGCTGATGGCCAGCCTTGTGCTGGTCGCCGAGCGACGCGCCATCTCCCGGTACGGCGGCGGCGATGACGAGATCTCCGACGCGGACCGGATCTGGCGCCGAGTCCGCACCCAGGTCACCGTGCTGCGCAGGCTCGCCATGGCGATCGTGGTCATCCTCGGCGGCGCCGCGATCCTGATGACGTTCCCGCGCTTCTCCGACATCGGCACGACGGTGTTCGCCTCCGCAGGTGTGTTGTCGGTGGTCGCAGGCCTGGCTGCGCAGACCTCGCTCGGTGCGGTGTTCGCGGGCATGCAGATCGCGTTCTCCGGGGCCATCCGCGTCGGCGATGTCGTGCAGCTGGAGAACGGGCAATGGTGGGGACGGATCGAAGAGATCACGCTGAGCTACGTCGTCGTGCGGCTGTGGGATGAACGCAGGCTGGTGCTGCCGTGTACGTACTTCACCACCGAGCCCTTCGAGAACTGGACCCGCAGCGCCACCGAGATCATGGGTGCCGTCGAGTTCGACGTCGACTTCTCCGTCCCGTTCGCAGACATGCGCGCCGAGCTGGATCGGCTGCTCTCCGAGAGTGAGCTGTGGGACGGTCGCCGCGGCGTGCTTCAGGTCACCGACGCCATCGGCGGGATGGTCAGGGTGCGGATCGTGGTCAGCGCCCCGAACGCCGGTGCACTGTTCGACCTGCGATGCGCCGTGCGTGAGGGCATGGTGAGTTGGGTGCAACACCGGCGAGTACTGCCCTTGCAGCGCTTCGAGGCCGCCGAAACGGTCACCGAGGTGGCGCCTCGTCGCGACGGCGGAAACGGAGAGACGAAGCGCGTCGCGGCAGGCCTGTTCTCGGGCAGCCCAGAGGCCGACGCGCGGGCGCGCGCATTCGACGACAACTCCCCCGACCGGGCGGAGGACTACGTCAGCCCCAACGGCCGGGCCTGAGCGCGTTCCGCCAGCGCGACGCCTCGGTGCTGGGGGCCCAGTGCACGGCCGGCCGCGAGTAGCGGTTCGGCACTGCGCAGGGTGCGCGCGAGGACGAAAGCGCCCTCGAGGGCGGCGACCAGGGAAACCGTGATGTCGCGCGCGGTCGGTTCGGCCAGCCCACGGGCGACGAAGTACGAGGTGCCGCCGTCAAGCCAGCCGTTGAACACGGCCGCCGATGTGTCGCGCAGTTCGGGCACAGTGTCCGCGGTCTCGGCGGCGACACTCGCGACGGGGCACATGTTGGCGAACCCCGTCGACGCCATGTCCTCGGCGGCCTGGGCGAAGACGGCTTCGATGGCCACGCCGAGATCGTCATGCGGGTCGACGAGCGTGGGGATGAGCAGTCCGTAGGCGATGCCCGCGTTGAGCAGTGCCTCCCTGGCGATCTGCACTTTGCCGCCGGGAAAGTGGTGGTAGAGCGACCCGATCGGGAAGCCCGAGGCCGCGACGATGTCCTTCATCCCGACGGCGGCGTAGCCCTTGTGGCGCATCAGCTCGGCGGCCGCCGTCAGAATCGATTCTCTTGTCGACCTTGCCAATGTGACCTCCTCCCGACACACTAGAGCATACGTTCTAGAATTAACGTTCTAATGGAGGTTGGCCGATGAAGTCGGTGCAAGTCGCGGCAGGCACGCTCGAATATCGTGAGGAAGGAACCCAGGACGGTCCGCCCGTCGTGTTGCTGCACGGCCTGTTGATGAACGACACGCAGTGGAACCTCGTGCTTCCGCTGCTGCCACGGACGTACCGGTACCTGCTGCCGGTTCTGCCGATCGGCGGACACCGCGTCCCGATGCGCGACGACGCGGACCTCACGATGACGGGGATGGTCAACATCGTCGCGGACTTTCTCGACGCGCTGGACCTGACGGACGTGACGCTCGTCGTGACGGACTGGGGTGGCCCGCTGTTTCTCACCGACTTCGGGCGCGACGACCGCATTGCCCGGATGGTGATCTGCCCGTCGGAGGCGTTCGACAACTTTCCGCCCGGATTCCCCGGCAAGGTCACCTGGCTGGCAACCCGCACCACCGGCACTGTCGCGCTGGCCATGAAGCAGATGCGGATCGGTTGGCTGCGCGATCGGTTCTTCATGTTCGGGATGATGGCAAGGCGGTCCATTCCGCAGGACGTCATCGAGGCATGGACAGGGCCCGGCATCGCCGACACGCGGATCCGGGGCGATCTGCTCAAGTACAGCAGGACGAAATTCGTGAAGGCTGACCTGGTGCGCGCCACCAATCGGTTGGCCGACTTCGCCGGTGACGTGCTGGTGCTGTGGAGCCGAAACCGGGTGATGCCTTTCGCCCACGCTGAGGCGCTCGCCGGATTGACCGGCGGCACACTGCGATTGATCGACGACGCCTACGTGTTGGTCATGCTCGACCAGCCGGAGGCGACAGCCGAGGCGATCGGCGCCTTCCTCCGCGAGACTACGACGGCGCAGAGCTAGTCGTCGTTGTCGAGCAGCGCGGCGACGTCGTCGGGGATGTCGGCGTTGGTGTAGACGTCCTGCACGTCGTCGCTGTCCTCGAGTGCATCGACGAGCTTCATGATCTTGCGTGCGCCGTCGGCGTCCAGCGGCACCGAAACCGATGGCTGAAAGCCGGCCTCTGCCGAGTCGTAGTCGATGCCTGCGTCCTGCAGCGCCGTGCGAACCGCCACCAGATCGGCGGGCTCGCAGATGATTTCAAAGCCGTCGTCGAGGTCGTTGATCTCCTCGGCGCCCGCTTCGAGCACCGCGGTGAGCACGTCGTCTTCGGTCAGGTCGTTCTTCTCCAGCGTGACGATGCCCTTGCGGGAGAACAGGTAAGCCACCGAACCGGGATCGGCCATGTTGCCACCGTTGCGGGTCATGGCGACGCGCACCTCGCCAGCGGCACGGTTGCGATTGTCGGTCAGACATTCGACGAGCACCGCGACACCGTTGGGCCCGTAGCCCTCATATGTGATGTTCTGCCAGTCGGCACCGCCGGCCTCTTCACCTGCGCCGCGCTTGCGCGCCCGCTCGATGTTGTCATTGGGAACCGAGGTCTTCTTGGCCTTCTGGATGGCGTCATACAGCGTCGGGTTGCCTGCCGGATCGCCACCACCGGTGCGCGCTGCCACCTCGATGTTCTTGATCAGCTTGGCGAAATTCTTACCCCGCCGGGCATCGATGATGGCCTTCTTGTGCTTGGTGGTGGCCCACTTGGAATGGCCGCTCATGCCTGTACTACCTCTTTCACTACTGCCTCATCACTACTGCCGAAGTCCGATCAACGAGTCTACGTGGAGGTTTATGCCCTACGGCGCCGCGTCGGGCGGCGTTATCGCCACGATCCGGTATCCGATGCCTGCGGGCCAGCCGAGATGACCACGCAGATGTACCTGAATCCAGGTCACCGGGGCGCCCGACGGGTCGTCGGTGAAGGTGGCGCCCGCGTCGACGATCGCAGCCGTCTGGCCAGAGCCGCGCAGCAGTACCGATATCGACAGTGTCGCCTCATCGAGCCGGGCGCGGTCGTAGCGCAGGCTGTCGGGCAGGAAGAACGAGGTCGCGAAATTCGGCATGCGGACGCCGCGCGGCGCGTTCGGCGACCGACGCAACATCAGTCCCGACATCTCGGGCTTGCCGTCGAACCACACGGCGCCGACGTATTCGGTGCGCCGCGCCTCTCCACCGGCCGCCAACCGCACGAGCGTGTCGATGCGCGGCTGCGGTTCGACCTCCACCATCGTCATCGGATCTCATCGGAAATGTAGCGCTGCAGGTTCGGCGCGATCGCCGTGACGAGTTCATCGTCGCTCATCGACGCCAGCGGTTCGATCTTCCAGATGTATCGCATCATCGCCAAGCCCATGATCTGCGACGAGATCAAACCGCTTCGCACGGTCCGGTCGCGCTCGTCGACCCCAAGAGTCGACACCCCCATCAGGCTGGCTTCCACTACCCTTCGCAGTTTCTCGCGGGTGGTCGGTTCGTGGGCGGCAGTCTGCAGCACCGCTCGCAGAACGGGCCCGATCTCTTCGTCGGCCCACGCTCCGAGCATCAACCGGAGCAGCGCACTGCCGAGTTCAGGCATGGGGGTGGTCCAGGTCGCCGCGACGCTCTCCAGCCACCTCTGCGGCGGATTCGTCGCCGCGTCGAGCAGGCCGTCCTTCGAACCGAAGTAGTGGTAGACGAGCGCCGGGTCGACATCGGCAGCCCGTGCAACGGCGCGGATCGTGGTGCCCGCCCAGCCGGTTTCGGCGAACGCCTCGCGCGCCGCGGCCAGAATTCGCGCCGCGAGAACCCCGCGTTCGTCGCGCGGTCCGGGTGTGACCGATCTCGCAACCATAGTCTCATCCTATCGTGAATTTCCTCTTGCGTTGAAACTAGTTTCACCTTAGCGTGAGACTATGACCACCCAGCGCCACCTGAACGGTCCGCAGACGACGGGCCGCCAGTACCGCAATCTCAGTCGGCCCCGATTCGGCATCACCGACATCAACAACGCGCGTGTGCCGATGCGTGACGGGGTGACACTGCTCGCCGACATTCACCGCCCCGACGCAGACGGCAAATACCCCGTCCTGATAGCGGCGTCGCCCTACCCGCGTCAGATGCAGGATTTCGGCGCTCCTGCGGGATTCATCGAAGCGGGCGTCACCGACTTCTGGGTGTCCCGTGGGTACGTGCACGTGATCGCCAACGTCCGCGGCACCGGCGGGTCCGAAGGGACGTTCGCGTTCTTCGATCCGCAGGAACGCCAGGACATGTACGACCTCGTCGAGTGGGCCGCGGCGCAACCGTGGTGTGACGGCAACGTCGGCATGATCGGCATCAGCTACTTCGCCATGACGCAGTTGGAGGCGGCCGTCGAGCGGCCACCGCACCTCAAGGCCATCTTCCCTGTCGCCGTCACCGCCGACCTGTACGAGGCCGCCGCCCATCATGGTCTGGCGAGCACCTCGTTCATCACTCCCTTCCTGTCGATGATGGGTCTCACCTCGGACCGCAGCGACGCGTTCTGGCGCCGCAACCCGCTGATTGCGCTCGCCCGCAAGGTCCTCAACACACCGCGACTGCACCGCAAGTTCGCAACCATGAACGGCGAAGCGGCGGTGACGATGATGCGAACGCTGCTCAAGCTGCCGCACAGCGTCCATCCCTGGGACGATCTCTGGCTCGACACCGTCGTGAAGCACCCGCTCCGCGATGACTGGTGGGAAGCGCGAAACCTTTTGCCGCTGCTAAAAAATATCGACATCCCGGTGTATCTCGGCTGCGACTGGCAGAACGTTCCGCTGCATCTTCCGTCGACCTTTGCGGCGTGGAATGCATTGGCGGACAACCCCAATGTGCGGATGGGCATGCTCGGCGAATTCGGCCTCACCTGGCCGTGGGAGAGCCTGCACGAGGAAGCATTGGCCTGGTATGACCACTGGCTCAGGGGCGCTGACACCGGCATCATGGACGGCCCGCCCATACGTTACGTCCTGCCGGGCGCCGACGGATGGCGCACCGCCGACCAGTGGCCGCCTGCGGGTAGCGACCTTCGTGAATTCGCGTTATCTGCCGATGGCTCGCTCGCCAGCGGTGAGGTTGCGTCGGGCAGTCGCGAGTTGCTGACACTCGGCGGCGGCTTGAATCGCGTCAAAGCCAGCGACATCGACCCACCGGGCAAGCTTGAATGGACGACGTCGGCGCTCCACAAGGAAATGGACGTCACAGGTAATATCGAGCTTCGCTTGGTGGCCGCGGCGACAGCATTCGACACCGCGTGGATCGCGACGTTGCTCGATGTCGCACCGGATGGCTCCGCGGAGCCGATCACCAGCGGGTGGCTTCGGGCCAGCCTGCGCGAAATCGATCCGACGAGCAGCATCCCCGGCGCGCCGGTGCTCCCGTGCCGCACCGCCGAGCTGGTCCCGACCGGCCAACAGGTCACCTACCGAATTCCGTTGGTGCCGAATGCTCGACGGATCAACATCGGTCACCGAATCCGCCTGGTGCTCACCAGCGACGACCAGGATCCGACGACGCCTGCCATCATGAACTTCCGCCACGCCAGCGTCGGCACCAGCAGCCTCAACACCATTGCGTCCTCTTCGCGGCTGATCCTTCCCGTCATGGAATGATTCATCTCGTGTCGGCGCCACCGCCACCAATTCGGTGAGCATATTCTCAGGCCTACTTTGAATTCGCTTTGAGTAGTCTCGTTCGACGCGATGTCACTTTTGCCGAATTGCTACTCTGCATAAGTGACCCTGTCCCGCCAAATCAGTCGCCGATGAACGCGGCGCAACGATGGTGGCGCGGTCTTGATCACTACTATTGGCTGACCGCTTTTCTCGCTGCGCGAGGCCTTCAGCAGATGACGTCGCGCCTGGTTGCGCTGGTCATAGCCGCAATGGGGGCCATCTCGCTGACGCTGCTCTGGAGCCCGACCGGCCCGCAGGGGCTCGCGAGCCGCATTCTGGCGATCGTCGTGGCCGTGTGTTGCTGGGGAATGTCCGTTTTATGGCTGCGCGGCCGCTGGCCGACGATCTTGGAATCCCGATTCTGTGTGTGCGCGGGATCGGTCTGCATTGCCATCTCATGTCTGATCCAGACCGACGCGCTGACAGGTCTGTTCGGCGCGACTGCATTCACGCTGGTGGCGATTTACGCCGCCGTTTTCCACACCACCCGTTGGCTGGGGATCACCTGGGTCGCTACCGGCGTCACGCTGGCCGTGCTTGCGGTCAGGCTGGCGCCGTTCAGCATCGCGTTCGCCATCTCGTCGGTTCTGTTGGTGGGCTTCATCATCACGTTCGTATCGCTCACCGGCCGGGCGGCGATCTGGCTCGTGGACGCCGACATCCTGCACGAGAACTTCGAACCGCTCACCGGGATGTTCAATCGCGACGGCTTCTACGAGAAGGCGACGACGCTGCTGGCATCGCGCAGCCGCGGCGACGACCGGTTCGTGGCCATCTCCGTGATCAACCTCGACAGCTTCTCCCTGGTGGGCGAGTTCTCCGGCGTCAGCGGGTCGAATCGGGCCAGGGTCGAGATCGCCGCACGCCTGCGCGAAACCGCGCGACGCGATGCGGTGCTCGCACACATCGCGGAATCCGAGTTCGTGATCGCCGACCTGTTCGAGAGCAACGATGCCTCGGCACTGATCGAACGAGTCCGCGGCACGATCTCGGGAGCACCGTCGCGCCTGTCGGCCAGCATCGGGGTGGTGACCACGGCGCTGCAGCCGCTGGTGGCTCTGCCGCCCCACGATGTGCTCGACGAACTCATGTCGATCGCCACCAACGCGATGTACGAGTCACGCAAGGCCGGCGGTAGCCAGGTCACCTACGTCAGAAACCCCACGCTCACGGTCGTCGACGATCCGGGCAACGACGACTGGTTCAACGACGAGGAACTCGCCTAGCGCCGACCGGTGACCATGTCGACGAACAGCCGATGGATTCGGCGGTCGCCGGTCATCTCGGGGTGAAACGCCGTAGCGAGCATCTTGTCCTGACGGACCGCGACGATGTGATCGCCCGCCCGGGCCAGCACCCGCACGTCGGCTCCGACGCGTTCGACCCACGGCGCGCGGATGAACACCGCGTGCACCGGAGTGTCGAGGCCCTCGAAGTCGATATCGCCTTCGAACGAGTCGACCTGGCGACCAAACGCGTTGCGCCGCACCGTCATATCGATTCCCTTGAGCGGCGCCGCGTCCCGGCCGGCGACACCCGCGTCCAGTATCTCGCCGGCCAGCAGGATCATCCCCGCGCATGAACCGTAGGCAGGCATGCCCTCGGCGAGCCTGGCCCGCAGCGGTTCGAGCAGTTCCAGCTCGCGCAGCAGGTGGGTCATAGTGGTTGACTCCCCGCCTGGGATGACGAGTGCGTCGACTGAGTCGAGCTCGCCGCGGCGCCGGACCGTGAACGCCTCGGCCTCTGCTTCGCGCAGTGCTGCCAGATGCTCGCGGGTGTCGCCCTGAAGCGCAAGCACCCCGACGCGGGGCGTGCTCACTTCCGCGCCGACGTGAAATCGCGCTGGTAGCGGGTCAACCCCTCCTGCATGACCGCAGCCACCATCTCGCCGGACTGGGTGAAGATCTTGCCCTGACACAGTGACCTGCCGCCGGAGGACGACGGCGACGACTGGTCGTAGAGCAGCCATTCGTCGGCGCGGAACGGACGCATGAACCACATCGCGTGGTCCAGCGAGGCCACCATCAAATGCTTACGTTCCTCGAGGTGAGTCACCTGCGCGGAGCCCAAGAGGGTCAGGTCGCTCATGTAGGCAAGCGCGCAGATGTGCAGCACCGGATCGTCGGGCAGCGGGTCGCGGTGTCGGAACCATACTTGCTGCTGCGAGGCCTTGCCGGGCAGCAGCTTGAGGTCGTCGCGCGGCACGATGCGGACGTCCCATTCGGCGAACTGCTGAAAACCGGCGTCGTCGAAGACTCCGCCCTTCGAGATGAAATTGGGCAGATCGTCGGGCGGTACCGCGAACGGAGCGGCGTCCTGGTGCTCGATGCCGCTCTGGTCGGACTGGAACGACGCCGACATCGAGAAGATGGTCTCGCCGTGCTGGATCGCGTTGACGCGACGGGTGACGAAGGAGCCGCCATCGCGTAGCCGTTCGACGATGAAGACTGTGGGCGCCTGTGCGTCACCCGGCCGCAGGAAGTACCCGTGCAGCGAGTGCACCTGGAACTTCGGATCGACGGTCCGCACCGCCGACACCAGGGACTGGCCTGCTACGTGACCACCGAATGTTCTTTGCAGAAAGCCCGATTCGGGGCTGAACACGCCGCCGCGGTAGATGTTGACCTCGAGTTGCTCGAGACCAAGGATCTCCTCGATCGCCATGAATGAAGTATTTACCAGCCGCGCTCGGCGAGCCGATGCGGGGCTGCGATCTCCTCGACGTTGATGCCGACCATGGCCTCCCCGAGCCCGCGCGACACCTTGGCCAGCACGTCGGGGTCGTCATAGAAGGTGGTGGCCTTCACGATCGCGGCAGCGCGTTCGGCAGGATTGCCGGACTTGAAGATGCCAGAGCCCACGAACACGCCCTCAGCGCCGAGCTGCATCATCATCGCGGCGTCGGCAGGCGTTGCGATACCGCCCGCGGTGAACATGGTCACGGGCAGCTTGCCCGCCCGTGCGACCTCGGCGACAAGGTCGTATGGCGCCTGCAATTCCTTTGCCGCGACGTACAACTCGTCAGTCGACAGCGACGTCAACCTGCGGATCTCCCCGCCGATCTTGCGCATGTGCGTGGTCGCGTTGGACACGTCACCGGTACCCGCCTCACCCTTGGAGCGGATCATCGCCGCGCCCTCGGTGATGCGGCGCAGTGCCTCACCCAGGTTCGTCGCACCGCATACGAACGGCACGGTGAACTTCCACTTGTCGATGTGGTTGGCGTAGTCGGCAGGGGTGAGCACCTCGGACTCGTCGACATAGTCGACGCCGAGGCTCTGCAGAATCTGCGCCTCGACGAAGTGGCCGATGCGGGCCTTGGCCATCACCGGGATGGTGACCGCGGAGATGATGCCCTCGATCATGTCGGGGTCGCTCATGCGAGACACCCCGCCCTGGGCGCGAATGTCGGCGGGCACGCGTTCGAGCGCCATCACTGCGACGGCCCCGGCGCCTTCGGCGATCCGAGCCTGTTCAGGCGTGACGACGTCCATGATCACGCCGCCCTTGAGCATCTCGGCCATGCCGCGCTTGACCCGCGCGGTGCCGGTCTGCGCCGACCCGTTCGATCCAGCTGCGGTTTCCACTGCTATCTCCTCCAAATCGCTACGGAACCAGTCTAAAGGGGACGGCAAATCCGTTAAATCCGCACATCATCGGATCGACTGCAACTGGCGATGCGGTCCGGCGCCCCTGGCGTCTGCCAGCGCGTTCGCCTCCGTAAGCAACTCGCCGAGCTGTAGCGGATAGACGGTCTCCCCTTCGGCGACCAACTCGTCGATCATTGTCGCATCGCACCAGCGGTGCCCATGGATATAGCGGCGTTCCAGCGCAGTCCTGCCGGTCGCCACCGGCTCGAAGCGGCCGGTGCGGTACACGAAGAACATCTCCTCGCTTCGGATGATGGACCCGTTGAAGTCGATGACGGCATCCCGTCGCCACACCGGCCCGATCATCTCCGCCTGCGGCGCGCGCAGACCGGTCTCCTCGGCCACCTCGCGCACCGCGGCCTCCGCCAGCGTCTCCCCCGGCTGGACCGCACCGCCCACCGTGAACCACCAGCGCGGCGCCGGACCGTCCGAGCCGTCCGATCTGGCGGGATCCGACCCGCAGAACAGCAGCACCGCCCCAGCCTCGTCGAGCAGCACCACCCGGGCCGACGTACGGCGGCTGACCACACCGACGTCGCGGTCGGCCTGCTCGGCTATCTCGAAATAAGTTGGCAGCGCGGCGGTTCCACCGAGGCGAAGCAGTCGAACCGCGGGTCGCTCCCGCAGCGCCAACGTGTCACGCACAGCGTCGTTGTGAAAGCGGCGGCCCAGAGTCACCCGCGCTTCCGCATCGGCCAGTTCGGCGACCAACCCCACGGGCAGAGAAGTCGGGTCGACGAGTGCCAGCGATGCCGAGAGTTCGTTCTCGGCTGCCTCCCTGCCTGCTCTCGGCGCCTTCTCTGCGGTATCGGCCAGCGCTGCCAGGCGCCGACCTTCCGGGCCCGCACCGTAGGCGTCGACGGCTACCGCGCGGGCGACCACCGCACGTCGGGCGAGGGCACCGTCGAGCGCCTGCCAGGACAGGTCGTAGCGGACGTGAAGCCGGTCGAGTCGGTGGGCGGTTTGATACGCCCACGCACCGACCGCCAGCAGCACCAAGAGCAGCACGACGAGGAGAGCGATCACCACCCAGGCCATCAGCTCGCCACCTGCACCTTCGCTCCGGCCCCTGCCACGGTCTCGTAGACCCGCATGATCTGGCCCGCCACCACCGACCAGTCGTACTGGTGGACCGCCTTGGTTGCTGCATCCACGTAGTGGCCGCGCGCCTCGTCGTTCTCGAGCACCTCGATGAGACCTTCGGCAAGGGCGGCGGCATCGTCGACGGGCACCAACCGTCCCGCCTTACCGTCCTCGAGCACCCGCCGGAACGCGTCGAGGTCGCTGGCCACCACAGCGGTGCCAGCGGCCATCGCTTCGACAAGGACGATGCCGAAACTCTCGCCGCCGGTATTCGGCGCGCAGTAGGCGTCGACACTGCGCAGCGCCGACGCCTTCTCCGCGTCGTCGACCAGGCCGAGGAAGCGCAAGTGCCCGGCGAGCGGACCCGCCTCCTCGCGCAGGTCGTCTTCGTCGCCCCTGCCCACAATCAGGATCTCGATATTCCGAAACCGCTCGGTCAGTGCGGGCAGTGCCCCGATCAGCACGGCCATGCCCTTGCGCGGCTCGTCGTACCGACCGAGGAACAGCACCGACTTGCCGGGGCGCGGGTATCCGTCCAGCGGCTGTGCCGACGAAAACGATCCGACGTCGACGCCGTTGGGGATCTGCACGGCATCCGAGCCGAGGGCCTCCATCTGCCAACGCCTGGCGAGATCCGACACCGCGATGCGGCCGATGATCTTCTCGTGGTACGGGCGGAGGAGACCCTGAAAGACGCTGAGCGCCATGGATTTCGTCGTCGAGGTGTGGAACGTTGCGACGATCGGCCCCTCCGCGGCCTGCAGCGCCAACAACGACAGGCTCGGTGCGTTGGGCTCGTGCAGATGCAGTACATCGAAGTCACCCTCGGTCAGCCAGCGCTTGACCTTCCTGTGCGTGGCAGGGCCGAACCGCAACCGCGCGATCGAACCGTTGTACGGAATCGGGACGGCCTTGCCACCAGACACGACGTAGTCAGGGAGCGTGGCGTGCAGGCCGGGAGAAGCAGGCGCCAACACGCTGACATGGTGACCGCGCTCCCGCATGACCTCCGCCAGTTGCAGCACGTGGGACTGCACTCCGCCGGGAACGTCGAACGAGTACGGGCACACCATGCCGATGCGCATCAGGTTTCGCCCCGCAGTTTCGCCTGTCGTTCCTCGGAGAGATCGGCCAGCCACTGCGGCTGCATCATGTGCCAGTCCTCGGGATGGGCGGCGATGCCCTTGGCGAACCGGTCGGCCATCGTCTGGGTGATGACGGTGACGTCGCCCGACGAGGTGTCCAACGGTTCCGAGACGTCGAAAACCCAACTGTCGCGGGTGTTGTAGCAGTGCGTGGGCAGCACCACCGCTCCCGTCTCGATCGCAAGCCTCGCCGAACCGGCGGGCATCCGGGTGGGCTCGCCGAAGAAGTCGACCTCCACCCCTGAGCGCGTCAGATCGCGATCCGCCATCAGAGCGACGATCTTGTTCTCGCGAAGCCGCTCGGCAAGCACCTCGAACGGCGGACGCTCACCACCGGTGAGCGGCAGCATCTCGAAGCCCAGGCTCTCCCGGTACTCGATGAACCGCTGGTACAACGACTCCGGTTTGAGCCTCTCGGCGACGGTGGTGAACCTCCCGAAACGCTGGACCACCCAGACCCCGGCCATATCCCAGTTCCCGCTGTGCGGCAGCGGCATGATGACGCCACGGCCCACGTCCAGTCCGGCCTGGATGTGTTCGCGGTTGAGCAGGCATGGCTCGATGCGCTCGCGAAGCTTCTCCTTGTCCATCGAGGGCAGCCGGAACGCTTCCCGCCAGTACCTGGCGTAGGAGGCCAGCGCGGCACGGATGAGTCCGCCTGGCACTTTGGCCGGTGCGACACCAACCACGCGGGCCAGGTTCTTGCGCAGCTGTGCAGGTCCGCCGTTGCGGGATGCGTAGATGGCCCCCGCGTCGAACGCGTTGCGCGCCACCAGCTCCGGCATCGCGCGCACGACACGCCAGCCTGCCGCATAGCTCAGATCCGCGATCTGACCCCCGATCGAGAAGCGGCTGTCCGCAGCCTGGGGTCCCGTCGGGGTGGAGGTCACTGTTCGTCCCCCTGCTCGGTCTTCTGCAGTGGCTCCATCGCACCCGGCGAGGTGCGCACGGTGTGGACGCGCTGGCCAAGGGTGATCAGGCTGGCCACGGCAAGCAACCATGCCGCGACGTGAAGCAGCCATGGGATGTGCAGGAACCACACCCCTGACAGTCCAGCTCCGGTCAGGATGAAGACAAGCCGTTCCGGGCGCTCGATGAGCCCACCCTCGCCGCTGAGACCGCTGGCCTCCGCGCGGGCCTTGACGTAGGAGATCACCTGCGAGGTGACCAGACAGATCATCAGAGCCACCACCAGCGAGGTGCTTCGCGCGCTGAAGGCCGCCCACCACAACAACCCGCAGAAGATCGCGCCGTCGCCTATTCGGTCGCAGGTGGCGTCCAGCACCGCGCCGAACCGGGTGCCGCCGCCGCTCTGGCGCGCCATCGCACCGTCGAGCATGTCGGCCAGCACGAAAACGAAGATCGCGAACGACCCCCACCACAGCTGGCCGATGGGATACAGCGTCAGCGCCGCGATGACCGCGCCAGCGGTCCCGATGATCGTGATGCTGTCGGGTGTGAAGCCGGCCCGCAGGGCAGCTTTGGCGACCGGCGTCGATAGCTTCGCGTACGCCGCGCGTGTCATCAGGTAGAAATCGCTCACGACTGATTGGCCCATTCCGTAGCGAGCAACTCACGAGTCTCGCGCAGCAGCTGCGGGACCACTTTCGAGCCGCCGATGATCGTGATGAAGTTGGCGTCACCACTCCACCGCGGCACCACGTGCATGTGCAGGTGCTCAGCCAGCGACCCTCCCGCGGACTTACCGAGGTTGAGGCCCACGTTGAAGCCGTGCGGGTTGGACACCGCTTTCATAACGCGAATCACCTTCTGGGTGAACGACATCAGCTCGATGCTCTCTTCCTCGGTGAGGTCTTCGAGCTCGGATACCCGCCGATACGGCACCACCATCGAGTGGCCAGGGTTGTACGGGTACAGGTTCAGCACCACATAGACGGACTCGCCGCGCGCGACGACAAGACCGTCCTCGTCGTTCAGCGTGGGGATATCGGTGAACGGTTGCGTCGATGCGGCCGATCCGCCCTTCATCGGGGCCTCCGCCAGGTAGTTCATCCGGTAGGGCGTCCAAAGCCGCTGCAGATGATCGGGCTCGCCGGCGCCGTGGTCGACGACCCTGCCTTCCTCGTTGCCAGTCACGTCGGCGTGGCCGCCTTGATCAGTTCCGCTGTGGGCACGTCGTTTTCGCGGTCGGCGATCCACCGCGCGATGGTCTCGACCGCCTCATCGCGAGGCACCCCGTTGACCTGGCTGCGGTCGCCGAACCGGAAGCTCACCGCGCCGGCCTCGACGTCGCGGTCGCCGGCCAGCAGCATGAACGGCACCTTCTGATTGGTGTGGGTGACGATCTTCTTCGCCATCCGGTCGTCGCTGGTGTCGACCTCGACGCGAATTCCCCGCGACCTCAGTTGCTCTGCAACGGTTTCCAGGTACTCGATGTGGTCGTCTGCGACGGGGATCCCGACCACCTGAACCGGTGCCAGCCAGGCCGGGAACGCTCCCGCGTAGTGCTCGGTGAGGATGCCGAAGAAGCGCTCGATCGAACCGAACAACGCGCGGTGGATCATCACGGGCCGCTGCCTGCTGCCGTCGGCGGCGGTGTAGGTGAGGTCGAATCGCTCCGGGAAGTTGAAGTCCAGCTGGATCGTCGACATCTGCCAGCTGCGGCCCAGCGCATCCTTGACCTGGACAGAGATCTTCGGGCCGTAGAACGCCGCGCCACCGGGATCGGGCACAAGGTCGAGACCGGACGCGGCGCCGACCTCGGCCAGCACGCTGGTGGCTTCGGACCACATGTCGTCGGAGCCGACGAACTTGTTCGGGTCCTTGGTCGACAGCTCCAGATAGAAGTCGGTCAGGCCGTAGTCGCCGAGCAGTTCGAGCACGAAATTCAGCAGCGACGTCAGTTCGCCGCGCATCTGATCGCGGGTGCAGTAGATGTGCGAATCGTCCATCGTCAGGCCGCGAACGCGGGTCAGGCCGTGCACGACACCGGACAGCTCGTATCGGTAGACGGTGCCGAACTCGAAGAGTCGCAACGGGAGTTCGCGGTACGACCTCCCGCGCGACCGGAAGATCAGACAGTGCATCGGGCAGTTCATCGGCTTGAGGTAGTAGTCCTGGCCGGGCTTGCGCACCGTGCCGTCCTCGTTGAACTCGGCGTCGAGATGCATCGGCGGGAACATGCCGTCGGAGTACCAGTCCAGGTGGCCCGAGATCTTGAAAAGCTCCGCCTTGGTGATGTGCGGGCTGTTGACGAACTCGTAGCCTGCCTCGCTGTGCTTGCGGCGCGAGTAGTCCTCGAGCTCCCGCCGGATGATGCCGCCCTTCGGGTGGAATACCGCAAGGCCGGAACCGATTTCGTCGGGGAAGCTGAACAGATCCAGTTCGGCTCCGAGCCTGCGGTGGTCCCGTCGTTGCGCTTCCTCGATCAGCTCGAGGTGACGGTCGAGGGCCTCCTGGGACTCCCACGCCGTGCCGTAGATGCGTTGCAGGCTTGCATTCTCCTGGTTACCGCGCCAGTACGCGGCCGAGCTGCGGGTCAGCTTGAACGCCGGGATGAACTTCGTCGTCGGGATGTGCGGACCGCGGCACAAATCTCCCCAGATCCGTTCGCGGGTGCGGGGATTGAGGTTGTCGTAGGCGGTAAGCTCGTCACCACCGACCTCCATCACCTCGGGGTCGCCGGACTTGTCGTCGACGAGCTCCAGCTTGTACGGCTCGCCGGCGAGCTCTTCGCGCGCCTGTTCCTTCGACTCGTAGACCCGCCGAGAGAACAGCTGGCCGTCCTTGACGATCTGGCGCATGCGCTTTTCCAGCGCCTCCAGGTCCTCCGGGGTGAAGGCCTCTGCGACGTCGAAGTCGTAGTAGAAGCCGTCGGTGATCGGCGGTCCGATACCGAGCTTGGTCCCGGGAAACAGTTCCTGGACCGCCTGGGCAAGCACGTGGGCCGCGGAGTGGCGGATGACGCTGCGCCCGTCGTCGGTGTCGGCGGCCACCGGCGTCACCTCGACGTCGGCCTCCGGCGCCCAGCTCAGGTCACGCAGCCTGCCGTCGGCGTCACGAACGACGACGACCGCGTCGGCGGCGCCACGGCTCGGCAATCCCGCCTCGCGGACTGCTGCCGCCGCGGTCGTCCCGGCAGCGACCCGGATCGGGGCTACGGGGGCGGGGCTGTGGGCGGCGCTCATCGGGTCACTCTCCGCGTCTCTTCGTGGGTGTTTACGAACGCGACCATGCTATCGGTGCGCCCGTCAGTCCCCGACCCCGATCGGGCTGTTCAGCCACGGGTGCTCGATCCCGAAGAATTCACCTGCCCAGTCGAGCGCACCGAGCAGCCACAGCGTCGCGACCACGATCGACGCGGTGAACACGACGCCAACGGCCTGCACGAACCGGCCCTGCCGTCCGAACCAGTCCATGACCTTGTCGTAACGCTCCCTGGCGTAGTGCAGCAGCCGCCGCGCCCATTCGAATTCGGTGGCCAGAATGCCCAGCCCGATGAACACGATGGCCCAGCCGGGGCCGGGGTACGGGATCGCGACGATGCCGACGGCGAAGACCGCCAAGCCCACCACCGCCACCGCGATCCGGTAGCCGAACTCGGTCTTGGGCTTCTCGCGTAGACGGTCGCGCCAGCGCGCCCAGCGGCGTTTGGCCGCCGACCACTTCGATGCGATGGCGCCCGTGTCCTCGTCGCTCACGGCTGTCCTGGGTTCAGCTTCACGAACAGCGCCTCGGCGTCGCAGAGCAGCGTGTCACCGTCGAAGAGCCGCCCGGCCACGAAGATCTTGCGACCCTCGGACCGGTCGACGCGCGCGTCGACCCGAAGCTCCCTGTCGATCGGCACGATCTGGCGGTAGTTGACGTGCAGATAGGCGGTGCGCTGCTTGAAGCTGCGGCTGAGCCGGAACGCCGCGAACCCGAGCACCGAATCCCACATCTGAGCCACCGCACCGCCGTGCACCGCACCATTGCGGCCCAGGTGGTAGCGCCGGAAGCGGACGAAGCCGTCGACTTCGTCGTCCACGGTCTCCAGCTCGGACGGCACCTGCAGCAGGTTGCCGCGGTTGGGCAGGTCCATCCGCCTACCCGAGGGGGTGGTCCATTCGTCGGCCTCGAAGGGCGCCAGCAGTTCGTTTACCGCCTCGATCATGTCGGCCGCGTTGGTGATCACGTCGTCGGGCGCGTCGGCAGCACGGGCGTGGTCCTGGAGTGCGCGGACGGCCTCGACGAACCGGCCGTAGTCCGGCCCGCCGCTGGTGGTCGGTTCGGGCGGGTTGAATCCGCCGCCCGCGTGCGGATCGTTGGGGTCGGCCACCCGCTCACCGTATTGCCTGCCCTGATTCGTCGATCGTCGTGGTCACTGCGACGATCTGCGGCGCGGCGGGAGCCGAGGAGAAGCCGAAACTCACCGGTGGGCTCAGCGGGGCGATGCCGCCGAACGGCGCGCCGCGGTAATGCCCCTCGATCGCGGTAATCCGGCGCGACCGCCGTACACCGTAGTACTCGACGCGGCCGTTGCCCGCGGACCCATAGGTGTGCACCCCCGGCACCATGCGGGACGCGACCGGGTCGATCGCGCGTAACCACCGAGGCGCCGTAGCCAGCCGCGGCGGAACGAATCGCAGTAGCCGGTCGACAGGCGCCGAACCGCCGATGCCGATGCGGGCTTCGAAATTCTCGCCTGCCACCGTCAGCTTTCCGGCGTCGAGATCGGCCGACAGCTCCCCGAGTTCCACCCGGTCGAACCGATACGTCGTCGACACGAACTCGGCGACGGCCTCGGTGGGCGCGAGCAGGATGCGCTCGTCGTCGGCGGTCTGCAGCATCACGTCGGTGAACGCGCCGAACGGCGATTCGTCCCAGGCGCCGACCACGATCCGAAGCCCGGACCCGGTGCCCGCACCCGCGATGTGTCCGGTGAAGACCAGACGCACGGCGCTAGCCGGACTCAGCGCCGGCCTTGCTCAACGTCTCGAACTCCTCATCCGAGAGCTCGATCTCGGCTGCCGCGACGTTCTGTTCCAGGTGGCTCACCTTCGACGTGCCGGGGATCGGCAGCATCACCGGCGAACGCTTCAGCAGCCACGCGAGCGCGAGCTGCGATGCGGTGGCGTTGTGGTCTGCGGCGATGCGCTGCAGCGGACCGTCAGGCGCGGCCAGCGGGCCCGCGGCAAGGGGGAACCACGGGATGAACCCGAGCCCTTGCTTCTCGCACGCGTCGAGAACCGCTTCTGCCGAACGCGCGGTGAGGTTGTACATGTTCTGCACCGACACGACCGGCGCGACCTTCTGTGCGGCGTGGAGCTGTTCGACGTCGACCTCGGAAAGGCCGATGTGGCGGATCTTGCCTTCCTGCTGCAGCGCGGCGAGCTCACCGAGCTGATCCTCGAGCGGGAACTTGTCGTCGATGCGATGCAACTGGAACAGGTCGATGCGCTCCACTCCCAGCCGCCGCAGGCTCAGCTCGACTTCCTGGCGCAGATAGCCGGGGAACCCGAGGGGGATCCAGACGTCGGGGCCGGTGCGCAGCAGCCCCGCCTTGGTCGCGATGACCAGATCGTCGGGATACGGCGCGAGCGCCTCGCGGATGAGCTCCTCGGAAACGTAAGGGCCGTAGGAGTCCGCGGTGTCGATGAAGTTGACGCCAAGTTCAACGGCGCGCCGCAGCACGCGGATGCACTCGTCGTGATCGTCCGGCGGGCCCCACACACCCTTGCCCGTTATTCGCATGGCACCGAATCCGAGTCGGTTGACGGTGAGATCACCGCCAAGGGTGAAGGTTCCGGATACTTGATCGGCGGATGAAGTGGTCACCTCACAGACCGTACGCCGGGTGATGACATGGTGTCGGGGTGAGACTCACCGACTTGGCGGCGCTGCAATTGACCTATCGCGATGTGGGTGCGACGGCGGGACCGCTGCCCAACGGTTATCACCATGTGCACAAGTCGGCCGTGATCGGTCATGGCCGTCCGCGATTCGAGGATGCGACGGCCAAGGTCATGCGGTGGGGAATGCTGCGCGGGGCGGGCGTGCGCGTCGAGGCGACCAGCGAAGTGGCGGCCGTCGGCTCGGAGGTGCTCGTCGGCATCGGCCCGGTGCGCGCACCGTGCCGTGTCGTCTATGTCATCGACGAGCCGGACCGCAGCGGCTTCGCCTACGGCACGCTGCCGGGCCACCCGGAGTCCGGCGAGGAGTTGTTCGCGGTGCGCTACGACCCCACGACCGACGAGGTGCACGCCGAGGTCGTCGCGTTCTCCCGGCACGCAACGTGGTGGAGCAGGCTGGGCTCCCCCGTCACCGCGCTGATGCAGAGGGTGATCACGTCGCGGTACCTGACGGCGCTGTAGCCGGGCCCTCCTGCGCGCTCAGTGGCCGCAAGTCGCGCATTGCCGATCCATCCGTCCTCCGGCTGACGCCCGCGTTAGCCTTTACCCAACGGAGTTCGAAGATCGGATATTGCTGGTGATAGACCCTGTTGATGTGGACGCCACTCATCGGCGCATCGCGCAGTTGGTGCAGGACCTGTACGGGCGGCCCGACGCCGACTCCGACACGGTGATCGCCGAGCTGGCCGAGCATGCGGCGGCCGAGATCCCCGGTGCGTTATACGCGGGCGTCACCGTCACCCGCAACGCCAAACACATCGACACCCCGGCCGCCACGCATAAGTGGCCGCTGCTACTCGACGAGATTCAGCAGCGCCACCGCGAAGGACCGTGTCTTACCGCGGCGTGGGAGGAGAAGACGGTCCACCTCGCCAACATGGAGACCGACGAGCGGTTTCCGCTCTACGCTCGAGATGCCCTGGCGCAAACGCCGATTCGATCCGTGATGGCCTTCCAGCTGTGGATCGCCGGTGAGACGATGGGTGCCCTGAACGTGTATGCCGAGACCGCGAATGCGTTCAGCGAGGAGACGAGGGCCATCGGTCTGGTCTTCGCCGCCCATTCCTCGGTCGCCTGGAACGCGGCCCGTCGCGACGAGCAGTTCAAGAAGGCGCTGACGAGCCGGGACGTCATCGGGCAGGCCAAGGGCATGCTGATGGAGCGCTACAGCGTCAGCGCGATACAGGCCTTCGACCTTCTGCGCAAGCTGTCCCAGGACGCGAATACACCGCTGATTCAGATCGCCGCCGACCTCGTCGAGAAGCAGCAGTCCTCGATCGAATAGCGCGTTTCGTCCCGTTCAGGCCGGGAATCCACAGCGCATGAGTGTGGAATCCAAATCGGCTGCCGACGCCTCGATCGGCGAATTGGTGAGCCAGTTGTCGACGCAGACGTCGCGGCTCGTCCGTGACGAGATGCGGCTGGCGACCAAAGAATTACAGCAGTCTGCGAAGCACGCAGGCATCGGCGTCGGCCTCTTCAGCGCGGCCGGCCTGCTGGCCGTCCTCGGTCTGATGGCTTTGACAGCCGCGGGCGTCGCGGCATTGGCACTCGTGCTGCCGGTGTGGGCTGCCGCCGTGATTGTTGCGGTCGTGCTCTTCGCCGCTGCTGGCATCGCAGCGCTTTTCGGCCGTAGGCAGGCGGCGGAGATCGCTCCGCCACCGAAGGAGAGCGTCGAAAGCGTCAAGGCCGACATCAACGAAGTGAAGGACGCACGTTCATGAGCCAGCCAGAATCAGCCCGTCCGGAACCCGGCCCAGAGGCCAATATCGACGACATTCAGACCGATATCGAGCAGACGCGAAAGGATCTCGGCGAAACCGTCGAGGCGCTGTCGGCGAAGATGGATGTCAAGCAGCGAACCAAGGACAAAGCCGCCGAGACCAAGGAAGCCGTCGTCGACAAGGCGCACGCCGTACAACACGCGACCATCGACGACGGTCGGGCGAAGGTGACCGTTCCGGTCGCCGCCGTGGCGGTCGTCGGCGTCGGGGCGTTGGTGTGGCTCCTGTGGCGACGACGCCACTGAGCGACTACGCCTTACTCGGTACGGCGGTGACCAGACCACCGTCCATGATGAACTCGCTTCCGGTCGAGTACGACGACTCATCGCTGGCGAGGAAGACGATGAACGTCGCCACCTCCTCAGGTTCGGCAGGGCGGCCCATCGGAATGGTGACCATGTCCTCGGGCAGGTGCGCGGTCATCGGCGTCTTGATGAACCCCGGATGCACCGAGTTCACCCGAATGTTCTTGGGCGCCAACTCGAGTGCCGCCGATTTCGCCAGGCCGCGCACCGCCCACTTGGACGCGACGTAGGGATGGACGAACGGTGCGCCGCGCAGGCCCTCGATCGAGGACACGTTGATGATCGAGCCGCCGCCCGCGTCCAGCATCGGCTGGACGGCGGCCCGCATGCCAAGGAACGTGCCCGTCAGGTTGACGTCGATGACCTTCTGCCACTCGTCGAGATCGAATTTCTTCAGCGGACCGAGTGCGACGATTCCCGCGTTGTTCACCAGCACGTTGAGTTTTCCGAACTCCGAGACGGCGGTGTCGACCGCGGCCTGCCACTGGTCGGGTTGAGTCACGTCGAGGTGGACGTATCGGACGCTGTCGCCGATCTCGGCGGCCACTGCCTCGCCTTCGTCGTCGAGGATGTCGCCGATCACGACCTTGCCGCCTTCGGCGACGAGCATCCGGGCATGCGCGGCGCCCATGCCGCGCGCGCCGCCACTGATCAGCGCAACCTTGCCGTCGACGCGTCCCATGCGGTGTTCTCCTTTGTCGTTGTCGCGCGCCTTATTTGGCGTCGAACAGTCCTTTGCCGGTGATCAGCGGCAGGTCCAAGGTCGTCCTGATTCCCGGCGGCGCGGCCACCACCGCGGGGATCGCGTTGACCACTCTGCCAGCACCCGCGGCGATGGCCGCGTAATTGTGGTCTCCCCTGCGACTCGTAGGGCAGATGTCCACGGTGAAGCTCGGTTCACCGACGATCTCGACCTTGTACGAGCCGCCCGGCTGTGCGGGCTGCGGCCAATCAGGGGCCAGGTCTTCGCGTAGCCGGGTGATGTGGTCGATGACGATGACCGGCTCGCCCTTGACCAGGCCCACGATCTCGAATCGCAGCGCAGCCTGGGTCCCCTCGGCGATGTGGCCGACCGCGACGTCGAACGCCTCCGGTGCAGGCACTCGAATGCACGAGTCCTTGATCTCGTCGACCTCGATACCGAACCCGGCTGACAACTGCCGAATCGTCGTGCCCCACGCGATGCCGAGTACCCCTGGCTGCAACAACATTGGCGTCTCATCGAGCGTCCAGCCAAAACCCATCACATCGAACATCACGGTCGCGCCGTCGTAGGTGGCGTAGTCGGCGATCTCCATGCAGCGCACCTGCTCGAGGCGCTGGCAGGTGCTCGCGATCGCGAACGGGATGAGGTCGTTGGCGAACCCGGGATCGACGCCGGAGATGAAGAGGCTCGAATTGCCAAGCTGTGCAGCCTGTTCGATGGGTGCGATGTATTTGTCGGGCATCACGCCCCACGGGTACTGGAACACTCCTGGCGACGTCCCGACCACATTGACGCCAGCGGAGAGGATGCGCAGGACGTCGGTGACCGCTTCAGGAATCCGGTTGTCCCCCATCGCGCAGTAAACCGCGCAGTCGGGTTTGGTGGCCAGCAACGCGTCCAGATCGTTTGTCGCTGTGATGCCCGTCGAGTCGTCGAGGCCGGCCAGCTCGGCTGCGTCCTTGCCGACCTTGGCCTCCGACGAAACCCACACGCCGGTCAGCTCGAAGCGGGGATCGCTGATCAGATGGTTGAGCGCGATCTTTCCCGCATTGCCCGTGCCGATATGTGCGACGCGGATCGCCATTGCTGTCTCCTCAAGGCCGCGACTGGACAGCTGTCCAATTTATCGGATGCGACCCGAGGGGAACAAGGCAGGTCATGGACCGTGGGCGAAAACGGCTTGCGCCGCGATTCCCGGGATCAGCTGGAGTGCCGGACAGTTGTCCAGCACTCCAGCTGGCGCCGTTACACCTTCAGCCTGCGACGCCCGAGATAGCCGGCCAGACCCAGCGCACCGATGCCGAGCCCGGCGACCACACCCGCGGCCGCAACCAGGTAGATCTGCGTGCGGTCGACGTCCGCGGACTCGTCGGAGGCCAGCTGCATCCGGTAGTCACCGGGCAGCGGCGCCTCCTGCGGCTCACCGAGCCCCGGGTACTGCTGCGTGCGGTGCACCTCGAACTGCCGCTCACCCGTCGGCGACGTGGTCCACTGACCCCATGCCGGCGTCGCACCGTCGAGCAACACCTTGCGGCCGCCGTATTGCACGTCGTCGCCGACGTCGACGATCTGGTTGACCCGGAACGGTTGGTAGGTCGCGTTGGAGTACCTCACCTGCACCGGCACGTTGTCGTAGCGCTGCAGCGGAGGCGGCGGCACGAACGGCAACCCTGCGCGCGGTACGTAACCACCGCCGAAGATCGTGCCGACCGCGACGTCAACCACGTCGGCAGCGACGTTCGCCAAACCGGTAACGGCATTGGCGGCGCCAAGCACCACAGCGGTGAAGCTGTAGGCGGCCAGCTCGGCGACGTCGACGACGACCCTCGCGAGAGGCTGGATGACGAGAATTCGCGTGGCGTTCGCGAGCGCGTAGACGATCCGCACGGGAGCTCGGAATGGGTTGAAGATGATCGGCCGGTAGAACTGGTCGTATTCAATCCAGTTCCGATCCCACTGACGGACCTTCTTGTCCCAATATTTGTTGTCCCAGTCGCGGCCGCGGTCGCGGTCGCGATCACCGATCGAGAAGTCCGAACCCGCACGGAGATCGGATTCGAACGGCCCGAGCTTCGTCTTGCTCTGCAGGTTGATCGCGCTTGCCAGCAGGTCGACATCCTCCTTCTTCGCAGGCTCGGGCTTCACCTCGATCGGCTTGGCCTGCCTGGCAAGTTGGATGTCCTGCTCGGTTGCCTCGAGTGTCTCCGGCTCTGCCATCGCGACCCGCTGGGCAGCCTTCGATGCGGTCGACGGGTCGGTCTTGGCGTCATCGGCGGCGCCGCTGGACCCCTCGGAGCCCGGCTTCACCTGATCGGCGACGGGCGGTTGCTTGTCGGCTGCCGCGTCCTCGTCGCCTCCCGGCACCAGATTCCTCGGGACCTGCGCATCCAGTTTCGGGTCGCCGGGCCTGCCGGGCTGATCGGCGGCGGGCAACGGCGCAGGCGCATCGACCTTCGGGGCGTCGACCTGGGGCACATCACCCTTTGGAACATCGACCGCCGGTACATCCGCCTTCGGGGCGTCGACCTTCGGGGCGTCGGCCTTCGGGGCGTCGGCCTTCGGGGCGTCTGCCTTGGGGGCGTCTGCCTTGGGGGCGTCGACGACCTTGGGCGGGTCGGCCTTCGGCGCGTCAGCCTTCGGGGCCTCGACCTTTGGTGCCTCGACGACTCGCGGCTGCTCCTTCTTCGGCGCGGGCGCCACAATCTGCGGAGCGGGCGCGGGCGGCGGTGCTTGCACCGGGGCAGGCGCTTGCGGCTGCGGCGCTGGTTCCGGCGCAGGCGCCGGCGCCTGGATCTGCGGGGCGGGTGCTTGTTGGACCGGTGCCTCGATCACCTGCGGCGGTGCCGATGGCTGCTCCTGCGCACGGGGCGGTTCGGCGGGCGCCTGCTGTTCAGGGGCGGACGCGGGCGCCTCCGGAACGATGAGTACAGGTGTCGGGATGGGGGGACCCGGTTCGTTCTTGTCCGGTTTGGCGAATGCCGGCGCGACGCCCCCGCTGAGCGCACTCAAAGAAACGATGGCTCCCGACGCCAGCACGGCGACGGCGCTTCGCCAGGAGCAGGTCTTAAGGGGGGCAAGCATTTTCGTGTCGACTCCTCTGGTCTCAGAGGGTGGCGATGACCGCCACCACTGCTTTGCAGCCATCTCCCCCGACACTGGGAATGGACCAGCAGGCGCCGCGACGTTCTTGGTTGGGCGGATGCGGCGCTTGTGGCGGGGCGACGATCCGGCTCCAACAGTTAGATCGCTGGACCGATCGATCCGTTACAGCCCTACGATCGGCTCACGTCACAAAACGATCGGAGTGCGCCCATGCAGACCCGCGACCGGCTTTTCATCGGCAACGAATGGGTGGCGCCCGCCACCGACGGCACCATCGACGTCATCTCCCCCATCACCGAAGAGGTGTACGCACAAACACCCGACGGGTCGCCTGCCGACATCGACCGGGCGGTCGCGGCCGCACGTGATGCATTCGACAACGGACCGTGGCCGTCGACGCCGCCCGAGGAGCGGGCCGACGCCATCGCCGCGCTCTCGCAGGCGCTGCAGAAGCGCGGCGCCGAGATCGCCGACATCGTCACCAACGAGAACGGCGCCCCCGCATCGCAGTCGATGGGCACGCAGGTGTTCGCGGCGACGATGGTGCTCGACATCTACGCCGACATCGCGCGCAGCTATCCGTGGAGTGACGAGCGGGTCGGCGCGATGGGCCAGAAGGTGGTGGTACGCAGGGCTCCCGTCGGCGTCTGCGCGGGCATCATCCCGTGGAACGTGCCGCTGTACATCATGGCGATGAAGCTCGGCCCCTGCCTCGCGTCCGGCTCCACGATGGTGCTCAAACCGGCGCCCGAGACGGCACTCGACCCTTATCTGCTCGCCGAAGCCGTGCTCGAGGCGGGCATTCCGCCCGGGGTGATCAACATCGTCACCGCCTCACGTGAGGCCAGCGAGCACATCGTCACCCACCCCGGCGTCGACAAAGTCAGCTTCACCGGATCGACGGCGACGGGTGCCCGCATCGGCGAACTGTGCGGCGGACAGATCAAGCGGGTGACCCTCGAGCTGGGTGGAAAGTCCGCGGCGATCCTCCTCGACGACGTCGACCTCGAGGGCCACCTGCAGAACATCATCATGTCCGGGCTGCTGAACAACGGGCAGGCCTGTGCGGCGCAGACCCGGATTCTGGCGCCGCGGTCGCGCTATCGGGAAATGGTCGACGCGTTGGCTGCCGGTGTCGGCGCCATGGCGGTCGGTGACCCCAATGATCCCGCCACGGCCGTCGGGCCGGTGGTCGCCGAACGGCAGCGCGACAAGATCGTGGGAATGCTCGAGGCGGGCAAGAAGGAGGGTGCCAAGGTCGCGGTCGGTGGCGGCACGCCCGCGCACCTGGACAAAGGCTGGTTCATCGAGCCCACGGTGTTCTACGACGTCGACAACGCGATGCGCATCGCCCGCGATGAAATCTTCGGACCGGTGCTGTCGGTCATCCCCTACGACGACGAGGACGACGCCGTGCGCATCGCCAACGACTCCGACTACGGCCTGTCCGGCTCGGTGTGGACGGCCGACGTCGACCACGGCGCCGAGATCGCGGCCCGGCTTCGCACCGGCACCGTACCGGTCAACTCGGGGCTGCTGCTCGACTTCAAGGCGCCGTTCGGCGGGTTCAAGAAGTCGGGTCTGGGACGCGAGTGCGGGCCCGAGGGCGTCGACCCCTACATCGAATATCAGTCGATCATTTATCCGAGCTAGGCAGACCTTTCGCGGGTGCCCGGTACCGTCGCGATGTGAACGCGTTCGCCCGGGTCGGTATCGCTGCCGTGTGTGCGGCGCTGACCCTTGCCGGCTGCAGTCAGGCGACCGCGGTCGACGGGCGTGCCGTCTCGATGCGCTACGACCCCTACCGGGTCGCGGGCCTGCCCACCTCCAATGGTCCGAGCGGGCCCCGCGCAGCGCCGCCGACGGCCACCGGTCGCGTGGAGAACACTGACGACGGAGACATCGACCGCGAGGCGCTGTTGGCGATCGAAGACATCGAAGACTTCTGGTCGCAGCACTACTCGGACGCGTTCGCAGGGACGTTCACCCCCGTCTCCCGGCTCGTATCGGTCGATCCGAGAAGCGGGGAAACCATCTGCGGCGAGCAGGCGAGCGCGTTCGACTACAACGCGCTGTACTGCGCCCCCGACGACCTGATCGCCTGGGACCGCGTCAACCTGATGCCCATCGCCAAGGAGTTCTTCGGCGACATGGAGATCAACGGACTGCTCGCCCACGAATATGGCCACGCGTTGCAGTCGCGCGCAGGGCTGGTCGGCGAACAGAAGTCGTCGATTCTGGTCCGTGAACAACAGGCCGACTGCATGGCGGGCGTCTACATGCGCTGGGTGGCCGAAGGGCACTCACCGCGATTCACCATCAACACCACCCGCGCACTGGATCAGGTCATGGCGGGCGCGATCGCCGGACGCGACCCGGTCTCGACATTCGACACATTGGTGCTCGACCCGCCCTCTCACGGCACCGCGCTCGACCGCGTCAGCGCATTCCAGACCGGATTCGACGTCGGCGCGGATGGTTGCGCCGCAATGGATTCCGCTGAGATAACGGAGCGCCGCGGCAATCTCCCACCGTCGCTGTTCGATACGGCGAGCCCACAGAGCGACATCCCGATCGACGATCAGTCACTGTCGACTCTGATGGAGCTCTTGGATCAGGTCTTCGCTCCGACGAACCCACCGACCCTCGCATCCGACGGCGACAGCTGCACGGCGAGCCAGCAGCAGCCCGTCGTCTACTGCCCCGACTCCAACACGATCGCCGTCGACATGCCCACCCTGCGCCAGGTCGGTGCACCGGCCGACGAGAGCGAGTTCGTCCTGCTGCAGGGCGACAACACCGCGCTGTCCATGGTCACGTCACGCTATGTGCTTGCGCTGCAACACGAGCGGGGGCTGGCGCTCAACTCTCCTTTGGCGGCGATGCGCACCGCGTGCCTGACCGGTGTCGCGCAACGGAAGATGGCCGACCCGATCCGAGGACCGTCGGGCAACCAGCTGGTCCTCGGCGCAGGCGATCTCGACGAGGCGGTGTCGGGTCTGTTGACCAACGGCGTCGTGGCCACCGATGTCAGTGGGACGCCCGTGCCATCCGGGTTCACCCGGATCCTTGCGTTCCGCACCGGCCTTCTCGGCGATAGCGACGATTGCTATCAGCGGTTTGCCTGAGAGAATCAGTACGTGAGCGGACCGCGGGATCCCCGGCATCCGAGGCCCGAAGACAAAACCGTCGAGGTCCCGCTGCGGTCACCCCGCGGTACGGAGCCGCCGGCCGCCGAGGAGCCGTGGTGGAAGAACGCCAACACGCGGGTTCCGCCACCTCCACCGCCGATGCCTGCGCCGCCGCCCACCCCGAAGCCGCCGCAGCACCAGCCCCGTCGCCACGGTCGCCAACCCACCCACGCCAGGAATCGTCACGCCAAGGCAACGACTGCGCGCCGCAAGAACGGTCAGCTCGCGCTGCTGATCGCCGTCGGGGTCATCGCGATAGGCGCGGTGGCAGTCGGGCTCACGGTCGGCTTGTCGAAATTCGATGTGCTCAAGGGCAAGGTTCTCGACGTATCCAGGGCGGAGGCGGGCGTCCAGCGAGTCCTCCTGGACCGTGAAGTGGGATACAGCGCGACGAACGTGTCGGACGTCGAATGCAACAAGGGCAACGACCCGGCGATCAAGAAGGGCGCCACCTTCACGTGTGACGTCGTCGTCGACGGCAGGAAACGTCAAGTGCTCGTGCTGTTCACAGACGACAACGGCACCTACGAAGTGGACCGGCCCCGGTAGCCGTCACTGCGGGAAACCGAAAAGCGCAACGACGCCGTGGTCGCGACCGGCGGTATAACCACCATCGACGGCGATTGCCTGGCCGCTGACGAACGATGCGTCGGGAGAGACCAGGAACGCGGCCATGGCGGCGATCTCCTCGGATCGCCCGAGCCGCCGCAGAGCATGCTCGCCGGTCACCGAGTTCAGCGTGGGTTCCATACCCGGTATCCGAAACACGTTGTCCAACATCGGGGTTGCGATGAACCCCGGGCAGATGGCGTTGGCCCGGATACCGCTGGGACCGTAGTCGAGCGCGATGTTCTTGGTGAGTAAGACGACACCGCCCTTGGACGCGTTGTAGCCGCTGCCACCGGCCGTGCCCTCGAGGCCCTCCACGCTGGCAAGGGTGACGATCGAGCCGCGCTCACCGCCGGCGCGGGGTTGCTCGATCATCTTGGCGAGCGCGGCCTTGGCCACCAGGAACGTGCCGGTGAGGTTGATCGCGATCACCCGGTCCCATTCCGTCTTGTCGAGCAGGTGAACCGGACCGCCGCTTGCGACGCCTGCAGCGTGCACGACGCCATCGAGTCGGTCCGGCACCGCGGCGAAGACGTCGGCGACCGCCGCCTCGTCGGCGACATCGGCCGTCACGAACGTGAACCGCTCGCCGAGATCAGGAGGACCGGCCAGATCGGTCCCGACGACGGAACCGCCCTCGGCGAGCAGGCGCTGCGCGGTGGCAAGGCCGATGCCCGACGAGACGCCCGTCACGACAAAGGTGCGCGAACGCGCTCGATCACCCAGTTCGGTCACGGCGATCACCCTAACCGCGAGGCGGGCACGCCCGGCGGAATTAATTCGCGCAGTTCGCGAGTTCTCATCGGTTATACGACCTTTGCCAAGCGAAAAGAGCCGACAATGAGCAGCCGCCGATCTGTTGCCACATCAACTCCGCGGGCGCTGCGCTGGCTCGCGGCCGCCGCCGTCTCGGTCGGGGCTCTGATCGCCCCGCAGGCCACCGGAATCGCGGCAGCCGCCGAGGACTCATCCTGTTCGGACGTCGAAGTGGTCTTTGCCCGCGGGACCTTCGAAGCACCCGGTGTCGGAGCGACCGGACAGGCGTTCGTCGACGCCCTCAACGCCCGGCTCAACGGCAAAACTGTTGAGGCGTACGGCGTGAACTACCCGGCGTCGCTGGACTTCCAGGCAGCGACAAGCGGTATTGCCGACGCCGCCAACAGGATTGAGGCGATCGCGGCGAACTGCGCAAACACCCAGATCGTGCTCGGCGGTTACTCGCAGGGAGCGGCCGTGGCGGGCTACACCACGCTCGACACGGTGCCCGCGGGGACTGTGCTGCCCGACGGAATCGCTGGGACGTTGCCGCCCGCGGTCGCCTCGCACGTCGCGGCCGTGGTGCTGTTCGGCACCCCGTCCGACGGGTTCCTGAACCTCTTCGCCCACGACGCACCGCCGATCACCATCGGTCATCTCTTCACAACCAAGACCCTCGAGCTGTGCAATCCCGGAGACCCGATCTGCTTTCCCGGCGGCACCGACCGCTCGGCCCACAGTGCCTACAAGACAAACGGGACGGCCGATCAGGCAGCCGACTTCGCAGCCAACGCCCTGACTCGCCTCTGAGCTGATTTCCTACATCTGCTCAAGGGAATCGGTCGCGGCCGCCCCGCGCCGAAATGCTCGGTTTCACAACCTGTTTCCCGCACCCCACAACGGGTAACTGGAACCGGTGGTGACAGGGCCTTTCCTCCGCCCGCGCACCAGCGGCGGCCGGCCCCGACCGCCCCGCCACTGAACGGAGACACCGTGAAAGTAATCGACTATGTGAAGAACAAGGTCTCTGATCGTTCCACCAGGGCACGGGATTGGATTGCAGCCCACGACGAGAAAGCGGAGTCCGACATCGCCGCCGATCCGCACGTCGCCGGTTCGCGTGCGGGAGATGACGACACAGACGGTGAATACGTCGGCCGTACCGGGCCCGATATCGATTCCGACGTGGAACAGAGTGGCGCAGAAGCTCGCAGCGAGGAGAAACGGCTGCGCGGTGTACCGTGAACGTTGCTGAGAATGTCAGCAGTTCGGATGAGGCCAGCTGGCCGCCGCTGCCCGTACAGAGCAGCCGTTCGCGCCGAACACACCGGTGAACACCCGACCTTCGGGAACGCCATGAACCGGCAGCTCGTATCGTGACCGGCACGCTGAGCCCTGATGTCACGCAAGATCACTATGTCCGCAACAAAGCCGACAGCATCCTCGACCGGGCCGCGCTGTTCCGTGCGGTCGACCCCGCCGAGGCCTCCCGCCTGACAAAACGCCTACCCCGGGTGCACTTCTCCAGCCAGCAGACCGTGTACGTCGAGGGAGAGCCGGCCGACCGGCTCTACATAATCGTGTCCGGCAAGGTCAAGATCGCCCGGAGCAGCCCCGACGGCCGTGCTCACCTGTTGGCAATTCTGGGACCCTCGGAAATGTTCGGCGACCTTTCGGTCTTCGACCCGGGACCTCGCACGGCGACCGCGACCGCGGTCACCCCCGTGCGCGCGATGACGATGCACCACGACGTCCTGCACGGGTGGGTGGCCGATCACCCCGAAATCGCGGAGCGGCTGCTACAGCTGCTGGCCCGGCGGGTGCGGCGCACCGACGACGATGCTTCCGACCTCGTTCTCACCGATGTGGCGGGCCGGGTCGCCAAGGCCCTGCTGCGGTTGGCGCAGCGGTTCGGTGTTCCAGAGCACGGCCACATACGGGTGACTCACGACCTCACCCAGGAGGAAATCGCCCAACTGGTCGGATCGTGCCGCGAAACTGTCAACAAGATCCTCACCGACTTCAGCCAGCGTCACTGGATTGTCATGGACGGCAAGAGCGTGCTGATCACTGACTCCGCACGACTTCTCGGTCGTGCGTGCTGAGGTGCCCCACGGACGCAGGACTCGGACGCGGCACTGTGCCCGAAACTGAAGGTGCCGAGCTTCGCGTCGCAGCCGGCTGACTGGAGCGTCGAGCCGGAGCGCGCGTTCGCCGGTTAGGGCACGATCGAATCCACGTAACCGCCGTCGACGCGCAGCGCTCCGCCGGTCGTCGCGGAAGCCAGCGGTGACGCCAGATACGCCACCATGTTGGCGATTTCGACCGGCTCGATCAGCCTCTGGATCAGCGACTGCGGCCGGTGCTTACGCATGAACTCGCGTTGCGCCTCATCCCATGGAAGCGACTTGTCGACCAACTGGTAGACGAACTCCTCGACACCCGCGGTGTGCGTCGGTCCGGCGATCACGGAGTTGATGGTGACCCCGGTGCCTGCCGCATCCTTGGCAAATCCGCGCGACACAGCCAGCAAGGCGGTCTTCGACACTCCGTAATGGATCATCTCCTCGGGTGTCACCAGCGCCGAGTCGCTGGCGATCTGTATCGCCCTGCCCCAGCCCCGCTGCGTCATGCCCGGCAGGTACATGCGGATAAGCCGCACTGCCGCAAGAACATTCACGTCGAAATACTGGCGCCACTGCTCATCGGTGATTTCTCGAGCAGGCACCGCGCCGAAGATGCCGAGATTGTTGACCAGGATGTCGACGTCGGGCAGTTCGCGCAGGAGCTGCGCAGCCCCTTCCTCGGTGGTGACGTCGACCGCCACGCCTACGACGTCTCCGCGGAGTTGCGCAACCGCCGCTTCCACACGTTCGGGTGTGCGCCCGTTGACGGCGACGCGGGCGCCGCTATCGGCCAGTTGCTCGGCAATGGCGAGCCCGATGCCCTGGGTCGAACCAGTAACCAGAGCCGTCTTTCCACTGAGATCGATCTGCATGCGGAGGTATTACCACCTCGATCGCAGATCTATTCCGATCGGGCGATCAGATCGCGGGGGCCGGTGGGTAGGCGCCAGTGGAAATACATCGCTGCCAGGCGTAGCGCGGTCGCCAGCACCGTGCCCACGACCAACCCGACCCACTGGGAATAGAAATAGTGCGCGAATGATGCTGCCCGCGATCGCGGACAGCATGCCCAAAAGACATGCGGCGAACCAGCTCGCGCCGTGATCGACCGCGATGGCTGCACCGGCGGTCGCGAAGAAGCCCATGCCGAAGGCGTCGAGCACCAGAATGCTGGTGCTCATGCGGATGACGAACCTGGCGAAGACCGTTCCGAGCGCGACCGCAACGAGTGCGACGGTCATGTTCTCCCAGTGCTGGATGGAGTACGGCGGGCTGATATCGAGGAGGACGTCGCGCACCATTCCTCCGCCGAGGCCGGTGAGCACACCCATGACCGCAATCCCGAAGAGGTCGAACCCTTTACGGACTCCGACCACCGCACCTGACGCTGCGAAAACCAAAATTCCGGCGAAGTTGAGAATCGTCTGCAACACGACCGAACGGTAGCGCCGTCGCAGAACCCAATGCCGGATGTTGAGTGGTCCCGACTGGGATCGAACCAGTGACCTTCCGCGTGTGAGGCGGACGCTCTCCCCCTGAGCTACGAGACCGGGGAACGAGGTCGAAGATTAGCACGGAGCGGCGTGCGCGAGAGAACTCAGCGACCTTGCAGGAATCGCCCAGCAACTATGGATTCATCACGTAGCGTGACGCTATGCAGATCCGTCAATTTTCGCTCGCATTCGTTGCTGCTGCGCTTCCAGTAGCGGCAAGCCTCGCGACGGGAGTTGCCATAGCTGCACCGCCGGGGACGATCGGCCCCATCCCCGTCACCACCCGCGAAGTCCACGAGCTGACGAGCTTCAGCTCTCCGTCGGGAAACATCGGGTGCTACATCGAGCCCACGAACGTCCGCTGCGACATCGCCGAGCGCAATTGGAGTCCGCCGTCCAAACCGTCGAGTTGCCCGGAGATGGTCGGTTGGGGGCAGGGGTTGCAGATGACCGTCGGCAGACCCGCGGGATTCGTGTGTGCAGGCGACACCGCCTTGACGTCCGGCGATCCCCTGGCGTACGGAGACAAGATCGTTTCCGGGTCGATCGAATGCACAAGCCTGCCGGACGGCATTTCGTGCTGGGACTTCGTCTACGGAGGCGAGTTCATGATCTCGCGCGAGAAGTACGACGTCCAGTGACCGGA
The DNA here is from genome assembly GCA_963756865.1 of uncultured Actinomycetota bacterium. Taxonomy (GTDB): domain Bacteria; phylum Actinomycetota; class Actinomycetes; order Mycobacteriales; family Mycobacteriaceae; genus Mycobacterium. The sequence continues at coordinate 153,810 of CAVWPQ010000059.1, read as the reverse complement.
CCCAGAGCCTCGGTCCAGCTACTGACGGCCGCAACAGCCATCACGGCGACGGTGGTGCTCGGTGCTCCCACTGCCGCCGCCGACAGCACCGGGTTCACGTCGCCCAGCGGCAACATCGGCTGCATCCTGTCCGACACCCTGCTGCGATGCGACATCGGCGAGCGCGACTGGTCGCCTCCCCCGCGCCCGGCCGACTGCCCCGAGTACACGGACTACGGGCAGGGCATCCTGCTCCATCCGACCGGCCCCGCGCGCTTCGTCTGCGCCGGGGACACGGCCATGGGTAGCGGTCCGGCGCTGGCCTATGGCCAATTTGAAGCCGGCGGCGGGATGAGTTGCAACAGCGAGCCGTCAGGAATGCGGTGCTCTAACTCCGACGGCCGCGGATTCACCATCTCCCGGCAGGCCTACCGAATCTTCTGATCCGACCGGCGGTGCTCACCGTGTTACGGAAGGGATTTGTGCGCCTACGCTGAAGTCGACTATCGTCGTCCTTCGCGACGAACGACGATCTCGTTCGTGGCGCGCGGATGTAGCGCAGTTGGTAGCGCATCACCTTGCCAAGGTGAGGGTCGCGGGTTCGAATCCCGTCATCCGCTCGAGGGTGCAGTCGCATCAACCCCCGCGGTGGAGTGGCCGAGTGGTGAGGCAACGGCCTGCAAAGCCGTGCACACGGGTTCGATTCCCGTCTCCACCTCCAAGGTGTTTCCCGGCGCGATTAGCTCAGCGGGAGAGCGCTTCCCTGACACGGAAGAGGTCACTGGTTCAATCCCAGTATCGCGCACCAGCATTACCGCAGTTCAGGCGTATTTTTCGGATCTGAACGGCGTCGGTATCGCCGTGGCTTGGTTCTAGTCCGAAGAAGACTTGTCGCTCGAGTCATCCTTTTCGGAGTCATCGTTGTCGGAGTCATCCTCGTCCGAATCGTCGTCCTCGTCCTTCGAGTCCTTCTCGTCTCTCGATTCCTTCTTGCCTTTCGAGTCCTTTTCGTCGGACGAGTCGAGCTTGTCCGCGTGCTTCGTCAAAAGGGCGGCTAGTTCGCGGGCTTCGTCGACTTGCAACACGTCTTCGGAGACGCGCTCGTCGTCGTCGCTAAACCGCTCGAGGGTGATCACGTTGTCTTTCGTACCGACATCCCACCGACTGCCTTCTTGCTTACCCATTTGCGATGCTGCCTTTCCTAACGAAACGATTCGGATACCTTCGAGTACCCACCCCCGAATCGCCGGAACCGGCGCAGTCTCAGGTCAGCAGCTGCCGTCATTGTCGCCGGGAAACGGCTCTACGTGATCCAAGGCCGAAATCGGTACCCCGACCGGCCAGCAGGTCTCTACGCCGTTGAGCAGTATGTGGAACGGTCTGCCTGCGTAAGGCTTGCCGGTATTCGGGTCGATCGCGTTCTGAACCTGCTTCGCCTGATCCATGCCCTGCTGCACCTCGTCGACGACCTGGTTCGCGATCCCGGCGCCCTGTTGCTGCTTCTATTGCTCCAGGCACTGCTGGTCGTCAGGGGCACACGCAAGAGGATCGTCAGCGCTGGCGATCGGCGCCCAAATACACAGTGCGCCAATGCCCGTCGCCAACGCCGTGAGGCCGGTCGAATACTTGCGCGTCACAGCGCGGCTTTACTCACCTGCACGTCCACGGTCTGTCCGGTTTCCGGTTTGACCATCGTTCCGGCAAGCGAGTCCTTATCGAACGAGAGGATCAGCCCCTCCGAGGTGGTGCCATTCCACGCATTGCCTTGCAGCCGCATATCTGCAGACCAAGTGCCCGCGTTGAACGACGTGCAGTCTGGACCGCATGGCGACGTGAACACACCTTGCTTGGAGCCGTCGTTGACGACTCCGCGACCGTTCGTCACGGTGATCAGATACGGACCGTCGAACGCGTCCGCTGCAGCCGGGCTAGCCAACCCGACGGCAGCGCCCGCCAGGACGATGCCTGTCGCAAGTCCACGTGTGATGGTGATCATCGGTTGTCCCTCCTTCGGCGCCTCAGGTGAGGCGCTCGTTATTTGCTGACTCCTGGATCTTTTTTGAATACATCAAGTGCGGCACGCGTAGTGCACTACCTGTTCTCGCCCGACCCTTCGCCGCGTTCGGGCGATGCACCGAAGTATCACAGCGGGCTGGCGAGTTTGCCGTTGAAACGGACACAGACTTGAATTTATATTGCTCAAGATCACTACATCGGCGTGATATGCAGCTACCAACAGGACTTTTAGATTGACCTGCGTTCTTTGCCCGTACGAAATCTTTGCGTGCGAAACTACCTTGTGAAGCCGTTGCTGCATGCGCACCCGTCCAGGCGAAATCCGTCGATACGATCGGCGACATCATCAGGGGGTCATCCATGCTGAATCACCCGACACACGTCGCGGCGGCAGTATTCGCCGTCGGTGCGGCCGCTCTGCTGTTCTTGGCACCCATCTCGAGCGCCGACGATCCACCCGCGTGCGCTCCCGACGACCAGCAGTGCCAGCAGCAGAAGAACCAGGGCCAACAGATCGCCGGCGAGGTCGTCGACCAGGTGCAGCAGGGCCTCGACCAAGCAAAGCAGGGCATGGACGCGGTAGACCCGGACAAGAACGGCAGGCCGGCGACCGGCCTGTACGTGCTTCTCAACGGCGTGCCGACCTGTATGCCTTTCGGCGTACCGGTTTCTGCCGTGGACCGCGTCGAGGTCGTGCCCGGCTACCCGAACCACGGACGGTGTTCCTAAGCCACGTCCTTGAAGGCATTGCCGCGCAACGCCTCTTCACCGCTACTGTCGAAGCATGGGACGCATCGTCGTGGTGATTGTGGGCGTGGTCGTCGCCCTCTTCGGCCTTCTGTTCGCGCTACAGGGCTTCGGGGTGGTGGGGGGCAGCCCAATGAGCAACACCACCACCTGGTCCGTGCTTGGCCCGATCATCGCGCTGGCCGGAATTGCCGTCGCTGTCGGCGCGGCCCGCAGGCGTCAGTAGGGGCCTCGGCCTGCTCGCGATCCGCTCGTCGAGCAACTCGTCGATGAGAGCGGTCGACGGCTTGCCGCCGAGACGGCGGATCGACGAGCTCACGGCAGCCAACAATGACAGCTGTCGGTCGATGGCGCTGACGTCGCGGTGCTTCACTACTCCCCAATCACCGGTATCGCGGTATCGATGCGGCACTCAACCCTAGGCGCCAACATGCCGCGAACCGGGGATTCAGTCCGGCGTGCCGACGAGATGTCCGCGCTAGGGTAATTACGTACAAGCTTGCTCGGCGGTTCAATGTGTCCCCAGACCGAAAAGACCCATCGAAGATGCAGCGACTCTCGACCGCCGCGCTGTGCCTCATTCTTGCGGTAATCGTGTTGAGGTGCAGCCGAAACGGACCGCCCAATTCTCTTTTCGAGAGCTCCGGCTTCCACGTCAGGGACGGCAAGGTGTACTACCTCAACGCCTTTCCGGGCCGGCAGCTTCAAGGCTCTCGACGCGACCTACGCGTGGACAGGTCCCATGCCTACATCGACGGCGTGGTGTTCCCCGATGCCGACGCCGCTTACTTCGAACTGCTCAACCGCGCGGGCTTCGCAGACGGCCAGCTCGCGAGGGACAGTCGTGTCGTCTTCTGGGGCGCCGGGTCGGTACTGTCCAAAGACCCCACGAATTTCGCGACCGCGTCCGACGTCGACGGGAACTCCCTCCTCGATGCCGATTCCGCGACTTGCCAAGTCCTGCAAGGTGCTTACGCACTTTTCGCGTCCTGAACACGGACTTCGAATGCTCCGCCGATGATCAGCGCGCCTACTACCGACACATGATCATCACGGGCGCGGACCACGGATGTTTCCGCCGGAACGGGCAGTCACCAACTGTTCGGATACGTCAATGTCCTTCGCGGAGTGACGTTTACGCCGGATACGCCCTCAGCGTGTCACTTGGGGCGTTGCCGAACACCGCCTTATAGGCGAGGCTGAATCGGCCTGCGTGACTGAAGCCCCATCGGCCCGCGATCGCGGTGACGGTGTCATGTGCCGGGTCTGCCGCCTTGAGGTCTCGGTGTGCCCGGTCGAGACGCACCCGCCTGAGGTACTCCAACGGCGTGGTGCCGAGGTTGCGCCGGAACGCGTACTGCACCGAGCGCGGAGATACGTTGACGGCGGCGGCAATATCCTCCAGCCCGATGTCGGCATCGGCGTTCTCCTGGATGAAGTCCACCGCATTTCGCAACACTGGCGGCATATGCCGCACGTAATCGTGACCAGCCACTGCTAACGCACTCCCCTGATTCGGATGGTCGTTTCCCCGGTGAGTTCGTATACCCGGCACACAACAGCTGAAAACAACCCCAGCAACGCCCCGCCGGCTGACAGGATCGACCAATGACCGAACGCATGGAGGTCCAGCGCACCATTGCCGCCCCGGCCGCCGACATCTTCGCCGTCCTCTGCGACCCGCACGGCCATGTCGCCATCGACGCGTCGGGCATGCTGCAGGACGCCGACGGTGACGCCGCCAAGGCGGTCGGCGACAGCTTCGTCATCCACATGGACCGCGAGGCCCTCAACGACTTCCCGATGGGCAAATACGACGTCACCGTCGAGATCCGCGAGTTCGAGAAGGACGCGCTGATCGCCTGGACGATCCTGGGAAAGATCCGCCCGCAGATCGGCCACGTCTACGGCTATCGCCTCGAGCCGACCGAAGACGGGGCGACGGTGGTCACCTCGTTTTACGACTGGTCCGGCATCGACGAGGAATGGCGCAAGGCCAACATCTTCCCGGTCATACCCGAGAGCGCGCTGCGCGCCACTCTGGGCATCCTCGACCGGACCGTGCGGCGCGGCTACCCGCGCGGATAGCGTCAACCGCCGGTTGACGTTTCCCGATCGTCAACCTAGAGTTGACGCTATGACTGAGCCGGCGAAGATCGCCCATCCCGTTCGCCTCGACGACCTCATCGATGTCATCAAGACGGTGCACGACGAACCCCTCGAGCAACTCACCGACGCGGTGTTGGCCGCCGAGTCCCTCGGCGAGATCGCCGACCACCTCATCGGACACTTCGTCGACCAGGCCCGGCGTTCAGGCGCGTCGTGGACCGATATCGGCAAGTGCATGGGCGTCACCAAGCAGGCCGCACAGAAGCGGTTCGTGCCCAAGGTGCCCGACGCCGAGTCCGCCCTCGACCCCAATGCCGGCTTCAGCCGGTTCACCCCCCGTGCGCGCAATGTCGTTGTCGCCGCTCAGAACAAGGCGCACGAAGCAGGCAACGCAGAGATCACGTTCGACCACCTGCTGCTTGCCCTGTTCGACGATCCTGACGGTCTCGCGGCGAAACTGTTGGCCGGGCAGGGCATCGACGCGGGCGTCGTCGAGGACATCGTCACCCTGCCTGCTCGCACCGAAGGCAAGATGCCCGCGCTGATCCCGTTCGACGGGCCCGCGAAAAAAGCTCTCGAGCTGACCTTTCGGCAGGCGCTTCGCCTCGGCCACAACTACGTCGGGACCGAGCACATCGCGCTCGCACTCCTGGAAGCCGAGGGCGACGACGGTCCCCTGCACCGGCTCGGCGCCGACCGTGACCGCTTCGAAAGCGACCTCGTCACCGCCCTGGAACCGTTCACCAAGAACTGATCTCACATACGAAACCGTCCTGGCGTCTTCATGATGTGAAGGTGCGACCGTTCGAAGACGTGGTGGCCGCCCACGGCGCAACCGTGCTGCGGGTGTGCCGTGCCGTCGTCGGACCCGTCGACGCCGAGGACGCATGGTCGGAGACATTCCTGTCGGCGCTGCGCGCCTATCCCGACCTGCCCGCCGACGCCAACGTCGAGGCGTGGCTGGTGACGATCGCACACCGGCGCGCTCTCGACGTCGGCCGCGCCCGATCCCGTCGGGCGATCCCGGTCGACTCGCCGCCGGACCGCGCCTCGGCGCGCGCGGACCCCGCAGCGCGCTACCCGGACCTGTGGGCGGCGTTGCAAACCCTCCCCGACAAACAACGCCGTGCAGTGGCCTATCACCACATCGCCGGACTGCCGTTCGCCGAGATCGCCGACATCCTCGACAACTCCCCCGACGCCGCCCGACGTGCCGCCGCCGACGGCATCAAGACACTCCGCAGGATCTACCCAGAGGACGAAACAGCATGAGCACCAACCTTTTCAGCGAACTGCACGCCGATGACGAGACGATGGCCCGACTTCATCGACGGCTCGAACGCGACGCGGCAACCGATGAGCTGCTCGACGTCGCATATCGCACCGTCGACAGCCCCGTCGGCACCCTGCTGCTGGCCGCCACCACCGTCGGGCTGGTCCGGGTCGCCTACGACGTCGAAGACCACGACGCCGTGCTGGCCAAGCTCGCGTCTGCGGTGAGCCCGCGGGTGTTGCGCTCGGCCGCCCGGCTGGACAACGCCGCGCGCCAGCTCGACGAGTATTTCGCCAAGCGGCGCATCGAATTCGAGGTGCCGGTCGATCTCCGGCTCGCCGAGGGGTTCCGCCGTAGCGTCGTCGAGCACCTGCGTGACATCGGCTACGGCCATCGCGAGAGCTATGCGGAGGTGGCAGCCGCGGTCGGCAGCCCCCGCGCGGTCCGCGCCGTCGGCACCGCCTGTGCCCACAACCCATTGCCCGTCGTGATCCCGTGCCATCGAGTTGTCCGTTCCGACGGGTCGACCGGCCAGTACGTCGGGGGCGCCGCGGCCAAGACGGCGCTGCTCGAACTTGAGGCCGTACGGGAATGAAATGGCGCGCGCCGCGGTAGAACAACGCATGAAGCTCAACGACGCCGCCCGCGAGTTCATCGGTGACGGCATAGACGCGACACTCGTGACGCTCAATCCCGACGGAAGCCCGCAGGTGACCGTCGTTTGGGTAGCCCTGGAGTCCACGCCCGACGGCGACGAACTGGTCTCCGCGCACCTGGCCGAATATCAGAAGACCCGTAACGTCCGGCGCGACCCGCGCGTTGCGGTGACAATCTTGAAGCCGACGCCGGGACAGCAGTCGCCGTACCTCGCGATAACCGGGACGGCGCGCATCACCGAGGGCGGCGCCCCAGACCTGCTGAGGAAGCTCGCGAAGACGATGCTCGGCTCCGATGAGCACTTTCCGCCGCCGAACTCACCGCCGGGGTTGCTCACCCGTATCCGGATCGACAAGGTCGGTGGCCTGGGCCCCTGGGCCTCCTGACTCGCAAGCCGCTGTCCCGCCCAGCTTGCATGTGCCATCATGCGAGGCGAACTAGGAGGGGACGATGCCGCGATGAGCGCTTGCGCGAAGAGCCGAATGGTGCGCTATCTTGCGCTGCTGTTCGCCGCGCTGATGATCTCGGGGGCCGCCACCGCCGCGCCCACCGCAGCGGCGGGTGACTCGCCGATCGGTCGGCTCGGCGAAACCCTGCGGGTCGAGCTCATGGGGCTCGTCGCCGACGTGACCGTGCACGACATTGCGCCCTCTGACGTCCCGCCCGGGTTCGGTTACCCGCCGCGGGCGCCGCGCTATCAGGTGTACCGCGCCAACGTCACCATTCACGTCGTCGAGACACCCGCGCCTTTCGCGGTCGGCCTGGCATTCGTCTTCAAGGGCGTCACGCCCACCGGCGATGCCTATGAGCCGCGCAACTCCGACGCCCCCGACGCCCTGCAGTACTCCATGCTGAACATGCCCGCAGGCGCGACCGCCAACGGCGGTGTGTGGTGGGACTGTTATCGCGACCTGGTCTCCAATGTGGTGCTGATCGACAAGAAGACCGGACTCCACCTCGCCCAGTGGAACGTGTGACGCTCGAGGTCACCACCGCCACTGCCGCCGAGCTCGCCGAACTCGCCGACGTCGCCGCCACGACCTTCCCGCTGGCGTGCCCGCCGTCGGTAACTCCGGAGAATGTCGCCGCGTTCATCGACACGAACCTGACGCAGTCGCACTTCGCCGCCTACCTGGACGACCCGGACCGGTTGGTTCTCGTCGCGCGCCGCGACGGCCGAATGATCGGGTACGCCATGCTGGTTCGCGGTGTGCCCGACGACGACGATGTGCAGCGGGCGGTGACCGTGCGCCCCGCTGTCGAGATCTCGAAGATGTATGTGCTTCCCGACAACCACGGCGGGGGCGTCTCCGCTGCTCTGATGGCCGAGGCCCTCGAACGTGCGCCGGACCTCGACGCGAACACTGTCTGGCTGGGCGTCAATCAGAACAACGAACGCGCACAACGCTTCTACGCAAAGCACGGCTTCAGCATCAACGGCACCAAGACATTTCGGCTCGGCACCCGCATCGAGAACGACTACGTGATGGTTCGCCCGGTCTGACCGGCTGTCGTCAGGGCCAGCAACCGTGAGGTGGCCCGCAGGTACTTCTTGCGAAATCCGCCTGCCAACATCTCATCGCTGAAAACGGTGTCCAGCTTGGCACCTGAGGCCACCACCGGAATGCCCGCGTCGTAGAGACGGTCGGTGAGCGACACCAGTCGTAGGGCAACGTTCTGGTCCTCGATGGGGTGCACGCCGGTGATGAACACCGACGAAACACCCTCGATCAGAGTCAGATAGCGCGACGGGTGCATCGTCGCCAGATGCACACACAGGCCGTCGAAGTCGTCGAGGGTGGCCCCGGATACGCGGGCGGCGCGCGCGGCGACTTCCCCGTCGGACAACGGCTCGGGTGCAGGCGGCAGGTCGCGGTGCCGATAGTCGGGTCCCTCGATGCGTACGGCATCGAAAATAGCTGCAAGCGTATTGATTTCGCGGAGGAAGTCCTGCGCTGCGAACCGGCCCTCCCCCAACTGCTCGGGCAATGTGTTCGACGTCGCCGCGATCGAAACCCCGCGTTCGACGAGCTGTGAAAGCAGGCGCGAGATCAGGGTGGTGTTGCCCGGGTCGTCGAGTTCGAACTCGTCGATGCACACCACCACGTAGTCGGCGAGCAGGTCGATGCATTCGACGAAGCCGAAGACACCGGCGAGCTGGGTCAGCTCACCGAACGTCGCGAACGCGGCAGGAGCCGGCGCCGCCGTCGAAATCCGGTAGTAGCTCGACGCCAGCAGGTGGGTCTTGCCGACGCCGAAGCCGCCGTCGAGATAGAGCCCGACACCGGGCAGCGCCTCGCGTTTTCCGAACAGCTTCTTCTTGCCCGCGCGGCGCAGCAGCGCGTCATCGCAGAACTTCATGCATGACTGCACGGCTGCCGTCTGGGACGGTTCGGTGGGATCGGGCCGGTAGCTCTCGAAGCTGACATCGGCGAACGTCGGGGGCGGGTGGAGCTGGGCGATCAACCGCTCCGGGGTGACACTCGGGTGTCGATCGACGAGGTGACCGACACCGCTCGACTGCATGCACGAACTCTAGCGACGTGCTGCAATCAACCCCATGCCCGACGACGCTGCTGGGGTCCGGTTCACGGTGCTGGAAACCGCGGAATCACTTGACGAGGACCGGCTCCCCGACTTCTACGCCTATCCCGACGACCTGCGGTCGTGCCGGGTGCGGGCCAACATGATCGCCAGTCTCGACGGCGGCGCGACGGCCGACGGCAAGTCCGGTGGGTTGGGCGGACCCGGCGACCGAGCCGTGTTCGCGCTCATGCGGCAACTCGCCGATGTCGTGCTGGTGGGTGCGGGCACCGTGAGGGCCGAGAACTACTCGGGCGCCCAGTTCAGCCCCGCACAGCGGCAGGCCCGCCAGCGCCGCGGCCAGGCCGAGGTGCCGCCCATTGCCGTGCTCACCAACAGCGCAGCGCTCGACCACGACGCCAAACTGTTCACCCGCACCGAAGTGCCGCCGTTGATCCTCACCTGCACCGACGCGGTCGCCGACGCCACCGGCAGGCTCGGTTCGGTGGCCGAGGTCATCGACGCATCCGGCCCTCGCCCCGATCGAGCTGATGCCTCGGCTGCGCTGAGAGCACTGGCCGAACGCGGCCTGTTTCGCGTGCTCGTGGAGGGCGGCCCCGCCATCCTCGGCATGCTGATCGAACACGACCTGCTCGACGAGCTGTGCATGACGATTGCGCCGCTTCTGGTCGGCGGCGCGGCCGCGCGAATCGCGACCGGCCCCGGCCAGGTACACACGGCGATGCGGCGCAGCCACCTGCTCGTCGACGAGTCGGGCTATCTGTACGCGCGCTACGTCAAAGGGCGGTAATCGGGCCGACGAGCGCTTGCGCGAGGAGCCGACCAGCACTGTCAGTACTGTGGTTTCCATGCGTCGGCGTCGCCTGGTCCGTGCCTTGAGCACCTCCACCGTCGTTTTGTCGGCTTTGCTGGCCGGATGCGCGCCGCTGCTTGCGGCCGATCCGCGCTACGCCACCGACTCCGGTGCGCGCCCCCAGGGGCAGCCGCCCACCCAAAAGAAGGCCGGTGGCCCGCCCGCGATCGAAGCGCCCAAGAACGACCTGTCATGGCGCAACTGCACCTCCCAGGTGTTCAGCGACTCCGCCGTCCAGCCGCTGCCCGGCGTGACGTTGGACTGCGCCAGCTACGACGCCGACCTCGATTCGATCAACGGCGCCACCGGTTCGATCAGCATCGGCGTGGTGCGCGCACGGTCCGCGGAGACCCCCGAGGATGCCGGACCGTTGGTGATGACGACCGGGTCGGATCTGCCGACCTCGGTCCAGCTGCCGGTCTGGCTGTCGCGCGCCGGTGCCGACGTACTCAAGAGCCACCCGATCGTCGCGGTCGACCGCCGCGGCATGGGCACATCGAGCTCCATCGACTGCCGCGACCTGTTCGACCGCCAGGAGATGCTCGACCAGGCGCAGTTCCAATCCGGCGACGATCCCGTCGCCAACCTCGGCGCCATCACGATGACGGCAACCACCAGTTGCACAGACACCATCGCCCCCGGCGATTCGGCCTACGACAACGCGCACGCCGCCGAGGACATCGAACGGCTGCGCAGCACATGGGATGTGCCGTCGATAGCGCTGCTCGGCATCGGCAACGGGGCCCAGGTCGCGCTGGCGTACGCGGGGTCACATCCAGGAAAAGTGGCGCGACTGGTGCTCGACTCGCCACTGCCGCTTGGTATCGGTGCCGAAGCCGCCACCGAGCAGCGCGTCAAGGGTGAGCAGACCGCGCTGGATGCGTTCGCCTCGCAGTGCGCGGCCATCAACTGCCCGCTCGGACCGGATCCGAAGGCCGCAATCGACGCCCTGCTCGCCGACGCGCGGGCGGGCAACGGGCCGAGCGGAGCGGCGGTATCCACCGTTGCCGACGCGATCAGCACAGCGCTGGCCTACCCGCGCGGCGACCGCACCTCTTCGACAAACAGCCTGGCCACCGCAGTGGCAACTGCGAGCACCGGCGACGTCAACCAGATGAACAACCTGATCAATCAAGCCGACACTCTCCGCCAAACCGACGGCCAGTTCGTCAATTCATGCAGCGACGCCCTGAACCGGCCGACCCCCGACCGGGTCCGTGAACTCGTGGTCGCGTGGCCCAAGCTCTATCCGCAGTTCGGCGCCGTCGGCGCTCTCAGCATGGTCAAGTGCCTCAACTGGCCCAGCGGGTCGGCACCGGACGAGCCGAAGAACCTCAAGATCCCGGTGCTGCTGCTCGGTGTCCAGAACGACCCGATCGTGGGCAACGAGGGCGTCGCGCAGGTCGCAGCAACCGTCATCAACGCGGGAACGACAAGCAAGCGGGTGATCTGGCAGGGCATCGGCCACGGCGCGAGCATCTACTCCGAGTGTGCGTTGGCGCCGGTCAACGCATACTTGGACAGCGGCGAACTGCCGCCTACCGACACGTACTGCCCCGCCTGAGTCCAACCGCGCGGGCCGTCGGTGTACGGTTCGCTGGTGGCGGCACCAGACTCCATCCGTACCGGCCTGTTGACCCTCTTCGCTCCCCGCACGTCCCCGCCCGGTGTGGCAACCGTGCTGCGATCGATCCTGTGGCCGCTGGCGATCCTGATGATCATTCATCGCAGCTATGTGCTGGCCACCAACGGCTACATCACCGACGACTACGGCCCGGTGTATCGCGCGATCATCAACCTCAAAATGGGCTGGGACATCTACAACGAGCACCTCGATTACGTAGACCCGCACTATCTGTACCCACCCGGTGGCACGCTGCTCATGGCGCCGTTCGGCTATCTGCCGGTCGACGCGTCGCGGTACTGGTTCATCACGATCAACGCCATCGCGATCATCGTCGCCGCCTACCTGTTGCTGAGGCTGTTCAACTACACCGCATCCTCGGTAGCGTTTCCCGCCCTGCTTGTAGCGATGTTCTGCACCGAAAGCGTGATCAACACACTGGTTTTCGGCAACATCAACGGCTGTGTACTGCTGCTGGAGGTGCTGTTCTTCCGTTGGCTGCTGGACGGCAGGACGAGTCACCAGTGGTGGGCAGGCATTGCGATTGGCCTCACCCTCGTGGTCAAACCGGTGATCGCCCCGCTGTTGCTGCTGCCGCTGCTCAACCGTCAATGGAGAACACTGGTAACAGCTTTCGCCGTACCCGTGGTGTTCAACCTGGCGGCGATATTCAGCCCGGTGCAGAGGTTCCGGGTGTCCGACCCGATGGGCTTCGTCACCAACACGCTGCCCTACATCTTCTCCATCCGCGACTACTTCAACAGCTCGATCCAGGGCAACGGCGTCTACTACGGGCTGCCGATGTGGCTGATCTGGTTGTTGCGCATCACTTTTGCGCTGCTTGCCGTTGCAAGCGTGTGGCTGCTCTACAAGTACTACCGAGAGCGCGACCCGCTGTTCTGGATGGTGACGACGTCGGGTGTGCTGCTCATCGCCTCGTGGCTGGTGTTGTCGCTCGGCCAGGGCTACTACTCGATGATGTTGTTCCCGTTCCTGATGACGGTCGTGCTGCCGAACTCGGTGATCCGCAACTGGGTGGCATGGGTAGCGATATACGGGTTCATGAGCGCAGACAGATGGCTACTCGGTCATTGGCCGACAACGGGACGCGCGCTCGAGTACCTTCGCGTCACCTACGGCTGGTCGCTGATGCTCATTGTGGTGTTCTGTGTCCTCTACTTCCGCTATCTCGACGCGAAGGCCGAACGACGGCTCGATGACGGCATCGACCCGCCGTGGATGACGGCGAAGGGACCCCGCGCTAGCGTGGAGACATGACCTCTCCGCGGCCCAGCATCGAACTCACCGACGACGAGTGGCGCCAGAAGCTCACCCCGGACGAGTACGCCGTCCTGCGTGAAGCAGGGACCGAGCGACCCTTCGTCGGCGAGTACACCGACACCAAGACCGAGGGCGTATACGAATGCCGGGCCTGCGGCGCCGAACTGTTCCGCAGCAACGAGAAGTTCGAATCCCATTGCGGTTGGCCGTCGTTCTTCGACCCCGCGAAGTCGGACGCGGTCATTCTTCGGACCGACGACTCGATGGGCATGACCCGTGTGGAGGTGCTGTGCGCCAACTGCCACAGCCATCTCGGCCATGTCTTCGAGGGCGAGGGCTACCCGACGCCCACCGACCAGCGCTACTGCATCAACTCGATCTCGCTGCGACTGGTGCCTGCGGACTCGTAGCCCCGAGCTTCTCGAACTCGACCTGGGTCACGAGTTTAGGGTGGCCTGCCGCCAGCATGTTCATCATCGCCGCGGCGCTCACCGGCGGGCTGTAGTAGTAGCCCTGCGCCACCTCACAGCCGAACTCCCGGAGTCGTTCCGCCGTTTCGGCGTTCTCGACGCCCTCGGCGACCGTTGTCACGCCGAGGACGTGTGCGAGGTCGACGACGCCGCGCACCACCGCGGCCGCCCGCGGATCGACCCGGATCGGCGCGATGAAGTGCCTGTCGAGTTTGACCTCGTCGATCGCCAGCTCGCGCAGATACCACAGCGCCGAGTAACCGCTGCCGAAGTCGTCGATCGCGATCCGAATTCCCCTCTGCCGCAGCCTTTCCAACACCGAGCGGGTCCGGTCGATGTTGTCGAGCAGGAAGTCTTCGGTGATCTCGATGGTCAGGTCTTCCGGGCTCAGCCCGCGCATCGCCAGTGCGGATGCGATATGCGTCGGCAGGTCCAGGTCGCCGAGTGACGGGGCGAACACGTTCACCGCTATCGGGACACCGATGCCCATGGCCTGCCATTCAGCGGCGTCGTCGAGGGCTTGGGTCAGCACCAGGTCGGTGACCGCGCGCATCAGCCCGCGCTTGCGAACCAGCGGCAGGAAGTGGGCGGGCCCGAGCAGTCCGCGCTTTGGATGGGGCCAGCGCACCAGGGCTTCGACGCCGACGATGCCGCCTGTCCGTAGGTCGAACTTCGGTTGGTAGAAGACCGCCAAGTCGCCGTGGTCGATGGCGTGACGGAGCTCGCCGAGCAGCCGCACCGCCCCGCCGCGCTCGGTCCCTTCGGCGGCGTCGGTGGGCAGTTCGATATCGCCCTGGTCGGCGAGCGCCATATCCGGGGTGAACGTGTGCAGGCCACCGGATTTCGACCGCTTGGCCGAGTACATCGCCACGTCGGCCTGCTTGAGCAGAAGGTCCGCGGACAGGTCAGGGTTCGCCGACGACGCCACGGCCAGGCCGACGCTCGGCCGCATCAGCAGCTGCTGTCCGTCGATCACAAAAGGTTCTTCGAACGCGGAGACCACGCGGTGTGCCACCAGCCGCGACAACTCCGGCAGGCCCTCCATGAGGACCGCGAACTCGTCACCGCCCACCCGCGCGACCGTGTCCGAGGTCCGCACGCAGCCCTGCAACCGCTCGGCGGCCTGGATCAGCAGCGCATCGCCAGCCGGATGGCCAAGGCTGTCATTGACCAACTTGAAGTCGTCGAGATCCATCGACAACACAGCGACCGACTGGCTGTCGTGCTCGTGAAGCGCAACCGCGTGCATCAGTCGGTCGTTGAACAGATCGCGGTTCGCCAGTCCGGTGAGTGTGTCGCGCAGCGCCTGGTCTGCCACCATCTTCAGCAACCGCTGGTTTTGCCGCACCACCATGTACTGCCTTGCCATCACCGCGCTCATCAGCAGCGTTGACGACATCAAGATCGGCGCCAATCCGGGCGTATGGATATAAGCGGGGAAGCACACCAGCGCGGCGATCGCGACCGGTACGTAGGGCAGCCACATCGAGATCCGGGACGGCATCTGCGAAATGGCCACCTCGGTTTCGGGACCCCGGCGACCGATGAGCGCCGCCATGCCGAATATCAGAAATGCCACCGCCCAACCGATGTCGATGACATGGCCGCTGGCGTACATGCCGTGGGCGGTGAAGTAGGCGAACGCGCTGTCCGACAACGCCATGAAGAGGACACCGACGCTCAGCATCGCCAGCGTCGTGCGCTGCCCGGTCCGTGCTCGGGCGAGAACCAGCACCGCGACGGTCACGATCGCGATCTCCGAAACGGGGTACGCGAGCGCGAGCGTCAATGCGAACCGACTGGTGCCTTCGGATTCGAAGATGCTTCGCAACACGAACACCCAGGAGATCTCAAACAGCGCACCGGCGACGATCAACCCGTCGAGAACGAATCGAATGCGCGAATGACCCGAATACCCGACCGGGAATAACACCATCGCGAGAGCCGCGCCGATCGGAAACATCAAATATCCCGCGTCGGCAAGCGACGGGAACGGCGGGACATGGGCGATCGATTCGAAGTAGATCCACAGCGCGGCCCCGATTGCCCAACCGGTCACCCCAAAAGTCATGGCCATCCAGGCTTTGCGTTGCCTGCCTTCGGCGGACCACGCCGCCATGGCGCAACACACGACAGCAAAGGTCGCGAATGCCTGCAATCCGATCTGCGAGACGTTGAATGCCATCGACTCGCCACCCCACTGCGAGATCAGCGCTGCGGCGAACGCCACACCCACGACGACAGCGCCGGCGCCCACCCACCCCGTTTTCGACACCCTGCAAAACTAGCAACAATTCGGCGGTATAGAAACTATGGATAGCAAACTGATGTCCGAATTTGCATGCTTTTCCGGTAATCGGCCTTTTTAGCCTGGTAGCGCGGCCATTACAGCAGGTAAAGCGTTGCTCAAATTGACGGCAGGAGCGGATTCATTTAAATCCAGATCAGGTCAGCAAATACGCAGGACCCGCTGTCAGGGAAGCTTGGCGACCAGTTCCTCGACGCCGATGCGGGGTCCGGTGAAGAACGGAGTCTCTTCGCGGACATGTCTGCGGGCATCGGTCGCCCGCAGGTCACGCATCAGGTCGACGATGCGGTGCAGTTCTGGGGCCTCGAACGCCAGAATCCACTCGTAGTCGCCGAGGGCGAAGGCCGGCACGGTGTTCGCCCTGACGTCCTTGTAGTCGCGGGCGGCCATGCCGTGCTCGGCGAGCATGCGACGGCGTTCCTCGTCGGGCAGCAGATACCAGTCAAGCGATCGCACGAACGGATAGACACAGATGTAATTGCCGGGCTCCTCGCCTGCCAGGAACGCCGGGATGTGACTCTTGTTGAACTCGGCGGGGCGATGCAGCGCCACATTGCTCCACACCGGTGTCGTCGCCCGGCCGAGCGCGGTGGTGCGGCGGAAATCGGAGTAGGTGGCCTGCAGCGCCTCGACCCGCTCGGCGTGGGTCCAGATCATGAAGTCGGCGTCGGCCCGCATACCGGCGACGTCGTAGAGGCCGCGCACCACGACGCCGCTGTCCTCCTGCTGCTTGAAGAACGTCGCGGCCTCGTCGACGATCGCTGACCGTTCGTCGCCGAGAGCGCCCGGCGTCACCCTGAACACCGAGAACATCAGATAGCGCAGCGTGGAATTGAGTGCGTCGTAGTCGAGGCGAGCCATGTGCTCTAGTTTTCCACGCGCGCGGAGACCAGAGACGCCGCCGCCCTCGTGGCCGCCGCGATGCAGGCAGGCACCCCGATACCGTCCAGGTACGAGCCTGCCACCGCGAGCGACGGCGGAAGACCGGCCCGCAGTTCGGCGACCAGGCCGCCGTGGCCCGGACCGTACTGCGGCATCGCGTCGATCCATCGGTGCACCAGGCAGTCGAACGGGTCGCTGGTGACTCCGAAAACCGACGCGAGGTCGTCGGCTGCCCAGGACAGCAGGTCGTCGTCTCCGACGTGGTGAGCCCAGTCTTGGGTGGAATCGCCGTAGCGGCCGAACGACAGCCGAACCAGCTCGACGTTGCCGCGCGGGCCCCACTTGCGGGACGACAGCGTTATCGCCTTGGCGTGCAATGGTTCCGACGCGGTCACGAGCACACCTGAGCGGTTCGGCACCGGGGCGCCGCCGGGTAGGGCCAGCGCCACCAATGCGGTCGACGCCACCTCGATCCGTCGCGCCGCGGCGGCGGTGCGGGGAGCGACGCCCGCGACGATCGTCGCCAACCGGGGCGCCGGGACGGCAAGCAAAACCGCGTCGGCATGCCAGTCGCGCCCTTCGTCGTCGATCAGCTGCCACCCAGCACCCCAACGCTCCAGCCGGTCGATCCCGACCTGCACCCATTCGAAGTCGGCGCGCCGCACCAACTCGTCGAGCAACACCTGATACCCACCGTCGATCGCTCCGAACACCGAGCCGCCCGTTGGCGGCGGCAGCACCTCACAGACCGCCTGGGTGAGGCTGCGCGCGCCGCGGTCCAGAGCGCCCGCCACGGTCGGGGCGGCTGACCGCAGGCCGATGGTGGCAGCCGATCCCGCGTAAACGCCCGCGAGCAGCGGGTCGACGGACCGGGTCACCACCTGGTCACCGAAGCGGTCTCCGACGAGTTCGGCGACGCTCGGATCCGCGCCGGGCCGCCAGCTCAGCGGCCTCGAGGGTTCGTCGCGCATCCGGCCCAACGTGGCGGGATCGACCAGTCCGGCCATCGTCGACGGGTCGGTCGGGATGCCGTTGACGGTGTCTCGCGGCAGTTCGTGCAGACGACCCTGGCTATAGATCAGCGGTCGAACACCCGTCGTGCCGATCTGCCTGCTCGCCAGACCCAGTTCGGCGAGCAGCGCGGGCATCTCGGGGCGGCGGGCGACGAACGCTTCGGCGCCGATGTCAACCGGCTGGCCACCGAGCTGCTCGGTGCGCAGAACCCCGCCGAGCCGGTCGGCGGGCTCGAACACCGTGATGTCCGCATCGTCACCGAGAGCGACTCGCAGCCTGTACGCGGCTACCAATCCCGAAATGCCGCCGCCGACAACGCAATAGGCGCTCACAGCGAATGCACCAATGCCACCACCTCGGTGATGACACCAGGATCCGTCGGGGGCAGCACTCCGTGACCGAGGTTGAACACGTGGCCCGCGGCGCCCGCGTCCACCGCGCGCCGACCGTCTTCGACGACAGCGCGGGCGGCGCGTTCGGCCACCTGTAGACCTGCGAGTAGGACCACCGGGTCGAGGTTGCCCTGCAGGGCCGTTCCCGGTGCCACCCGAGCCGCCGCGTCGGTCAGCGCCGTGCGCCAATCGACTCCGACGACCGGTTTGGCGGCGGGCGCCACCGCCTCCGACATCGCGCCGAGCAGCTCCGCCGTGCCGACCCCGAAGTGAGTCATCGGCACACCGGTCGGAGCCAGCGCCTCGAACACCCGCGTGCTGTGCGACAGCACATGAGTCTGGTAATCGGCCAGCGACAGCGTCCCGGCCCACGAGTCGAACATCTGGATGGCGTCCACGCCCGCATCGACCTGGACTTTCAGGAACGCGGTGGTGATATCCGTCAGGGCCGCCATCAGCGCGTGCCAGGTCTCGGGCTCGCCGTACATCATCGCCTTGGTGCGCTCGTGGTTGCGGCTCGGGCCGCCCTCGACGAGGTAGGACGCCAGCGTGAACGGCGCGCCAGCGAAGCCGATCAACGGGACGTCGCCCAGCTCTCCGACGAGTTGCCGCACGGCATCTGCGACCGGTGCAACACGTTCGGGCTCAAAGGGTTTCACCCCGGCGACATCGGCGGCTGTCCGGATCGGGTGGTCGATGACGGGGCCCACGTCCGGCACGATGTCGAGGTCGATGCCCGCAGCCCGCAGCGGCACCACGATGTCGGAAAACAGGATGGCGGCGTCGACGCCGTGCCTGCGCACCGGCTGCAGCGTGATCTCGGTGATCAGGTCCGCGTCGAAGCAGGCCTGCATCATCGTGTTCTTCGCGCGCAGCTCCCGATATTCGGGCAGCGATCGTCCGGCCTGTCGCATGAACCACACGGGAACGCGGCTCGGCTTGCCGCCACCGACGGCGGTCAGATACGGCGACTCGGGCAGCTCACGACGGTTATTCATCGTCACCAATGCTGCCATGACAGCCCGACCGCGAGCCCTCCGGCGTCCGGTCGCACCCGATACGGCGCGCCTGCGCACAGACCTGCCCAGATGGTCTACCGTCAAGGCGGTGACCACCGCCGAACCGGCTCAGTTCCGGGAAGCGGTCGCGGCGATGAATGCCACCGCCGTGCGACCGGAAATCGAGCTCGGCCCGATCCGGCCGCCTCAGAGGCTCGCACCCTTCAGCTACGCGCTCGGCGCCGAGGTCCGGCATCCCGAAACGCCCATCGTGCCCGAGCAGTCCGAGGGAGATGCGTTCGGACGACTGATCCTGCTCCACGACCCCGAGGGCGCGGAGGCCTGGGACGGCACGATGCGGTTGGTCGCCTACGTCCAGGCCGACCTCGACTCGAGCGAAGCCGTCGACCCGCTGCTGCCCGAGGTGGCGTGGAGCTGGCTGGTCGACGCGCTCGAGGCCAACACCGAGCACGTCACCGCCCTCGGCGGCACTGTCACCGCCACCACGTCGGTGCGCTACGGGGACATCTCCGGTCCACCGCGGGCCCATCAGCTCGAACTGCGGGCCTCGTGGACGGCGACGTCGTTGGAACTGGGGCCACACGTAGCTGCGTTCTGCTCGGTGCTCGAACACGCCGCAGGCCTGCCACCGGCCGGCGTGACCGATCTGAAGTCGCGCACCCGCGCCTGAGATGACCGAAGCCGACTCCGGCGAAGCCGAGCCAGCGGACACCGCGCACGCGAGGAGCGAAAACAGCACCGCAGAAACGGAAGCCACACCGCTGCTCGCGCCTGCGGGCGGCGTCCCATCGGTCTCGGTGACGCCGTACGAAATCCAGCAGGCCGCAGACCTTTTGGCGTCGGGACACGGTCCATTCGCGGTCGACGCCGAACGGGCTTCTGGCTTTCGCTATTCGAACAGGGCATACCTGGTGCAGATCCATCGCCACGGCGCGGGGACCGTGCTGATCGATCCGGTCTATCACGGCGCCGACACACTGACCACGCTGGCGCCTGTCGCCGAGGTGCTCGCCACCGACGAATGGGTGCTGCACGCGGCCGACCAGGACCTGCCGTGCCTCGCCGAGATCGGCATGCAACCGACGACGCTCTACGACACCGAACTCGCGGGCCGGCTGGCCGGCTTCGACCGGGTGAACCTTGCGACGATGGTGGAGCGACTGCTCGGCCTCGGTCTGAAGAAAGGGCACGGCGCCGCCGACTGGTCCAAGCGCCCGCTGCCGCCGGAATGGCTGAACTACGCCGCGCTGGACGTCGAGGTGCTCATCGAACTGGAGACCGCCATCGCCGCGGTACTCGAGGAGCAGGGCAAGTCCGAATGGGCCGCCCAGGAGTTCGAGTTCCTACGCACCTTCGAAGCCGCACCGACGCGGCGGGACCGCTGGCGGCGCACCTCGGGCATCCACAAGGTTCGCGACCGCCGCGCGTTGACCGCCGTCCGCGAGCTGTGGACGACGCGTGACCACATCGCCAGAAGGCGCGATATCGCACCGGGCCGAATCCTGCCCGACTCCGCGATCGTCAACGCCGCCACCGCCGACCCGAAGACCGTCGACGAGCTCACCGCGCTGCCGATCTTCGGTGGTTCCAAGCAGCGACGCAGCGCCCAGGTGTGGCTGGAAGCGCTGAGCCGAGCCCGCGACAACGCCGATCAGCCGGACGTCTCCGAACCACAGAACGGTCCCCCGCCTGCATCCCGGTGGGCTCGCCGCAAACCTGAGGCGGCCGCACGCCTGGAAGCGGCCCGCGCGGGCCTCGCCGAGCTGTCCGGCCGCGTTTCGGTGCCCTCCGAGAACCTCGTCACCCCCGAGGTGGTGCGTCGACTGTGCTGGGACTGGCAACCATCGGGCGACACCGAAGCCGCGGTGGACGACTTCCTGCGCGACGCGGCGGCCCGCCCGTGGCAGCGCGAGCTCGTCGTGCCGGTCCTCGCCGCTGCACTCGACGGATCGACGCCCCCTGCGACGGAGTGACGCGATCTGCCCTAGGGTCAATTCGATGGGATTGCTCCTCGGCCCGGCGCTGCGCCACGTATCGGACACCACTGCCCTGATCTGGGTGCAAACCGAAAATGCCTGCACGGTAGAGGTTCTCGGCTGTTCAGCGCGGACCTTTGAGGTGCAGGGCTACCATTTCGCCCTTGTCCTGGTGACGGGCCTGGCCCCCGACAGCGTGACGGAGTACCAGGTCCGCGTCGACGGCGGCGTGGTGTGGCCCATCGCCGACGAGACGTTCGCCAAGTTCCCGCCGAGCGTCATCCGCACCCGCGGCCCCGCCAGCGGGCATCGGCTGCGCGCCATCTTCGGGTCCTGCCGCTACCCGAAGACCGAAGTCCGCAAGATCGAGAAGAAGCTCCGCCACGATGCGCTCGACTCGTATGCGACCCGGATGGCGCACCGCCCGATCGACGAGTGGCCCGACGCGCTGATCCTTCTCGGCGACCAGCTATACGCCGACGAGCTTCCGCCCGACGAACAACGCCGCGTGAACCGGCGGCGGCACAGCAGGCACGGTGACCGACCACCTGATGAGGTGGTCAGCTTCGCCGAGTACGAGCGGCTTTATCGGCACTCCTGGGGCGACCCCGAGATCCGGTGGCTGATGTCGACGGTCTCGACGGCGATGATCTTCGACGACCATGACATCCGCGACGACTGGAACACCTCGAAGGTCTGGCGCGCCGAGATGGCCGGGCTGTCGTGGTGGCATGACCGGATCCGGGCCGGGTTGGCGTCCTACTGGGTATATCAGCATCTGGGCAATCTGAGCCCCGACGAACTGGCCGCCAACGAGGACTACCAACGTCTCGGGGCCGCCGATGGCGACACGTGGTCGCACCTCGCCGAACTGGCCGAGCGGGCTGACCGCGAAGTTGACTGCAGCAAGGGGGTCCGCTTCAGCTACCGCTGGGACCTCGGGCGCACCCGCCTGATCATGATCGACTCCCGCAACGGCCGGATCCTGGAGTCCGGCGAGCGCATGATGATCGGAGACAACGAGTTTCGGTGGCTGGAGGCGCAGGCCGAAGAGAACCCGGAGTCACTCGACCACCTCCTACTCGCCTCGTCGGTGCCATGGCTGATGCCGCCTGCCATCGGTGACCTCGAGGCGCTCAACGAACGGGCCGCCGACCGAGACGGCTGGCGCGGAAAGCTTGGCGAAAAGCTTCGGACGGCAGGCGATTTCGAGCATTGGGCGGCGTTCTACAAGTCGTTCGTTCGACTCGGGGAGATGATCGCCAGGATCGCCGACCATCCGCAGGGGCCTGCCACGATCAGCGTGCTGTCCGGCGATGTGCACCACAGTTACGCCGCCCGCGCCGAGGTCGACGGCGTCTCGCCGGACGGGTCGATAGTGCATCAGCTGGTGTGCTCGCCGGTGCACAACTACGTGCCGCTGTTCATCAAGCCGGCGTTCGCCCTCGGCTGGACCAGGCCCGCCGCCGCGGTCATCAGGTGGTGGGTGCGTCGCAGTGGGGTACCCGAGCCACCGATGACGTGGCGCGATGTCTGCGGTCCGCTGTTCGGTAACACGATCGCGACGGTGCACATCGACGGTCGCGATGCAGAGGTGTTCTTCGAACAGCCACGCCGGTCGGCGGCGCTGGAAGAAGCGGGGCGGGTTTCGCTCAGCGCACGCGAGGAGCAAAAAGGAATCAGTCGAGCTGCCGACTGACCTCGTGTTCGGAGTCCGAGCTACCCAATGCGGCCACCCAGCCCGTCACCTGGCGGGCGATGACCTGGTCGGTAAGGCCGACATCGGCGAGTATCTCGCCGCGTGAGGCGTGTGCGTGGAACTCCTGCGGCACCCCGACGTCACGGCACGGCACGTCGATCTCCGCGCATCGCAGCGCGGCCGATACGGCCGAGCCGACGCCGCCACGAACACCGTTGTCCTCCAACGTGACAACCAGCTTGTGCGTTTTCGCGAGGTCACCGATCGCCTCCGGCACAGGCAGCACCCAGCGCGGGTCGATTACCGTCACACCGATGCCCTGGTTACGCAGCCGCTCGGCGACCGACTTCGCCATCGAGGCGAACGCCCCGACGGCGACCAGCAGCACATCGTCGGACAGCCCCTCGGCCGGGGTGGCCAGCACGTCGATTCCGTTTCGTCGCTCGAGCGCCGGAATATCCTCGCCGACATCGCCTTTCGGGAAGCGCAGCGCCGTCGGCCCGTCGGAGATCTCCAGCGCCTCGCCCAGCTCCTCGTACAGGCGCGCGGCATCGCGCGGTGCGGCCACCCGCATGCCAGGCACGATGTTGAGCATCGACAGGTCCCACATGCCGTTGTGGCTCGCACCGTCGGGCCCGGTGACACCGGACCGGTCGAGCACCAGCGTCACGGGCAGCTTGTGCAGCGCGACGTCCATCATGATCTGGTCGAAGGCCCGGTTCAGGAACGTCGAGTAGATGGCCACCACCGGATGAATGCCGCCCATCGCCAGGCCCGCCGCCGATGTCATCGCATGCTGCTCGGCAATCCCGACGTCGAACAACCGGTCGGGGAACTTCGCGCCGAATGCGCTCAGCCCAGTCGGCCCCGGCATGGCGGCGGTGATCGCCACGATGTCGCGACGCTTACCGGCGTACTTGATCAGCGCGTCGGAGAACGTCGAGGTCCACCCCGGGCCCGCCACCTTCGTGGCCTGCCCGGTCTGGACGTCGATAACGCCGGTCGAGTGCATCTGCTCGGCCTCGTCGGCCTCGGCAGGCCCGTAACCCATGCCCTTGCGAGTGACGACGTGCACGACGACTGGAGCGTTGAATCCGCGGGCGTTACGCAGCGCCACCTCGACGGCGTGCTCGTCGTGGCCGTCGATCGGGCCCACGTACTTGAGGCCGAGATCGGTGAACATCACCTGCGGCGCTATCGCATCCTTGATGCCCGCCTTGATGCTGTGCATGCACTGGTAGCAGAACTCGCCGATCAGCGGCACGCCACGAACCGCCTTGCGGCCCTCCTCCAGCACCTTCTCGTAGCCTGGCTGCAGCCGCAGCGCCGCGAGATGATCGGCGAAACCGCCGATGGTGGGCGCATAGCTGCGGCCGTTGTCGTTGACGATGATCACGACGGGGCGGCGCGCGGCGGCGATGTTGTTCAGCGCCTCCCAGCACATGCCACCGGTCAGGGCCCCGTCACCGACGACTGCGACGACATGTCTGTTGCGGTGCCCGGTCAGCTCGAACGCCTTGGCAAGCCCGTCTGCATAAGACAGCGACGAGCTGGCGTGGCTGGACTCGACCCAGTCGTGGTCGCTCTCTGCGCGAGACGGGTAGCCCGAAAGGCCGTCCTTCTTACGCAGGGTGTCGAAGTCGTGGCAACGGCCGGTCAGCATCTTGTGCACATAGGCCTGGTGGCCGGTGTCGAAGATGATCGGATCGTGCGGGGAGTCGAATACCCGGTGCAGCGCGAGCGTGAGCTCGACGACACCGAGGTTGGGACCGAGGTGCCCACCGGTTGCAGCGACCTTGTGGATCAGGAACTGTCGGATCTCGTCAGCCAGATCACTTAGCTGAGACTGGTTCAGGTGCTGCAGATCGGCGGGGCCGCGGATCTGTTCAAGCATTCCGCCAGTCTACGCAGAGTCATGGGCGTCAGTCGCGTCGAGTTCCATAGACATCGGGCACACCGTCGTGATCGGCGTCCCGCGTCTCGAGGTCGTGAATGCGCCGGTAGACGGCGTTTCGGCTGAGCAATACAACCGCAGCCAGCAGAGCAGCGACAACGGACCCGACGAGGACGCCGATCTTGACGTCTGAGCCCGCACTCGTGCCATGGCCGAAAGCCAATTCTCCGATCAATAACGAAACTGTGAACCCGATCCCAGCGAGCAGGGAAACGCCGAAGACGTCGCGCCAGGCGAGGTCGTCGTCGAGAGTTGCGCGGGTGAATTTGGCCAGGAGGAATGCCGTGGCCAGGACGCCGAGCGGTTTGCCAATCACCAGGCCAGCGATCACGCCGTCGGTGATCGGGTGCAGTAGCGATGCGCCGAGACCCGACCACCCGCCCACCGTCACGCCTGCCGCGAAGAAGGCGAACACCGGAACCGCGAAACCCGCTGACACCGGCCGCATGGTGTGTTCGAAGAGTTCGGCGGTGGGGCTCCCGCGGCGTCCGAGCACCGGCACGGCAAATCCCAGTAGCACCCCCGCTACGGTGGCGTGCACCCCACTGGCATGCACCAGCGCCCACGCGGCCACGGCGAGCGGGACCAACAGCCACCAGTGATGGATTCCGCGCTGAACGGCCACCGTAAACAAGCCGATGGGAATCAGGGCCAGCGCCAGGGGGCCCAGCGACAGATGGTCGGTGAAGAAGATCGCGATCACCGTGATGGCGAGGAGGTCGTCGACCACCGCGAGGGTCAGCAGGAAGGTGCGCAGCGCCGTCGGTAAATGGGTCGACAACACCGCCAACACGGCGAGTGCGAATGCGATGTCGGTCGCGATCGGCACCGCCCACCCGTCGATATTTTCGGGCTGCCCGGCGGCAATGTTGATTCCGATATACAGGCCGGCAGGCACAACCATTCCGCCGATGGCCGCCGCGATTGGCAAGGCCGCCCGCCGGGGGTCACGCAAGTCCCCCGCGACGAACTCGCGCTTGAGTTCCAGCCCAACCACGAAGAAGAAAATGGCCAGCAGCCCGTCGGCGGCCCACGACGAGACACTCAGATGCAGATGTAGTGATTCGGGGCCGAAAGAGAACTCCGAGACCGCTTTGTAGGTCGCCGACCACGGCGAGTTCGCCCATACCAGGGCGACACCGGCTGCGATGAGCAGCAGAATCCCACCGACTGTCTCCTTACGAAGGATCTCCGCGAACCGTTGCGATTCCGGCCACGTGTTGCGCGTGAGCAGTCTGAACGGGGTAGACATCGACCAATCCTCACAAAAAGAGTCGTCGCCGCGACCCGATCACCGTATGCGGAGATCGTCTGCAGCGGTTGCGAATCCAACGAACGAAAGTAGGCACTCAGCGCAAGGCGCTGAGGTCCAGCGGAAACCCTCGGCGGTGAATCAGCCAATGGTTGCGGGGCCTAGGAAGTGTTCACGATGTGCTCCGGGGTCGGTCGGTCGAGGACATTGCCGACCAGGCTTCCCGGCGCACCGATCTCCAACCTACCAGGGTGGCGAAATCCGGTGGACTTGGTCGATGCCGGGAGTACATTGCATTTGGTGCGCCGGGAAGTCGGGTCGGCAGTCAGTGGCCCGACTCACGAAAGGTTTCCCGTGCACGCTCAATCGGCGGTGCGTGGCCGCACCGATTCCAGCTTTGCAATCCGTATCGACGGCCTTACCAAGCGTTTCGGCGGCGTCGTCGCCGTCGACGACGTGAGTCTGACCGTCGCGCCCGGCGAAGTGTTCGGGTTCCTCGGCCCCAACGGGGCGGGTAAGTCCACGACGATTCGAGTCCTGATCGGACTCCTTCGACCGAGTGCAGGCGGTGCACAGGTTTTCGGCATCCCTGCCGACGATGTCCGACAAGCTCATCGCCACTTGGCCTATGTTCCCGCCGACGTCGCCCTGTGGCCGAACCTGACCGGCGCCGAAATCCTGGAACTGCTCGCCAATGTCGGGCCGGGCATCGACGACTCGTACCGCGTCGAACTCATCGATCGCTTCGAACTCGATCTGGACAGGCCGGGCAAGACGTATTCGACGGGCAACCGTCAGAAGGTGGCAATAGTCGCCGCTTTCGCGACACGCGCGCCCCTGCTGGTGCTCGACGAGCCGACCAGTGGCCTGGACCCGCTGATGGAACGCGAGTTTCGCAGGTGTGTGATGGAGGCCAAGGAACGCGGTCAGACCGTTTTCCTCAGCTCCCATCAGCTCTCAGAGGTGGAAGCGATCTGCGACAGAGTGGGAATCCTGCGGGCCGGTCGACTCGTCGAGATAGCCAGCGTTGCCGATTTGCGCCGACTTCGTCTCACGGTTGTCGACGTCAGCTTCACCGGTCCAAAACCTTTGCTGGACAACATCGCTGGGCTGTCAAAGATTGAGCATCTCGACGATCAACGTACGGTGTTCAGCATCTCTGGTCCCCCGGCGCCTGTGCTGAGGGCATTGGCAGCGGCCAATGTGACCGCGCTCTCGATGCGCGAACCGACACTCGAGGAGATCTTCCTCGACTACTACGGCACGGCAGCGCAATGACGAGTGCGACGACACCCGGACGGGCGGTTGCATGGTTGGCCGTACGACAGATCCGCCGCGGGGCTCTCATCGTTGTCGCGGTGTGTGCGGGCATGTCGGCGCTCGTCGCAGTTCAGTATCAGACGACGTTTCAGGGCTCAATCGATGCGTCGGGGTTGCGCGTACTGACCGAAAACCCGGCTATCCGAGTTCTTTTCGGAACACCGGCAGCACTCGACGATGCGGGCGGATTCACCGTGTGGCGCACCGGGCTGCCGGTTCTCGTGCTATCGAGCGTGTGGATCCTTCTGTCGGCCATCCGCATAACTCGCGGCGAAGAGGATGCCGGTCGCCTAGATCTCCTGCTTGCCGGACGGGTTCGCGTGTTCGACGTGGTGGTGCGGGCTGTGGCTGCATTGGCCATCGCTGCCACGCTCATCGCAGTGGGGATCGGCGCAGCTTTGGTGGGTGCGGGAACCGACGCCACCGGTGCGATGGTCTATACGGCCGCCGTCCTGGGTGTCACCGCCACCTTCGCAGGCGCAGCCGTATTCGCGGCACAGATCGTGCCGACCAGATCGGGAGCCGTCGGCGTCACCGTGGGTCTGCTCGGTGTCTGGCTCGGGGTGCGGATGCTGGCCGACGGCGTGCCTCAGCTCGCATGGTTGGCGTGGACAACCCCGTTCGGGCTCACCGCCCTTGCCGCACCGTACGCAGATAACCGGGCTGCGCCACTCGTCATCCTCGCGGTCCTGGCAGTCGGATTCATGGTGGCCGGTGTCTTCGCGGCCGGATATCGGGATGTGGGCAGCGGGCTCGTGAAGGTGGCTACTCGACGTGCACCACGGACTCCGCTGTTGAAGTCGGCCGAAGGGTTCGCGATTCGCCGGGCAATCCGACCCACCATCGGGTGGTCGGTCGGCGTAGGGGCGTACTTCCTCCTCGTGGGAGCGCTCATCGCGTCGATTCTCGAGTTCTTCGACAGCAATCCGCGGTTCGCGGAACTGGCCTCATCTGCCGGCTTCGCAGGCCTCGATTCGGCAAAGGGGTTGGCCGCAGCACTTTTCGCGTTGCTGCCCATTGCCACCGGCCTCTACGCCGCGACCCGTCTCGCCGCTATGGTCGCCGACGAGCATGCCCGCCGCTGGACATTGGTGTTGTCTGCCCCGCTATCGCGGATACATCTGGCATGCAGCGAGATTGCGACGGTCGTCGCGGGGGTTGCCTTGTTGCACCTGCTGGCAGGGGTCGCGATCTGGATCGGCACGGTGATCACCGGTGCCCCATTCACCCTCGGCGCAGCGCTGACCGGCGCGCTGAATTCGATGCCGATCGCCCTGCTCACGGCGGGAGCCGCCGCATTTGCGGTGGGTTGGCTACCGGCAGGTGTGGTGGCGATCGGGGCGTTGCCCGTTGTTGGCGGATTCCTGCTGAACGTTGTCACGGAAAGTATTCGCGCTCCGCGCTGGGCGGTGGACATGTCCCCCTTCGCACATCTCGCGCCGGTTCCGGACACGCCACCGGAATGGACGGCGACCGGCGCATTCATCGCGATCTCCTGCGGTTTGATCGCGCTGGGGCTTGTCGGTTATCACCGTCGAGATCTGGTCAGCTAAGGAGAGCGCAGACGTGTCTCGGCAAGCCGTATGGTGCTGACATGCACGCAGAACAATTCGTTGAGGAGTTCCCGGTGGTAACCGCGGACACCAACGCGCTGGATGCAGCGCGCACACTGGCCGAGCACCAGCTGCCGGGAATAGTCGTCACCGACTCTTCTGGGCAGCCCTACGCCGTGCTGCCCGCCTCCCAGGTGGTGCGCTTCATCGTGCCCACCTACGTTCAGGACGATCCATCACTGGCGGGCGTGATCGACGAGTCGTGGGCCGACAAAGCCGCCGAGAAGTTGGCAGGCAAGTCGGTGCGCGACGTACTGCCCGAGCATTTGCAAGACGTCCCGTCGGCGAATGCTGACGACACCATCATCGAGGTTGCCGCCCTGATGGCCCGGTCGCGCAGCCCGCTGATCGCTGTCGTCAAAGACGGCAAACTGCTCGGGGTGATCACCGCGGCGCGCCTGCTGGCCGCAGCTGTGAAACGCTGAAAGCATGGCCTTACTCGCGATATCCGTATTCGTTGTCGCGTATGCGCTGATCGCCAGCGATCGGATCAACAAAACCCTTGTCGCCCTCGTCGGCGCGGGGATCATCCTTGCGGTAGGGATCCTCAACGCGGAAGACGCGTTCTATCACCAAGAGACCGGCATCGACTGGAATGTCATCTTCCTGCTGTTCGGAATGATGATCATCGTCGGCGTATTGCGGCAGACCGGTGTTTTCGAATACGTGGCGATCTGGGCCGCCAAGCGGGCCAACGGCAAGCCGCTGCGGATCATGATCCTGCTGGTACTGGTCACCGCGTTCGCGTCGGCTCTGCTGGACAACGTCACCACGGTCCTGCTCATCGCGCCCGTCACTTTGTTGGTCTGCGACCGGCTCGACATCAACCCGATTCCATTCTTGATAGCTGAGGTTCTCGCCTCCAATATCGGCGGTGCGGCGACCCTGGTCGGCGACCCCCCAAACATCATCATCGCAAGCCGGGCGGGATTGTCGTTCAACGACTTTCTGGTGCACATGTCGCCGATCGTGCTCATTGTGCTTGCCGTCTTCATCGCGTTGATACCGATCATCTTCCGCGGCTCGTTCGATGTCGATCCCTCGCGAGTAGCCGATGTGATGACGCTCAACGAGCGCGAAGCCATCCGCGATCCGTCATTGCTCATCAAGTGTGGCGTCGTTCTCATCCTGGTATTCGCCGCCTTCATTCTGCATTCCGTCGTGCACATCGAGCCGTCCGTCGTCGCGCTGCTCGGAGCCGGCGTCCTGGTCCTGATCTCCCGACTCGAGCGAACCGACTACCTGGCCAGCGTCGAATGGGAAACGCTGCTGTTCTTCGCCGGTCTGTTCGTCATGGTCGGCGCGTTGGTGAAGACGGGCGTCGTCGAACAACTCGCTCGATCTGCCACTGAATTGACTCAGGGAAACGGGTTGCTCACCGTCATGCTCATACTCGGCGTGTCCGCGCCGGTTTCCGGTGTGATCGACAACATTCCTTATACGGCGACCATGACACCGATCGTGAGCGAGTTGGCGTCAAAAGTAACTGACATCGCCAATCCGGATGCACTCTGGTGGGCCCTCGCCCTCGGCGCCGACTTCGGCGGCAACCTCACCGCAGTTGGAGCCAGTGCGAACGTGGTGATGCTCGGGATCGCCCGCCGCGCAGGCCATCCCATCTCTTTCTGGGAATTCACCCGCAAGGGGCTGCTGATCACAACGGTCTCCATCGCGCTGTCCGCGGTGTACCTGTGGCTGCGCTACTTCGTGTGGGCCTGAGCGCGGCGGCGGAGGCTACCGTGGCACTTCGCGCCACAACTCATCGATCACACAGGTGACGTATAGCGCGACCGCTAACCCGGGTTCATCGAGCGTCCGCCCCAGCGAGCGCGCAATTTTGTCGAGTCGGTATATCAGCGTATTTCGGTGGACATGAAGACGCTCGGCCGCTCTCGTTGTGTTGAATGCGCTGTCGCCCCAGGCGATCAGCGTCGCACGCAACGTCGTCCACTCGCGATCTTCCAGTAGCGGCGACAGCAGTCCGTCGATGAGACGGGTCCGGGAGTCTATTGGCACCACCGAAAGTGCTTGATGCAGTCGCATGTTTTCGATCTGGGCAATCTTGTTACCTGGCTGCAGAATCGGTCCCAACTGGAGCGCGTCGAAAGCATCTCGCGCGGCGATATTCAGTTGACCGATCCCTGATCCTGTAGATCCGATTGCGACACGAACATCCAAGTCACGCCCCTCCGCCGCCGCAACCAAATCCTGGCAGAGATTCATGACGGAGTCTCCGTTGTCGGGCGTCGCCACTGCGACCACCATTCGCGCGAGCGGTGCGATGAGATTATCGGCCGAGTGAAAGACTTCTTCGACCTGACGGATGGCGTACCCGGCGTCGGCGTCGGTTCGCGATGTATCAGCCCACTGAACAAGTACGATCCGGCGGGGCCGACCGAGATCGTGACCGAGTGTGCGGCCGCGTTGCAGAAGTTGCGCTTTCGGCACTCGGGAGTGGTGCCACTCGCAGATTTCTCTCAACAACTCGGCGGTGGCCCGTTCGTGCATCAGCCGCGTCCCGATCCTGGCCGCCTCCTGCATGAGGATCTCGGTTTGGCGTTTGACGACGAGGCCGAACTGGACGACTTCATCGGGCGAGCCCGACAACCCGATCGTGCCAACCACCACGTCGCCGATGATGAGCGGAATCGTGACGCCCGGCAGCGTTCCGACGAGATCATGGACGTCGTCTGCGGAATGGGCGATCGTGCGTCGGGTACGCACCACCTCGACTGACGCCTCGTGGAATTGCCCTATCCGCGACTCGTCGCCGCTACCCACGACGATTCCGGCCTCGTCCGTGATCAGCACGTTGTGCCCGATCACATCAGTGATCTCATTCGCGATCTGCCGGGCCAACGCCTGTCCAAGCATCTGCTCACTGCCGATCCATTAGGCATTCCGCCTAATAAGTAGCGCTGTAGAGCAGAAATATTAGTCGCTTTGCTTAGTGACGTCGATCACGTCCGGTCAATACGATTTAGCGATCCCCGTCAAGGAGCTGATATGACACCTCTCGACTGGACCCTGCTCGCGGCGTATTTCGGTCTGCTGATTCTCATCGGCGTTCAGACCATGAGGCGCGTGAAGAACCCGGACGACTTCGCCGTCGCGGGGAACCGAATCGTCTGGCCGGTCTTCTTCGGCAGCCTCGCCGCGGCCTTCCTCGGGGGAGGCGCATCGATCGGGATCGCCGGTGCGACGATGCGCGACGGATATGTCTATATGTTCGCCTTCTGTGCCTTCGGCATCCAGACTGTGCTTGTCGGCTTGTTCGTCGCTCCCAGACTGAAGAACTATGCGGGCGCGCACACGTTGGGTGACGTGATGTGCGAACACTATGGAAAGCCCGCCCGAATCGTGACCGGCATCCTCTCGGTCGCTCTGTGTGCAGGCATTCTCGGCGCACAGGCGCTGGCGATCGGCACCATCGTCAACGCCACCCTCGACGTTCCCACCGTGCCCGCGGTGCTCATCGGCATGGGCATTGTGGTGCTGTATTCGTCCTTCGGTGGCGCGTGGGCGGTCATCCAGACCGACATGCTCCAGTTCGTATTTCTGGGCGTCTTCCTCCCGGTCGCACTGTTGATCGGCCTGCACGCAGTCGGCGGCCCGACCGCGCTGCTCGACCAGGTCCCCGCCTCGCACCTCACCTTGCTCGGTGACTACAGCGCACTGAAGTTCCTCACGTTGTTCTGCGCGCTCCTTCTGGGAGAAACGTTGGTACCGCCGTACGCGCAGCGCACCTTCTCCACACCCGACTCCCGGCATGCCCGAATCGGGTTCACCATGGCGGGCTTCTTCTCGTTCTGCTTCTACTTCATCTCGGCGTCGATCGGGCTCGTTGCGCTCGTGCTGTATCCCGACATCAAGACCGACGAGGCTTTGCCGACGGTGGTGATGAACTTGATGCCGATCGGCATTCTCGGCCTGGTGGTCGCGGCGTTGCTGGCCGTTGTAATGTCCACCGCCAGTTCATATCTCAACTCAACCGCAGTTGTGCTGACCAAAGACATCTACCAACCGATGCGCCCGGCCGGCCTCGCTCCGGGCCGGCGACTGACCGTCGAGCGCGCGACCAGCGTCCTCGTCGGCGCAGCCGCGACTATCTTCGCGCTCAGCGTTCCCACGATCGTCGACGCGTTGCTCTACAGCTACGCGCTGTGGGCGCCTACCATCATCGTTCCCCTCTTCGGCGCCGTGCTGTTCGGCGTCCGTTCTGCCCCAGCGGCACTCGCCGCGATCGCCACGGGCGCCGTTGTCACCGCGGTCTGGCAGTGGGGGCTGGACAGTCCGTTCGGACTCGAGGACGGTCTGATTCCCGGCGTGCTGGCCAACCTGGTCGTGTTCACCGTCATCGCGGCAGTCACCTCCGACCGCTATCCACGCCGCCGACAGCCTGCACTCGTCGATATAGGAGAACCAGCATGATCGCCTACCTGCTCTACTACGGCGTTTCCGCACTTGTGATCGCCGTGACCCTGTGGGTCGGCTTCCTGGGATGGCGTTTCTACGTACAGGAAGTGATGCGAGACAACGACTCCGACCCGGAGCCCACCCTGTGAAGATCGCAGTACTCGGCGCCGGAGTCGTCGGTGTGGCGACAGCGCACGCGCTGGCTGAACGGGGCCACGAGGTGCACGTGTACGACCGCCGCTCCGGCGTCGCCTCCGATACCAGCGCCAGTACAGCCGGGCTGATCTCTCCCGGCCATTCCTACGCGTGGGCGTCCCCCTCGGCGCCGCGGATGCTTCTGCGGTCACTACTGGGGGCCGACGCGTCGATCAAAGTGAAGCCCCGCGCCGACGCCGACCTTGTCCGGTGGGGATTGAGGTTCTTGCGGGAGTGCACGCCGTCGCGGTCAAGGGCGAACACACTTGCCAAACTCTCGCTTGCACGCTACAGCCAACAACTCATCGATGAACTCGCCCATCGGGAGGGTCTCCAGTTCTGTCACACCGCTAGCGGAGTGCTCTACCTGTACCGCGATGAATCGGAACTACGTATCGCTGAGCGTAATTCGGTGCTGCTCCGCGACCACGGCCGGCAGCAGAGGATTCTCGATCCCGACGAGATCACCGCCGTCGAACCCGCGCTGAGTCGCAGCCGCGCGCGATTTGTCGGGGCGGTCCATGACACCTCCGACGGGACCGGTGACCCGCAACGGTTCGCCGTCGCACTCGCCGAAACCTGCCGCAGGCTTCATGTGCAGTTCCACCTGTCGACCACCATCACCGGAATGACGACCGACGGATCGAGCGTCACCAGCGTCGCCACAACCGACGGCCGCCTCGCTTCAGACGCCGTGGTCTTGGCCGCAGGCGCAGCAAGCCCCCTGCTGACCCGCACCATGGGCGTTCGGATTCCCATTTATCCGGCCAAGGGTTACAGCCTGACGGCGGCGATCAAGGATCCTGATCACGCCCCGCATGTGGGGGGAATAGACGAACGGTCCCGGATAGCATGGTCGCGATTCGGCGCCGACATCCGAATGTCGGCAACCGCGGAATTCGTTGGCTACGACCGAAGCTCGATCCCATCCGACTACGCGGGCATCATCGCCGCAGGCGAGCAGCTCTTCCCCGGGGCGATCGACTGGGACACCGCGCGCTACCGGACGGGGCTGCGGCCGATGACCCCCGACGGGCCGCCGCTGATCGGCCTCGGACGACACGACAACCTGTTCTACAACACCGGCCACGGACACATCGGCTGGACCATGGCATGCGGCTCAGCTCGCGTGCTCGCCGACCTGATCGACGGCCGCCGCCCCGACATCGATCCGACGCCGTACTCCCCTGTGGCAAGTCAGCGCCACCGCAGGTAGTGCGCTCAAGTGTTTTTCGTCAGGAAGCGGCGGAACAGCGGCCAGGCGACGAGCAGGTTGTACGCGACGCCGGCAACAAGATACGGCCACCAGGTGCCATGGTCACTCGCCACCCAGAACGCCTTGGCCGGCCAATACGGCGGCAAAACGCCGAACGCGAGGTTCCAGGCGGAGTCGATGAACCACGGCAGGCACGGCAACCCGGCGATCAGCATTCCGAGTGCGCGCAACATCGCCAGGCCCTGGATCTTGTTGCCTGCCACGGCGACGATCAGCAGCAGGCAGACGACAGCCGACAGGCCTGAAAGCAACCCAATCGGGATCAGTGCCGGAAGCATCCGGGGCGCCAGTATCCCGCTCAGTGAAGTCGTCGCGACCACGTACACCGTTGTCACAGCGACGACTGTCGCCGCGCGATAAGCGAAGAAATCACGTAGCGGAACCGGCGTGACGCGCAGCGCGGCCAGAGTGCCTGCGTCGACCTCGTCCAAGACCAGGAAGGCGCCCAATCCGCCGACGATGATGATGCTCGTCAGGAGCAAGAAGGCCGTGAGCACCAGCGGATAGTAGGGAACGAGGTCGAAGTCGTAACGCCTGGAGAGCATCTCGGTGAACAGCGGGGTCAGAAACGCGACGCCGGTGGTCCAGATGATCGGGGCGACGACGATCATCACCAACAACGGATCTCGATATGTACCTCGAATATCATTGCGGCCAAATGCAACCAGTGCTCTTGCGCCGAAAGTTGTCATCACGAACCCCCTGACCGCGCGACTACGTGGCGCACGAAAGTGGCTCTGGCCGCCCACCACAGCCCGATGACACACAGCACCGGGTATGCCACCGCGTAGCCGACCTGCCACAACTCGAGATCACCCTGACCGAAGGCGTCACCCAACAGCAGCAGCGTGCCGGTGGTGGGGATCAGGTACGCCAGCGGGCTCGGCCACACGCCGGAATAGAACAGGACTGGAGGAACAGTCATCACCGCGAGTGGGATCGTTGCCACCAGGAACCAGTCGCTGATCGAGGCAAACGGCAGCGACGTGGTGAACCCGACGAGCAGCATCAGCAGCGTCCCCAGCACCACCGCAACCGCCAACGACAAAGGGCGGTAGCCGAACCCGCTACTGATCGTCGGCACGATGAATGCGACCAGCAGCGAGATCAACACGAGAAGGGTCAGCTTCGCGGCCAGGTACTCCCAGAACCGCAACGGAGTGGAAACCACGGCGCCGAGAGTGCGCTCCTGCTTCTCGAAGAACACCGTGCCTGCGACGAAGAAGAACCCGATGATGCACGTGTCGCCCAACAGGATGTACGGCTCCGCAATCGGGCGCAGAGTTCGCGGCATGGGCAGTAGCACCGACAGCCAGATGAGTCCGGAGAAGATCGCCGCGTAGAGGAATCTCTGTCGGCTTTGAAGCATCAGTTCAAGGCGAAGCGCGCTCATCAACCGGCTCATGACAACCGTCGCCCTGTGACATCGACGAATACATCGTCGAGGCTGGCCTCCCGGCTATGAATGGTCTCGGTGTGTTTGTCGCGCAGCAGCGTGTGAAACGCGGCGTCGTCGGCAAGGCCGTCCATCTGGAAGTCGGCTGTCTCGATCCGGCCGTTCTCTCCGCGGTACTCGACGCGAACGACTCGCTGCCCACGTGCGATCTTCAATTCTGCAGGCGTATCCAGCGCCTCGATCCGACCATCAACCACGAACGCCACCCGGTCGCACAGCTCGTCGGCGGTAGCCATGTCATGTGTCGTCAGAAACACGGTTCGGCCACGCGCCTTCAGACCCAAGATGATGTCCTTGACCTTGCGGGCGTTCACAGGGTCCAGGCCCGACGTTGGTTCGTCGAGGAACAGTAGCTCCGGCTCGTTGATCAGTGACCGCGCGAACGTCAGCCGCATCTGCATTCCCTTGGAGTACTTTCCAACTCGGGTGTCGGCGTCATCCGCTAGACCCACCATGTCCAGCAGAACCAGCGGATCGAGGGTATTGCCGTCGTATAGCGATGCGAAGAACCGCAGGTTCTCCAGAGCAGTGAGTTTCTGGTAATGGTTCGGCAGCTCGAAGGACACGCCGATCCGCTGGTAATACTCGGGTCCCCACGCCAGCGGGTCCTTGTGCCACACCGTGGCCTCGCCTCCATGGCCACGCAGAAGGCCGATGAGGAGCTTCTGCGTCGTGGACTTGCCCGCCCCGCTCGGCCCCAGGAAGCCGAAGATCTCGCCGCGACCAACAGTGAAGTCGATCCCCCGCACTGCCGGTTCGGTGGCCTTCTGATAGCTGTACGTCAGCCCGCGAACACTGATCACATCGGTTTCCATGGCCCGGTCAAACCTTTCGACGCGCGAATTCGAGTTCCGACCAGACTTCCCGGAGCGCCGTCATGGAATATACTGAAGTTTCAGAGATTAGTGAAGGCACAAAGGATCGTGATGTCTGCCGGCCCTCATCAGGATGCAGCCGAGCAACTCGCGCTCGTCCTGACCAACCACGGGCTACAGCGCATGACCGCTCGGGTGCTGGCCGCGCTGTTGTTCACCGAGCAGCCGACCACGACGGCCGGTGATCTTTCCGACCTACTGAAGGCCAGTGGCGGCGCGATCTCCGGCGCGATCAAGATGCTGATGTCGGTAGGCCTCGTCGAGCGGGTGCCCGCACCCGCTAGTCGCCGCGATCACTACCGGCTGCGGGATAACGCATGGGCTGTCTTGTACACCAACCAGAATCAAGTGCTCGCCGCGATGCAGAAGGCCGCTGACGCAGGCGTGGCGGAGGCACCGAGCGGCGGCTTCGCGCACCACCGACTCACGCAAATGCGCGACTTCTATGATTTCCTCCTCAACGAGATCCCAGCCCTGCTGGAACGCTGGCACGAGGAGCGCCGACAGACGTAACCTCTCCAACGGCATCGCGCCCCGTTAACGTCGGCGCATGATCGTCGAACGGCGGTGCACCGTCGACGCGCCACGCGAACAGGTATGGGCACGCGTCGTCACGCAGGAGGGCATCAACGACGAACTGCGCCCGTGGATGACGATGTCGCTGCCGCGCGGCAAGGAATCGCTGACCGTCGACGACATTCCGATAGGTGTCCCGGTTGGGCGCTGCTGGATGCGACTGTTCGGCGTGCTGCCGTTCGACTACGACGCCCTGGTGATCGCCGAGTTGTGGCCAGGCCGCGGATTCCACGAGGAGTCGACGATGCTGTCAATGCGACTCTGGCGGCATGAGCGCACCCTGGAATCCGACGGCGACGCGAAAACCGTTGTCTCCGATCGCCTCACGTTCGAACTCCGCGGCCCCCTTCGGCTGCTGACACCGATCGTAGCGGCGGGCATCGGTGCTCTGTTCAGCCATCGGCAGCGACGGCTACAGCGACACTTCAACGGGAACTGAATCCGCCAGGATCCCGAGTTCGCGGGCCTTGCGGACCGCGTCACGCCGCTTGTTCACCTCGAGCTTGGCCAGGATGGCCGACACGTGATGGTCGACGGTCTTCACCGACAGAAACAGCCGATCCGCGAGTTCGACGTTGGTCAGCCCGTCCGCGAGGAGGCGTAGCACGTCGACCTGGCGGGCCGTCAGCCCCGCAGGGTTGGCCAGCGTCGCCGACCGTCTGCGTGCAGGCACGACGGACTGCCCCTTCGCCCTCAAATCGCGCCGCACCTTCGCCGCGACGGCGTCGGCGCCGAGTCGGTCGAGAATGTCCAGCGCGCGGGCCGCGAGGTCGGGATTCCCGCTGTCGAGCAGCGCCAGCGCGGCGTCGTAGGGCATCGAAAGGCGGTGGAACTCATCGGCTGCCGCCTGGTGCGCACCCTCGAGGACCAACCGGTACGGTTCGGCCACAGCGTCCGCATCTACCGATTCACCGACCCGCCGGAGCCAGACCGCCAACTCTCCGCGCGACCACTCGAGGCCTGCAACGGGTCCCCCGCTCAACAGGTCGCGGCACTCGCCGAGGCGGTCATCAGAAACTCCTGTGACCCAGCACATCTCGGCGATAGCGGCCGCCACCGGCAGCATCCGGATCGGCTCAGCGAACCGGCACGCGAGCGTCCATGCATTGTTCAGTGCTTCGACGCCCGTACCGCGCCTGCGCAGTGCCACCAAAGCACGAATCAGAGACGGCCAGGTTCGGGCCAGCGGTGCGCTCGGCGCGTCAAGGACCCGGTCGGCGTCGGCAGCCGCGTCGTCCCACTCGCCGACCATCAATTCGAGTCGTGCTCGCGAACCAAGCTGCCACACGCGGCAGATCGGCAGATCGTGCTCGTACATCAACGGGACGCTGATGTCGAGCAACTCCGCCGCGACGTCCAGCCGTCGCTGCTCGACGTCGAAATACGTGATGTTGCTCCAGCCACCCGAGTAGAGCTCGTCGATGTGCTTGGGCGCGGAGTTGAGAATGGCGAGGATCTCATCGCGGCCAGACTCGTCGCCGTTGAGGACCACTCCGTAGTTCTCGATCAACCGCACGCGAACCATCAACGCGGAATCATCGGCACCTTCCGCGATCTGGCGCGCCCGGGCGATCAACCCGCTCGCCCGATCGAGATCGCTCGCCTGCACCGCGAGGTAGGCCTGCATGGCGAACGCGTGGCCCAGTTGCACGAGTTGGGCGGCATCATCGGTCTCGGCGTCGAGCACGTTCATCGCTTCGGTCGCATGACCTTCCGACGCATCGCGGTTGGCGTTGTACCACTGGTACACCGACAGGGAATGGTGGTTGGCGCTGACCGCCGCCGGCTCCCCGCGCTCCTGTCGAATCCGTATCGCTCGTTGGCCTGCGGTGATCGCATCGGGCAACTTGTCGATCAGGTAGGACTCCCATGCCAGCAGCTCCAGCAAGTCCACCTCGTCGTCGGCGGTCACGGGGCCGCCGTGCTCCAACGCGAGGGTGAAGAATTCGGCGGCTTGGGTGTGGGCACCGGATCGGGCCGCAGTCATCCCGGCGTCATAGGCGGCCCGGTGAATCCTCCCCGCATCGTCGGCGCCGAGAGCATGATGCGTCAGCACCGCAGGATCGACGTCGGATGTCGATTCGTAGGCATCGAGGAGCCGTCGGTGCAGACCCACCCCGGCACCGGGTGGAATGACGCTGCTGACCGCCATTCGGCACAGATCGTGTCGGAACGCCACACCGCGCGGGCTTCTCCGGATCAGGCTTGCATTGGACAACGCGCGCAGGGCGGGCAGCGTGACGCCGAGATCGGTCAGCAGACGGTCGGGAACCGCCCCCGGCGAGCACGAAAGCAGGTTCAACGCATCCCACGCGGCCGCGTCGAGATCTGACGTGCGGGCCAGCACGGCGTCGCGAACCGTTGTCGGCAAATCGGTTTCGGAGAGCGAACTTCGGTTGTGCTCCAGCATCTCGCACACGAAGAACGCGTTGCCTCCTGTCACGGTATGGAGCCACCCGGTATCGATGGGGCTTTCACCGATGAGCCGGTCCACGGCTTCGATGCTCAGCGGCGGCACCGCGATCGAGCAGGCGCGCCGTGTTCGCGCCATGTCGCCGAGTAGCCCCCGTAGCGGATGGCTGACACCGACTTCCTCGTCGCGCAAGATCCCGACGACCAACGAACGGGTCTGCCCGACGCGGCGGAGCACGAACCGCAGCAGGTCGATGGTGCCTTGATCGGCCCATTGCAGGTCGTCGAGCACGAGCACCGACGGCGCGGTACGCAGATCGTCGTAGACGGCGTCGAAGATCTCGTAGGAGTGGTCGCTTTCGAGCACCGCCCGAGTCGCGGGAGCAAGCCGGTGCGCGATGTCGTGCACCGGTCCGAGCGGGCGCGGGGTCGGCAGCGGGTCGCACGCCCCCCACAGCGTGCGCTCGTCTTTCACCCACCGGTCGACGAACGCCTCGACGAAGGACGTCTTACCGGCCCCTGACTCGCCGGACACGAAAACCATGCCGCCACGGCCCGCCCGCGCATCGTCGGCCCTGGCGATGATCTCGCCGAGCTGATGATCCCTGTCGGCGAGCATCACGAGCGTCGATGGTAGTGCGCGCGCATCCTGCGAGCAGCAGAAATACCGCCGGAACGACAAGATAGGGAACTTCTCCCCATGTGCGCGCCGACGCCTCGGCGCACCGTTGGTTCAGCCCCGGCGCACCGCCGGGGCAGACAACATCGACACAGAAGTGAGAAGCCCATGAAGCGCTATGTCATCGAACGGGAGATCCCCGGCGCAGCCGACCTCAGCGGAGAGGAGTTGGCGGCGATCGCGGGCAAGTCCAACGACGTCGTGGAGTCGCTCGGCGTGCCGTACCGCTGGATCACCAGCTACGTCGCAGGCGACAAGATCTACTGCGTGCACGAGGCCGACGACGAAGACGCCATCCGCGAACACGCCCGCCGCGGCGGGTTTCCGGCCAACAGCGTCACCGTCATCGCCAACGAATTCGGCCCTCACACCGCTGCGCAGGTCTGATGGGGCGAATGTGTCGCGGTGCTAAAGCGTGAGGACCGCGACACTTTCGATGTGATGCGTCAGCGGGAAAGAGTCGAAGACTCTCAGCTCCTCCACCTGATAGCCATGCCTCAGGTACAAGCCGATATCGCGAGCGAATGATGCTGCCTCGCAGCCGATGTGAATGATCCGAGGTACAGCGGCGGCCGCGAGCATATCGATCACGTCGCGACCCGCACCCGCCCGCGGCGGATCGAGCACCGCCACGTCTGCGCGTCGCGGCTGCGCGGCAAGAGCGCGACGTACCGAGTCGGTCACCACCGAGACATTCGGCAGGTCCGCCAGCGCCGCCCGCGCCGACCGCGAGGCACCGCGGGAGGTGTCCACCGTCACCACATGCCCGCCGTCGCCGACCCCGTCGCCGAGCACCGCGGCGAA
Organism: uncultured Actinomycetota bacterium; assembly: GCA_963756865.1. Classification (GTDB taxonomy): domain Bacteria; phylum Actinomycetota; class Actinomycetes; order Mycobacteriales; family Mycobacteriaceae; genus Mycobacterium. Next base: position 112,139 of record CAVWPQ010000059.1, on the reverse strand, counting down.
AAGCCCCGCACCGCCGTACAGGTCCCACGCCACCATTCCGTCGGTCAGCTGCGCCCACTGCGCAACCAGCTCGCTGTACACCCTCGCCGCATCGCGGTGGGCCTGCCAGAACGCCGTCACCGGCACCCGCCATACGCGTCCGTTGACCCGTTGCGTCGCCTCGTAGCCGCCCTCGACGACGCGGGTCGCCGTGCGCTTGCCGATACGCGGACCGGACTGCACGACGTGGCGTGTCCCGTCGTCGTCGAGCGCGACGTGCACGTGCGCTCCCGGCGGCCAGCTGTTATCGCCGAGACCGTCGAGCGCCGCGTCCGGCAGCTGCCCGCACCGCAGGTCGGTGACGAGTTCCGCGCTGTGATAGCGGTGGAAGCCCGCGTGGCCGTCGTCAGAGGTGTCCAGCCGGACCCTGGTACGCCATCCCGTCGGCTCGCCGGTGCCGACCGGTTCGGCGGACGCATCGGACTCGTCGCACCAGTGAAACCCACCCAGCTTCGCCAGCTGATTCGCCACCACGGCACCCTTGAGCCTGCGCGCCGCTTCCGGAGTGGCGAACGCAAGGTCGCAACAGCCCGCACCGTCGACGCCCGCGATTTCGCACAGCGAGTCGATTCGGTCGGGTGAGGCTTCGATCACCTCGACAACATCTGCGTGCCAATAGGATCCGTGGTCGGTGACCACTCGCGCGCGCACCCGCTCCCCCGGCAGCGCGTAGCGAACGAACACCACCCGGCCCTCGTGCCGAGCGACGCAACTTCCCCCGTTGGCAGGCGGCCCGGCGGTCAGTGTGAGTTCATCGATCAATCCAGGAATCCCCTACGGGCGTCACCCGGCGCCGAGTGCGGTTCCAGCTTCCTGAGCCGCTCCGACGAATTCAGCTGCCAGGGAACGGAAGTCACCATCACGTTCGGCATGAACAGCAATCGACCCTTCAGTCGCAGGGCGCTCTGGTTGTGCAGAACCTGTTCCCACCAGTGGCCGACGACGTATTCGGGGATGAAGACGGTGACGACGGTGCGTGGTGACTCCTTGCTGATCCGCTTGACGTATTCCAGCACCGGTCGGGTGATCTCCCGGTATGGGGAGGCGATCACCTTGAGCGGAACCGAGATATCACTGTCCTCCCATTTGTGCACCAGCTGGCGGGTTTCACCGTCGTCAACGCTGACGGTGATGGCCTCCAGTTCATCGGGCCGGGTTGCGCGCGCGTAGGCCAGAGCGCGCATCGTAGGTAGGTGCAGCTTGGACACCAGCACGATGGCGTGGTTGCGGCTGGGCAGCACGATCCCGCCCTCCTCGGCGGCCTCCTGTTTCTCCAGCTCGCGCGCGACAGCGTCGTAATGCCTGCGGATTGACTTCATGATCAGGAACAGGGCGCCCATCGCCAGGATCGCGATCCACGCCCCCGCCATGAACTTCGTTACCACCACGATGATCAGCACGGTGCCGGTGCAGATGAACCCGATTGTGTTGATCACCCGGGACCGCATCATCCTGCGCCGAACTTCGGGGTCGTTCTCCACGGTCAACAATCGCGTCCAGTGCCGCACCATGCCGATCTGGCTGAGCGTGAACGAGACGAACACGCCGACGATGTAGAGCTGGATCAGCGCAGTGACCTGAGCCTGGAACGCGACGATGAACGCGATCGCCGCGAAGGCGAGGAAGAGGATGCCATTGGAGAACGCAAGCCGATCGCCGCGGGTGTGCAGCTGCCGCGGCAGATAGCGGTCCTGGGCGAGAATCGAGCCAAGTACCGGGAAACCGTTGAAGGCGGTATTTGCCGCGAGCACCAGGATGAGGGCGGTGACGCCTGCGATCAGGTAGAGGCCTATGGGCGACCCGTGAAAGACGGCGTCCGCAAGCTGGGCGATGAGAGTCTTCTGCTGGTAGCCCGGCGGCGCCCCGATCAGCTGATTTTCGGGATCGTCGGCAACCTTCGCACCGGTCTCCTTGGCGAGCATGATGATGCCCATGAACAGCGTTACCGCAATGAAGCCCAAGAGCGCGAGCGTGGTAGCGGCGTTGCGCGACTTGGGCTTTCGGAAGGCGGGCACACCATTGCTGATCGCTTCGACGCCAGTCAGCGCTGCACAACCCGATGAGAACGACCTCGCGACCAGGAACACCATCGCGAAGCCGAGCACCTCGCCGTGTTCGGTATGCACACCGAAGCCGGACGACTCGGCGCGAAGCGGCTCACCCAGTAGGAAGATCTGGATGAAGCCCCAGCCGATCATGGTGTAGATGCCGATCATGAACAGGTATGTGGGAATCGCAAACGCAGTACCCGACTCGCGCATTCCGCGCAGGTTCATCGACGCCAAGATGAGGATCGCCGCGACAGCGAAGAGCACCTTGTGATGGTCGACGAAGGCGATCGCCGATCCGATGTTCGACATGGCCGATGCCATCGACACGGCCACCGTGAGTACGTAGTCGACGAGTAGAGCGCTGGCAACGGTCAAACCCGATGTCGGGCCGAGGTTGGTGGTGACCACCTCGTAGTCACCGCCGCCCGACGGGTACGCATGCACGTTCTGCCGGTAACTGGCGATCACGATCAGCATGACTGCCGCGACGGCGAGGCCAATCCACGGCGCCATGGACAGCGCGGACAGTCCTGCCACCGAGAGCACTAAGAAGATCTCCTCGGGCGCATACGCCACCGACGACATCGCGTCGGAAGCGAAGACGGGCAGCGCGATCCGCTTGGGTAGCAGCGTGTGGGCGAGCCTGTCACTGCGGAAGGGTCTGCCGAGGACCAGCCGCCTGGCGGCGGTCGAAAGCTTGGACACGAGAGCCAAGAGTAGGCCCAGACGACTTTGGCGGTAGCGTTCCAGTGCGCAGAACAAAAATGCCGAGAGGACCGCAAAGGTGCGAGTAGTGGTGATGGGATGCGGCCGGGTGGGCGCATCGCTGGCCGACGGCTTGGCCCGGATCGGCCATGATGTCGCGGTCATCGACCGGGACAGCACGGCGTTCAACCGTCTCAGCCCCGAATTCCCCGGCGAACGGGTGCTCGGGATGGGCTTCGACCGTGACGTTCTGCTGCGATCCGGTATCGAGGAGGCGTCTGCGTTCGCGGCGGTGTCCTCCGGCGACAACTCGAACATCATCTCGGCGCGGGTGGCCCGCGAGACGTTCGGGGTCGAGCGCGTGGTGGCCCGCATCTATGACGCCAAACGCGCGAAGGTCTACGAACGCCTCGGCATTCCGACGGTGGCCACGGTGCCCTGGACCACCGACCGGCTGCTCAACGTGCTCACCAGGGAGACCGAGACCACCAAATGGCGCGACCCGTCCGGCAACGTCGGGGTGGCCGAGCTTGCACTGCACGAGGCGTGGGTGGGTCGCAAGATGACCGAGCTTGAGGCCGCCACCGGCGGCAGGGTGGCGTTCCTGATCCGGTTCGGTGGCGGACTGCTTCCCGACCACAAGACGGTCATCCAGGCGGGCGACCAGGTGTATGTCTCCGCCATCGCCGGACACATCGCCGAGGCCCTCGCCATGGCCGCGCTGCCGCCGAGCGAAGACAGCGAGGGCGCGTAGATGAAGGTCGCCATCGCAGGCGCAGGCGCCGTCGGCCGATCCATCGCGCGGGAGCTCATCGAGAACGGCCACGAGGTCACGCTGCTCGAACGCAACCCCGATCACGTCGACGTCGACGCGATACCGGCTGCACACTGGCGTCTCGGCGACGCCTGCGAGCTCACCCTGCTCGAGTCGATACACCTCGAGGATTTCGATGTCGTGATCGCCGCGACCGGCGACGACAAGGTCAACGTGGTGGTCAGCCTGCTCGCCAAGACCGAGTTCGCGGTTCCGCGGGTGGTGGCCCGCGCCAACGATCCGCGAAACGAGTGGCTGTTCGACGAGGCGTGGGGAATCGACGTCGCGGTGTCCACCCCACGGATGCTCGCGTCACTGGTGGAGGAAGCCGTCGCCGTCGGCGACCTGGTGCACCTGATGGCGTTCCGCACCGGCCAGGCGAACCTGATCGAGATCACGCTTCCGGTCGACACACCGTGGGGCGGAAAGCCGCTGCGCAAGCTGACGCTGCCCCGCGACGCGGCGCTGGTGACCATCCTGCGCGGCTCCCGGGTGATCGTGCCTGAGGGCGACGAGCCGCTGGAAGGCGGCGATGAGTTGCTGTTCGTCGCGGTCACCGAGGTCGAGGACGAGCTGCGCGAGCTGTTGCTGCACCCGCAGAACCGCTGACGCTCACCGTCTTCAGTATGCGGGCGGCGGAGTCGCCCGGTCGTGGCTCCGCGCCGCCTCCTTCACCGAAACCCGGCTGTAGTCGCATTCGTCGTTGCGGATGCCCGCCCACGAGATCAACCCGGCCGTCACGAAGAGCGCGGCGACAACGAACGAGCCCTGCCGAAAGCCCGCGAAATCCATTGCGCCGCCAATGATCACGCCGGTGAACGCAATCGCGATCAGCCCGGCGATGCGCGAGATCGCGTTGTTGATCGCCGAGCCGATGCCACTCTGCGCCGGATCCACCGCGGCAAGGATCGCCGCCGTCAGCGGTGACACCGTCATCGAAAGCCCGAGCCCGAACACCACGAGGCCGGGCAGCAGCTGGGTCCAGAAATCGAATGACTCGTCCACCCGTGTCATCAACAGGTACCCGGCCCCGGCGACCAGCGGGCCGAGAGCCATGTAGAGCCGCGGGCCGTGCCTGCCCGCCAACGTGCCGAACCACCGTGCCAGGAAGAACGACAGCACCGGGATCGGAAGCGTGGCCAGGCCGGCCTGCGTCGCCGACATACCCGCGGCCTCCTGGAGGAACAGCGCCACCATCAGGGTGCCCAGAGACACCGCGGCATAGAGAAATACGGTCGCCAGATTGCCGACGGCGAAGTTGCGTGCGGAGAAGATGTCCAGCGGCATCATCGGATTCGGCGTTCTGCGCTCCCACCACGGAAAGGCGACCAGCGCGCCGACCCCGACGATCAAGCTGGTCAGCACCATCGGATGGGATATGCCGAGGCGCTGCTGCTCGATGAGGGCGTACACCGCGCCGGTGAGCCCGACCGCGGTCAGCACCGCGCCGACGACGTCGATCTTCGCCCGCCGCTCGGGCCGAAACGTCTCCTGTGAGAGCTTGCTCGTCAGGTACAGCGTGACGGCCAGCGGCACGACGTTGACGCCGAAGATCCACCGCCAGTTCAACGCGTCGACGAGGACCCCGCCTAGCAGCGGGCCGACCACGAAAGCCGTTCCGGTCCAAGCGGTCCAGGTGCCGATGGCCCGTGCCTGCGCGGGGCCCGAGAACCGCGCGTTGATCATCGCCAACGAGCTCGGCACCAGGAATGCGGCACCGACGCCCTGCAGGCCGCGCGCGGCGACCAACACCCAGCCGTTGGGAGCCAACGCGCACATCAGCGACGACACCGCGAAGACGACGAGGCCCGACCTGAGCACGACCAACCGCCCGAAGGTGTCGGAGATAGCCCCCGCGACCAGGATGAGGGCGCCGAGGGCAAGCAGGTAGCCGTCCACCACCCACTGCTGCAGCGCGAGTCCCCCGCCGAAGTCACGGTTGATGGCAGGCAGCGCAAGGTTGACGACCGAGCCGTCGAGAAAGGCCACGAACGAGGCCAGGATCGCGACCGCGAGCAGCGGCCGGTCGGTGGGCTCGCTGGTATCCGCCAAACTAGGTTTCCCGCACCGCGTCCTCGGCCTCGGCGTCGGCCGCCGGGGTTTCCTCCTCCGCGGCAGGAGCGTTGGCCGCAATTGCGCGCTGGGCCGAACGGATCGCCAGATAGGTCGCCAGCGCGGCCACCGCCGTCAGCGGCCAGCCCATCGCAATACGCGCAGTGGCCAGCCAGCCCGTCTCGTCGGCGTCGTAGAGGTGGCGCTGCACGACGAAACGCGATGCGAACACCAACACCCAGGTGATGGTCGCGACGTCGAACACCAGCACGGCGCGGCGCACGTTCCGCCAGCCGCGGTCGTGACCGTTGACCCAGCTCCAGATGTAGCCGACGACGGGCCTGCGGATCAGCACGGAGATCAGGAAGGCCACAGCCCAGAAGAGCGACATCCAGATGCCGTACAGGAAGTAGCCCTTCGACTCCCCCACGATGTAGGCGATCAGGGCACAGATCCCGACGCCCATGAAGCCGGAGATGGCGGGCTGCACGGACTCCTTGCGCGCAATCCGCCACACCAGGATCAGCGCGGCAACGGAAAGCGCGGAGATGATCGCGGGCATGAGGCCGAAGATCGAGGAGATGGGGACGAACACCAGAACGGGCAGCGACGAATAGATCAGGCCGCTGATGCCGCCCATCTGCTCAAGGATGGCTTGAGCGCCGGATTGCTTATCGGACACAGATCAACGGTACGTGGCGAGCGACTACTTCTGGATTTCGTAGTGAGGGTTGTAGATCGCCTTGGTGCCGTTCTCGAGCTTGCCGACCCGCCCGTGCACCCGCAGCGTGCGACCCGACTCGATGCCGGGGATGCGACGCTGGCCGAGCCAGACGAGCATCACTGCCTCGGTGCCGTCGAACAGCTCGGCCTTGATGCCGCCAGCACAGCCCTTGGCGTTGGCCTCGACGCTGCGCAACGTGCCGACCATCGTGACTTCCTGGCCGCGTTGGCAGTCGACCGCCTTCTGCGCGCCTGTGCCGCTGGCTTCCTCGGTCAACTCCTCGGCATCGAGTTGCTCGGGATCGTCCGTCAGCCGGCGTGTGAGCCGGCGCAGATACCCTTCGGCCGTAGCCATGGCGTCTCCTGCCAATCTGTGAATCCACCGTGGATCCCCAACCAACGCCACGGTAGACCTGTTAGTTCCCCAATGCCACGCTGGGGGTTACCCGCCACGCCGGTGATTTATGCCACACGGCACGATCGGGTTATGTCGGTCGATTTGCGCGGCGTGACGACGGTTCTGCTGCCGGGCACCGGCTCCGATGACGACTACATCCGCCGGGCGTTCGCGGCACCCCTGCGCGCGGCAGGTGCCGTCGTCGTTGCACCGCCGCCGCAGCCCGACCGGCTGATCGCCGGCTACGTTTCCGAACTCGACGATGCGGCGCGAATCGGCGCCATCGCGGTCGGCGGGGTGTCCATCGGCGCCGCGGTCGCGCTCAATTGGGCATTGGCCAATCCGGCCCGCGCCGTCGCCGTGCTGGCCGCCCTCCCGCCGTGGACGGGCTCACCGGAGACGGCACCCGCCGCGCAGGCCGCCAGATACTCGGCGGATGTCCTGCGTCGCGACGGGCTGGTGTCGGCGACCGCACAGATGCGGGCATCGAGCCCGGCGTGGCTTGCCGACGAGTTGGCGCGGTCGTGGCGCCGACTATGGCCGTCGCTGCCCGACGCGATGGACGCGGCGTCGCGATACGTCGCGCCGACCAGCGCAGAGCTGGGGACGCTCACCGTGCCGATGGGCGTCGCCGCCGCCACCGACGATCCGGTGCATCCGCTCGACGTCGCGGTGGAGTGGGCCGCAGGCGCGCCGAGGGCGACGTTGCGGACGGTCACGCTCGTCGAGATGGGCGTCGAGCCGTCTGTGCTCGGCTCAGCGTGTCTGGCCGCGCTGCTCGACGCGTGAGCGGCTACCCGCCTGTGATGGTGCGCAGCTGCTGCATTGCCGACCCGTGCTCACTGCGGCGCGCGGCCGGCTGCACGTCCGGTGGTTGCTGTTCCTGCTGTTGCTGCGCAGCTGCGGCAGCAGCTTGCTGCTCTGCGGCGGCCCTCAGCTGTTCGGCCATCGGCTCCGGCAGCTGCACCGGCAGCGGGGTACGCACCGGCAGCGGCGTGTCGCCGCGACGAACGACGGTGTCTGCCAAGGCTGCCCGCGCCTGGTCGCTCAACAGGTCGATGGTCTGCTGCGGTCCGTTGACGACGCAGCGGATCATCCACCGGTAACCATCCACACCGATGAACCGCACGACACCCGCGGGAGCCTCACCGACCACTTCCCTGCCCCACGGGCCGTCTTCGATGCGCACCTCGGGTGTGTCCTTACGCAGCGAGTCGGCCAGTTCCGTTGCGACCTCCCGCCACAGCGCCGAGCTTTTCGGTGCGGCATACGCCGCCACCGTGAACCGGCCGTTTGCCGTCACCACCCACACCGCGCTCGGCACACCACCCTCGGTGAGCTCGACCTGCACCTGCCCGGCCTCTGGCATCGGGACGAGCACCGAGCCCAGGTCGAGCCGGGCGTGCGTCGCCGCGGCGGGATCGTCGAAATCGTCGATATCGAACGGGCCGTCAAGCTCGTCGTCGCCCGGCGGTTGGACCGATTCGGCGGCGTCGTAGCCGACGTCGCCGACGTCGGACATTGCCGTCGACATCGCCGTCGTTGTCATCGGGTCTGGAGTGTCGTCCAAAAGCCATTACAAACTCGCATGTCCGCCGGAGGAACCGTGGCCGCCGTCGCCACGGGAAGTGCCAGCCAAGCCGGCCTCATCGAACGAGGCCACCTCGACCAGGTCGGGCAACTCGACCCGCTGCACCAGCAGCTGGGCGATCCGATCGCCACGGTTCACGACGATGGGCTGCGCGGGATCGAGGTTCACCAGGGACACCTTGATCTCGCCGCGATAGCCCGCGTCGACCGTGCCCGGGCTGTTGACGATCGAAAGCCCTACGCGCGCAGCCAAACCCGACCTCGGGTGTATCAACCCCACCATCCCGTGCGGAATGGCCACCGCGATCCCCGTCGGCACGAGGGCGCGATGACCGGGCGGCAGTTCGACGTCGACCGCGCTGAACAGGTCGATGCCCGCGTCGCCGTCATGGGCTCGGCTGGGCATCGGCAGGTCGCGATCGAGACGAACGACTGCCAATGGGGTGGACACGAGGCCACAGATTACCCTTGGCGACGTGTCCGACACGCGCGCAGCACCGCAAGTCGTGCGCTATTCCGAACGGCTGTGGGTGCCGTGGTGGTGGTGGCTGCCCGGCCTGGCGTTGGCCGCGCTCATCGCCCTCGAAGTCAATCAAGGGGTGCGCGCCCTGCCCAACTGGGTTCCTTTCGCAGTGCTGCTTCCCGTCGCGGCCGCGGTGCTCGTGTGGTTCAGCAAGACCGAGGTGCGGGTGGTCAGCGGCGCACCGGACGCCCCGGCCGCAGGGACCGAGCTGTGGGTCGGCGACGCGCACCTGCCGGTCAGCGTGATCTCCCGGTCTGCAGAAGTGCCAAGATCGGCGAAATCGGCTGCCCTGGGACGACAGCTGGATCCGGCCGCCTACGTCGTGCACCGGGCCTGGGTCGGCCCGATGGTGCTGGTTGTGCTCGACGATCCGGACGACCCCACCCCGTACTGGCTGGTGAGCTGTCGTCGTCCGGATCGGGTTCTGTCCGCGCTGCGCAGTTGACCCGTTTTCAGGCCGCGCAGTCCGAACAGATCATCAAGCCGTTCTTTTCGCTGGCCAGCCTGCTGCGGTGATGCACGAGAAAGCAGCTCGAGCAGGTGAACTCGTCGGCCTGCTTCGGGATCACCCGCACGGACAGCTCCTCGCCGGACAGATCGGCGCCTGGAAGTTCGAAGTTCTCTGCGGATTCTGACTCGTCAACGTCCACTACGGCTGATTGAGCTTCATTCCGCCGAGCCTTGAGTTCCTCGAGTGAATCTTCGGAGACATCGTCGGTCTCGGTGCGCCGTGGGGCGTCGTAGTCGGTAGCCATCTCTTGTCCCCTCCGTGAACCTTGCGACAGAGCTTTGTACCAGCGTCGAACGCATCCGCCAAACGATTCGTGCCCCGATTCGCTCATCCATAAGTGTGATTTACATCACATTTGTGCGACGGCCCTGCGCAAAGGGTGGGAGCAGGGGATTTAGAGTGCACATGTGGTCGCTCAAATCACAGAGGGCACGGCCTTCGACAAGCAGGGTCGGCCGTTCCGCCGACGCAACTTCATGCCTGGAATCGTGATGTTCGCGGTGCTCGCCGTGGTGAGCCTGATCATCTGGGTGGTCGTCCTCAACCGCCCGCCGGACGTGACCGAGGCCGCGGCATGTAACCGGCCCGCCGACAACACCACGAGCGACCCGACGCAGTCCAAGCTCGGCGAGCAGGTGACGCGGGCGTCGATGACCGAGGTGGGTCCGGCCAACCTGGCCGACACCAAGATCAGGGTGCTCAACGCGAGCGGCCAGGGCGGTCAGGCCGCGGAGGTGGCCGGGCAGCTGCGAGATCTCGGGTTCGCAGAGCCGACGGCCGAGAACGACCCGCTGTATGCGAACAATCCGCTGGCCTGCCAGGGGCAGATCCGGTTCGGGCCGAGTGGGCGCGCGGCCGCCGCCGCGGTCTGGCTGGTCGCCCCGTGCGTCGAGCTGTATCAGGATCAGCGGCCCGACAACACCGTGGACCTCGCGATCGGCACCGATTTCACCGAGCTGACACGAAGCGACGACGCAGAAGCAGTGCTGTCCAGCCTGCGGCCGGAGGCCACCCAGCCCGCCGACCCGACGCTGATCTCGAAGATCCACACCACTGCCTGCTGACCGAATCCCGTTGAACCCGTAGCGCTTTGACGGCTCAGCCGCCTGCCGCAGCGAGCGCAGCGGTAAAGGCGTCGGTCACGCCAGGTGCGGCCGCGACGACCAATCCCGTGCCGCCCTTTGCACCGCCCATCGCGGGCACCCGCACCTGTGCACCTGCCTCAGCCGCTATCAGGGCACCTGCCGCCCAGTCCCATGCGTTGAGGTCATGCTCGAAGTAGGCATCGAGATGACCCGCGGCGACCAGACACAGATCCAGAGCCGCCGAACCCAGCCTGCGAATGTCGCGAACCTGCGGCAACAGCTGCGCGAGAACCGACGCTTGACGTCGACGAAGTTCCTGGTCATAGCCGAATCCGGTGCCCACCAACGACATTGACAGATCTCGGACGGCGCTCGCCCGTAGCGGCTCCGACACCGCGCCGCGCCGCACATGCGCACCGTGACCGCGTGCCGCCGAGTACACAGCGCCGTCGACGACGTTTGCCACCGCACCGGCGATCGACAGCCCGTCGATCTGTACCGCCACCGAAACCGCGTAGGCCGGAAGCCCGTAGACGAAGTTCACCGTGCCGTCGATGGGGTCGACGACCCAGGTCGGCCGGCCCGCAGAAGCGTCCGGGAGTCCGCCGCCCTCCTCACCGAGAACGTGCTCGCCCGGTCGCAACTCGGCGAGCCGCTCGCGCAGCAGCCTTTCGGTTTCGGTGTCGACGATCGTGACGGGGTCGGTCGGGCTGCTCTTGGCGCGCACCGCGTCGCCGGACGATTCGCGCTGCGGACCGCCGCTGAAGACCTCCTCGCGACGACGTCGCACGAAGTCGGCGGCCTCGGCTGCCAACCGGTCGGCGATCGAGCGGAGTTCGGACGGGTCGAGCTCGAGGTTTTCCACTCGCTCATCGCAGCACAAATTGTCGATAACTGTTCCTCAGCACCCCTTCCAAAAGGGTGTCGAGCCACTAATGTTGGGCTTATGACCGCCACCGATTCGCCTGCCGCCGATCCCAGCACCAACGGAGGGCCGCAGCACCGAGGATTCGGCGTCGACGTGGGCGGCAGCGGTGTCAAGGGTGGCATCGTCGACCTCGACACCGGTCAGCTGATCGGTGAGCGTTTCAAGCTGGCGACGCCGCAGCCCGCAACGCCGGATGCGGTCAGCAAGACCGTCGCCGCCGTCGTCGGTGAGTTCGGCTGGACGGACAGCGTCGGCGTCACATATCCCGGTGTGGTCACCGACGGCGTCGTACGCACCGCCGCCAACGTCGACAAGGGTTGGATCGGTTGCAACGCCAGCGAGTTCTTCAGCAAGGAGCTCAACGGCCAGCAGGTCACCGTGCTCAACGACGCCGACGCCGCAGGCCTGGCCGAGGAGAGGTTCGGCGCGGGCCGCGACAACACCGGCGTCATCGTGCTGCTGACCTTCGGCACCGGAATCGGGTCGGCGGTGATCCACAACGGCGTGCTGCTGCCCAATACCGAGTTCGGCCACCTCGAAGTCGGCGGTAAGGAAGCCGAGCATCGCGCGGCGTCCTCGGTGAAGGACGCCAAGGAGTGGAGTTACGAGCGCTGGTGCAAAGAGGTCACCAGGGTGCTCGTGGTGATCGAGAACGCGATCTGGCCGGATCTGTTCATCGCCGGCGGCGGCATCAGCCGCAAGGCCGACAAGTGGATTCCGCTACTGAAGAACCGCACGCCGGTGGTTCCCGCGACGCTGCTGAATACCGCGGGGATCGTGGGCGCGGCGATGGCCTCGGACCTCAACGTCACCGCTACTGCCAAGTAGGCGCGCCCGACAGTGTCGAACTCACGGCTCGCCGTGGTGTCAAATTTGCCGCTCGACGCGGCGATATCGAACACTGTCGTTACAATGGTCGACGGCGGCCGCGACGAGAAAGCGGCGAGTATCCCGAGCAGATATCAACGCCACATTCGACATAGCTGACGCTTTTCGATGGTGCATGCCCCAACGGCCATCGAAATCCTCATAACCGAAAGGGTGACGTGGCAGCGACAAAGGCCAGCCCAGCAGCCACAAAGGCGGTAAAGCGCACCGCTACCAAGACGCCCGCCAAGAAGGTCGCAGCAGCCAAGACCACCAATGGGTCGGCTCCTGCCAAACCAGCCAAGCGAGCCACCAAAGCGGCCGCGAGCGAGACGAAGACGGCAGCGAAGAGCGCCGCGGCGGCCAAACCGGCCAAGGCCGCAGCCGCCAAGACCCGGCCTGCCGCCAAGGCGACTCGGGCAAAGAGCGACGGCGCCGCACCGCGTAGCCGCGCCAAGAAGGCGACCGCGGCCGATCCGACGACCACCAAGGCCGACGGCGCCGAAGACGACGAACTCGAGACCACCGACGAACTCGACGGTGAGCCCGACGTACTCGTCGAAGAGGACGTCGAGATCGAAGATCTCGAAGTCGACGACGCAGCCGAGGATGATGCCGCCGACGATGACGAGGCGGGCGACGGTAAGACCAAAGCCAAGGCCAAGGCCAAAGCCAAAGGCGCAGAAGACGCGCCCGCCGAGGACGACGAGATCGCCGAGCCGAGCGAGAAGGACAAGGCTTCTGGCGACTTTGTCTGGGACGAAGAGGAATCCGAGGCACTGCGGCAGGCACGTAAGGATGCCGAGCTCACCGCGTCGGCCGACTCGGTGCGCGCCTACCTCAAGCAGATCGGCAAGGTCGCGCTGCTCAACGCCGAAGAAGAGGTCGAGCTGGCGAAGCGGATCGAGGCAGGTCTCTACGCCACGCAGTTGATGGGCGAGATCGCCGACAAGGGTGAGAAGCTGCCCGCCGCGCAGCGTCGCGATATGGCGTGGATCTGCCGCGACGGAGATCGCGCGAAAAACCATCTGCTGGAAGCGAACCTGCGCCTGGTCGTGTCGTTGGCAAAGCGCTACACCGGACGCGGTATGGCATTCCTGGATCTCATCCAGGAGGGCAACCTCGGTCTGATTCGTGCGGTCGAGAAGTTCGACTACACAAAGGGTTACAAGTTCTCCACGTACGCCACCTGGTGGATCCGGCAGGCCATCACCCGCGCCATGGCCGACCAGGCCCGCACCATCCGTATCCCGGTGCACATGGTCGAGGTGATCAACAAACTCGGACGTATCCAGCGCGAGCTGCTTCAGGATCTCGGCCGCGAGCCGACGCCCGAAGAGCTCGCCAAGGAAATGGACATCACGCCCGAAAAGGTGCTGGAGATCCAGCAGTACGCGCGTGAACCGATCTCCCTTGACCAGACGATCGGCGACGAGGGCGATTCGCAGCTTGGCGACTTCATCGAAGACAGCGAGGCGGTTGTCGCCGTCGACGCGGTGAGCTTCACGCTGCTTCAGGATCAGCTGCAGTCGGTGCTCGAAACGCTGTCGGAGCGCGAGGCCGGTGTCGTCCGGCTGCGGTTCGGGCTCACCGATGGCCAGCCCCGCACTCTCGACGAGATCGGTCAGGTCTACGGCGTCACGCGCGAGCGCATCCGTCAGATCGAGAGCAAGACGATGTCGAAGCTGCGCCACCCCAGCCGTTCCCAGGTGCTGCGCGACTACCTCGACTGAGCGACCATCGAGCTCAGAGGTTGTGCGACACCATCGGGTAGTGGGCCTGGCATGCAGCGTCCTGGCACGCCCAGATGGTGAGTGGCTCGACGCCGCCTCGCCAGAGATCTATCGAAACCTCGACCTCATCGGCAGGCCCGCCGCAGAGCGGACAACCAGATGAGGACCCGTTGACAGCATGCAGCACTGTGACCTCCCCCTGTAGACGAAGAGCCGTTGCACCCCAATCGCGCACAGCCCGTCGTCCGACAAGTTTGCCCTGCCAGCGGTGCGGCAAACCCAATCCGACCGAGATGTCAGATTTTCGTTGCTGTTGACTGCTGTCAGCACGCCCCGGGGAAGTTCAGATCGAAGGGGTCAGGGATACAGGGTTGATTTTGCTCCGGCGCGGCCTCTTCTGGCGCGGGCGCGGCGGCTTCCTCTGGCGCAGGGGCCGCCTCTGCTGGTGCTGCGACCTCCTGCGGCTTTGGCGCCGGGCCAACCGGGTCCGGCTCCGCGGCAGGCGGCGGCGCGGCGGGCTTGGGGATGCACTTCATCGGCCCCATGCTGTCCCAGGTTCCACCATCTCCGCCCGTCCAGGTGACGGTGCCGTGGGCTCGATCATCGGGTCCCACCTCGCCCTTGAAGTTCAGCGGCGCGTAATCACGGTTGGCGCCTTCTCTGGTGACCTTCAAGGTGATCGAGGTCCCGTTGATGTCACCGATCACCGTTCCGGGCATGTCGCCGCCCTCGGGATAGTCGGTGAACGCCTTGGTGTCGACGTGCGTGCCGCCTGAGATGGTGTCGAAGGTGGTCGTCGCGCCGATACCCGACTGGTGCAGACTCACCGTTCCCCCGGGGAACTGATATCCGTTGCAGTCGGCTGGCGCCGCCTGGGCAGATGCAGGGGTGATCAGCAGTCCGATGGCGGCCGCCGTCGCGGCCCCGCCCACAAATTTGGTGCCGTAGGAAGTAGACATGCGCGCGACGCTAACAACAAACGAGCAACCAAGATATGGGGTGATTCCCTAGCTTTGACCGGTGCTGCCGTGCGGGTCCACCACTGTGAACGTGATGCGCTTGACCACCGTCTCGCCCTGCGGCAGGCAGCTCGTGCCTTGGTCGGCGGTGAATCCGTCGCAATGCGGAGCGGCCAGCTTCCACGAAACGGCGACGGTGTGGGTGCCGATCGGTAGCGGATCGATCGAGCCGAGACCGACCGTGTTGATCGCCTGCTGACCCGGCGCCGACGGTAGCTGGCCCGTCCAGATCTTGTTGTCGCCGGGGAACGACCGGTTTGCCTGCTGCGACGTCCCCGCGTCGACCGTGTATTCGACGCTTTGAAGTTTCTTTCGGAAATCGTCCACTGGTGTGCCGTGGTCGGTCGTGAACCCGGACGGCTTCTGCTCGAAACTCGAGCCGACGATCCACGGGATCGAAACCGCCCAGTTGTCGCCGACGGGAATCTGGGTGCAGTCGGAGGTGACGACCGAAGCCGAGTACCCGTACTGCTGGTTCAACGTCAGACCGCTCGGCGAGACGCACGGCTCGGCTGGCGCCCATTTGGCGGCGGCGGGCGGGCTCATCACGAGGGCCGCCGTTGAAAGGCCGACCGCTGCGATCAGCGCCGTCAAGGCAGCGCGACTACCGGCACGAAGGGACACTTCGTCCTCCCCCAAAAAACCCCGACCCATATCCCGATGACTGGTGCAAGCAAACTATCGGCAAACTTCCAAGTCAACTATCGACCGCGGAATTGATTGCGTTTGCAAGTTCCAGCGGCTTCGTCACCATGACGTCGCCGGTCATGTCGCCGACCCGTCCGCTGTTACCGCTTCGCTCGGACTTTGTATGTGGCAGGCCATGATTCGCGGGTCTCATCGCCCGACAGCGGGATCCCCTTGCTCCCGATCCGGATGTCGTACGCCTCCTTGCTCTTTCCGACCTCACGGTTGACGGCTTCGGTGGCTGCGTAGATCAACTGGTCGATCTCGGCTTCGGCGAACGTGACGAACGATGTCTTGCGTTCCTCGTCGTCGCTGGGACCCATCTTCTCGGGCAGCACCCGCGAGGCCAGCGCAGCCAGACCGAGCAACGTAAACGGGATCACCCAGTAGCAGAGAAACGACAGCGGCGTCTTGGTGTCGAGAATCGTGGCGTCGCCGTAGACGATCGGCGGAATCGCCGATGACACCGTCATCCCGGCGAACGCGCCGATCCAAATCCAGGTGAGCAGCTTGGTGATCCGGTCGAACGTCTCGCTTTCGATCACTTCTTCGGGCTGGTCGACCTCGGCGAACTCGCGCACGAACGGCCGGCCGAGCAGCATCCCGGTCAGCGCGACCAAGAAGATGCCGGCATTGCTCAGCGGCTGCATCCACTGCTCCATGAACGACTGGCTCAGCGTGAACGTGAGGATCGCCAGCACGACAAAGGTTCCGATGGCGCCGATTTCGAGCGTGCGACCCGGCGTCCGCTTGACGCGTCCGATCACGAACGACGCCACGGCAACAGCGAGCGCCACCAGCACCGCGGCCTCGAAGGGAACGTTGCCGACGAGTATCCAATAGACGATCCACGGCGCGAAGCCAACCAGAATGCTCACGGTGGGCCAGTCTAGGTAGTCGTCCCCACGAGCACGACAGTCCGCACTAAATTTGTAACGTGATCGATCGCCAGAACGTGTCGTCCGAGTCGGAGTTCGAGGCCGAGGTCGGCTACTCGCGCGCGGTGCGCATCGGGCCGCACGTCGTCGTCTCCGGCACCACCGCACAAGGCGACACAATCACCGAACAGGCACGCGAGGTATTGCGCCGGATAGAGACCGCGCTCAGCGCGGCAGGCGCCTCCCTGGCCGATGTGGTGCGAACGCGGATGTTCGTCACCGACATCTCGCGGTGGCGCGAGCTGGGGGCGGTGCACGCCGAGGTATTCGGCAACATCCGCCCGGCGACGTCGATGGTCGAGGTTTCCGCGTTGATCTCACCCGAGTTGCTGGTTGAGATCGAGGCCGACGCCTACGTCAGCGGTGAGAACGAGCCATCCGGCCCCGGCTGATACGGCGTGACGCTCGTCACAGCCGCCACCGGCAACGGACCGTACAGATGCGGGAAGAGCATCGACTCCGGATCGGACGGCACCCCGGGCTCCCAGCGGACGGGTGCGGTCAGCAGAACGGGGTCGATATGCAGCAGCAGCAGATCCGGCCGGCCGGCATAGAGCCGGTTGGCGGGCAGATGTACCTGCTCAGGTGCCGAAAGATGGACGAAGCCGACGGCATCGAGGGAGGCGGGGCGGTGTTCACCCAAATCCTCGGCAACACGCCACTCGTCAGCGGCACAGATGTGCAAAAGCATCTCCTCACGATGCACTGCCCGCAACTTCGCTGAGCGTGAAAAACGACACACCCGCATCCGGCCGGGGAACAACGCCGAAACCCCAAGCGTCTGAGAGAGTGGAAATGCGTGAAACCGGGTATCAACCGGTCGCACACCGAGCAGAGACGGAGGAGCCATGAACGCAACTCTGATGAGCCCCGAACTGACCCGGGCTGATCGCTGCGACCGCTGCGGCGCCGCTGCTCGCGTACGGGCAAAGCTGCCGTCGGGCGCCGAGCTGTTGTTCTGCCAGCACCATGCCAACGAGCACGAGGCCAAGCTCATCGAGTTGGCCGCCGTGATCGAAGCCAGCCCGGCTGACCCGGTCGACGCCTGACTCGCCTGCCGTCCCGGCTGGGCAGGCAGGCACTCCGTCAGGAATGCTGGCTAGGTCATGACTGACCAGTCTCCGAAGAAGCCGTCCAAGCATCACATTTGGCATATCACGAAACGGACGCTGTCGAAGAGCTGGGATGATTCGATCTTCGCCGAGTCCGCCCAGGCCGCGTTCTGGTGCGCGCTGTCCTTTCCGCCGTTGCTGCTTGGCATGCTCGGCAGCCTGGCATACATCGCGCCGCTGTTCGGCCCGGAGACTTTGCCGGCGATCGAGCAGCAGTTGATCAACACGGCCGGCCACTTCTTCTCCGAGAACGTGACCACCGAGATCATCGAGCCGACGGTGCGCGACATCGTCAGGGGTGCTCGCGGCGAGGTGGTGTCGATCGGGTTCGTCATTTCGTTGTGGGCCGGCTCGTCGGCGGTCTCGGCATTCGTCGACTCCATCACCGAGGCGCATGATCAGACCCCGCTGAGACACCCTGTGCGGCAACGCTTCTTCGCGCTCGGCCTGTACGTGGTGATGCTCGTGATGGCGATCGCGACCGCACCGCTCGTCGCGCTGGGACCGCTGAAGATCGGTCAGCGGATCCCCGAAAGCTGGGACAACGTCCTGCGCTTCGGCTACTACCCGGTGCTCATCTTCGCACTGGTGGTGTCGGTGACCTTCCTGTACCGGGTGTCGCTGCCCAAACCACTGCCGTCGCATCGGCTGGTCCTCGGTGCGGTGCTGGCCACCGTCGTCTTTCTGGTCACCACGGTCGGGCTGCGGATCTACCTGACGTACATCACCAGCACGGGCTACACGTACGGTGCCCTGGCCACGCCGATCGCCTTTCTGCTTTTCGCGTTCTTCCTTGGCTTCGCGATCATGATCGGGGCCGAACTGAATGCGGCCGTCCAGGAGGAGTGGCCGGCAGGTGCAACCCACGCCAAGCGGTTCAGGTGGTGGCTCGAGGAGAAGGCAGCCGACTCGATGGATTCGTTGAACGGCAATTCGGAGCCGGAGGCAAAACCCTCAACGGCCGCGGCGCCGAAGGGTGAAGCCGCTACTTCTTGAGCTGCTCGTAGATCCGCTTGCAGTCCGGGCACACCGGCGACCCGGGCTTGGCCGCCTTGGTGACTGGAAACACCTCGCCGCACAACGCGACCACGTGCGTACCCATGACTGCGCTCTCGGCGATCTTCTCCTTCTTGACGTAATGGAAGAACTTCGGCCTGTCGCTGTCAGTCCCGTCGTCGACCTGTTCGTCGGTGTCGGTGCGTTCGATGGTCTGGGTTTCCATGGACCCATTGTGCCCGGCAATACATCGGTAAGAAACCGATCGGTTTGGCCGGGCTCAGGTGTGGAACAGTGGACATATGAAACGCAGCGAGCCACAGCTGGGTTTCGACGACGACGGACGTCCAGTCCTCATCACCGCCGCCGCACCCGCCTACGAAGAGCAGCACCGTGAACGGGTACGCAAGTACCTGACGATCATGGCGTTCCGCATCCCGGCGTTGATCCTTGCCGCGGTGGCCTACGGCATATGGGAGAACGGTCTGGTTTCGCTGGCGATCATCATCGCGTCGATTCCGTTGCCGTGGATCGCGGTGCTCATCGCCAACGACCGACCGCCGCTGCGCGCCGAAGAACCCCGCCGATACGCGGCGCGCCGCATACCGCTTTTTCCGACCGCTGAACGGCCCGCGCTCGAGCAGCGAGCGCCGCGGACGCCGCAACCCGAGGGTGGCGATCGGACGGGCGACGTTCCTTCCTGAGCGGGTTCTAGCCGTATTCTCAGACGATTCTCAGTTCATCGGGACAAAACCGCAGATCAACGCGTGTGAAGCGGCCGGTTCGTGGGAACTCTTCGAGGCAATAAGACGTTGAAGTTCTTGACAGTTCGAGCCGAGCAGGAGGCCCTGATGGCAAATGCCACTTTAAGCCGCATTGACCACGATCTGGATGCTCAGAGTCCAGCCGCTGATCTGGTGCGCGTGTACCTGAACGGCATCGGCAAGACCGCTTTGCTGAACGCCGCCGATGAGGTCGAGCTGGCGAAGCGCATCGAGGCTGGTCTGTACGCACAACATCTGCTGGCGACCCGTAAACGCCTCGGCGAGAACCGTAAACGTGATCTCGCCGCCATCGTGCGTGACGGCCAGGCGGCCCGCAGTCACCTGCTGGAGGCCAACCTGCGCCTCGTCGTTTCGCTCGCGAAGCGCTACACCGGCCGTGGCATGCCGCTGCTCGACCTGATCCAGGAAGGCAACCTCGGCCTGATCCGCGCGATGGAGAAGTTCGACTACGCCAAGGGCTTCAAGTTCTCCACGTACGCGACGTGGTGGATCCGGCAGGCGATCACCCGCGGCATGGCCGACCAGAGCCGCACCATCCGGTTGCCCGTCCACCTCGTCGAGCAGGTAAACAAGCTCGCCCGCATCAAGCGCGAGATGCACCAGAACCTCGGCCGCGAGGCCACCGACGAGGAGCTTGCCGACGAGTCGGGCATTCCGGTCGAGAAGATCAATGATCTGCTCGAGCACAGCCGCGACCCGGTGAGCCTGGATATGCCCGTCGGTAGCGACGAGGAAGCACCACTTGGTGACTTCATCGAGGACGCCGAAGCGATGTCGGCCGAGAACGCCGTCATCTCTGAACTGCTTCACACCGACATCCGCCACGTGCTTGCCACGCTCGACGAGCGTGAGCAGCAGGTGATCCGGCTGCGGTTCGGACTCGACGACGGCCAGCCCCGCACGCTCGACCAGATCGGCAAGCTCTTCGGTTTGTCTCGGGAGCGTGTCCGCCAGATCGAGCGCGAGGTGATGGCGAAACTGCGCAACGGCGAACGCGCCGACCGCTTGCGCTCCTATGCCAGCTGACGACCCCTCCAAGAAGGCCCGCCGGTGAAAGCCGGCGGGCCTTTCTGGTACACGCGCAGGATGGAGAACACGTATTCGCGCAGCTAGGCCGGTAGACTCTGGGGTGACGAAGGGTTGCCCATGAACGATCTGGTCGATACCACCGAGATGTACCTACGCACCATCTACGACCTCGAAGAAGAGGGCGTAGTGCCGCTGCGTGCGCGCATCGCCGAGCGTCTTGAGCAGAGCGGGCCCACCGTAAGCCAGACCGTCTCCAGGATGGAGCGAGACGGACTGCTGCACGTCGCCGGAGACCGGCACCTGGAACTGACCGACAAGGGCCGCGGGTTGGCCGTTGCCGTGATGCGCAAGCACCGGCTGGCCGAGCGGCTGCTGGTCGACGTGATCGGGCTGCCGTGGGAAGAAGTGCACGCCGAGGCCTGCCGCTGGGAGCACGTCATGAGCGAAGACGTCGAGCGGCGCCTGGTTCAGGTGCTCGACAACCCCACCGTGTCACCGTTCGGAAACCCCATCCCAGGCCTGTCCGAGCTCGGTGTCGGCGATTCGTTCGGCGCCGAGGACCGCAACCTGGCGCGGCTGACCGAGCTGCCCGCCGGTTTCCCCGTTGCCGTGGTGGTGCGTCAGCTGACCGAGCACGTGCAGGGTGACGTCAACCTCATCGCCCGGCTGAAAGAGGCCGGCGTGGTTCCCAACGCGCGCGTGACCGTGGAAACGGGCCCCAACGGTGGCGTCATGATCGTGATTCCCGGCCATGAGCAGGTCGAGCTGCCCCACGAGATGGCCCACGCCGTGAAGGTCGAAAAGGTCTAAAGGGCCAAACGGCCTAGGCCGCAACGCAACTAGCCGGCCCGTCGGCCGAAGTCGCGCCGTTGCGGCAATTCCACGCCCAGCCGGGCGGCGAGCCGGTACCCCGTGGCGGCGAGTTCGCGGATCTGCTCGGGCCGCATGCCCGATTGCAGCGCGGTGTCCAGCATGCCCGCCATTCGGTGCGTGCCGTTGCAACGCAGCGCCGCCTCCAGTGATACCCCCGCCAGTGGACCGTCGCCGCGCGCGTAGGCGGAGAACGCCAACAGCACCAACGCCTCCACCCGCCACGGCACGGGAAGCGTCCTGGCCAGTAGCGCCCACAGCGCCTCGGCGTTGGCGGCTTCATCACCGACGGCTAGCGCGTAGAAGACGTCACGGATCTGCGGATCGGTCAGGGCCCGCGCCAGCCGGACCGTGCTGGCATCCGACAACGTCTCCCCCACCGAGACGCGCGCCGCCGCGTCCATGGCGTCGGTGATCTCGCGGACCGCGTCGGTCTCGGCGTCTTCGTCATCAGCGAGCATGCCCGCCAACGTCTCGCTCGCAGCGGCGTCGGTGATCTCGATGACCTGCTGCAACTCTTCGCGGCGAGCGTAGAGCCGCCGTCCGTCGAGCACCGCAGCCATCGCCAGTGGTGATGCCGACGGATCATCGACCGTGCCCCACCGGCCGTCCTCGCAGTGCCACCGCCCGCGCGGGCCGACCGTGTCCACGACGTGGAAGTCGATCAGTTCGATCTCGTACCCGGCAAGGGATTCGGACAGCGAATCGTGCAGTGCCTGGTATTCGTCGTTGCACAACCGGCAGCCTGCGCCCTCGGCGTCGACGACGACCGCGATCGCCGCATCAGGGCGGGCTGCCGCGGCGACCTCGGCAACATGGCCGACGCTGTCGGACAGCTCGGGCGAAAGATCAACGCGCATAACGCATCCCAATTCGCCGCGATCGATGGTGACCAAGACGAGCGATTTCACGGGCACGAAGCCCAGTACTGCGGGTAGTGCCGCGATCAGCGCGCCCGGCCGGTTGAGTTGGAAGTCGAATTGCGATGTCGTCATGCCATGAGCGTCGACTGCCCTACCGACCCGCCTGCTCACAAACCGGGCAGCCGCCCTGTGGCTGGGGATGAAGGCGCGACTGGGTATGACGCTCTAGCGCGGGATCTTTCTGCGCACCTTGAGGACCGCGTCGGTGAACAACGTGTCCAGCGCCTGGGTGCCCCCTGAATCGGCCGAAGAACCGCGGCGTTGCCACGACGCAGTCACCTGCACATCTTCGATCAGCGCGACCAGCGTCAGCGTCCTGGTTTCCGGTTCGTCGTCGGACTCCGGCGTGACGGTCTGATCGACGGCGTAGCTGTCATCGGCGTCCACCGGCGGCGCTGGTCGCAGATCGACCGTCACTTCCGACACCACGCCTGCCTCACCGCCTGCCGCACTGGTGAACGTCGAACACTCGGCGAGTTGTGTGACCCTGGCGCGAACGGATGGCACCGGCCGGATGACCGTGACCGTCAGCCGTGCACCGCTGCGTTCGTCAGTTCCCTGCACGGCGGCTTGCTGGTCGGTCAGCACGGGCAACGGCGCACACTCAGGCGGTGTCACGTCGGATCCGGCTGCGACACCGTCGATTTCGCCCATCACCCGATCCACATCCTTCGACGGCAGCACGGCCGCCGGATAGCGTTCAGGAAATCGGCTCGGCTCGATGAGCAGATCGGCGACCGGGATCGGACGGCTCGGACGGACCTGCGGGTCCCCGGCCTGCGCGGTGCCGATGACCACACGTGCACATCCGCCGACGAGTGCCACCGCCGTCAGCGTGACGCAGCAGACGACCGGCAGCCGCCGCCCGCGCAGAACCGTGCCCACCATTGCCGACATCGTCTCATCGGCTGGTCCCAGCCGCTTTCAGGCGCGCGGAGGAGGCCTCCATAGTCGATCGGCAGCGCTGTTCACCCGAATATTGCCCGCGTCGGCATGCGAGATCGCCGCAATCGGCGTACACCTTCACATATGGCTTCGGTGCTGGAGTACGACCTCGTCGTCATCGGTTCAGGTCCCGGCGGGCAGAAGGCCGCGATCGCCGCGGCAAAGCTCGGCAAGTCGGTCGCCGTCGTCGAGCGCGGAAGAATGCTCGGCGGCGTCTGCGTCAACACCGGGACCATCCCGTCCAAGACGCTTCGCGAAGCGGTGGTCTACCTGACGGGCATGAGCCAGCGCGAGCTGTACGGTGCCAGCTACCGCGTCAAGGAGAAGATCACACCCGCGGATCTGCTGGCCCGCACCACCCACGTCATCACCAAGGAGCAGGACGTGGTGCGCAGCCAGCTGATGCGCAACGGTGTCGACCTGCACACCGGGCACGGCCGGTTCTTGGACGATCACACCATCTGCGTCGACGACCAGACCCGCGGTGAAAAGACCACCGTCCGAGGCGAATTCATCGTGATCGCCACCGGCACCAAGCCGGCCCGTCCCGCAGGTGTCGAGTTCGACGAATCACGGGTGCTGGATTCCGATGGAATCCTCGATCTGAAGTCGCTGCCGCCGTCGATGGTGGTGGTGGGCGCGGGCGTGATCGGCATCGAGTACGCGTCGATGTTCGCCGCGCTCGGCACCAAGGTGACCGTGGTGGAGAAACGCGACAGCATGCTGGACTTCTGCGATCCCGAAGTGGTCGAGGCGCTGAAGTTCCACCTGCGCGACCTGGCGGTGACGTTCCGATTCGGCGAGGAGGTGACGGCGGTCGACGTCGGCTCGTCGGGCACGGTCACCACGCTGGCGAGTGGGAAACAGATTCCCGCGGAGACTGTGATGTACTCGGCGGGCCGCCAGGGCCAGACCGACCACCTCGACGCGGAGAACGCCGGGCTGGAGATCGACAGCCGAGGCCGGATCTTCGTCGACGACCAATTCCAGACGAAGGTCGACCACATCTACGCCGTCGGCGACGTGATCGGCTTTCCCGCCCTTGCGGCGACCTCGATGGAGCAGGGCCGGCTGGCGGCCTACCACGCGTTCGGCGAGCCGGTGAAGGGCATCACCGAGATCCAGCCGATCGGCATCTACTCGATCCCCGAGGTGTCCTACGTCGGCGCCACCGAGGTGGACCTGACGCGCGACTCGATCCCCTACGAGGTCGGGGTGTCGCGCTACCGCGAGCTGGCGCGCGGCCAGATCGCGGGCGACTCGTACGGCATGCTCAAACTCCTCGTCTCGACCGAAGACCTGAAGCTGCTCGGCGTCCACATCTTCGGCACCAGCGCCACCGAGTTGGTGCACATCGGTCAGGCCGTGATGGGCTGTGGAGGCACCGTCGAATACCTGGTGGACGCGGTATTCAACTATCCGACGTTCTCGGAGGCCTACAAGGTCGCCGCGCTGGACGTGATGAACAAGCTTCGCGCGCTCAGCCAGTTCCGCACGTAGCCCGATCTGCTCCTCACGTGCGCGGTGCTCAACAGTCGTCGTCGAACACCGCTGGCGCCGCGTCTGCGGGCCCACCGGCCTCCGCGCGCGCCAGCAGCGCGACGACCCCGTCGTCGAATGGCGGTGAATACGAGATGTTTTCGTCGCACCCGCCGCCGTCGAGACCGCCGATCAGTCCGGTGATGATCGACCCGCCGGGCCCTGTCGTCCATGGCGCCCCGCTGGTGCCGTCGACCAGCCCGCCGCACGGCAACAACGGGAACCCACCCGGCGCGGACTCCGTCGCGGCCTTGCAGCCGACCGGTCCGCCCCCGACACCGAGCCCGTATCCGGTGACGGTGACCTCGGTACCCGGTTTCGGCGTGGTGCCGATCGTCAGCCCGCTACCCGCCTCTGCCTCAACCGTGCCGCCGCTGTCACGCGCCACGCGCAGAATTGCGAAGTCCGCCAACGGATCCTGGTTCTGCACCCATCGAGGGTCGAGGTAGATCGCGTCGACCCGCCACGTGTCTGCCGGGTCCGCGCTGTCGGAGAACCCCGCGACGAACGTGGTGTCGATGTCCTCGGCGACGCAGTGCGCCGCGGTCAGAATGAGATCGCCGCCCGTGGAGTCGAGCACGCCCGCGGTGCAGGTGTGCAGATCTCCCGCACCGAGGAACAGCGCGCCGACCCTTGCGTCCGGCGGTACCGGCGCGGCCGACATCTTCGTCGCTGGCTGCGGCTGGCTCGTCACGTGGGGCTCCGGCGCCGGGGCTGCTGGGTTGCCGCATCCGGCGGTCAGCATCAGCAGTCCGACCACCAGCACCGCCGACACCCGCATGGGAACCGATCTTGCCCGATTGCACCGCCGTGGGGCCGCTACACGTGGACTTCGACAGCGCCCGCTGCGGCAGATGAGACACTGGAAGTCGCGGCGTTACCAGGAGGTGAGCCCGATCAGCGAAGAGCCAGACAAAGCGGACCAGCGCTACCAACCCGACCAGAGCGGGATGTACGAGCTGGAGTTCCCCGCACCCCAGCTGTCGTCGACGGACGGGCGCGGGCCGGTGCTGGTCCACGCCCTGGAAGGGTTTTCGGACGCCGGACACGCCATCCGGCTGTCCGCGCAGCACCTGAAGAACTCGCTGGAAACCGAACTGGTCGCGTCGTTCGCCATCGACGAACTGCTGGACTACCGGTCGCGGCGGCCGCTGATGACGTTCAAGACCGACCATTTCACCCACTACGAGGAACCCGAGCTGAGCCTCTATGCGCTGCACGACAGCGTCGGAACCCCGTTTCTCCTGCTCGCGGGCATGGAGCCCGACCTCCGCTGGGAGCGCTTCATCACGGCCGTACGACTGCTGGCCGAGCGGCTCGGCGTGCGGCAGACGATCGGGCTCGGCACCATTCCGATGGCGGTGCCACACACCCGCCCGATCACGCTGACAGCGCACGCCACCAACAAGGAGCTGATCGCCGGCCACACGCCGTGGGTCGGCGAGGTGCAGGTCCCCGGTAGCGTCTCCAACCTGCTGGAGTACCGGATGGCCCAGCACGGACACGATGCGGTGGGCTTCACCGTGCACGTACCGCACTATCTCGCCCAGACCGACTACCCGGCGGCCGCCGAGGCGCTGCTCGTCCAGGTGGCCAAGTCCGGCTCACTGCAGCTACCGCTGGCCGCGCTGGCCGAGGCCGCCGCGGAGGTGGCCTCCAAGGTCGAGGAACAGGTGGGCGGAAGCAGCGAGGTCGCCCAAGTGGTGGAGGCACTGGAGCGACAGTACGATGCCTTCATCGAGGCCCAGGAGAACAAATCACTGCTGGCCCGCGACGAGGATCTGCCCAGCGGTGACGAGCTCGGAGCCGAGTTCGAACGCTTTCTCGCAGAGCAGGGCAGGGACAAGAGAAAAGAAGGCTTCCAAGACGGGGACGACGGCCATTAGACCGCCACCCGGTCCGACGACGAGGTTGGCGAGATGACAGCTCGAAAGTCCCGAAAAGCCAATCTCCGGCCGGTGCGTGAGCTGACGCCCACCCTGCAGTTCCGCACCATCCACGGTTACCGGCGCGCATACCGGATCGCAGGGTCAGGCCCGGCAATCCTGCTGATCCACGGCATCGGCGACAACTCCACGACGTGGAGCAGCGTGCAATCAACGCTCGCACAACGGTTCACGGTGATCGCCCCCGACCTGCTCGGCCACGGGAAGTCCGACAAGCCGCGCGCCGACTACTCCGTCGCGGCGTACGCGAACGGAATGCGGGATCTTCTCAGCGTCCTCGACGTCGAGCGGGTGACGGTGGTCGGGCATTCGCTCGGCGGCGGCGTGGCGATGCAGTTCGCCTACCAATTCCCGCAGTTGGTGGACCGGCTGATTCTGGTCGGCGCCGGCGGCGTGACCAAGGACGTCAACTTCGCGCTGCGGATCGCCTCATTGCCGATGGGCACCGAAGCGCTTGCGGTGCTGCGGCTGCCGATGGTCTTACCTGCCGTGCAGGCAGCGGGAAGGGTGGCGGGTCTCGCGATCGGGAGGACCGGGGTCGGCCGCGACCTGCCCCAGATGCTGCGCATCCTCAAGGACCTGCCCGAGCCGACAGCATCGTCGGCGTTCGCGCGCACGCTGCGCGCGGTTGTCGACTGGCGCGGCCAGGTGGTCACCATGCTGGACCGATGCTATTTGACCGAATCGGTACCGGTGCAATTGATCTGGGGCTCGCGGGATTCGGTGATTCCGGTCAGCCACGCACGGCTCGCGCGCGCCGCCATGCCGGGGTCACAGCTGGAGATCTTCGAGGGCTCCGGGCACTTTCCGTTCCACGACGACCCCGACCGGTTCGTCGAGATCGTCGAGCGGTTCATCGACTCGACCGAGCCGGCCACCTACGACCAGGAGATGCTGCGCGGCCTGCTTCGCAACGGCGTCGGCGAACGCACGATCTCGGGCCCGGTCGACACCCGCGCCGCGGTTCTCGATGCGATGGGCACCGACGAGCGCAGCGCCACCTGAGCTGCGCTCTTCCACCGCGTCGTAGCATCGGGCTCATGACCGTCGACGTGACCGTGCTGCGTGTCTTCACCGATCCGGAGGGGAAGTTCGGCAACCCGCTCGGCGTCGTCGACGCGAGCACGGTCGACCCCGCTGACCGGCAACGGATCGCCACCGAATTGGGTTACAGCGAAACAATATTCATCGATGTGCCAGGGCCTGGTGCGAACACCGCGACGGCAAGGATCTTCACCCCTGCGGTCGAACTCCCCTTTGCGGGACATCCCACCGTCGGCGCGTCGTGGTGGCTGCGCGACATCGGCCGGCCCGTCCACACCCTTACCGTGCCTGCCGGGGTCGTCCAGGTCACCTACAACGACGACGTCGTTGCCGTGAGGGCGCGTGCCGAGTGGGCGCCGGATTTCGCGATCTATGACCTCGACTCGACCGACGAGCTCTTCGCCGCCGAACCGGACGACTACCCCGACGACGTCGAGAACTACCTGTGGACGTGGACCGACCGGGACAACGGCGTGCTGCGCTCCCGGATGTTCGCCGTCGGCCTCGGCGTACCCGAGGATGAGGCGACGGGCGCTGCCGCGGTTCGCATCACCGATTACCTCAGCCGAGACCTCACCATCGTGCAGGGAAAGGGTTCGGTCATCCAGACCCGGTGGAGTGCTGACGGCTGGGTGCAGATTGCGGGCCGAGTGGTGAACGACGGGTCAAGACAGATCGATTGACGCCCGGTCATCAGCCGGACGTAGGGACCTCGCGATGGGCGCGCAATGCCTCGATCTCGCGTTCGAAATCGTCTGCCGATGAGAACGATCGATACACCGACGCGAATCGCAGGTAGGCGACCTCGTCGAGATCGCGGAGAGGGCCGAGGATGGCCAGCCCCACCTCATGGCTCGGCACTTCCGGTGACCCCGCGGCCCGCACGGTGTCCTCCACCTGCTGCGCCAGCAGATTCAGGGCATCGTCGTCGACCTGGCGCCCCTGGCAGGCCCGACGCACACCCTTGATGACCTTCTCGCGGCTGAACGGCTCGGTGACACCGCTGCGCTTGACGACTGCCAGTACTGCGGTCTCCACCGTGGTGAATCGTCGCCCACACTCCGGACATGACCTCCGGCGCCGGATGGCCTGACCCTCGTCGGCCTCCCGGGAATCGACGACCCTGGAATCGGGGTGACGGCAAAACGGACAGTGCATGACTGCTCCTTCGCCGCGCCGACAGACCTTCGCATGGATCCCTTCCGAGCCTACCGTTGCCGCCCGCCCGGAATCGAATGTCCGCGTGATTGAGATCTGCCGGTCCCGCACCAGCACCATGGCCGTTGTGCGGCAGCGCGATTCACCGCGCACGATACGGTCAGCCGACCGGTGCGATGAGAGTCTGCCCGGCGTCGAGCGACGCAGACTCGAGTTGGTTGAGTTCGCGGATGCGGTCGACCACGTGGGCGACGGGCGCATCGGGTGCAACCCGATGGGCCACATGGGCCAGCGTCTCCCCCGCCTGCACCTGGACCACCGAAAGCGTGTCGGGCACCGGGGCCGACGAACCGGTGGTACCCACGACCCCGCCGAACTGCGCGACAATGCCGAGCCACGCGGTGATCAGCGCGGCGAGCACCGCCAACCCGACAGTCGTGGCGGGCGTGATCGGGCGCCTGCGGTGTGAAGCGCGGGACATCACCACGCCGGGGCCGCGGTAGCGCATCGGCGCCCCGCCCGGCCGCCGCCGACCCTGGGCTGTGCGCTGCTGCGGCCGCCGGGTGGCAGGCGGGCGGTGAGGCCCCCGCACGATGGGTCCTGCCAGGACTTCCCTGGTGTCCAGAATTGTCATCTGCCTCGCCTTTCGCTCCGCTGGTTCGCTCTTATGTTCGAACCTTACTCGATCAGGTGTTCGATTAATAGAACATGTGATCGAACTGTTGCAGAACGATAGAGCAGGGCACCGACAAATCTCCGCGAGAGTCATTCGGACGTCGTCGGATCGCGACACGCGTCGAACACATGTTTGATTATCGAACCGCAGGCGACTACATTCGGCGCCATGAGCGAGGACCGCACGGACACTCAGAACAGCTCAACAGGCACGGGTGGCACGGAGGAACGGCGCGTACCCGACGGCGTTCTGACCGAACGCCAGCGCACGATCTTGCAGGTCATCCGCGCCTCGGTGACCAGCCGGGGATATCCCCCGAGCATCAGGGAGATCGGCGACGCCGTCGGCCTGACGTCGACGTCGTCGGTCGCACATCAGCTACGGACGCTGGAGAAGAAGGGCTACCTGCGCCGCGATCCGAACCGACCGCGCGCGGTCGACGTCCGCGGTTCCGACGAGATGGTCACGCCGATCGTGAACACGGACGTGGCTGGCTCGGACGCACTGCCAGAGCCGACGTTCGTGCCGGTACTCGGCCGCATCGCAGCAGGCGGCCCCATCTTGGCGGAAGAGGCCGTCGAGGACGTCTTCCCGCTACCGCGCGAACTGGTCGGCGAGGGGTCGCTGTTCCTCCTGAAGGTGGTCGGCGACTCGATGGTCGACGCGGCGATCTGCGACGGCGACTGGGTCGTGATCCGTCAGCAGAACGTCGCCGACAACGGCGACATCGTCGCGGCGATGATCGACGGTGAGGCCACGGTGAAGACCTTCAAGCGCACCCGCGGCCAGGTGTGGCTGATGCCGCACAACCCGGCCTTCGATCCGATTCCCGGCAATGACGCCGCCGTTCTCGGCAAGGTCGTCACCGTGATCCGGAAGATCTGAGCCGATCAGTCGGCTTCGACGAACCCGTTGGCGCGGGCGAATTCTTCGTTGACGAAGTACACGTCGGCCGGAATGTGGTCGTAGAGGTCGCTTTCCGGCCCCCAGTACAACCCCGACTTGGTGTCCGCTTTGATCGGGTAGCCGCCAGGGGCGGTGTACGGATCGTCGAGCGGCAGGCGAAACGCGGTCTGCGCTGCGGGCGCGGCGGCGGGCTCCGGCTCAGGCGGCGGAGGCGGCGCGACGGGTTCGGCGACATATTCCTCAGGCTCGTCGTCGACCTCAACCGACGAGTGACGGCCCGTGTCGGACGCGGATGCGATCGGCGTCGGAGCGGTGTCCGAGTCGTCTGGCTCTGGTTCGAGGTCGGAGAACTCGTCGCCGTCGTCCCCTGACTCGTCGACGTCCGTCTCCTCGAACGGATCTCGGCCGCCGCCACCCAACCCGTACAGCGGCGAACTCGAAGGGCGACTGTAACTCTCGGCCAGTCGCGCTCTGCCGTAATCCTCGGAGCCCCCCAGCGGCGGCACTTCGGCCTCCGCGGCGTCGTCGTGGTCATGGTCACCCTCGAACTCGGAGTCCATCGGGTCGTCGATGTCGTCGTCACCGCCCCGGTTACGCAGCGTCGCAACCAGAATCAGACCGATCAGAACCAGCAGCGGGATGCCGGCAAGCAGCCACCACCACGAGGGGGTGAACCAGTTGCGCTCCTTGGAGTTCGGCGCCGCGGAGTTCGTCGCCTCCGACGGTTCGTACCCGGGCACCTCAAGGCCGGCAAGGCCGGAAGCGAGGTTGGCAGGCTCGGTGCTGAACTTGTTGGACTGCTTGTCCCAGGAGATCTCGCCGCCGGTGAAGCGCTGCGAGATGACGCTTCCGTCCTCCGTCTGGTCGGCGACCGGAGGCCCGAGCGAACCGACCGCACCGCCGAGCTTGTCCCACGCCGCGTTCATCGCGCCGCGCACGATGAACGCCCCGTAGTCAGGCGTCCAGAAGATCAGCGGCTTGTCCTCGGCGGAGAAGGTGCTCACCCGGCTGCCCGTCTTCAGCCCGCCGTCGGCCTCGTTGCTCGTCGGCAGGCCCAGATCGCTCTGCGGGCCACCGACGGACTCGTACTTCTTGAGCACCTGACCGCTCACCACATTCGCGCCGGTGGCCGGGCTGTAGAAGATCTTGCCGCCGGTGAAGTCCTGCCCCGCGCCGTCCTGCCCGATCGCGTACTGCGGCCCCTGCCTGGCCCCCAGCGGGCCGAGCGGCCCGCCAGCTGCCCGTCTCGCGGCATTGATCGCCGACGTCGCGTCATCCGGAACGGCCAGCCCAGCCAACTGCCCGGCGAGGTCGGGGGGCACAGTGGTGAACGCCTTGCTGGACCGGTTCCAGGTGAGTTCACCGCCAGTGAACTTCTGTGAGACGAGATCGCCTTTGAAAACTTCGTCCTCGGTCGGCACGCCAAGAACGCCCGCCGATCCGCCGAGTTTGTCCCACGCGGCGTTTATCGCGCCGCGGACGACGTGGGCGCCGGTGTCGGGCGTCCAGAAGATGACGGGCTTGTCGGCCGCGCTGAACGTGGTGTTTCGACTGCCTGGAGCCTTGCCCGCGCCCTCGTCGATGGTGGGAAATCCCAGGTCACCATCCGCTGCGCCGCCGAGCGACTCGTACTTCTGCAGGATCGCGCCGCCGATGGGATGAGCCCCCGCACCCGGGGCGAAGAGGATCTTGCCGCCCGCGTAGTTCTGGCCGAAACCGCCACCGATCGGGTAGACGCCTCCGTCGCTCGGCCCCATCGGGCCCGTCGGGCCTCCGCTGGCGTCGTAGGCCTGGTTGATCGCATCCGCAGCGTCGGATTCCGGGGTCGCTGCCGCCATCGGTGACAACACAAGTGCCACGGTCGCAGCCAGCACAGCAGCTGCTGCGCGGCCGAAAACGGAGTTCAGAAGGGCACGCTCCCCACTCATCCACCCTCCCCGGGTTCCGGCAAAGTCCCCTGAAACTAGCGTGTTCGTCAGCCGTGCGTCAGATAGACACGATAACGATAGGGTTCCGCGGTTCTCGGAGAACCGAAATCTCGCCGTGGAGCTACACGCCCAGCGATCGCCCGATGATCTCCTTCATGATCTCGGTCGTGCCGCCGTAGATGGTCTGCACACGGGCGTCCAGGTACGCCCGCGCGACCGTGTATTCCCTCATGTACCCGTAGCCACCGTGCAGCTGCAGGCAGCGGTCGATGAGGTGCACCTGCTTCTCGGTGGAGTACCACTTCGCCATCGACGCCTGCTCGGCGGACAGCTTCCCGTCGAGATGCAGCCGGATGAACTCGTCGACCATGATGCGTACCACCGTCGCCTCGGTCGACAGCTCGGCCAACAGGAAGCGGCTGTTCTGCTGACTACCGATCGGCTTGCCGAAAGCCTTGCGCTCCTTGGTGTACTGCAGTGTCTCGGTCAGCACGGCTTCCATGGCTGCGGCGGCCATCACCGCGATGTTCAGCCGTTCCTGCGGCAGGTTCTGCATCAGGTAGATGAAGCCCATGCCCTCTTCGCCGAGCAGATTCTCGGCGGGCACCTTCACGTCGGTGAACGACAGCTCGGCGGTGTCCTGTCCGTCCAGCCCGATCTTGTCCAGCTTCCGTCCGCGCTCGAAGCCCTCCATATCGCGCTCGACGACCAGCAGCGAGAAGCCCTGCGCACCCTTGTCGGGGTCGGTTTGGGCCACCACGATCACCAGGTCGGCGTTGATCCCGTTGGTGATGAAGGTCTTGGCCCCGTTGAGGACATAGTGGTCGCCTTCTTTGACGGCGCGGGTTTTGATGCCTTGCAGGTCACTGCCGGTGCCGGGTTCGGTCATCGCGATCGCGGTGATGTACTCGCCCGAGCAGAATTTCGGCAGCCAGCGCTGCTTCTGCTCGTCGGTTCCGAGATTGATCAGGTATGGCGCGATGATGTCGTTGTGCAGGCCCCAGCCGATGCCGCTGTATCGCCCGGCGGTGGTCTCCTCGGTGATGATGCAGTTGTAGCGGAAGTCGGGGTTGCCGCCACCGCCGTACTCCTCTGGCACGTCCATCCCGAGAAAGCCCTGTTTACCGGCCTCCAACCACACACCACGGTCGACGATCTTGTCCTTCTCCCACTGCTCGTGGAACGGCGCGACGTGCCGGTCGAGGAACGCCCGGTACGACTCGCGAAACAGATCGTGCTCGGGCTCGAAGAGAGTGCGTTCGTATTTGACGACATTGCCCATGGCGAACCTCCAGAAGTGAGCGGGGGCTTTGGCCACGACCATATACCACCCAACCGGATGGTTGGCTGCCGGGTACAGCGGTCGCGTGGATAGACTTCCCGACGTGGATGTGGCGGAGTCGTTGCAGGTCGAGGATGGTGGCACAACCATCACCTTCACCTTCGACGACCTGATGCGCTACCACGGATCGCACTCCCCTGCCGGGGTAGCGGTGGCCTTCAAGGTCATGGCGCGCGCGTTCGGTGAGCTATCCCCCGGCGTGCCGCCACAGCGCCGGTCTGTCGTGGTTCGAACCGCGTTTCGCGGTCCCGGCGCGCGCGACGGGTTCGAAGCGGTCACCCGGGGTGTCAGCGACGGCCGGTACGTCGTCGATCGGTCGCTATTGCGTGCCGACCGCGGCCGGTTGACAGAGGATTTCATCTTCGAGGTCACCCTTGGCGACCGGTCGGCAACGCTGCTGCTGCGCGACGGGTTCGTCACCGACGAGTTCATCGACCTGGCCCGCACCGATAACAGGAACGCCGCACAGCAGCACCGCCTCGACGAGCTGAAAGCCGAACTGGCACAGCGCGTGATGGCCACCCCCGCCGCCGACTTGTTCGATATCGCGTGAAGATCACCACTCAGGCCGTCTGCGACCCCGACGCGTTGTGCAGGCGTTCGATCGCCATATCGAGGCGGTGGGCGGCGTCGGCGGCCTCGGTCAGGTCATCCACCAGCCGGGTCGACACGAGCCGATGATCCCGATATCTGAACCTGTGCTCGAAACTCGCCCAGATGTCCATCGCCCGCGTCCTGATCTGCAGCTCGACCGGGACCTGTTCGACCCGGTCGGCCATCAGCACCGGGATCTCGATTGTCATGTGTAAGCTTCTGTAGCCGTTGAGCTTTGGCTTGGCGATGTAATCCTCGAACACCAGCACCGTGACGTCGGGCAGTGCGCCGATCAGGCTCGCGACGCGGTAAGTATCCGAGATGCGGTCGAAACTCTTGACCCGCGACGAGACCTGCTCGATCGGACACCCGCGATCGGGGTGGGTCAGCTCGTCCGAGGGAATGCCGAATCTCGCGCTCAACTCCGAAATAGCCAGCTGATATGGCGCGACACGAACCTCACGACCTCGGAGGTCAACGCCATACTCGCTGTCTCGCTTGGCAATTCAGAGGCCTGATGGCAGGCATCGTCGATTGCCACAGTCACCTCTTCGTATGTGGTTTCGACCAGCATGTGTGGAGCAACGGCCGCCCACCATCGGGTACGACCCCTAATCTTGCGGGGCAACATCACCTACGAGCTGGCAAAACATGCGCCGAGTTGTGAGCTGCGCCACCTGATCTCCATGTGCGTTTAGCGAACCGGTCCATCGGGGAACCAAGAAACCAACCAACCGACTCGCAAGGAGGAATTGCGCAATGGGTGACAACAACAGCGGTCCCGAAGAAGCCGTCAAGGGCGTCGTCGAGGGCGTGAAGGGCAAGGCCAAGGAAGTAGCGGGCGCGGTCACCGGACGCGACGACCTCTACAACGAGGGCAAGGCCCAGCAGGACAAGGCCGACGCTCAGCGCAACGCTGCCCAGAAGGAAGCCGAAGCCGAAAGCGCCCGCGCGGCCGCCAAGGTCGCCGAGGAGCGCCAGAAGGCCGAGCAACAGGGCTAGAGACACCGCACGACGAAAATGGGGCGCCGAGGGGTGCCCCATTTTTTGCGTGAATTCGGCCCGGGCCTCGTCGACACGGGTCATCACCCGTCAGAACATCACAGCGACCGTCACCGAGGGCTCGATCGCCCCGGATCTGCGCAGAAACACCGTCCGGGTGGTCGCGCACTCCAGATGAAGAGCGCGACGAAGCTTGGCAGCGCGATATCGACAGCCTCGTTCGGCCGCGATTAAAACGTCGCGAACTCACTCAGGCTGGCCGCCAACGGGATCGGCACTCGCGCCTTGATCCGGGTGCCTTCCGGGTTGTGCTCGGTGGCGTCCACCCGACCGTCGGCGTGCACGCGTGCGACAAGGTCCCCGCGGTCATACGGAATCGTCACGTCGACCGCGGTGTCGGTCGGCGTCACCAGCTGCGCCATTCGCTGCTGCAGTTGATCGAGACCGTCCCCGGTGCGCGCGGAGACGAAGACGGCGCCGGGCAGCGCGCGCCGCAGCTTCGCCAGCGTGAGACCGTCGGCGGCATCGATCTTGTTGACCACCACCAGCTCTGGCGCCGGTTGGCCATCGCGCTCGGTGATCACCTCATTGATCACTTGGCGGACGGCGTCGATCTGCGCGAGCGGGTTGACATCGGAACCGTCCACCACATGGACGAGCAGGTCGGCGTCGACCACTTCCTCCAGCGTTGACCTGAAGGCCTCGACCAGCTGGGTCGGCAGGTGGCGGACGAACCCGACGGTGTCGGTCAACACGAACGGCCTTCCGTCACCGAATTCGCCTCGGCGAGTGGTGGGTTCGAGCGTGGCGAACAATGCGTTCTCGACCAACACCCCTGCGCCGGTGAGCGCGTTGAGCAGGCTGGACTTGCCCGCGTTCGTGTATCCGACGATCGCGACGGAGGCCATATCGCTGGCAAGCCTGCGGCTGCGCTGAGTGTCGCGAACCTTCTTCATCGCCTTGATGTCGCGACGTAGTTTGGCCATCCGCTCGCGAATGCGGCGCCTGTCGGTCTCGATCTTGGTCTCGCCGGGACCACGCGTACCGACCCCGCCGCCGCTGCCCCCGGCACCGCCGCCTTGACGCGACATCGACTCGCCCCAGCCGCGCAGCCGCGGCAGCATGTACTCCATCTGGGCGTAGGCCACCTGAGCCTTGCCCTCCCTGCTGGTGGCGTGCTGGGCGAAGATGTCGAGGATGAGCGCGGTCCGGTCGATGACCTTCACCTTGACCGCCTTCTCCAAGGCATTCAGTTGTGCGGGGCTGAGCTCGCCGTCGCAGATGACGGTGTCGGCCCCGGTGGCGAGCACCACCTCGCGCAGCTCCTGCGCCTTACCCGACCCGATGTAAGTCGAGGCGTCCGGCTTGTCTCGGCGCTGGATCAGGCCTTCGAGCACTTCGGATCCTGCGGTCTCGGCGAGGGCGGCGAGCTCGGCGAGGCTGGCGTCGGCCTGGGCGGCGCTGCCCTCGGTCCAGACGCCGACGAGGACGACGCGCTCCAGGCGGAGCTGGCGGTACTCGACCTCGGAGACGTCGGTGAGCTCGGTTGACAGGCCCGCCACACGGCGCAGCGCCGTGCGGTCTTCGAGGGCCAGCTCACCCGTGCTCGGGATATCGCCGATGGGAAAGTCGTGAGAAGTCATGAGTTACCAGAGATGGTGCACGCTGCCCAGATTTCGCGCATCCGATTTATTGCTGCTGTGCACGCCACCATTCCTCGGAGATATCGCCGCCTGCCACAAGAACCGACGGCCCGCGCAGGTAGCTGGTGGCGTCGGTGACGGTGACGGTGACCTCGCCGCCCGGGATGCGTACCGCGAGCGTCCCAGTGGTCGCGCCCTGGTACGCCAACGCCGCGACCGCGGCGGCTACGGTGCCCGTTCCGCATGAACGGGTCTCACCGACACCCCGCTCGTGTACCCGCATCGACACCGATCCATTCGACGGAACGGTGAGCACTTCGACGTTGACGCCGTCGGGGAATAGCCGCGTGTCGAACCGGACCGGCGCGGCCACATCGAGCGCGGCCAGTTCGGCTTCGGTCAGCCCGGCGTCCACGCACGCCAGATGCGGATTGCCGACATCGACCGCCAGCCCGGCGAAGGAGCGGCCGCCGACGATCGCCTCGCCGGTGCCGAGTTGGTTGGTCTTGCCCATCTCGACGGTGACGTCGGCGTTGGTGGCGTCCCATGCGTGCAGCACCACCGGCCTCGGCCCCGCCAATGAACCGACGGTGAACTCGTCGCGACTCTCCAGACCGCTGGCCCGCAGATAGTGGGCGAACACCCGGACGCCGTTGCCGCACATCTGCGCGATCGAGCCGTCGGCGTTGCGGTAGTCCATGTACCAGTCATCGGCTGCCACGCCTTCGGGAAGC
The DNA here is from genome assembly GCA_963756865.1 of uncultured Actinomycetota bacterium. GTDB lineage: Bacteria > Actinomycetota > Actinomycetes > Mycobacteriales > Mycobacteriaceae > Mycobacterium. The sequence goes on along the minus strand of CAVWPQ010000059.1, from coordinate 74,305 downwards.
CGGTCGAAGACGCCCGCGTTCCCTGCGGCACCCGCAGTCGTCACCCGCAGCACGCCGTCGGCCCCGATCCCCCGCCTGCGGTCACAGAGCGCGGCGACCGCGGCAGGCTCGAGCGGGAGCCTGCCATCCAGGTCGGGCAACAGCACGAAATCGTTCTGCGTGCCGTGGCCCTTTGCGAACATCACCTGATCAGGATACGTGCCGCCACGCGCGCAGGGTTTCTTCGACGTTGTCGGCGTCCGCTCCGTCGAGCCAGGTGATCCGGTGGTCACGGCGGAACCATGACCGCTGCCGTCGCACGTACCGGCGGGTTCCGAGGAATGTCGGCTCGCGTGCCGCCGATCCGTCGCCACCGGCGTCGAGTTCGTCGATCACCTGCGCGTAGCCCAGCGCGCGGGACGCGGTCACACCGTCGCGCAGGCCCCGCTCCAGCAGAGCGAGCACCTCGTCGACGAGGCCGTCGCCGAACATGGTGTCGGTGCGCAGCGCCAGGCGATCGTCGAGAACGGCGGTGTCCCAGTCCAATCCGACGATCGCGGTGTCCCAGCGCGGCGGGCCGATCGTCGGCGCGGACGCGGCGAACGGCTGGCCGGTCAGCTCGACTACCTCGAGCGCCCGCACGATGCGGCGGCCGTCGGTGGCCAGAATCGAGGCCGCGGCCTCGGGGTCGACGGTGGCGAGCTCCCTGTGCAAGGCCGCGACGCCGATCTCGGCCAGCCGCTGCTCCCACTTCGCCCTGACGGCCGGGTCGGTGGCGGGGAAGGTCCATTCGTCGAGAAGAGACTGGATGTACATCATCGATCCGCCGACGATGACGGGCACCGCTCCTGCGGCGGCGACCCTCTCGACGTCGGCGGCCGCGTCGCGCTGATAACGCGCGACCGTCGCCGTCTCGGTGACCTCCAGCACGTCGAGCTGGTGGTGCGGAATTCCGGCACGGTCGGCGAAAGGCAGTTTCGCGGTCCCGATGTCCATCCCGCGGTAGAGCTGCATGGCGTCGGCGTTCACGATCTCTCCGCCGAGCCTGTCGGCGACCGCGAGCGCGAGCGCCGACTTGCCCGTGCCGGTCGGCCCGATGATCGCGAGCGGCCTCATGGGTGCCAGACGCCGGCGAAGTACCCCACGCCGTAGGGCGCCCCGCGGTAGAGCTCCTCGGCCGATCGAGGTCGTCCGAGCCCGGCGAGCACCTGATAGGCGACGCGACCGACGACGACGCTCGACATGTGCGCGAGAGCCGAGGTGTCGCCCGCCGCCAACGCATCGTCGAGCGCGGCCTGCACCGGGATCGAATCGGGGTCGTAGCCGCCGGGTGCGGGTGGTGTGAGGGTGTGCACCCCATCGGCGACGACGAGCACGCCGAAGGCTCCATCTGCCTCGTCGAGCTCCGTGCGCAGCCGCCTGCCGAGGTCAAGCGCAGCATCGGCGCCAAGGTCGTCGGAGTACACCCTGACCTCGGCGCTCGCCTGCGGATTGACCAGGCCGCGTAGCCAGCCCGTCACCAACGCGCACAGCGGCAGTTCGCCCGGATCGTCGGTTGGCCTGCGGCCGCGGGCAGGCGCGCCGGGCGAGAGCGCCACCCTGTGGTCGACCCCGTAGCCCGCGAACGTCCCTGCCCGCTCGGGTCCGATGACGGCGTGCGCGGATCCGGCGCCGACGGCGATCCAACGCGGCGGCAACGACGACGCGGCAGCGAACGCGGCCTCACGGAGGTCGGCCAACTCGGCGGCTGCCGACGACGCGAGCTCGGGAACCATGACCGGAGCCGACGGCACGATCGCGATGGCGCTCAGCACGCAACCAAACTAACGGCCCGACGTCACGCGGGCTGTTTCGCCGACACCGCAGCGGCCTCACCACGGGCCAGCGCGGCGGTCGCGACCACCATCGCGGTCACCGCGACGACGAGGGTGAACCACCCCGCCTCCCCCGGCCGCAACGCTTCGCCGAGCACCACGATGCCGAGCACCGAGCCCACCACCGGCTCGGCGACCGTCATGGTCGGCAGGGACGCGGTCAACGAACCGGCCCGGAAGGACGACTGCTGGAAGGCCGTTCCCGCGATGGCGACCATCGCCCACGCGTACAGCTCGGGGGTGCGCACCACCGCCCATATCCCGTCGTCGAGATGGTCCACCACACCCTTGGTCAGCACCGCGAAGACGCCCCACAGCGCGCCGGACACGAAGCCGAGCAGCACCGCGCTCGGCGGGCCCTTGACGATGCCCGCGCCAAGCACGCACAGCACCAGCGCGGGACCGAGCACGACCACCACGGCCGTCCAGGTCTTCCACGAGGCGTGCGAATGGCCCTCGGTCGGGTTGCCGACGGTCACGATCACGACCACCGATGCCGCCAAAAGCGCCGCCCACAGCCACTCCCACCTGGTCACCCGGCGGCGGCTGATCCGCGCGTTGATGGGCAGCGCGAACAATAGGGACGTCACCATAATGGCCTGCACGAGCAGCACGGAACCGAGGCCGAGCGCCGCCGCCTGCAGCGCGAAACCAACCGCGGCAACCAGGCTGCCCAGCCACCACTGCCCGTCGCGAAGCAGCCGCAGGAACAGCTCGAGATGGCTGACCGGCTCGTCGGTGACCTGATGCGCGGTGCGCTGATGCATGACGTCGCCGATCGCGATGAAGAAGGCGGCGCCGAGGGCGAGAAGGGCGGCGATGTCCGCCTTGTCCAATCTCCTCACCTCCCGTTCGCGTCGTGATGAGCCTAGGCAAATGGTGGCATCGGCGTACGGACGCCGGTCGACCTGTTTGAATAGCGGACGAAGTAAAGGCGCCGCGTCGCGCGGCAGGTGCGTGGAGAAGTCCGCGCGGAGGGCACGAAGGAACCGAAGATGACGACAAGCGAACCGGGTGCATGGGCCCACGGCCGGAGGTCAGGGGACGATGTGGGCACCGCCGCCCCGCCGGAGACCGGCCCGACGACCTCGGAAGCGACGACGACCGCCCCGAGACCCGTTCCCCGTCCCGGACCGCCGCGTCCTGGCCCACGCCCCGGTCCGACGCAGGCCGCCGTCCACGCCGCGCATGCCGCCCCGTCCAGCGATCCGCACCGGTTCGGCCGCGTCGACCCCGACGGCACCGTTTGGCTGATCAGCAGCGCAGGCGAGCGGACCATCGGGTCCTGGCAGGCCGGCGACACCGAGGCCGCCTTCGCTCACTTCGGTCGACGCTTCGACGACCTCGACACCGAGGTCACTCTGATGGAGAGCCGACTGACGTCGGGCACAGGTGATGCCCGCAAGATCAAGTCGGCCGCCGCGTCACTCGCCGAAAGTCTGCCCACCGCATCGGTTCTCGGCGATGTCGATGCGCTTGCCGCGCGGCTGACGACGCTCATCGAGCACGCGGACACCGCCGCCGCTGCCGACAAGGCCAAGCGGGAGGAACACCGAGCAGCCCAGACCGCGCGCAAGGAGGCGTTGGCGGTCGAGGCCGAGGAGCTCGCCAACACCTCCACCCAGTGGAAGGCCGCAGGCGACAGGCTGCGCGAAATCCTCGACGAGTGGCGCACGATCAGCGGTCTGGACCGCAAGACCGACGATGCGCTGTGGAAGCGCTATTCGGCGGCGCGCGAGGCGTTCAACCGCCGCCGCGGATCGCATTTCGCCGATCTCGACCGCGAGAGGGCGGGTGCGCGCCAGAACAAGGAGACCCTCTGCGAACGGGCCGAGGCGCTGGCCGACTCCACAGACTGGGGTCCCACCGCAGGGGCCTTCCGCGACCTGCTGGCGGAGTGGAAGGCAGCCGGGCGTGCGAGCAAGGACGTCGACGACGCGCTGTGGGCGCGCTTCAAGGCCGCCCAGGACACCTTTTTCACCGCGCGCAATGCCGTGTCCGCCGAGCGCGACGCCGAGTTCAAGTCGAACGCGGAGGCGAAGGAGGCGCTGCTCAGGGAGGCCGAGAGGGTCGACACCTCCGATCTGGACGCTGCCCGCGCCGCGCTGCGCATCATCGGTGACAAGTGGGACAAGATCGGCAAGGTTCCGCGCGAGCGCGGCGCCGATCTGGAACGGCGACTGCGAGCGATCGAGAAGAAGGTGCGTGACGCGCCGAGCCACGGCGTCGATCCCGAGGCCCAGGCGCGTGCCGACCAATTCCGCGAGCGCGCAGAGCAATACGAGCGACAAGCGGAGAAGGCCGCCGCGGCGGGACGCACCAAGGATGCCGAGCAGGCACGGGCCAGCGCCGAACAGTGGCGCCAATGGGCCGAGGCCGCCGCCGAGGCACTGGGCAAGAAGGGCTGAGAAGGGGCTAGGTCTTCTCGGGACCGTCGATGTCGTCATCGCGGTCGTCGATGCTCTCCAGCAGCCCCTTGGTCTGACGTTTGGCGACGGCCCTGCGACGCTCATCCTCTGCGGCGAGTTGCAGCGCGGTACGCGCCCACACCGCCCTTGCCCAGTTGTAGGTCAGCACGATCACCGTGATCCAGGCGATGATCAGCCCGATACCGGGACCGGGATGCGGTGCGGGTGCGGTCTGGCGCGACCACACCGCGAGCAATCCCGTGAACGATGCCACGGTGGATCCGGCCAGCGCGATCCACGCCAGCGCCCATCGCCTGGTCAGCAGCGCCAGCATCGAGAAGCCGACACTGAACACCAGCGCCAGCCAGATGAACACCCGCGACGGAAGCGATATCCCCGCGCCGATAGCGGCGTCGTTGCCCGCAAGCACATCCCAGCCCCGTGCACCGCCGGTGTGCGGAAGAATGAAGGTCGCCAGCAGAACGAAGACGGCGATGGCGATGGCCAATGCCCTTGGGCCGGGATCGATTTCCCTGGCGACGCGGCGTTCGGCGGCCTCGATATCGCCCTTGAACTCATCGAAGTCGCCGTCCTTGGGGTCGTCCGCGCTCACCGCGCACATCCCGCTGCCGCCGGCTGGCTAACGGGTGTGCCGATACCAGGCATGCCAAGACCCACGCCGTTGGGCCGCTGACCCGCCTGGTGCGCATCCCCCGCACGGGTGCGCCGATGCGCCAGCAATGTGCCGTCGGCGATCAGGTAGTGCGGCGCGGCGTCCGTGACAACGGTGCTGACGATGTCGCCCGGCCGGATGTCGGCGCCCGTCGGGGTGAAGTGCACCAGCCTGCCGTCGCGCGCACGCCCCGACATCCGGGCGGTGCGGCTGTCCTTGCGCCCCTCCCCGACGGCTACCAGCAGTTCGACGGTGCGGCCGATCGCGGCGACGTTCTCCTCGAGTGAGATCTGCTCCTGCAGGTCGATGAGGCGTTGATAGCGCTCTTGGACAACCGCTTTCGGTAACTGCCCGTCAAGGTCGGCCGCCGGCGTGCCTGGTCGCTTCGAGTACTGGAACGTGAACGCCGAGCTGAATCGGGCGGCCGCCACCACATCGAGGGTGTCCTGGAAATCCCGTTCGGTTTCACCGGGGAAGCCCACGATCAGGTCGGTGGTGATGGCGGCGTGCGGGATGGCGGTGCGCACCTTGGCGAGGATGGAGAGGAACCGGTCGGAGCGGTACGAGCGGCGCATGGCCCGCAGTACCCGGTCCGAACCCGACTGCATCGGCATGTGAAGCGCCGGGCAGATATTCGGCGTCTCGGCCATGGCTTCGATGACGTCGTCGGTGAACTCTGCCGGGTGAGGCGAGGTGAACCGCACCCGCTCCAGACCGTCGATCCGCCCGCATGCGCGCAACAGTTGGGCGAACGCACCTCGGTCGCGTGGCTGTGCCGGGTCTGCGAACGAGACACCGTAGGCGTTGACATTCTGCCCGAGCAGTGTCACCTCGAGCACGCCCTGGTCCACCAGCGCTTGGACTTCGGCCAGCACGTCTTCAGGCCTGCGGTCGACCTCTTTTCCGCGCAAGGCGGGCACAATGCAGAAGGTGCAGGTGTTGTTGCATCCCACCGAAATGGAAACCCAACCGGCATAGGCTGATTCGCGCGCAACTGGCAGATCGGACGGGAATTCCTGCAGAGCCTCGACGATTTCGACCTGGGCGGCCTTGTTGTGCCGGGCCCGGTCGAGCAGCGTCGGCAGCGACCCGATGTTGTGTGTGCCGAACACGACGTCCACCCACGGTGCTTGGCGCAGCACCGCGTCGCGGTCCTTCTGGGCCAGACAGCCGCCGACGGCGATCTGCATATCGGGGTCGGCCTGTTTGCGCGGGACCAGGTGGCTGAGGTTGCCGTACAGCTTGTTGTCGGCGTTCTCGCGCACGGCACAGGTGTTGAACACCACCACGTCTGCGTCGGCGCCCTCGGCCGCGCGCCGGTATCCCGCCGCCTCGAGCAAGCCTGCCAGCCGCTCGGAATCGTGCACGTTCATCTGGCAGCCATACGTGCGCACCTGGTAGGTACGCACTGCCGACGAGCGCTCGCGCGAGGAGCCAAGCACTTTATCGGGAGCCATCGAGGTCACCAGCCCATGTTACGGGCGGCAATACATCGTTAATCGAGCGGATTCACGAGTTGAAGACAAGCTGCGCGTTACCTGGGTAAGGTCAGCACCCATGGGTACGCCGATGGTCTCGATCAAGGCCGTCAACAAACACTTCGGCGATCTCCACGTTCTCAAGGACATCAATCTCGACGTCGACCGCGGGGAGGTCATCGTCGTGCTCGGACCGTCCGGTTCGGGCAAATCGACGTTGTGCCGCGCCATCAATCGACTCGAGACCATCGAATCCGGCACGATCGAGATCGACGGGGTGATACTGCCCGACGAGGGACGCAAGCTGGCGCAGCTGCGATCCGACGTCGGCATGGTCTTCCAGTCGTTCAATCTGTTCGCGCACAAGACAATTCTGCAAAACGTCACATTGGCTCCGATGAAGGTCCGCAAGGCGTCCAAAGAAGAGGCCCGCAAGAAGGCGATGGAGCTGCTGGAACGAGTGGGGATCGCCAATCAGGCCGACAAGTACCCCGCTCAGCTATCCGGAGGCCAGCAGCAGCGGGTCGCGATCGCGCGCTCGTTGGCGATGGATCCCAAAGTTATGCTGTTCGACGAGCCCACCAGCGCGCTCGACCCGGAGATGATCAGCGAGGTGCTCGACGTGATGACCTCGCTGGCCGAGGACGGGATGACGATGATCGTGGTGACCCACGAGATGGGGTTCGCTCGCGGAGCCGCAAAACGGGTGGTGTTCATGTCCGACGGCGCGATCGTCGAGGCGGCCGAACCCAAGGAGTTCTTCGAGAACCCCAAATCTGACCGTGCCAAGGACTTCCTCGGAAAGATTCTCAAGCACTGAGAGCACTAACGCCCCCTGGCGAAAGGAATCAATTATGTCGTCCTTCTCATTGCGCGTCGCAGGCGCGGTCGCACTGGCGATCGCGCTGCCGTTCGCGGTATCGGCCTGCGGTGGCGGTGGTGGCGGTGACGAAAACAGCATCGTCATCGGCACCAAGTTCGATCAGCCTGGTCTCGGCCTGAAGAACCCCGACGGCACGATGAGCGGCTTCGACGTCGACGTCGCCACCTACGTCGCCAAGGAACTCGGCTACACCCCCGAGCAAATCGAGTGGAAGGAAGCGCCGTCCGGTCAGCGCGAAACGCTGATCCAGAACGACCAGGTCAAGTTGATCGCCGCCACGTACTCCATCACCGACTCCCGCAAAGAGAAGGTTAGCTTCGCGGGGCCGTACCTGGTCACCGGGCAGAGCCTGCTGGTGAAGGCGGACAACACCGACATCACCGGCGCGGATTCGCTGCAGAACAACAAGAAGCTCTGTTCGGTGACGGGCTCGACACCCGCGCAGCGGATCAAGGACAAGTATCCGGGTGTGCAGCTTCAGCAGTACGACACCTATTCGGCGTGCGTCGAGGCGCTGAAGAACGGGGCCATCGACGCGGTCACCACCGATGAGGTCATTCTCGCCGGCTACGCCGCGCAGACCCCTGGCGCCTTCAAGATCGTCGGCAAGCCGTTCTCGGAGGAGAACTACGGCGTCGGCCTGAAGAAGGACGACACCGAGCTGTGCACGAAGGTCACCGACGCGCTCAAGAAGATGGAGTCGGACGGCGCGTGGAAGGAAGCGTGGGACAAGAACCTAGGCCCCGCGGGGCTTGCCGCCCCGCCGCCGCCGGCGCTCGACCCCTGCTGAGCCGCGGCACTGCCGAGGACCGACGTGGAAATTTTCAGGGACAACCAAGCCACGATCTTTGAGGCTTTCTGGACCACGATCCAACTGACGGTCTTCTCCGCGATCGTCGCGTTGGTCCTCGGCACCCTGCTGGCCGCAATGCGACTGTCGCCCGTGCCAGTGTTGAACTGGATCGGGACGTCGTATGTCAACGTGATACGCAATACACCGCTGACGCTGATCATTTTGTTCTGCTCCTTCGGCCTGTCGCAGACACTGGGAATCACACTGGTGAATTCGCAATCCTTGACGTCGATCGAGGACAGCAACTTTCGCCTTGCGGTACTCGGATTGAGCGTCTACACCGCCGCATTCGTCTGTGAGACAGTGCGTTCTGGCGTCAACACAGTCCCGCTGGGCCAAGCAGAGGCGGCTCGGTCGCTGGGGCTGACGTTCGGGCAGAACCTTGGCATCATCCTGCTGCCACAGGCATTTCGAGCGGTGATCATTCCGCTCGGTTCGGTCCTCATCGCCCTGACCAAGAACACCACGATCGCGTCGGCAATCGGCGTGGCGGAGGCCGCCCTACGGATGCAGGAGCTCATCGAGAACCGTGCGGCGGTGCTGGTGATCGGAGTGATTTTCGGGGCGGGATTCGTGGTGCTGACGTTGCCGCTCGGGCTCTTCTTCGGGTGGCTGGGTAAGCGGCTGGCGGTGGCGAGATGAGCGGCGCGTCGGTCCTCTTCGACGCGCCCGGCCCAAGGGCGCGGACACGCAACATGCTGTTGACGGTGGTCAGCGCGGCGGTGACGCTGCTGGTGCTGTGGATCGTGTACACCCAACTTGCCGACAAAGGGCAACTCGACGCGGCGAAGTGGGAACCATTCCTGAACCCCAACGTCTGGAAGACGTACCTGCTGCCCGGCATTCGCGGCACGCTGACGGCCGCGGCCGTATCCATCGTGTTCGCGCTGGCGTTTGGTTTCGCGCTCGGCATAGGACGGATGTCGACTCTTTCTGCGATCCGCTGGCCGTGTGCGGTCTTTGTGGAGTTCTTCCGCGCGGTGCCCGTGCTGATCATGATGATCTTCGCTTTCACGGTGTACGCGATCTACAACGCCTTTCCATCGAAGTATCTGGCGCTTGCGGCCGTCATCACCGGCCTGACGCTGTACAACAGCGCGGTGATCGCCGAGATCGTCCGTGCCGGGGTCAATGCACTTCCGCGCGGACAGGCGGAAGCCGCCCATGCATTGGGCATGCGTTGGGGTCAGACCATGCGGTCGATCCTGTTGCCGCAGGCCATCACCTCCATGCTGCCCGTGCTCATCTCGCAACTTGTGGTGGTGCTGAAGGACACGGCGATCGGCTATCAGATCACATTCGTGGAGATGGTGCGTCAGGGCAGGAACGTCGGTTCGGCCTTCGGCAATTACATCCCGGCGCTGATCGTCGTCGCGGTCCTGATGATCAGCGTGAACTTCTTGTTGTCCTGGTTCGCGGTACGGCTCGAGCGCCGACTGCGTCAGTCCGGTCGCGGAGCTGCCCCGATGGATCCGGGGGCCGTCGAGCAGGAGGGCGCCCCCGGCGCGAAGGCGGTATAGGCGCCGGCGCGCTCTAGCTGCTGAGGTGTCGGCGGCTGATAGAACGACAGCACCGCATGCTGGCAGCCAGCGGCTTCCAGCTCGGGCAGCGTGGCCAGTTGCTGGTCCAGATGCCCCTCTTCGGCAGGTTGGACGAACAGCTGGACCGACCGTTTGATCTCGGCGGGATTCCTGCCGATCTCTTCGCATGCGTCGTCGAGTTTGGCGCTGATCCTCGTCCACTCGGCGACGTCACCGTGGCTTGGCACATTCCACTCGTCGGCGTGGCGCGCGATGACTCGCAGCATCTTCGGCTTCTCTCCCCCGACGACGATCGGTGGGTGCGGGCGCTGCAGCGGCTTGGGTTCGCACAGCGCGTCGCGCAGGGTGTAGTAGCGGCCTTCGAAGGTGACCGAGTCTTCGGTCCACAATCGCTTGATCAATGTCAGCGCCTCGTCCAGCATCGCCACTCGTGTTCCCGCGCTGGGAAACTCGAGGCCGTAGCCGCGATGTTCGGCTTCATGCCAGCCGGCGCCCAGCCCGAAGTCCATCCGCCCGCCGCTGATGTGGTCGACCGTCACGGCCATCTTCGCCAGCACGGCCGGATTGCGGTAGGTGACGCCGGTGACCAGGCAGCTGACCCGTGCACGCCGAACCACCGCCGCCATCGCGGCCAGCGACGTCCAGCCCTCCAACGTTGGCACGGCGTTGTCGATCAACCCGTAGAAATGGTCGTAGGTGGCGACCGAATGGAAGCCGAGTTCGTCAGCGGTGCACCAGAACCGCTCCATCACCGGATAGTCGAAGGTGGGAGCGAGCTTTGCCGAAAGCAGCATGGCGGCAACTTACCGCGGCTCGCGACCAAACCGCACTAGACCTTGCGGCGCTCGTGCTCGTTGGCGAGCGCCACTTTGACCACGTCGAAGGCCATCGACTGGCTGTAGCCGCGCCTGGCGAGCATCCCCACCAGCCTGCGGGTCAGCTTGGCGTCGTCCTCGGTGCTCCTTTCACGGCGCAGTCTGTCGCTGACCAGTTGCTCGGCGCGTTCCCGCTCCGCCCCTGCGTCGATATCGGCAAGCGCTGCGGTGATCACGTCGTTGCCGACGCCCTTGGTGCGAAGCTCGGCGGCCAACGCACGCTTGCCTTTTCCCGCGTTGATCCGGCGCGAGCGCACCCACTGCTCGGCGAAGTCGGTGTCGTCGATCAGTCCGACGTCGGTCAAGCGGTCGAGTACCCGGGTGCTGACATCGTCGGGATAACCGCGCTTGGCCAGCTGACCTTCCAGTTCGGCGCGGGTGCGCGCCCTCGCGGTGAGCAGGCGCAGGCAGAGCGCCCGCGCCTGCTCCTCGCGAGAAGGCTCAGCCGACTCAGAAGTCGACGGGGGCGGGCAGGACTTGGTCATCAGCGGTCACCACGGCTCCGATGCCCATCTTCTCCTTGATCTTCTTCTCGATCTCGGCGGCCACATCGGGGTTTTCGAGCAGGAAGTTACGGGCGTTCTCCTTGCCCTGGCCCAGCTGCTCACCCTCATAGGTGAACCACGAGCCGGACTTGCGGACGAAGCCCTGCTCGACACCCAGGTCGATGAGCGAGCCTTCCTTGCTGATGCCCTTGCCGTAGAGGATGTCGAACTCGGCCTGCTTGAACGGTGGCGACACCTTGTTCTTGACGACCTTCACGCGGGTGCGGTTTCCGACCGCATCAGTGCCGTCCTTCAGCGTCTCGATTCGCCTGACATCCAGTCGGACCGAGGCGTAGAACTTCAAAGCCTTTCCGCCCGTTGTCGTCTCGGGTGAGCCGAACATCACGCCGATCTTCTCGCGAAGCTGGTTGATGAAGATCGCGGTGGTACCCGAATTGCTCAGCGCGCCGGTGATCTTGCGCAGCGCCTGGCTCATCAGGCGGGCCTGCAGGCCGACGTGACTGTCGCCCATCTCGCCCTCGATCTCGGCACGAGGCACCAGCGCGGCCACCGAGTCGATGACCAGGATGTCCAGCGCGCCGGACCTGATCAGCATGTCGGCGATCTCCAACGCCTGTTCACCCGTGTCGGGCTGAGAGACCAGCAGCGAGTCGGTGTCGACGCCGAGCTTCTTGGCGTACTCCGGATCCAGCGCGTGCTCGGCGTCGATGAACGCCGCGATGCCGCCCGCCGCCTGAGCGTTGGCCACCGCGTGCAGCGCGACGGTGGTCTTACCCGAGGATTCCGGACCGTAGATCTCGACGACCCGGCCCCTTGGCAGACCGCCGATGCCGAGCGCCACGTCGAGTGCGATCGAACCGGTGGGGATGACGGAGATCGGCTGGCGGACCTCGTCACCGAGGCGCATCACCGAACCTTTGCCGTGATTCTTCTCGATCTGTGCCAGGGCCAGCTCGAGGGCTTTCTCGCGATCAGGGCCTTGCGTCATGGGTTGGTCTCCATCTCTCTCGATGCTTCAGTGATCGGTTTCCGATCAGTTGGCCGTGACGTTAGAGGTAGGTGCCGACAAGTCGTCGTTTCCGCTGCCGCCCACAGTAGACGAACACCTGTTCGATTCAAGCTGACACGCCGATCGCTGACGAGCCGGCGGAAAATCGGCCTATCGTGGGGTCACCGGCTCGACGGAGCGGACTGACATGCATGAAATGGCGATCACACAGAGCGTCGTCGACGCGGTGTGCGAACATGCCGCGGGCCGCCGCGTGCACAGCGTCAAGCTCGAGGTCGGCGAGCTGTGCGCGGTTGTTCCCGACTCCATGCTGTTCTGTTTCGAGCTGGCCACCCAGGGCACGGTGGCTGACGGCGCCCTCCTCGATCTGGATATGCGGGCAGGGGCGGCCCGCTGCCGAACATGTCAACAAGAGTTCGAGTTGCACGACCCGATCCTGTTGTGCCAGTGCGGAAGTGCCGACGTCGAAGTGATCGCCGGCCGCGACCTACGGATCCTCTCGATGGAAGTGAGCTGAAGATGTGCGCAACATGTGGCTGCGGCGACGGCAGCGCCGTCATCACGCTGGCCGGTCACGAGCACCCACACCCACATGACAATCACGACCACCATCACGACGACCACCATCACGACGACGGCCACACCCACACCGAGACGATCACGCTCGAGCAGAAGGTCCTCGAGAAGAACGATCAGCTCGCCGAGCGGAACCGGCAGTGGCTCGCCGGCCGAGGCATCTTGGCACTGAACGTCACCAGTTCACCCGGCGCGGGCAAGACCACGCTTCTTGAGCGAACCATCCGTGAGCTCAAGGGCAACCGACCGGTCGCCGTTATCGAAGGCGATCAGGAGACGTTGCTGGACGCCGAACGAATCCGTTCCGCAGGGGCTCGCGCCGTGCAGGTCAACACCGGCGCGGGCTGCCACCTCGACGCCGACATGGTGCACCGCGCCATGCACGCGCTCGAACCCGAAGCCGGGTCAGTGCTGTTCATCGAGAACGTCGGCAACCTGGTCTGCCCGGCGCTGTTCGATCTCGGCGAGCACAGCAAGGTGGTGGTGATTTCGGTGACCGAAGGGGCGGACAAGCCGCTCAAATATCCGCACATGTTTGCCGCTGCCGGACTCGTCATCATCAACAAAGTCGACCTGCTGCCGTATGTGGACTTCGATCTCGAAAAATGTTGCAGCTACGCGCGGTCGGTTAACCCGGGCGTCAATATATTGCCGCTGTCGGCGACAACAGGTGAGGGTGTTCAACGATGGTACGACTGGATCGCTTCGCAGACTGACCTATCGGCAAACGCTGACATGAAACAAGTTTCCGTTGACAAGACAAACCCTCCGGAGTAAACCGAAACCAGCGCTCGGAAAAGCGGGCGCCAAACGTCCGGTGTGACGATTGGGACCCCCAGCCCGGGTCCCGGGAAAGCTGTGACATATGCCAACTGAGGCAGCAGTCAAAGCAGAAGAAACACTGATCCATGTTCTGTGGATCAATGCGGGCCTTAGTTGTGACGGAGATTCTGTGGCGCTGACTGCCGCCACGCAACCCAGCATCGAGGAGATCGCCCTTGGCGCGCTTCCCGGGCTGCCGAAAATCGCCGTGCACTGGCCCCTGATCGATTTCGAGTGCGGACCAAACGGGGGTGCGGACGACTTCCTCGAATGGTTCTTCAAGGCCGACCGGGGCGAGCTGGAACCGTTCGTGCTGGTCGTCGAGGGGTCCATCCCGAACGAACAACTCCACGACGAAGGCTATTGGTGCGGGTTCGGCAACGACCCTGCGACCGGGCAGCCGATGACGACGAGTGAATGGCTGGACCGGTTGGCGCCCAAGGCCACCGCGATCGTCGCGGTCGGAACGTGCGCGACGTACGGCGGTATCCATGCGATGGCCGGTAATCCAACCGGTGCCATGGGTGTGCCCGACTATCTGGGATGGGACTGGAAGAGCAAGGCGGGCATACCGATCGTCTGCGTGCCCGGCTGCCCGGCCCATCCGGACAACATGGCCGAGACGCTGACCTATCTCCTGTACATGGCCACCGACCAGGCACCGATGATTCCGCTCGACGAAGCCTTGCGGCCCAAGTGGCTGTTCGGCGCGACCGTGCACGAAGGCTGCGACCGGGCCGGCTATTACGAGCAGGGCGATTTCGCGACCGAATACGGATCGCCGAAATGCATTGTGAAACTTGGCTGCTGGGGTCCCGTTGTGAAGTGCAACGTGCCCAAGCGCGGCTGGATCAACGGAATCGGTGGCTGCCCGAACGTGGGCGGGATCTGCATCGGCTGCACGATGCCCGGCTTCCCGGACAAGTTCATGCCGTTCATGGATGAGCCGCCGGGTGCCCTCGTGTCGACGGCCGCCTCAGGACTGTACGGATCGATGATCCGCAGCCTGCGTCATGTGACCGGCAAAACGGTCGACAAAGAGCCGAAGTGGCGGACACCCGGCACCAAACTCACCACCGGAGCAACCCGCACCTGGTAGACGCGGGTGCTTCGGCGCACACGGCGGGCGGTGGCCCGGTTCGGCGAAATGTCCTGTGGCGCAGTGCACCCTAGATAGAGAGAGAATTTGCGATGACAACGACCATCCCCGAGCCGTCACACGTCAAGCGCGACCCCGGCCAGCTCGTCGAGATGGCGTGGGATCCCATCACCCGCATTGTCGGCAGCCTCGGCATCTACACCAAGATCGACTTCGAGAACAGAGAAGTCGTCGAGTGCCACAGCACATCGTCGATCTTCCGTGGCTACTCGATCTTCATGAAGGGCAAGGATCCCCGCGACGCCCACTTCATCACCAGCCGCATCTGCGGCATCTGCGGCGACAACCACGCCACCTGCTCGTGCTATGCGCAGAACATGGCTTACGGAGTCAAGCCGCCGCACCTCGGTGAGTGGCTGATCAACCTCGGTGAGGCCGCGGAATACATGTTCGACCACAACATCTTCCAAGAGAACCTCGTCGGCGTGGACTACTGCGAGAAGATGGTGTCCGAGACCAATCCGAGCGTCTTGGCCAAGGCCGAGAACACCCAGTCGCCCAACGCTGAAGCGCACGGATACAGGACCATCGCCGACATCATGCGGGCACTCAATCCGTTCACCGGGGAGTTCTATCGCGAGGCCCTTCAGGTAAGCCGCTGGACGAGAGAGATGTTCTGCCTCATGGAGGGCAGGCACGTCCATCCGTCCACCTTGTATCCCGGCGGCATCGGCACCACCGCCACCATTCAGTTGATGACGGACTACATGTCGCGGCTGATGCGCTACGTCGAGTTCATGAAGAAGGTCGTGCCGATGCACGACGATCTATTCGACTTCTTCTACGAGGCGCTGCCCGGCTACGACCAGGTCGGCCTGCGCCGTACCCTGCTCGGCTGCTGGGGCTCCTTCCAGGACCCTGAGGTCTGCAACTTCGAATACAAGGACATGGAGAAGTGGGGCAACGCCATGTTCGTCACGCCCGGCGTGGTGATCGACGGAAAGCTGCACACCCATTCGCTGGTCGACATCAACCTCGGGATTCGGATCCTGTTGGGCCACTCGTACTACGACGATTGGACCGACCAGGAGATGTTCGTCAAGAACGATCCGCTGGGCAATCCGGTGGACCGCAGACATCCGTGGAACCAGCACACCAACCCGCGCCCGCAGAAGCGGGACTTCGATTCGAATTACAGCTGGGTCATGTCCCCTCGGTGGTTCGACGGCAAGGACCACTTGGCGCTGGACACCGGCGGCGGGCCGCTCGCCCGTCTGTGGTCAACGGCGCTGGCCGGTCTTGTCGACATCGGCTACGTCAAGGCCACCGGCACCAGTGTGCAGATCAACCTGCCGAAAACCGCGCTCAAGGGGCCGGTTTCGCTGGAGTGGAAGGTGCCGCAGTACGGCAGCAACACGATCGAGCGCAACCGCGCCCGGACGTACTTCCAGGCTTATGCCGCGGCATCCGCGCTGCATTTCGCCGAGAAGGCGCTCGTCGAGATCCGTGCGGGCCGCACGAAGACCTGGGAGAAGTTCGACGTACCCGACGAAGGCATCGGCTGCGGATTCACCGAGGCGGTGCGCGGGGTGCTCAGCCATCACATGGTCATCCGCGACGGCAAGATCGCGAACTACCATCCGTACCCGCCCACGCCGTGGAACGCGAATCCACGCGACAGCTACGGCACCCCGGGCCCGTACGAGGATGCCGTTCAGGGTCAGCCGATCTTCGAGGAGAACAGCCGCGAGAACTTCAAGGGCATCGACATCATGCGGACAGTCCGCAGCTTCGATCCGTGCCTACCGTGCGGTGTGCATATGTACCTGGGCAAGGGGAAGACGCTGGAGAGGTTGCACTCCCCCACCCAATCCGTCACCGGGGAATGACATATGCCGCATCGCCCGGATAACCCTGAACAAGAAGCGCAGTGGCGCACCGCGGGCGATCGGATACAGAACCTCCTCGACGCCAGCGCAGCGGGTGGTGCCGTCGCGCACGAACGCGCAGAGCAGTTGGTCCGTGAGGTAGCCGACCTGTACGGCGCAGGCCTCGAACGGATGATCTCCATGGCCGTCGATACACGGCCCGATCTCGTGGACGCGTTCGCGAGCGATGATCTGATCGCCAGCCTGCTGCTGGTGCACGGGTTGCACCCGCACGGGGTCGAACGGCGGATCGAGGACGCGCTCGACAGCGTGCGTCCCTACCTCGGCTCCCACGGCGGCGACGTCCACCTGCTCGAGGTGGACGGCGAGGTGGTTCGGCTGCAGTTCGCAGGCAGCTGCAAGAGCTGTCCGTCGTCTTCGGTCACCCTCGAGCTGGCCGTCGAGGATGCGGTTCGTGCTGCGGCTCCTGAGATCTCGTCGTTCGAGGTGGTGGCTGCGGAGCCGGATGCCAAGCCCGCGGCAATGATTCCGGCGGACAGCCTGATGAACCGCGTGCGCACGCAACCGCAAGGGCACAGCTGGCATCCGGTGCCCGATGTCGCCGAACTCGCGCCGGGCGAGGTCGGCGGGTTCGCGGTGGCCGGCATGACCGTATTGGTCTGCCGGCTCGATGACCAGCTGTTCGCCTACCGCGACCGCTGCGGTGCGTGCGGTCAGTCGCTCGCAGGCGCGGCGCTACATCGCCGACTGGGCTCGGCCGCGAACGACGCCGTGCTGCGGTGCCCGAGGTGCCACGCGCATTTCGACGTCGTACACGCGGGTGCCTGCGTCGACGGAAACGGCAGCGCCGATGCGCATCTCGAGCCGATCCCGCTGCTGGAGCGGGACGGCGTGTTGTCGATGGCGGTCGCCGAGGCGGTGGCCTCGTGACTCCCCGAAGACGAGCGCGAGTGAGGATCGCAGCGCAGCGAGGACCGGTGGGCCCACGCCCGCAGGGCAGGGGACGAGCGGGAGTCGAGGCATGACAAACGCGTATGACGTGCTCTCCCGCATCCGCGCCGCCAAGACGGCGCCGCAGCCGGTGGGCGAACGGTGCGAGATGTGTTCGGAAGCGATCGCCGATGAGCACCAGCACGTGGTGAATGTCGAAGTCAGGCAACTGATGTGCGTCTGCCGTGGCTGCTACCTGCTGTTCACCGAGAAACAGGCCAAATTGCGCTATCGCGCTGTTCCCGACCGCTATCTCGCGTTTCCGGAGTTCGCGCTGGACCGGCGGCACTGGGAAGTTCTCCAGATACCGGTAGGGCTCGCGTTCTTCTTCCGGAATTCGACGCTGGACAGGACGGTGGCGTTCTACCCCGGGCCCGCGGGGGCGACCGAATCGGAGCTCGACCTGGCGGCCTGGAACGATATCCGCGAAGCCGACCCGCGTGTGGAAATGCTCGCCGACGACACCGAGGCCGTCCTGGTGCGGGTGCCCGACGACGAAATCGCAACGCCGCAGAGCTATCTGTTGCCCATCGACGCCTGCTACGAGTTCGTCGGCAGGCTGCGGATGCTGTGGCACGGGTTCGACGGTGGACAGCAGGTGCGGGAGTTCATCGACGATTTCTTCGCGCTACTCGACGAGCGAAGCAAGGTCATCACGAGATGACAGATGTCACCTTCGCCGTCGTCGAGGTCGCCCCTGAGCCGTATGCGGTCACCCCGATTCTGAACGCGCGCCTGGGCATTGCCGCGGTCGGCGACGATCCGATCCACGCGATCGCGCTGCGCTGTCAGGTCCGCATCGAACCAATGCGGCGCGGCTATTCCGACGACGAGGGCGCTGGTCTGATCGACTTGTTCGGACCGCGCGAGCGGTGGGCCACCACCATGCACAACTTTCAATGGATGCAGACCACCGCGATGGTGCAGGGCTTCACCGGCGCGACCCAGGTCAACCTCCCGCTGGAATGCACATACGACTTCGAGGTGGCGGCCTCGAAATATCTGCACGCCCTGCGCGACGGCGCTGTGCCGCTGATCTTTCTCTTCAGCGGAACAGTCTTCTCGAAGGGTTCGCGGGGATTTGCTGTGCAACAGGTGCCATGGGATCGCGAGGATCGCTTCGAGATGCCGGTATCGGTGTGGCGCGACCTGATCCAGCAGCACTATCCGAACACCGGTTGGCTGCGGGTGAACCGTGAAACCATCGATGCACTGGCGGCATACCGTTCGGCGCGCGGGCTTCTCTCTCTCGACGAGGCGGTCACCTCGCTGCTGGCCACCTGCTCGACCGAGGAGCTCCGATGACCGCCGACTGGGCCAGGGCCCGCGCCATCGCAGACGCCGTGCTCTACGAGGGCTACCTGCTGTACCCATACCGCGCAAACTCCAGTAAGAACCAGACGCGATGGCAGTTCGGGGTACTCGGTCCCCGAGGCGCCGCCGACGCCGGGATCGGCGAGGACGACTCGCTGTCGGCACAGGTCATCGTCGCGCCGCGGGCGCATTCGGCTGTGTCGGTGGTGATGCGCTTCCTGCAGCTACAGCACCGGGGAGTCGAGAAAGACATGGGCGGCGGCCGATTCGAACCGGTCGACGAGCTGACATCGGGATCACAATCCTGGGTGCGCTGGGATGAGGCCGTCGAACGGGAGATCTCCTTCGGGCCGTTCGACATCGAAGCGGACCTGCCGCAGGAACTTGCCATCGAACTCGACGCGGGCACCGACGTCGAGACGGTCGACGGCGGCAGGCTGGTCCGCACCCGCCGGGCGTTGCATGCACAGTTGATGATCACCGCGGAGCGCGACGATGGATTCGTCCGCCTGACGATGGCCGCGCGCAATACGGCGGCGCCCGCCGACAACAAGGACGACGCGATCGCGTTGTCGCTGATCGGCACCCACCTCGTCGCCGAGATCACCGACGGCGACTTCGTATCGCTTCTCGAACCACCGGCATCGGCCGACAGCGCCGTCGCCCGATGCCGGCACCACCGCTGCTTCCCCGTGCTGGCCGGACCTTCAGGCGACCACGCGCTGATGCTGGTGTCGCCGATCATCCTCTACGACCACCCCGAGATCGCCGAGCAGAGCGAGGGGGCGCTCTTCGACTCCACGGAGATCGACGAGATCCTCACCCTGCGCATCATGACGATGACCGACCAGGAGAAGGCGGATGCGCGCGCGACCGATCCGCTCGCCGCGAAGATCATCGACCGGTGCGACTCCATGTCCCCCGAGGCGATGCTCAACCTGCACGGCGTACTTCGAAACCCGCACGGTGTCGACGACTCCGCCGGCCTGATCCCGGAGATACCGGAGGGTGTGGACTGGTGGGATCCGTTGGCCGACAATGCAGTAGCCCCCGATATCGACGCAGTACTTGTGAACGGTGTACGGGTGAGCAAGGGCAGCCGGGTGCGCTTGCACCCGTCCCGACGCGCCGACGCGCAGGACCTGTTCTTCGCGGACAAGATCGCCCGGGTCACCTCGGTCCACGAAACCGTCGACGGCGACCAACACGTGGGCGTCGTCATCGAGGAGGACCCGGCCGCCGATCTGC
The DNA here is from genome assembly GCA_963756865.1 of uncultured Actinomycetota bacterium. GTDB lineage: Bacteria > Actinomycetota > Actinomycetes > Mycobacteriales > Mycobacteriaceae > Mycobacterium. The sequence goes on along the minus strand of CAVWPQ010000059.1, from coordinate 54,288 downwards.
ACGAGTGGTACGGCCGGTATCTGTACTTCGCACCCGATGAGGTCGAACCGTTGAGTGAAAGGAATCCGACATGCAAGCAGTAGGTGTAACGGCCACCGTGATAGCCGGGGTGGTTGTCCTTGGCGCGGTGGTGATAGGAGTTCGCTCGATTCCGGACTTGCAGCGGTACCTGAAGATCCGGCGCATGTAGGCGATTGAGAGGTGCCATCACGTCCCAGATTCTGGTAGCCGGCATCGGCAACATCTTCCTCGGCGACGACGGCTTCGGCCCCGAGGTGATGCGTCATGTGCCCGAACGCATCGCGGGTCCGCAGGTCCGGCTCGTGGACTACGGAATCCGGGGTATGCACCTCGCCTACGACCTGCTCGACGGCTACGACGCGCTGGTGCTCGTGGACGCGCTACCTGGCCGCGGTTCGCCCGGCACCCTGCACGTGTTCGAGGCCGATCATGAAACGCTCTCGGCGGGAATCGGTTTGGACGCCCACGCGATGGATCCGGCCGCCGTGTTCGCCAGCCTCGCCGCGCTGGGCGGAACACCGCCGTACACCGTGGTCATCGGTTGCGAGATCGACGACGTCGACGAGCGGATGGGGCTCTCCTCTGCCGTCGCCGCCACCGTTCCCGGGGCCGTCGAGGCGATCGAATACGTCGTCGCACGACTGCTCGACGGCGCGAAGGTCGGCTGAGCCATGTGCCTCGGAATCCCCGGTCAGGTCGTGCACATGCTGGATGGCTACGGCGACCAACTCGCACTCGTCGACGTCGCGGGTGAGCACCGCAAGGTCAACATCGGCATGCTGCCCGACGAGACCTTCGAACCGGGTGACTGGGTGATCATCCACATGGGTTTCGCCGTGGAGAAGACCGACGAAGCGGGCGCCGACGCCGCGATGGCCGGACTGAAGATGATGGGCAGCGGCGAAGATCTGGAGTGGTCACCATGATCGGGCGGCGCCGGTTGCAGGTCTGCGTGAGAGGCGTCGTGCAGGGCGTCGGTTTCCGGCCGTTCGTGTACACCCGAGCGGCCGCATACGCCCTGTCAGGCTCCGTACGCAACGACAGCACCGGTGCGGTCATCGAGATCGAGGGGGATGCAACAGCTCTCGATGATTTCCTGGCCGGGCTCGTCCAGCACGCCCCACCACTCGCCCACATCGAATCCGTCGAAACACACGAGATCCCCACCGTCGGCGGAACCGGCTTCACCATCGCCGACACGTCGCGAGCGGACGGTGGCCGCACGCTCGTCTCCCCCGACGTCGCCATGTGCGCCGAATGCGCGGCCGAACAAGGCGACCCGGCCAATCGTCGCTACCGGCACGCGTTCGTCAACTGCACCAACTGCGGGCCGCGCTTCACGATCATCGCCTCGCTGCCGTACGACCGCGCAGCCACCACCATGGCCGGGTTCGGTATGTGCGCGGACTGCTCACGCGAATACCACGATCCTTCTGACCGGCGGTTCCACGCGCAGCCGGTGTGCTGTCCGAACTGCGGGCCGTCGCTGGGCTACCGGGCAAGTGACGGTGTTGCCACGCACGGCGAGTCGGCTCTGCAGCAGGCCCGCCGGCTGCTGGTCGACGGCGGCGTGCTCGCGGTCAAAGGCATCGGGGGTTACCACCTGGCCTGCGACGCCGCCAACGAGCACGCGGTCGTCGAGTTGCGCACCCGGAAACGCCGGGGCGACAAACCGTTCGCGGTGATGGTGGCCGATCTGGTCACTGCGCGCCGCATCGCGGGCGTCGACGCGGCGTCGTCGCGGGTGCTCTCCAGCCCGCAGCGGCCCATCGTGCTGATGCCCCGAAGGTCAGACGCCCCTGTCGCCGCATCGGTCGCACCGCACAATCCGGATCTCGGAGTGATGCTCGCCTACACACCTCTGCATGCGCTCCTGTTGGGACTGTCCACCGACGAGTCGGGGCCGTCCGTGCTGGTGATGACGTCCGGCAACCTGGGCGGTGAGCCGATCTGCTTCACCGATGACGATGCGCTGGAGCGGCTTTCACACATCGCCGACGGGTGGCTGATGCACGACCGGCCGATCCTGGTGCCGTGTGACGACTCGGTGGTGCGCATCGTCGACGACGTCGAATTGCCCATCCGGCGCTCCCGCGGCTATGCGCCTCTTCCGGTGGCGCTTCCGGTGCCGGTGTCGCCGACCCTGGCCGTCGGCGGCGATCTCAAGAACACGCTGGCGATCGCCGACGAGAAGTACGCCTGGCTGAGCCAGCATATCGGCGACATGGACGACCTGGCCACGTTGTCGGCCTTCGGCTCTGCTGAAAGGCAATTGGAGGCGCTGACCGGCGTATCTCCGAAACTCGTCGTCACCGACGCGCACCCGGGCTACCGGTCCACCGCGTGGGCACGGCGCAACGCCGACGGACGGCCGGTCCGGTCGGTCCAGCACCATCACGCCCACATCGCCGCGGTGATGGCCGAACACGGGTTGGACGGGTCGCACCAGGTGCTCGGCTTCGCCTTCGACGGAACCGGATACGGTCCCGACGGTGCCGTCTGGGGCGGCGAGGTCCTCCTCGCCGACTACAAGGGCTATCAGCGGCTGGCCCAACTGAAGTATGTTCCGCTGGCAGGCGGGGACGTCAGCGTGCTGCGCCCGTACCGGATGGCGCTCTCTCATCTGTGGGCGGCAGGTCTCGACTGGGCCAACGATCTCGCACCCGTGGCCGCGTCTCCCGACGACGAGCGCCGCATCCTGCGTCATCAACTCGACTCCGGGCTCGGATGCGTGCCGACGTCGAGTATGGGGCGGCTGTTCGACGCGGTCTCCGCACTGGCGGGTGTCCGGCAGACGGTCGACTATGAGGCTCAGGCGGCGATCGAGTTGGAGGGGATATCCCGCGACTGTGACTGTGGCGCAACCGCATACACCTTCGCAGTCGACATGGGTCAGACGCCCGCGGTGATCGACCCGGCGCCGGTGCTTGCCGCCGTCGTGAGTGACGTCCGTGCCTGTGTGCCGTCGGGCGTGATCGGCGCACGGTTCCACCGCGCGGTGGCCGAGTTGGTGGTCGAGCTCGCCGGTAAGGCCGCCAATGGGAACCACACCGTCGCTCTGTCGGGCGGTGTGTTCCAGAACGCATTGCTGCTGCGGCTGATTCTGCACGGTCTGCGCGAGAACGACTTCGAGGTCATCACGCATCGATTGGTGCCGCCCAACGACGGCGGCATCGCTTTAGGTCAACTGCTAGTGGGGAATTCCATCTAGGAAGGGAGGCGCCCATGTGCCTGGCGGTACCGGGGAAGATCATCAGCATCACCGATCGCGATGGGACGCTCATGTCCATCGTCGACTTCGGCGGCATTCAGAAGGATGTCTGCCTGCAATACATTCCCGACGCCGAGGTCGGCCAATACGTGGTCGTCCATGTGGGGTTCGCGCTCCAGCTGCTTGACGAGGAGTCCGCGATTCGGACGCTGGCCGAGTTCGAGCACCTCGGTGTGCTGAAAGAAGAGTTCGGCGACGGCTTCGAGCTGGCCGCCAAGCAGGCAGGCATCGAGAACCCCAACGCATTACCCAGAAACGGAAGTTCCGAGGTGTTGTCATGAAGTATCTGGACGAGTTCAGCGACCCCGACCTTGCCCGCAAGCTCATCGACCAGATCAAAAGCGCGACCACCCAGCGCTGGTCGATCATGGAAGTGTGTGGCGGTCAGACCCATTCGATCATCCGGCACGGCATCGACCAGCTGCTGCCCGAGACCATCGAAATGATCCACGGGCCCGGATGCCCGGTCTGCGTCACACCACTGGAAGTCATCGACAAGGCGATGGAGATCGCGTCGCGGCCCGGGGTGATCTTCTGCTCATTCGGCGACATGCTTCGCGTACCGGGCAGCGACAAGGACCTCTTCAGGGTCAAAAGTGAAGGCGGCGACATCCGGGTGGTGTACTCGCCGCTGGACGCACTGAACATCGCGCGGGACAACCCCGATAAACAGGTGGTGTTCTTCGGCATCGGCTTCGAGACGACGGCGCCGGCCAATGCGATGACGGTCTACGAGGCGAAACGTCGTGGTATCGAGAACTTCTCGCTGTTGGTATCCCACGTTCTGGTGCCGCCGGCGATCTCGGCGATCATGGAGTCGCCGACGTGTCGCGTCCAGGCCTTCCTGGCGGCCGGACACGTCTGCACTGTGATGGGCACCGACGAGTACCCGCCACTGTGCGACAAGTACGGGATCCCCATCGTCGTCACGGGCTTCGAACCGCTGGACATCCTGGAAGGAATCCGGCGCACGGTTCTGCAGCTGGAATCGGGCAGACACGAACTCGAGAATGCCTATCCGCGCGCGGTGCAGGACATGGGCAACCCAGCCGCCAAGGCGATGCTGCTCGATGTCTTCGACGTCACCGACCGCGCGTGGCGGGGCATCGGCACGATCCCGAGCAGCGGCTGGCGACTCTCTCCTGCCTACCGCGACTATGACGCCGAGTGCCGGTTCTCGGTCGAAGACATCCACACCGAGGAATCCGCCGTCTGCCGGTCCGGCGAGGTGTTGCAGGGCCTCATCAAACCGCATGAGTGCGAGGCCTTCGGGACCTTGTGCACACCGCGTAACCCCCTTGGCGCGACGATGGTTTCGTCCGAGGGCGCGTGCGCGGCGTACTACCTCTACCGACGCCTCGAGGTAACCAATGCCTGACGCTATCGACATGGAGTCGTGGGTGTGCCCGGCGCCGCTGCGGGACGCACCCAACATCGTGATGGGGCACGGCGGCGGCGGAGCGATGTCGGGTGAACTCATCGAGCACCTGTTCCTGCCTGCATTCGGGCCCGCCGCCGACGCGGGCATGGGTGACTCCGCGGTGGTCGACATCGGCGGCGCGCGGTTGGCCTTCTCGACCGACTCGTTCGTCGTCAAACCGATGGTGTTTCCCGGCGGGACGATCGGCGACCTGGCCGTCAACGGCACGGTCAACGACCTGGCGATGGCCGGTGCGCGGCCGATGGTGATGTCCACCGCGTTCATCCTCGAGGAGGGCACTCCACTCGACGAGATCGCCCGAGTCGCACAGGCCCTCGGCACGGCGGCGATGGCGGCAGGCGTCAAGCTCGTGACCGGTGACACCAAGGTCGTCGACTCCGGTCATGGAGATGGCGTGTACATCAACACCGCGGGCATCGGCCTCGTCGACGAGCGGGCGGATATCCGACCGCAGCGGGCCACCCCGGGTGACGTGGTGATCGTCAGCGGTGACATCGGCGTGCACGGCGTCGCGGTGATGAGCTGCCGGGAGGGGCTGGAATTCGCGACCACCATCGCCAGCGACACCGCGCCGCTGCACGGGTTGGTCGCCGCGATGCTCGATACCGGCGCCGACGTGCACGTTCTTCGCGACCCCACCCGCGGCGGCGTGGCGGCGACGCTGAACGAGATCGCGAGGACCGCGAAAGTCGGTGTCTCGCTCGATGAGCGGACCTTCCCGATTCCGGCGGAGGTCCGTGATGCGTGCGGCCTGCTGGGGCTGGACCCGCTGTATGTCGCCAACGAGGGCAAGCTGCTCGCGTTCGTGCCCGCTGAGGATGCCGATCGCGTTCTGGCTGCGATGCGCGAGCATCCGCAGGGTGCGCGCGCGACGGTGATCGGCCAGTGCGTCACCGACCACCCGGGCATGGTGTCGGCCAAGACGGCGCTTGGCGGCACCCGCGTTGTCGACCTGCCGATCGGCGAGCAGCTTCCGCGGATCTGCTGAATGACCGGTCGCGACCTGTTCGCCTGCTACGCGTTCCCACCCAACGAGCTCGGGTACTGCGGGCCTGCCGATACCTCACAGGCCGAACTCGCATCCCACGCAAAGGAGTTCGACGGCGCGTGGCCGTACCTGCAGGCGATCGCCGACGCGGCCGGGATCGCCGACCCACTCGACGACAGCGTGGTCCGAAACTACTGGCTCGGTGGCCCGCTGCTCGACAAGGTCGACCCCGAAGAGCTGCTTGCCAGACTGAGAAGCGCTTTCACCGGGCAGGTGACCGGCATGCTCGATGACCTATTGCCAGGGAATGCCCTGGCCCATCACAGTTTTCACGTCTTCGTCGTCTACCCGTGGGTGCGGTTCCTGCACCGCGATCCGGCGACGCCGGTCCACGTGATGCAGGCCTGCCGGATCCGATGGGGCACCGTTGACTCCATCGACAACGAGCATGCCGTCATTTCGTCGCCGCCCCTGACGTTCGACGGTGAAACTCTCGGGCTCGGCGACGCCCGCCAAGAGCGGGTGCGGTGGCGCAGGGACGCCACGTCGTTGGCACCTGCACCGACGCCGGGCGACCTCGTCGCCGCGCACTGGGACTGGGTGTGTGCGACCGTCACCGACTCCGAGCGCGACGCTATGGCCGACGCGACAGGACGGACTCTCGACCTGGTCAACGCCTACCGATCTTGAACTGCAGAAACGGCTCGTCTCCGCTGTTTCGCCTCCTCGATGCCGGGTACCCAATGTGACGGTCGCCACAGTCTTCCTTCAGCGGCCGTGAGGAGCATCATGAGCAGTTCACAAGACCCGCAAGAACGCTTTGCCGGCGATCCCCCGCCCGGAACCAGAGACACCGGATCTGACGTTCCGTCAGGTGGCGAAGATCGCCCATCGGGGACGTACGAAGGTGACGAATCGGTGCCGGCCCACGGCGACGGCGAACCGGAGTTCAATACCAAGTTCACGAATGAGCCGCCCCACGACGTCGAGCCGGCGATACCGCCATACGAGGGGCGTCAAACGGAAGCGAAGCCGGGCAGCGGTGATAGCCATACCGGAGGTGCGCATCGAGCGGAGGACAAGCGCTAGCCAGCCGCGCTTCACCATTGATCGCGGGGCACGTCGAAGTCGGCGCACAGCGCCCGCCACACGTCACGCGGGTCGACGCCGTCCTCGATGGCCTGCGCGGCCGTGCGGCCGCCGAATCCGCTCAGCACGTGGTCGATGAGCAGCGACCGGCCCCGCACCGGGCCGAACCGCCCGTCGACGAGCTCGTTGAATTCGGTCAATCGCACAGGGCCAACCTACGCCGACGCAGCAGGCGCTTCATGGCACACCCGTACCGGATCTTCCACATCTGCGGCCGTCGCACCGGCTTTTCTGGCCGCCTCGGCGTAGTGCGGCGAGGACAGCACCTCGGTGACCGCCGCCGCCAACGCAGCGGGTTCCAGCGGCCGAATCAGTTGCGCACTGCCTTGCCGCACAAGCCGATTCGCGATCTCCCACTGGTCGCCGCCCCCCGGCACCACGACCATGGGAACCCCGGCCATCAGGGTTTTGGACACCATGCCGTGGCCGCCGCCGCAGATCACAAGATCGGCGTGCGACAGCAGTTCGTCCTGCCTGCCCAGTCCGACGACGGCCCACGGCGGTACGTCGAGGTCGTCGCCGCCGAGCCTCGTAATGACGAGGCGCGCACCCTCCGGCAACGTCTCCCCCGGCCTCAGCGTCTCCAATGCCATCTCGGTCATGCCGCGTGCACCGGTGACCGCCGTCGACGGCGCGACAACGACCACCGGGCCGTCGCCCGGCGGAATCTCCAACACCGCGTCGGTCGGTTCGAAATGCAATGGGCCGACCACCACTGCCTCGGCGGGCCAGTCCGGACGCGGCACCTCCAACGCGGGCAACGTGGCTATCAATCGGCGTTCCGGCCCGGGATCGGTTGCGGGTAGCCCGATTTCAACTCTCACCGCGGAACGCTGACGAATACCGGTCTGCCACGCCCGCGCGGTCATCGCGCGCAACACGGTGTCGCGCAGCTTGCCGCGTATACCCACGCCCGGCGCCAGCCCACTGCCGATCGGCGGAAGCCCCTTCGACGGCCGGTACAACGGCGCAGGGTTCAGCTCGACCCACGGGATGCCGAGCAGCTCGGCGGCCATCCCGCCGCATGCGGTGATGACGTCGGACACCACCAGATCCAGCGCCAGATCACCCAGCACCGGAACATTCAGCACCGCCATCCGCGCAGCGCGCTTGTGGATCTTCTCGCCCGCATCGGTGTCATCGTCGAGCTCGGTCGGGTCGAGCCCGACGAGTTCGATCGCATCCACCCCCACCGACCGGGCCGTGTCCAGCCACTCGGTTCCGGTCAGCAGTGTCGGCGAGTCGCCTGCGGCCAGGAACCGAAGGCACAGCGCAAGAGCGGGAAATGCGTGCCCGGGATCGGGTCCGGCGACCACGGCGACGCGCATGCCGTTACCCTGCCACAGCCCGCGATCACTAGGCTGGGGCCATGACGGCAAGCACACCCGCAGTGGACACCACCGCCAACGCGCGCGTCGTGGAGACTTTCCTGTACGCGCTGCAGGACCAGGACTTCGACACCGCCGAGTCGCTGATGGCAGACAACATCCTCTGGCAGAACGTCGGGTATCCCAACATCCGTGGCCGGAAGCGGATCATGAGCATCTTCCGCCGTGGCGAGGGGCGTGGGGGCTTCGAGGTGAAGTTCCACCGGATCGCAGCCGAGGGCAACGCGGTGTTGACCGAGCGGACCGACGCATTGGTCATCGGCCCTGTGCGCCTTCAGTTCTGGGTGTGCGGCGCCTTCGAGGTGCACGGCGGCAAGATCACGTTGTGGCGGGACTATTTCGATCTCTACGACGTGCTGAAGGGAACGGTGCGCGGACTGCTCGGCGCCGTCGTCCCGGCGCTGCGTCCGACGATGTAGCTAGGCCCGCTTCAGCTGGCCCAGTTCGTCGAACGCCTGCGCCCATCCGGTCAGCCGGTCAGTGGCGTTACCCAGTTCGTCACGGTAGCGCTGCTGCGACATCGGCGAGCTGGACATCGGCCCGGCCGGATCTGACTGGCTGGCAGCCGACACCAATTGCGCTGCCGCGGTGACCATGTCGTTGTACTGGCGGGCGCCGTTGTCGAGTTGGGCGGTGAACGCGGCAATCGTCGGCGCCAAGTGTGCGCGCGACCCTGGAGCGTTGGCGATCGCCCGCTCCATCGACACCACTTCGTCCGCGGTCGCCGCCATGGTGCCTGCGGACTGATTCGCGACCGCTATCAGCTCACGCAGCTCTTCGGTGGGCAGCATCCGGCCCCGTTCCATCACGCTGATCAGCGAGAACAGCCCGCGCTCAGATGCGGCCAGCGCGGCCATCGGCTGCCTGGCTGCTGAGCCGAACGGCGGGAGCCGACGGGTGGCGCGGGAGCGCTGGGGTGGCAGCGGCTCGCCGCGCAGCCAGCGGTAGCGCAGGACCGAGAGCGTCGCAAGGAAGGCCGCACCGACCGCGATCGGCGCCGAGATGAACAACGCCCACGCTGGGGTGTTCCATGTCGCGAGCAGCACCGTCACCCCGATCCAGATCAGGCACGACACCCCGAAGAACAACGCCAGTCGCAGCGCCCACTTACGCTTGCGCAGCTGCTTGGCGCGCGGGTCGGCAGCCGAGTTCAGCTTCTGCGCCAGCACATCGGAGAGCTCAGCGGCGGTGTCGATGCCGCGTTGCGCCAGAGAGCGCCAAGCCTCCGGCCTGCTTGCTGTCGAGCGCTTGTTCATCGCCAACCCAGGGAACCGTTACTGGCCGATCGGCTTCTCGGGCGCCGCCTCTGGCGTCGCCGCCGGGGCGGCGGGAGAGGCGGTACCTGAAGCCCCGCCGGACGGCAGCGCGTCGCCACGCATCGAGGCGCGGATCTGCTCCAGCCGGGAGTGCCCGGCCATCTGCACGCTGGCCTGCTGCACCTCGAGCATGCGGCCCTGAACGGAGTTCTGGGCGAGCTCCGCGGCACCCATCGCGTTGGCGTAACGACGCTCGATCTTCTGCCGAACCTCGTCGAGGCTTGGGGTGTTGCCGGGGGCGGCCATCTCGCTCATCGACTGCAGCGACGCGCTCACCTGCTCCTGCATCTTGGCCTGCTCCAGCTGACTGAGCAGCTTGGTGCGTTCGGCGATCTTCTGCTGGAGCATCATCGCGTTCTGCTCGACGGCCTTCTTCGCCTGGCCGGCGGCCTGCAGCGCCTGATCGTGCAGGCCCTTGAGGTCCTCGACGCTCTGTTCGGACGTGACGAGTTGGGCGGCGAACGCCTCTGCTGCGTTGTTGTACTCGGTGGCCTTGGCCGCATCACCGGCCGAGGTGGCCTGGTCGGCCAGGGTCAGGGCCTGACGAACGTTGACCTGTAGCTTCTCGATGTCGGCGAGTTGCCGGTTGAGCCGCATCTCCAGCTGGCGCTGGTTGCCGATGACCTGGGCGGCCTGCTGGGTCAACGCCTGGTGCTGGCGCTGAGCCTCTTCTATGGCCTGCTGGATCTGCACCTTCGGATCGGCGTATTCGTCGACCTTGGCGCCGAACAGCGCCATGAGATAGCGCCACGCCTTGACGAACGGATTGGCCATGGGTTCATTCCACCTTCGTGTCTTTTCAGAACTGCTTCCGTCTGCCTGTAACAGCCAACCTATCGGTTGGGCGCAGATCAGAACAGCTAGGCGACCGCCATCGACACGGCGTGTGGGATGACGACCTTGGTGGTGGCGTCGATATTGGCCGCCGTGGCCGACTCGCGGATGAACGCCTTGTGCTCTTCGCGCGCCATCTCGTCGCCTGCCGAGGACAGCACCCGCGACAGCGGGACTTCCAGAGCGCCGCAGATGGCGCCGAGCAGTTCGCTAGAGGCCTCCTTGCGGCCGCGTTCGACCTCTGACAGGTAGCCAAGGCTCACGCGCGCGGCGTCCGACACCTCGCGCAGTGTGCGGCCCTGGTCTATGCGGGCACGACGCAGCACGTCGCCGATGACCTCGCGCAGCAATGTCCCCATCGTGCTCTCCTTCACTCGGGTAGTACTAGAGCAACGCCAGGGACCGCCGAGATGGTTCCCGGTCAGACGCCGATGGCAGGAATTCGTCGCCAGGGGGTCACTGACCTGCGTTTCGACCTCGGGAATCGCGGATCGCCGATACCACGTAGTCGATCCCGGTGAGCACGGTGAGCACGATCGCGGCGGCCATCACAACCCACGCGCCGGTCAGCCAGGGGCCTGACAGCGGCAAAACGAACAGCCCGATGGCCACGGCCTGCACCAGTGTCTTCAGCTTGCCGCCGCGGCTGGCCGGGATGACCCCGTGCCGCAGCACCGAGAAGCGCAGCACCGTGATGCCGATTTCGCGGACCAGGATGACCACCGTCACCCACCACGGCAGCTCGCCGAGCATGGAGAGGCCGATCAGCGCCGCGCCGATCAACGTCTTGTCGGCGATGGGATCGGCCAGCCTGCCGAAATCGGTCTCGATCCCGTAGCTGCGGGCCAATGCCCCGTCGAACCGGTCGGTGATCACCGCGACCGCGAAGATGACGAAAGCGGTGACACGCCAGGCTGTTTCGTGGCCGTCGCCGGCGAACAACGCGATCAGGAAGACGGGAACCAACACCAGGCGCACGCCGGTGAGGACATTGGCGACGTTTGCGACCTTCGCCTGAGGTATCACCGGATCGGTGGATGGTTGGCCCGACACCGCTAAAGAATATCGGTTGCGAAAACCGATACCCTCGCACCTGTGAGCGATGGGCTTGGTTCGCGGGCTGACGGGCTCGCGGTTCGCCGCGCCACGACGTCGGATGTGCCTGCCATCAAGGCGCTCGTCGACATCTACTCCGGCCGCATCCTGCTGGAAAAGAACCTGGTCACCCTGTACGAAGGCATCCAGGAGTTCTGGGTCGCCGAGCGAGAAGACGGTGAGCTCATCGGATGCGGAGCCCTGCACGTGCTGTGGGCCGACCTCGCCGAGGTTCGCACCGTGGCGGTGCATCCGAAGGTGAAGGGTCAGGGCGTTGGGCACCTCATCGTCGACCGACTGCTCGATGTGGCCCGCGAACTGCATCTGGGACGCATCTTCGTGCTCACCTTCGAGACCGACTTCTTCAGCAGACACGGCTTCACCGAGATCGAGGGCACCCCGGTGACCGCTGAGGTATATGAGGAGATGTGCCGCTCCTATGACACCGGCGTCGCCGAATTCCTCGACCTGTCATACGTCAAGCCGAACATCCTCGGCAATTCGCGGATGCTGCTGACGCTCTAGTCCTCGTCGTCGGTGCCGCCGGTGCCGCGGATCGACGCGATCGTCGCGGCCAGCTCGTCGGGCTTGACCATCACTTCGCGCGCCTTGGAACCCTCACTGGGGCCGACGATTCCGCGGGTCTCCATCAGATCCATCAACCGGCCCGCCTTGGCGAAGCCCACCCGCAGCTTGCGCTGCAGCATGGACGTGGAACCGAACTGGCTGGACACCACCAGCTCGACGGCCTGCAGGAAGACGTCCATATCGTCGCCGATGTCGGGGTCGACGTCGGTTCGCTCGCTGTTCGGTTTGGCTGCCGTGACGCCCTCGGTGTACTCGGGCTCGGCCTGGTCCTTGCACGCGGAGACGACGGCGGAGATCTCCTCGTCGGAAACGTAGGCGCCCTGCAACCGGATCGCCTTGTTGGCACCCATCGGGATGAACAGGCCGTCGCCCATGCCGATCAGCTTCTCGGCGCCCTGCTGGTCGAGGATGACGCGGCTGTCGGTCAGCGACGACGTGGCGAATGCCAACCGCGACGGCACATTGGTCTTGATCAGGCCGGTGACCACGTCGACCGACGGCCGCTGGGTGGCCAGCACCAGGTGGATGCCCGCAGCTCGCGCCTTCTGGGTGATCCGCACGACCGCGTCCTCGACGTCGCGCGGCGCAGTCATCATCAGGTCGGCCAGCTCGTCGACGATCGCGACCACATACGGGTACGGCCGGTAGACGCGCTCGCTGCCCAGTGGCGTGGTGATCTCCCCCGACTTCACCTTCGCGTTGAAGTCGTCGATGTGGCGCACCCGCGACGCCTGCATGTCCTGGTAGCGCTGCTCCATCTCCTCGACCAACCACGCCAACGCCGCTGCCGCCTTCTTGGGCTGCGTGACAATCGGGGTGATGAGGTGCGGAATGCCTTCATAGGGCGTCAGTTCCACCATCTTGGGGTCGATCAGGATCATCCTGACCTCCTCCGGGGTGGCGCGCGCCAGCAGCGACACCAGCATCGAGTTGACGAAGCTCGACTTGCCTGAGCCGGTGGAACCGGCCACCAGCAGGTGCGGCATCTTCGCCAGGTTGAACGAGATGTATTCGCCCTCAATGTCTTTGCCAAGGGCGATGACCAACGGGTGGTGGTCTCGACGGGTCGACGGGTCGGTGAGCACGTCGGCAAGCCGGACCATTTCCCGGTCTGTGTTGGGCACCTCGATGCCGACGGCGGACTTGCCGGGGATGGGCGCGAGCATCCGGACGCTTTCGGTGGCGACCGCGTAGGCGATGTTCTTCTGCAGCTGGGTGATCTTCTCGACCTTGACGCCAGGGCCGAGCTCGACCTCGTAACGCGTGACGGTCGGGCCACGGGTACAGCCGGTGACGGAGGCGTTGACCTTGAACTGGTGCAGCACCTCGGTGATCGCCTCTGCCATGCGGTCATTGGATGCACTGTGTTTCTTAGGCGGATCGCCCTTCTGCAGCAGTTCCAGCGACGGCAGGTTGTAGGGGCCCTCGACCACGCGATCCACCACCGGCTTGGCCGGCTTGGCCTTCTTGCGCTTGGCCGCGCGAGTGGGCTCTGGGATCGTCGGCGCCTCTTCGTCGAGAGGGTAGTTCTCCATCGGCGTGCCGGAGTTGAATGTCGCCGCCGGTGCGGCTCCGCCGGGCCACGCCTGCGCCTCGTCGTCGTTGTAGCCCGGGTCGTCGTAGTAGCCGTCGGATAAGTCCTCGGACTCGGCGTCGGAGTACCCGGCGTCGTCCTCGTCGTAGTACTCATCGTCGTCGCGCAGCAGCCGGGTGCCGAACATCGCCCGCACCGTGTCGGGTACCTCGCGAATCGTGGTGCCGGTGATCAGCAGCAGACCGAACAGCGCGGCGATGAACAGAAGCGGCGCCGCGATCCACTGGGTCAGCCCTTCCGACAGCGGGCCGCCGATGGCGAATCCGATGAAGCCGGACGCGTGCTGCCTGCCGGCAGGGTTGTCGGGCGCGCCGCCCCACAGATGCCACAGACCGAGCACGGGCAGGGTGACCATCGCCGCGCCGAGGATGAGCCGCGGCCGGGCATCAGGGTCGGGCTCGGTGCGCATCAGAAGTATCGCGATCGCGATGAGCGCGACGGGCAGCAGCAGAACGGCCGACCCGATCAGCACGCGCAGGAGGTTGTCGATCCATCCGCCGACCGGCCGCGCGGCGTCGAACCATGAGCTGGCGACGACGATGACAGCGACGCCAAGCAGTGCGAGTGCGATCCCGTCCCGGCGATGGCCGGGGTCGATGTCGCGGGCGCGTCCCACCGATCGGGCCGTCGAACCGGCCCCTCTGGCGAGCATGAACCATCCGGCGCGGGCGCCGCGGCCGATGGCGAGCCCGGCGGCGGGAAGCGGGGACGGGTTACTCCGTTTTGCGGGTTTGCGGCGCGGAGCGGGCCGAGCCGCCCTGGCCCCTGACCGCGAACCGGTCTTTGACCTGCTCGAACGGGCACCAGAGCGCGCAGCGGTCTTACTTGGCATGTCCTCAAGCCTAGTCGCAGGTGCCCCAAATTCACCATCAGCCACACGGGTCACAATTGGGTGTCGAAATTTAGTTAGGTTCGCTGAGTAGGGTGCTCAATTGACCGCTTCCCACTCATCGAGGAGTACATCTGCCATGCCCGTTGTCGTTGTCGCCACGTTGAAGGCCAAGCCAGAGTCCGTTGAGACCGTGCGGGAGGCCGGTAAGACCGCGATCGCGGGCGTGCACGAGGAACCCGGCTGCGAGCTGTACTCCCTGCATGAGGCCGAGGACGGGACGTTCATCTTCGTCGAGCAGTGGGCCGATGCCGATGCGCTCAAGACTCACAGCACAGCACCGGCGGTCGGGGCGTTCTTCGGGGCCATCGGCGAGCATCTCGACGGCGCGCCGGACATCAAGCTGCTGCAGACGGTCGTCGCGGGCGACCCGGCCAAGGGTCAACTGCGGCCCTGACGAGCGCTAGCGCGAGGAAGCGAGTACATAGGTGGGATCCCTCGCCGGCAAGGTCGCGTTCATCACTGGCGCCGCTCGGGGTCAGGGGCGAGCGGAGGCCGTGCGGTTGGCGTCTGATGGCGCCGACGTCATCGCGGTCGACATCTGCGATCAGATCGCGTCGGTGCCCTACCCGATGGCGACGCCAGACGACCTCGCGCAGACCGTCAAGCTCGTCGAGGACACCGGCGCGCGGATCATCGCGCGAGAGGCCGATGTCCGCGACCACTCGGCGCTGAGTACCGCGCTGCAGGCCGGCCTTGACGAGTTCGGCAGGTTGGACATCGTCATCGCCAACGCCGGCATCGCTCCAATGGAAGCCGGTGAGGACGCGTGGCGTGACGTTATCGACGTCAACCTCACCGGCGCCTTCCACACCGTCGAAGTCGCGGTCCCGACGATGGTCGAACAGGGCGACGGCGGGGTGATCGTGCTGATCAGTTCCGTCGCGGGGCTGGTGCCCATGAACAGCGGCGATCCGGGCGGACTCGGATACACCGCCGCCAAACACGGCATGGTCGGGCTGATGCGGCAATACGCGAACATCCTTGCTCGACACAGCATCCGGGTGAACACCGTTCATCCAACCGGTGTCAACACCCCGATGATCGACAACGATTACGTCAGAAGTTGGCTACAGCGCATGGGCGGGGGCGCAGGAGGCAACGCGATGCCAGTGCCTGCGGTAGAAGCAGAAGACATCGCCAACGCGGTGGCATGGTTGGTATCCGATGCTGCCCGCTACGTCACAGGCGTGACACTGCCGGTAGATGCGGGCGCGGTAGTCAAACACTGATGGCGCGAAATCCCGCCGCCCAGACCGCCTTCGGCCCCATGGTGCAGGTGGCGGTAGAGCAGTACGAGCCGCCGCAACGCCGACTGGTCGACGACGACCTCGCCGCCGCAATCCTGCCTGCAAGCCAGCGTGCGGTCGTTCGCGCGATGCGGTGGCCGCTACTGCGCCGCCTGACGATCGCCGCAGGCGAGAGAACGGTGCCCGGCGCGTGGACGATTATTACGTGCCGCAAGAGGTTCATCGACGACAAGCTCGATAAAGCACTGCCGGACGTCGATGCCGTCGTCATCCTCGGATCGGGCTTGGACACCAGGGGCTTACGCCTCGCGCGAAGATCGGACATCCCGGTCTTCGAGGTCGACCTGCCGGTCAACATCGCGCGCAAGAAAGCCGCGGTCCAACGCGCGATCACGGCGATTCCCACCTCGGTTCATCTGGTACCGCTGGACTTCGAGCGCGACGACCTCATCGGTGCGCTGACCGAGAACGGCTATCGGACCGACGCCCGCACGTTCTTCGTCTGGGAGGGCGTGACGCAGTATCTGACCGAGGACGCCGTCCGCGCCACGTTCGGTGCGCTGGAGGGCGCACCTTCGGGAAGCCGGCTGGTGTTCACCTATGTCCGCAGCGACTTCATCGACGGCACCAACCTTTACGACGCGACGGTGCTGTACAAGCGCTTCCGGCAGCGGCAGCAGGTGTGGAAGTTCGGCCTGCAACCCGACGAGATCGACGAATTCGTCGGTGCATACGGCTGGCGTCTGGTCGAGCAGGCGGGTCCGGAGTACTACCGGAAGCACTACATCGGACCGACGGGACGCGATCTCCCCGCCACCGACCTGGAGTGGACCGCTTACTGCGAGAAGCGCTGACCCCCAATCCCCTAGTGCGACCACCGGTCACATCCCCCACGCGTATGCGCCGAAGCGGGGCATACGACCCGTTATGCCACTGACCACTGGCACCCAGACTCGTTCCCACGACACATCCCGTCGACCAAAGGAACGAAGAAATGAAAATTCTCATCACCACCTCCACCGCAGCGATGGCGGCCGCAACCGTCGCACTCGCGTTTCCAGTGATCGCCTCCGCGCAGGCTGAGTGGGATATCGGCGCCTACGACCAATGCGTGAACTCCGGCGAGAACCAGCTGCCCGACAAGCCGAACGCGCAAGAGGACCACATCCACTACTGCTGCCTGGGTTCAGGAGGCATCTGGAACGCGGCGGCAAAGAAGTGCGTCGCTCCGCCCGCAGAGCAGGCCCAGGGCTCGATCACGAGATGGCCCGGCGATTTGCCGGTGCACGTCTTCGAGCCGACCCGCCCCGCGACCACCCGCGTGGTCGACGGCGTTGACGTTCATCAGCTGACGGAGACGGAGTGAGCCATGAAGCACATTGCCGCCGCAATCATCGTCGCCGCGTCAGCGCTCGCGATCGCGCAACCCGCGATCGTCACCGCCGCGCCGAAACCCTTCGACACAGGGAGTTACAACGCCTGCGCGGGTCAGGCCGATAGTGACTGGCTGAACAACAAGATCAGCGACCAGACCTATAAGGAATTGATGCGTGGCTGCTGCTACTTCGCCGGCGGAAAGTGGGTCTCAGATCCCACCAAATCCGCGGGGGGCTATTGCCAGCCGCCCCCGAAGTTCGGCATCGAGGGTCCGGCAGTGCCGTCTGATGTTACGACCTTCACTGTGCAGCCCGATCCGCTGGTGATTCCGCCTGGCGTCAGCCGACACGACCTGACGGAAGCCCCCTGACCGCGAGACGCATCGGACTAGATCTCGATAACGGTCGGCACGATCATCGGCTGACGGCGATACGTCTCCCCCACCCATTTGCCCACGACCCGGCGTACCGCCTGGGCGATGCGGGTGACATCGGTGACGTTGTCGCCTGCAAGGACTTCCAGCTCCTGTTGCACCTTCGCGGCGACCGGTTCAAGGGCCTTCGGGTCTTCGGAGAATCCACGGGAGTGCAGGTGCGCTGGCGCGGCCGGTCGCCCGGTGCCGCGGTGTACGACGACGGTGATCGCAACGAAACCCGAAGTCAGCGTCAGGCGTTCGCCCAGCGTCGACTCGCCGACGTCGCCGGTGATCAACCCGTCGACGAACATCTTCCCGGTCGGAACAGCACCCGCAATGCTCGCTTTGCCCGCCACCAGGTCGACGCTGACGCCGTTCTCGGCGAGCACGATGCCTCCGGGGTCGACCCCGGATCGGATGGCCAGCGCGGCGTTGGCCCGCAGCATCCGCCATGTCCCGTGCACCGGCATCACGTTGCGCGGTCGCACCCCGTTGTAGAGGAACAACAGCTCACCGGAATACGCGTGCCCCGAAACATGCACGCGTGCTTGCTGATTGGTGACAACGCGGGCACCGATCTTGGCGAGCGAGTCGATGACGCCGTAGACGGCTTCCTCGTTTCCGGGAATCAGCGACGACGACAGGATGATGAGATCGCCGCGCGTCAGCGTGATGCTGCGGTGCTCACCGCGCGACATCCGCGACAACGCCGACATCGGTTCGCCCTGCGTGCCCGTAGTGATCAGCACGATCCGTTCCGGCGCCATCATCTCGGCCGCTCCGATGTCGATCACGTCGTCCACGTCGACCTTCAGATAGCCCAACTCGCGGGCGATCCCCATGTTGCGCACCATGGACCGGCCGACGAACGACACCTTGCGGCCGAGGGAAACCGCGGCGTCGATGATCTGCTGCACGCGATCGACATTGGACGCGAAGCAGGCCACCAGTACCCGTCCCTCGGCGCCGCGGATCAGCCGATGCAGCGTCGGGCCGACCTCGCTCTCCGACGGTCCGACGCCGGGGATCTCCGAATTGGTTGAGTCACAAAGGAACAGATCGACGCCCTTGTCCCCGAGCCGCGACATTCCGGGCAGGTCGGTCGGGTTGTCGTCGAGCGGCAACTGGTCGAGTTTGACGTCGCCGGTGTGCAGCACCGTGCCCGCGCCGGTGTGGATCGCGATCGCCAGGCAACCCGGAATCGAGTGGTTGACGTGGAAGTACTCGCACTCGAAGACGCCATGCGTCGACCGCTGCCCCTCCGCGACCTCGATGAAGACCGGCTTGATGCGGTGTTCGCGGCACTTCTCCGCCACCAGTGCGAGCGTGAACTTCGATCCGACCAGCGGAATATCGGGCCGAAGCTTGAGCAGGAATGGGATCGCGCCGATGTGGTCCTCGTGCGCGTGGGTCAGCACCAGCGCTTCGACATCGTCCAGGCGGTCTTCGACGAGCCGCAGGTCAGGCAGGATCAGGTCGACGCCCGGCTCGTCATGGTTCGGGAACAGCACCCCGCAGTCGACGATCAACAGCCGGCCGAGATGCTCGAAAACCGTCATGTTGCGGCCGATCTCGCTGATGCCGCCGAGCGCGGTAACCCGCAAACCTCCCTGGGCCAGAGGCCCCGGCGGTCTGTAGTCCGTGTCCACTAGCGAAGTACCGCGGCAGCCCGCATGTCGGCGGCCAACGCTTCGATCTGGTCCGGGCTCGCAGGCACCTGCGGCAGTCGCGGCTCACCGACCTCGAAACCCTGCAGCGCCAACCCGGCCTTCGACATCGTCACGCCGCCGAGGCGCGACTGCGCGTCTGCCAGCGGCGCGAGCGTCACGTTGATCTTGCGCGCAGTGGCGACGTCACCGGAATTGAACGCCGACAACATTTCTCGCAGCTGACTCGCGGCGAGATGTCCCCACACACTGACAAAGCCGACAGCCCCCATCGCGAGCCACGGGAGGTTCAGGGCGTCATCGCCCGAGTAGTACGCCAGGCCCGTCTCGGCGATGATCTGTCCGCCGCCGTTCAGATCGCCCTTGGCGTCCTTGATCCCGACGATGTTCGGGTGCGCGGCCAATGCCCGGATCGTGTCCCATTCGATCGGAATACCCGATCGAATGGGGATGTCGTAGAGCAGGATCGGCACCGAAACCGCGTCAGCCACCGCGGTGAAGTGCGCCTCGAGCCCGGCCTGTAAGGGCCGCGAGTAGTACGGGGTGACGACGAGAAGGCCGTGCGCGCCCTCGGCCTCGCACGCCTTCGCCAGGTGCACGCTGTGCGCGGTGTCGTAGGTTCCGGCACCCGCGATGATGCGGGCACGATCGCCGACGGCGTCCAGCACCGCCCGCAGGAGTGCGATCTTCTCGTCATCGGTCGTCGTCGGCGACTCACCCGTGGTCCCCGAAAGGACCAGGCCGTCGCAGCCTGCGTCAACCAGGCGGGTGGCCAGGCGCGCCGCGGTGTCGGTGTCGAGCGAGCCGTCCGGCTTGAACGGCGTCACCATCGCGGTCAGCACGGTGCCCAACCGGGCCTGCACGTCGAATCCGCTGGTGCTCACGGCCACCAAGATTACCCGGTGGCGGTCAGGCTTCCGTCGACTGGATCTGGCCGGCTCCGTCAAGCCTCCGTGGCCAACGGGGACGTAGCCACCTCCGTGCCGTCGGCCAGCGTGGCGATTTCGAAGTCGGCGAACACCTGCGGGGCGACGTCGACGAGCTGGCGCAGGCAGGCGATGGCCAGCCTGCGGATCTCCACGTCGGCCTGTTCGCTGGCCCGCATCGCGATGAAGTGTCGCCAGGCCCGGTAATTGCCGGTCACGACAATGCGGGTTTCGGTTGCGTTGGGAAGCACGGCCCTGGCCGCCTGCCGTGCCTGTTTGCGCCGGATCGCGCTCGGCCTTCCCCCCGGCTCATCGCCTGCGAACTTGGCCTCGAGCCTGGCCAGCAGCTCGGAGTAGGTCGCGCGACTGGCGTCGGCAGCCGCGGTGAAAATCTCCTGAAGCTCGGGATCGTCCTCCATGCCCGGGGGTAACACGACCTGCGAGTCGTCCTCGGGTACGTAGCGCTGGGACAGCTGCGAGTAGGAGAAGTGGCGGTGGCGAATCAACTCGTGGGTGCACGACCGTGACACCCCGGAGATGTAGAAGGACACGGTCGCGTGCTCGAGCACCGAGAAGTGTCCGACGTCGATGATGTGCCGCAGGTAGCTCGCATTGGTCGCGGTCCGCGGATTGGGCTTGGACCAGCTCTGATAACACGCCCGGCCGGCGAACTCCACCAGCGCGGGCCCACCGTCGGCATCGGTGCTCCACGGCACGTCGGGAGGAGCCAAGAACTCGGTCTTGGCTATCAACTGCACGCGCAGCGGCGCGGTCTCGGCCACGGCTCACCCTAACGCGCGCTGCTTTTACGAAGGCTTTGCGGCGATACACACCGGGCGGCGAGTTTGCGGGCCTAAAGTTGCGCGATGGGGGAATACACCGTCGCCTCCCGCCTCCTCGATGTGCTGGAGCGCGACATCCTGCCGATGACCGAGCGCGGTGTCGCCGCCGGCAACAAAATTTTCGGTGCGGCACTGCTGCGCAAATCCGACTTCTCGGTCGTCATCGCGGGAACCAACAGCGAAACAGACAACCCTCTGCTGCACGGCGAGATCAGCACGTTGAACCAGTTCTACGAACGGCCAGCGCGGCCGTCGACCAGCGACCTGGTGTTCCTGTCCACCCACGAGCCGTGCCCGCTGTGTCTGTCAGCCATCACCTGGTGCGGGTTCGACAACTTCTACTATTTCTTCACCTACGAGGATTCCCGCGACGCCTTCGGCATCCCCCACGACCTGAAGATCCTCAAGGAAGTGTTCGGCGTGGACAACGGCGAATACCGACGAAGCAACGCCTTCTGGACCGCGTATTCGATCCGCGCACTCGTCGAGACGGAAGCCGAGCCGTCGCGGACCGAACTGCTCGACCAGGACAAGCGAATCCGCGACGCCTACGCCAAGCTGTCGGAGCAGTATCAGGCTTCCAAGGGCGACAACGACATTCCATTCAACTGAGCGGGTCAACCGGTGAGCACGCCTGCTCGCCGCATCGCCGTGGTGATCAGCTCGAAATCGATGAGCCCGTGATGGCGCGCAAGACGGTCGGCGTCGTCGGCGCGGGCGTCGGCAATGGCCTCGATCAGCTCATCGTGTTCGCGCAAGGCGCGTAATTCCATATCGCGCATGGTCGACGGCTCGCCCCAGAGGTGCGCCGGTGCGCCGATACTCACTGTCGCCTTGGCGTCGAGGAGCACCTGCTTGAGAAAGTCGTTGTGCGCGGCATCCATGATCGCCAGATGAAGTCGGCTGTCGGCCTGCTGGGCTGCCAGTCCGCTCTCCGCGGTTCGGTATTCGTCGAACCTGGCCCTGATGACCGACACGTCGTGGTCCGTACGGCATTCCGCGGCCGCCCTGCTGACGGTGCCCTGCAGGCGGCATATCGCATCGCAGCGATCCCGTAATTCGCCGAGGCGAGCCCGCAACGTGCGTCCGACCGCGTCAGTGGACGAGTCAGGCCACTGGTTGCACACGTAGGACCCGCCACCTCGGCCACGCCGCGTTTCGATGAGTCCCCGGTCGAGAAGACGTGCCAGCGCAGCCCGAACCGTCATCCGCCCCGCACCGAGCGATGCGGCAAGGTCGCGTTCGACCGGCAATCGGGCTCCCGGCAGGTACTCGCCGATCGCGATCGCGGTGATCAGGCGGTCGGTGATGTCGTCCACACGGGTGGGCGCATCCCGCTGCTGATGCAGCAATCCGGTGAGTGCGCCATCGTGCGCCATGCGTCCTTCCTTCGTCGTCAGACCAAATGTTAAATCCCGATCAATGGTCTTGTCATGAGACCTTTACGGGTCCATGCTGAACTTCATGCCACAAACCACCCAGACGGTTCCGTTCCAAGGCCACGAGACCTGGGTACAGATCACCGCACCCGACGACCCCCGGCCAGGCGCCCTGCCGCTGTTCGTACTGCACGGCGGACCGGGAATGGCGCACAACTACGTCCGCAACTTCGCCGAACTGGCGGGCGAAACCGGCCGCACGGTCGTCCACTACGACCAGATCGGCTGCGGCAACAGCACGCACCTACCCGATGCGCCCGCCGATTACTGGACGCCTGCGCTGTTCGTCGAGGAGTTCCACACGGTCCGCGAGGCGCTCGACATCGACGAGTACCACCTGCTCGGTCAGTCGTGGGGCGGGATGCTCGGCGCCGAGATCGCTGTCCTTGCGCCACCCGGGCTGAAGTCCGTGGCGATCTGCAACTCCCCCGCGTCGATGGAGCTCTGGATGGCCGGGTGTGCCCAGTTGGTCGATGCGCTGCCACCAGACATTCGTGACGCACTGATCCGTCATGAGGAGGCCGGCACCGTCACCGATCCGGAGTACCTGGCGGCGACCGACGAGTTCTACAAACTTCACCTGTGCCGGGTCGTGCCGATGCCGCAGGACCTCGTCGACACCGTCGAGCAGATGGAGGCCGAGCCGACGGTCTACCACACGATGAACGGCCCCAACGAATTTCACGTCCTCGGTACCCTGCGCGGCTGGACCATCATCGACAGGCTTCCGCAGATCACTGCACCGACGCTCGTCATCGCAGGAGAGTTCGACGAGGCGACGCCGGAAGCGTGGAGGCCGTACGTCGACCAGATCCCCGGTGCGGAGAGCCATGTCTTCCCCGATACGAGCCACTGCTCGCATCTGGAGAAACCAGAAGAGGTACGCGGCGTCGTGGCCGAGTTCCTCGCCCGTCACGACACGACAGCACGCGTCTAACCCACCTCGACCCGACAGGACAGACATGGAAGGCCAACGCAGCCTCGAATCCTTCGGCTACAAGCAGGAATTGCACCGGTCAGTCGCCACCGTCGACCTGCTCATCTACGGACTGGTGTTCATGGTGCCCATCGCCCCCTGGGCGATCTTCGGCACCGTTTACAACAGCGCGTCGGGCATGGTGCCGCTGGTCTACCTCATCGGCCTGATCGCGATGGTGTTCACCGCGATGGCCTACGCACAGATGGCCCGATCGTTCCCGCTCGCGGGGTCGGTGTTCTCGTACGTGGGTCGCGGAATTCATCCTGGCGCAGGCTTTTTCGCGGGCTGGGCGATCCTGCTCGATTATCTGCTGGTGCCGACGCTGTTGTACGTCTTCGCCGCGGAGTCGATGATCGGTCTGTTCCCCGACACGCCCCGCTGGCTGTGGGCGATCGTGTTCGTGATCGTCAACACGGTGATCAACCTTCTCGGCGTCGACTCGCTGAAGATGGCCAACCGCGTGTTCCTGGCCATCGAGCTGGTCTTCGTCGTCATCTTCGTCTACATCGCTTTCCGCGCCATCAGCGGCGGATCGCTGCCCGACGTCGGCTGGAGCACCACACCCATCTGGAACTCTGAACTCGTCAGCGCGCCGTTGATCGCATCGGCCTTGTCGATCGCGGTGTTGAGTTTCCTTGGTTTCGATGGCATTTCGACACTCGCAGAGGAGTCGACGGGTAAGCGCAACCCTGCGGGTAAGGCAATGATCGGCTCGCTGTTCATCGTCGCATTCCTGTTCATCGTGCAGACGTGGCTGGCCAGCCTGTTGGCAGGCGGGCGCGAGTCGTTCAGCGACGACGAGGTGGGCAATGCATTCTTCAAACTGGTCGAAGCCGCATCGAGTACCGGATGGATGAACGCGTTCTTCGTCGTCAATGTGCTGGCCGTCGGGTTCGCGAACGCGATGGCCGCCCAGGCCGCGACCAGCCGGCTGTTGTACTCGATGAGCCGCGACCGCCAACTGCCCAGCTTCCTGTCGAAGATCAGCGCTCGCCAGGTCCCGATCAACGCGATCCTGGTGGTGAGCGCGCTCAGCGTCGTGCTCGTGCTGTTCTTCGTCGGTCAGATCGGGCTGATCTCGTCGCTGGTCAATTTCGGTGCGCTGTTCGCGTTCTGCCTGCTGCACATCTCGGTCGTCTGGTACTACATCGGTCACAAGAAGTCGAAGAACTATCTGCTGCACCTGGTCGTGCCGACGCTCGGCTTCCTGATCATCGGCTACGTGCTGTTCAACGCCGACCCGCTCGCGAAGATCGGCGGCATCGTGTGGCTGGCGATCGGCGCGGTGGTGTTCATCGTCAACAGGGTCACCGGCCGCGGCGTATCGGAATTTCGCGACGAGCGCGACGAAGAACCCGCTGATTCGGAGTCGGCAAAATTAGTGCAAGAGTGACCCTGCGCCGCTCATACGCTTGAGATGTGGTCAATGTCCGAGTCGACGCACCCCGCGCGGTCGAGACTTCTCATGCCATAGCCGGTGACGCCGATGAGTTGCGCGCAGAACTGTCGCGCCTCTCGCACGAATGGGGCGCTGTCCTGTCGGGATGGTCGGGCGCGGCCGCCTCGTCATACGCCGATCACTGGGAGGAATGGCACGACGGCGCAACCAAGCTCGTCGAGCGCCTCGCACAATCTTCGCAACTGTTGGAGCGCGCCGCGAAGGCTTATGACGAGCAGGAAGCCGTCTCCGTCCACGCGGTGCGCTCGGTTCCCGCGCAGGTCGACCTCTGATGCGCTACCGCGTCGAACTCGATGGACTGCTGGCGTTCGTCGCCAAACTTGAGGCATTCGAACACCGCGCTGAAGCGATCGCTCATCGTGTCGATGACCAGGTCGCCGACCTGCACAGCTCGTGGGAAGGGCAGGGGGCCTCGGGGCATCTCACACAGCACCAGGACTGGATAGCCGCCGCCCGGCAGATGCGAGAAGCATTGGCGCACTTGAAGGCAACAGCACACAACGCACACCGCAACTACACCGAGGCGATCGAACTCAACATGACCATGCTGGCATGACGGTGGACGTCGATTCCGATACGTTCTACGCGGTCGGTGGTCGGTTGTTCGAGTTGGCCGGCGAGGTCTATGACGCGTTCGCGGTCAACGTGGCGATCCTCGGCGGCACGGGTGCGATGGCGGGCACCGACGATGCAGGCACCGCCTGGGCGACGTCGTATGACAGCCGGGCGCGCGACATGCTCGGCGCGGTCAATGATCTGACGGCGGCGATGCAGAACTACGGCGGCGTCGTGATCCAGGCCGGCTACAACCACGCCGTCGCCGAATACAACGCCACCGCAAGCCAGCGGGGTGAGTCGCCGCAGCGCCCGCCCGAACCGGCAAGCGCGGCAGGCGTGCTGTCGGCGCCGCCGTCGGCCGGCGGCCCCGGCAAGGGTCTGTTCGACAACGCGCTGGGGCTGGTCGAACAGGTCGGGGTGCCGGTGCCCGACGGAGACACCGTCAAAGTCGACACCGCCGCGCAGGCCTGGGACCGGCTGGCCACGGTGTACCAAACGGTGACCGTCGTCGAGGCGCTGGAGGTCAATGCCCGCGCCTTCAGCGACACCCAGTCCCCCGAGGTCGAGTTCATCGTCCGGGACCTGCACGAGTTGCGCGACGCCACATCGGCGATCCTGGCGGGCTGCAGGGAGTTGGCGCAGTCCTGCACCGACTACCGCGCGGCACTCGAGGACCTGCGCGACCAACTCGAAGACATCCTGACCGACCTGGCGATCGAACTCGCCGTCACCGCCACCATCACGATCTTCGCCGCCTGCGTCAGCTTCGGCGCCGGCGCGGTGGCCGGAGCCGCCAAAACCGCCCACACCATCAGCAAGTTCGCCACAACCATCAGATCAGCCATCAGCGCATGGAAGATCTCCAAACGGATCAGCGCAGGCGTCAAGAAAGCCCACGACATCGCCGGCGTCCGCAAGCGCCTGGAACGCATTAAAAGCGTTGCGCGGAAGGCTAAGCCGGAGGAGCCGAAGGTCGGCCCCAGCGTGCAGACGACCCCGGGCACGCCGCTCTCCATGACGCGCGCGCAGGTTGAAAAGAAATTCGACAAGCATGCGACCGACTTCGGCGTAATGGAGCCTCGGGGCAGAGCGGGATTCGATGCGTTTGATCGAGTAGTTCATGAGAGTGTCAATGATCCAGCTACTCTGCACATCGGCGGTACTTACAGGGGAGATCCAGCGATCGTCAATTACAACCCCAACTCTGGTCTGGCCGTTATCCAGAAGCCAACCGGTGAGTTCGTTAGCGGGTGGAAACTGGACCCGGATCAGGTGCGAAATCTGCTCGAGAGAGGTGCACTGCGTTGAGTAAGTCCCCGAGCGGATTGCCTGATGTCACTTCATACCTTCTGCTTATAGATGACTTCATCGCCAACCGTATAAGTGCCAACCAATTTGAGCTGTCATACCTCAACGCGGTGAAGTCCGAGCGGCGAATTATCGGAGAGCCCGTCTTTCCGATTCTTCAAGAACTGTTCGAAGACGCTGACGCGTACGTTGCCTACCCAGAACTCCGAACGGAGCCAGAGGATCTCGACGATGAACAACTCCGCGAGTGCGCAGCTCGAGCTAGAAGCGAACTGCGAGAACTCGGATATGAATAGTCGTGTATGTCGCCCCGACTGTGCGGCGACGTACGCGACACGAGGGCGCGGCGTACCAATCCGCACACTCGCGACGGCTTAGACCAGCGCGCGGCGTAACTCCCCCACCAAATCTCCGCGCTTGCCCACCGTCACATCGCTCAGCCCCAGCCACGACGCCATCGACTGCAACTCCCCCGCCAACGCCTCAGCGACGCGCGACGGCTCCTGCCCCGGTTCGGTGAACGCCCCGACGACGTTGAGCGCGCCCGCCGCTCGCTCGGCCTTCAGGTCGACGCGGCCGACGAGTTGTCCGTCGAGCATGAACGGCCATACGTAGTAACCGAATTGGCGTTTGGGCGCAGGGGTGTAGATCTCGATGCGGTAATGGAATCCGAACACACGCTCGGCCCGCTGCCGGAACCAAACCAGCGGGTCGAACGGGCACAACAGCGCCGTCCCCCGCTCGAAGCGCGGAATGATCTGGCCGACACGCAGATAGCCCGGCGCGGTCCAACCGTCGACCTCGACGCGTTCCAGCTCCCCGTCCGCGACGAGCTTCGCCAACGCAGGCTTGACCTGGCCCGCCCCCAGCCGGAAGTAGTCCCGAATGTCCGGCTCTGTCCCGACACCGAGCGCGGTCGCCGCCCGCAGCGCCAGCTCGCGGACGGCTTCGTCGTCGTCCACCTCTCGCGCCAGTACCTCGGGCGGCAGAACGTTCTCCGTCAGTTCGTAATGCCGGGCGAACCCGACCCGCGTCGCCGTCGTCAACACCCCTGCCGACCACAGCGCCTCGGCCACCCATTTCGTGTCACTGCGGTCCCACCACGGGCCCTTCCGTCCACGCGGTTCCGATTCGAGGTGTGCCTCGATCTGACCCGCCGTCGACGGTCCGAGTTCGGTGACTGCGGCGACGACGCCCTCAGCCAGCTTCGCGTTCTTCTTGACGATCTCCTTGCCCCAGCGGCCGTCGGCGTACTCCCGCATCCGCCAGCGCAGCAGCGGCCAGTCGTCGACCGACATCAACGCGGCCTCATGCGCCCAGTACTCGACAAGCAGCCGCGGCGACCGCGCGCTGTGACTCCACGCCGCGCGGTCCACCACATCGCGGTCGTAGGGGCCGAGCCTGCTGAACACCGGCGCGTAGTGCGCCCGCACCGCCACCGACACCGAGTCCAGCTGCAGGACCTGGATCCGCGAGATCAGCCGGCGCAGGTGCGCACGCGTCACCGGGCCGCGCGGCTTCGGCTCATGAAAGCCTTGCGCGGCCACCGCGATGCGCCGGGCCTGGCCGGCAGTCAGCCTGCTCATGCCCGGGTGTAGTTGAAGAACCGGTAGCGCAGACCCGACGTGCTGACCATCCAGTCGCCCTCGACACCGACCCACATCTCGTCGAGCACCGGCGCAAGGGCATCCTCGTCTTCCCGCGGTAACTCCACGTCCACCTCGGTGACCTCGCACCGGGTGGCGATCGGAAGCGCCTGCGCGTAGATCTGCCCGCCGCCGATCACCCACGTCACGTCATCGGTGAGAGCCTCGTCGAGGCTGCCCAGCACCGTCGCTCCCTCGGCCATGTAGTCAGCTTGCCGGGTCACTACGACATTTCTGCGGCCAGGCAACGGCCGGAACTTCGGGGGCAGCGATTCCCAGGTCAGCCGGCCCATCACCACGGTGTGCCCCATGGTCAGCTCCTTGAAGCGGGCCAGGTCCTCGGGCAGCCGCCACGGAATACCGCCTGCACGCCCGATCACACCGGAGGGCGACTGGGCCCAGATCAGGCCCACCGTCATACGGCTACGGGTGCCTTGATCGCCGGGTGTGGGTCGTAGTTCTTGACGGCGATATCGTCGTATGTGTAGTCGAAGATCGAGTCCCGCTGCGCCAGAACGAGTTCCGGGTACGGTCGCGGGTCACGGCTGAGCTGTTCGGTGACCTGCTCGACGTGGTTGTCATAGATGTGGCAGTCGCCGCCGGTCCAGACGAACTCACCGACGTCCAGGCCGGCCTGCGCCGCCATCATGTGGGTGAGCAGCGCGTAGCTGGCGATGTTGAACGGAACGCCGAGGAACAGGTCGGCGCTGCGCTGATAGAGCTGACACGACAGCCTGCCGTCGGCCACATAGAACTGGAAGAACGCATGGCACGGCGGCAACGCCATCTGCGGGATCTCCCCGACGTTCCACGCCGAGACGATGTTGCGCCGCGAGTCCGGGTCGGACTTCAGCAGCTCGATGGCCGCGCTGATCTGGTCGATGTGCTCGCCGGACGGCGTCGGCCAGGATCGCCACTGCACGCCGTAGACCGGGCCGAGATCACCTGCCTCGCTGGCCCATTCGTCCCAGATGGTGACGCCACGCTCCTGCAGCCAGCGCACGTTCGAGTCGCCGCGCAGGAACCACAGCAGCTCGTAGATCACCGACTTGGTGTGCACCTTCTTGGTGGTGATCAGCGGGAAGCCCGCCGACAGGTCGTAGCGCAGCTGGTGGCCGAACAGGCTGCGGGTGCCGGTGCCCGTGCGGTCCGATTTCGGCGTGCCGCGCTCGAGCACGACGCGCAGCAGATCCTCGTAGGGAGTGGCGATCGGCACGCCGCCCAGCTTACGTCCAGACCGGTGGCGTAGAACGGAAGCATGCCGAGTGTCCCAGTTTCCGTCAGCACCCCGGACGGCACCTGCCCCGCCACCCTGCACACCCCAGAAGGCGACGGGCCGTGGCCGGGTGTCGTCATGTATGTCGACGCCGGCGGCGTTCGCGACAGCATGAGTGAGATGGCGCAGCGCATGTCCGGCTACGGCTACGCCGTGCTGCTGCCCGATGTGTATTACCGGCACGGCGACTGGAAGCCGTTCGACATGCGCACCGCGTTCACCGACCAGGAGGAGCGCACCCGGCTGATGGGGATGGTCGGATCGGTGACGCCGGACATGATCGCCAGCGACGCGCGCGCCTACTTCGACTTCCTCGATTCACGGCCAGAGGTCAAAGGCTCGCGATTCGGTGTCTTCGGATACTGCATGGGCGGCCGCACCTCGGTGATCGCGGCCGGGCGCGTGCCAGAACGCGTCGGCGCCGCAGGCTCATTCCATGGTGGCGGATTGGTCACCGACGACCCGAACAGCCCGCATCTGCTGGCCGACAAGATGGACGCCACCGTTTACGTCGCCGGAGCAGAAAACGATCCGAGTTTCACCACCGACAACGCCGAAACCCTGGACAAGGCCCTGACGGCGGCCGGTGTCGAGCACATGGTGGAGTTCTATCCCGCCGGGCACGGGTTCGCGGTGCCCGACAATCCCCCTTACGACAAGGCCGCCGCCGATCGGCACTGGGCCGCGCTGGAGAAGCTTTTCGCCGCGCTGCCCTGACCAGGGACGGACCCGCTGTTGGCCGCAAGGCCGCGGTGCGCGACGATATTCGGGTGGACAACGAGGTCAGCACCGCCCAGGACGTCTCCGACATCGGGTCGCGGATAAATCCCGTACTCGCCAGGAGTTGGCTGCTGGTCAACGGCGCGCAGTACGAGAGGTTCGCACCCGCCGTGCACTCCCGCGCCGACATCGTCGTCCTCGACATCGAGGATGCCGTCGCACCCAAGGACAAGGCCGCCGCACGCGGCAACGTCATCAAGTGGCTCGGCGAGGGCAACAGCGACTGGGTCCGCGTCAACGGCTTCGGCACGCAATGGTGGCAGGACGACCTCGACATGCTGTCGGGCTCATCGGTCGGCGGGGTGATGCTGGCGATGGTCGAGTCCGTCGACCATGTCACCGAGACGGCCAAGCGGCTGGCAGGCGTCCCGATCGTGGCACTCGTTGAGACGGCGCGCGGGCTCGAGCGGATCACCGAGATCGCCGCGGCGAAAGGCACGTTCCGGTTGGCGTTCGGTATCGGCGACTTCCGCAGGGACACCGGCTTCGGCGACAACCCGATGACCCTTGCCTACGCGCGGTCGCGGTTCACGATCGCCGCAAAGGCCGCGCACCTGCCTAGCGCCATCGACGGCCCCACAGTCGGCAACAGCGCGCTGAAGCTGAGTGAGGCCACGGCGGTGTCCACCGAGTTCGGCATGACAGGCAAGATCTGCCTCACGCCCGAACAGTGCGCAACCGTGAACGAGGGGTTGTCACCGTCGGTCGAAGAGATCGCCTGGGCCAAGGAGTTTTTCACCGAGTTCGAGCGCGACGGCGGCGAGATCCGCAACGGTTCCGACCTGCCACGTATCGCCCGTGCGAACAAGATCCTGGACCTGGCCCGCGCCTACGGCATCGAGCCGTCCGAGTTCGATGACGTCGATGAGCCCGCGCACATCCCTGCGCCGTCGGACACCTACCACTACTGAGCCTTCGGCGGTGCCTCGTCGTCGTCGTTGCGGTGCATGAAATTGGCTATCGCGCGGGCTATACCGCGGCCCGCATAGATGGCGGCGACCACCGACAGGATGATCATCGCGATGAACATGACCATCCAGTTGGTCCGGCTGTGACTGACGTTCCACCACACGATCGTGAACAGGATGGCGCAGATGAACACCACGATGTCGCGCCAATTGCCGCCGTAGGAGACTGCGGCTTCACGCAGGGCACGACTCTTCTCCGTCGCCGCGATCAGGTCGTCGATGCGGTCGTCGATGCTGGCTTTGAGCCGAGCCTTGAGCTCCGGCTGATCGTCCGGTATCCGTTCGAGCAGATCCATGTCTTTGGCGATCATGGCGCGAACGTCGGGGCCCTTGAAGCTTCCCGCGGCGGCGCCCAACAGCGCACCGCCCGCGATCGGCGCTGCACCCAAAGCGAGTTCGGCGATACCTGGCATAGCTAGGCTCCTTCAAGCAGCATCCGGCCTTCTTCGATACGAATCTCCCCCGAGTCATGGGCGCATCGAGACTACGGTGTTGACGGATCTCGGCTGACGTTCGTCATCTTCCGTCGTTTCGGGGAGTCGTTCATTCCATCAGCTGCGCGGCGACCGTGGCGCCGAGATTCCAACACGCCTCGAGGTCGTCCTTGCCCGGCTTGCCCGACACGACGACGGTGTCGGCAGCCTTCGTCCAGCCCAGCCCGGTGGTGATCGAGTCGATTCCGCGTTCGGCGCCTTCGGTGCCCTCGTTGCCGTGGAGGTAGACGCCGAACGGCCGCCCGCGGGTGGCGTCCAGGCACGGGTAGTAACAGACGTCGAACGCATGCTTGAGCGCACCGCTCATGTAGCCGAGGTTCGCGGGCGTGCCAAGCAGATAACCGTCGGCCTCGAGCATGTCGGTCGCCGACACCGTCAGCGCGGGACACCGCACCACCTCGACGCCGTCGATCTCGGGGTCGGTGGCACCCGACACCACCGCCTCGAACATCTCGTGGGTATGCGGTGACGGCGTGTGGTGAACGATCAGCAGCCGCGGCACGAGCGACCTCCATCAAATGGTCCAACGGATCCAATCAACACCGGCCTTGGCCACCCCACTCGGTACGACGAACGCATCGCCTTGGTACACCGTACTGCGGCCGCGGCTTGACGCCCTATACCCCCTGGAATGTCAAGAACTGTGCGGTTGTTCAGCAATTCCCTCGCGACGAGGGCTGCGATACGCCATAGGAGACGATCTATTGCGGGCCCAGTCTGAGCACCCGCTACGACGAACTGATCCTGGCAGCCGAAACCTAAGTAGACCGGTGAGAAGTCTGCGAAAAGTGCAGTAGCCCACTACGTACGCCGCCGCGCTCCTGGAGTGCGACGCTCAGGCTCGCAGGGTTCGGCGACAGGAGACATGCATGACCGACCACACTGTCCAGGGGTGTGACCGGGGCGAATCCCAGCGAACCCGCGAGACGGTCGAGGTGTCGGCGCTGCCGCTGGCACCGAAGAATCCGCTGCCCCGTTTGCAACAGATGAATGCCATTAGGGCTTTTCACACCGGTTGTGAAACGCTACGCGATGCGGGCGGTCCGGTGACGCGTTTGGCCCTTACATCGATGCTGCCGCCCGTCGTCGTTACCACGTCACCCGTGGGCGCCCGAGACGTTCTCAGCCGTAGCTTCCCATTTGTCGATAGGACACAGCCTGTCTTCAATGAGCACCGGCGACTCGTCGGCAGCTCGCTGTTCAACTTGAGACACGACGAGTGGCTGCCCCGCCGACGCGCACTGCAGCCACTGTTCGCCAAGCATCAGGTGACGCAGTTCGCCAAGCACATGGCCGAGGGCGCCGACAAGCTTTCGCGTGCGTGGGGCGACGGCGCGGAACTCGACCTCGATTACGAGTGCCGCCGACTGATGCTGCAGGTATTGGCTCAATCGGTACTTGGTTTGGACCTCGACGCACGGGCCGATGCGCTGCTGGGAGTTCCGGTTCGCACCGCCGCGGCCTACATCACCGATCGCGCTGTACGGCCGATTCGCGCCCCGTGGTGGCTGCCGACCCCCGCACGGCGGCGCGCGCGGACTGCCAGTGCCACGTTCCACAGACTCGCCGATGACATTCTGCAAGCCTGCCGGGCCGACCCGACTCGGGACGCACCACTGGTTCGCGCGCTCATTGACGTCGCTGACCCGGAGACGGGACGGCGGCTGTCCGACGAGGACATTCGCCACGAACTGGTCTCCTTCGTGGCGGCCGGACATGACACGACGGCGACCACCCTGACGTACGCGCTATGGGCATTGGGCCGCCATCCCGACCTGCAGGACCGGGTTGCTGCGGAGGTATCCGCAGTGGGTGACGGGCCTTTGACCGCCGATGACGTCCCCCGGCTGGGTTTCACCGTTCAGGTGCTGCACGAGGCGCTGCGCGTGTGCCCGCCCGCGCCCGCGTCGACTAGGACGGTGACAAAGGATTTCGACGTCGACGGCTACCGGGTCGAAACCGGGAGCTGGGTGATAGTGGGGATCTACGCCATGCATCGCGACCCAGCCTTGTGGGACCAACCGTTGGTGTTTGACCCCGACCGATTCAGCCAGTCGAATTCGAAGGACCGGGATCGCTGGCAGTACCTGCCGTTTGGTGGCGGACCGCGGTCGTGCATTGCCGATCACTTTGCGATGCTCGAATTGATTCTGGGTCTGGCGACCATCATCCGGCACAACGAAATTCAACCGCTCGACGACGACTTCCCCCTGGCCGTGCCATTCACCATTGTCGCCGGCGGCCCGATCCGAGCCCGTGTACGGCGGCGGAACTGAAGTACAGACGACGGCGATGCACCCGTCCCTGGCGCGATCTGCCCGTTCGTGACTCATGCATTCCAAGCCGATCTAGCGTTCTGCGGGCTCAGGGGTACGCGCCGAGGCTCGCGCGGGATTGCAGTGGTGCACTACTGCGTTCGCCGCGCCACGTTGGCGCGACGATTCCACCTGCAGGGCGCAACACCTGAACCGATGGCCGCCGTTTCGCAGCCATATCGCGGAAGGAACGATGATGATGGGTAACGCGAGGACGTCGGTCGCGTCCAGGCCCTCATTCTCCGGCGGCCTGCCCGGCTTCCCGTCCCGAGCGGGGATCGTCGACGATGTCAACTCGCCCGCCTGACATCGCTGGCGGCTCAGCAGATACTGCTGCGCCCACTACAGGAGGGATCCTCCGCCGGATTGCGCTACTCGCGATCGCGGCACCCAAGCGAATCATCGCGGCAGCGGCTTTGGTGATGGTGGTCTGTGCGATATTCGGGTTCCCCGTCACCAAGATGCTCTCTGCTGGTGGATTCACCGATCCCGCGTCGGAATCGACTCGTGCGGATGACATTCTGGCGAGCAAGTTCGATCAGAGAAATGTGCAGTTGCTGGTCACTGTGACCGCCGAAAGCGGGGTTCATAGCCCAGAGGCGGCGCAGAGTGCCGCCGACATTCTGGCCGTGTTGAAGAGTTCGCCCGACGTCATCGGCGTGACTTCGTTATGGACCGCGCCACAGTCGGCGGCGCCTGCTCTCACGAGTATCGACGGCAAGACCGGCATCATCACGGCCGGGTTGCGGGGCGGTGATGCTGATTACGCCAGAATCGCACGCGAACTCGTCGACCGGTTCCCACCTGAACAGAGCGGCGTCGCCGTGCACTCCGGCGGCGCGTTGACCTACTCCGAGGTCGACGAGCAAAGCGGCCGCGACGTGGTGTTGATGGAGTCGATCGCGATCCCCGTGAGCTTCGTCGCGCTTGTGTGGGTGTTCGGCGGTGTGCTCGCGGCGGCCCTGCCCATGATGATCGGCATGTTCGCCATCCTGTGTTCGCTGGCCGTGCTGCGCTTCATGGTTTTCTTCACCGACGTTTCGGTGTTCGCGATAAATCTCACCGTTGCAATGGGTTTGGCCCTGGCCATCGATTACTCGTTACTCATCGTGAGCCGCTACCGTGACGAAATCGCCGAGGGTGCAACGCCGAATCACGCGCTGGTTCGCTCAATGAGCACCGCGGGTCGCACTGTGGTGTTCTCCGCCTTGACCGTGGCGCTCTCTATGAGCGCGCTGGTTCTGTTCCCGAGTTACTATCTGCGGTCCTTTGCTTACGCAGGCGTCGCGGTCGTCGTCCTTGCCTCCACGGCCGCGATTGTCATAACACCGGCAGCCATCGCCATACTTGGCCACCGATTGGACGCGCTCGACGTACGGAGGCTGATCCGCCGAGCCGCACGCCGGTCAACCACGCCGACAGTGGGTCCCATCGAACGTTCGCTTTGGTACCGGCACACTCACTTCGTCATGCGCCACGCCATCGTCGTTAGCGTGACACTGATCGGGGTGCTGATGTTGCTGGGAGCACCCTTCCTCGGCGTCAAGTGGGGATTTCCCGATGACCGGGTGTTGCCGGCCACGGCCAGCTCCCGCCAGGTGGGCGATTTGCTTCGCGACGAATTCGCGGTCAACCCGCTGAGCAATGTCACCGTCGTGATCCCTGCGATGTCCGCCGATTCGAGTCGTGAGTTGGGGACTTTTGCCGCTCAACTGTCGCGGGTAGCAGACGTCGCTGCGGTTTCATCGCCGTCCGGCACGTTCGTTGCAGGCAACCTGACCGGACCGCCAACGGCGCCGACCGGTCTAGCCGAAGGCACTGCGTTTCTCACCGTTCAGAGCACCGCCGCGCTGTTCTCGGATGCTTCCAACAGCCAACTCCGCGCACTGCACGCTGTGCCAGGGCCGGCGGGCCAGCCAGTTCTTTTCACCGGGGTCGGGCAGAATAGTTTCGACAGCGTCGCATCCATCACTTCGCGCCTGCCGCTTGTTCTCGGAGTGATCGCGGTCATCACCTTCGTCGTGTTGTTTCTCATCACCGGCAGTGTCGTCCTTCCGCTGAAAGCGTTGGTACTCAATGTGCTTTCGCTGACCGCCACATTCGGCGCCCTCGTCTGGGTGTTTCAGGACGGCCACCTCGGCGCCCTAGGCACCACTGCCACCGGCACACTTGTGGCGAACTTGCCGGTGCTCATGTTCTGCATCGCGTTCGGTCTTTCGATGGACTACGAAGTGTTCTTGCTGTCGCGGATTCGCGAGTACTGGCTTGGCCACGACCGTAGCCGCCACGACAGCGTCGAAAGCGTCGCGCTCGGCCTGGCCCGCACAGGACGAGTGGTAACCGCCGCGGCGTTGCTAATGACCGTTTCCTTCGCTGCGCTGCTCGCTTCCCCGGTCTCCTTTGTCAAGATGTTCGGTCTGGGGCTCGCGATCGCCGTGCTGGTGGACGCCACGATCGTTCGCATGCTGCTGCTTCCCGCCGTCATGCGGCTGCTCGGTCGCCTCAACTGGTGGGCACCCGCCCCACTGACCCGCTTGCATCAGCGGCTCGGACTATCCGAGGGACCTGATCGGATGGAGCAGAACCTCGCACACCGGAGCTCTCATGATGGGTGACACGTGCGATGTCGTCGTCGTCGGAGCCGGTCCGGTGGGCGCGACGGCAGCATTGCTTCTTGCCGAGTACGGCCTCGAATGCACTGTGGTCGAGGCACGCCGAGAGCCACAGAGCCACCCCGCTGCGCACGTGCTTTCGACACGGTCGATGGAGATTTGGCGTGAGATCGGTCTCGAACGCGAGATCCGCAGGCTCAGCGCGCCGATGCACGAGCTACGGAGCATCTTGTACTGCACCAGCTTGGCGGGTCCTGAACTCGGACGGGTGCCGCTCGCCGACTTGCCCCACGCGCGGATCGATGCCATCGAATCGGTCAGCCCTACCCGCACTGCGCACCTGGCGCAGAATGCCTTCGAACCGTTGCTGTGGCAGACCCTGCGCGACAGTGCCCGCATCGACCTACGCACTGGATGTCAGTACAGCTCCCACAGCGACGGCGCGGACGGCGTCTCACTGACCATCACCGACGTCACCACTGGGGCGTGCCGAAAACTGGCGGCCCGCTACGTCCTCGCCGCGGATGGCTCGTCCAGCACCGTTCGGCGAGCACTACGGGTACCGATGGACGGCCCGGTCCTCCAGCACGTGATCAGCGTGCATTTTTCCGCGGATCTCGAGCGTTTTCGCCATTACCGCCGTGGCCCGGTGATCTGGACCCACACCGCCAAGGGGATCGGCGCCGTCATCGTGCACCGACCACCACATGACCTCGTATTTCAGATCCCCTACTTCCCGCCGTTCGAGTCGTTGGACGACTTCCCGGCCGCGGTCTGCCGCAGGCACATCCTCGACGCCATCGGTGACGCCGACGTCGACATTGAGATCAAGTCGATCCAGTCGTGGACGATGCATGCTCAGGTCGCCGGCAGCTATCGCGAGGGCCGAGTCTTCCTGGTCGGCGACGCCGCGCATCGGTTCCCACCGACTGGCGGACTCGGACTCAACACAGGAGTCGTCGATGTCCACAATCTGGCCTGGAAACTGGCCTGGGTCGTCTTGGGCCGCGCCGACGAGGCTCTGCTGGACACGTATGAGCAGGAACGCCGTCCGGTCGGCATCGCTGCGACCGCCGATTCAGTGGCGAACTTCGAGGGGCTGTTCGAAGTCGTTGCTGCACTGGGTATACCGCGGCGAGCGGTACGTCTGCTTCCTCGAGCCGTCGCCGCCATCCCGGAACGGCTACCGCGGCGCCGAGTTCGTGCGCTCATCCGGGGCCTCACGGCGCTGGCATATCAACGCCTTCGCGTGGCCAAGTCAGCGGGTCGAGTCGGTCAGCGAATCCGGCGCCGCGCCGTAGCGGCCATCGCCGGGCAGGGCCCGCACTACCGCAGCTGGGGACGCGACCTGGGGGTGCGTTACCGCTGCGGCGCCGTGATAGACGACGGGCTGCCCCCACCAACCGATGACCCACAGTTCTACTCCCCATGTGTGCGTGCGGGCGGCCGGCTGCCCCACAGCTGGGTCGAGGCCCGCGATCGACGGGTGTCCACGCTGGACCTGATCAGTCGCGATCAACTGACGCTACTTGTGTCAGCCGACGGACACGCCGCGTGGTCTCTTGCTGCCGAGGGACTTTCGATGTCGGTAGCTCTGCTTGGCACCGGCGAGCCCAACGTGTTCCACACCGGAATCGCGGGCGCCGATCCCGACGCCCTCATCGTGCGCCCCGACGGCCACATCCTCGCCGCCCTGCACTCCGAACGGGACGGCGTCACGTCGCTGCGGCGAGCACTGGCGGTCGTCGGCGCGCAATTCTCCGCGAAGGCGCTAGCTCATGAATGATGTTGCGGCACCGGCCATCGAATTGCGGCTACTCAGCTACCGTCCGAAAGAAATGGTGGCGTGGTGGACCGCGCTGCTCGGCGGCCGACCGCAGTCGCTGAACGCCCGGATGACCGCAATCTCCGGTCTTTCGCTGCGGGTGGTGATCGAACGTTCACAGATCGCGTTTGCCTACCATCCCGAAGCCAGCGGGGTCACTGCCGTGAACTTGGTTCTCGGCGATGTGCCGGTAGTGCAGCGAGTCCTGAACCGGTTGGCGCTGTTGGGCTCCGTCCCGCAACGAGCAACCCGCGAGCCGGGCGCAATAGCGCTTTGGGTACACGATCCCAACGGCACCGACGTGGCCCTGTACTTGCCTTCACCCTTCGCCCGCACAATTGCAGAAGCCGACGTGCTGCCCGAAGAGCTGGATGTCGTTGCCGTGCTGGCAGATATCAGCCGCGGAAGACCCGTTGGCGGTCACCCTCCACGACAGTGACGACACACATCGTCGACCGAAAGGACAATAAAGACTGATGGGCACTATATCGGTGAAGCGCGGTAATGCCAGGCCAACGCGTCGTTTTCTAGCGCTCAGCGAGGTCATAGGCCGCCAATCGGTTCTACGCACCGCAGGCGCGCGTGCAGCGAAGGCCTCGGCGATGAAGTCGGCGAAGGTTCCACCCCCGAAGTTGGTCCGACTCGTTGAGGGTGCGCGCCATTATCTCTTACGAGTTCATCAGCGAACGGTCCCGCCGTACGCGGCTATGATGGAGATGATTCTGAATGCGTGGACAGCACAAGCGATTACAGCAACAGTAGACCTGGGCATCGCCGATGCCCTCGCCGATGGGCCACTGCGAGTGGAAGAGTTGGCTTCTCGGGTCAACGCGGATCCCGACGCGGTACGGCGACTGCTACGGGCCTTGATCGGCCGCGGCGTGTTCCGTCAACGTCGTGACGGTCGTTACGAGCTGAACCCACTCGCGGACACATTACGTTCCAGCGCGCCGTTGACGGCCGCAGGGTTGGCAAGGATGGTCGGCTCAAGCCAACACCGCGAGCATTGGAGCTATCTCGCCGACGCAATACGAACCGGTGGAGCGGTCATCCCGGCCGTGAACGGTACGGACGCTTTCGATTACCTCAGTCGGGAGCCCGAGCTCGCCGAAGCGTTCAACCGGGCAATGGCGGAAACCACTGAAATGACCGCAGCCTCGGTGATCGCCGCCTATTCGTTCGACCCATACCCCACCGTTGCAGATGTCGGCGGTGGAATAGGCCAATTGTTAGCCGCAATCTTGGCGGTCACGCCGACCGCGCAGGGAATCCTTTACGACCTGCCCCATGCCGTGGTCGATGCTCGACCGCTGCTGCGCCAGCGTGGAATCGCCGATCGTGTCAAGGTGGTGGAGGGATCATTCTTCGACAGCGTGCCCGCAGGCGCCGACATCTACGTTCTGAAGAACGTGATTCATGACTGGCCCGACGACCGAGCCGTCGAGATTCTGCGAAATGTGCACGCGGCAGCCAAGATCGGCACAAAGATACTGCTTGTCGAGTTTGTGATCCCGGTTCATAAACGCGATTACATCGGTCACTGGACCGATTTGGAAATGCTGGTGACCCAGGCCGGCCGCGACCGCACGGCTGTGGAGTACCGCGCCCTGCTCCAGCGCGGCGGGTTCCGGGTGACGCGTGTGGTACCTACCGCGTCCCCATTGAGCCTTGTCGAGGCCGAAGCCATCTAGTCACGCGGCGAGAATTGCCGCGTTCACTCCACCCGGTGGACCTCAGAAAGCGGTGTTGATGTCGGCAGCAGTTCGCGCGCGGTACTCCGGCGCAGCTTGCCGGACGCAGTCTTGGGCAAGCTGCCCGGGGGCAACAACAGAATCTGGCGCGGGAGGTGTCCGACGTGACAGCTCACCCGAGCGGTGATGGCGCGGCTGATCCGCAGCCGCACGTCCTCGGCGTCTGCGTTGTGCACCTCGGCGAGTATCGCGAAGCCCTCCGGGTCACCATCGACACGCACGGCGATCACAGAGCCTTTCCGCACACCGTCCACAGTTTCGGCGGCTCGCTCGATGTCGTGTGGGTACAGGTTCTTGCCGGCGAGCACGATGAGATCCTTGGAGCGGCCGCAGACGTAGAGTCGTCCATGCTCGTCGAGATATCCCAGGTCACCGGTGTCGAACCAACCGTCATCCCGGGCCAACGGCACGGTACCGGCCGACGTGAGGTAGTTCTCTGCGACCGTAGGACCGCGCAATTCGATGGCGCCAATTTCTCTGTGCGCCAATGCTTGCCCATCCCTGCTGATGCGCACTTCCATGCCCGTCGCGGGTATCCCGACGCATACGATGTGTCGCACGTGCTCCGAAGCGCCTGAGATCGGCAGCGCACGGTGCTCCTCCACCGCGGCCCGGCGTGAGGCTTTGTCGATCACCGCTGGTTCGTGTGGCGCGCCTAACGAGACGACCAATGTGGCTTCGGCGAGCCCATAGCCGGGCATCGCGGCGGTTGGTCTCATTCCGAAGCGCGCGCCTACGGTGGTGAATTCGGCAATATCGCGGTGATCGATCGGTTCGGCTCCGTTGACCGCCACCCGAAGGGACGACAGGTCGATGCTGCCGGGATCGGTGCGACGCTGCAACACTCGGGTAAGCACCGCGTAAGCGAAGTTGGGTCCCGCGGTGATGGTTCCGCGGTGCCTGCTGATCATCTCTGCCCAGATGATCGGACGCGTGAGAAACTCTTCGGGTGGGATGATGGCGGCCTCGAGTCCCAGCTGCATAGGCAGGCACAAGAATGCAATCATGCCCATGTCATGTGAGAGCGGGAGCCAGCTGGCGAAGACGTCGGTGCTGATATCCAGGTCCAGTCCATCGTGAAGCGCGATGGCGCTCGCCGCGAGATTGCCGTGGCTGATCTCGACGGCTTTGGGCACGCCGGTTGATCCGGACGTCAACTGCCGCAACGCGATAGCCGTGTCGTCGGCTTCGGCATCGAACTCGACTGGTTGCGCGGTACGCAATGACTCGACGGTGCAGACGGCCAGGTGCTGCGCGCATTGATGATCCAGTGTGGCCAGGTATTGGTTTCCGACCACGACGACGTCAGCTTTGATCAATCCTATTGCTCGCACTGTGTCAGCTAGCCAGACAGTCGCATCAGTGCGCGGTGTGGGTTGCTGCAGCATTGTCAGCGCCGCACCCCGCAGCCACGTCGCCTGCGCCAGCGGCGCGACATCGGCGGCATCGGTGGCCAGCACGGCGACGGAACCGCCGCGACCGACCTCCATCGCGGCCAGGCCACCACCGATCCGCTTCGCCTGCGCGTGGACATCCTGCCAGCGCAGCCGTATCGGATCGGCGAAGGTGCCTCCGGTCAAGTGTTGTGGCGAAGATGCCGCAGTGGCAAGAAGCTGGCGGGTGAAGGCGCTCACGGTTACGCCGTCTTGTCCAACCGATGCAACACGAAGTCGACGAGGTCGCCGACATTGTGGACCCGCGGTAGTAAGTCGGCGGCAGCAACGTGTTGCAGCTGTGGATATTCCTTGCGCAGTCGGTCCAGCAGCCGAAGCTGAAGCAGCGAGTTATATCCCAAGTCGTCCGCCAACCGCTTGGAGCGAG
Source organism: uncultured Actinomycetota bacterium (assembly GCA_963756865.1). GTDB lineage: Bacteria > Actinomycetota > Actinomycetes > Mycobacteriales > Mycobacteriaceae > Mycobacterium. Next base: position 12,006 of record CAVWPQ010000059.1, on the reverse strand, counting down.
CCAATGCGGCGAGCGGATAGTTACCCACTTCGGCGATGAGTGCCAGGACTTCACCCTCGGCGCGGTCGCGCACCGGGTCGGTGTCAGCCCGCTTGACGACGGGTGCTGCGGTCTCTACCTCCCCGACTCGCATCCGTCGGTGCGAGTGAGCGATAGGACCGTCAAACCAGAACCGGCTCGTGTCATCGAAGGCGTAGCCCGGAAGTCGCTGCAACGGGCCTGCCGGCTCGCCGTACAGCGGGGTGAGGTCGGGCGAATATCCGTCACGCAGCAATGTCGCTGCGACGCCGAGCAGTTCACCCCCGTCGGAATCCTCTCCGCCACATAGGACTAGCGAAGGTGTCAGCGACGGCAGTCCCGCCTGCCTCGCGAGCGCAAGTAGCCCAGGTCTCGGACCGGCCTCGGCGATATAGTCAGCGTCAACTGCGTTTGTGGCTGCCCGTACGGCGTCGTGGAACCGCACCGGCGAACATATCTGCTGCGCCCAGTAGTCGGCGGTCATCTCGCTGCCATCGATTTGTCTGCCGAGGACCGTTGAGAACAAAGGAAACTCGGCAGGTTGCGGCTCAAGCCCGTCCAACTCGCCCCGGAATTCAGCCACGATCGGCTCCATCAGCGGCGAGTGAAAGGCATGTGACACCGCTAGGCCCCTCGCCCTGCCTCCATGCTGCTGGACGACTACCTGTAGCCGTGCCACCGCATCAGTCGGCCCGGAAATCGTCAACGAACGTGGACCGTTGACGGCCGCAATCACACAGCCGGGCACATCGGCGACCAGCTTCTCGGCCTGCGCCACACTGAGATCGATCGCGACCATTGACCCAGTGGCCGACAACGAACCCATCAACCGCCCTCTGGCCACGACCAGTCGGGCGGCGTCTTCGACGGTAAGGACGCACGCGAGGCAGGCGGCGCTGATTTCCCCGAGGCTGTGGCCGATGCCGAACGTCGCCTGGATACCACTCTGCAACAACGTCTTTCCCAACGCATACGACACCGCGAACAATGCCGGCTGCGTCAGGCTGGTCAGATCGAGCCCACGATCGTCACCGAGGATCACCCCCAGCGGGTTCGCGCCCAGGTGAATGCTCAAGGCGGCAGAGACGGCATCAAGAGCCTGTCGGTAAACGTGGTTCGCGATGTAAAGCGGACGCGTCATGCCGGCATACTGCGTACCCTGCCCCGAAAACAGCAATCCGACGGTCGCGGGCAGCCGATGAGGCCGTGCGGCAGAAACGACGTCGGGCCGCGCGCCTGCGGCGACCTGCTCGAGACCGTCAACCAGAGCGTCGCGCTCACCTTCGAGGACAACGCGGTACCGATGGTAACGCTTGACGATGTTGGTCGATCGACACCAAGCGCCGACCCGGTCAACGTCGATAGTCCGCAGCGCGCGGCCCATTGACGCCGCGTTGCTCCTCAAAGCATGCGCGGATGGCGCCGAGATCGTCACCACTCCCCGTCGGCGCGGGCTGTGCAACGCAGCGGCGGGCGCAGATTCCAACACTGCGTGTGCGTTACCCCCGCCGAGGCCAAACGAACTCACCGCGCCCAGCACGCCGTGTCCCGGCAGTACTTGCGGAGCACCGATTAGCTTCAGCCCGTTCTCCTCGAGCCGCAAACCAGGGTTGGGACCGTCGCCGATTACCGTCGGCGGCAGGACACCTAGATGCAACGACAGGCAGGACTTGATGAACGCTGCGATGCCCGCGCTGCCCTCGGTGTGCCCGATGTTTCCCTTGACCGAGCCGAGCAAGCATTGCTTGCCGCTTCGGGTCCTATGCAAATCGCCGAGGGCCTTGGCCTCGATCATGTCTCCCAGCACCGTGCCGGTGCCGTGTGCTTCGACAAAAGCGAGCTGTCCTGCGTCAACCTCGGCGAGGCTGAGCGCCCGACGCATCAGCGCCACCTGCGAGCGTCGGTTCGGAGCGGTGACCCCGTTGCTGCGCCCATCGTGGTTGGTGACGGAACTTCGCACGACGGCATAGATCGGCTGTCGATCGGCCAGCGCGTCGTCGAATCGGCGCAACACGACTGCCGCGACGCCCTCGCCCCTGCCGATACCGTCGGCGTCTCTCCGGAACGGTTTACAGCGACCATCGGGCGCGGAAAGCCCGGCCTGCGTGTAGAAAATCGAAAGTGCCGGAGTCAGAATGAGATTCACACCCGCAGCGATCACGGTGTCGGCTTCCCCTGAGCGCAGTGCGGCACACCCCTGATGTACCGCGGTCAGTGACGACGAGCAGGCCGTATCGACCGCCACACTCGGTCCACTGAGGCCGAGGTGGTAGGAGATACGATTGGCCGTCATGAAGTAGCCGCTGCCGGTGCCCAGGAAGGGGCCGACGTCGGCAAAATCGAGAAGTCGAAGGCTGCTCCACTCGCTGGACATCACCCCAACGAAAACCCCGGTCGACGTTCCCGCAAGCGAGCGCGGATCGATTCCGGCATCTTCGATCGCACGCCACGACGACTGCAACAGCAGCCGCTGCTGAGGGTCGAGTGCCGCCGCCTCAATGGGCGCTATACCGAAGAATTCGTTGTCGAATGCATCCACCTTGTCGATGAAGTGGCCGCGGCGGGTGTTCATCGAACCAGGCGAGCCGCCGGGCTCATAGAAGTTGTCGACATCCCAACGCTGAGTGGGCACTTCGGTGTCGGTGACCACTCCGTCCATCATCAGCTGCCAGAACGCGTCTTTGTCTGGTGCCCCAGGGAAGCGGCAATCGATACCGACCACCGCGATCGGTATCACGCTGCCCCTTGCCGCTCGATGAGGTAGGCCGCAATCGCTTCAATGGTCGCGTAGTCCCACACTATGGTGGTCTCGACGTCGAATCCTTTCTCGTAGTTCAAGTCTGCGCACAACGACATGCCGGCGATGGAGTCGATCCCACAGTCGGCCAATGGGATGTCTATGCCGATAGCGTCCGGCAGGACGCCGAGGTAGCACGCTACCTTCACGGTCAGCCAGTCGATGAGTTCGTCGCATTCCGGGCCGTGAGCGCTCATCGGAACGCTCGATCACGCCTGGCCGCTTCGGGAACCGACAACCCGCCGAACGAGATCTGGCGACATACGGCACCGCTGATCCATGTCTCGAACCGTGCGCCGCCGGCCAGTGCCGCACCTCCGATCAGAGGGAGGCCGGCCACGATGCCGATCGCCAAGCCGACCACGAACATCACCAAGCTCGCGGCATGCGCTGCGGCGCCCAATCTTTCGGCCGACCGCACCGTTCCACCCCATTTCCGGAACAGTCGCCCGGCAAAGAGATCCGCCGCTGCCAGAGTCGGCACGATGGGCGCCGCGTCGACCGGGCAGTTCTCGTCCTCGGCGATGCTGCGCCCGATGGCGGTGACACGCGCCAGTTCGGCGTCGCCGACCCCGGCCCGTCCGAACCACAGGAACGGTTCGCGCTTGCCGGTCAGCAGCCAGCGCAGCGTGGTCACCAGAGAGGCCGCCTGTTGCCGGGTGTCGGTCGCGGCGACCACCTCGACGCTGCGCGCGCCCGCGCTTCGCAGCAGACCAGCAACCTCGATCGCGGCGGAGTACCACATGTTCCGGCAGGCGATCAGCGTAATGACCCTGCGGTTCCTAAAGACCCTTGGATGCCGGGCCACCAGCGACCGGATGGGCAGCGACGGCGACAGGTACCAAACCTGGTAGGCCAGCAGGACAACTTCTTGTTCGTCTTGTTCTGCTCCGAAGCCGTCAGGCGGCTCGGCGAGTTCCACGAGCGCGTCGGGATCCACCGCGCGGGGGAACACCCCGAAGAACTGGCGAACGGACCATGGAAACGCAAACGCGACGCGCGGTTGGACTTCCACCCAGCGAATACGCCACCCAGCGGCTTCCATTGGTGCGGTGAACGCTTCAGCGACTTCACGCAACTGGCCGGTCTGGGTGTAGAGGTACACGACCGCTCGGCGGCTCATTGCGCAGGATCCGTCGCGGCTCCCGACACCGCTGTCAGATGCATGAAGGAGATCACGAACCGGCCGGACTCGGGGACCATGCACAGCAACGTGTCGCCCTCTTTGATCAGGCCCTTGTTCATCATCTCGTCGAGGATGACGAAAATGGCGGCGCTGCCTATGTTTCCGACGGAAGTGAGGTTGCTGTACCACTTCTCTGGTCGGCCGGCGTTGATACCGCGCCGGGCGAACTCTTTGAAGATGACCTCTTTGATCCGCTCGCTTGAGTAGTGCGCGGGTATCCAGGTCAGCGTCTCCGGGTCGAACATGCCCAGTTTGCGCAGTCGCTCCCACTCGTCGGCCCCAAGGCTCACCAGGTGCGGCAGCAGCGAGAGGTCCTGGCGCAGCGCGAGTGCACCGTCGGCTTCAGCTGCGGCGGCGGTCGGATAGTCCATCCAGGTCTTCGTGGCCGAATTCGAGTTGCTGCCACCGTACATGCACGTCTTCTCGGTGTTGGCGAAGGACGTCAGCGAAATCCAGTCGATGCGAAGGCTGATTCCCGACACCGCGGGCGCGTTCTCGATGACCGCCGCGCCCGCGCCGTCGGAGAGCATGTAACGCAGAAAGGCGGCTTCCAGCGGCAGCGATTCGCCTTGGGCCAGCAGACCCATCTGCTCGTACCTAGTGCTCTTGAAGATGCGGGAGGCTAACTCGCTGGCGACGCTGATCGCGTTGCGCTTCTCCCCGATCGCCACCTGTAGGTAGGCGTTCTTCAACGCCATCATCCCGGAACTACAGATTCCGGCCGCAGTCGAAATCTCCATCGGCCCGAAGCCCAACTCGCCGTGCACCATGCTGGCGTGCCCGGGCGCCAACATATCCGGCCCCGTCGTTCCCACGGTCAACAGTTCGACATCGTTCGGGCCAAGGCCAGCGCGCTTGGCGGCCTCGCGCACCGTGTTTGCAGCCATCGCCGCATTCGAAATGACGGTGTGCTGATTCTTATCTATGGCATAGTGCCGGGTCTTGATACCGCAGTTCTCCAGGGTCAGATCCCGTATATCACTTGTCCCGCGGCCAACAGTGCCGAGGTAATCATCAATTTCTTCGTTGGGCACCGGATTTCCCGGCAGAAAACTGGCCGTGGCCGTGATATATGCGCTCATGACCATGAACCTTTCTCACGTCGCGACCCCCGTTGACGCGGTTTGCGATTGACGATCGCTGTTGGCTTGACGAAGCGCCGCACTTAGACAACGGAAATCGTCGCCCGCGGTCAGCCGGTCATGCGCAGTAGCGCACCACTGCAATCTCGCCAGCTCCGCGCGGCACTACTTAGCCGGTATGGCCACGAGCTCCCGCAGCCGCTACCTACCAAAGATCCCGCCTGACCACCGCCCACCGAGGTCCCACCCAGGGAAACAGGATCCTCAGTACTGCCACGCTGAATCTGGGGACCGTTTGCAGTAGCGCACTACTGACATCGGCCTGCCGAAGGGGAGCCATGATTCCGATAGCGGAACCTTGCCGATGCGGTCGCCACAGTTTCGCCATTACTAGATGGAGGAACGACGGTGCTGGAGTACGGACGTCGCGGTGCTCGCTACGCCAACCGCTCAGGGCAACGCTGCCGGCATGGTTCGGCGACCGCCGAATCCTCCTCGCCCGCATCGTCGTACGCCGCCTGTCTCGGCAGACAGTTCCCGGCGGCGACTCAAGTGAGGACGCGAATAGCGTAATCGTCGAGTGAGAGGTAGATAACCCGCATGGACATCGACCATGGCGTGGCGATCGTCGGCATCGGGTGTCGGTTCCCGGGCGGCGTATACACGCCAGACCAGTATTGGGACTTCATGCTGCGGCGCGGGGACGGCATCGTCGAGGTGCCCAAAGAGCGATGGAACACTGACCTCTTCTACGACCCTGACCCAGCTGCGCCGGGCCGAGCCTACACACGCCATGGCGGATTCGTGACGCGCTCGCCATGGGATTTCGATGCTGAGTTCTTCGGCATCTCCCCTCGCGAAGCCGAGGTGATGGATCCTCAGCAGCGCTGGGTGCTCGAGGTTGCCTGGGAGGCGTTGGACGACGCGGGACTCGCGGGCGTGGCTCCCGGACGTGACGTTGGCGTCTACGTCGGGGGGTTCATGAGCGACAATCAGATCCGCCGGTGCATGGCCTCGGCGCGGCGCTCCATCACCCACTTCACTGCCACCGGCGCGTCGCAGGCCATGCTGTCAAACCGCCTCTCTCACGCGTTGGATCTGCGTGGGCCGAGTATGACCATCGATACGGCGTGTTCGTCGTCTATGGTGGCGATTCACGAGGCGACGCAGGCTATCTCCCGCGACGAGTGCGAAATCGCCCTTGCGGGCGGAGTGAACGTCATGATCCATCCGGAGTTGTTCGTATCGATGTGCAAGGGCAAGTTTCTTGCCCGCGACGGGCGGAGCAAATCGTTTGACGCTGCCGCGGACGGATACGGCCGCGGTGAGGGCGCGGGCATGCTTGTTCTGAAGAGCGTCGACGCAGCATTGCGCGACCGGGACCGCATCTACGCCGTGATCGCCGGCAGCGGAGCCAACCAGGATGGTCACACCATGGGGATCACCGTGCCCAACGGGGCAGCGCAACGCGATCTCGCGCAAGCTGTCTGCGAGAGGGCGAATCTCGCTCCCCACGAGATCGGGTATGTCGAAGCCCACGGAACCGGGACACCGGTCGGAGACCCCATCGAGGTCACCGCGTTGGGTGAGGCATATGGCCTGGCCGAACTGCGGACCAGTCCCTTGCTTGTTGGCTCGGTTAAGCCATCGATCGGACATCTGGAGGCCGCCGCCGGGGTTGCAGGCGTGATCAAGGCCGCGCTGGCGATACACCACCGCACTATCCCGCCGCAAGCATGGTTGGAAAACCTCAACCCGGCGATTCCGTTCAGCGATCTCAACATCGAGGTTGTCACCCAGACGACAGCATTTCCCACCCCGTCGGGTCGAGCCATTGCCGCTGTCAACGGCTTTGGCTACGGCGGGACGAACGGCCATGCCATCCTGGCCCAGGCCCCGGACATGCTCGCGCCCGGCACAGAACGCCCTTCGTTCGCGCTCTTCCCAATCTCGGCCGCCAGCAAAGACTCTGTCCGTGCTGTCGCCGCCGCCGTGCGCAGCACCGTGGATGGCGTGTCGTCGATCGACGATCTCTGTTCAGCCGCATGGAGCCGCCGAGCGCATCACCCGTTCCGGACCGTGCTGCCCTGTTCCGACAAGGACGAACTGGCGCGACATCTCGACGCCGTCGCTGCTGGAACACCAAAGATCAGCCGCGCTACCGTGCCGACTGGGACCAAACCGGTGTTCGTCTTCAGTGGCATAGGACCCCAATGGTGGGGCATGGGACGCGAACTTCTTACCAAGGACGGGCCTTTCGCGCGCACCGCGGCCGAGATCGACTCGTTGTTCTTCGAGATCGCAGGTTGGTCGATTCTCGACGAACTGCTCAAACCCGAATCCGAGTCACGCATTCAGGGCACCGGATACGCTCAGCCGGCCAACTTCCTTGTGCAGGTCGGGCTCGTCGCCGAGCTCGCGTCGCTAGGTGTCGAACCTGCTGCGATTGTCGGGCACAGTGTCGGCGAGGTGACCGCGGCGTTCGTCAGCGGTGCACTCGGCCTTCGCGACTCGCTCCTGGTGAGCTATCACCGGGCGCGTCTGCAGGCCAGTTTAGAAGGCACTGGGGGGATGCTGGCCGTCGGTTTGTCGGAAAGCGAGGTGGCGCTGCGACTTTCCCAAGGAGGCGGTCCCGACGTGGTCGTCGCTGCGGTCAATAGCCCCGATTCTCTGACGCTGGCCGGGCCGCTCATTGAGATCGATCGCCTGGACCGTGACTGGTCGGCCGACGCCTTCGTCCGCCGCCTGCAGGTGACTGTGCCATACCACAGCCCGCTGATGGATCCGATCCTCGAGGATCTAGTAACGGTGCTCGCCGACATCCAGCCATTGCGGCCACAACGGCATCTGTATTCGACCGTCACCGCCCAGCAGGTCACCCGGCCGGAATTGGATGCCGACTACTGGTGCGCCAACGTCCGCCGACCTGTCCGATTCCGCGACACCATCGAAACCCTGATCGATGAGGGCCACCGGGTGTTCCTCGAGGTAGGTCCGCATCCCGTGCTGTCGGGGAACATTCGAGCGATATTGGCCGACAAAGCGGAGGCAGGTATAGCCATACCCACGCTCAACCGCCACGAGAGTGACCACGACCGTCTGCGCGGTGCCGTCGGGGACCTGTACCGTGCGGGCTGCCTTGGCAGAACTGCACCGGGCCAGTCGACGCTCGCACCGCATGCGGATCTCCCCAGCTATCCCTGGCAACACAAGGCGCTGTTCGCCGAGTCCCGCCAGGCGGAGTTGGAGCGGAACGGTGGTGTTGATGAGCGTCCACTGCTCGGCACCCGAGCTACCCGACACCCGATGGCATGGTCGACTGAGTTGTCGGTTACCCGACTCCCCTGGCTGCCAGACCACGTGGTCGACGGGATGGTGGTATTGCCGGCTGCCGCGTACCTCGACGCATTCCTGTGTGCAGCCGCCGAATGCACACAACATCCAAGTCTCACAGTTGAATCCGTACGGCTTTCTCGCCTGCTCGTCATAGAAGACCACGCGGTGCCGACTATCACGGTCGCCGCGGAACCCGCAACGATGCGGCTGAGCTTTTCCTCCTACGACGACACCGACAATCGGATTGTCCACAGCACCGCACGAATAGTCGATGCGGCGGTAGAAGCACCGCGGGTCGAGGTTCCGTGCATCGGCGGTGACGCCTTGAGCCATGAGGAGTTCTATGAGCTGCTGAAAAGCCGTGGTCTCCATTACGGTCCAGCGTTTCGACGGGTTGTCGAGGCAAGGGTCGGCTCCGATGTCATCGTCATAACAATTGATCCGGTATCGGCCGACGGGTTACACCTCGCGCACCCGGCCGTGGTCGACGCCGCACTGCAGGGCGTTGCCGCATTCGACGATCTATCAGCGGGAACGGTGGTGCCGGTCGCTGTCGAAACGATACGCAGGCATGGCCCGACGCCGACCGCTCCGTTGACCGCTGTGATACGCCGCGGCAGCGGACCCGACATATATGCCGACATCGCGATGTGTGGTCCCGACGGCACCGCATTCATCGAGCTACTCGGGGTGCGATTCGCCGAATTGGCCCCTTCACCGTCGCCGATCGACGAATTGGGCCCATTGCTTTACGAGATCGACTGGCGCCCGGTAGATCCGGCTGCGATCGATGGCCGTGCCGATCATCCCGTCCTTGCGGTCAGCCTGGGAAGGCAGGCTGCTGAACGGCTGCACAGAATCAAGGCTCCGACCAACGCGGATACCGTGGCTTCCGGGGTGCACTCAAACCCATTGCGACGTGTGGTAGATCACCGGGACCTTGCCGCCGATGTTCCGATTCAACCGATGTGTCTGGCACAGACCATCCGTCAGCTTGGGGGAACCGACGTAACGGTTCTCGTCGTCGCCGGTGACGACGATCAGATCAGCCTCCTTGCCCAACTCGTTGAAGTGGCAAGGGAATTCGATTCGGTGATTGACTCCGACCCCGACATGCGGATCAACGCGACTCTGTTGACGACGGGGGCTTTCCGCCTGCTGGGGGACCGTCATGAGCCGAATGTGCTGCACGCAACGCTAGTAGGGGCACGTCGTGTGCTCCAGAACGAACAATTGTCAGTACGCTGGCGGCACATCGATCTGCAGCCCCGTGATGACCCCCGCGGTCTGGACGCGGCGATGCTGACCGAGATCCACGATGGCGAACAGCTTGTCGATGAGATTGCACTACGCGATGGACTTCCGTTCGCTCCTCACTATCGCCGCGACCTTGCCGATCGACTCGATGAGTATTCGGAAGCGACCCCGCATATCGATCCGAACGCATCGTTCGTCCTCGAGCCGCCGAAAACGCGGCTACTCGACGATCTCGCTCTGCGCGCCGTGCCGCGAATTACGCCGGGAGCCGGGCAAATCGAGGTACGTATCGACGCGATCGGGCTGAACTACAAGGATGCCATGAAACTTCTTGGCGTGCTGACACCGCAAAATCTACGCGGGACGCGCTTCGGGACGGCAGTAGGCATGGAAGGTATTGGTGTCGTCACTCGCGCAGGTCTCGGTAGCCGCTTCGGAATCGGCGACGTCGTTTTGGTGTCTGTTCCGAATATGTTCAGCCGATATCTCACGCTCGATCCCGCCGATGGCGTGGTCGAACGTCTTACTCAAGGTGTCGCACCCGGCCTTGCGGCGAGTTTCATTCCATACTTGACCGCACACTACGGCCTGGTATGTGCGGCGAGGCTCGGCGAGGACGAGACCATCCTCGTGCACGGGGCGGCCGGCGGCACCGGGTTAGCGGCGGTTCACGTCGCACGCCATCTCGGTGCCCGCGTGATCGGCAGCGCCGGCAGCGAGGAACGACGAGACTTCGCCCGCGCCGCCGGCGCGCATCACACCGTGAACTCCCGCACGGTCAACTTCGTTGACGACGTCATGCGACTCACCGATGGTCACGGCGCCGACGTGATATACACCTCGCTAGCCGGCGAGGCCCTTCGACAAAACCTCAAGGCCGCAGCAGAATTCGGTCGTATCGTCGATATCGGCAAAGCCGACATTTACAGCAACGGGGCTATAGAGCTCGGACCGTTCGACCACAACCTGCAATATTTCGCCGTCGATGTCGACCGGATGTTCAACCACCGGCGTGCGTTCGCAGACCAGCTTGCCGCCGAGGTCATCGGGCGGCTGGACGACGGAACCTACACCCCCCTGCCCGCGACGACGTATGACGCCTGTGCGCTGACGGAGGCATTCAGTGTTGTCGCGCGAGGCACCCAGCAGGGTCGCGTCGTGGTCAATCTGAGCGGTGGCCCACCCGTTCGGCCCGCGATCCCTTCATTCCCCGTCCGCGCCGACGGCACCTACCTGGTGACGGGCGCCTTCGGTGCCGTCGGCCTGGCTATGGTCGATTGGCTGGTCTCTCAGGGGGCACGGCACCTGATCGTCGTCAGCAGGAGCGGCCCCCGTGGCGGACGCGCCAAACGGCGACTCCAGGCGTGGCGCGCTACCGGCGCGGACATCCGGGAGGAAGCCGTCGACGTCGGCGACGCACTCGCCGTCTCGCGCCTCATAGCACGCGCCACCGAGCAGATGCCTCTGCTACGCGGCGTATTTCATGCCGCCGGAGTGGCAGAGGACAGCGCATACGGAAAGGCCACGCCCGAATCCCTGCGGCGAGTGATTGCGCCCAAGCTCGACGGTGCATGGAACCTGCACCATGCTACGGAAGCTGCGGGGATCGACCTGGAGGCCTTTGTGCTGTTCTCGTCGACGTCGGCGATGATTGGCATACCGCTGCAGGTTGCCTATGCCGCCGCAAACGCCGGCCTAGATGCCTTGGCTCAGCTGCGCCAGGCGCGCGGTAAGGCAGGACTTTCGGTGAACTGGGGAGCGCTGCGCGGCGGCGGCATGGCGGATTCCTCTCCCGAGGTGCGCCGCTATCTCGAGGTGCTCGGGCAAAAGGACATTTTGGTCGGCCACCTTCCAGCGCTGTTGGCAACGATTCTGGCCCTTGACCATAAAGTGTCCAACGTCGCAATCGCCAACATAGATTGGCGGACGCTGCTGTCGGGCCAGCCGGCATTGAAGTCCTCCACGAGGTTTGCCGACTTTGCCGAGACCCTAGGCGATAACACCCTTAACTTCCGTGCCGAACTGTTCGCCCTGCCCGCTGACCAGCGCCTCGAAGTGCTTACCTCGATGCTGGCAGAACAGGTCGCAGCCGTGCTTGGCATTACCACCGACGCAATCGATCGTCACACGCCCCTGGCGGATCTCGGTCTCGATTCGTTGTCGTCGGTCGAGCTTGCTTCACGTGTGGCGGCGACGCTAGACATTCGAATATCGGCGGTGGAATTCGAGCGGCTCCCCGGATTGTCTGCAATCGCGAAGCAGGCCCTAGGCGTAGCGAAGGTTTCGTGAAATCGGAAACAGATGCCCGCACCTGGTCGCCGCGGAATCAC
>CAVWPQ010000058.1:0-151036 GCA_963756865.1 uncultured Actinomycetota bacterium | reverse complement strand
TCGGTAGTAGAGCTGCTCGCGCGTCACGCACATGCCATGCGAGTTATTGTTGAACAGCACGAAGGTGATTGGCAGTTTGTACTCGATGGCGGTGTGTATCTCCATGCCGTGCATGAAGAATGCCCCGTCGCCCGCGACGACGACGGTCCGTCGCCGTCGCGCGAACGCGATGCCGATACCGGCACCAAAGCTGTATCCCATGCCACCCATCCCGAGCGCAACGACGAATCTGCCCGTCGGCCGCACAGGAAGCAGGTGGATCGCTGCCGCTCCGGAGTTGCCTGCGTCCACGACGACATCTGCGTCGTCGGGCAGTGCGTCATCGAGCACAGCCATCGCGTCGCGGTAACGCACGCCGGGGCCGGCGTGCGCCGGCGGCATCAACTCTTGGCGTACTGGCTCGGCGAGTGCCGGATGGGGCGCCAGAATGTCCGGCAGCGCGGCGGTGAGTTGTGCGAGCGCGGCGCGCAGGTCCTCGGCATGGAGGTGGGTGCTGGGGAGGAAGGGTCGCGATGATCCGATCGACAGCGTCGGGACGGTCGCCAGGGCGGTATCCAGGCCGGACCTCGAGGTCAGCGGTAGTCGAGTCCCCACCAGTAGACACGCCGAGCTCCTCGCAACGGTCTCGGCCACCCCCGGGTTTCCCATTACTCCAGTCACGCCGAGCGCGGATCGGTCCGGGCATCCGACGCTCACGTCCTTCGCGTCGGGCACCGTGGCTAGCCGCGCGTTGAGCAGGGCGCGTAGCGCTTCGAGTTCCTCGCGTGCGTCATCGCGGGCCACCTGTTCGCCTGCGACGATCGTGACCTGTCTGCTTGCGTGTCCCAGCATCGAGGCAAGCTCGCTGACATCGACAGTCGCAGCGACATCCTGTTCGATGCGGTCGATCCGAGCATCCACCTCGACGTGACTTTGCTGGATGTTTTTGGGAAGCAATAGCACCGCGGGGCCTCCGGTGCGTGCCGCGGCGACCGCCCGCGCCAGTGCGGCGCAGATGTCGTTTGGGTCGAGCACGCGTTCGCAGTGCAGTGATACCGACGAGAACAGCGCTTCAGCGTCAAGGGCGCCGTTGTGGCCGCTGGTGTCCTGGAAGCTGCCGAGCCCATCAAGAGTGGTGGGCGGCTGGCCGACAAGTGCGAGCACGGGAACTCGACTTGCCAGTGACTCGCCGAGGCCAGGCACCAGATTCAGGCTGGCGCCCCCCGAGGTGGCCGCGACCACTCCCAGGCCACAGCAGGCACGGCTGTATCCGTCGGCCATTGTCGCTGCGGAGAACTCGTGCTTGGCGAGAACCGCCGTGAGCTCGTCGGTGAAGAACGCAGCATCGTAGAGATCTTCGATATTGGCGCCGCCGACCCCGAAAATGTGTGTGACACCGACCGAAGAGAGGTAGTTGGTTATGACGTCTGTGACCCGAACGCGGGTTGTCTTTCGATTCGCACTATGACTCAAATCACAAGTGGTGGAAAGTTTTTCAGCTTCAGAGCCCAGGGAGTTGTCGACGGCAGATCCCATAGGGGTGATAGTTCCAGTTGCTTAATCATTAAGCAACTGAAGTTTATTACGTTTCGCTTACGTCAATATTAACTGCAAGCTCAGCGCGATAGACACCCATCGCATGCGACAGTGCGGCCAGGACCCGGCGAGCGGCGATGAGGTCCTGGTCCGGAAACTCGGCCATGGCGGCGTGCATATGTCCGCCTAGAGGCCCGAAGAATTGGCGTGCGACCTGCAGCCCGTGGTCGGAGTACCGCAGGATGACTTTGCGACGATCTGCGGGATCTGTTTCGCGACGGATATGCCCCGACGCGATCATCCGGTCGATGACATACGTGACCGCGGGTGCAGACACCCCCAGCCGCTCGCGCATGTCGCCTGCGGTGAGCGGCGCTCCGGCCCACTCCGCCACAATCACATGCAGCAAGGCGTCCAGATCGTTGTTGCTGATGTGATGCATGTGGGCAAAGATGCGGCCGAGGCGGTCGGAATCGGCAGTCATGGCTCGAATGTCCGCGGCGAGGCGCGATTCGAGTTCACCGCGATCGACATTGCGGGAATGGGGACCGTCATCGACCACGAGACGGATGTTAACGCCGCGGCTCGTTGAAAAGGGTTCACACGGGTCAGCCGCCGAGATACTCCGACTCGAGCACCAGGTCGGGAACCAGCGACTGATACTCGAGATGGGTTTTGTGCTCGACGGTCTTCCACAATTTGCCCTGCTGCTCGCGCATGTACGCGCGGTACTTGGGCGCGCCGGGGACGCCGACGTTGTCGGCAACAGCGATGGTGCCCCGATGCAGCCAGCCGCGGGCGAGAATGCTCTGCAGATCCGACAGGTAGGCGCTCTTGTCGTGGTCGATGAAGACGAGATCGACCATGCCTGCGGTAAAGCCGTGGTCACCGGCCAGCGCGTCGAGCGTCGTACCGCCGTCGCCGATCGTCCCGACCACACAGGTGATGCGATCCTGGACGCCTGCGTGTGTCCAGATGCGGTGTGCGATCTCGGCATTCATCGCTGCGAACTCGACGGAATACACCTTGGCCTGCGGCGCCGCCCTGGCGATGCGCAGCGAGCTGTATCCGCAATAGGTGCCGAGTTCCAGCGCCACCTTCGGGTCGGCTCGTCGAACGGCGGCGTCGAGCAGCTCGCCCTTCTCGTCGCCGACGTTCACCAGCATCGACTTCTCGCTCGCGAACCTGTCGACTGTGTCGATCACATCGTCGAGGTCACCACGGCGGGCGTTGGCCTCGACATACGCCGCGCAGGCTTCCTCCCGGCCGTCTCCGAACTGGCCGGTCTTGATGAAGCGGCGAATACCGAGGCCCGTCCGCCATACCGACAAACGGAGGAAGGGCAACCGTCGCTTCAGGCTCATGCCAGCAGCGTAGGCGGGATGGCTTGACCGAATGCTGTCCTCGTTGCCCGCGGGTCTGGCCGTCCAGGCCCGTCCAGCCCGTTAAACTTGCCCGGATGTTCGCGGAAGCCGAGGTATGACTGAGGACGGCGGCGGCGCCGACCCGCCCGCACAGGCCGGACTGACCGGTCGCGCACCGAGGCCGACTCCCGACCCCAAACCCAAGAGCGTGCACGGGCCGGCGAAGGTCATCGCGATGTGCAACCAGAAGGGCGGCGTCGGCAAGACCACGTCGACCATCAACCTCGGAGCCAGCCTCGCCGGATACGGCAGGCGGGTGTTGCTCGTGGACCTGGACCCGCAGGGCGCGCTGTCGGCCGGGCTCGGCGTACCGCACTACGAGCTCGACCACACGATCCACAACCTGCTGGTGGAACCGAAGGTGTCCATCGAGGACGTCCTGATCCACACCAGGGTCAAGAACATGGACCTCGTGCCGAGCAACATCGACCTGTCGGCGGCGGAGATCCAGCTGGTCAACGAGGTCGGCCGCGAGCAGTCACTGGCCAGGGCACTGCATCCCGTCCTCGACCGGTACGACTACGTGCTGATCGACTGCCAGCCGTCGCTAGGCCTGTTGACGGTGAACGGGCTCGCCTGTTCGGACGGCGTGATCATCCCGACCGAATGCGAGTACTTCTCACTGCGGGGCCTGGCCCTGCTGACCGACACCGTCGACAAGGTGCATGACCGGCTGAACCCGAGGCTGCGCATCAGTGGCATCCTGATCACCCGATACGACCCGCGCACCGTCAACGCCCGCGAAGTGATGGCCCGCGTTATGGAAAGGTTCGGTGATCTGGTGTTCGACACCGTGATCACCCGTACGGTGCGATTCCCCGAGACCAGCGTCGCGGGCGAACCCATCACCACGTGGGCGCCGAAATCCGGTGGCGCCCAGGCGTATCGTTCGTTGGCCCGCGAGGTCATCGACCGGTTCGGTTCGTGAACACCGAGACGCAGCCGGAGGAGTCGCAGCAGACGGGCTTCCAGGTTCGGCTGAGCAATTTCGAGGGCCCGTTCGATCTGCTGCTGCAGCTGATCTTCGCCCATCGCCTCGACGTCACCGAAGTGGCGTTACACCAGGTAACCGACGACTTCATCGTCTACACAAAGACGATCGCTCCCCAGCTCGGGCTGGACGAGACCACCGCGTTCCTGGTGATCGCCGCGACCCTGCTCGACCTCAAGGCCGCGCGGCTGCTGCCCGCGGGCGATATCCACGACGAGGAGGACCTCGCACTGCTGGAGGTTCGCGACCTGCTGTTCGCGCGTCTCCTGCAGTACCGGGCGTTCAAGCACGTCGCCGTGATGTTCGCCGAGCTCGAGGCCGCGGCGCTGCGCAGCTATCCACGTGCGGTGTCACTGGAGCCTCGCTACGAGGATCTGCTGCCCGAGGTGATGCTCGGCGTGGACGCGCAGCTGTTCGCCGAGATCGCCGCCACCGCGTTCACACCGCGCCCGGTGCCGACAGTGGCCACCGAGCACCTGCACGAACTGATCGTGTCGGTACCCGAACAGGCCGAACAGCTGCTCGCCGAGCTGCAGCGCCGCGGACCTGGGCATTGGGCGACGTTCTCCGAGCTGGTCGCCGACTGCCGGGAGCCGATCTTGATCGTGGGCAGGTTCCTGGCACTGCTCGAGCTTTACCGATCGCGGGCGGTAGCATTCGACCAATCAGAACCGCTTGGTGTGCTGCAGATTTCGTGGACCGGAGACCAGCAATCCGGCGACGAGATCGGACCCACTGAGACGGTGGAAGAGCCAAACTATGACTGACGAATTTTCCCAGCCGAACGAGGACGACCGTCCCGCGCCGGTCAACGGCGGTATCCCAGTAGGGGTCAACGGCGACATCCCCGATCTCGACCTGGGCATCACTGATGACCTCGGCATCGATGTCGCTGAGCCGCCAGAGCTCGAGGACGCCGAGCTCGGGGCCGTGCTCGAGGCGCTTCTGCTGGTGGTCGATACCCCCGTGAGCGTCGACGCGCTCGCCGCCGCGATCCAGCAGCCCGCCTACCGGGTTTCGGCCAAGCTGGGTCTGATGGCCGAGGAGCTCACTGCCAGGGAGAGCGGCATCGACCTGCGCGAGGCGGGCGGTGGTTGGCGCATGTACACCAGATCCCTCTACGCGCCCTACGTGGAGCGGTTGTTGCTCGACGGTTCGCGATCGAAGCTGACCCGCGCAGCCCTCGAGACGCTGGCGGTGGTGGCGTATCGCCAGCCGGTGACGCGCGCCAGGGTGAGCGCGGTTCGCGGCGTCAACGTCGATGCGGTGATGAGGACACTGTTGGCCCGCGGCTTGATCACCGAGGCTGGCAACGATTCCGACTCCGGCGCTATCACGTTCTCAACGACCGAGTTGTTCCTTGAGCGGCTCGGGTTGACCTCGTTGGCCGACCTACCTGACATCGCACCGCTGCTGCCCGACGTCGACGTCATCGACGATCTGAGCGAAACCCTCGGCGATGAACCGCGTTTCATGAAGCTCGGCACGCCCTCGTCGAGCGGGAACCAACCGATGACATTCGACGTGGACAAAGACTGAGATGTCCGAACCACAGGGCGTGCGGTTGCAGAAGGTGTTGTCGCAGGCCGGAATAGCGTCACGCCGCGTCGCGGAACGGATGATCGTCGACGGGCGGGTCGAGGTCGACGACCGGGTGGTGACGGAACTCGGCACACGGGTGGACCCCGACGTGTCGGTGATCCGCGTCGACGGGGCACGGGTTTTGCTCGACGACACGCTGGTCTATCTCGCGTTGAACAAGCCGCGTGGCATGCACTCGACGATGTCCGATGACCGTGGCAGGCCGTGTATCGGCGATCTGGTCGAGCACCGGGTGCGCGGCAATAAGAAGCTCTTTCACGTCGGGCGCCTCGACGCGGACACCGAAGGCCTGATGTTGCTCACCAACGACGGCGAGTTGGCGCACCGGCTGATGCATCCCTCATTCGAGGTGCCCAAGACCTACCTGGCGACAGTGGTGGGCACGGTGCCGCGCGGTCTCGGCCGAAAGCTGCGAGACGGAGTCGAGTTGGACGACGGGCCCGTGCGCGTCGACGACTTCGCGGTCGTTGACGCGGTGCCGGGCAAGACGATGGTGCGTGTGACACTGCACGAAGGACGCAAACGCATCGTCCGCCGGATGCTCAAGGAGGTCGGCTTCCCCGTGCAAGAGCTTGTCCGCACCGATATCGGCGCGGTGGCGCTTGGGTGACCAGCGGCCTGGCAGCATCCGGGTTTTGGCGCGTAATGAGATCGGCGCACTGTACAAGGCGGTCGGGCTGTGAGCGACTCGGTGGTGATCGCCGTCGACGGTCCCGCGGGGACCGGAAAGTCCTCTGTGTCAAGGGGTCTGGCGCGCGCTCTTGGTACGCGCTACCTGGACACGGGGGCCATGTACCGGATCGTGACGCTGGCTGTGTTGCGTGCGGGTATCGATCTCGGCGACACCCATGCGGTGGAGTCCGCCGCCGTCGAGGTGCCGCTGTCGGTTGGCTACGACCCGGACGAGGACCGCGCGTACCTTGACGCAGAGGACGTTTCGGCCGAGATCCGTGGTGACGCGGTGACCAAGGCGGTCTCAGCGGTGTCGGCGGTACCCGCAGTGCGCGCACGCCTGGTGGGGCTGCAGCGCGAACTGGCGGTCGGACCCGGTGGCGTCGTGGTGGAAGGGCGTGACATCGGCACCGTCGTGCTGCCAGATGCCGACGTCAAGATCTTCCTGACGGCATCGGCGGAGGTACGGGCACGGCGACGGAACGAGCAGAACATCGCGAACGGCCTCGGTGACGCCTACGAGGCGGTGTTGGCCGACGTGAAGCGGCGCGACCACCTGGATTCCACCCGAGCGGTGTCGCCGCTGCGTGCCGCCGATGACGCGCTGGTGGTCGATACCAGTGAGATGGCGGAGACCGAGGTCATCGCGCACCTCGTCGAACTCGTCCGGCAGCGGGCAGGAGCGTCGCGATGACCGATTCCGATGGCACGTGGGTCGACGAAAGTGATTGGGAGCTACTCGATTCCGATACGGACGAGGCCGGCGACGACGGCGGCGACGCCTCCGGTCCGCCTCCTGTAGTCGCCGTGGTAGGACGGCCGAACGTAGGCAAGTCCACGCTGGTTAACCGCGTCCTCGGCCGCCGTGAGGCCGTGGTGCAGGACATTCCCGGTGTCACCCGCGACCGCGTCTCCTACGACGCCAACTGGATCGGCCGCCGGTTCTTCATCCAGGACACAGGCGGCTGGGAACCCGATGCGAAGGGCCTGCAGCAGCTGGTCGCCGAGCAGGCGTCGGTGGCGATGCGGACCGCCGACGCGATCATCCTCGTCGTCGACGCTGTCGTGGGCGCCACCGCGAGCGACGAGGCCGCGGCAAAGATCCTTCAACGTTCCGGCAAGCCCGTGTTTCTCGCGGCGAACAAGGTCGACTCCGAACGCGGCGAGGCCGACGCGTCTGCTCTGTGGTCATTGGGGCTGGGGGAGCCGCATCCGATCAGCGCCATCCACGGTCGCGGGGTCGCCGACCTTCTCGACCACGTCGTCGAGTCGTTGCCTCAAGTGTCGGAGGTCGGCCCAGGCACCGGCGGGCCGCGGCGCGTCGCGCTGGTCGGCAAGCCGAATGTCGGGAAGAGCTCACTGCTGAACAAGCTGGCAGGAGACGAGCGGGCCGTCGTGCACGACGAAGCGGGCACCACCGTCGACCCGGTCGACTCGTTGATCGAATTAGGTGACAGGACTTGGCGTTTCGTCGACACCGCGGGCCTGAGGCGCAAAGTCGGGCAGGCCAGCGGACATGAGTTCTACGCATCGGTGCGCACCCGGGGCGCGATCGATGCCGCCGAGGTCGTCATCGTGTTGATCGACGGGTCGCAGCCCCTGACCGAGCAGGACCAGCGCGTGCTGTCGATGGTGATCGAGGCGGGCAGGGCACTGGTGCTGGCGTTCAACAAGTGGGACCTGGTCGACGATGACCGGCGCTACGAGCTCGGGCGCGAGATCGAACGGGAACTGGCGCAAGTCCAGTGGGCGCCGCGGGTGAACGTCTCGGCGAAGACGGGCCGCGCGGTGCAGAAGCTGGTGCCAGCCCTCGAGACGGCGCTTGATTCCTGGGACGCCCGGATTTCGACCGGCAGGCTCAACTCGTTCCTCAAGGAGGTGGTGGCGGCCACGCCGCCGCCGGTGCGCGGCGGCAAGCAGCCCCGCATCCTGTTCGCCACGCAGGCCACCACTCGCCCGCCGACGTTTGTGTTGTTCACCACCGGCTTCCTGGAAGCAGGCTATCGCCGGTTCATTGAGCGGCGGCTGCGCGAGACGTTCGGGTTCGAGGGCAGCCCCATCCGCATCAACGTACGGGTGCGCGAAAAGCGGGGCGCGCGCTCTCGATAGGTTGGCTTGGTGCCCGTCCTCGACATGATCCTGATCGCGTTGGCGGGCGTCGCGGCGGGAGCCATCAACAGCCTGGTCGGATCCGGCACGCTCGTCACGTTTCCCACGCTGGTGACGCTGGGATATCCGCCGGTTGTCTCGACGATGTCGAACGCCATCGGGTTGGTCGCAGGCGGGGTCTCGGGCACCTGGGGATACCGGCGCGAGCTGCGCGGCCAGTGGGACCGGCTGAAGTGGCAGATGCCTGCGTCCTTCGTCGGCGCCCTGGTAGGGGCTTGGCTACTTCTGCATCTGCCCGAGAAGGTGTTCACCGAAGTCGTTCCGGTGCTGCTGATATTGGCCCTGATCCTGGTGCTGATCGGGCCGCGGATCCAGAACTGGGCACGCAAGCGGGCCGAAGCGGCCGGCGAGTCGGTCGAGCATGTGTCGCGGGGGAAGATGGTGGCGTTGGTCATCGGCACCTTCGTCGTCGGCATCTACGGCGGCTATTTCACCGCGGCACAGGGCATCCTGCTGATGGGTGTGATGGGCGCACTGCTACCAGAAGACATGCAGCGGATGAACGCCGCGAAGAACTTGCTGTCGCTGATCGTGAACGTCGTTGCAGCCGTTGCCTATATAACCGTCGCCTTCGACCGCATCAGCTGGGCGGCGGCGGGCTTGATCGCACTTGGTTCCTTGGTGGGCGGTTACCTCGGTGCGCACTACGGCCGCCGGTTGTCGCCGAACGCGTTGCGCGCCTTCATCGTCGTGGTCGGCCTGATCGGGCTGTACCGCCTGCTGACCATCTAGCTCAGAAGCTGCGGCGTGCGGACTCCTGCTCGAGCACCGCATCAAGGTCCTTCAGCCGCTCCATCGACGCGACCGAACGCTGGGTGCGATTGTTCTTGGCCAGGAGGTCACGGTGGCGGTGCACGAACGACCAGTAGCCCGCGGTGAACGGGCAGGCGTCCTCGCCGAGTCGCTTCTTCGGGTCGTAGACGCAGTTGCCGCAGTGGTCGCTCATCTTGTTGATGTAGGCGCCGCCCGACGTGTACGGCTTGGTGGCCAGCTTTCCGCCGTCGGCGTGCTGGCTCATCCCGACGACGTTCGTCGGCATCACCCAGCGGAATCCGTCGACATAGGCCGTCGCGAACCACTCCGTCAGCTCAGCGGGTCGATACCCGCGTTGCAACGCGTGGCTGCCCAGCACCATCAACCGCTGGATGTGATGGGTCCACCCGCGGTCACGCACACCCATCAGTGCGTGTCGAAGACACTCGGCGGTGACGGTGTCAGCGTCGAGTTCGCGCCACCATTTGGGCAGGGCTGTTTGCGCCCCGAGCTCGTTGTTGCGTGTGTAGCCGGTGCCGAAATGCCAGTACAGGTGCCACATGTACTCGCGCCAGCCGAGGATCTGTCGGATGAAGCCCTCGACTGCGGCCAGCGGAGCGCCATGCTGCCGGTAGGCGTCCTCTGCGGCTTCGACCGCGTCGAGCGGATGCAGAACACCGAGGTTGAGCGGTACCGACAGCAATGAATGCGACATCGCCCAGTCGTCGCCCATGATCGCGTCCTCGTAGCGGCCGAAGGTATCTAGGCGATGGGAGATGAAGCGGTCCAGCGCCCGCTTGGCCTCGGCGGGTGTGACGGCGAAGAGGCGCGGTCCGTCGTTACCGACCGCATGCGGTAGGTCCATCCCGTCGAGGTCATGGCGGACCTGCTCGTCGACGTCGTCCTCACGTGGTTGGTAGGGCTTCGGAATCTCCAGCGTCGCTTGCTTTTTCGGTGGCGGCTCGCGGTTGTTCTCATCGTAGTTCCAGCGGTTGCCGACCGGGCGGTCGCCGTCCATCAGCACGTCGAAGCGGCGGCGCTGAGCGCGGTAGAAGTCCTCCATGCGGAACCGGCTGCGGTCACCGGCCCACTCCGCGAAGTCCTTGCGGGGCAGCGCGAAGGTGGGCGTCGGCAGAATGTCGGCGATCAGTCCCTGCTCGCGGAGGCGGTGGACGAACTGTTCGGCGGTGTGCGATGTCGGCTCGAATACGAGGACTTTGCGGCCGTACTGCTCCAGGGCGTCGGAATAGGTGTCGGACTGCAGCAGGGTGGAGCGGTCCCCGAGGTCGCGGTGGGCGTGGCGCAGCGCGGAGAGCACCAGGTGAAGCTTCTGCCGGTGGTAGGGCCTGCGCCGTAATGCCGAGGTGGCCTCGACCAGAAGAACCTCACGATGCGAATGCTCGCCGCCGTAGGTCGACGGGCCCAGCTGGTCGGCAAAGAGCCACAGGGGAGTGTCGGCAGGTGCGCTCACATCACGGTTGTACCCGCTGGAAGCGGTTGGGATTGTGACGCCGCGCTACGGTAGGCTCACGTGCTGCTGCCGATGCCGTATGGCAGCACCGGGCTGTGGCGCAGTTTGGTAGCGCACTTGACTGGGGGTCAAGTGGTCGCAGGTTCAAATCCTGTCAGCCCGACAGCAGTTCAGAGGCACTTTTCGGCTTCCGGAAGGTGCCTTTTTGCGTACCCGCAGGGGGTATGGATGGCAACGCGGATGGCAACGCAGCCTCAGTCAGGTCGCTAGCAGCTTGCCGTCCCGTGCGACGGTTCGGCCGTTGGCTCAGCGAAGGCAACCGGAACGTCTCCAAGGCTGATCTGCTTGGTGAGGTCGCTCGACCCCACGATGAAATGAACATGCTGAATAAGCCACCGCGCGTCGTTCAGCCTCGCGGTTAGTTGATCACGCCCGATCTTCAAAGAGTCTCGCTTCTTAATTCCTGTGCGCTTCACATTCGGCCCAGTCACGTAGTTGTTCCATATGACGATTTGGTCGTCGTTAACTCGCTCCGTGTACGTACCGTGCGCCACGAAATCGCGGATCTCGCGGACCTGGTGGAACACGTCGCGGAAATTCGACACGTCCGCTCGGGTACCTAGCTCGGCCGCGATCGCGATCACGACCCGCGGTCGCTGCTGGTCCGACATGCGAGAGAGAACGTTCTCATCGTCGAGCAGCGAGGCCAAAGCGGGCGCATGCTTCTCGGCATACATGGTGACCAATTGCTCGATTGCGTCCTGCAGTTTCGAGAACTCGCCCACCAGCTCTAACGCGAGTGCCGAAATGTCCCGCTTTGCGCCACTCATCCTGCCCAACCCCTCTAGATACCGAGAGCCTTGCTGAGTGTGTCCACGGCAGCTCTGGCTGTGTCGTCGGTGGTGTGTCCGTAGATGTCGCCCGTAATCGCCACCGATGAGTGCCCGAGCAGGTCAGCCACAGCCTTGATATGCACCCCGGCCTCAAGCCAAGCAACCGCGGCACTGTGCCGAATCGTGTGCAGATCGGTCTCAACACCGGCAGCCTTCGCCGCGACCTCGACGACACGTAAAAGGTTCCGCGGGTCGACGGGGCCGCCCAGCTCCGTGGTGAACACCAGACCCGAGTCTTGCCACTGGTTGCCCGCTCTCAGACGCTCGGCGGCCTGCGTCGCCCGATGCTTGCGCAGCAGCTCGACGACCGCAGCGGAAAGCGGCACGGTTCGCCGGGATCTTTCGGTTTTGGGTGCGCTGATGACGAGCTGGCCGTCGATGCGGCCGATCGTCGCCAAGACTTTCAACGTCCCGGCGTCGAGGTCGACGCGATTCCACGCCAATGCCAGTACCTCGCCCCGCCGCAGTCCAGTCGCGGCGATTCGGACGAGCGCCGGATGGTATCGGGAGTCCTCGGCGGCGGCGAGCACCTGGGCGACGGCCGTCTGGTTGAGGTGCTTGGCTTCGGCACGCTCCACGCCGGGCCGCTTCACCAGGGCGGCCGGATTCTTTGCGAGCAGCCCGTCGCGCACAGCGCCGTCGAGCGCAGCGCGCAGCACCGCATACGTCGAGCGGATCGTCGAGTCTGACAGCGCCCGCACCGGGGCGCCCCGCTCGCCGTCGGTACCCACCGGGCCGGGCTTCGTCCTAGCGCGCATCGTCAGGACCAGCTTCTCGATGTCGGACGGACGTAGCTTGTCGAGTCGAATCGCGCCGAATGGTTCCGGTTCGAGGTGCAGCCGGGCGAGGTTCCCGTACAACGCCTTGGTGGCTTGCTTGCGATCGCTGGCAGCGAGGGTCGTTGCGCGCCAATGCATCAGCCAGGCACCGATCGGCATCGAGGTGTCGCGAGCGGGGGCGCCCGACTCGATGCGCTCGCGGGCCTTCTTCAGCTTGTCGCGGGCTGCGGCGCGAGTTGGCCCGTACACCCGCACGCGGCGGGCTCGGCCGTCTGTGTCGGTGTAGGTGAACGCGGCGGCGTATCCGGCCGGGCGGCCGTCCCGCGTGCGCTTGTAGATGCTGCCCTCGCCGTTCGCGTTCCTCGCCAACCCATCGACCTCCTGGCTGTGATCTGCACCACTCAAGTCAAGTGGTCATCAACGGTACCCCATCCGGCGGCGCGTATCGGCCGCGGCACACCACGGCACACCACGGCACGTCAGGACGCGTCAGGACGCGTCGGCGGCACCCCTGTGCACGTCCCACCTCGCGAAAGCCGTTCCGCCACAAGCGCGTAGAAACATCCGCGACGTACCCGGTCTGTACAACGCGCACCTCCATACTGGATTCACCACGAACGCCCGCGACCCACAAAGAATGCGGACATGACTAGGAGAAAAAATGCCCGAAACGGACACAGCCTTAGCGGCCCCGCTGCTCGCCATCCCCGAGGCACGCAGACTCCTCGGCGGAATCGGTCTCACCAAGATCTATGCGCTGATCAACGACGGCGAAATCACCAAAGTAAATATCGGCCGCCGCGGGTTCATCACCGCGAAATCCCTTGCCGCATTTGTTGATCGACTCGCAGAATCCGCCCATATGTAACTACGCCGATCTGACCCCAACTGTGGGGCAGCGCATGATCTAACCCCAGAAATGCAGTGAAGCCGCCGGGACCACCAGCCCGACGGCTCCGCCAATCACAACGACAACCTGCGAAAGTGTCGCCTCCGATTCTACAGGGGCGACTCGGGAAGCGACGAACAATAAGTGAGCACCGAAACGCCGACTGGTGGCGGCACCAAACCCCAAATGCCCCGCCAAGTTCCCAACCTGCCGGACGACAAGCCAGCGCCGTACCGCGACGCCTGGAACACCTACATCCGGCTCGCCTGGCCGTCCCGTCCTGCCGCTACCAGCGCGGCGAAAGAAGTCGCCGCCGAAAGGGTTCACCGGCGCTGACGGTGTCGTGCCGAGCTACGCCGACATGCTGCAGTGGGCCGAGCTGTACCCCGACGGCAACATCGCGTTACGCCTCCCCGACGGCGTCGTCGGCATCGACGTCGACCACTACGGCGACAAGACCGGCGGCGACACCATCGCCGAGCATGAAAACCGTTGGGGCCGACTACCGGCCGCGCCCCTCACCACCAGCCGCGCCGACGGCTTATCAGGCATCCGGCTCTACCGAGTGCCGCCCGGCACCCGGCTCGTCGGCGAGTTGCCCGATGTCGAGATCATCCAGCCCCACCACCGATACGCGATTGTGTCGCCGTCGGTGCATCCCGAAGGGCGCGCGTATCGGTGGCTCGATGCAGCAACGGCAGCGAGATTGACCCGCCCCGGCTCGACGAGCTGCCCGAGCTGACGCCCGCCTGGGTTGAAGGGCTCACCGACCGGGCGCCCACCGAACGGGCCAACATCACCGGCGCCGAGGGCGACGCCCTCGTGCAATCCGCACAAACGCTGGGGATCCGTCGGCCCGCGTCGCCGAACGCGTGCAGCGGGCGCTGAGCACCCTGCACGCCAAAGGATCACGGCACGCACACACCCGCGACAACGTGCTCGCGCTGCTGCGCATGGGCAAGCAAGGCGAACCCGGCGTCGCCGCCGCACTCACCGAGGTACGCCCCGCCTACGTGAAGGCTGTCGCCGACCGAGCCACAGCCAGCGAAGCGGCCGACGAGTTCCGGCGCATGATCGTCCGCGCCGGGGCGCTGATCGCCACCCCCGACACATATAGCCGCGACGACTTCGACTCGCTCATCGCGCTGCTGCCCGAGCACCGTCAAGCGCACGAACGCGAGAAGCACCGCGCCCGGCTGGCCGCCGTCGTGCCGATCCGACCCGTCGTCAAGGACCAGGACCACGGCGAGCAGCCGCAGTCACCGCGGTTCGTCGACGGTGGCGCGTTCATCTTCGATCAACCAGACACCACCCCCGCCGTCTGGGGCTCCGACAACTACGGTGCTGCGGGCCCAAGGCGAATCGCTGATGATCGCCGCCCCAATGGGTTTGGGTAAAACCACGCTCGCCGGGCAGCTCGTGCGGGCTCGGCTCGGCCTCGGCACACGCCAGGTGCTCGGCCAGCCGGTCGCCGTTACCGGCGGCGTCGTGCTCTACCTGGCGATGGACCGCCCCCGGCAGATCGCCCGCTCACTCGCCCGACAATTCAGCGGCGACGACGAGCGGGCAGCCGCAACCGAACGGCTCAAAGTGTGGCCCGGGCCGCCACCCGTCGACCTCGCCAGGTTTCCAGACACGCTAGTCGCACTCGCCGTCAGGCAGGTGCCGACACGGTCGTGCTCGACAGCGTCAAGGACGCCGCCCTCGGCCTGTCTGAGGACGAAGTCGGCGCCGGATACAACCGCGCCCGACAGAAGCTGATCCGTGAAGGCATCGAGCTGTTAGAACTGCACCACACCGTAAAACGCAACGCGCAAGGCGGGGCGCCCAGCACCGCGGCCGACGTGTACGGCTCCACATGGCTGACCAACGGCACCGGCTCCGTCATCCTGCTGACCGGCGACCCTGGCGACCCCGTGATCGGATTCCGGCACGCCCGCCAGCCCGCCGAGGAAGTCGGGCCCTGGCAGCTCCTGCACGACCAGGCCGCCGGGCGAATCACCATTCACCACCAGTTCGACCCCGTCGCAATGGCTGTCGCCGCCGGGGCCGACGGCATCACGCTCGACGTTGTCGTCGCCGCCCAACACCGCGACGAGAACCTCACTGGGCGGGCCCGCGCAAGCGCCAAGGAGAAGGCCCGCCGACTACTCGACAAGCTCGTCGACGCCGGAAAGCTGACCCGCATCGACGGCGTCAAGGGCGGCCCCAACGGCGGCGCACCAACGTGTTGGTTCCCCGCATGAGCGATCACGCACCGATCACGCAAAACGCAAAACCGCAGGTAGAGCGATCACACGTCCGACCGATCACGAAAGCGATCACGAAAGCGATCACGCCAATCACGAAAACCACGAAACCGCAGCTAGAGCGAACACGCACCGATCACGCAACCGAACACGCGCAGGCGATCACGAATCCCACTGTCCCTCTAGGGACAGGGGTTCAGTCGCCCGGCATCAACCCAATGAAGGAGAACCAACCCAGATGACCAACACGCAAGCAGCAGTCCTGTCCGTGCCGTGCCCGGCGCCGAAATGCAGAGCGCTGCGCGGTGAGCCGTGCCGCCGCAGCTACAAAACCCACACCGCCCGCACGAGCAAAGCCTTGTCCACCGCCATGCGGGACGATTACCGCGCCCACGAACGGATCTGGAAGGCACTCCACCGCGTACGCGGCGCCGCCAAGGCAGGCCGCGCCCCGGCGGCCGCTGACGTGACAACCGCGCTCGGCTCGTGCGGCTGTGGTGAATGCCAAGCCGCGATCGTCCCGCTGGCGCAGGAGCTGCAGCCATGGCTGTAGATGAGGCGTGGGCGCCGATATCCGGATCGGGGCGGCTATCAGATCAACTTCGCCACCAGCGAAGTGCGCTCAATCGACAGGATCGTCGTCGACTGCCGCGGTGTGCGCCGTCGGTGGCGAGGACGCACCCTCGTCCAATGCCGGACGCGCGGCCGCAGCCGGTTGGTCACCCTGTCGCACCGCGGACGGCGCAGATCCTTCACCGTCGACACCCTGCTACGGCAAGCCGGAAAGACCCAAACGATGAACAGGGACGCCCCGTGTTGAGCCTCGACCACGGCGAAGTGCGCGCCGCATACCACGCTTGCGCCGCGTTCCGGCGCGGCCAGGCCATCGCCGGGCAGCCGATCCCGAGGCAGGTGGAATCCCTCTACACCCGCCTGGACACAGTCATGCGCAGCCCCGTGTCGCGTGCGCGACACGAAACGGGTTGCGGCACGGGAGAATCGGGAGCATGGATCGGAACACGACTCGCAGCGGAAGCACTCGGCTGGAGCATCCGCAAAGTGCAACGCCACGCCGCCGACCTCGATGCCAGCTCGTCAGCGGCCGGTTGGTGTTCCCCGCCCATGCAGTCCGCGAATACCGAGATGCAATGCGACAGAACAAGAAAAAGGACGCCCTGATGACTGAACTCGACCCCCACACAGAGCAGCGGCTCGCCGACATGAGCGAGAACGAGTTCGACGCTCTGCTCGCCCCGCGTACGCCCACCCGACGAAGCCACCGACCCGAAGGCCCGCGCGGCCGCAGCGCTGCGCCGCGAAATGGGTGTCGAACGCCGAGGCAAGGCCACCAAGGAAAACGCTGCCGATGCTTTGCGACGCTTCGCCGCCGGGCGTCGCTGACCCGATCGAAAAACGACTAGGAGACAAGCAACATGGTCTGGACCAACACACGCGACAGCGCCACATACCGGGCGAAAGACGCGCTCAAACGATTCACCGCCCGCAGCATCGACCTAACGGACAGCGTGACCGCAGCGGCCGCTGTCATCGACCGCATCAAGGCGGCCGCCCCACGAAGCCCGACACCGACGCTCTCCGCAAGCTCATCCTCGGCGGCGCCGACGAAGACACCATCAACGCCGCGCTCCTCGCCGAAATCGGCACTCGCGGCTCGCCGTCGAATTTCAGCAAGCCGGAATCGACGCCGCGCAGCGTGTGCTGCAGGCGATCCGCGACAGCCACTACACTCTGTTCCCACAGCTTCGCGAACTGGCCGCCGTCAAAATCGAGCACCTCGAAAAGGTCGCGGCGCTTGGTGATGTCACTCTCGACCAGCTCGTGCGGGAGCGGCGCGTCGCCGACGCCCAGGCCCTCGCCGAGGTCGACACCGCAGCAGCAGAACTCAACGAATGCTACGAGCTGCGCAACTTCCTCGTCATCGGCGGATACCTCGCGATGGTGACAGAGCACGGCACCGATTGCAGCAGGTGGCGGATCCGCGGCCGGTCAATCGCAACGCACGCGGCGACTACAACCAAACGCAGCACTTCTTGCGTGGACTGCGCAACGGCGGCGAGTTGTGGTTCCCGACCGCCACCGAGGCCCAAGCTGCAGCCCAGCCGCTCGCTGCCGAACATCGCCGCAAAGCCAACGAGCTAGCCGTCACCCGCAAGGCGCAAGGACACCTCGTCGCATTCAACTAAAGACCCGGCGACGCTGTGGCCTGCGTCTTGGACCCTTCTGTCCCGCACCTACACGCCCGCCGTCCAGCAGCCCCCGCGTAGTTTGCGACCTCCGCGGGGGCTGCTCACCCACCATCCATAAGGACAACCGGACATGCCCCCAACCCGATACGGCCCGACGGCCGTCGCCAGTACCAGCAGGCCGACCGCAAGATCAGGGCTGTCCTCGCTGCGCGCGGCGACGACTGCGGAATCTGCGGCCGCCCAATCGACTACACGCTGCCGCAGTACCATCCGCAGGCGTTCGAGGTCGACCACGCGATGCCGATCAGCCGCGGCGGCACCAAGACGATCGACAACTGCGCTAGTGCACACCGCGCCTGCAACCGCGCCAAGTCCGACAGATTGCCCGGCTACATCGCCGCAGCCCTCACGACGAGCAGCGCCAGGACCACACCGCCGACGGCGTGCCCGCCGGCATGATGCAGCCGATGCAACGGCGTGCACAATCCGCGACGCGGTGTCAGCTTCGAAACCAGCCGAACGTGGTAGCAAACGCCGGCGAAATTACATCACCGCAGCCCAGGGGGCCTGGGGGTACTCCGGCAAACCGCGCAGCGCGCACCCGTGGCATAGCGCGTTTGCTTATTTGGCAGATCTGAAACGAAACGAGTTTCGACCTAGGAGGGTCCGATATGGCCGACATACCCGAACTGCTGGACGGCGCCGGGCTGGCCTTGTGGGTCAAGCTCGTCGACGAACTCGAGTTCGACGCGCACGACGAGGTGATCGCAGTCGAGCTAAGCCGCACCGTGTCGCTGTGCGAGCAGTTGCACCGGCGGCTGTTGGATGAGGGTCTGGTTCGTCGAGGGGCAGCGCGGCGCGAAGGTGAATCCGATCGCCGCCGAGCTTCGGCAGCAGCGCCTCGTTATCGCCCGCCTGACTGCGTCGCTTGGTATCCCGTCGGATGACGTTGAGCCGAAGCAGCCGAAGCGGCGCGGCGCCGCACGAGGCGTCTACACACCGCAGGCGGCGAGGTCGTGACCCGGCGCCGTCGGCCAGAAGTCGACACCGAGCCGCCCGTCGACCCGATTGCGGTCGCGATGAGGACGCCCGACGCAGTTGCCGTCACCGGCGCCGACGGTCGCTTGACGGGGTGGGAGGAGTCCGCTGCGCACGACTATCTCGCCGAGCATGGGTTGCCGAGCGACTGCGACGCAGCCTGTGTTGGTCGGCAGCATGTGACGCCGTGCTGATCGACACCTCTTTAACGCGCTCAACACAGCGCAGCCAGCGAACTGGCAAAACTTGTCATCCGGCGCCGATAGCCTGTGTCATGCTTGCGCCCATGTCCCTTACCTCGATGCTCGACCGCGAGGTCTACGTATATGCGGAGGTGGACAAGCTGATCGGCCTACCTAGTGGCACCGCGAAGCGGTGGATCAACGGGTACGAACGCAACGGTAAGGAGCACCCGCCGATCCTGCGCGCGGCGCCGAAAGAGGGGCCGTGGGTGACGTGGGGCGAGTTCGTCGAGGCGCGGATGCTCGCCGAGTACCGCGACCGAAAGAAGGTGCCGATCCTTCGCCAGCGGGGCGCGATCGAAGAGCTGCGCGCGCGGTTCAATCTCAAATACCCGCTCTGCGCATTTGCGGCCGTTCCTTTCGGCCCACGAGCGCGACCTGACGATGACGGGCAAGGAAGTTGGGTTGCCGGATATCGAGGTCACGATCCGCACTGGGCAGGCATTGCTTGGTGACGCCCGGTGGCTCGCGGAGACGGCGACGCTGAGCCAGGACGATCTCGGGGAGCCCGTCATCGTTGAGCTTCCCGCCGATAAGGACTTTCCCGAAATCGTCATCAACCCAAGCCGATACAGCGGCCAACCCACATTTATAGGGCGACGGGTGTCGCCGGTGACGATCGCCCAGATGGTCGACAGCGGAGAACAGCGCGCGGACTTGGCCGCCGACTACGGGCTGAGCATGCGCCAGGTGCAGGACGCGATCGACTACACCAAGAAGTACAAGCTGGCGGCTTAGGACCTGGCGATGCTCGAAGTCGACGACGTGACCTACGTTGTCGATGAAAACTTGCTTCGCATGGGGGCGGGTCTTGTCGCCGTGCGGAAGGACACCGCGCGATTCGGCCGCCCGCCGGTCGACGACATTCTGCCCCTGGGAATCCTTGATACCGACTGGATTCCGATCGTTGGCGATCGCGGCTGGGTGGTTATTACCAACGACAGACGGCTTCGGACGCGGCCGGTGGAAGCCGAGTTGGCGATAGCCCACAAACTCAAAGCGGTCCACCTACACGGAAAGGTTGGTGGGCAGTCCGCGTGGGCACAACTGACGCGGATCGCCGCGCGGTGGCCCGCCATCGAGCGCCAGCACGAGAAGGCGCCGGAAGGGCCGTGGTGGCTGTCGGTTCAGAGCAGCGGCACGGCCGTTAAGAGTTTCGCCCCCGGCGTCGTCGAGCGCTGAGTGCGCCTTACGCTCAAATCTGGTGCGCTGCAATTGATCTCTGTAGACTGGTCTACAGGAGTGGGTGGCAACGCGGATGGCAACCTGGCCCATTTCCGGGGTTTTCGCACACGTTCGCCGGCTGTCTGAAAGTGTTCTTACCTGCGTTAACAGGCAGTGAGCGGATGCCCGCGAAGCTCGTTCCGGTGCCTGGGGGTCAAGTGGTCGCAGGTTCAAATCCTGTCAGCCCGACCAGAGTTAGAGCAGTTCAGAGGCGGTTTCGGAGCGATCCGGAGCCGCCTCCATTGCGTTAAAATTACCGTGGATAGCAACGCGACTTAGACGTCGAGAGCGCCGAGCCGGTCGGCCAACGCATCCACAGCGTGTCGTGCCGTGGTGTCGGAGGTGTTGCCGTAGATGTGCACGTGCTCGCCGTCGTCGACCATCTCATGTCACGCGGGATCGGGTTCCGCAGCATCACCGAGGGCCTTCATACCGACGGGCCGATGGGCACGGCGATGTTGACGATCATGGCCGCGTTCGCTCAACTCGAAAGGGACACCATGATCGAGCGCACCCGCGCCGGCCTTGCTGCGGCTGCCGCGAACGGGCCTAAGGGTGGACGCCCGCGCAAAGTAGACGACGCCGATACTGCCAAGGCACGAAGCTTGCGGAACAAGGGCGTCACAGCGTCTGACATCGCGAAGATGCTGGGTGTTTCCCGCGCCACCGTGTATCGCTACCTGTCGGACGAACCACTGCCTGATCGAACTATCGTCAGGGACGTCATCGCTTACTCGAGCCAAGACTCAATCTGCGAGTCGGAGCGCGACGCTGTCGAGCGCTGACGTTAGAAGGAGTTCGAACGCTCGATCGTCCGGCGGTATCGGGGCGCTGGTGAATCCGCTCTCGTCGGCAGACTGCGTCTCCTGTGCTGGGCTGTGCTTCTGCGTCAACCTTGCGAGAAGTACCGACCCGCGGACGAGTTCCGATACCGCTGAATACGTGTCGTGAGCTGTCTCCTCATCGAGGCCGGAGTCGATCATGTTGGCGATCGCCTTCTCCGTCTCCTGGTCGCCCAGCCGTTGCGCCAAGGGGCTCAGTGCGCCTCGAATGAGGATCAGATCCGTCAACACCGGGTCGCCGAGAAAGGTCTGGCGCACGCCGCGTGCGTGCGCCATAAGCGAGGCACGCCAATCGCTTGACTCCACATAGGCCGGCAATCCGCTGCGGCGCAGCGCGCGGTCGGTCATGGCGTCGAGAAGCTCTGACTTATTGCGAACGTGCCAGTAGATGCTGGTTACGCCTACGTCGAGCGACTTGGCGATCAGTGGAATGCTTAGCTCCTCGATTGAGGAGTCCGCTGCTAGTGCGAAGGCGGTCTCCACGATCGCGTCTTCGGTCAGCGAGCCTCGTGCTCGTCGGATTGGTTGTCGCTGTGGCTTCGAAGCCTGCACCCTCACTCCTCACCCGCCGTGACATTCATCGTGTCATGATCGGCAGCTTGGCCCACCCTCGCACGCTGGCGGTGTGTGCCTTAGTCGCGCCCGCGTAGTCGACGTCCCACTCCGGCCACCGCTTGAGGAGTTCCTCGAGCGCGACCCTGGCTTGCATTCGTGCTAGCGAGGTACCGAGGCAGAAGTGCAGACCCTGGCCGAAGCTGAGGTGGCCGCCTCTGCGGTGAATGTCGAACCGCTCCCCGTTAGGGAAACGCGCCTCGTCGCGGTTGGCGGATCCGTTGAGCAGCAACATGATCGAGCCCTCGGTGATTGATTCGCCCAGGCATTCGGTGTCGTGGGCGACGTATCGCGCCTGTACCGGTGACGGCGCTTCGAAGCGCAGTACCTCCTCGATGGCACCCGGGATCAGTTCGGGGTCGGCAACGAGTTCGCTGCGCTGATCCGGGTGATCGGCCAGCAGCTGGCATGCGAAGGCGATGAGCCGGGTGGTGGTTTCGTTGCCGGCACCGGCGATCATGCTGGTGTAGGTGAGAACCTCGGTGCGCGTCAGCTTGCGTACTTCACCGTCGTCCTCCACTTCGGCGTTGAGCAGCTGTGTCATGAGGTCGTCGGAGGGGTGGTCGGCCCGCCAGTCGATGTACTCGGAGAACAACAGGTACGACTCTTCGAACGCGTTGTCGGCAACCGCGAATTGACCCTCCTTCAGGTCGATGGCGTTGTTCGTGGTGTCGCGGATCAGCTGCTGACCCTGTTCGGGGATGCCCAGCAGATAACCGATGGTGCGCATCGGGATCAGGGCACCGAGATCGGCAATGACGTCGAATTCGCTGCGCCCCAACAACGAATCGAGAGCCCGCACACAGAACTGGCGTGTCAGTGGTTCGATGGCAGCCATTCGGCGCGGGGTGAACACCTTCGACAGCAGTCGCCGATGCAGGTCGTGCTGCGGTGGATCCTCGAAGAGGATCACACCCGGTGGTACTTCCAAGCCGCTCTTGATGACGTCCATGACGGTCCCACGCCCCGACTGGTACGTCTGCCAGTTCGGCAGCTCACGGGCGACGTCATCCCATCGGCTCAGCGCGTAGAAGTCGTGGCGCTCGTTGTAGTACAACGGCGCCTCCTCGCGCATGCGCCGCCACACCGGATATGGATCGTCGTCGATATCGAAATCGAACGGGTCGTAGTACAGGTCAACGGTTTTCGGGTCTGTCATGTCAGCGACGCGTTTGGCGGGTGACGATCGAGGGACCGGCCAGCGGCACGTCTAGGAGTCCGGGAGGGGCGTCGATGACCGCCGGGATGGCGTTGATCGCCGCCATCGCCGTCGCTGCCACGCCGGGGTTGGTGGCGTCGTCCGGTGCGGGGTCGAGACTGAGGCCGAGGGTCATGTTCGGATTGCCCTCGATGCGGAACACCATGCCCCCCTTGCCGGGTTGGGCTGGACGCGGCCAGCTCTCGGGCCACGGTGTGGAGGTCACCGTCGCGAAGTACTGAACCGAGACGACGGGGCGCTCGTCGTGCATCGCGGCGAGCTGCCAGCGGTGACCGCAGATCGTGTTCTCCGCGATCACGCCGAGCGCGGTGTCGAGGTCGTGCGGGGCGAGGATCGTTTCCCAATCCAGCGCCACACTGTCCACGTCGACGGACAACGTGTCGGCTATGTAGCGCACGACGGGTTCCCAGTCGTTGTTCACCTTGCCCACTGCAATGCGGATGGGCACGTGGCCATCGGGCTTTCCGAAACCCATCGACTCATGCAGGACTTCCCAGATCGGGTAGGCCAAGTCGAGGTCGAGGGCGTACTCGTCCATGCGGTAGGTGTCGATCACCCCGGCGCCGGCCAGCAGGGCGGTGGGCAGATTGAGGCTGACGAACCCGGGCTCGCATCCGGTCGCGTAGAAGGTCGCGTTGCCTCTGCGGGCGGCGTCTTCGATCGGTTCGCGCCAATTCGCCGGCGCCGCTTTCGGATACACCATGGGGATGGCGGAGATGGTGACGACGTTGATCCCGGCTTCTAGGTAGCCGACGATGTCGGCGATCACGTCGTCTTCACGTCGGACGGCGGTCGCGCAGTAGGCGATGCAATCAGGCTTGGCGTCCAGGACTGCCGCCAGATCTTCGGTCGCCGCGATGCCGACATCGGGGCGACCGCACAATGCGCCGGCGTCGGTACCGACCTTCGTCGGCGAGGACACCTTGAGCCCAAGCAGTTCTAGTGCGGGGTCGTCGATGATCGCGCGCAGAGCCACGCTTCCCGTCATGCCGGTGCCGACGTGAACCACGCGACGCTTCGCGGACGTGGTACCAGGGGAGGAGGTCACAGGTGTGCCTTTCGACGAGTAGCGGGCGGTGCTTTACTGTAGACATAACCAGTAAGGTTTACCAGTGAGTGAGTGGTTCAATTCATCGAGCGGCGATCGAGGGGTACGACGCAGGTGCCGAAACGAACCATCGTCATCACTGGGTCGAGCGACGGCGTCGGCGCAGCGGCGGCCCGGCGGCTGGTGTCCGCTGGCGACAACGTCGTCGTCATCGGTCGCTCCTTGTCCAAGGCGAAGGCGATTGCCGACGAGCTCGGAACCGAGTACATCTGCGCGGACTTCGCGGATCTCTCGGAGGTGCGTGAACTGGCTGGCGAGCTTCGGCGGCGATACCCGCGAATCGATGTGCTGGCCAATAACGCCGGAACCGTCAACGCCGCAGATGGCCTCACCGTTGACGGGTTCGACAGCGTGCTTCAGGTGAACTATCTTGCGGCGTTCCTACTCACCACAGCGCTGATGGACGTCTTGATCGCGTCGCAGGCGCGCATCATCTGCACGTCGAGTTCGTCCCAACGTCTGATGCGTCCAGGTGTATCCGTGGACGACCTGCTCTGCACGAAGCGGGTGCGCCCGACGGTGGCCTACGGGCTGTCGAAGATCGCGATCGTGATGTTCACTCGCGAATTGCATCGTCGCTACAGCGAATTCGGTATATCCGCCGCGTCGTTCCACCCGGGGTTCGTCAACAGCAATTTCGGTCCGGCATCGGGTTCGCGCGTTCTCGCGGTGATGCAACGAGCGCATACCGAACGACTCGTCGGTATCACCCCGGAGGCGGCGTGCGATCAGCTGGTGTGGCTGGCCTCGCCAGAGAGTGAAGACGTTGAGCCTGCCGGCGAGTACTTCGTGAAACGTCACATCGGTCGTGCGCACCGGACAACCTACGACGTGCGTCGTACCCGCGAGCTATGGGAGCGAACGTTTGCCCTCGTGAATCGCGAGACCAAGGGCGTCACGTGACTAAACCGATCCGATTCGGGCTGGTCGCCTCGGGGACCGAGGTGCACGACCTCGTCGCGACCGCGCAAAAGGCGGAACGCATAGGGTTTTCGAGCATTGGGCTCAACGATCACATCAATTCGACCGCGGCACCGATGTTGGGGCTGCAGGCTATGGCCGCCGCCACCTCAGAGATCAAAATCGCGACATCGGTGCTCAATCAGGATCTGCGTCACCCGACCGTCCTCGCTAAGGAGGCCGCGACGTTGGACTCGTTGTCCGGCGGCCGCCTCGAACTGGGAATCGGCGCGGGATGGGTGCAAGCCGACTACGACGAATCCGGGATCGCGTTCGACAGTGCGGCAACGCGCATTGACCGTCTCGAAGAGAACATCACGATTCTCCGCGGCTTGTTCGGGCCTGATCCGCTCACTTTTCGAGGCAGTCACTACGCGGTGACTGATCTAGTCGGCGTCCCACAGCCCGCGCAGCCCGGGGGTCCGCCGATCATGGTCGGTGGTGGGGGGCGCCGCCTCTTGTCGATGGCGGCGAAGAACGCCGACATCGTTCAGGTGCTCGGCGCCACGTTGGGTACTGGGGGCGCCGTGGTCGACGACCTCACCAGCTTTCGGACCGAATCCTTCGAGGAACGTCTGGACTGGGTCCGGTCCGCAGCGGGCAGTCGGTTCGATGCGCTCGAATTATCGTTGATGCTGGTCTTCGTCGCCGTCACCGACGATGTCGAGGAAACGGCCAAAGGATTTCTGGAGATGGTGACCGGCGCCGTCGCGCGATACGGCGGGCAGGTGAATCATCTGGATGTGGACCTGCAGACCTTGCTCGAGTCGCCGGTGGTAGCCGTCGGCACCTTCTCAGAGGTGTGCGAAAAGCTCACCCGCGTGCGAAACGCACTGGGCTTCAACTACTTCGTCACTCCGTACGCCGCCAGCATGGAGGCTCTTGGACCGATCGTCACACGCCTGACGGGCACCTGAGCCGTAGCGCCGTGCCGGTCGCGAACCTACTGGGACGGGGGTCCTGTGATTGCGGACTCTCCTTTGTTCCGTACTTGGGCGACCTCGTGCAGAAGCGGCTTGGCTGCAGAACGGATTTCACGAATAGTCATCGCGCGTAGGGGATGGATCGCGAGTACGAGGGCAATGCGATTGTCGGCGTCAAG
Source organism: uncultured Actinomycetota bacterium (assembly GCA_963756865.1). Classification (GTDB taxonomy): domain Bacteria; phylum Actinomycetota; class Actinomycetes; order Mycobacteriales; family Mycobacteriaceae; genus Mycobacterium. The sequence goes on along the minus strand of CAVWPQ010000058.1, from coordinate 125,075 downwards.
TACCGGCGCCGAGATCGTGGCGACGGGGTGTGCGCCGCGGGTGCTGTCGTCCGGCAGCGGGTCTGCTGAGGCGAATTCCACCCGCAACTGGTCGATGACGGAACGCAGATTGTGGGGGATCGCAGTCCCGGACAGCGTTCCAATCGCTTGGGCCGCCTGGCTCAACGCCGGTGTCATCCAGTCGATGTCGTAGCCGCGCTCACGCGCGCGGATCAACACCCTGTGCAGGCGCTGATGCAGACCCGCATCATCGGCAGCACCGCGGCGAATCCAGGCCTCTTGCTCATCTGCGGTATCCCAGGCGGCGAAGGCGATACCGAATGGCGGCGCATACGGGATGCGCTCGTTGGGCGCAACGGCCGTCGATAGATCCGCGGGATACTCGAACGCGGTGATCACCAGATCGTCGCCGACCCGTTCCAGGACAGATGCCGCCATTTCCGTCGCATCAGCCAATCGTCGAACGGCGGTGCGTGCGATCCGAGTGAGCGGGCGATCGCTGTCGAGGCCGGATGCGATGAGCGTCAGTGCGGGGCCGAGCGTGAATGCCTTTGTGGCCGGGTCGCGAGTCACCCAGCCACGATCGGAGAGCGTCTTGAGGATCGCGTGCGCGGTGCCCTGGGACAGATCCAGTTCGCGCACGACGTCAGAGAATCGAATGTCGTGCTCACCCGGGCGGCCGAGCAATTCGATGATGTCGAGAACGCGTGCGGTTGGCGCCGAACCCGATCCACGCAACCTTGACTCCTTCTCTCCGGCATCCTACGGTCAGTTCAGCAATTAGAGAACAGTATCTCGAATAATAGAGAACTGTTGTGAGGATGTGAAACTGGTGCGTGCGGTCGTACTGCGGGGCGGCGAGCTGACAGTCAGGGACACAGCTGATCCGATCCCAGGGCAAGGCGATCTGCTCCTGAAGACGTTGAGTACGGCGATCTGCGCGTCGGACGTTCATTTCATGGACAACCCCGAGGCCGGAATCGACGATCCGACGGGACGGTCGTTGTATGACGCCGATCGCGACATCGTCATGGGTCACGAGTTCGTCGGCGAGGTCATCGGCCACGGGCCTGGGTGCAGCGACGCCTTCCCGATCGGTGCGAGGGTGACGTCGATGCCGATCCGATTGGTCGACGGTGGCGCCGGTGGCTTGCGGATCATCGGCCAGCATCCAGAGGCACAGGGGAGTTTCGGGGAACTACTCGTCGTCCCTGAGGCGGCGGCGAAGATCGTGGAGGGCGACGTATCCAGTGATGCAATCGCCGTTGTCGACTGCTTCGCGGTCGGCGAGTTCTATGTTCGCGCCGCCAATGTGCAGCCGGGTGAGGTACCGATCGTGATCGGGGCGGGGGCCGTTGGCCTCTCGGCCGTCGCTGCTTTGTCCAGTCGTGGCATCGAGCCGATTATCGTGTCCGACTTCCATGCTGAACGACGCGAGCTGGCGCGCGGCGGATTCGGTGCGCACGTGCTGGTCGACCCCACGGATCAATCGGTGTTCGACGTCTTTCGCGAAGTCCGTGCCGAACGCAAGCTCGGCGGGTCGGCTGTGGTGTTCGAATGCGTCGGCGCGCCGGGGCTCATCGACCGGCTCGCGTCCGAGGCTGAGTTCATGTCTCGGATCTACTGCGCCGGCGGCTGGTACACCGGGGACACGCTGAGCATCACGGAAGCAACGCGCAACGGGTTGAGTCTGCAGTTCGGTGGCGGCCCGATGCCACAGGACTGGTACGGCGTTCTCGATGCCGTCGTCGAGGGACGGCTCGACCCGATGCCGAGCGTCGGCCGCGTCATCGGGCTCGACGAGGTGCCCGAAGCGATCGAGCAGGCGCGCCGAGCCGAGGGACCGCCCCGCGTCGTGGTCCATCCGAACGGAGACGTCGCATGACCCCGACGCGAGGAGGAGGAATCAGATGACCGACAGAGACGAGATCGTCGAGCTGACGATTCGGTACGCGACGGCAATCGACAGCCTCAAATACTCCCTGCTGACCATGGTGTTCACAGACGACGCCGATGTGGACTACGGCGAGGTCGGTCAGTGGACCGGCGGTGCCGCGGTGGCCGAGTTCATGGAGGCAGTCCACGTGGGCGCCAAAAACACCATGCACCGGATGACCAACCAGGCCGTCGACATCGACGGAGACTCAGCGACGGTCCGGACCTACGTCGACGCGCTGATCCTCTTCGAGGGCGGTGGGGCGAACCCCATCGGTTACTACGACGATCACGTCGTACGCACCGGTGACGGCTGGCGAATCGCGCGCCGTACGTACACCTCGGTTCGACTAGTTGCGGTGCCCGCTCAATGACCGATGACTTCGCGGCGAGGTACGGGCCGTGGGCGGTCGTCGTCGGTGCGTCCGACGGCTGCGGGTCCGTGTTCGCCGAGCGGCTCGCCCGTGAAGGTGTGAACGTCGTGCTCGTCTCCCGTCGCCAACACCTGCTTGATGAGGTGGCACAGGGCATTCGCGATCGCACTGATGCCGAAACGCGCACGCTGGCCGTCGATCTCACCGAGGCCGATGCATCGCAGACCATCATCGACGCGACGGCCGACATCGAGGTCGGCATGCTGGTGTACTGCGCAGGCGGCGACCCGAATTACCAATCTTTCCTTGCCAACCCGGTATCGGCCGCAGAGGCCTTGCTGCACCGCAATTGCCTGGTATTGATGCGGCTGTGTCACCACTTCGCCGGCCTGATGGTCGAGCGGGGGAGGGGCGGCATCGTGAACTTCACGTCGGGCGCCGCGCTGGCCGGCGGCCGGAACATGGTCACCTACGGTGGCACCAAAGCGTTCGACATGGTGTTCACCGAAGGCTTATGGGTGGAGTTGCACGACAAGGGCGTGGACGTGCTTGGCCTGGTACTCGGAATGACCGACACCCCGGCCCTGCGGAAGTTGGAGTTCGAGCGTGGGCGCCTCGCATCTTTGAAGACGTCCCCGAGGGTGCGGTCACCCCGGAGAGCGTGGTGGATGAGGCGTTTGCCAATCTCGGCGGCGGACCGACGATCGCCACGGGCGATGACACACGCATGGGTCTCGAACTCTTCAAGTCCATGTCTCGCAACGAGGTGGTTCGGATGATCATGCAGGTCAGTGCCGACGTCATGGGTACCGACTCGCGGCAGGGGAGTTAGACACGCCGATGTTCACTCTTCGATTCGACATGCGTTCGCAATCGCCGGGACTCGCCACATCGGATCTGTACGCCGCAGCAAGTGAGATGTCTGCGTGGGCCGAGACGCGCGGCTGCGTCGCAGTGGTCCTGTGTGAACACCACTGCGCCGACGACGGCTATCTCCCGTCGCCGCTGCTGCTCGGCGCGGCGATCGCCGCGCGCACCAAACAGGTGATGTTGAACTTGACGATTCTCCTACCCTTCTACGACGTGGCGCGCCTGGCGGAGGACATCTCCGTGCTGGACCACATCAGCGCGGGTAGAGCTGCCTACGTCTTCGGGATTGGTTACCGCGCTGAGGAATTCGACCACTTCGGACTGTCCATGTCCGATCGTGGCCGCATTGCCGACGAAAAGCTGCCCCTGCTGCGCCGTCTGTTGGCCGGAGAAGAGGTCGAGCACGGCGGCAGGCGGATGAAGGTGACTCCGCGGCCGCGGACGCAGGAGGGCCCGATGCTGAACTGGGGTGGTTCGAGCCTCGCCGCGGCGCGGCGTGCGGGACGCAATGGCCTCGGCATGCTCGCCAACGGCGGGGTACCGGGTATGCAGGAGGCCTACGAGAAGGCTGCTCGCGACAATGGTTTCGAGCCCGGATTCGCACTCATACCCGAACGGGATGTCGTGGCGAACTGCTTCGTGGCGGAGAATGTCGACGCTGCCTGGGACGAGATCGGCCAGTACCTATTGCACGACGCGATGGCCTATTCGGAGTGGAACCCCGACAATCAGGTGTCGGCGAACATGAGCACCGCCAAGACCGTCGACGAACTGCGCCACACGTCGCCGTCGCACGTGATCCTGTCGGTCGAGGAGGCGAAACAACGCCTCGCGGGCGGCGAGATGTTCAACCTCTCACCGTTGTGCGGCGGGATCCCACCTGACATCGCGTGGAAGTACCTGAAGAGATTCGCCGAGCTGAACTAGTGGATGGGCAGTGATATGAATCAGGACCGCGTTGCGCTGCACGAGAAGATCGCCTTCGAGAAGTGGGAGGGCTATGCGAAACCCATCGAACGCGGCCGTCGCGTCAATTTCGGAGAGAACTACATCATGGCGCCGGACTTCGTGATGATGAGTCCGCTGTTCAACGACGGTGTCCCGCAGTCGATAACCGATATGTTCTCGGGCGAGGTGGCCGAAGCCGTGCAGAGGTACGCACCGGATGGTGACGTGCTGACAGCGGAGTGGAACATGTGGTGGAAGCACATGCCGGACTACCGCCTCGTCAGCCCATTCGAGTGTGTGGCCGGTGACTGGGGCTTTTCCTCCTGCGACACCTACACCGGGACGTTTCCCGACGGGTCGCCGTTCGAACTGCGCGAGTGGGACTACCTCTGGATCAACGAAGACGGACAAATCACTCGCTGGGACTGGTTCGTCGACTCCGATGTGTGGGCCCGGCTGCTGTCACTCGTCGACCTTGATCCCGTCGGGTTGACGTGCCAGGCCTATACCATCCACTTCTTGCGGGCGAACGGCGATGGGAGCTGACGCGTCGGCCAACAGGGCATTCCGTAATCCCGTTAACGTGGTGAGGCCTAGTGGGGGCACACCGTCCGCAATACAGCTGACCGCAGTTCGGTCTTACACGCCTACGCAGATTTGAATCCTGCTCCTGCCCGGGATTATCCGGTCCCTCTCACTATGTCGATCACCTGAATGGATAGCAACGCGGATAGCAACGCAGTTCAATGCGCGCGTGTTCGGCACTGTTCCCTTGTCGGCGACGCCTGAAAGATAACCCCGTGTCGACGCCTGAATTTTGACCCCTGCGACTGATCCTCGGCTTACCGAGCCGAGGGAGATGAAGGGGTGTTATCCGTGGAGGACTGGGCTGAGATCCGCAGGCTGCATCGAGCGGAGGGGCTACCGATCAAGGCGATCGTGCGGGTGTTGGGCATTTCGAGGAACACGGTGAGGTCTGCCATTGCCTCGGACACACCTCCGAAGTATGTACGCGCGCCGGCGGGGTCGATCGTGGACGAGGTCGAGCCACGCATTCGTGAACTGCTGCAAAGTTATCCGGCGATGCCGGCGACGGTGATCGCCGAGCGAATCGGCTGGGACCGTGGGTTGACGGTGTTCAAGGAGCGGGTCGCCGAGCTGCGTCCGGTGTATCTGCCGCCGGATCCGGCGGGCCGGACGAGTTATGTTGCCGGGGAGATCGCCCAATGCGATCTGTGGTTCCCGCCCATTCACCTGCCGGTCGGTTTTGGGCAGGTCCGTCGCCCGGCCTTGCTGCCGGTGTTGACGATGATCACCGGTTATTCGAGGTGGCTGTCGGCGCTGCTGCTGCCGACTCGTTCAGCGGCGGATCTGTTCGCCGGTTGGTGGCAGCTGATCCAGGCGTTGGGGGCGGTGCCGCGGGTGCTGGTCTGGGACGGTGAAGGCGCGATCGGTCGGTGGCGGGCCGGGAAGGTCGAGCTCACCGGGGAGTGCCAAGCCTTCCGCGGGACGCTGGGTACGAAGGTGTTGGTTTGCAAACCCGCCGACCCCGAAGCCAAGGGACTCATCGAACGCTGTCACGATCACTTGGAGCGGTCGTTTCTGCCGGGACGCTCATTCACCTCACCGTCGGACTTCAACGGTCAACTGCAGCAGTGGATCTCGGTAGTAAATACCCGGCAGCGCCGGGCCTTGGGATGCGCCCCGACCGAACGGATCACCGGTGACCGGCACGCGATGCTGGCCCTGCCGCCGGTCGCCCCGGTGACGGGGTGGCGAGCGTCGACCCGGTTGGCTCGCGATCACTACGTCCGCCTCGACAGCAATGACTACTCGGTGCACCCCTCGGTGATCGGGCGCCGCATCGAGGTGATCGCCGATCTGAACAGGGTGCGGGCCGTCTGTGATGGCCGCGTCGTCGCCGACCACGAACGAATCTGGGCGTGGCATCAGACGATCTCTGATCCCGAGCACGTGACGGCTGCGCGGTCGCTGCGGCGCGAACGGGTCGCGGTGCTGCATCCGGTGGCCGAGCTCGACGTCGAGCAGCGGGCCTTGAGTGACTACGACACCGCACTCGGGATCGATGGCATCGACGGTGGAGTGGCGTGATGGCCGCCCGCACCACCGCAGCTAAGCCGGCCCGCGACCTTGCCGCGGAGGTGGCCTACCTGACTCGGGCGTTGAAGGCACCGACGCTGCGCGAATCGGTGGACCGCCTCGCCGAACGGGCCCGGGCCGAATCGTGGAGCCACGAGGAGTTCCTGGTGGCGTGTCTGCAGCGCGAGGTCTCTGCACGCGAGTCGCACGGAGGTGAGGGCCGTATCCGGGCGGCTCGGTTTCCGGCCCGGAAGTCGTTGGAGGAGTTCGACTTCGATCATGCCCGCGGACTCAAACGTGACTTGGTCGCGCATCTGGGCACGCTGGACTTCGTGGTCGCCAAGGACAACGTGGTGTTCCTGGGCCCACCCGGCACCGGCAAGACCCACCTCGCGATCGGATTAGCGATCCGTGCCTGCCAGGCCGGGCACCGGGTCTTGTTCGCCACCGCCGCGGACTGGGTCAACGTGCTGGCCCAGGCCCATCACGCCGGCAAGCTGCAAGCCGAACTGGTTCGCCTAGGCCGCTACCCGCTGCTGGTCATCGACGAGGTCGGCTACATCCCGTTCGAACCCGAAGCCGCCAACCTGTTCTTTCAGCTGGTGTCCTCACGCTACGAACGGGCCAGCCTGATCGTCACCTCCAACAAGCAGTTCGGCCGTTGGGGCGAAGTGTTCGGCGACGACGTCGTCGCAGCAGCCATGATCGACCGCCTCGTCCACCACGCCGAAGTCATCGGACTCAAAGGAGACAGCTACCGACTCAAGAACCGAGACCTCGGCCGCGTTCCTACAGCGGCCACGACAACCGAAGACTGACCGAAACCAACCAGCAGGGGGTCAACTTTCAACCGTCGAAAAGGGGTGAGATTTCAGCCGTCGTTGACATTCCCTGACATCCGGATACCGGCATCCAACTGCGAAGTCCGGACACCGGCGGACGTGCCTGGACATCAAAAACGACACTGGGGGTCAAGTGGTCGCAGGTTCAAATCCTGTCAGCCCGACCATGGAAATAGCAGTTCAGAGGTCGTTTTGGGATGATCCGGGGCCGCCTCAACTGCGCCCGGGTGGCCTCATACCCCAACGCATACCCCAACCAGCCGGCGTTCATGACTGTCCGCCTACGTCCGCCAACCCGAGACGACTCGACAATCCGTCAATCGCGGCGCGCGCCATGTCATCGGAGGTGTGGCCGTAGACGTCACCCGTGATCGCGATCGACGAGTTTCCGAGCAGGTCAGCCACGGCCTTGATGTGCACGCCAGCCTCAAGCCGTGCGACCGCGGCCATCGGGTGCCGGCTGGGACTGCCACGGCGGGGCCTGCCGTCCGCGAGGTCGCGGCTCCCCACCGAGCAGGGTCATCACCGGGTGGCCTGTCCGCTGGTAGTGGACGGTGGCGTGCTGCTGGGGGCTCGAATAGCAACACCCGACGTGACCGCACGTCAGGCGCATGCGCAGATGCGCCCAGCGTCAACCGAACTTGATCTGATTTTGCTGCACGAAACCGGAGCCGCCTGGAATGGACACCGATTTGACCAGGCACCAGCCGCTCTCGCACGGCCGGGCCAGCAACATCATCTGCCCGTCCGTGAGCGTCGCGACGAGCGCGCCCGCGACGCCGGTGGCCGGGTCCGGAACGTCGTCATGGGCGATGCTGAACACGTTGACGTCGCCGATCGCTGAGGCGCGGGACGGGTTCGCTGGCGGCGCTTCGGGGCAGACCCCGCCGTCGGCAACAAAGGTCTTGCCGTCGGGACACGGTTTGAAGTCGAGCGACGGTGGTATTGGCTCTTCGGCGGGCGCCGGCTTCCCGTACGGGTAGAAGGTCACGAAGGGGAGGCAATGCGATCCCCCAGTCAGGTCGCGCACGCACTGCTGAATCGAGACTTCCTTTTGTTCCCTGTTGACGATGAAGGATGCCAGCCGGGTCTGGAAAGAACGCTCGAACTGTTCGTGGCCCGTGCTTCGAACGTTGAGGTGACTGCTGGAGTCATACACCGAGCTGACGAGTATTCGGCGCGACCCGTCGGGGTTCTCAACGCCGGTGTCTACGGTCATGCCGTCGTCTGGCCCGAACTCGATGATGTCGGCGTTGGCGACCGGCAGCGCCAATGTGCCGGCGATGCCGATGAGGGCGGCGGCGATGACGATCGACGCACCGCCTCGTTGTTGGATCGTCATGTCGTCGTCCTTCACGATTGGTTGGCCCGACGCTCGTATCGCCGCAGCGAGCAAATGCTACGGCCAGGCTGGCTTAGAGGAATCGGGTGTTTCCCTACGATTTCGTCAGAATCATCGGTGTCCGTCATTCGGCCACTCAGGCCCATAGCTGGAGTACCGCGAGTATTTTGGCGACGGTCAGGGAACTGGTCGTCACCGGCGGGCTAGCGAAAGCTGATCTGCTGTAGCGCAGCTGACACCGACGGGCCAGTGGCACCCAGTTAACGGAGGTAACCCACCCGGGCCGCGACGGCGTGAGCGAACGGTAATCACCCCACACGCACAGCGCCTGTGCGCGCACCGTTCGGTCACGAGGTGGTGCCGGATAGCGCGGCCGCCGCCCGGTGCGCCCTGTCGAAATTTGTGGGCGCTGGCGGCGGAAGCTCCCACCAATCCGAATTACATAGCGCAAACGATGGATCGGCCGGGTCTGGGTCTGACATTGCGACTCGGAACGGCGAGAGTAACTCTGCAAGTTCGTCTTTCACGTCGCCGAAGTGAGGTAGACGTTGCTCTCTCATTTGTGCACGCGATACAGCCCAGAGCAAGACGAGGAACTGGTATGGCGCTGCCACGCCTTCCCGCTTGTATGTATTGATCTCCGCAATTGACGCGATTAATGCGCCAGATCGACCGACGGTCGTACGTTAGTCGTGTCGGTTGTGTCTGTTTGGCGGTCCATCAGCACCTGTAGCCAGTCGGGCATCGCAACCCCGGCTTCACGGTAGGCATCGGCCATCGTTTGCATTCCGTCAGTCGACGTCCACGGGCTTGCCCTCTGGCCGCTCTCGTCGTCGTCTACGTACCATGCGGGCACGACGATCGCGTCGTGGGCCCGATCATGAAAAGGCTGACCTGATTGGTATCGGGTGCCAGCGTTCACCCTGGCGGCACACGCAATCGCATCGCTCTTGTTACGAAAACACTCAGTGATCACGCCGATCGGGTAGTAGTCAGGACCACCGCCGGATACTTTGACATCGACTGCCCATTCTGCGTTCAGATCGCTTGCTCGGCGGTTCGGATAGCCGCCACGTCCGATCGACACCGACTTCATCACCATCACAAGAATTGTGTTGCCAGCGACAGCGCGAGTCTATGGTTCGCGTAACTCTCCGCTAAGCGTCGTAGTGGCTAGCTGCAAGATTCAAACAAATTGCCTGCAGCCGTGCGGACATTCCCCGGGATCAGAAGGGGTAGGGGGTTCCAATCGCTGTAATCTGACGTTCAGGCCCATCCTCCGTGGTGGGGGTTCTCTCCCCCCGACCATTACGACAACCAACTCTTCGCGCTCATTGCGCTCATTGCGCTCACGCAGTGAGTCGCTCAGTTTCGGTCAGCGGCAGCGGCAACTGCGGAATACTTTGACCGATTTCGCAAACGGTCACCAATGCGGGGGGATGAATGGCTCAAGTCGGCCAAACCATCGAACATCCGCTCTCTGGAGAGCGGCTCACGTTTCTCGAAACCGCCGCGACGACCGGCGGTGACCTCCTCAAGATCAGTATTGACATGGCACCAGGCGGCACCTTGGCACGGCCACATGTTCACCCTCGGGCAGTAGAAGAGTTTGAGGTTCTGAGCGGACGTATCCAACTCAAGACCGACGGCAAGACTCGGGTAGCGGAAGCGGGCGAGAGCGTCATCGTTCCGCCCGGCGCTGCCCACGTGTGGGGCAACCCTTTCGACGATCCGGCCACTATCACCGTCGCAGTCCGGCCTGCGCTCAAAATGGAGACAATGTTTGAGACCATGTTCGGCCTCGCCAGCGACGGGAAATTGAACCCCAAGACGCAAATGCCGAGCTTTCTGCAAATGATGGTGACAGCGCACGCTTATCGCGAAGAAATAGTCCTACCCGGAGTCGCCGGGGTGGCCATTCGCGGGTTGAGCACCGTCCTGACACCTCTTGCTCGCGCACGGGGGTACCGCTCCCGCTACCCGCAATACAGCGACCCAGACTCTCCCTAGCCGATAGGCCTTACAGCCCCAGTCGTGACGCCAGCCCGTCGACGGCGGCCCGTGCCGTGTCCTCTCCGCCGCGTGCCCGTACACGTCGCCCCTGATCGCGATGGACGAATGCCCGAGTAGGTCGCTGTCAGCCCGACGATGTGATGTCTCGGGACATCGTTGACAGGTGTCCCGAGACATCGTTTACACCTGGGCCTGTTTTCGGGCGAGTTTCCGCATTTGACGCCGCGTGGTTGGTTGTCGCGGGTGGGGTCGAGGATCAGTTTGCGGATGAGTGTTCCGGTGTCGTGGTGCAGGACGCGGATGTCGTGTCAAGGTCATCGATGAGCACGGTGCACACCGACAACTCGCGACAGTTCTATTGCGGTCGTGCCTAGCTATTGCTGACCGCCATCAGTGGCGGGGGAGCTATGACCGGGTAGAAGCACATCCCCTGATTCCGCAGGTTGAGTGTCGGTCTCGGTGACGGGGCCCGAAGCGCTTTCGTCCCTGGCCCAATCGCCAGCGGTGCTAGGGCCAGTATCGGATTCGACGTGGCCGTCCGACTCGGCCGCTTCGTCGACCGGCTACCGGGTGGCCGCCGCGCGAAGCTGACTCAGAACTGAGTCGCGTTCCTAGGACCTGCGCGACCGCGCTAAGAGCGCGACTTGCGAAAGCGGCCAGTTAAACGGCGACATCGTTAATTAATTGTTTGGTGAGGGTTTGTACTGCAGACATTGCGGATATCTAACGGTCATGAGCAGCGCCGGGCTACTTGGCGGACGGTACGAAGTTCGCGACGTGCTGGGTTTCGGTGCTACAGCCGAAGTGTGTGACGGCTGGGACACTCGCTTGAGCCGCCCCGTGGCCATCAAACTCCTTCGGCAGGGTCTGAGCGCGCAAGCCGACGTCCGGCAAAGGTTCCAAATCGAAGCGCGCGCGGCGGCGGCTCTCAACCACCCCAACATTGTCCGGGTCTATGACATCGGCGACCACAACGCGACTCCGTTCATCGTGATGGAGCGACTGCCGGGCGACACCCTCGGCGATGAGATAGCGCTCGGACCGCTTCCGCAGGCGCAGGCTTGTGCCGCGCTGCGCAGCGTGCTCGCGGCTCTTGCCGTCGCGCACGATGCGGGGATGCTGCATCGTGACATCAAGCCCGGTAACTTGCTGCTCGCGCCATCGGGCACCGTCAAAGTTGCCGATTTTGGGATTGTGAAAACCGCTGCATCTGTCCACACGACGACTGGTCATATCGTCGGCACGTTGGCGTACATGAGCCCCGACAGGGTTAGCGGCAAGCCCGCAACCGTTGATGACGATCTGTATGCCGTCGGTGTCGTCGGATATGAGGCGCTGACGGGTCGAAAGCCGTTCTCGCAAGAGGACATAATGCCACTGGCGCGTGCGATCATCGAGGGCCGTCCATCGCCGGTGAAGGAATTGCGTCCAGACATCGATCCGGCACTTGCCAACGTGATCGAACGTGCGATGTCACCGGATCCGCACCAGCGATTCGGTAGCGCCGATGCGATGCGGAGGGCTTTGAACGGAGAAAAGGTCGAGCTCGTCCACCCCGCTCCGGCCAATGCTCATAGTCGATCGAAGGTGTTGACCACGTCACGCCTCCAACGCCCACCAGCGGTGACCGCGGTGTCGGCAGCCTCAGTCAAACGCTCACCGAGGCGGGAGCTCCAAGTTGCCGGGTCCGCAGTCGTTTTAGGAGCGATGGCACTGGCGGTGCTCGCCTTCACGTCTAATCCGTCGTCGACGACACCCGGGACGGCACCTGGAAACTTCAGCGTCAGCACCCCGGTGCCTTCCCCGATCGGGGTGACAGAGATCCCTCGATCGGCGACGCCGACCGTTCCTCCCTCGCCTGAGCCCGTTGTGGTGCTTGCGGAAACGGAACAGCCTTCGCCGACACGGACGGTCGAGAAAGCGACGCCACGAGAACTACGCGAGATTGGTAACAACGTTAGCGGCGGCGGGTCAGGCAACAGCAGCAATGGGAATGGCAACGGCAATGTCAGCCGCCGCAGCGACAACGGCAACATCAACGGCGCCAGGGGCGTAGGCGATAGAAAGACCGGCAGCGCAAACAACGGAAACGGAAACAACGGGCACGCGAACGGAAATCGGGGCAACGGTAAGCCGAAATAGTCGGCTCCTCAGGTTATTAAGAGCTTGAATCGCCTGTAGCCACGGCCGCGTTGAGTACGCCAGATACATCGCGCGGCCAGTTCCAGTGCCAGCGAGGCAACCACTCCAGGCTGTGTTCTCCTTCCTCCGCGGCGAGAGAGATGCTAAAAAGCGGCGGGCCTTACAAGCGTGGGTCAGGTCAGTCTCAGCAAACGGAGTGGGATCCGGCGCTCGGTGGTGCGGGCCTGCGGTCGTAGTCTCTGAAATCCGCCGTGCGCGTCGAGCACTTGCTGCAAAAGATCTGTCATGTCAGCGTCCATTCACGTTGCGGCGCAGGAAGTCGCGCATGAGTGCCGCGATCTCGTCGCCGTGTGTCTCGAGGGCGAAGTGTCCCGCATCGAGGAGGTGCACCTCCTCGTCGGGGAAGTCGGGTGCGAAACATGTGGGAACTGCGTAAGAAACCGTGCCGCAAGAGCAATGTGGGATTGCTCGGATCGACTGCCTCGCGGTAGAAGACGTCGAGGATTGACCCCGCCGTACTGCGGGAGAATGCTGAGGTTGTCGCCGAGCGGCAGCCGATCACCCTACGGATTGGGAGGGTAATGAGCTCAGAGCATGCAACAGAGCAGGTGCCGCTGTCCGAAATTCAGGAGGGCGACACGATCCAAGATCCTGTGTCGGGTCAGTGGTTCACCGTCACCCGTACAGCGGACGGCACAGAGAGCGTCACGGACGATCACTCTCCAGACGACACGAAGATCCTCGAGGGTTACCGCGTGTATTACGGCGACGAACGCAAAGGTGAACAGGTCGATTCTCGGTGCGTCATCGATTCCCGATCCACGAAAGGTCTCGTCACGCGACAGGTACGGGAGTAGGCGCGAAGAGGCGACCGCCTTCTAGTGATAACCAGGGTCGTAGTTCGAGTCGTCGCTGCCGTCGCTATAGCCGTCGTCGTCCGAATCGGTGTCGTTCCAGTCAGCGATGCCGGGTGCATTCTCCTGCTGCTGCCATGCGTCGCCGGTACCTAGCTCGACTTCTGCTCCACTCGGTGCGCCCGTGGCCGACACGTAGTAGCAGAGCTTGGAGACTCTCGCCGCGGTCATGTAGGCCGCCGACCCGTTAGGCGGTAACCCGTTGGTCTGACTCAAGGCGCACAGCAGGTAACCGAGCTTGAGCTCGTCCGCATCCTGTCCGACGATGTGCGCGCCGCTCTCGTCGAGTATTTGGAGATACTCCGACTCGATCGACGACGGAGCAGGTCCAGCGGCGGCTATCGGTGAGCCGAAGAGTCCGAATCCCGCAGCGCCGATCGCGGCGATGCCGATCGCGATAAAGCGGTTGATTCGTGGCGCGGCTGTCTTGCGAGTGCTCATGCGGTCCTATCGATCCTCTCGGCTGGACACGCCTGACGCACAGGCCGCTGTCAGCATCTACACGGTCGGCCGAGTGTAAGCAGGGAGCGGTCGCCGCTGCGAACCGTGGAGGCAAACTTTCGGCAGGATTCTTGACAGTGCAACTAGAAAACCGGAGTTTGAATTCAAGCGAGTCAAGAAGCAGCAGCTCAGCAGCATATGGGCATGCGCCGGAGATCGACGGACGCGTCAAAGTCACAGCAGTCGGCGCTATCCTAAGAACGAACCTTCGGCATCAGCAAATGCCTAGCGGTGCCTGCGATTCCTGTGAAATGCTGATGGCGGCCGGAGGCGTTATGACTGACATGTTTCCGCAGACACCTGCCGCGACGGCTGTACTATCGGTCGCCACGCGCTTCTACACGCCCGCGCTGCTGAACCACTGCGTCCGCTCCTACCTGTGGGGAGTGGCGTACGCCGCAGCGCACGGCATCGCCTTCGACGACGAGCTCTACTACGTATCGGCGATGCTGCACGACATCGGGCTGACCGCACCGTTCGACAGCCACCGCCTTCCCTTCGAGGAGGCGGGCGGCGATCTGGCCTGGGTCTTCGGCGTAGCGGCCGGCTGGCCGGAAGATAGGGCGGCGAGGGCAATGGACATCATCGTGTTGCACATGCGGCCGGATGTTCCTGCGGCTACCGACCCTGAGTCCCACCTCCTGCAGGTTGCAACGAGCTGGGACGTCGTCGGGCACCGGCCGGAAGAGTTTCCGCCGGCGACGAGGGCCGAGATCGTCGCCGGCTATCCGCGACTTGGTTTCGGCGCCGAATTCACCGCCTGCTTCCAAGACCAGGCGCAACGCAAGCCCGGCGGTGCCGCGGCAGCGTCGATAGCGAACGACGGGGCTGCGAAGATCGCGGCCAATCCGCTCGACATCTAGCTGGTGGAAGCGGGTCGTAGCCGCTTTTCCTTGCCTGGCGGATAGGAAACCTTTCCCTCACGCGGGCCTAACTCTGGCTTGTAGGCGATTACGGCCGCACTGCGAAATCCGGAGTATTTCCTTCAACAACTCCACACCCGCAGCGCCCCAAACCCCACCGAGAGGAACTCACCATGACCGCACCAACCGCCCCCAAGTCCCGCTTCACGTACGCCGCAACGCTCCTCGGCGCCTTCGCGATTCTCGCCCTCGCCCCGGCGACCGCGCATGCCCAGCCCGTCGACGGGACCGCTGGCGGCGGTGGCTGCACCTACACCGACAAGGACGGCTACCCGATTCCGATCGACGACGGTCAATCCGTCATCGTCGACGGCAAGACGGTCAGCTGCAGCGGCGGAACGATCACCACCACCTCCGCGCCGAAGAAGAACGTCGGCAATGTCCGAGTGCCGGTCACCAAGGGCGGCACCCTGTCGGTGTTCAGCATCGCGCCCTGATCACCGCTCCCAACCGATCGGCCCGCCACCTCTCCCCCCTGGGTGGCGGGCCGATCCCGTCAGCTGGGGGGCGCTTGACTCATCGAGCCGATGAAGTACGTTTCCTGCCCGGTCGGGTAACCGCCACCATCGGTGGCGATGTGTACGTGGTCGTAGTGGTTCGCGGTCTCGTTGCCGTAATCCGCAGTCCAACTCGGCGCGCCGATGCCGGGGTAGAAGCCCTGTCGCCAGATCACGTGAATCACGCCCCAGCGCTTCGCATTCGCGAGCGCGAGGCCTGCGATCTGGTTGCCGAGTTCGATGCCCTCGTCGGTGTTGTGGTTCGGGATCATCACGTCGATCGCCAGCCCGTTGGGATGCCACCTCAAGGCATCCTGGCGGGCTCCGCCGATGGTGGTGATCTCGGGGAACATCACGCTGATGGCGCGGGCCACCCAGATCGTGTGAATTTGCAGTCCCTGCTCGGGTGCGATGCCGACAGGTAGCGCGAACCCCGCTGATTGGTTTGCGACCGGCGCACTGGCGGCGATCAGGTCAGGTGCCGCGGGCCGGTCGGGCTGGCCCGCGCTCGACGCCGGGGCTGCCGGGTTCGCCGCCGGAGCCTCATCGCGGGTCGCCGGCTCGTAGAGCAGTGCAGCAGACACCGCGACGGAGGCCACGACCGCCAGCAGCCGACCCCGGCCGTTCGCGAGCAGGTCCTTGGGCACGGACGAAGGATACGTTCGTGCCCCGATCGACGTGGCAATCTTGCAGCGCGCGTCGGTCAATCGTCACCGACGTGACGTTCTTGGGATCGGTAGCGATCAAGCCTCTGTGTACTTGGCGCAATGAGATCGGCAGGCCGTTTACCACGAGAAATGAAGGTTAACGGTGCTATGTTGACGTCGCCGATCCGTGATCTGGCATCGAGCGCAGGCGGATAGGAGAACGAGTGAGCACCAATCCGTTCGACGACGACAACGGCAGGTTCCTCGTCCTGGTCAACGACGAGGACCAGCACAGCCTCTGGCCGGTGTTCGCCGATGTGCCCGCCGGTTGGCAAGTGATCTACGGCGAGGCCGACCGGGCGGCATGCCTGGACTACATCGAACAACACTGGACCGATATCCGGCCGAAGAGCCTGCGCGAGCGTTTGGCGCAGGCGTCGGACGTCTGATTCGCAAGCCGTCCGGGTTGGCGGTCCGATGGAAAGTGCCGGCTGGCTGCGCTCTGAGGGGTGCGCCGATGAACAGGCCGAAATAGGCGGGCACCGCGCGATCGAAGACGTGGTGGCGGGCGTCTTCGCTGATGTGCTCGGCGTCGAGAAGGTCGCGAACGACGAGTCTTTCTTCGACCTGGGCGGCGATTCGCTGGCTGCGATGAGGGTGATCGGCGCGATCAACACCGCCCTGGACACGCAGCTGCCGTTGGGCTCGGTGTTCAATGCGCCCACCCCGGCCGAGTTGGCAACTCGTATCGGAAGGAACTCCGGCGGCTCCAGACCGTTGGTCGCGCGCGATCGCCCTGCCGTGATCCCGTTGTCATTCGCACAGAGCCGGTTGTGGTTCATCGGCCAGTTGCAGGGTCCGTCGCCGGTTTACAACCGCACTGCCGCGCTTCGGTTGTCCGGCCCACTTGACACCGCGGCGCTCGGATTGGCACTGGTCGATCTGGTGACCCGCCATGAGAGCCTCCGCACGGTGTTCTCGGCGGTCGACGGGATACCGCAACAGTGCGTACTTCCCACCGATCAGTGCGACTTCGGATGGAAGGTTGTTGACGCCACCGGATGGACGACAGCCCAGCTGACCGATGCAATCGATGAGGTGGCACGCCACAGCTTCGATCTGGCCACCGAAATCCCATTCCGTGCATGCGTTTTCAGCACATCTGTTGATGAGCATGTGCTCGTGGTCGTGGTGCACCACATCGCAGGTGACGGTTGGTCGACCGGTGTGCTGGCCCGCGACATCAGCCAGGCGTACGCCGCCCGGTATGACGGTCGCTGTCCCGACTGGGCCGACCTCCCTGTGCAGTACACCGACTACACGCTGTGGCAACGGGAATCCCTCGGCGACCTCGATGACCCGACCAGCCCGCTCACACATCAGCTTCGGTTCTGGGAGAGCGCACTTGCCGATATGCCGCACCGGCTGCAGTTACCCACTGACCGGCCCTATCCACCGGTTGCCGATCATCGAGGAGCAAGCGTCGCGGTGGACTGGCCTGCGGAGGTCCAGCACCGAATCCGCGACGTGGCACGCGAGTACAACGCGACCGGCTTCATGGTGGTCCAGACGGCGCTCACGGTGCTGTTGTCCCAGTTGACCGCCAACCCCGATGTCGCCGTTGGCTTTCCGATTGCCGGTCGCGGCGATCCCGCGCTCGACGGTCTGATCGGCTTCTTCGTCAACACCTTGATCCTGCGTGTCGACGTCGGCGGCGAACCCGACTTCGCGGGACTGCTCGCCCAGGTGCGCGAACGCAGTCTCGCGGCCTATGAGCACCGGGACGTTCCCTTCGAAGCGCTCGTGGATCGACTCAACCCCACCCGGTCGCTGACTCACCACCCGCTCGTCCAGGCGATGCTGGCGTGGCAACACACCTCGACGTTCACGCTCACCGTGGCCGATCTCGAGGTCAGCTCGATGCCCCTCGAGACCCATACCGCCGCCATGGATCTGGCCTTCTACATGGGGGAGCGGTTCACCGAGACCGGGGAGCCTGCGGGAATCGGCGGCCGGGTGGAGTTCCGCACCGATGTGTTCGACGCGGAAACCATCGAGACGCTCGTCGACCGTCTGCGGCGAGTGCTTCTGAGGGTCACGGCCGACCCAACCGCTGCGTTGTCGTCGATGGACCTGGTTGACGACTCAGAACAGGCGCGGCTTGACGAGTGGGGTAACCGCGCGGCACTGAAGCGGTCCGGGACTGTCCCGCGATCGATCCCAGAGGTTTTCGCCGCTCGAGTCGCGCAGGCACCCGGGGCGGTTGCGATCACGGATGGCGAGGCATCGTGGACCTACCACGAAGTCGATGAGGCGTCGAACCAGTTGGCGCACATGCTGTCCACCCACGGCGCGGCCCCCGGTAGGTGCGTCGCGCTGCTGACGGAGCGGTCGGCGCAGGCCGTCATCGCGATACTGGCCGTTCTCAAGACGGGGGCGACCTACCTTCCGCTGGACCAGGGACTGCCGGGTGAACGGCTGGAATTCATGGTCGGCGAAGCGAAGCCGGTCGCGGTCCTGACATCCACCCGTCTACGTCCACGGTTGGCCGAATGCGCGTTGCCGGTGATCGACGTCGACGGACCTGGCATCGCGGAGTATCCGATCACCCCTCTTCAGTTGCCTTCCGCCGACCAGATCGCATATCTCATCTACACGTCGGGCACCACCGGCACGCCCAAGGCCGTGGCCATCACCCACCACAACCTGACGCAGCTCATCACGTCCCTGGACGGCGGCCTGCCCCCGGCCGCTGAACAGGTCTGGTCCCAATGTCACTCGTACGCCTTCGATTTCTCGGTATGGGAGATCTGGGGTGCGCTGCTGCGCGGCGGCCGTCTGGTGGTTGTTCCCGAGTCGGTGGCCGCATCGCCGGACGACTTCAATCGCATACTGGTCTCCGAGGGCGTCAACGTGCTGACGCAAACCCCCTCTGCGATTCCGATGTTGACGCCGGAGGGTCTGCCGGGAACCGCGCTTGTGGTGGGCGGTGAGGTGTGTCCGGCCACCGTGGTGGACCACTGGGCGCCGGACCGGGTGATGATCAACGCCTACGGGCCGACCGAGACGACGATCTACGCGACGGTGAGCGCGCCGGTGACCCGGGGTGTGGGCACGGCACCCATCGGATCGCCCCCGCCGGGAGCCGCATTGTTCGTTCTCGACGAATGGCTTCGGCCGGTCCCGCCCGGCGTCGTGGGGGAGTTGTACATCGCAGGCGAAGGGGTGGGTGTCGGCTATTGGCGTCGACTCGGATTGACCGCATCGCGCTTTGTGGCGTGCCCGTTCGGTGGCTTCGGCGCTCGGATGTATCGGACCGGCGACCTGGTGCGTTGGGGTTCCGACGGGCAATTGCGGTACGTGGAGCGCGCTGACGAGCAAGTCAAGCTCCGCGGATACCGCATCGAACTCGGCGATGTTCAGGCCGCGCTTGCCGTGCTCGACGGAGTGGAGCAGGCGACGGTGATTGTTCGCGAGGATCGCCGGGGCGACAAACGCCTCGTCGGATATGTCACCGGCACGGCGGACCACGCGCAAGTGCGCGCCGCGCTGGCCGACCGGCTGCCGCCGTCCATGGTGCCTGCTGCGGTGGTGGTCCTCGACGCCATGCCTCTGACGGCGAACGGGAAGCTGGACACCCGCGCGCTGCCCGTGCCCGAATATTGCGACGCCGGTGGTGATTACCGGGCGCCCGACAGCCTCACCGAGCAGATCCTCGTCGGCATATATGCCCATGTGCTTGGACTCGAGCGCGTCGGCGTCGACGACTCCTTCTTCGATCTGGGCGGCGACTCGCTGACCGCGATGCGGGCCGTCGCCGCGGTCAACAAGGCATTGGACGCCGGCCTTGTGGTGCGCACCCTGTTCGATTCGCCCACCGTTGCCCAGCTGGCGACGCGCATCGGAGCTGAGGTCAGCGTGCTCGAGCCTCTGGTGGCCGTCGAACGACCCGAGGTCGTTCCGCTGTCATACGCGCAGAACCGATTGTGGTTCCTGGAACAATTTCAGGGCCCATCAGCGATCTACAACATGCCCGTCGCGATGCGGTTGCGCGGGCGACTCGACGTCGATGCGCTCGGTGCCGCGCTGCGCGACGTGGTCGGTCGCCACGAGAGCCTGCGGACGATGTTCCGTGCGGTCGACGGTATTCCCGCACAAGTGGTCGTGTCTGAATCCGACGCCGACTTCGGTTGGCGCGTTGTCGATGCCGAAGGCTGGCCGGCACACCGGCTCGAAGACGCCATCGACGAGGCGGCAGGGCACACGTTCGACCTGACGACCGAGACTGCTCTGCAGGCGAGGCTTTTCCGGCTCTCGCCGGACGAACACATACTGGTCGCGGTCGCGCACCATATCGCGGCGGACGGTTGGTCGATGGGCCCTCTCGTCCGCGATCTGGGTGTGGCGTATGCCGGCCGCTGCGCGGGTGCGCCGCCCGGCTGGTCCGAAATGCCTATTCAGTACGTCGATTACACGATGTGGCAACGCGCGCAGCTGGGTGATATCGACGACGGCGGAAGCTCCATCGCCGCGCAGCTGTCCTTCTGGGAGGATGCGCTCGCAGGAATGCCGGAGCGCCTCGAGCTTCCCACCGACCGTCCCTATCCGCTGGTCGCCGACTACAGGGGCGACCGAGTCGCTGTTGAATTACCGGCCGAGCTGCATCGGCGGGTTCTCGAGGTCGCGCGCGCCCACAACGCGACCAGCTTCATGGTGGTGCAGGCGGCCTTGTCGATCATGCTGTCCGGTCTCACCGGCAGTTCCGATGTGGCGGTGGGCTTTCCAATCGCCGGACGCGGTCACCCCGCGCTCGACGAGCTGGTCGGCTTCTTCGTCAACACGTTGGTTCTTCGAGTCGACCTGACAGGGGATCCCACGGTCGCCGACCTGCTCGCACAGGTGCGCGAGCGCAGCCTGGCCGCTTACCAACATCAGGACGTACCGTTCGAAGTGCTCGTCGAGCGGCTCAGCCCGTCTCGATCCCTCACTCATCATCCACTGATCCAGGTTCTGATGGCCTGGCAGAACTTCGGGGACAACGGTGATCCCGCTGCCGGGTTGGCACTCGGGGATCTGCGGAGTACGCGGGTACCGATCGACACAACGACAGCCCGCATGGACTTGACGTTCTCCCTCGCCGAACAATGGACGAAGGCCGATGCGCCTGCAGGCATCACCGGCACGGTGGAATTCCGGACCGACGTGTTCGACGCGCAATCCGTCGATGCGCTGGTGGTCCGTCTGCAGCGGGTGCTGGGGGCGATGACCGCCGACCCGAGCATGTCGGTGTCGTCGATGGATCTGCTCGACGGCGCTGAGCGGGTCCGCCTGGACGAATGGGGCAACCGCGCGGTGCTGACCCAGCCCGAGCCTGCTGCGATTTCGATTCCCGAGGCGTTGGCCGCGCAGGTGGCGCGGGCACCGGATGCCATCGCGGTGCGTTTCGACGGCTCGTCGACGACCTATCGCGAGTTCGATGACGCGTCGAACCGGATGGCCCACCTGCTGAAGCAACGCGGTGTCGGGCCCGGCTCGGTTGTGGCGCTGCTGTTCACACACTCCGAGCAGGCGATCGTGGCGATGGCGGCGGTCCTCAAGGCCGGGGCGGCCTACCTGCCGGTCGATCCGGCGTTACCGCCGGCCCGGGTCGGGTTCATGCTCGCCGATGCCGCGCCGGTGGCCGCGATCACCACGGTGGAGTTGAGTCCCCGCCTGGCCGGCTTCGGCGTGCCGGTGATCGATGTCGACTGTGCACAGATCGCCGACCAGCCGGCGTCGGCGTTACCGCCGTCGCATGCAGACACGATTGCCTACTTGATCTACACCTCGGGCACCACCGGAGTCCCCAAGGGCGTCGCCGTCACGCACCGCAACGTCACCCAACTCCTCGGGATCAACGGCTTCTTCGAACCCCGCCACCTGATGGCCACCGCAAGAAGACAATTCAGCGCCACCCAGTGGCATTCGTACGCGTTCGACGTCTCGGTGTGGGAAATCTGGGGCACCTTGCTTTCCGGCGGGCGGCTTGTCGTCGTACCCGAATCCATTGCAGGCTCACCCGCCGAACTTCACGAACTCCTCGTTGCCGAGAACGTCGACCTCGTCAGCCAGACCCCGTCCGCGGTCGGAATGTTGCCCGCACACGGATTGCCGTCACCGGCGCTGGTGGTCGCGGGGGAGGCGTGCCCGGCGGCGGTCGTCGATCAGTGGGCGCCGGGCCGGGTGATGATCAACGCGTACGGCCCGACCGAGACGACGATCTACGCGGCCATGAGCTCGCCGCTGACGTCGGGATCCGTTGCGCCGATCGGCTCGCCGGTCTCGGGGGCTGCGCTGTTCGTCCTCGACGGTTGGATGCGACCCGTCCCGCCGGGTGTGGTGGGGGAGCTGTACATCGCGGGCCGCGGTGTGGGGGTTGGATATTGGCGTCGGAGCGGGCTGACCGCATCACGGTTCGTTGCATGCCCGTTCGGCGCGCCAGGAGCGCGCATGTACCGCACAGGAGACCTGGTCTTCTGGGGCCCCGACGGCCAGCTGCGGTACCTCGGACGCGGCGACGAGCAAGTGAAGATCCGCGGATACCGCATCGAACTCGGAGAGGTTCAGGCCGCGCTGGCCAGGATGGACGGGGTCACGCAGGCCGTCGTCATCGCGCGTGAGGACCGGCAGGGCGACAAGCGTCTTGTCGGCTATGTCACCGGCACCGCGGTCCCCGGCGCTGTCCGCGCCGCATTGGCCGAGCACCTGCCTGCCTACATGGTGCCTGCGGCGGTCGTAGCCATGGACTCGCTTCCGTTGACGGTCAACGGCAAACTCGATACCCGCGCCCTGCCCGCACCGGAGTATCAGGACGGCGACCGATATCGCGCGCCGGACAACGCGATCGAGGAGATCCTGGCCGATATCTACGCTCAGGTGCTCGGGCTCGAACGGGTCGGGATCGATGAGCCGTTCTTCGATCTGGGCGGCGACAGCATTCTGGCGATGCAGGTGGTGGCTCGCGCGCGGGCCGCGGGCGTGATGTGCAGGCCGCGCGACATCTTCGTCGAGCAGACCGTCGCTGCGCTGGCCCGGATCGCCGGTGTCACCGACGATAAGACCGTCGCCGCTGACGACGGCACCGGCGAGGTGATGCCCACCCCGATCATGCACTGGCTGCACAGCGTCGACGGTCCGACCGACCACTTCAACCAGACGGTGTTGCTACAAGCACCGGCTGAGGCCACAGAGGCTGACGCCGTTGTCTTACTCCAGGCGTTGGTCGATCGCCATCCCATGCTGCGGTTGCGCGTCGACGACCACGGACCCGAGGTGTTCTCGCTGTCCGTCGCCGAGGCGGTCCCGCTGGATGCCCGCACCTGCCTGACATCGGTCGACGTTCTGTCCGATGACGCACTGCTCGCGGCGCAGTCCAGGTTGGCCCCTGCGTCGGGGGCCATGGTCAGCGCACTGTGGGTGATCTCCAGCTGCCAGCTGGCCCTGATCGTCCATCACCTCGCCATCGACGGTGTGTCGTGGCGGATTCTGTTGGAGGACTTGAACATCGCCTGGGTCCAGCTTCGCAGCGGTCATCAAGTGGTGCTCCCCGCCGCGGGAACCTCGTTCCGGCGGTGGGCGTCGGTGCTCGGCAGGCACGCACAAAGTCCGGCGGTGAAGGCTGACGCAGACGCTTGGCGCGCGGTGGCCGCGGTGCCCGATGCGCTGCCTGCCGTGCAGCCCGACGTGGATACGTTGACCGCGGCGGGGCGCCTGTCGACGTCGTTGGACGTGGAAACCACCCGGCTTCTCCTCGGCGAGGTGCCTGCCGCGTTTCACACCGGAGTACAAGACATTCTGTTGATCGCCTACGCCATGGCGTTCGCGGAATTCCTCGGCAGCGGAGACGCGCCGATCGGTATCGAGGTCGAGGGGCACGGGCGCGACGACGGCCTGGCCTCCGATATCGATCTCTCGCATACCGTCGGCTGGTTCACGGCCAAGTACCCGGTGTCGTTGTCGGTGGGCGAGCTGACATGGCCGCAGATCGCGACGGGCGACGTCTCGCTGGGGGCGGTCGTGAAGAGCGCCAAGGAGCAGCTTCGGTGCTTGCCCGACGGCCTCACCTACGGGCTGCTGCGGTACCTCAACACAGGCGTCGAACTGCCCGCATCCGACCCGCCGATCGGGTTCAACTACCTTGGGCGCCTCGGCGGCTCGGCAGCAGCTGGAGATGACACATGGCAGATCTGCCGCTGGGGTTCGCTGTTCACCGACGCCGCGGGCACCGGTCTGTCCATGCCGTTGATGCACACCGTCGGAGTGAGCGCCGCGACAGTAGACACCAGTGCGGGCCCGCAGCTGCACGCCGATTGGGTTTGGGCGCCAACGAAACTCGACTGTGACCAGGTGTCGCGTCTGAGCCGGCTGTGGTTCGACGCCCTGACCGGAATCTGCGCCCATGTCCGCAGCGGTGGTGGAGGGCTCACCCCGTCGGACGTCGTGCCCGCACGGTTGAGCCAGCACCAGATCGATGACCTGTCCCGACAGTACGACGTGGCCGATGTGCTGCCCCTGACCCCGCTGCAACTGGGTCTGCTGTTCCACGCGGGCACAGCCAGGGACTCCGGCGATGTGTACGCGGTACAGCTGGACTTAACCCTGGCCGGAGCGCTCGATGTCAAGCGGCTCGACGAGGCCGTGCACACGGTAGTCGGCCGCCATCCGAATCTGTTGGCCCGTTTCAACACCCAGCACGACCAACCCGTGCAGATCATCGAGCGGGAACCCTCTGTGCCGTGGCGGTACGTCGAGCTGGACGGCGCCGACAGTGACGTCGAGCAGCAGGTGCAGCGGGTATGCGCTGAAGAACGCGCCGCCGTCCGCGATATCACTCGCCAGCAGGCCTTCCGGGTCTCGCTGATCCGTACCGGCGACGACCGGTATCGGTTGGTGCTCACCAACCACCACATCGTGGTCGACGGCTGGTCGATCCCGGTCCTGCTCCGGGAGATCTTCCTGCGCTACCACGGGCAGGGGCTCCCCGCGGTCACGCCGTATCGCCGCTATCTGACCTGGCTCACCGAGCGGGACCGCGAAGCCGCACTCGACGCATGGCGGGTACAGCTCGCCGGCATTGATACCCCGACCCTGGTCGGACCGCCCGACCGGCTTGGCCTCGGACCGCGGGATTCCACTCCGCTTCGGTTGTCCGCCAGCGATACTGGCGCACTTCGCGACCTCGCGGCCGCACAGCGAACGACAGTCAACATCGTGCTGCAGGCCGCATGGTCGCAGCTGCTCACCTGGCTGACGGGGCAGCACGATATCGCATTCGGCACCACAGTCTCCGGGCGTCCGGCAGAGCTACCCGGCGCCGATTCGATGGTGGGACTGTTCATCAACACCGTGCCGGTGCGAGCACGGTTCACCCCGTACACCACCACCGCGAGCCTGCTGGCCCAACTCCGCGACGGTCACATCAACACACTCGAGCACGACCACGTGGCGCTGGCGGACATCCACCGGATCACGGGTCATGAGTCACTGTTCGACACCCTCTTCGTCTACGAGAACTATCCCGTCGAGACCGGCACACTTGCGGCCGACGACGTCGTCATCACCGATATCGCCAGCCACGAGTACACCCACTACCCGCTCGTGCTGCAGGCGTCGCCGGGTGACGAATTGAGTATCTCCATCGACTACCGTTGCGACCTTTTCGATGCGAAAGACATTGACGCGCTTGTTGACAGGTTCCGCCACGTCCTGGCGAGGATGACACACGATCCGGGCGAAAGGTTGTCATCCATTGACCTTCTCGACGCCGTTGAGCATGCCCGGCTGGACGGCTGGGGGAATCGCGCCGCCCTGACCCGACCCACGCGCACGGCGGTGTCGATTCCGGTGGCATTGGCCGCTCAGGTCGAGCGCACCCCGGACGAACACGCGGTGACCTTCCGCGGTTCATCGATGACCTACCGCGAGTTCGACGACGCGGCGAACCGATTGGCGCACCTGCTGACCCGTCACGGCGTGAAGCCCGGCTCCTGTGTGGCGCTGCTGTTTCCCCGGTGTCCCGAAGCCATCGTGGCGATGGCGGCGGTGCTGAAGGCGGGCGCGGCCTACATACCGATCGATCCATCGCTACCGGACGCACGGGTGGAGACCGTGTTCGCCGATGCCACCCCTGTGGTCGCGGTGACCACCGGCGAGTTGCGAACACGGCTGCACGGCTACGACCTGACCGTGATCGACGTCGACGATCACCGCCTTCCGGCCTGTCCCACCACGAGCCCACCGGCGCCGTCAGCCGATGACATCGCCTACATCCTCTACACCTCGGGAACGACCGGTGCGCCGAAGGGAGTGGCCATCACGCACCGAAACCTCACCCAGATGGTCAAGGCGATGCATCCCTCTCTTCCCGACACGTTGGTATGGGCGCAGTGTCATTCCTACGGTTTCGACGTATCCGTCTGGGAGGTATGGGGCACCTTGCTCTGCGGCGGCCGTCTGGTGGTGGTGCCTGAGTCGGTGGCGGCCTCACCTGTCGATCTTGCTGCCGTGCTGGTCGATGAGAAGGTGACAGTGCTCGAACAGAACCCGTCCGTGGCGGCCGTCCTGCCGCCGAACGGGCTGGATTCGGTCGCCCTCGTCGTCGGCGGTGAGGCGTGCCCGGCATCGGTGGTGGACTTATGGGCGCCCGGACGGCTGATGGTCAATGCGTACGGTCCCACCGAAACCACGGTGAATGCCAGCAGGAGTGCGCCGTTGACGGCGGGTTCGGGCACACCGCCAATCGGTTCGCCATTAGAGGGGGCGGCGCTGTTCGTGCTCGACGGGTGGATGCGGCCGGTGGCGCCCGGCGCGGTCGGCGAGCTGTACATCGCGGGGCACGGTGTGGGGGTCGGCTATTGGCGCAGAAGCGGATTGACCGCAGCACGATTTGTGGCATGTCCTTTCGGTGGCCCGGGCGCCCGCATGTATCGAACAGGCGACTTGGTCTTCTGGAGCGACGACGGCCAGTTGCAGTATGTGGGGCGGGCCGACGACCAGGTCAAGATCCGCGGTTACCGCATCGAGCTCGGTGACGTTGCGGCCGCGCTCGCCGGTCTCGACGGGATCGACCAGGCGGTGGTCGTCGCGCGTGAGGACCGACCGGGCGACAAGCGACTTGTCGGCTATGTCACCGGGACAGCGGATCCGAGCGAGTCGCGACGCGCGCTCGCCGAGTTGCTCCCGCCCTACATGGTGCCCGCCGCGATCGTCGTTCTGGATGCGCTGCCGCTGACGGTCAACAGCAAGCTCGACATCCGGGCCCTGCCTGCGCCCGAGTATCAACACGCCCGATATTGCCCGCCGGACAACGTGATCGAGGAGATCCTTGCCGGTATCTACGCCCAGATACTCGGCCACCAGCGAGTCGGCCTGGACGATTCGTTCTTCGACCTCGGCGGCGACAGCATTCAGGCGATGCGGGTGGTCTCGGAGGTCAACACCGTCTTGGATTCCCACCTTTCGGTGCGGGCACTATTGGACGCACCGTCGGTGAGAGGCCTGAGCAGGCAGATCATCGCGCCGACACAGAGCCCCCCGGGTGTGGTGCATGCTCGCGACCTCACGCTGGATAAGTTCATCGACGCCGCGACACTGGCGTGCTCGCCAACCTTGCCGGGTCCCAGCGGTGAGGTGAGGACGGTGCTGCTGACTGGGGCGACCGGCTTCCTCGGGCGCTATCTGACCCTGCAGTTACTCGAGCAGATGGAGCAGGTCGACGGCAAGCTGATCTGCCTGGTGCGGGCCGACTCGGACCGCGATGGCCGACGTCGCCTCCGCGCGACCTTCGACAGCGGCGACCCGGAGTTGTTGCGGCATTTCGACGAACTGGCGGCCGAGCATCTGGTGGTCGTGGCCGGCGACAAGGGCGAGGCCAACCTCGGGCTCGGTCCGCAGGCCTGGCAGCTGCTGGCCGACACCGTGGACCTGATCGTCGACTCCGCGGCCGTGGTCAACGCCGCCCTGCCCTACAGCGAGTTGTTCGGGCCCAACGTCGTCGGCACCGCCGAGCTGATCCGGATCGCGCTGACCACGAAGCTCAAGACGTTCGCGTTCGTGTCGACGGCCACCGTCGGCGCACAGATCGAGCCCGCTGTGTTCACAGAGGACGCGGATATCCGGGTCATCAGTCCGACCAGGACCACGGACGGCGGCCTGGCCGTCGGCTACGGCAACAGCAAGTGGGCGGGCGAGGTGCTGCTGCGCGAGGCCAATGATCTGTGTGGGTTACCGGTCGCGGTGTTCCGCTGCGACATGATTCTGGCGGATTGCACCTATGCGGGTCAGCTGAACCTCGCGGACACGGTCACCCGGATGGCTCTGAGCGTGTTGGCCACCGGCATCGCGCCCCGATCGTTCTATGAGCTCGACAGCCAGGGCAACCGGCAACGCGCGCACTTCGACGGACTACCAGTCGAATTCGTTGCCGAGGCGATCGCCACACTGGGCGCCCATGCGATCGACGGGTTCCAGACGTACCACGTGATGAACCCGCACGACGACGGCTACGGACTCGACGAGTTCGTCGACTGGCTGGTCGATGAGGGTTTTCCGATCGAGCGCGTCGGCGACTTCGGAGAGTGGTTGGGGCGCTTGGAGACCGGCCTGCGCTTGCTGCCTGATCGGCAACGCCAACACTCGGTGCTGCCGCTGTTGATGTTGTTGCGCGACTCGAAACACCTGCAGCCACGTAAGCCGATGTGCGGCTCCTACGCACCGGCCGACCGCTTCCGCGCCGCCGTGCAGGATGCGAAGATCGGCCCCGACAAGAACAGCCCGGACGTCCCCCAGGTTTCGGCCAAGATCATCGTCAAGTACGCCACCGATTTGCAGCTAATGGGATTGCTGTAGGCCGCCGCATGCTCACTCTGCTGCGCGCTCATCGGATGTCGATGACGATCAGCCTGTTGCTGCTCGCCGGTGCCACCGTCCTCATCCTGCTGCAACCGCTGACGGCAGGTCGCCTCGTGGACCGGGCAGCGTCGGGGTCGCCGGACGTCGCGCCGGTCGTCGGGCTGCTGCTCATGCTCGTCGGGCAGCTCGCGCTGGAGGCGCTTGGACATTTCCGGCTGGACCGCACCGGCGAGCAGATCGTCCTTCGACTGCGCACCGACTTCACCAACCATGTGGTGCGGCTGCCCGTCGGGTTGTTGGACCGGACCCGCACCGGAGACCTGTTGGCCCGCGGAACCAGCGACGCGGGCCTGCTGCGAGACATGCCTCGCGCTGTCGGTGACATCGCGTTCGGGACGTTGGTTCTACTGGGCGCAGGCATCTTCATGCTCTCGATCGATGCGGTCGCGGTGGGCGTCGGCGTGGCCATCATGGTTGTCGCGTTCGTGGCAGGCAATCCGTTCCTATCCGGCATTCAGCGGGCCTCGTTGAAACGTCAAGCAGCGCTGGGGGATTACACCGCAGGCCTGGACCGCGCGCTCGGGGCCGCACGCACCGTGAAGCTGTTCGGCGCCGAAGACCGGGAGGCGGAATCGGTCAATGTGAGCGCGACTGCCGCCTACGAATCCGGTGTTCGCGTCGCGTCGTCCACCGCAGCCAACACCCTGCTCATCCGGGTGGGTGTGACCGGTGCCTTCGTGGCGATCATGATCATCGGCGGACGTCGTGTCGCAGGCGGCGACCTGTCGGCGGGACAGTTGGTCAGCCTGCTCGCCTTCGCGGTGTACGCGATCTTTCCCATCACCGCCGCGTTCACCGCGTTCGCAACGCTGCGCACCGCCGCAGGCGGATATCAGCATCTGGCAGCGACCCTGCGCGACCTGCCGGAAGGTGACCCGGCATCAGTCACGGCGACCGACCGAACCTCGGTATCCGGCGATGAGATCGCCACTGCTCTCGTCGAATTCGACGGTGTGTCGTTCTCCTACGGCGCAGATCAGGTGCTCGACGACGTCTCGTTCACCCTCGACGGCGATCAGATCACGGCGCTGATCGGCCCGTCCGGTGCGGGCAAGTCGACGATCCTGTCACTGTTGTGCCGGTTCCACGACCCCGATACCGGCACGGTGCGCTGGTCGGGCCGAGACATCCGCGGCATCGCGCTGAGGGACCTGCGCGGCCGATTGGGGCTTCTGGAGCAGGACGCGCCGGTGCTGCACGGCACCGTCCGCGACAACCTGCTCATCGCCGACCCCAGCGCCGGAGACGACGATCTGTGGCGCGTCCTCGAACAGGCGAACATCGCGGACGAAATCGCCCGTCTGCCCGACAGACTGGACACGTCCGTGCTCGAACGCGGCCGAGGTCTTTCCGGTGGCCAGCGCCAACGGCTTGCCCTCGCTCGCGCCTTCCTGTCCCGATCCGAGCTCATCCTGATGGACGAACCCACCGCGCACCTCGACCGCGCAAACGAATACGACGTCATGACGAACCTGCTGCAGGCCCGTGGCACGCGAAGCGTTCTCGTGGTCGCCCACAGGCTGTCGACGGTCACCAACGCCGATCAGATACTCGTGCTGCTGCGGGGCCGGATTCAGGCGAGTGGTCGGCACGCCGAACTCCTCGATCTGCCCGCCTACCGCAACCTCATCGAACACGAACTCGAGGAGCAGTAGAGGCGTTGTGCTGACCGGAATCGCTCGATTCGCCATCGCCGCCCCGCGCCGGGTCATCGCCGTGGCCTTGCTCGTCATGATCGCAACCGCGGCATTCGGTATCCCGGTGACGAAGTCGCTGTCGGCGGGCGGCGGCCTCGATCCAGACGCCGAGTCTTCGCAGGCGTCCGCTCTGCTCTCGAGCAAGTTCGACCAGGGTGATATGACGATGCTCATCACCGTCACCTCGGACGGGGGTGCGCAGCGCGGCCGCGCCAAGGCGGTTGGCACCGATATCGTTCGGCGACTACAGGACTCGGCTGACGTGGGACAGGTCCAGTCACCCTGGTCCGTGTCGCCTGCGGCGGCACGGTCGTTCATCAGCGACGACGGCAGAACGGGACTCATCGTGGCCGCCATCAGAGGCGGTGAGAACGATGCGCAGCGCAACGCCAAGCACCTCGACGACGAGTTGGTATACGACCGCGACGGCGTCACGGTCCTGGCAGGCGGAGATGCCACCGTCTACTGGCAGGTCAACGCGCAGACCGAGAAAGACCTGCTGCTGATGGAGTCGTTGGCGCTGCCGTTGAGTTTCCTCGTGCTGATCTGGGTTTTCGGCGGGTTGATCGCGTCGGCACTGCCCGTCGCCGTCGGCGTATTCGCGATTCTCGGATGCATGGCGTCACTGCACGCGATTTCGATGTTCGCGCACGTGTCGATCTTCGCGCTGAACCTGTCCATCGCCATGGGTATGGCGCTCGCCATCGACTACACCCTGCTGATTCTCAGCCGGTTCCGGGACGAGTTGGCGCAGGGCCGAACTCGTGACGCGGCACTCGTCCACACAATGGCCACCGCGGGCCGCACGGTGATGTTCTCGGCACTGACGGTGGCGCTGTCCATGGCGACGCTTGCGCTGTTTCCGCAGTACTTCCTGAAGTCGTTCGCCTACGCGGGTGTCGCGGTCGTCGCGTTCACCGCGGCGGCATCACTGGTCGTGACACCCGCGGCGATCGTGCTGCTCGGCGCTCGGCTGGATACGCTCGACGCACGGCCTGTGCTGCGACGGCTGTTTCGGCGACCCGAACCCAGGCAGGTGCCGTTCGACAAATGGTTCTGGTATCGGTGCACGAAAACCGTTATGCGCTATGCGGTTCCAATCGCCGTTGTCGTGACGGCATTTCTCCTGCTGCTCGGTACGCCGTTCCTCGACGTGCGGTGGGGGTTCCCTGACGACCGGGTGCTTCCCACCTCGGCATCCGCGCGCCAGGTGGGCGACCAATTGCGTGACGAGTTCCCCGGCTACGGGGCGCCCGCCGTCAGCGTCGTGTTGCCGGATGCCCCTGGCTTGAGCCGGGCGGGGCTCGATGCATACTCTGCGGCACTGTCTCGGGTGCCCGACGTGTCGGCGGTGTCATCTCCTGGAGGAACATTCGTCAACGGCCGCCGAGCCGGTCCGCCGACAGCGCCAACCGGGATCAATGACGGTAGTGCGTTCGTCACCGTCGGCAGCAGTGCGCCGCTGTATTCGGCCGCCTCGGCAGATCAGCTCGATCGGCTGCGCGCGGTGCCGACTCCGTCCGGTCGTCCGGTGCAGCTGACGGGCGCCGCGCAGAGCAACCTCGACAGCATGCACGCGATCGCGTCGCGGTTGCCCGTGGTGCTCGCGCTCATCGTGGCGATCACGCTTGTGCTGGTTTTCCTGCTGACCAACAGTGTCGTGCTTCCGGTCAAGGCGGTGCTGACCAACTTGCTGTCGCTGATCGCTGCGTTCGGCGCCGTGGTGTGGGTGTTCCAGGAAGGACACCTGGGCGGCCTCGGCACGGCGTCGACGGGCACGCTGGGTGTGCAACTGCCGGTACTGCTGTTCTGCATCGCGTTCGGGCTCTCGATGGATTACGAGCTGTTCCTGGTGTCGCGCATCCGCGAGTACTGGCTGGCGTCGCATCGCGGATGGGGTGCCAGCGATGAGAGCGTTGCACGCGGCGTCGCCCACACCGCGCGGGTGATCACAGCTGCAGCGCTGATCATGGTGATCTCCTTCGCGGCACTGATGGCCGCACAGGTGTCGGTGATGCGTCTGTTCGGGTTCGGGCTGACCGTGGCGGTGCTCGTCGATGCCACGCTTGTCCGGATGCTGCTCGTACCTGCGTTCATGCATCTGCTCGGGAGGGCCAATTGGTGGGCACCCAGACCGCTGGCCCGCCTGCACGACCGATTCGGGCTCCGTGAGACCGACGCGTAGTCCTACTCATCCGCCGTCGGTGGGTACGGGGCATCCTGTAGTCATGCCGCTCAGCTCGTCAGTGCCCGACGCCAGCACGTTGGCAGAGACCACCAAGCCTGATCGCGACCGCGCGGTAGACGTCGCCCGGCTCACCGCGCTGGTCGTCGTGATGTTCGGACACTGTGCACTGTTGCTCGCCACGATCGACTCGGGCGGGCTGTGGATAGG
Source organism: uncultured Actinomycetota bacterium (assembly GCA_963756865.1). Lineage (GTDB taxonomy): Bacteria > Actinomycetota > Actinomycetes > Mycobacteriales > Mycobacteriaceae > Mycobacterium. Next base: position 91,987 of record CAVWPQ010000058.1, on the reverse strand, counting down.
GAACCTGCTCGGCGAAATACCTGCCCTGACCCCGATCACGTGGGTGGTGCAGGTCATGCCCCTGTTCTTCCTGGCCGGCGGCGCGGCCGGTGCGTACGGGTGGCGCGAGGGCACCCAGTGGGGTACCTGGCTGGTCGCCAGGGCACAGCGACTCTGCCGCCCGGTGTTCTGGTATCTCGCGTTCTGGACGATCGGGTTGGTGGTCGCGACGATCATCCTCGGCGCGGACTCCGCGGTGGGGCTCGGCAGGGAATCCGTCGCACTGCTCTGGTTTCTCGGTGTCTATCTCGTGACCCTGGCGTTCGTCCCCGCGCTGACGAAGATTCGCACGGGACGCCCCGTGACGGGCATCGTCGCCTCTCTTCTCGTGTTGGCGACCGTCGTCGACACTGTTCGCATCGCCACCGGTGAAATTCTTTCGGGGCTGCCCAACTTCTTGATTGTCTGGCTCATCCCCGTCGTGATCGGTGTCGCGTACGCGCGCAGGCTGATAAGCGTCCTGGTGGCGTTGTCGGTCGCGGTGTGCGCGTTCATCGCACAGGTTGTGCTCGCGGCTTTCGGTCCGTACGAAGTCTCGCTGGTCGTCACGGGCACCGAACGCATGTCGAACGTGACGCCGCCGACGCTTCTGCTTGCGCTGCAGTGCCTCTGGATGTCGTGCGCATTCGTCGCAGTGGCAGGGCCGGTGCAGCGATGGGCGCAGCGGCCGAGGGTGTGGCAGGTCGTCGCGGTCGGCAACGGGGGAGCGATGACGCTCTATCTCTGGCATATTCCGGCGATCGCTGTCGCCACCTTCGCGTTGCACGCCGTCGGACTCGATGCGTATGACGTTGATGCGCCCGGATTCTGGGGACTGCTCGCGCTTCGCGCCGTAGTGTTCGCGGCCGTGATGGCGGGGGCGTTCTTCCTGTTGTCACCGCTCGAGCACCGCCCGATTCCGTGGTGGGACGCCAAGGTTCGGGCCACCGGCGTGCGGTCGACCATGGCTGGTGTGTTGATATGCGTTGCCGGAATAGCCATTGTCATGCTCGCCAAGAACGGCATGGCCGACCTAACCGGTTACACGCTGCTCGGATGCTTTGTGGCCTCCGCGCTGGCCGCACGTGCCAGCGCGGGTGGTCACGACCTCGTCGCAGATCGGTAACCGTTCGGAAGTTCCCGGCGCCGCACGCGTTCAACCGATCTAGGCTCCGCACTAATCGCCGCCACAAGAAGATGCGGCGACGTTCGACTAGGGCGGGACCCGGCGAGTGCGAACAGTAATGGGACTGTCGAAGACGTCGACCAGTATCGGGTGGGTTCTGGTCGAGGAGCGAGACGCCGCGGCGGCTCCGCTCGACCATGATGCGTTCGACATCACGGATGCGGGCATCTGCTCACCCGCCGGCACAGCGCGCCGGGTGCGCGATATCGCAACCGCGAGCGGTCACGTCGTCGAATCGGTCCACGTGACGTCAAGCGGAAACGTGTCGTCGCTTCGCGATGCGTTGACAGAGTGCGGATTCGGCGACGTGATATCCGTTCCGCTGACCGAGGCGACTAGGTCGTGGGGCAGGGACACGGGATATGCCAACGCCATGGAGAAGACGGCGATATGCACGCTCGGGCTCGATTCGGCCGCCCTCTCGATGATCGACACCCGCAGCGGTGCGATTCAGTCGACGACGACCACCATCACCAGCGACCTCGCCATCTTCACCGACTGGCTGAACTTCGCCATGGGTGCCAACGGTTCCCGGCCTGAAGTGCTGTATCTCCTTGGGTCTCGGCCCAAGCTCGACGAAGTCGCAACCACCCTCGACAGGGCCCTCTCTGTGCCCGTCATCGCCACGCACGACGCGCAGATCGCACTGGCCCGCGGCGCGGCATCCTCCGACGGCAGGCGCACCCACGTCGTTGCCTGCAGCCGCACCGGGTTGGCCGTGCAGACCAGGGCGCTCACCGTGGTGGCAGCCGTTGCGGTTGTCTCGGTGTTCACCTTGTCCGCTGCGGGAAGCTCGATTCCATTGGCAGCGAGCAAGGCTGTCCAGACCAGTGAGATTCCGGTGGCCGACGTGCCCGTCGCCCCGATGGTGTTCCCGCCACCACCTACCGCAGCACTGGAGTCTCTGCCGGAGCACGTTCCTGCGCCAGATCCCGCACCCGCGGCGATCGCGCCCGATGTCCCCGATGCCGTTGTCCCCGAGGCTATTCCGGCTGCGGCACCGGCGGCGGCGCCCGCAGTGACCCCGCCGCCGGTCGAGCACATTCCGGATCCGCTACCGATCGAGCACCTGCCCGGCGGGCAAACAGCGCCTGCGCCAGGTCCCGTGAACTAGAGGCGGCCGACCGTGAACGTGGCTGCCTCGCCGACCATTCCGTTCACCGGGTACAGCGCGTGCGCGAAGGACGGATTCCCGCCCGGCGTGCCATCGCAGATCGAGTCACCCTGTGCGCACAGCTCGGTGGTCTTGGCTGCATACAGCGACCCGACGGTGATCGCAGGTGCCCCGTAGCGGCCCGTCCAGGCGTCCGACGGCTTACCGAACAGCGCGACCGCGGCGACATGGTCGGCAACCTCCGGCGGCAGAGGCTGGGGGACAGCGGCATCAGGAACTCCCGGCGGCACCTCAGCCGAGGTCACGAACCCCGCGACCGCAGCGCCCTGCGAATAGCCGCCGAGGACGACCCGTGTGTCGGGGCAGTTCGCGGCCGTTGACTGAACACGGGCACCGGCGTCCCTCACGCCGTCGATGACGGTCTGCGCGAACGCCGACCTGTTCTCGAAGTCGCCGCTTGCGGCGTAGTTGACCGGATACACCGACACCGACTTGCCCGCCGCCTGCGCCCGCACGTCGTCGACGAACGCCTGGCCGACGCCGCCGACGCCCGGTGGCTCACCGGTTCCGCGGGCAAAGATCACCTCGACGTCCGGACACGGATCCGCGGACGCCGATGGCACAGGAGCCCCCATCAGGGACCCCGCTGTGACGGCGATCGCGACGCCGACGTACTTGCTGATACTCATATTTCCTCCCCACATCATCCGCTGTGGATACCCGGATCTGCTGTGTTTATATTCGGCTCGCCGCGAACGCGGCGGCATCGTTGACCATCCCGGTCTGAACATAGGCACCGTGCGCCCGCATATCCCAACCGCCCTGGTAGCAGATCGGATCGTTGGGGACGCACAACTCGATGGTCTTGCCCGCGTAGAGCGGCCCCACTGACGGCAGCGGACCGGCGGAAAGGCTGTCGGCGAACGTGCTCCTCGCACCTCCGAACTCGGCCGCGGCCGCGACGTTGTCGGACACGTCGGCAGGCATATGCGTGGTGGCCAGGTCGACAACGGCGGCACCCTGCGAATAGCCGCCGAGCACCATCTTTGTGTCAGGGCAGTTCGCCGCCATCGACTGAACGTGTCCACTCATATCGTCACCGCCTGCGGGCGTGCTCGTCGAGAAGTCATTGCTCGCCGGGTAGTTGACCGCGTAGACGCCGACCGAACGGCCGCCCAGCTGGGACCGAAGGGAGTCGACGAAGGCCTGGCCGATCCCGCCGACGCCGGGCGGCTCGGTGGTGCCGCGGGCGAAGACGATCTCGACGTCGGGGCACGGCGCCGCGTCAGCGACGGGTGTGGCGATCAGGAGGGTGGGCGAGAATGCGGCCATCGCCGAGATCGCACCGGCGATGCGCGTGACCATGCGTTCGTGCTTGATCTTCATGCCCATATGTCGCGCACGGGCGCGAAGATGTGACATCGCCCGTTTGAACAGATCCCTGTGCGGCAACTTCCGAGGCCGCCACGACCGCGTTCGTCAACGCGGGGTGAGCCGGAACACCGGGATCGTGCGGCCGACCTTCGATGCTTTCTCGCGATAATCCGTGAAGAGCTCGAAGTAGCCCTCGGCGAGTCCGAACAACCTGGCGTATTCGCCGGGGTCGGTGACCTCGCCGGCGCGAAACGGGTCGCCTCCGAGTTCGCAATCGGGGTGAGCCACGAGATTGTGATACCACTGCGGGTGCTTGCTACCTGCGTAGTTCGAGGCCATCACGATCACATCCGGCCCGTCGTGAAAATAGGCGATCTGCGCATGACGGACCTGGCCGCTCTTGGCTCCCGTCGTGGTCAGCGTCGCTGATGGGACGTTGAACATTCCCCAGCTGACCCTGCCATTGCTGACCCGGCCGAGCCACGGATCGGTCTTGGGTGCGACATGACGGGCCATCAGGGCTCCGAACCGCGACCGCGCGGTTCGATTCAGCATCCGAACGACCTTCGACGGCCGCCTCGTCGGGTCGACGTGACGCAAAGGCACAAGAAGACCTTATGCCGCGGCAAGGCCCCGGTACGCTAACCGTCGAAGCGGGTCCGTATCGGAGGGGACGAGTATGAAGCTGATGGCTGTAATCGCACTGGCCTGCGGAATCACCGCCGCGCCGATGATGGCGGCGGGTCCCGTCTCCGCGGATCCGGGTACGTGCGACGGCGCGGACTGCGTGCCGTTCGTGAGGCGCGACATCGCACCCACCGACTACTGCCAGTTCAAGTCCCGCTATCCCTTCGGCCTCGACGCAGCCGGCAACACGTTCGTCTGCGCGGCACGCAACCAGTGGGTACCGGTGGCGCCGCTGGCGGGCGTGCGCACGATGCGGGCGCCCTGTGACGACAAGGTGCCCGGCACCGCGCAGACCCCCGCGGGCCTGCTGCTCAACTGCCTGGCGAACGCCTGGACCAGCTACAACGACGTGCTCTATTACAAGTGACGGCCCGCGGGGCCAGCGGTGACATCTGGGAGGTGACGTCGACCGCGCGGACCTGAGTCGTCAGCCACCGTTGCTGACGGGGTTCGACGACAGCGTGATGATCTGGCCGTTCTTCCAGACACACCAGCGTCCGCCCCATCCGGTGGTCCACACCACCGGCTCACCCAGCCAGAAGTCAGCGGGCTTGCGCGGTGCCCATGACGGCACCGGATCGCCGACGGCGGCCCACGGGGGATTGGGCGGCGGAGGAGGATCGGCGCTCGCCACGCCGCCCCCGAGAACGCCTGCGACGAGGCCGAAGGCGAGCGCGGCGGCGGGCAGGGTCCTGCGCAGGATCATGTCCAGTCCCATACCGTCGGATCGTTGGGCGGGTAGTTCATGCAGACATCGGTGCCGTGTGCGGCGACACCCTTGTTGTTGAAGAACAGCTTGGCCCAGTTGCCCCACCGAGTCGCCATGAACTCGTAATAGACGTTGGTGGCGGTGTCCTCCGAATACTGCCGCCTGCCCGCGTAGTCCAGCGAGAAGAACCAGTAGATGCGGTTGCGGGCGCCGTCCTGCACATCGACCGGCCTGTTGTGGTAGTCGATCATGTAGCGCTCGTAATAGATCGGGTCGGTGTCGCGCGTCGCGGCCATGTACTGGTCGACCGTGCACGTCGTCTTGAGAATCCGGTTCGGGATCGGATAGTCGTCGGTCGCATCCGCCGCCGCGTTGACCGGGATCGCCAGCGCGACCGCGCTCATCGCGGCCACCGCGAAGCTCGTCTTACCCCACATATCTCTCTCCTTCTACTGCTCTGCCGCTAACGCGGGTCCCGCGGGTGCTGCTGGCGGTGCGTCCACACCCGCCGACTGTGTGAGAATCGGCAGCTTCTCGGGACAGTAAGTCCGATACGCGGCACCGAGGAACTGATATGTCTGCTCGGTGGTGGTGTTCTTGTTCAGCTGTCGTTTGACGAAGGTCGCGGACGCGTTGGCGTCGTGATCCAGGTTATTCCACAGCCGCTTGCACGCAATCTTGCCGATCCAGGCGTTGTAGTCCTTCTCGCCGTAGATGCCGTAGATGTGCAGTTCGTTGTAGAAGTCCGTATCGGGGTCGGCATTGGCCGGAGCCGCGACCGCGAGCGCGGGCACCGCCAAGGCGATCGCCGACAGGACGGTCGATGCGAGCCGTTTCGCTTTCATAATCACCTAACTAACTATATGGGTCGTATTGGGCCCGTTGGATTTTCGTCACCTGTTTGATGACCGGGCACCGCGCTGACGGGTTCGCCCTTCGGCCCGGGCCACGGCTCAGGAACCGGCCGCTGCCGCACGTGCTGCGGCCACCAGAACCACCGTCCGAGCAGTGCCGCGATGGACGGTGTCATGAACGACCGGATCACCAAGGTGTCGAACAGCAAGCCCAGACCGATGGTGGTGCCCACTTGACCCACCACGCGCAGATCGCTCACCACCATCGACATCATCGTGAAGGCGAATACCAGGCCGGCGGACGTGACCACCGATCCCGTTCCACCCATCGATCGGATTATGCCCGTGTTGATGCCGGCGTGAATCTCTTCCTTGAACCGTGACACCAGCAGCAGGTTGTAGTCCGAACCGACCGCGAGCAGGACGATGACCGACATCGCGATGATCATCCAGTGCAGGTGCAGGCCGAGGATGTACTGCCATATCAGCACCGAAAGGCCGAACGAGGTGCCAAGGGACAGCAGCACCGTGCCGACGATGACCGCCGCCGCGACAACGGATCGGGTGAGCAGCACCATGATGATGAAAATCAGGCACAACGCCGATATTCCGGCGATCAACAGGTCGAAGTTCGAGCCCTCCCGCATGTCCTTGTACGTGGACGCGGTGCCGGCCAGATAGATCTTCGAGCCCTCCAGCGGTGTGCCCTTGATGGCCTCGAACGCCGCATCCTTGATCTTGTTGATGTGCGAAATGCCTTCCGGCGTAGCCGGGTCACCTTCATGGGAGATGATGAAGCGAACCGCTTTGCCGTCGGGGGAGACGAACATCTTCATGCCGCGCTTGAAGTCCGGGTTGGTGAAGACCTCAGGCGGCAGATAGAACGAGTCGTCATTCTTGGACGCGTCGAACGCCTGGCCCATCGCAGTCGAATTCTCCTGCAGCGCAGCCATTTGGTCCTGCATGCCCTTCTGACTCTGATACATCGTCAGCATCATCGTCTTCATGGTGCGCATCGTTGAGATCATCTCGGGCATCAGCGCCGTCAGCTGCGGCAGCAGCAAGTCGAGGTGCTCCAACTCGGGGACGAGCTGCTGAACATCGTCGGTCAGCACGTCGATGCCGTCGAGGGTGTCGAAGATCGCTCGAATCGAGTGACACACCGGGATGTCGTAGCAGTGCGGTTCCCAGTAGAGGTAGTTGCGAATCGGACGGAGAAAGTCGTCGAAATCGGCGATGTTGTCCCGCACTTCGCCGATGTCGACCGCCATGGTTTTGGTCTTCTCCACCATGTTGTGCGTGGTGTCCGACATCTCCTTGGTCAGCGCCTGCATCTTCTCCATCGTCGCGATGGTCTTGTCCATCTCGGCGGCCTGGGTCAGCATGTCGGCCATTCGGGCCTGCATGTAGTCCTGGTTCATCTGCTGGGTGGTGCCCTGCATGCTGATCTGGAACGGGATCGAGGTGTGCTCGATCGGTGTGCCAAGTGGCCGGGTGATGGTCTGGACGCGACCGATACCGGGAATGTGGAAGACGCTCTTGGCAATTCGGTCGATGACGAGCATGTCGGCCGAGTTGCGCACATCGTGGTTCGTCTCAACGAGCAGCATTTCCGGGTTCATCCGCGCCTGCGGAAAATGCCGGTCGGCGGCCGCGTAACCGACGTTGGCGGGAATGTCGTCCGGCAGGAACTCGCGATCGTTGTAGCTCGGCACATAACCGGGAAGGGCGAGAAGACCGACGAGAGAAAGTGCGATGGTGGACACCAGGATCGGGCCGGGCCACCGCACCACCGCGGCGCCGATCTTGCGCCAGCCACGCGTCCGCAGCTCCCGTTTCGGATCGAAGAAGCGACTGCCGATGGTGAGCAGGGCGGGCGCCATCGTCAACGCGGCGAGCGTTGCGACGAGCAGACCGACGGCCAGCGGGACGCCGAGCGTCTGGAAATACGGCAGCCGGGTGAAATGCAGACAGAAGGTGGCACCCGCGATGGTCAGGCCTGAGCCGAGGATCACGTGCGCGGTGCCGTGATACATGGTGTAGAACGCTGTTTCGCGGTCTTCGCCGTTCTGCCGCGCTTCCTGGTAGCGGCCGACGAGGAAGATCGCGTAATCCGTGCCGGCCGCGATCGCCAGCGTGGTCAGCAGGTTGACTGCGAACGTCGACAAACCGATGAGCTCGTAATAGCCGAGGGTGGCGACGATTCCGCGGGCCGCCGCAAGCTCCAAGAACATCATCACGAGCACGAGCAGGACCGTCATGATGGAGCGGTAGACGAACAGCAGCATCACGAAGATCACGCAGATGGTGATCATCGTGATCAGCTGGATGCTCTTGTCGCCCGCGTGATGCTGGTCGTTCGTCAGCGCTGCCGGGCCGGTGACGTAGGCCTTGATCCCGTCGGGCGGCGTACTGCTCGCCACGATGTCGCGAACCGCGGCGACCGATTCGTTCGCGATGCTCTCGCCCTGGTTGCCGCGCAGGTACAGCTGGACGTAGGCGGCCTTGCCGTCGGCGCTCTGGGACCCCGCCGCGGTGAGCGGATCCCCCCAGAAGTCCTGGATGTGCTCGACGTGCAGCTTGTCGGCCTCGAGCTTGTCGACCAGGCCGTCGTAGTACTTGTGGGCGTCTTCGCCGAGCGGTTGGTCGCCCTCCAGGACGACCATCACCGAGCTGTTGGAGTCGAACTCCTGGAAGGTCTTGCCGACCTGCTGCATGGCCTGCATCGACGGTGCGTCGATGGGCGCCAGCGATACCGCATGCGCCTCCCCGACCTTTTCGAGCTGGGGAGCGATCACGTTCACCAGAACCGTCACTGCCAACCAGCCGAGCAGGATGGGTATCGAGAAGAGCCGGATGAACCGGGGGATCAACGGATGCGCGCCGACGTGGGTGTTGCTCATGCGGGTACCTCGCAGGCTCGGTTCCCGCATTCTGCGCTGTTGATTCGCTCGCAAGCTTCGCTCATGCGGTTACCTCGCAGGCTCGGTTCCCGCATTCTGCGCTGTTGATTCGCTCGCAAGCTTCGCTCATGCGGTTACCTCGCAGGCTCGGTTCCCGCATTCTGCGCTGTTGATTCGCTCGCAAGCTTCGCTCATGCCGACTTCACCAGGCAGAAGGTCTGGGCATTGAGGCCGTCGGTAGTCTTCTCGTCCTTGACCACACCGTCGACGGTGATCCGGCAGCTGATGCTGTCACCGTCGCCCTGGGCGACGATATTGGGGCTGGCCGCGGGCGCGGTGGTCGTCAGCGTCAGCGACCACGGCAGCGTCACGTTCTCCGCCTTCTGTGGCTGAGCGTCCAGATCCAGGTAGTTGATCGTGGCCGTCGCTCCCGGCTGGCCGAAGATCTCGTAGCGGACTTCCTTCGGATTGAACGGCGCGGGGTCGTTGACCAGGCCTGCGCCCGGGCGGGTGAGCTCGGTCTTGCCGAAGACCCCGCGCAGCCGGTCGACCATGAAGATGCCAAGCGCAATCACCGCGACGATGAGGAGAGGCACCCAGAAGCGCCGCAGCACCTTCAGCACAGCACCCCCCGCCGCCCGTACGCCGGGGCGACGACGTCCGCCCGACCCATTCGATCTCTCCTCAAAGGAAGTTGGCCTCCGCTTAACTTAGCCCATATAACTTCTGTTGGCGCAACTGGCTGACCAAATGTTTGGCGGGTTTGCGGGCGACCTGGCGAATCCGCCGAAATCCGCCGAAAGTGGTCGTAATCTCCCCGCTAGGGCCGGGGGTGGCCACTGGGAGGCAGCGATGGCCTTCATCGAGAATAAGCGCGGCGGCACGGTCCGCCGAGTGATCATTGCGGGGTTCATCGGCGCGCTTCTGGCCGGTCTTTTCGGCATACCGACGGCCGCTGCGTTCTCGAGCGTCCCGGTCGAGCAGCTGTCCGTGCCTTCGCAGTCGATGGGCGGCAATATTCGCGTCGAGTTCCTCGGCGGCGGCGAAGGCGCACCCGCTCTGTACCTGCTGGACAGCATGGAAGCCGGCGACGACTTCAACGGCTGGGACATCAACACCGCCGCGTTCGACTGGTACAAGGATTCGGGGATCTCGGTGGTCATGCCCGTCGGCGGGAAGTCGAGCTTCTACAGCGACTGGTACGGCCCCGCGGCAGGCAACGGCGGGACCTCCACCTACAAATGGGAGACGTTCCTGTCGCAGGAACTGCCCGCGTACCTGGCAGGCTCCAAGAACGTGCCGTCGACCGGAAACGCCGTCGTCGGGTTCTCGATGGGCGGCTCCTCAGCGCTGGTGCTCGCCGCCCACCATCCGGAGCAGTTCATCTACGCCGGCTCCCTCTCGGGCTTCCTCAATCTCTCGGCCGATCCCGGACAGGTCGGCATCGCGATGATGTGGAACGGCGGCTTCAGCCGCGAGGCGATGTGGGGTCCGCCCGGCGACCCGGCATGGGCCAGAAACGATCCAACCGTGCAGGCAGGCAGGCTGGCCGCCAACGGCACCCGCCTCTGGATCTACTGCGGTAACGGCACACCGACGGATGCGGCGCTGGCCAGCCCGGACGCGCCCATCGGCGGGCTCGGCTTCCTGGAGGGGATGGCGGTCGACTCCAACCGTGGCTTCGCCGACGCCTACATCGCCGCAGGCGGTAACAATGCGACGTTCAACTTCCCGGAAGGCATACACAGCTGGGGCCATGCGGGCCAACAGCTGCAGCAGATGAAGCCGGACATGCAGCGGACGCTCACCGCCACGCCTGCGGCGTGACTACGACAAGCGTTCCCGCAGTTCGCGTTTGAGCACTTTGCCGTAGCTGTTCTTGGGCAACTCGTCGATGAACTCGTACCTCTTCGGTCGTTTGAAGCGCGCGATGCGGTCGAGGAGGTGCGAGTCCAGCTCGGCGGGCTCGACGTCGCCGACAACGAACGCGACCACGACCTCGCCCCACTCCTCGTCCTTGGCGCCGACGACACCGGCCTCGACCACGCCGGGATGTTCGAGAAGCGCCTCTTCCACCTCGCGCGGATAAATGTTGCTGCCGCCGCTGATCACCACGTCCTTCGACCGGTCGCGCAGCGTGAGGAAGCCGCGCTCGTCGAACGAGCCCATGTCGCCGGTGTGCAGCCATCCGTTCTGCAGGGTCGCGGCGGTGGCCTCGGGGTTGCGCCAGTAGCCGGACATCACGACGTCGCCCCGACAGACGATCTCGCCGATCTCGCCGGTGGCGGCAAGGCTGCCGTCATCGCGAAGCACCGCGACGTCGACACCGGACCTCGCGTAGCCGACCGACCCCAGTACTGCGTCGTCGGCGTCGAGGTGGTCGGCGCGGCGCAGGCCGGTGATCGTCATCGGCGCCTCACCCTGGCCGTAGAGCTGGGTGAAGATCGGGCCGAAGGCGGCCATCGCCTTCTTCAGGCTGTCCACGTACATCGGGCCGCCGCCGTAGACAACCGTGCGCAGGTTGGCTGGGCACGACCTGCCGGTCGCGATGAGACGCGCGACCATCGTGGGGGCGAGGAACGCGCTGCACCCCGGATGGTGCTCGCAGAGGTCGAGGAACTCATCGGGCTCGAATGCCGCCGACACCGGTATCACCTGGCGGGCGCCGCGCAGCACGTACGGCGGAATGTAGAGCCCCGATCCGTGCGACATCGGCGCGCCGTGAATCAGGCTGCAGTTCTCGTCCGGCGAGTCGAAGTCGGCGAGGTGCGCGACCGTCATCGCCATCAGGTTGCGGTGCGACAGCATCGCGCCCTTGGACTTGCCGGTCGTCCCACTCGTATAGAACAGCCAAGCCAGCTCCACGGGATCCGTGCACGGTGCGTCCGCCGGTTCGGCGCCGAACCGCGACTCATAGGCGTCGCCTGCGATGACGGTCATGGCTACGTCTGTGGCCGGAGCGAGCTCTGCGGCAATCTTCGAAGACGCGAAAACCTCTGCGGCGCCGGCGTCGTCGAGGATCTGCTGCATCTCCCGCGGGTGCAGCTTGTAGTTGATCGGCAGGTACACGCAGCCGGCCGCCCAGACACCGAACATCAACTCGATGATCTCGGGACGGTTTTCGCTGGCGACCGCGATGCGCGCGCCTTGGCCGAGCGCGCGAAAAGATCCGGCAAGCCGAAGCGCCCGCTCCCGCAACTCGGCCCAGGTGAGCAGTTGCTGGTCACCGAGATAAACCGCTCCACGGTCGCCGAGTCGCGCAGCCGCCTGGTCGAGCAGGGCGAACACGTTCAACGGGCGACCCACTCGGAGTTCAACGCGAAGTCCGAGAGGTACTTCGTCGAGCTCCAGCCGCCGTCGACGACGATCGTCTGGCCGTTGATGAATCCCGCGCCGTCGGAACACAGGAAAGCCACCGTGCTCGCGATGTCGTTCACCTCGCCGAGGCGCGGATACGGCGTCATCGCCGTGTTGATCTTCTTGAACCGGTCGTCGGTGAGCCGTTGGGCCACCATCGGCGTCAGCGTCACTCCGGGTGCCACTGCGTTGCAGCGGATTCCCTGCGGTCCGTACTGGCACGCGATGTGCAGGGTCAGCGACGTCATGCCGCCCTTCGCGGCGGAGTACGCACCGCCGCGCAGGCCACCGACCACCGCGAAAGTCGATGTGACGTTGACGATTCCCGACCCAGGTGCCATGTGCGGAATCACGTCGCGCGCCAATCGGAACGGTGCGCGCAACATCAGCCCGAGGAAGTAGTCCAGCGATTCGTCGTCCGTCTCGTGCAGCGGTTTCGGGCTGCCGACACCCGCATTGTTGACCAGGAAGTCGATGCGACCCCAACGCTGCACGGCGAGATCCACGATCCGCTCGGGCGCGTCGTCGGCGGTCAGGTCGACGGCGATGGTCGCCACCCGGTCGGGATCGCCGATCGCCTCTTCGAGGTCGGCAAGCCTGTCCGCGTCGCGGCCCGTGCCCACGACGGCCATGCCCATCTCGGCGAGTTTGGTCGCACAGCCGAAGCCGATACCGCTGCTCGCGCCCGTCACGATCGCTACTTGCATGTCAACCATCTGCTTTCGTCAGTTCCGCCCGGATCTGATGCTTGAGTACCTTGCCCGCGTCGTTGCGCGGCAGGCTTTCGGCGATGACGACCTGTTCGGGCGCCTTGAACTTCGCGACGCCGTAACTGCTGAGAAAGTTGCGGAGGCTCTCGACGTCGGGGCCGGGGGATGCCCTCGGCACGATGACGGCGCACGCCCGCTCACCGGTCCTGGTATCCGGTAGCCCCACGATCGCGATCTCGACGACGTCGGGGTGGCCACCGAGGATGTCCTCGATCTCCTTCGGGGCGATGTTCTCGCCGCTGCGGATGATGATGTCCTTGGCGCGCCCGGTCACCACGAGGTACTCGTCGTCCACCCACTGCGCGAGATCACCTGTGCGGAAATAGCCTTGCTCGTCGAACGCGTCGGCTTCGTCGTCCGGGTCGCGGTAGCCGACCAGCATCTGTGGGCCACGGGCATATATCTCGCCCGATCCGGGCGGTGCGGCGTCGTGAGCGACGAGCCTGACGCTCGCGATTGCGGGTCGTCCGTCGGTGTCGGCGGCGTGCCCGGGATCGGTCGGTGAGCCGACGGTCGTGACGGGCACCTCGGTTGACCCGTACACCCGGGTCACCATTGCGTGATCGAAATACGCTGCCGCGCGACGAATGAGCGATGGCGGCACCGACGCTCCCCCGCAGATGAACACCTTGAGGTCCGGCAGCCGGGTATCGGCCCGCTCGGCAGCGGCGAGCAGGCCCTCCAGAAACGGGGTGGCGCCCGCCATATGGGTGCAGCGCTGCGAGACCATCAGCGCCACTGCATCGTCGGGATCCCATCGGTCCATCAGCACAGCGGTGGTGCCGAGGAGAAGCGGGCATTCGAACGCGTAGATGGAGCCGCCGATGTGTGCGATCGGCGACGGCACCAGGAATTTGTCCCCAGGCTCGATCAGCCAGTGATCACGGAGCTGGCAGATCAGTGCGTGAATCGAGTCATGGCTGTGTAGAACACCTTTCGGCCGGCCAGTGGTGCCTGAGGTGTAGAGAATCATCCGCACCGCCGCCGAATCGACGGCGGGCAGCTCTGCACTCGCCCCCTGCTCGAGCAGCGTGGTGTACGCGGTGTGATCACCCGGCTCGCCGCGGACAACGACGATTTCGGGCGGCGAGTCCATTTGGCCCGTCACCCGTTCCAGCATCGCGAGATAATCGTGTGCCCGAAACTCCCTCGGCACAAAGACCATTCGGCTGTCGACATCGTCGAGGATGAAGGCAAGCTCCCGATCCCGCAGCGACGGCAGAATCGGGTTGACCGCAATTCCCGCCATCGTCGCCGCCAGGTACACGACGGCGGCCTCGTACCAGTTCGGCAGCATGAACGACACGACACCGCCGGTCGGCATCCGCGACTGCAGCGCGTGCGCCAGCGCCCCCGCCTGCGTATGCAGCGTTTCGCAGTCCAATGCGACGTCGCCGTCGACCAACACCACCCGGTGCGGCGTTCCTCGCGCGGCCTCGGCGAGAGAATCGGCAAGCGTCGGCACGGGCGTCAGCCTCTGACCCGCCGCATGGTCATCGAGTGCCGGAAGCGGGAAGCGGGGTGTGTGTTGACCGTGACCTGCGCAACCTCGCCATCGGATGTCTTGTAGGTGCGCTGCACCTCGAGCGCGGGCGATCCGGGTTCTGTCTTCAGTACGCCTGCCAGATCGGGGGCGATCAGGACGGCGGCGATCTCTTGGTTGACCTCGACGATGCTCACCCCGAAGAGATCCTCGATCAGCGGGAAGATCGGACCGGTGTGGCGCTGCAACAGCCGACCGACCGCGGCGAAAGCCCGGTTGATGTAGTACTCGGTTCGGCACAGCGGGAACTCGGCGCCGTCGGACTGCCGGTAGCCCCGCACGGCCAGCCACTCCTCACCACCACCCAGTCCGGTGCGTGCTGCCACGTCCTCATCGAGCACCACGGTGTTGATGGACTCGATCGCGAATCGCGCCTCGGTTGCAAACGCCACCAGGTCGTTGATCGACATGACGTCGTAGGCGTCCGATGTCGAACGCGGCACCACGAGCGTGCCTGTTCGCGGGCGCGACGAGACCAGGTGGTCCTCGCGCAGCCGTCGCAATGCCTCGCGCACGGTGTAGCGGCTGACCGAGAACCGTTCGCACAGTTCGTGTTCGGTGGGAAGTTGTGACCCGACGGGGTACACGCCGTCGACGATGTCCTTGCGCAGCGCCCGCGCCACCTGAACGTAGCGATGGTCTGCGGGGGAGGTTTCGGTCATCGGCATCAGCCCGTCATGCGCTTCGTCGCAGCGCGACCACGCTGCCGTCGCCGTCGGCCGAGACATACAGGGTGCCGTCGGGGGCCGCCGTGATGCCCGCGAACGGGCCCTGCGGTCCGGAGAACGGGGGCATCCCCTTCAGCGGCTTCGGTTCGACGCCGGGCGGGGGACCGACAGGCAGTCCCGACGCGATGGTGTTGCGGGCCTTGCTGCTCAGGTCGAACGAGACGACCTCTTTGGAGCCCGCGTCGACGATGTAGAGCTGCCCGTCACGCACGATGATCCCCTGCGGCCTCGCCAAGCCGTCTACCACGACATCGGAGCCGGAGGCGGTGAGCCCCACGACCCGGCCCGCGCCCGACTCCGCGACCAGCACCCTGTCGCCGTCGAAGGCGACGCCGACGGGGTCACTGAGCCCCGAAGCCAACGTCTCGACGTGGCCCGCCCGAAGGGCGTGAACGCTGCCGGTGCCGAGTTCGGCGAAGGCGATCACGCCGCCCGGCCCGATCGCCACACCGTAGAGCTGGTCGAAGTCTGCTGCCAGATAATCGGTTTCGTTCTCTGATGGGCGGTATCGGGCGACCTGGCCGCCCGAGGTCGTCACGACGAACGCGCCGCCGCCCGCAGGCGCCAAGCCGCGCAGGAAGCCCGGATAGCCCGGCGAGAACAGCATCCCGACCGTCTGCAGCGAACCGTCGGATGTCACCACGTAGAAGTACGTCCCGTCGGCGACATACAACCTGCCGTCGTCGCCGACGGTCAGATCCAGCGGCCAGTTCAGCCCGCCGGGCAACGCCGTCCTGGTGTCGCCGCCGACGATCTCGGTGATCTCGCCGGTGAAGTTCGAGACGAACAACCGGCCACCGGCGATCGTGAGGTTGTCCAGTCCAGGGTTGAGCTGTGCCAGCAGCGTCTGCTCGCCGCTGCGCGGATCGATGCGCAGCACCTGTCCGCTGGCGACCTGGGTGGACACGATGAAGCCGTCGGCATCGAATTTCACCGCGTCCGGCACGCCGAGATCGGCCGCCACTCTTTGTGGCTCACCCGGTGAGTCCGGATCCACCCGCCAGATCTCGTTGGCGGTCATCAACGGGTAGTACAGCAATCCGTCGGGTCCGACTTCCATGGCGTTCGGAGACGGCAGGTCGTCCAGAAGGATGCGTTGCGCGCCGGTGGCCCGGTCCAGTTCCATCAGCCGGCCACCCTCGCGGCATTCGTTGATGAACAGCCGCCCCTGGTGCACCGTGATGCCGTTGGCGCAGGGCAGGTCGTCGCGAAGAACGTGGCTGCGGCCGTCGGTGCCGAGCGCGCTCACCCGGCCGTCCATCACCTCGGTGGCGTAGAGGACACCGTCGGCATCGAAGGCGACGTCGTCGGGCGCGATGATGTCGCCGCCCTTGGCGCTGACGGCCTCGAGTCGGCCGGTCTCGAGATCCAGTGCGCTGATCTGGCTGCCGGTCACCTGCGCGATGTAGACCCGGCCGTCCGGACCGGTCCGCAGCCCGTTGGCGCCGAAGAGTCGGCTGGGTGCGGTGAGCCGTTCGAACCGCCATCCATCGGCGACGTTCGGAGTGCACGCGGGGTAGCGGGCGTCGGTGTGCGACGTGCTCATGGGCTGAAGACGCTATCAAGTGCGAATAGTCCAGACAATAGTGCGGCCGGGCACCAATCGGCCCTTGACGCCCGGATTATGGCTGCGGAATAGTGTTCTGCAATATGCAGAGCACCGTATGTTGTCCGGACAAATAGACTCATGACCGATCTGTTGAACCTCGAAGGCCGCATCGTCGTCGTCTCCGGCGCCGGCGGCGGCGGCATCGGCACAACCGTGACGCGGATGGCCGCGGAAGCGGGCGCGACCGTCATCGCGGTCAGCCGGTCGAAGGAGAATCTCGATCACCATGTGGCGCCCCTTGGAGCCGAGGGACTGCCTGTGGTGCCGGTGGCGGCCGACGCGTCGACCGACGAAGGGATCGCGACCGTCATCGACCGCGTCCGCGGCACCGACGGCGATCTCTACGGTCTGGTGAATGTCGCAGGCGGCGCCGAGCCCTCGACGTGGATGCCGTCGACACGGGTGCGCCGCGACGACTGGCGATCGCTGTTCACCGCGAACCTCGAGACCGCGTTCTTCATGAGCCAGGCGGTCGCTGCCGAGATCCGCAGCCGGGGCAATCCCGGGTCGATCGTGTCGATCTCGTCGATCAGCGGGATGAACACCGCCCCGTTCCACATCGCCTACGGAACAGCCAAGGCCGCTGTGGTCGCGATGACCCGCACGATGGCGGCCGAACTCGCGCAGGAGGGCATCCGCGTCAACGCCGTGGCCCCCGGCGTGACCGAGACCGCCGCGTCGCGCACCTACACCGACGACGATCCCGACCGTGACCGTCAAGCCATCGCGATGGGCAGGCGCGGTAAGCCGGAGGAGCAGGCAGGCGCGATCCTGTTCCTGCTGTCCGACCTGTCGAGTTACGTCACCGGCCAGACGCTGCTCGTCGACGGCGGCCTGAACCTGCGATGGACTCATCTCGGCGCTGACAACACCTCGCTGTTCCTCGCCGACCAGTCTTTCCGGGCCGCGATCAAGGAGATGTGATGACTCACAGCGAATCCGACCTCGACGCCGCTATCGAGATCGACGCCGATCCGGACGACTCGACAGGACAGATCGCCGAGGATCTGTCCGAGCCGACGACGATCGGCGTCGAGGCATACGTCTGTCAGGACTACGCCCGCGCCGAACGCGACAAGCTGTGGCGCAAGGTCTGGCAGCAGGTCGGCCGCGTCGAGGAGATCGGTGAGGTCGGTAGTTACCTGACCTACGACATCCTCGACGACTCGATCATCGTGGTGCGCACCGGGCCAACCGAATTCGCGGCACACCACAACGTGTGCATGCACCGCGGTAGGCGGCTGATCGATACGCCCGACGGTGCGAAGAACGCATGTGCGCGCGCACGCAAGTCGTTCGTCTGTGGATTCCACGGCTGGACCTACGGTCTGGACGGGGCATGCACCCACATCCGTGAGCAGGACGACTGGAAAGGCGCGCTGAACCCGCGCAACACCCACCTCGCGCCGGTGCAGGTCGACACGTGGGGCGGCTGGCTGTTCGTCAACATGGACCCCGACTGCGAACCGCTGGCCGACTATCTGTTTCCCGCCGCCAAGATCCTCGACCCGTTCGGGCTGGAGAACATGCGCTACAAGTGGCGCAAATGGCTGAAGTTCGACTGCAATTGGAAAGTCGCGATGGAGGCCTTCAACGAGACCTACCACGTGTTCACCACGCACCCCGAGTTCAACAAGTTCGGTGAGTTCAAGGGCTGGGCCAAGGCGCAGGGCAGACACAGCAACATCGGCTACGACGCGCCGAAGGGAATGGACGAGACCAAGTCGAAGATCCGCCTCGGCACCGGGGACCCGCGTATCTCCACCGCGGAGATGCAGGTCTACACGATGGAGGAGACGAACGCCACCACGACGCAGACGCTGGTGAACGCCGCCAAGCGACTGGTCGACGAACTTCCGGAGGGCACCCCCGCCGACGAGGTACTGCAGCACTGGCTGGCTTCGGCGCGGCGCGACGACGAAGCCCGAGGCGTGGTCTGGCCGACGATCCCGCCCGACATCCTCGGACAGAGCGGGACCGCGTGGCAGATCTTCCCGAACTTCCAGGTCGGCCAGGGCCTGACCAGCGCGCTGTGCTACTCGGCGCGTCCCGATCCGAGCTACGACCCCAACAAGTGCATCTTCGAGGTCGCCGTCTTCGAGCTCTACCCGAAAGGCCAAGAGCCGCAGACGGAGTGGCAGTACACGCCCAAAGAAAGCCCGAACTGGCTGTCGGTGCTGCCCCAGGACTTCTCGAACATGGCCGCGGTACAGCAGGGGATGAAATCCCTCGGCTTCCCCGGCACCATGCCCAACCCGTATCGCGAACGCAGCACCGTCAACCTGCACACGCAGCTGGCCAGGTACATGGGCACCGGCGAACCACAGGAGCTATGAAGACAAATGACATCGTTCGACACGTGCGGACCGACGCAGACGCCCGATGACATCGACATCGACGCACTCCGCGAAAAGTACGAGAAGGAGCGACAGAAGCGACTGCGGCCGGAGGGAGCTGCGCAGTACCTCGAACTCACCGACGATTTCGCGGAGTTCGCCGAGGTCGACCCGTATACGCCGGTCACACCGCGCACTCCGATCGACTCCGACGTCGAGGTGGCGGTGCTCGGCGGCGGTATCGCCGGCCTGCTGGCGGGCGCCTACCTGAAAAAGGCGGGCGTCGACGACGTGCACGTCATCGAGATGGGTGGCGACTTCGGTGGCGTCTGGTACTGGAACCGGTTCCCCGGCATTCAGTGCGACAACGATGCGTACTGCTACATCCCGATGCTCGAAGAACTCGATGTCCTTCCGTCGAAGAAATTCGCCGACGGTGCCGAGATCTTCGAGCACTGCAAGCGGATCGGCAAGCATTTCGGGCTCTACGACGGCGCGATCTTCTCCACCCAGGTGCGCACCGTCGCGTGGGACGAGGAGATCAAGCGCTGGCGGTTGACCACCAACCGCGGCGACGACATCAGGGCCCGCTTCGTCGTCATGACGCAGGGCTCCTACAACCGGCCCAAACTGCCGGGCATCCCCGGCATCAAAGACTTCAAGGGGCACGTCTTCCACTCGGCCCGGTGGGATTACGACTACACCGGCGGCGATGCCACCGGCGGACTGCACAAGCTGGCGGACAAACGTGTCGCGCTCGTCGGCACTGGCGCAACGGGTGTTCAGCTCGTTCCACATCTCGGCCGAGACGCCGCGCATCTGTACGTCTTTCAGCGAACCCCGTCGTCGGTGGACATGCGCGGCAACGAGCCGACGGATCCGCAATGGGCGGCTTCATTGCAGCCCGGCTGGCAGGAGGAGCGCAAGCTCAACTTCCACCGCTGGTCACCGTTCGGCGACGGAGTGATCTTCGACGCCGCAGACCTGGTCTGCGACTTCTGGACTGAGCTTGGCCGCAACCTGACCGCGCGCGTTGCCGCGTCAGATGATCCGGCGTCGCTGGGCCTCGAGCAGATCATGGCGATGCGCGAAGAAGAACAGTTCAAGGTCATGGAGCGGTTGCGGCGGCGCGTCGAAGGCATCGTCGAAGACCCGCAAACCGCGGAGGCGCTCAAGCCGTACTACCACTTCCTGTGTAAGCGGCCGTGCAGCAGTGACGAATACCTGCCGACGTTCAACCGCCCCAACGTCACCCTGGTCGACGTGGCTGAGTCCAAGGGCGTGGAGCGACTCACCGAAAAGGGCATCGTCGCGGGCGGCGTCGAGTACGAGGTCGATTGCGTGATCTTCGCGAGCGGCTTCGAGATTTCGACCGAGATCAGCCGCCGTTATGCAATGGAGGCCATCGAAGGCCGAGACGGGCTTTCACTGTTCGACCACTGGCGGGACGGCTACAAGACACTGCACGGGATGACCAGCCGTGGGTTCCCCAATCAGTTCCACACGGGGTTCATCCAGGGCGGGGTCTCGGCCAACACGACGGCGATGTTCGAGCAGCAGGCCCAGCACATCGCCTACATCATCTCCGAGGCGGGCAAGCGAGGAGCCACGACCGTCGAGCCGAGCATTCAGGCTCAAGAAGGCTGGGGCAACACCATCAAGGAATTGGCCGTCGACACTTCGGCGTTCGATCTCTCCTGCACTCCCGGCTATTACAACAACGAGGGCAACGGCTTCGGTGAAGGTGTTCGGTCGTTCCTCGGTGATTACTACATGGCGGGTTTCTACGTGTTCGACGATCTGCTCAAGCAGTGGCGCGACAAGGGCGACCTGGACGGCCTCGAGCTCGGAACGTGAATGTCTGACTTGAGATTCGACGACAGGGTCGCCGTCGTCACAGGCGGCGGCAGGGGACTGGGCCGCTCCTACGCCATGCTGCTCGCGTCGCAGGGCGCGAAGGTGGTCGTCAATGACCCCGGCGGCAGCCTCACCGGCGACGGAACCGATGTCGGCCCGGCGCAAGAGGTGGTGCGCGACATCGTCGCGGCGGGCGGTGACGCCGTCGCCAACACCGACTCGGTGGCGACGCCAAGCGGGGGCGAGGCGATCGTCGATGCGGCGCTTGACCGCTACGGCCGTATCGACATCCTGGTCCACAACGCGGGCAACGTTCGCCGGGCGTCGTTGAAGGCGATGTCCTACGACGACTTCGAAGCCGTGTTGGACGTCCATCTGCGTGGCGCCTTCCACGTTGTGCGGCAGGCTTTTCCGCTGATGTGTGACGCTGGCTACGGACGCATCGTGCTGACCTCGTCGATCGGCGGACTTTACGGGAACCATGAAGTGGCCAATTACGCGATCGCCAAGGCGGGGGTGATCGGCCTGTCCAACGTCGCCGCGATGGAAGGCGCCGCCGAGGGCGTCAAGAGCAATGTCATCGTGCCCGCGGCAGTCACCAGAATGGCCGAGGGCATCGATACGTCGGCGTATCCACCGATGGGCCCGGAACTTGTGGCACCCGTCGTGGGCTGGCTTGCGCACGAAACCTGTTCCATCACAGGCGAGATCCTCCTGGCCCTGGCAGGCCGGGTGGCACGGGCAGTGGTCGCGGAGACGCCAGGGGTGTACCGGCCGTCGTGGTCCATGACCGACGTCGGCGAACACATGGCAGCCATCCGCGACACGTCGGATCCCGTCGTCTTTCCTGTGGTGCCCGACGGTCACGGCGATCACATCCGGTACAGCTTCGGCATGGCGACACAGGGAGCCGTCCGTGGCTAGCCAAGGTCCGCTCGCCGGGGTCCGCGTGGTCGACCTCACCGCAATGGTGATGGGGCCCTACTGCACCCAGATCATGGCCGATATGGGCGCCGACGTGATCAAGGTCGAGCCGCCTGCCGGCGACAACACCCGCTACATCTCGGTGGGACCTGCCCCCGGTATGAGCGGCGTGTACATCAACGTGAACCGCGGCAAGCGCGCCATCGTGCTCGACCTTCGGACCGACGAAGGCAAGACCGCGCTGCGAGCGCTCGTCGCGACAGCCGACGTGTTCATCCACTCGATGCGGGCCAAGGCGATCGCCAAACTCGGTTTCGGCTACGACGACGTCGCCGCGATCAACCCGTCGATCGTGTACACGAACTGCTACGGATACGGCAGGCGCGGGCCCTACCGCGACCTGCCCGCCTATGACGACACCATCCAGGCCGAATGCGGGATACCGGCCGTACAGAAGCAACTGACGGGCGAAGCCAACTATGTCGGAACGATCATGGCCGACAAGGTGGCGGGCCTGACCGCCCTCTACGCGACGACGATGGCGTTGTTCCATCGCGAGCGGACCGGCGAGGGGCAAGAGGTCGAGGTCAGCATGTTCGAGACGATGGCGTCCTTCATGCTCGTCGAGCACGCCAACGGCGCGATGTTCGACCCGCCCCTCGGTCCGGCGGTGTATCCGCGCACCGTGGCGCCGAATCGCAGGCCCTACCCGACCAAGGACGGCCATATCGCGGCACTCATCTACAACGACAAACACTGGAACGCATTCGTCAACGCCGTCCGGCCACCGTGGGCGACCGAGGTGTACGCAACCCTGGAACTGCGCGCCAACGACATCGACACCGTCTACGGGCTGGTCGCGCAGACGATGTTGGACCGCACAACCGACGAGTGGCTTGCCCTTTTCCGCGAGCTGGAGATCCCTGCCGCTCCGATCAACACCCCAGGTGCGCTGTTCGACCATCCGCACCTGAACGCGGTCGGCCTGTTCGAAACGGTGGAAACGCCGCACGGACCCGTGAGAATGCCTGGTGTGCCGACGTGGTTCTCTCGGACTCCCGGCCGGATCGCAGGCCCGACACGTGAGCTCGGCGCGGATACCGCAGAAGTGCTGCGCGAGCTTGGACTCGCCGACGTCGAGCCCGCGGTGGGCTCGGGATAGGTAGGCGGAGTGGACTTCGAAATGGGGCGCGACGCCGCAAAGTTGCGCGGTGAACTTCGCGAGTTGGTCAACGCCAACGTGCCGGAGGGATTTCTGGGCGCCTTCACCGACGATCCTGCCGACCTCGAGACGGCCCAGCAGTTCTGCCGGACGCTGGCCGACAACAACCTGCTGTGCCTGTCGTGGCCGGAGGAGTTCGGCGGCGGTGGGGCGTCGGTGTGGGAGCAAACGGTGGTGCGCGAGGAGATGTGGGCCCACCACGAGCCCCGCGGCGCCCAGTACATGGGCGTGAACTGGGTAGGGCCGATCATCATGCGTCACGGCACGGAGGAGCAGCAGCGCAAGCACCTGCCGCCCATTGCTCGCGGCGAGGTGATCTGGTGTCAGGGCTTCTCCGAGCCCGAGGCGGGCTCCGATCTTGCCTCGCTGCGCACCGCCGCTCGCCCCGACGGCGACGGCTGGCTGGTGAGCGGTCAGAAGATCTGGACGTCGTACGCGACGATGGCACAGTGGTGCTTCTTGCTCGCACGCACGCACAGAGGGGAGAAGAAGCAGCAGGGCCTGACGATTTTCCTTGTCCCGATGGATGATCCGGCAATTCAGGTCCGGCCCATTCGCTCCATGTTGGGCCCGCACCACCTCAACGAGGTGTTCTTCGACGACCTGCGGGTGACCCGTGCCGACGTGCTCGGTGAGGTCGACAAGGGTTGGTCGATCGTGCAGGAGGTGACCTCCTTCGAGCGCGTCGGCATCGCCCGGTATGCACGGTGCGAACGACTGCTGGCCGCGGCGCCGTCGGTGCTCGGCGACCGCTGGGAGGACCTGCCCGCCGAACTACGCGGTCGCTGGGTGCGCATGCTGACCCACTGCCGTCGGGCCCGCCTTCTCGCATATCGCGTCGTGTCACTGCAGAGCAGCGGTCGAATTCAACCTGGCGACGCCGCCGCCTACCGGATCGCAGTGACGAAACTCGATCAGGACAGCGCGGAAGTCCTGATGGACATCGCCACCGAGGTGTCACCCGACGATCCTGGCGGCCGCTGGTTCCTCGGCGAGGCAGAGGATCACTGGAGATACTCGCAGGCGTCCACGGTTTCCTCCGGCAGCATCGAGATGCAGCGCATCCTGTTGTCCCGCGCCCTGCTGGCGGCCAAATGAGCGAGATGATCCTCGATCTCGGTGACGATGCCAAAGAATATGGCAGACAGGCACTTCGGGCATTCGAGTCGGCGGGCGGAGACCAGCTCGTTCAACAGGCGGAAGCCAAACCCGAAATCCGGCAAAGTCTCGTCGGACCGGTGTGCAACGAACTCGGCGCATGGGACCTCGACGCCCGCACCGACGCCGACGGGTTGGAAGCGGCGGCGGCACTGTGCCGCAGCGCCGGCTACTGGGCGCTGCCGTATCCCGTCGCCGAACGAATCGCGAAGCCGACCGACCTCGATTCCGACGGCCTGGTCGTGGTGGCGTCGAACCGTCCCTCCGCCGCCGTCGGTGGCGTCGACACACGGTGGACGGCAGTGACGTTGGACGGCGTCAGAAGTTCGGTCGTCGCGCACGGCAACACGGGACCCGCATTCGTCACCCCACTCGAGCTGTCAGAGACCGACAGCAACGGGGCGGCCGATGTGGCGCTTGCGCTCGTGCTGCCGTGCTGGACGCTGCTCGGCATGCTCGACCGCGCCATCGAGCTGACCATCGCGCACGTCACTCTGCGCAAGCAGTTCGGCCAACCACTGTCGGCGTTCCAGGGTGTGCAGTTCCAGCTCACCGACGCCGAAGTCGAGCGCAGCGGGCTCGACATCCTCGCCAAGTACGCGCTGTGGAGCGCAGCCTCCGGCAAGCCGGAAGCACTCGTGGACGCGCTCGCACTGCGAATGTCGGCGATCGAAGCGGCCGAAATCGTGTTCCGGGTGTGCCATCAACTGCACGGCGCCGTCGGATTCTGTGACGAGACCACCCTGTCGTGGTTGTCCCGCTACAGCCAGCCGCTGCGTCGATTGCCTCTCGGACTGTCGGCCACCCGGGACGAATTGACCCGTCGCGCGGGACGATCCGGTCTCACGGGGTTGTACGCATGACGACCAACCTCGACGACTTCCGCGCCGGCGTGCGCACCTGGTGCGAGGACCACATCCCGCGGGACTGGCGCGCGACTCAGACGGGCGTCGGCGACGAGGAGTTCGTCCGGTTCCAGAAGTGGTGGTTCGACGAACTGCATGCCGCCGGCTACGCCGTGCCGCACTGGCCCAAGCAGTGGGGCGGTGGCATGAGCGTGGCGGAGCAGATCGTGCTGTACTCCGAGCTTGCCGCCCACGATGCGCCGCGGCTTGTGCTCGCGTTCGTCGGCATCCACCACGCCGCGTCCACACTCCTCGCCGCAGGCACCGACGAACAACGCAGAAGGCACCTCCCTGCGATCCTCGACGGCGAGATCTGGGTGCAGGGTTTCTCCGAGCCGGAGGCGGGGTCGGATCTGGCCAGCCTGCGCACCACGGCGCGCAGGGACGGCGACTGCTATGTCGTCAACGGACAGAAGTTGTGGGCCAGCGGCGGCAAGCACGCCCACTGGTGCCTGCTCTTGGCCCGCACCGACACCGAAGCCCCCAAGCGCAAGGGCATTTCGTACTTTCTTCTCGACATGTCCAGCCCGGGTGTCGACGTGCGGCCCATCCGCAACGCGATCGGCGACTCCCACTTCTGCGAGGTATTCCTCAACGATGTCAGGATTCCGGCCGGCAACCTCGTCGGCGCGGAGAACTCCGGATGGCAGGTGGCTCAAGCGACGCTGGGCGCCGAACGCGGAATGACGATGCTCGAGCTCGCGGAGCGCCTCGGCAATGCCGGTTTCCGATGGCTGGTGGAATCGTGTCCCACCGGCGATCCGGTCGTCGCCGACCGGCTGGCACAGTTCGACATCGAGATCACCGGTCTGCGCGGACTGTGCAGAAAGCTGGTCGAGAAAGCCGAGGCAGGCACGGCAGGACCCGCCGACGCCTCGATCGTGAAGCTGTTCTACAGCGAGCTCCTGCAGCGCATGACGGATTTCGGCGCGGAGGTCGGCGGCCTGTCTGCGCACACCGAACTGGTGAAGTCGGCCAGCAGCGGGTGGGAATCCGGTTCGTGGATGCTCGATTTCATCGGTTCATGGGAGTGGACGATTCCCGGCGGGTCGAGCGAGATCCAGCGCACGATCATCGCCGAGCGCGGACTTGAACTGCCGCGAGAGCCGAGCGCGGTGTAGATGACCCACGAATTCGACGAGTTCCACGGTGAGCTCAGATCCGTTGCGAGCGACCTGCTCGCCAAGGACCGGTCGGTCGACTGGCAGGCGCTCGTCGACGCCGGCTGGGTCGGATTGGAGATTCCGGAGCGGTTCGGCGGGGCTGGTGCGACATTCGCCGAAGTCGCGATCATCTGCGAGGAGATGGGACGCTCGGCCAGCGCCAACAGTTACCTCGGCGGCGCCGTGCTCGCGGTGAGCACCTTGAATGCACTGCAGCCCAGCGGTACTCGTGACCGGCTGCTGACCGAGGTGGCGTCGGGCGCCGTCAGGCTCGCCGTCGCCGTCGATTCGACGGAATTCGTCCCCGACGCTGCGGGCGCCGACAGGGTGCTCGTGGTCGTCGACGGCGCGGTTGCCATCATGGCCGCGACGGTGACGCCACAACCCGTCCTGGACGAGACCCGTCGCCTGGCGACGGTGTCAACTGACGGCGTCGCGGTGACGGAGACTCTGCGTTTCGAGGGCGACGCCGACGACGCAGTGCGCCGGTTGCGTGAGCGGGCCGCGGTGGCGATCGCATGCGACAGCATCGGTCTTTCGGAGGCGATGCTGGCCGCAACGGTGGAGTACGCGAAGGTGCGGCACCAGTTCGGCCGCGCCATCGGATCCTTCCAGGCCGTCAAGCACGCCTGCGCCGACATGCTCACCACCATTTCGGTGTCCCGCCAACTCGTTTCGGCGGCGGTCGACGCCGTCACCGGCGATCGACCCGATTCCGGCGTCGCGGTCGCGATGGCGAAATCGCATGCCTGCGGCACCGCCGTCGACATCGCAGGCAAGGCCATGCAACTGCACGGCGGCATCGGATACACGTGGGAGAGCGGCATCCATGTGTATCTCAAACGCGCCGCGCTCAATCGTTCGTTGTTCGGTTCACCCGCGGCTCACCGCCAAGAGCTCGCAAAACGCTACCTGTAAAAGGAGTTTGACCATGGGCGTGCCCGTCTACAAGCGCATCCTCGACCTCTTCGAGGCCGAGGGTGTCAACACGTTGTTCGGTATCCCGGATCCCAACTTCGTGCATATGTTCGCCGAAGCCGACGCCCGCGGCTGGTCGGTGGTCGCCCCGCACCACGAACTCAGCGCCGGGTTCATGGCTGAGGCGGCGTCCCGCATGACCGGCAAGCCAGGACTGTGCATCGGCACGCTGGGGCCAGGTGTCGCGAACATCGCAGGCGCCATGATGTGCGCGCTCGTGGAGAACTCGCCGGTGATCTTCCTCGGCGGCCAGCGCGCCCGCATCACCGAGCGCCGCGTCAGGCGCGGTCGCATCCAGTTCGTGCAGCAGGAAGGGCTTTTCACGCCGTCGGTGAAGTACAGCAGCTCCATCGAATACGCCGACCAGACCGACGAGATCATCCACGAGGCGATTCGGCGGGCGATGTCCGGCACCCCCGGCCCCGCGTATGTCGAGTTCCCCTCGCACGTGATCCTCTCCGAACTCGAGGTCGCCGAGCCGTTGCCGCCGCACCGGTACCGGCTGGTCAATCAGGGTGCCGGGGCGCGGGAAGTGGCGGAAGCTGCCGAGCTGATCCGCGCGGCCAAGAGCCCGATTCTGTTGGTGGGCCACGGTGTTCACACCTCGCGCACGCAGGCCGAGGTCAAGGAGCTCGCCGAGCTGATGGCCTGTCCGGTGATCCAGACCTCCGGCGGTACGTCGTTCATTCCTGGCCTGCAGGAGCGGACGTTCCCCTATCTGTTCTCCCCGGCCGCCAACGACGCTGTCGAGGAATCCGACCTGTGCGTCGCGCTTGGCACCGAACTCGGTGAGCCGATGCACTACGGCAGGACCCAGCATTGGGCCGCAGGCGATGCGGAGCGCAAATGGGTCTACGTCGAGCAGGACCCGACCGCGATCGGCGTCAACCGCGCGTTCGACGTGTCATTGGTCGGAGATCTGCGCGGCGTGGTGCCCCAACTCGTCGAAGCCCTGCGCGATACCCCCCGCACGGCCTCCGAGACGCTGGCCACGCTCGTCAAGAAGGACGAGAAGGAGCTCGCGGAACTCGCCGAAAGCGCCCCGACCGGACGATCCCCGATCCATCCCGCGCGCTATGTCGTCGAGGCAACCAAGGCATTCAACGAGCTGGAGGACGCCATCATGGTTCGCGACGGCGGCGCCACCGTGATCTTCGGTTGGACCTACTCACAGTCCAAGCCCCGTGACGTGATCTGGAACCAGAACTTCGGGCACCTCGGCACCGGCCTGCCGTACGCCGTCGGCGCCTCTGTGGCCGAAGGCGGTAACCGACCCGTCATGCTGCTGACGAGCGACTCGGCATTCCTGTTCCACATCGCCGAACTCGAGACCGCGGCCCGGCAGAACCTGCCGCTGGTCTGTGTTGTCGGGGTCGACCATCAGTGGGGACTCGAGGTGGGTGTCTACAAGCGCACCTTCGAACAGCCTTCCCCGCAGCCCGGCGTGCACTGGAGTAAAGACGTCCGGATGGACAAGATCGGCGAGGGCTTCGGTTGCCACGGTGAATACGTGGAAAAGGAATCCGAGATCGGGCCTGCCATCGCCCGCGCGTACGCCAGCGGCAAGGTCGGCGTGGTGCACGTCTGCATCGACCCGAAGGCCAACTCCGAGGAGATGCCGAAGTACGACCGATTCCGGACGTGGTATGCAGAAGGAACCCAGTAGCCTCCCGCACGCGCGGAGGACAGAAGGAAGAAGATGACCGTTATGCGTGAATACCTGAAGTTCTACATCGACGGCCAGTGGGTCGACCCGTCAGAGCCCAAGACACTCGACGTCGACAACCCGACCACCGAGCAGGTGTCGGGGAAGATCGCGATCGGTACCGCTGCCGACGTCGACAAAGCGGTCAAGGCGGCGCGCAAGGCGTTCGCGACGTGGTCGCAGAGCACGCGGGAAGAGCGGCTGGATCTGCTGGGTGCGATCGCCGCCGAGTACCAGAAGCGTTCCGGCGACCTCGCCGACGCGGTGCACGAGGAGATGGGCGCGCCACCGTCGCTGGCCGCAGGACCCCAGGTGATGATGGGCCTTGGTCACTTGATGGGTGCCATCGACGCCCTGAAGAACTTCTCGTTCGAGGAGCAGCGCGGGTCGGCACTGATCGTCAAGGAGCCGATCGGAGTCTGCGGGCTGATCACGCCGTGGAACTGGCCCATCAACCAGATCGCCTGCAAGGTGTTCCCTGCGATGGCGACGGGCTGCACGATGGTGCTCAAGCCCTCCGAGGTGGCGCCGTATTCAGGTCAGATCTTCACCGAGGTGATCGACGCTGCGGGAGTGCCCGCGGGCATCTACAACATGGTCTTCGGCGACGGACCCGGTGTCGGCGCGGCGATCTCCAGCCATCCCGACATCGACCTGGTGTCGTTCACCGGGTCGACCCGCGCGGGGATCGACGTCGCGAAGAACGCGGCGGCGACGGTCAAGCGGGTGACCCAGGAACTCGGCGGGAAGAGCCCGAACATCGTCATCGATGACGAGAAGTTCGCCGACAGCGTCACCGCGGGCGTCAGTGCCATGATGCTCAACACCGGCCAGAGCTGTAATGCACCGTCGCGCATGCTCGTTCCGCGGGACCGCATCGCAGAAGCGGCCGAGATCGCGCGCGGTGTCGCCGAAGCGGTGTCGGTGGGCGACCTCGACGACAAGCGGGCGATCGGCCCCGTCGCATCGAAGGCTCAGTTCGAGAAGGTGCAGGGGCTGATCCAGAAGGGCATCGACGAAGGCGCGACGGTCGCGGTGGGCGGACCGGGACGACCGGACGGCCTCGACACCGGTTACTACATCAAGCCGACGGTGTTCTCCGACGTGAACAACGACATGACGATCGCCCGCGAGGAGATCTTCGGCCCGGTGCTGTGCATCCTGCCCTACGACGATCTGGACCAGGCCGTCGACATCGCCAACGACACGGAATACGGCTTGGCGGGCTATGTTTCGGCCGCCGACCTGGACGCCGCGCGTTCATTGGCGCGCCGCATCCGGGCCGGCCAGGTGGCCATCAACCACGCGTTCGACCTGAACACCGCGTTCGGCGGATACAAGCGCAGCGGAAACGGCCGAGAATGGGGCGAATACGGCTTCCACGAATACCTGGAGACCAAGAGCGCACTGGGGTACGCGCCGGAAAACGCCTGACTACATCAGCCTATGGACCAGTCTGTGTAGCCTCCGCGGCCCGGTGCACCGCGTTGATGATGCCCTGATACCCGGTGCACCGACAGAAGTTGCCGGAGAGGCCCTCGCGGATCTCCTCGTCGGTGGGTCGCGGGTTGTCGCGAAGCAGCGCGGTGATCGACGTGACGAAACCCGGTGTGCAGAAACCGCACTGCAGTCCGTGACATTCGCGTAGCGCGGATTGCACCGGTGACAGCTCGCCGTCTTCGCCTGCGATGCCTTCGACGGTGGTGACGTCCTGGCCGTCCACCTGCACGGCGAAGATCAGGCACGCCCGTACCGCCTGACCGTCGAGCAGCACGGTGCAGGCTCCGCACGCGCCGTGCTCGCAGCCGAGGTGGGTTCCGGTCAGCCCGCACTTCTCCCGCAGGAAGTCGGCGAGGGTCAGCCGGGGTTCGACGACGTGCCGGTGCGCGCGGCCGTTGACGGTCAGCTCGACCGGCAGCTCATGCATGAATCGCCTCCGTTTCGGACGTCTGTGCCTGGCGGATCGCTGCGGCCCATGCCCTGGCCACCATCGCCGCGCCGACGCGGGATCGGTAGTCGGCCGACCCTTGAAGATCGGCGGGAATGTCGGACAGCCCGCTCATCGCGAGCCTGCCGACCTCCTCGGCGGTGTCGTCATCGGCGTGCCTGCCGACGACCGCGCCCTCTGCGGTCGAGCCGCGCAGTGGGGTGGAGCCGAGCCCGAGAAGCCCGATACCGCAGCGCGTCACCCTGTCGTCATCATCGAGCTGGACCGCGACCGTGGCGCCCGCGATCGCGAAATCGCCGTGGCGGCGGGCGAATTCCTCGACCGCGAAGCCGGACCGCCCACCCCACACCGGGAACCGCACGGCCGTCAGGATCTCATCGGAGGCCAGCGACGTCTCCCACAGGCCGGTGAAAAAGTCGGCGGCCGCGATGTCCCTTGCGCCCCGTGACGACCTGGCCTCGACGGTCGCGTCGAGCGCGAGGGCGACGGCGGCGTACTCCGCGGCCGGATCGGCGTGCGCGATCGCCCCGCCGAGTGTGCCCCTGGTCCGGATCTGGAAGTGGCCGATGTAGGGCGTTGACAACGTCAACAGCGGCACCGATTCGGCCACCTCGTCGTCCATCCCGACAAGCGAGTGCGGCGTGCCCGCCGCCACCGTCAGCTCGTCGGCGCGCAGTTCGATGTTTCTGAGCTCGTCGATTCGGGAGATGTCGATCAGGTTCTCGAAGTGCGTCAGCCGCATCGCGAGCATCGGCACCAGGCTCTGGCCACCCGCCAGAATCTTGGCGTCGTCACCGAACTCGCCGAGCATCTGCACCGCCTCGGCGACTGTGCCGGGCCGGTGGTAGGCGAATGCCGCTGCCTTCATGACAACAGCCGAACCAAGGCCGCCTGCAGTTCGTCGGCGAGGCCGGCGGCGGGATGCGCGCGCCTGCGCCTGCCGAGTAGGAACCCGACCGTCACTCCCGCGGCGAGCGCCGTCAGCGCGGGCGCATAGCGCTTGGCCATCGGCACGGCAACGACTTTCAGGAGATCGACCGAGTCACCGCCTGCATCCGCGGCGGCGGCGACGGACGGCGCGGCAGCCGCCGAGGACGAGGTCTTTCCGGACGGTGCGGAGCCGCCGAGCAGCTCGGCTTCGAGGTTTCTTGCGAACTGACCGATCAGGTTCGACGACACGTCGGCCAGCACACCGCGCCCGAACTGCGCGGCCTTACCGGAGATGGTGAGGTCGGTGGTGATGACCACGTGGGTGGCGTCGCCCTCGTCCTTCAGTTGCGCGGTGACGAGTGCCGCGGCGTTACCGCTGCCTCTTGTCTCCTTGCCACTGGCCTTGATGACCACTCGCTTGGCGGCCTCGTCCTTCTCCTGGAACGAGGCATCACCTTTGTAGGACACCGTGATCGGGCCGACCTTCACCTTGACCGCTCCGGTGAAATCGTCGCCGTCTACCGAAAGCAGCTGGGCGCCTGGGATGCACGGTGCGACGCGCTCCACGTCGGTGAGCACCTGCCACGTCTCGGCGGCGGGCACCGCGACTCGGAATTCGTTGTTCAGCTCCACTTTCAGTGGTCCTTTCCAGGCCTGGCTTTGGCTTCTTCGATCAGGTCGACGATGGCGGCAGGGCTCGCGGGCAGCCGGGTGAGCGTGACACCCAAGGGCGCGAGCGCGTCGTTGATGGCGTTGATGACCGCGGGCGTCGACCCGATCGCACCGCCCTCACCGCAGCCCTTGTATCCGCCGACGCCCGGGCCGGGGATCTCGACATGGCCGTATTCGATCGAAGGCACCTCGGTGGCCGTCGGCAGCAGATAGTCGACGAAGGTCGACGAGAGCGGGTTGCCGTCGTCGTCGTAGACCATGTTCTCCAGCAGTGCGCCTCCGATGCCCTGTACGGTGCCGCCCGCGATCTGGCCCTCCACGACGTTGGGGTTGATCATCGGACCGACATCCTCGCTGACGATGTAGCGCGTCAGCGTGACATGCCCGGTCTCGATATCCACTTCACAGGTGCATGCGTGAGTCGCGTTGGCCCAGTGGATCATTGTCTGCGAGGTGAACCTCGCGGTGGCCTCGAGCGCGCCCATCCCCGGTGGTAATTGCGACGGCTCGTAGTACGAGCGGTAGGCCAGGTCGGCGAAGCTGACGCTCTTCTCCTGATCGTCGCGGACGACAGCCCGCGAGTTGGCGAGCTCGATGGCCGATTCGTCGACGTCGAGTCGGTGGGCGGCCATCGCGACGATCTGGTTACGCAGGATCGTGCCTGCCTCGTTGACTGCCCCCGCGGTCATCGGTCCGCTGCGGCTGCCCTGCGTCCCCGCCCCGTATGGCGTCACGGCGGTGTCGCCCTGGATCGTCGAGACATCGGCGATGTCGGCGCCAAGCGCGTCGGCGGTCAGCTGCACCACGGTCGTCTCGATGCTGTTGCCGGTCGATCCGCCGTTGACGTAGACGTTGATCTTGCCGGTGGGTTCCATCCGGATCGTCGCGCCCTCGGTGCCGAGATGTCCCGTCGCCGCGCCGGTCGGCTCGATGTAGGCGGAGAACCCGAGCCCGATGTAGCGACCCTCGTCGAGCGCGTCGCGCTGCTCCTTACGGAAGCCCTCGTGGTCGAGGATCTTCACGGCCTGCTCGAATGTGTCCGCCGGTGCGACGTGGTCGTAGGGCATCCCGTTGGGGTTGAAGTAGGGCATCTCGTCGCCGCGCAGGATGTTGCGGCGTCGCAGCTCGACGGGATCCATATCCATTTTGCGCGCTGCGATGTCGAGAAGTATTTCGCGGGTGAGGGTTTCGTACTGCCACGGCCCGCGGTAGGCGGCCAGGCCCGAGGTGTTCGAGAAGACCGTCTTGTAGTTGAAGCTGGCCTTGGGAACGCGGTACGGGCCTGGGAAGAACATGCCGATCGCGGCGGTGGTCAGAACCGGATAGGGAGTCGGATACGCCCCGACGTCCTGGACGAAGTCGATGTCGGCGGCCAGGATGTTGCCGTCGTCGTCGAACGCCATCCGCACGTCGCCGTCGACATGGCGGGCCTGGCCCGCCGACATCAGGTTCTCGCGACGGTCCTCGATCCACTTGAGCGCGCTGGACAGCTTGCGGGCGGCAAGCATGATGCACATGTCCTCGCGCATCGGAACGACTTTCTGGCCGAACCCTCCTCCGGTGTCGCGCATGATGACCCGGACGTTCTGTGCGGGGATGCCGAGCAGTCGGGCGGCGAACGCACGCAGTTCGTGCGGGGTCTGCGTCGACGCCCACATCGTCAGCTCGCGCGACGACGCCTCCCATTCGGCGACCAGGCCGCGCGTTTCGATCGGGACCGGGGCGTGGATCTGCTGGTACACGTGCGCCGACGCCACGTGTGCGGCCGACGAGAAGGTCTCCTCGTCGGGCGGCGCTCCGCCCATTCCGCCCGCGACGTTGTCGGGATAGGCGTCGTGCACGACTACATCGGAGTTGATGGCTTTGGTGAAGTCGGCGACCGCGGGCATCGGCTCGTAGTCGACGTCGACGAGTTCGACCGCGTCCTCCGCGACGTAGCGCGACTCGGCGATGACGAGCGCGACCGGGTCGCCGACGAACCTCGCCTCGCCTTCGGCCAGTGGGGGCCGCGGTGTGTCGGGGATGTCCTTACCCGCGACCGCGTGCCAGGCCTCTTTGACGTCGGAGTTCAGATCCTCGGCCAGGAACACCGCCTGCACGCCGGGAAGGGCTAGAGCGGCGGACACGTCGATGTTGTTGATACGCGCCTTGGCGAAAGGACTGCGAACGAAACATGCGTGCAGCATGCCCGGCCGGGACACATCGTCGACGAACGTGCCGTGTCCGGTGAGCAGGCGGGTGTCCTCGACCCGGGGTACTCGAGCGCCCGCATATCGGGTTGCGACGGCTTGATCTGCTGACGTCATGGCAAACGCTCCGATCCGTCGTCGATTGGGCCGTCACGACAAGTTGCTAAGCAGTTGCTCAGCGAGCCTACCGGATACGCGATTCTCGCTAATCAGCATATGCCATTCTCACCGGTCGGCCGATTAGATTGTCCACCGTGAGTCGGTGGATCACGAGGGTCGAGCGCACGCTCTCCGAGGACGTGCCGGGCATGCCCGACGATGTTCGCGCCTTCTACGCCGATCTGGACAACATCAGGCTGGTACATCCCCTCGTCGTCTCCGTGCGAACCGTCGAGCGCAACGAGACAGCCGACGGCTATACGCAGACCTACCGGGTGACAGACCGGATCCCGGTGGGACCACTGCATCTGCGCACGAGCTATGTTGCCCGACTGAATGTTCCGCTGACCGGCGATGTGGCCACAGAAGCCGAACAGTTCCCCCGCATTCGACTCCGGGGCACGGTGTCTTTCGAGCCAACCGGACCTGGGACGCGCGTCACCGAGCGGATCGGTATCGAAGCGCCGCGACCGTTGGCGTCAATGACCGTGCAGAAAGCCGTGGAGGCGCACTCGGAGATGCTCGCCGGGATCCGGCGACATTTCGAGGGGCTGCGCTAGCGGCGGTTATGTGGGCCAGAACCCGGTGCCGGTGAAGAAGCCGGGCTGCCAGCCCTGCTCACCGAGGCACAGCAGGGGACGGCCGTCGGGGGCCTGCGCGGCCGCCTGATCGCTCGGGCAGGGGCCGCCGATCTCCTGCACGCCGAAGATCTCGGGAGAGATGACCCAGAACCCGGTGGTCACCGGCGGCCACTGGTTGGGGATCCAGTGGCACTGCAACGGTTGGCCGCCCGGGCCGCGCCCGAACGTGTTGATCTCGAAGCTGTCGCACGGCGCGGCCAGTCGCGCCTCGTAGTTCATGAACGGCACGTCCGAGTCGTATCGGCCGGGCTTGTCGAAATACAGGTTCTCGTCGTTCGGACCCGCCCAGGCGACCTGCGCACTTCCCACTGCGGCGCACACCAGTGCGGCGCCGATGACTGCTTCGCGAATCATTGTCCCCACCTTCCTCGCCGAGAGCCTATCGGTACAGGCCTGGTCGGGTAAGCGTTTGGGTGCCTCGGGCAAGGGTAGATAGGCCGTCATGGCGGCACGAGAAGACGAGAAAAGTGAAGAAGACGTCCAAGAGGATGACAAGGTCGCGAGCTCGAGGGCGGGAAAGCACGGCGAAGACGGCAGCTACGTCGGCGTGTCGTCCTCCGACGACGCCATCGACGCGGGGGACACCGGTGCGGAAGCCCGCAGCCGGGAAAAGCGCTGACCTGCCCTCCGATTGACCGGTGGACGTGAGACTGTAGAGGCCTATGGATGGCTACCAGTACGTGTCCTACGAGGAGTTCGGCCGCAGGTTCTACGAGATTGCGGTGACCGAGAAGCGTGTCGGCGATGCTATCGGCGCGATCGCAGGTGACGAGTTCGAGATGGGCCCGATGGGCCAGGGCCCCGGCAAGATCGCCAAGGTCACCGCGAAGGTGCGGATCCAGGAGCCGAAAGTCGTCCGGTCCGACGGCGAGCTGATCACCTTCGCGATCCGTATCCCATTGGAGATCGACATGGTCATCGACCTTCGCATCGACAAGCCGAAGTTCGTGGTGTTCGGCGAGATCTCCTTGAGCGCGACCGCGCGGGCCGCCGAACCGCTGCTGCTGATCCTCGATGTTCAGAAACCGCGACCGTCGGATATCGAGATCCACGTCACGTCGAAATCGTTGCGGGCCGAACTGTTGCGGGTCGTCGCCGGCGTCGATGCCGAGGTCCGGCGGTTCATCTCGGCGCACGTGGCAGGAGAGATCGACAGCCCGGAATCGGTCAAGGCGAAGGTGATCGACGTCTCCGAGCAGCTCGACGCCACCTGGGACACGATGTAGACGCGCTACTTCTCCAGCGTGAACTGGACGACGTCGGTCTGACGGTTGCGGAACAGCTTCGCGCAGCCGGTGAGGTACTTCATGTAGCGCTCGTACACCTCGACGGACTGGATCGCGACGGCCTCGTCCCTGTGTGCCTCCAGCGCGGCCGCCCACAGGTCGAGCGTGCGCGCGTAATGCGGCCCAAGCCGCTGCTCGCGGGTCAGGGTGAATCCGCCCTCGGCTGCGCGTTCCTCGACCATCGGAACCGACGGCAACCGTCCGCCGGGGAAGATCTCGGTCATGATGAACTTGATGAAGCGCGCCAGCTCGAACGTCAGCGGGATGCCGAGTTCCTTTGCGCGAGCGGGATGTTCACCGACGATGGTGTGCAGAAGCATGACGCCGTCATCGGGCAGCACGCGGTAGGCCATCTTGAAGAAGTCCGGGTAGCGGTCGTGACCGAAGTGCTCGAACGCGCCGATGGACACGATGCGGTCGACGGGCTCGTCGAACCGTTCCCAGCCCTGCAACAGCACCCGCCTCGAACGCGGGCTGTCCAGTTCGTCGAACGTTTTCTGAACGTGCGCAGCCTGATTCTCCGACAGGGTCAGCCCGACGACGTTCACGTCGTATTTCTCGATCGCCCGACGCATCGTGGCACCCCAGCCGCAACCGACGTCCAGCAGCGTCATATCCGGCTGGAGGCCGAGCTTGCCGAGCGACAAGTCGATCTTGGCCAGCTGCGCCTCCTCGAGCGTCATGTCGTCGCGCTCGAAGTACGCGCAGCTGTAGGTCTGCGTCGGGTCGAGGAAGAGCCGGAAGAAGTCGTCACTCAGGTCGTAATGCGCCTGGACGTCCTCGAAATGCGGCTTGAGGTCACCGCCCCCGTCAGGTGATTTCGGCATCGTCACAGCCTAGTTGAGACCTGCCGGTCAACCCACAAGCGGTAATTCCTCTACGATGCTGCAGGTGCGCAGACTTTCCAGGCCCGTTCGCCTGATCACCGTGTTCGCTGGAGTCACCGCGGCGGCCTCGCTGCTGGCGGCGCCCGCCCAGGCCGACCCAGGCACCGACGCGTTTCTGGACGCAGTCACGAGTGCGGGCCTCGGCGGCACCAGGGACCCCGGCGCTCTGGTCGCCGCCGGCCAGTCCGTCTGCCCGATGCTGGCCGAGCCCGGCCAGAATGCCGCCGATGCCGCCGCGACTGTCGCCGACGCAACGGGTATGCCGCTCGGCGGATCGACCGTGTTCACCGGGCTCGCAATTTCCTTCCTCTGCCCGCGGGTGGTGGATTCGATCGGCGGCGGCGAGCTTCCCGCCATCCCATCCGGCCTTTTGGGGCTCGGCTTCTAACCGACCAGGCCGACCATCTCGGGGCGCTTCGGCTCTCGCCCGTCACCACTGGATATTCCGCGGGCGTGATCCCACATCCACGGCGCAAGCATGTTCTGAGTCCACAGCAGCTGCGAATACACCCGCGAACGTATCGTCTGCCTGCCAGCCGAAGCCCCTGCCTGTGCCCAGTCATGGTTGCTACCAGGCAGATCGAGGGCTTCTGCGGCCGCGGCGGCGAACAACGTGTGCCCGTACGTCGAACCGTGTATGCGGTCGTCGCTCCAGACGCCGGGCCTGGTCATCGACGACGCAGCCCAAAGGTCGACCAGCTTGAACCCGTAACGGTTCGCGGCGGTCACGATGGCCTCGTTCGTCCGCAACACCCTGGTGGTCAGAATCCTGCCGATCGGGACGATCTGTCCGATGTCGGGAAACGTGGTCGTCAGTACCGTCGCGCCGGACTGGGCTAGCCGTTCGTGCAGGAGGTCGAGGTCGGCCAGCGCCGGCCCGAAAAGCCTTCCCGGCCGGGTGATGTCATTCATTCCGACACACATGCTGATCAAGTCCGGCCGCATCGCAAGGGCGCGCGGGAGCTGGTCGTCCAGTACGTCGCGGATCCGGCGGCCGCGGATCGCGAGGTTGGCGTACTGCAGGCCGGGGTGAAGCTCGTCGAGCTGTGCGGCAAGCCTGTCGGCGAAGCCGATGATTCCGTCGCAATCATTTCCGTCCCGTAGCCCCTCGGTCTGGCTGTCGCCAAGGGCCACGTAGCGGTGGTACACCCCGTGCGCCATGCGCGTGACTTTAGCGGCGCAACGCAAATTCGACCTGTGAGGCACATCATCGACGTCGCGCGACACCACGACATTCACCAAACCCTGCTGGTACTGGCGAGTTCGCGCATGCGTCAACCGCGGCCGAAACGGGTCAGGTTGAGGGGTCGGCCCACCGCACTCAGCTGACTGATCACGTCCTCGATGCGCGTGCCGGGAACGTCGATGCTCCACTCCTGAAGGCTGCCGGACAGACAGAGTTTGTCGGGCTCAATGCTGATGCCCGTCAACTGAAGTCCGTGCGGCAGCTCAGGAAGATGCACCCGGTATCCGGGTGTTCGAACGGGCAGGCCGACTCGCTTCCGGCCCAGCACCAGGCCCCGAGGGTGAAGCCACAACGTCGATCCGTCGAGGACCGCGTCCACTTCGAGGTGGCCGAGGCCGGGTCGGCGAGCAAGCCGTAACCGTGCGATGCCGTCCTCTCCGATCTCGCCTGCCAGCCGCGGAGCCACCAACCGGAACAGTTCGTCGAGACCGTCGGCCGGAAGTTCGACCGACAGATCCACGGGCGCGGCCACCAGGACCGGTGGTGCGGCGGGCCGCAGGTGCACGTTGTGCAGTACTGCGGTGGCGCGATCCAATCTGTTGTTGTCCCATCGGATATCACGTGCAGCCAGCCGGACGTCGCTGAGCTGGCCAACCGCAAGCCCGCGGATGTCGAGTGTGGAGTCGAACTCGGTGACGGTCAGCGTGATGTCGCCTTCGTCGAGCCGAACCGACAGCTCGCGTCCAACCACCAGCCTGCGCAGCGTCAGGAAAAGTGTCCGGTATGCGGCGGCTGCACCGGTGTTCATCGGCGCTACGGCGGCCGTCGACCACAACGACGCAAGCAGGTCGAGCGGTCGAAACGGATCCCACCGGCGCTGCGGTCGCGATCGCGTCATGTCACCAGCCATCCTCGCATTACCGGGCACGGTCGAACCAGTCGCCCGTGGCACTGAACGTACAGTGGGGCGATGACTTCGGTCGTGATCGTCGGGAGTGGATTCACCGGCTTCGAGTGCGCTCGCCGGCTCTCCCGGTTACTGCGTAAGCACAACGCGACCGCCGACATCTCGATCATCTCGCCCGTCGACTACATGCTGTACACGCCGCTACTGCCCGACGTCGCGGGCGGCCTCGTCGACGCACGCTTCGTGACCGTCCCGCTGGCGAACACCCTGCACGGTGTGCGCGCGGTGCGCGGCCGGGTGGACACCGTCGACTTCGGCGGTCATACGGTCGGCTACACCGATCCCGAGGGTCGTTCGCGCAGTCTGTCGTGGGACCGGCTGGTGTTGACGCCCGGGTCGGTCACCCGGCTGTTCGACATCCCCGGCCTTGCCGACTACGCGCGGGGCCTGAAGTCGACGGCGGAGGCCGTCTACCTGCGCGACCATCTGCTCGAGCAGCTCGAGTTGGCCAACATCGACGACGATGAGCCGCGGATCGAAGCGCGGCGCACTGTGGTCGTCGTAGGCGCCTCGTACTCCGGCACCGAGCTGGTGGTGCAGCTGAAGGCACTCGCCGACACCGCAGCCGAGCAGATGGGCTTCGATCCTGCGGACGTGAAGTTCGTCCTGCTGGATCTGGCCGAGCAGGTGATGCCCGAGGTGGGCGTG
Source organism: uncultured Actinomycetota bacterium (assembly GCA_963756865.1). Taxonomy (GTDB): domain Bacteria; phylum Actinomycetota; class Actinomycetes; order Mycobacteriales; family Mycobacteriaceae; genus Mycobacterium. The sequence continues at coordinate 51,374 of CAVWPQ010000058.1, read as the reverse complement.
AAGCTGGGCAGAAGCGTGCAGCGGGTGCTCCGTCAGCGCCGCATCGATGTTCGCCTCGGTGTGACGCTGAAGGAAGTTCACGCCGATCACGTTGTGCTCAGCGATGACTCGCGAATCAGCACGCACACCGTCGCGTGGGTGACAGGGGTCACCGGCGCACCAATCATCGCGAAGCTTGGGCTGCCGACCGAGCGTGGCCGACTGAAGGTCAGATCCGATCTGGCTGTACCAGGCCACCCCGACGTATTCGCAGCCGGTGACGCCGCAGCGGTTCCGGATCTGACGCAGCCCGGCGAGATCACGCCACCCACCGCGCAGCACGCGATTCGACAGGGAAAGGTATTGGGGCACAACGTCGCTGCCAGTCTCGGCTACGGCAAGTCGAAGGATTACAAACATCGCAACATGGGACTGGTCGTCGATCTCGGGCCGCATTATGCGGTCGCGAACCCGCTGAACATCCACCTGTCCGGTTATGCCGCGAAGTTCGTCGCGCGGATGTATCACCTGTACGCCATGCCGCGCGCGGTCAATCGCTGGGCAGTGGGGCTCGCGTATCTGACCGACGTGTTCTTCGACCGCTCCGTCGTCTCGGTTGGACTGTCCACGCAGGACGACGCCCGGTTCTCCACCAGTGAAGGGATTCCGCTGCCCAAGACCGACTGATGTGTGAATGGGTGCGAAGTGGGAATCCCGGCAGAATGGCTACCTATCGAGTGCTGGATCCCAAGGGCGATGTCGTCGACACGAAGGACATCGAGAGCGCGGACGACGCGCACGCGTGGTTCGTCGACCAGAAGGCCAACAATTCCGAGCTCGGTTGGCGGATGGAAGTCGAGGCCGACGACGGCCACTGGGCGTTCGTCGACGATACGGAGGGCAGCGGCAAGTAGTCAGTCGTCGCCGGGCTATCCCGCAACGGTGAGCGTGACGTTGTTCAGCGATACGGCGACGTCGGTGGGCAGAATGTCCACGAACGTCGGCTGGTCGCGGATCGCCTCGCCGCTGGCGATGATATTGCCGCCGAAGTTGCCCGCACACGGGAAGTTGTTGCACCGCAACCAGAACCCGGGCGGGCTCTGGTAGGGGTACATGCTGGGGGACTGGTCGACGCGGTATCGTCCCGGCGGAATGCTGGCGGTGGCCCAACCCTCCGGCGGATTGGCCCCCACGCCGAAAACCCCGTTGGAGCCGTAGGTCACCGGGTCGGCGTTGGCAGGGGCCATGGTGAGTCCCGCCAGCAGAATGCCGGTTACCAACCCGATGCCCGCGCGCTTCACCGGCCTACCAGACCCGGATGTAGTCGACGAGCATCGCAGGCGACACCGCGCCGAAATTCGGATCGCCACCACCGGGGCCGCCGACCGCCAAGTTGAGCATGGTGAACAGCAGATAGCCGGGGTCGTTGAACGGCCATGCGCCGGCAATGGGTCCCGCAGGAACGTGGAAGTACGGCGGTCCGGCGAAGTCGTCCATCCAGAAGTCGAAGCCCTTCTCGTCCCACCTGCACCGGTAGGTGTGCCACGCGCCGTCGACCGGCCACCGGTGCGCATTCCACGTCTTGCCGTCGGATCGGGCGTGCACGGAGGTGCCTGGCGCCCATTCGCCGTTGCCGTACCACTCGACGATGTCGACTTCGCCGTCAGGAAGTGGACCTCGGCCGTCCGGCGTGTCCTCAATGTTCACCAGCCAGTACGCCGGCCAGAGCCCGGGCGCCATGGGGAGCTGAATCCGGGCCTCCCACGTGTGGTTGATGCCGATCTTGATCCTGCTCTCGACCCGGCCGGTGAAGTATGTGTTCCCCTCTTTCGTGGCCCGGATGGCGAGGTTGCCGTTGCCGTCGAGGGACACGTTGCGCGGGTCGTCGCGATACAGGCCAAGAACCGGCGGGGTGACGGGCTCGTTCCAGCTCACGACCGTCCACTTCGACCGATCAGGTGACGCGCCTGCCGGGCCTTCGAAGTCGTCGACGAAGAGGAAATCCGTCGGGGCTGCGGCGTCGGTACCTGGCGGGTCCGGCTCCGCGGCGGCTCGCGGGACAGGAAGTGCGGCGGCCAGCGCGGCAGCGCCGGTCATCAGCATCAGATTGCGGCGATTCAACTCGGGCACAGGAGCACCTTAGCGTCGGGTTTCTGTGAATTTAACTAGGCTCTCCATAATGCCGAAGCTGAGTGCGGGCGTCCTTCTCTACCGGGTGACTGACGGCTCCGTCGAAGTGCTGATCGGACATCCCGGCGGCCCGTTCTGGGCGAAGAAAGACGAGGGGGCGTGGTCGATCCCGAAGGGCGAATATGTCGAGGAGGAGGACCCATGGGCGGCCGCACAGCGCGAGTTCGCCGAGGAATTGGGCAAACAACTGCCCGACGGCCCGCGGATCGATTTTCCTCCGCTGAAACAGCCGGGCGGCAAGATCATCACCGCATTTGCTGTACGCGGCGACCTGGAGCTGGAGGGGGCCGTCAGCAACACATTCACGCTGGAGTGGCCGAAGGGGTCGGGCAATGTCAGGGAGTACCAGGAGATCGACCGGGTCCAGTGGTTCGGTGTGGCTGAGGCGCGGTCGAAGCTCCTGAAGGGTCAGCGGCCGCTTCTTGATCAGCTGCTGGATGCGGTCGGAGACGGCGAATCGGCCGCGTCTCAATAGCGTTGATAGTCAGCGCGCGGCCGTGAATACGCCAGCCGGATCGCGTGCGCAGGTATTCGTCGTCGTAGCGTAGCCGCCAGATCAGATCGGATGCTTCGTCACCGATGACGCTGAAATGGTGTGCGACACAGGTGATTCGACCCAGTGCGTAATCGGCATCGGCACCGGGAGCGTAGACCTCGCCGACGATCGCATGTTCCGTCCTCGCGAGGCCCGTCAATGCCGCCATCGCCGACCGGACCCCGTCGCGCCCGCGATGCCGGCGCACCGGATCGAGCAGTCGGGGCGGATCAGGCAGTCGCAGTTCGGCTGTCTCGGTGAACAATTCGACGACATCGCCGAAACGTCGATCGTCAACCGCCGCGGCGTACAGGTGAACGAGGTCGGCCAGCGCCAACCGGTCGGCTACGGCCAGCGACATCCGGCGCTCAGTTGCCTGCGTCGTTGCTTGCGCGGATCGCTTCGCGACATTCCCGCCGTGTCTGACCCGTCTCCTGCATGCAGACCCGCACCGGTGCTTCCTCCTCAAGGGGAATGGGCTCATCGGTGGCCTGCGTCGTCACCGTGATGGTCGGGGCAGGCACCTCGCCCTGGTTGACCGACCAGATGGAGGCACCCGTGCCTTCCAGCGTGGAGCAGTACACCGTGTTGCCGTTGGCGGTGGTCGCGCTGCTGCCGACCGGCGTGCAGTCGGCGCCCACGACCGGGGCCGACGGCGCCGCCGCCGGCGACGCCGTGACCGTCGCCGTCGACTCGGTGGGTGGTGGCGCAGGCGGCGGTGGCGACTCGGCCCTCGGCGCCGTGGCGGCAGGTGTCGGCTCGGGGGTGTAGTCGTCGTTGAGCAGCTTCTCGATCTCGCGGAACTGAATCAACACAAGGGCGATCGCGATGAGAAGCAGCAGCGCGAGTATCGCGGGCACGATGTATGCCGGACGCATGAACTTGCGCTTCGGTGACTCCTGCGCCCTGGGGGCCTCATGCCTGCCCCCGCCCTTCGGCCGGGTGAGGATCGGAACCGACGCTTCGGTGCGGTCGATGTCGGCCTCCGGTTCGAGCCCGAGCCGGTGGGCCAGCGCCCGAGCGAAGTCCAGGCAGCTGACGTACCTGTCCTTGGGATCCTTCGACAGCGCCTTGCTGAGCACCGGATCGAGCGCCGACAGCTCGGGCCGCTTGTCGGCGAGTGCGGGCGGTGAGGCGGTCAGGTGCTGGCTGATGACCACCGTCGGGTTCGAGTGCTGAAACGGCGGTGAGCCGCTCAGCAGATGGAACGCGGTCGCCGCGAGGGCGTACTGATCGGCGCGACCGTCCAGATCCTCGCCCATCAACTGTTCCGGCGCGGCGTAGAAGACCGTGCCGACCGTCATATTCGTCGCGGTGAGGTTGTTGGATTCGTCGACGCGTCGGGCAATACCGAAGTCGCCCAACAGCACTCGCTGTTCACCATCGGCGGGATCGGTGAGCATGATGTTCGCAGGCTTGACGTCGCGATGCAGCAGGCCTCGCTGATGCGCATAGTCGAGCGCCTCGGCCACGCCGGTGATGATGTTGAGAACCTCGTCCTTGGGCATGCCCTTCGGGTAACGGTCGCGCAACACCTCGGCCGCGTCCGTGCCGTCGACGAAGTCCATCGAGATCCAGATCTGGCCGTCGACGTCGCCTCGGTCGTGAACTCCGACGATGTGCGGATGCCACAACGTGGCGGCGAGGTCGGCTTCCCGATCGAATCGCGCCCGGTACTCGTTGTCGGCGCAGACGTCGTTGCGGAGCACTTTGAGCGCGTCGCGGCGGGGCAGACGCGGGTGCTCAGCCAAGTAGACGTCACCCATGCCACCGGAGCCCAGAAGCCGCACGATGGTGTAGTCAGCGAAGGTCTGACCACCGGCTAATGGCATGGCCGAATAGTACAGACGGGCTACAGATCGAGTATGAGACGCTCCCCGTTGTCGGCCCGCGAGATGCAGACCAACATCATTCCGCCAGCGCGCTCCGGATCGGTCAGCAAGGTGTCGCGGTGGTCGACGGCACCTGCCACCACCCGCGTCCGGCAGGTACCGCAGAACCCCTGCTGACACGAGTAGGACGCGGCGACGTCCGAGCGCCGCAACGCGGTCAGCAGCGTCTCGTCCGCACCGACCACGATCTCCTGGCCCGTCGATGCGATCGAGACCGCGAACTCCCTGCCGTCGATGACGGGCGGCGCCGCGAATCGCTCGAAATGCAGTTCGACGTTGTCGCGACCCGCGAGCTCGGCCCTGATCGCGGTGAGCATCGGCGCGGGCCCGCAGGCATAGACGGTCGTGCCGTCCGGACAGTCGCCCAGCAGTTCGGTGGAGGTCGGCACACCGCTGACGTCGTCGGTGCGGATCTCGATGCGCTCGCCGAAGCGTCCTACCTCATCGACGAAGGGCAGGCTGTCACGGCTGCGGCCCGCATACACCATCGACCAGTCGACGCCGAGACGCTCGGCGAGGGCCAGCATCGGCAGGATCGGCGTGATACCGATGCCGCCCGCGACGAAACGGAACTGATGGGAAGGGGAGCCGTAGCCGGGGACGGTCAGCGGGAATGCGTTTCGCGGCCCGTGCGTGGTGACGGTGTCACCTATCTCGAGCCCGTGCATTTCGACGGACCCGCCGCCGCCGTCCGGAATGCACCGAACCGCAATGCGATACGAGCCCTGCGCCCCTGGATCGCCGCACAGTGAGTACTGCCGGAGCAGACCGCTCGGCAGATGGACATCGATGTGAGCGCCGGGATGCCAGCGGGGCAACGGCGCACCGTCGACTGCGACGAACGTCAGCGCAACCACGTTCTCGTCGTGCGCCACCACCTGCCTCTCGGCGAGACGCAGGAGACGTGTGCGGTCCGTCTCGCCGGGCAGCCGCACCCGTCTGATGGCGCCGGACACCGCTTCCATGCCGGTGATCACCGCACCCGCCATGCCGACGAGCACGTCACGGCGGTGCCTCCGGAACGGGTTGGGCGGCAGCTGCCGGTAGCGGTCGCGCAGGCCCATCAAAGGTGGGCGGCCCGAGCCGCCGGGGAGGTCGCCAGGTAGGCCACCGCCTGCGCAGTGGAGCCCATGTCCTCCGGTGAGTAATTGGGCCGGAAGTACGTCAGCGTGTTGGCGCCGAACAGAGTACGGAATTCGGGCAGTAGTCCGAGCTTGGAATCCTGCATCCGCAGTCGCTGCATCTCCCACCACCCGATGTCGATGGCCGGATCGGACTTGAGCAGATACCACGTGCCACGCTGGAAGAAGTAGAGGATCGCGGTCGCCGCCAACGCCATCGCCCTGATCCGGTCCGGATAGCTGTTGTGGAAGTAGACCGCGACATCGTGGGCGACGCTGCGGTGCTCGACTTCCTCGCTGCCGTGCCACCGGAACAAGTCGACCATCGTGGGGTTTGCGCCGAAGGAGTCCCAGCTGGAGTTCAGCGCGAAATCGCCGAGCACGGCGGTGTAGTGCTCGATCGCTGCGATGAGCCATAGCCGCTCGCACAGGTTGTTGAGTCGACGCCGGGGATCGGCGAACGGCTTCGGCGCCAAGACCTTGCCGAACATGTACCCGATTGTGTCGAGTAGCGGCTGTGGGTCGAGACCGTTGCCGATGAGGAACTCGCGGATGACGTCCTCGTGGGCCGCCGCGTGCGTGGCCTCCTGGCCGCTGAAACCGCGGATGTCATCGGCGAGCTTGGGATCGCGCACCATCGGCAGCGCCTCGTTGAGGGCATCGACGAACCAGTACTCGGCCGCGGGCAGCACGACGTTGAACAGGTTGATCATCGATGACGCGACCGGATGGCCTGGAATCCACTCCAACGGGATGTCCGAGAGATCGAAGTGGACCTTGCGTGCCTGGATCTGAACCGGCCCAGGGTCGATCTCCTGGTCGAAACGGCGTGGATGCAGCATTGCGGGCCTCCCTCCCGTGATCGTTCCGAAGCAGTCTACGACGGGTATGTGGGAACGCTGGTTTCAGCTTCTTTCGGAATGTCAATATGACCGCTATGGCGGGGATAGGCGATGTTCTGGATTGGGCCCGGCACCAGGTGACCTCCCGGGTCCCGGTAGCCGACCTCGACCAGCGCGACCCGGATTACATCCGAGAGCAACTGCCCGGGCTGTGGCTGCTGGCGTCGCTCTACTTCAGGGCGGATGTCCGCGGGCTGGATCGCATCCCGACCGAAGGCCCAGTGCTGCTGGTCGGCAACCACAGCGGCGGCAACCTCCCGCCGGATACCTTCGTCTTCACCCTCGCGTTCTGCTCGTATTTCGGCGTCGAGCGGCCGTTCTACCAGCTGGCGCACAATCTCGTCGTCTCGATGCCTGGTCTCGGGTCACTGCGAAAGTTCGGCACCGTCGCCGCCAACCACGACAACGCCACGATGGCGCTTCAGTCCGGCGGTGCACTGCTGGTGTACCCGGGCGGCGACTACGAGGTGTTCCGGCCGTCGTGGCAGCGCCACGAGGTCGACTTCGGCGGCCGCAAGGGTTACGTGAAGCTCGCCAGGGAGGCCGGGGTGCCGATCGTGCCGGTCGCCAGCGTCGGTGGCCAGGAGGCCGCGCTCTTTCTCGACCGTGGCCAGTGGCTGGCCAAGCTGCTGCGGGTGGACAAGATGGCCCGGCTGAAGAGTGTCCCCATTCTTCTTGCGCCGCCGTGGGGCCTTGCGGTCAGCGATATGGTGCCGCGGCTGCCGCTTCCGACGAAGATCGCGATCGAGGTGCAGGATCCGATCGACGCCGCCGACATCGCAGCCGCCGATGACGACGTCATCAACGACAAGGTTCTCGCCAGCCTTCAAAACGGGGTGGACAGGCTGGCGGCCGAGCGACGGTTCCCGGTGATCGGCTGATGAGACTGCAGAGGCGCGTTGAGGTGGACGCTGACCGCGACACGGTCTGGAAGTGGGTCAGCGACCCGTCGAGCTATCCGGAGTTCATGGCCAACCTCGAACGGTGGGATCCGGTGACCGATGGGCCCGCAGGCGTCGGGTCCCGCTACACCGGGCACTGGAAAATCGGCTCGGTACCCGTCGGCGGGGTCATCGAGGTGGTCGAGTTCGACGAGGCGCGGGACCTCGCCTGGACCGGAATCACCGGGGTGACACAGCGCGGGAGATTCCGCCTCCGCGACACCCCTGACGGCCGGACGCGCGTGATCTTCCGGATGGCCTACGAGGCACCGGGTGGCGTGCTCGGCGTTATCGCCGACTGGGTGTCGGCACGCCAGGTCGGAAGGACCATGTCGCACACGCTGGAGAACCTGAAGCAGCTGGCCGAGGCCTAGCCGAGCGGCGGGGGCACCGGCGCGGGCGACGTGGGTACGCCCACGTTCGATCCGGGGGCGATCGGGACCTGCTCGGGCCGCAACGTGTTACCGCCAACGGCGCCGGGAGCGCCACCGGAACCCATGGTGCCCATCTCGGCCATCTGCTCGGCGGCTTCCTTTGTGCAGTCCAGGTTCAGCAGCATCTTGTTGTTGCCGCCCATCTTCTGGCTGGTCACCATGCATTGCGCCTGCGGAAGAGCACTACCGACCGCGCCACCGAAGCCAGTGGAAAGGCCGATGCCGTGCAGTACCTTGACGGCCTTGTAATACGGCTCGCCGATCACGTTCATCTGGTTGGGGTTCACCGGGTCCGAACTGGCGGTGCCCGCGCTGAGCAGGCCGATCGCGCCCACGGCTGCCGTGGTGGCGCCCATGACGACGAGCTTTTTCACGTGACCTCTCCCTATGTCGGTGCGCTGCGAACATATCGCAGCCGTGACGATTGTGAAACCGGTGAAGAATGGCTCAGCGTTACATCTGCGTGTTCACGGCTGCCCGCAGAGCGTCGCACAGCGCGGCCGCATGGGGATCGGCGAACACCTCCTCGAGAAGCAGCCGACGTCCGTCCGGGCCACCGAGCGGGACCCGCCAGTTCGGGTATTCGTCCGTCGTCCCGGGCTGATTTTGGGTGCGCATCTCACCTACCGCATCGGCCAGCGAGAGCCCCAGAAGCCGAGAAGGGGTCCGGCCGAGATATCGGTACAGCGCAAGCACGGTGTCGTCGACGCCGGGTTTTTCACCAAGCAGGCCGGCCCGACGCAGCTCGTCGACCCATGCCGACTGCTCGGTGCGATCGTCGGCCAGTTCTTCTTCCACCGGCCGGGTCAGCAGGGCCAGCTCTGCGCGTAGGCGGACGTGTTCACCGGCCAGGTAGCCCGCGGTCGGCGGCAGGTCGTGGGTGGTGACCGAGGACAGGCAGTATTCGCGCCAGCGCTGCGCAGGCAGCGGACCTCCGTCGCCGTCACGATCGAGCTCGAACCACAGGATCGACGTACCGAGCAGTCCTCTGCGGGCGAGGTAGTCACGCACCCACGGTTCGACCGTTCCGAGGTCCTCACCGACCACGACGGCCTCGGCCCGGTGTGCTTCCAGCGCGAGGATGCCGATCATCGCCTCGTGGTCGTAGCGCACGTACGTGCCCTCGGTCGGTGCTGCCCCCTTGGGGATCCACCACAACCTGAACAATCCGATGATGTGGTCGACGCGGATACCGCTCGCATGCCGCAAGATCGCATTGACCATGGCCCGGAACGGTTCATAGCCCTTACTCAGCAGCTGGTCGGGACGCCACGGCGGCTGCGACCAGTCCTGGCCGAGTTGGTTGAACTCATCCGGCGGCGCGCCCGCCGTGACGCCCAGCGCGAGCACATCCTGCATCGCCCATGCGTCCGCGCCGTTCGGGTCGACCCCGACGGCGAGATCGTGCATGATGCCGAGCTCCATGCCCGCACGCAGAGCCGTCGACTGCGCGGTCGCCAGCTGGTCGTCTAACTGCCATTGCAACCACCGATGGAAATCGACGGTGTCGGCGTGCTTGGCGGCGAACCCGGCCACCGCTGCGCTCGACGGGCGGCTGTATTTCTTCGGCCAGCGGTGCCAGTCCGGCCCGTGCCGCTCCGCCAGCGCACACCAGATCGCGAAGTCGTCGAGGCTGCGCCCCTCGCGGACGCGGTAGGCCTCGTACGCCAACTGCCTGCCCGCGGATCGTTCGACGCGGTACACGGTTTCGAGCACATCGCGCTTGGCTTCCCATGCGGCGTCCCTGTCGATCAGGTCCGAACGCCGGGAGTCGGCCTGCAACTCGAGCCGCCTCCTGCGGATGCGGCTACGCCGTCCCACCTCGGCGAATTCGGGAATCGCTTCCGGGCGCAGATATAGCGGATTCACGTAGCGCCGCGATGTGGGCAGATAAGGCGACGGCTCCATCGGCGCAACTGGAGCGGCCGCGTGCATCGGGTTCACCAGAATGTATCCCGCGCCGTGGTTGGCGCTTGACCACACGGCGAGATCGGTCAGATCGGTCAAATCGCCGACGCCCCATGATCTTTCGGACTGCACGCTGTAGAGCTGGGTGGCCAGCCCCCAGACCCGCTTTGCACCGAGCCGCTGCGGTAACTCGAGCTTGGCCGGGACCACGATCAGGGGTGCGTTCGACTCGGACGAGCCGGCCTGCAGGTAGAGCCGGTGGTAGCCGAGCGGCAGGTCAGCAGGTAGCTCGAAGGTTGCCTCGCCGACCAATCGATCGCCGAGATCGTATGGGGGAGTGTGGTTCTCCAGCTGACGCAGGCCCGCACGGACGCTGCCGTCCTCGAGCCGGATCCAGAGACCTACCGGTTCGCCGTGGGTGACGTGCACCCAGAACGACGCCTCACTGTCGGCTCGGGCCACGATGGTCGGAGGCAGGGCACGGGTCCAGAGGTCGCGGTCGTGCGCAGCCAGCGCAGCGACCCGCTCGTCCTCGGTGGCAGCTCGTACGCCGAGCGCCGCGAGCACGGCAACCAACGTCGTCTCGGGTACCTCGATGTGCCTGCCCGCCCAGTCCTGGAACTCGGTGGCGACACCGTAGCGACGGGCCAGCTCGGCTAGCGACTGCGGTGTGTCGACCATGTGGCCAATCTTGCCCGCTTCTCGTCGCGGTTACCCGACATCGCGGCTGAACAGGTCATCCCATGTGTCGCGGCGAACCACCAAGCGCGCCACGCCGTCGCGCGCGAAAACGACAGGAACCCGACGGGCGCCGTTGTACTGATTGGACATCGTGTAGCAGTAGGCGCCGGTGACCGGCAGTGCCAGCAGGTCACCGACGACGGGGTCGCGCAGGTCGATGCCGTCCACCAGTTGGTCGCCGGATTCGCAGTGCCGCCCGACCACCGTGACCGTCTCGCCGCCGCCGCCCACCCGATTGACGAGCGCGGCCTCGAAGCGCTGGCCGGTCAGCGACACCTCGAGGTTGTCGCCCATGCCGCCGTCGACCGCCACGTGGGTGATCAGCCCACGTTTGACGGTCGTCACGCGGTACACCGTGCATGCGCTGGCCGCGACCATGCTCCTGCCGGGCTCGACGATGATCCGGCTGCCCGCAGGCAGCAACGCGCGGGCCTGCGCCGTCATCGCCTCGGCGTAGTCGTCGAGCGTGGGTGGGTGCTCGTCGTAGGTGTAGCGCACGCCGAGACCGCCGCCCAGATCGTAGGTGTCGAACGTGCCGAGCTTCGCGATCGGCTCGACGGCCGCCGCCAGCTGCTCGACATTCAGCAGCTGCGATCCGACGTGGGTGTGCACGCCGTCGAGCTGCAGCCGCGCACTTCGCTCGATCCGTGCGATCGCGTCGCGGGCGTCGTCGGGCATCAAGCCGAACTTGGAACCGGCGTGACCGGTCGCCTGTGAGGCATGGGTGGATGCCTCGACTCCAGGGATCACCCGGACCAGGCAGCGTTGCCGATGTCCTTGCGGAACGATGCGTTCCAGCCGGTCGATGTCGTCGAAGTTGTCGACGACCACGAGCCCCAGTCCGTGCTTGACGGCCAACTCGAGCTCTTCGTCGGTCTTGGCGTTGCCGTGCATGACCAGCCGGTCGGGATCGATCCCAGCTTTGATGGCGGAGAGGATCTCGCCTCCACCCGCCACGTCGAGATGGAGGCCTTCCTGCGCCATCACTCGCTGAACCGCCGTGCACGGGAACGATTTCGACGCGTAGGCGACATCGCTGCGCGGCCACCGGCTGCGGAACGCGTCCAGATAATCCCGCGCCCGATCCCGCAGCGCGCGCTCGGCGACCACGATGGCTGGGGTGCCGAACTCGGCGGCAATGTCGTCGAGCCGGCATCCACCGACCACAAGGGTGCCGTCGCTGTCGGTGCCTGAACCGGGCGGGAACAAACTCATCAGATCCACGGTGATCGACTCGGTGCTCATCGACCCAGCCTCCCACTCCGCCCGCATCGTTGGTGGGCGACTCGTCGGTAACGTCGACGCCCATGGCGCATGGACGGTTCGACCACGTCGCCGTCGACGTCGCGGTGCGCAACCGGCGAGCCAGGGTGGCGGTCGCGGCCCTGTTCCTGACGAACGGAGCACTGTTCGCCAACCTGTTGCCTCGCTATCCCGAGATCAAGGCGGATCTGGCGCTCTCCAATGCCTCCTACGGCGTGGCGATCGCGGCGTTCTCTGCCGGCGCGCTGGTGGCCGGGCCCGCGGCGGCCTCGCTCATCCGCCGTTTCCGGTCTTCCAGGGTCGCGGTGGCAGGCAGCATCGGCATCGCCGTCTTCGTCTACGTCGCGGCGCTCGCACCGTCGGCGGTCGCTCTCGCCGCTGCGCTGTTCATCGCAGGCGCGTCGGACGCATTCACCGACGTCGGCCAGAACGCCCACGCGTTGCGGCTGCAGCGCAACTACGGACGCTCGATCATCAACTCGTCGCACGCTGTGTGGTCGGCGGGCGCCGTGCTCGGTGGCGCCATGGGGGCAGCAGCGATCGCGCTGGACATTCCGCGGACAACACACCTCGCGATCTCGGCGGCGCTGTTCAGCGCGGTGGTGCTGGCGGCGTACCCGTTTCTGCTCCGAGGCCCCGATGAGGACGACCACCCGTCCTCCGATGCCGTGACCGTGGGACGACCCGGCTTGGCCGTGTACGCGACGCTGATCGCGCTGGTGTTCATCGCGATCGCGGCGGCAGTCGTCGAAGATGCCGCAAGTTCCTGGGCCACCGTCTATTTGCGCGACGACCTCGGTGCACCGGGCGCGATCGCGGTGTCCGGATACATCGCGATGGTCGGGTCTCAGTTCGTCGGCCGGATGATCGGTGACCGGCTCGTCGACCGGTTCGGCGAGCGAGCGGTGGCAAGGGCCGGCGGGCTGATCACCGCGGCGGGCATGGGCGCGGCGCTGGCATTCCCCGGCATTCCCGGCACCATCGCGGGCTTTGCGGCCGCCGGGTTCGGGGTGGCCACGCTGATACCCGCCGCCATGCACGGCGCCGACCAGCTACCGGGCCTGCGGGCAGGAACGGGGCTGACGATGGTGACGTGGCTGATGCGAGTCGGATTCGTCTCCTCGCCACCGGTCATCGGATTGATCGCCGACGCGACGAGCCTTCGGGTCGGGCTGCTGGTGGTGCCTGCAGCCGGGGTGGCCGTGATGCTGCTCGCGGTGGCGCTCAGCCCGCGGCGCCCGCCACCTCGATAGTCAGCACGCCCGCGATGATCAGTGCAATGCCAAACCCCATCAGCCAGGTCAGCGGCTCACGGAACAGCACCCTGGCTGCGACGGCGACCAGGGCGACACCGCACGCGGTCCAGACCCCGTAGGCGATCCCGACGTGCATGCCCAGCCTCAGCGTCAGCCACAGAAGAGCGAACGACGCGACGTAGCCGAGCGTGACGGGGATGATCCAGATCCGCTTGCGGAGCCCGTCGGACGCCCTCAGCGCGATCGTCGCGATCACCTCGAACAGGATCGCGCCGGTCAGCGCGGCCCACATCAGGACGCCGCCTGGTCGGTATGCCGCGAGCCCAGTTCCACGCACAGCACACCCGCGATGATCAGGCCGATGCCTGCCACGATCGGCATCGTGAAGGGGTCACCGAAGATCGCCGCGGCAAGGATCGCGGTGCCCGCGGTTCCCAGCGCGCCCCAGATTCCGTACGCGACGCCGATGGAGAGGCCGGCGCGAAGGACCAGGGTGAGCAAAATGAAAGCGCAGGTGTAGCCCGCGACGACCGCGATCAGCCAAGCCGAATGGTCTTGTGACGCACGTAAAGACAGGGTGGCCGCCACTTCGACGACGATCGCGGCGCCGAGCAGTAGCCATTTCCGCACGGCTCCAAGCTAGTCGAGGGCGCGCTGCACCATCGGAGTCAGGACCTCGTGAGCGAACCGGCGCAGTTCGGCGTCGTCGCCGAAATCGGGGTCGCTTGGCGGCATCGAGATGTAGGTGAAGAACAGTCGCGCGAACACATCGGCCACCCATCGCACCTGTTGCGGCGGCAGGCCGGGCCCATCGCCGTGGATGTAGTTGGCGATGAACAACGACCCCATCGTCAACAACTCGACGGATTCGGCGACAGGCGCTGGATCGTTCTGCGCGGCCCTTCGCAGAATCGGATGCGCACGTGCGAAGGAGACCGCCGCGATGAAGGCTTCGGCCACCCCCTCCTTCGGATCGTCGGCGTTGTCGATGGCGTCGGCCACCGCGCCAAGGAAGCGTTGCGTCTCGCGGCGAACCAGTGCCTGGACCAGATCGTCGCGACGCGGGTAACGGCGGTAAGCCGTCATCCGCGCGACACCCGCCCGACGCACCACGTCCTCGACCGTGATGCGTTGCAGCCCAACGGCTGCCGCCTCCGTCAGCGCCGCATCCAGGATGCGCTGGCTGGTTCGGTCGGATGCGTCGTCGATCAGACCCCCCGCCCTCGCACCGCCGACCACCTCGACGAGCTGCAGATCGATCACGACGCGGCCACCTCGCGACGGACGACGCCCGCCGCGCGCTCCTGTGCCATCCGCAGATAGCGCGGTGTGCCGAACGCCCATCTCACGCGTTGGGCGTCCAGGCGCAGCATCGGCCCCATCAGCCTGCGCGTGACCATGGGCGGGCGGTCGTAGCCGATGAGCTCCTGTGCCCACCGCGGTGCCATGCTCATCCCCGCATAAATTGTGAACCGGTGTAACTGCCGGTCGATTCTGTCGGGCAGGTCGGGGAAGAACGGCGATGTCATCAGGAAGTCGATGAACTCCCGCGTCTGCGCATTGACCGACAGCTGTGACCGCATCGACTCGACGTAGTCGTCGAGCTCTGCAGCCGTCTCGGGTACCCAGTCGGCGCCGCCCATTCGGCCGATCACCGCCTGCTCGAAGAGATACCGGTCCTTTTCGTGTCGGGAGAGTGGCCGATTGGTCGCTTCGAACGCGCGCAGGATCATCCACGGGATGCATGTGTGCACCCAGGCGATCAGTTCGGGATCGAGCGCGCGGTACGGCACGCCGTCGGGTCGGGTTCCCTTCACGAACGAATGGATGTGCTTGACGCGTTCGATCACCGCGGTGGCGGCCTCGGTGTTGCCGTAGGTGGTGGCCAATACGTAGCCGAGGGTGGCACGTGCGCGGCCGAACGGGTCATCGCGGTAATTGGATAGATCCTGGACGCCTGCGACGACGGACGGATGCAGGATCTCCAGCACGATCGCGGGCAACCCGGCCTGTGACACCGAGGCGATGTCGGCGTTGATCTCCCACGACATGCTTCCCGGCCCGATCAACCCGGGGTCGCCCTGCGGACCCCCGTAGATGCTCGGGTCGTCGTGGTGGCCTGCTGCCTTCTGGAAGTCGTCGATCGTCCAGCGGCGGAGCGCGTTCATCTGCCGTTCCTTTTGGTATGAATGTTACAAATTGCCTCTCGTCTATACCATCTCGTGTCGCAATTCACCCTGTCAACCGCTACCCGCCGGTAATCTGGTTGGAGATGGCACACGACAACACCCTGGTAGAGACGGTCACCGGCCCGATTCGTGGGACCGACGACGGTCAAGTCACCTCGTGGAAGGGCGTCAGGTACGCGGCGCCGCCCGTCGGTGACCTCAGATGGCGAGCACCCCAGCCCGTCGCCCCGTGGACGACCGTCGCCGACGCAACCCGATACGGGGCCGTCTGCCCACAGCCGACCGATCCGCGAATCCCTATCGACCTGGGCGCACCTCAGAACGAGGACTGTCTCACCCTCAACATCTGGGCGTCCTCTGACACCTCGGCGGGTGACCGCAAGCCGGTGATGGTGTGGGTGCACGGCGGGGCATACATCCTCGGCTCGGCGAGCCAGCCGCTGTATGACGGCCGGGTGATGGCCGGTGGCGGCGACGTGGTCGTCGTCACCATGAACTATCGGCTCGGCGCACTGGGATTTCTTGACCTGTCGGAGTTCGACAGCCCGCGTCGCCGGTTCGACTCGAACATCGGACTGCGCGACGTGCTCGCGGCACTGCATTGGGTGCGGGACAACATCGCGGCGTTCGGCGGTGATCAAGACCGCGTCACCCTGTTCGGCGAATCCGCCGGCGCAGGCATCATCACCACTCTCCTGACCAGCCCGGCCGCCGAAGGGCTTTTCGCAAGCGCGATCGCGCAGAGTTCGCCCGCCACTTCGGTTTACGACCTCAGCCGCGGGCGCAGGATCACCCGCCAGGTGATGGATCGGTTGAACCTCTCGGAATCCGAGGTCGACCAACTGCCAGGCGTTCCGGTCGAAGCGATCGTCGCGGCGTCCACCGACGTGTTCTACGAAACGCCGGTGCGCAATCCCGGCACCCTGGCGTTCGCCCCGAATGTCGACGGCGATCTGGTGCCCGACTATCCGGTCAAGCTCGCACGCGAGGGTCGATCGCACCCGGTTCCGTTGATCATCGGCACCAACAAGCACGAGGCGGCACTGTTCAAGTGGATGAAGTCGCCGTTGATGCCGATCACCCCGGAAGCGATCAGTGCGATGTTGACCCAGATCGCAGCCGAACAGCCGCACCTTGAGCTGCCGCAGGACGTCCAGATGGGGGCCGCGTACGCCGGTCTGCGCGCCAAGGCGAGGGGTCTCGGAGTGGCACGCGACCTCGGCTTCCGCATGCCGTCGTTATGGCTGGCCGAGGGGCACAGCGCCGTGGCGCCGGTGTACTTGTACCGCTTCGATTTCGCCACCCCGATGCTGCGGCTGCTGCGCATCGCGGCCGCACACGCCACCGAATTGCCGTTCGTCTGGGGCAATCTCGTCTCGAGCGCGAAGGATCCGACGTTCAAACTGGGCGGTTTGAAGACCGGACGGGCGGTCTCGGACCGGGTGCGCTCCCGCTGGGTGAACTTCGCGGCACAGGGTAAGCCCGTCGGCCTGCCGGGCGAGCCGGACTGGCCGTCCTATCAGGAGCCGGACTGGACAAGCCTCGTCATCGGGCGAGAAGACGCCGTCGTCACCGATGTCGACACCCACATCCGCGCCACCTGGGGCACCCAGGTGCTCAACTTCAGATAGCCGAAACCGGCCTCGCTAGACTTTCCCCGGAGGTGTCGCTGTGGAGTGGGCAAAAGCATGGGAGCACGTGCTACCGCCGCTGATGCACGACCCGGTGACGTTCGCGGTTCCGTTCTTCCTGATCCTTCTCGTCATCGAGTGGACCGCGGCCCGCAAGCTCGCGCACACCGAGACCGAACGCGCCCCGTCGGGCGCCTATCTGAGGCCGGACGCGTGGGCCAGCATCCGGATGGGCCTGGTGTCGATCGCCACGAGCGCGATCATGAACGGCATCGCGCTGATCGGCTACGCGGCGCTCTTCGTCTACGTCGCACCGTGGCAGCTTCCCGCCAGCGCCTGGTACACGTGGGTGATCGCCATCCTCGGCGTCGACTTCCTCTACTACTGGTATCACCGGATGGCGCACCGCGTCCGGATCTTCTGGGCTACGCATCAGGCGCACCACTCCAGCCAGTACTTCAACTTCGCGACCGCGCTTCGTCAGAAGTGGAACATCAGCGGTGACGTCTTCCTTCGCTCGCTGCTGCCGCTGTTCGGGGTACCGCCCTGGATGGTGTTCGCGAGCTTCTCGATCAACCTGATCTACCAGTACTGGATCCACACGGAGCGAATCGGGAAGCTCTGGCGGCCAATCGAATTCATTTTCAATACGCCGTCGCACCATCGGGTGCACCACGGCATGGACGAGATCTATCTCGATAAGAACTACGCGGGCATCTTGATCATCTGGGATCGGATGTTCGGCAGCTTCGCACCCGAGGAGTTCCGGCCGCACTATGGCCTGACCAAGCAGGTGGACACCTACAACGTCTGGAAACTCCAGACCCACGAGTACGTGGCGATCGCGCGGGACGTCCGCGGCGCGCGCCGCTGGCGGGACCGATTCGGGTTCGTCTTCGGCCCGCCCGGTTGGGAACCACGACAGTCCGTACAGCCCGACATTCCGGCGCCGATAGCGGTATCGAAGTAGCCCAATCTCGGCCATATTGGACGTATGGATGTAACGGAGACAACGCTCCCGGGTGTCGGTCTGCGGTACGAGTTCGACCTGGCCCAGGGCGAACGGCTCGGTGTTGTCGCCCGTCGCGGCGGCGATTTCGAGGTGGTGCTGTACAGCGAAGATGATCCTGACCGGGCGCGACCGGTCTTTCGGCTCAGCGAAGAAGAAGCCGAGGCCCTGGCTCAGGTCCTGGGTGCGCCACGCATCGCGGAGCGATTCGCTGACCTCACCCGCGAGGTGCCCGGTTTGAGGGCCGACCAAGTCGACATCGCTCAGAAGAGTCCGTACGTGGAGCGGCCGCTCGGGGACACCAAGGCCCGCACACGCACCGGTGCCTCGATCGTGGCGATCGTCAGAGACGAGCAGGTCCTTGCCTCGCCAGGACCAGAAGAGCTGCTCCACGCCGGAGATGTGCTTGTGGTGATCGGCACCGACGACGGCATAGCGGGTGTTCAAGACATCGTCACGCAAGGCTGAGGCATGGAGATCTCGGCGGCACTGCTGCTCGAGCTCGGCGTCATCTTCACTGTGCTGACAGTGCTGGGTACAGCCGCACGTCGATTCGCGCTGTCGCCGATCCCGCTTTATCTGCTCGCCGGATTGGCCCTGGGCGAGGGCGGTCTGGCGCCCATTCCGGCCGCCAACGAATTTATCCAAGCGGGCGCGACTATCGGGGTGGTCTTGCTGCTACTCACGCTCGGTCTGGAGTTCTCGATCTCGGAGTTCGCAGGTAGCCTGCGAAGGCACCTGCCGTCGGCGTGGGTTGACGTGGCACTCAACGCGACTCCTGGCGCAATCGCGGGTTGGCTGCTCGGGCTCAACGGTGTCGGAATACTCGCCCTCGCGGGCGTCACCTACATATCGTCGTCCGGCGTCATCGCCCGATTGCTCAACGATCTCGACCGGCTGGGTAACCGAGAGAGTCCCGCCGTGCTGTCAGTCCTCGTTCTGGAAGACTTCGCGATGGCGGCTTATCTGCCGTTGCTGGCCGTGCTCGCGGCCGGCGGATCCCTTCTCAATGCACTGCTCGGTGTCGCAATCGCCATGACCGCGCTGACCGCCGCATTCGTGACGTCGTACCGGTGGGGCCACCATCTGGGTCGACTGGTGGCACATCCAGACGACGAGCAGCTGATGCTACGGATCCTGGGCCTGACCTTGACCGTGGCCGCACTGGCCGAGTTCATTCACGCGTCGGCGGCGGTCGGCGCATTCTTGGTCGGCCTGACGCTCACCGGAGAAACGGCCGACCGCGCACGCCAGGTGCTGTCCCCGCTGCGCGATCTGTTTGCGGCGGTATTCTTCGTGGCGATCGGGCTTTCGGTCGCTCCCAGCTCGTTGGTCCCGATGTTGCCCGCAGCCTTGGCTCTGGCTCTGGTCACAGCAGTCACCAAGATATGGACGGGGCAGTTCGCGGCCAGGCGCGACGGCGTGGCACGACGCGGCCAGTGGCGTGCCGGTACGGCGCTTGTCGCGCGCGGTGAGTTCTCGCTCGTCATAATCGGTTTGGTCGGCTTGTCGAGCGCCGCGGTCGGTGCGGTCGCCACGCCATACGTCTTCATCCTCGCGGTCCTCGGTCCAGTCCTGGCGCGGTTCGCCGACAGGAGCTCGCGGCGGTTGACTGCCTGAACGCCGGAGCGCGGCCCGCGATTGCGTCGGTAACCCACTGCAGTGCAGCCTGATTCGCCTCGACCCTGGACTTGTTCGAGCCGTGATGACGCTGATCTGCCATCGATGGGCAGGGATGTTCGTCAATCGCGACCATTGCATGTCCGGCCATCCGTCGGTGCTGAGCACGTGCGGCATGTGCCGGGGGTCGTGGGGGTGTTCGCGCATCCAATCGGCGAACACGGCATGGCGGGGGAGCAGCTCCTCGGGATCACCGAGCCGACGCAGCCGGTCACGCCGACTTCGTTCGTCGATATCGAGCAGGCAAATGGCGATGTTCGACGGTCGGGGCGCACAGCTCGCGGACCGACGGGGTCACCCCATCATTGCGGTGCCGGCAACCGATTTAATGTCGCAGGCCCTTCTCCACCCCGTAGTGTCGCGGTGTGCAGACGGTGTTCGATTCCCACGTAGACCCTCGCCTCATCGACCGGTCGCTCGCGGCGAGCGACTTCGATTCTATGTGGCTGGACATGCCGAGGCCGTCCTATGAAACCCTGTCCGGGTCTGTCACCGCCGACCTGCTGGTGGTTGGCGCGGGTTACACCGGGCTGTGGACGGCATTGCATGCCGCACAGCGCAATCCGAACCAGAAGATCGTACTGGTCGACGCCGAACGCGTCGGATGGGCGGCTTCTGGCCGCAACGGCGGCTTCGTCGATGCCAGCCTGACCCACGGCGCCGCAAACGGAAAGGCGCGCTGGCCCAACGAAATCGACACGCTCGAAGCAATGGGCTCAGAGAACCTCGACGGTATGCAAGCCGATATCACGCAGCTAGGACTCGACGTCGACTGGCAGCGCACGGGGATGCTGTCGGTGGCGACGGAGCCACACCAGGTGACCTGGCTGCAGGAAGCCGCCGACGACGGCGAGGGTCAGTTCGTCACGCAGGACGAGGTGCGCGCCGAGGTTGCCTCGCCGACCTATCTCGCGGGCCTGTTCAGCCCTGACTCGACTGCCATCGTCCATCCCGCCAAGCTCGCGTTCGAACTCGCCCGCGCCTGCGCGGATGCGGGTGTGCACATATTCGAACACACCAACATCACCGCGATGGACGGAGCGAGCGGACCGCTCACGTTCTCGGCGGGCGGCGGCGCAGTCATCGCCGAACAGGCCGTGCTGGCGACCAACGTCTTCCCCAGCCTCGTCGTGCGCAACCGCCTGCAGACCATTCCGGTCTATGACTATGTGCTCGCCACCGAGCCACTCACAGACGAGCAGCTCAGCCGCATCGGATGGGCCAACCGACAGGGAATCGGCGACTCCGCCAACCAATTTCACTACTACCGGCTCTCGGCCGACAATCGCATCGTCTGGGGTGGCTACGACGCCATCTACCACTTCGGGCGCAAGGTCAAGGCGGCCTACGAGGACCGGCCGGCCAGCTATCGGTCGCTCGCCGCCCACTTCTTCATCACCTTTCCTCAACTGGATGATGTCCGCTTCAGCCATCGCTGGGCCGGCGCCATCGACACCAGCACGCGGTTCTGCGCGCACTGGGGGATGGCCCGCGGCGGCCGGGTCGCCTATGTCAACGGCTTCACCGGACTCGGCGTTGGCGCGGCCCGCTTCGCCGCCGACGTCTGCCTCGACCTGCTCGACGGCAGGCCGACCAAACGAACCGAATTGGAAATGGTCCGCAAACGTCCCTTGCCGTTCCCCCCTGAGCCATTGGCCAGCATCGGAATCCAGGCCACTCGATGGTCGCTTGACCGCGCCGACCACTCCGCGGGCCGGCGCAACGTCCTGCTGCGAACGCTGGACGCGCTCGGCCTCGGCTTCGATTCCTGATAGTCCACGTAGCGTTGGCACGACGTTTGGATTGGGCCGATCCGAACTGCCCACACGCCAAAGCAAGATCAGTAAGCTCAGCCGCGTTGGTTTTTTGGGGAACATGACGTCCACGTCGATCGACGACCGGATGTCGCCTTGGAAAGGGGCGTAAAGACGTGACTGACAGGCTCGCCATAGGCGAGAAGCTCGAACGCGGGCAATCACTGACTTCGAACAACGGCGCGTACAACCTCACCCTCCAGGATGACGGCAACCTGGTGCTGTATTCGGGTAACGACGCGGTGTGGTCGACCGGCACGAACGGCCAGGACGCCGAGCGCCTCGAGGTGCAGAAGGACGGCAACGTCGTGCTCTACACGCCGGACAAGCCGATCTGGCACACCGATACCAAGGGCGCCAAGGACGTCCGGCTGATCCTGCAGGACGACCGCAACGTCGTGGTGTACGGATTCGACGGTGTCGCATGGGCGTCGGGCACCAACACCGATGAGGCGCCGCCACCACCAATCGTTGGTGACGCCGCAGCGCCCGAGGCGTCTCCCGAAGTCGCACCCGCCGCGGCCGAGGAACCGTTGCCGCCCGCCGAGGCGCCGGCACCGCCGCCTCCGCCCCCACCGCCACCGCCGCCTGCTCCGCGCACGTACACGGTGGTCTCCGGTGACACCCTGTGGGCGATCTCCGAACGCTTCTACGGCGACGGCAACAAGTACCACCAGATCGCCGCTGCCAGTGGCATCAGCAACCCCGACCTGATCCATCCGGGTCAGGTGCTGACGATTCCTTAGCCGAAGTGACGCAGGCAGCCCGGGCCGAATGGCCCGGGCTGCCTTGCTGTGTGGACCCGCGCCGGTAGGGTGGAACCCCACTGACCCCAACGAATCGGAGATCACAGTGCGCCGACAATGGTTGCGCTCACTGGCCGCCGTCGCGGCCGCCCCGATCTTTGCGCTGACCGTTCCCTCGGCGCCCGCACAAGCCGATCCCGGTGTGCTCGTCTATCCGGGAATGGAGATCCACCAGGGCTCGAGCGTGTGCACGCTCGGATTCGTCGATCCCGGTGCGCGCACCGCGTTCACGGCGGGTCACTGCCGCGGCGACGGACCGGTCGTCGACAACCAGAACAATCCGATCGGCACCTTGTCGATGTTCCGTGACAACACACCCGACGGCGCCACCGTCGCGACCGACCACATGATCTCCGACTGGGAGGCCATCAGCCTCGCACCGGATATCGCCGTCAACGACATCCTGCCGGGCGGCCGCATCCTGTACGCAGATCCGGGCATCGTGCCGACGCCGGGGCTAGGAGTCTGCCACTTCGGCGTGGTCACCGGGGAGAGCTGCGGGAACATCGAGTCGGTCAACAACGGCTGGTTCACGATGGCCAACGGCATCGTCAGCCAGAAGGGGGATTCCGGCGGCCCGGTGTATGTCGTGGCACCCGACGGGCGCGCTGCCATCGTCGGGATGTTCAACAGCACCTGGGGAAACTACCCGGCCGCCGTGTCGTGGTTGACCGCAAGCCAGCAGGCCCGCGAAGACGTCCTGCAGTCGGCGTCGGCGACCCGTTGAGCTCCAAACTGAAGGCTTGACTTATATAAGTCTGAACTTTTAGTGTTACGGACGTGCACGCGTTCGACGTTCTCGGTGAACCGGTCCGAAGACGCATCCTCGAACTCCTCGCCGACGGTGAGATGACCGCGGGCGCCATCGGGGCGACCATCCAGCCCGAGTTCGAGATCAGTCAGCCCGCCGTTTCGCAGCACTTGAAGGTGTTGCGGGACAACGGCTTCACTTCGGTGCGCCCCGAAGGCCAGCGCAGGCTGTACTCCGTCAACGGGGAGGCTCTGCGCGACGTCGACGAGTGGCTGGCCGGATTCCGCCGCTTCTGGACGCCGAGACTCGACGCCCTGGCCACCGAGGTCGCCCGTGGTAAGCGGCAACGACGAAGGAGCGCAACATGATTGACGTCGACCATCAGATCAACGCCGTGCAGCGCACGGTAGGCGACCGGACACTGGATGCGGGGCAGGCCCGCGTCGTCACAATCAGCCAGTCATACGAGACCGATGCCGCCGACCTATGGGACGCGTGTACGAACATCGAACGGATTCCGCGGTGGTTCCTACCGATCACCGGCGATCTCCGGGTCGGCGGGCAGTACCAACTCGATGGCAACGCCAACGGCACCGTTCTGACGTGCGATCCGCCGCGCGAGTTCACCGCCACCTGGGAGTGCGGCGATGACCTCAGCTGGATCGAGGTGCGGATCTTCGATGACGGCCCCTCCCGGTCCCGCTTCGAACTGCAACATATCGCCCATGTCGACGACCGCTGGGAGCAATTTGGTCCTGGCGCCACCGGAATGGGCTACGACGGTGCACTTGTCGGCCTGACGATCCACCTCGCGACCGGCGAAACAGTCGAGCGGTCACGAGGCCAGCACTGGATGACCTCCGACGAGGGCCGCCGCTTCACGAAGGAGACGGGCGAGGCGTGGTATCGGGCGAATGTCGCAGCGGGCGCCGATCCGGACTGCGCGCGCTTGTCCGCGGACCGGTGCATCGCCGCCTACCTGGGGGAGAACTAGAACACGTTCTAGCCAGCTGCGCATGCCGGAGATATCCTCGTGTGCGATGCATGACCAGACACCTGTCCAGATCGCGTGGGTGACCACCGATCTCGACGCCACCGAAAGCGCACTGACCACGCTGTTGGGCGCCAAGAAGTGGATCCGCGTTCCCGACGTTCACTTCGGCCCGGACATCTGCACCTATCGCGGCCGCCCGGCGGATTTCGTGGCCCACATCTCGTTCAGCTACGCCGGGGACACCCAACTGGAGTTGATCGCCCCTGTGACGGGCGAAAGCGTGTACAGCGAGTTCCTCGACCGTGCGGGTCCCGGGCTACACCACATCTGCGTGGAGGCCGAAGACGTGGACGCTGCGGTCGGCGACGCGGAGGTGGTGCAGCGCGGAACGATGCCGGGCGGAATGGAGTTCGCGTACGTCAGCGCCGAGTCGGCAGGCGTCCCGTATATAGAGATCGCGCACATCACGCCCGAGATTCGGGCGTTCTTCGATTACGTGAAGCAGGAGCAGCAGTGAGCACTCAGATCCCGGAGACCGTCGACGCCGCAGACGTGACGAGGTGGTCAGCCGACATCGACGTCGTGGTTATCGGCTTCGGCATCTCCGGCGGGGCGGCAGCGGTCAGTGCTGCAGCGGCAGGCGCGCGGGTGCTGGTGCTGGAGAAGGCCGCCGCGGCGGGCGGCACGAGCGCGATGGCGGGCGGTCACTTCTATCTCGGCGGCGGTACCGCGGTGCAGCAGGCGACCGGTCACGACGACAGCGCCGAGGAGATGTACTCCTACCTCGTCGCAGTGTCTCCCGACCCGGACCACGAGAAGATCCGGGCGTACTGCGACGGCAGCGTCGAGCACTTCAACTGGTTGGAGGACCTGGGCTTTCAGTTCGAGCGCACTTTCTATCCCGGCAAGATCGTCGTTCCGCCAGGCACCGAGGGCCTGTCGTACACGGGCAACGAGAAGGTGTATCCGTTCACCGAGAAGGCGAAGCCGGCACCCCGTGGCCATTCGGTACCGGTGCCCGGTGAACTCGGCGGTGCTGCGATGGTCATCGATCTCCTGCTCAAGCGCGCTGACGAACTCGGTGTAGAGATCCGCTATGAGACCGGCGCGACGAACCTGGTTGTGAGCGACGGTGCTGTTGTCGGAGTGCGCTGGAAACACTTCACCGAAACCGGTGCGGTCAAGGCGAAGTCGGTCATCATCGCCGCCGGCGGGTTTGCCATGAACCCTGAAATGGTCGCCGAGCACACGCCCGCGCTCGGGCAGAAGCGACGCACCAAGCACCACGGCGTCGTCGAGCCCTACATTCTCGGCAACCCCAACGACGACGGACTCGGCATCCGGCTGGGTGTCTCGGCGGGCGGCGTCGCGGAGAACCTCGATCAGCTGTTCATCACCGCGGCCGCGTACCCGCCGCAGATCCTGCTCACCGGGATCATCGTCAACAAGGACGGTAAGCGGTTCGTGACCGAGGACTCCTACCACTCCCGCACATCGGCCTTCGTGCTCGAACAACCCGAACAGATCGCGTACCTCATCGTCGACGAAGAGCACATGCAGATGCCTGAGATGCCGCTGATCCGGTTCATCGACGGCTGGGAGACGGTCGAGGAGATGGAGGCCGCGCTCGGGATTCCCGAGGGAAATCTGGTCGAGACGCTCGACCGCTACAACGAACATGCGGCACACGGGGAGGACCCCGAGTTCCACAAGCAGCCGGAATACGTTGCGCCGCAGACGAAGGGGCCGTGGGCGGCGTTCAACCTTTCGCTGGGCGTCGCGATGTACTCCGGGTTCACCATGGGCGGGTTGGCGGTGACGATCGACGGCCAGGTTCTGCGGGAGGACGGCACCGTTGTTCCGGGTCTGTACGCCGCGGGTGCCTGCGCGTCCAACATCGCCCAGGACGGCAAAGGCTACTCCAGCGGCACCCAGCTCGGCGAGGGGTCGTTCTTCGGTCGTCGCGCAGGGACCCGCGCTGCCAAGGCCTAGACCGGCTCGAACCGCCAGGCGCCGTCACCGAGCAGTTCGAGGCGGCGGTCGTGATGCTGGTCCAGCGTCGGTCGATGGCTGACGCTGACCACGATGCAGTCCGGCAGCTGGGTGCGCAGCGCGCGATAGAGCGCGAACTCCTGCCCCTCGTCCAGCGCCGACGTCGCTTCGTCGAGGAACACCGCCTTGGGTTTGGCCAACAGCACGCGCGCGAACGCGATGCGCTGCTGCTCACCGGGTGACAGCACCTTCGACCAGTCCGCGGTCTCGCCGAGGCGACTGCCGAGGTGCCCGAGCGATACGGACTCCAGGGCGGACCTGACCGCGTCGTCCGAATACGCGCCGGAGTCACCGGGATAGGTGACCGCGGCGCGAAGGTCACCCAACGGCACGTAGGGAAGTTGGGACAGGAACATGGTGTCGTCCTGCGGTCGGCGCAGGGTGCCTGATGTGAACGGCCACAGCTGCGCCAGGCTGCGCAGCAAGGTGGTCTTACCGCTGCCCGAGCTGCCGGCGATCACCAGCGACTCGCCAGGATCGAGTCGCATGTCGAGTGGGTCGATGAGCCGCTCGCCAGCCGGTGTTCGCACCTCGACACTGTGGAGTTCCACCGAGCCGTCGGTGCTCGGCAGCGCGGTCAAAGACGGAAGTTCCCTTGCTGTTTCGTTGGCGATCACCAGCCCGTGCAGGCGGATGATGGCGGCGCGGTAACCGGCGAACGCATCGTAGACGGAGCGGAAAAACGACAACGAGCTCTGCAACTGACTGAATGCGCCCGCCGACTGCGTGACATCGCCGAACTGAATCTCGCCTGCGAACAGCCGAGGCGCCTGGATGATTGTCGGCAGCGGGTCGACGATCTCGTTCACCGACCTGTTCCAGCCGATGAATGCGATTCCTCTGCGGACGAACGCCCGGTAGTTCGCGATGATCGCCGCGAACCTGCTCGTCAACTCGCCACGCTCGGCATGCTCGCCGCGATAGAGGCCGATGGCCTCACCCGCTTCGCGCACGCGGACCAGTGCGTAGCGAAAGGCGGCGTTGGTGAGCTCGTTTCGGAACGTCAAACGGGTCAGCGGACGGCCGATCCAGAACGCGACCACAGTAGTGACCGCCACCCACAGCAGCGCGATCCAGAACAAAGCCCGCGGAATGGTGAATCCGAATATCGGTAGCGGACCCGAAAGGTTCCAGAGAATCGGCGTGAACTCGATGATCGATACGACGGAGAACACCGTGGCGAACACCAGCGTCTGCGCGGTACTGACGGTGAACGTGTTCGTCTCGGGGCCCGTTCCGGTCGTGAAGACGTCGATGTCCTGCTGGATCCGTTGGTCCGCGTTGTCGATCGGCTCGTCGATGAACCGCGACCGGTAGTAGGCATCACCATCCAACCAGTCACCCATCAAGCGGTGTGTGAGCCAGACCCGCCACCTGATGATGAAGCGTTGCATCAGATAGGTGTCGAGGAGGGTGCGGGTGACTTTCGCGATGACCAAACCGGCAAGGATCAGCATTGCACTCCAAAATCCTTGAATCGCAATGTCTTTTGCGTCACCCTCATCCGAAAAAGCTGCTTGCAGAGCCGAGAACTGGTCATTCGACTGATAAGTGAATAAGACGGAGAGGCGCACGTCGACCATCACCAATATCAGAAGAACGCCGAACAGCGCCCACACCGGGATGCTGTCGCGGCCCTTGAAGTAACCACCGGTGACGCGCCAGAACTGCTTGCCCCAGGCCGTGTACCGCGCGAGTAGCGCACCCGCGAGAAGAATTCCGATCGCGGCGAACACCCAGGCTTTCGCCACCCACAAGCCGGACGCGATGAGCTCGTCGCCCCAGTCGAGGGACGGCGTGAACGTTTCCATGCCGGGAAGCTACCCGGCATCATCACACCGGCGCGGGTTCTTTCTCTTCGCCCTCGACCCGGCCGAACCGCCAATCGCCTTCGCCGAGCAGTACGAGTTCGTGCGTGTGGTGCTGCTCGACGGTCTTGCGGTGGCTCACGCTGACCAGAATCGTGTCCGGCAGTTCTGTCCGCACCAGGCTGTACAGCAGATATTCCAGACCTTCGTCGAGTGCCGACGTGGACTCGTCGAGGAAGGCCGCCTTCGGTTTGGTCAACAGGATGCGGGCGAATGCGATCCGCTGCTGTTCGCCGGGGGAGAGCACCTTGGCCCAGTCCAACACTTCGTCGAGCCGGGGGATGAGATGCGGTAGGGCCACTTTCTCCAGCGTGCGCTTGAGTGTCTCGTCGTTGATGGACCCTTCCTCGTTCGGATAGGTCACCACGGCGCGGAGGTCGCCGAGCGGGACATAGGGCATCTGCGACAAGAACATGGTCTCGTTGGGCCCGCACGGACGCGTCAATGTGCCGGATGTGAACGGCCACAACTCTGCGAGACTGCGCAGCAGTGTCGTCTTCCCGACACCCGACTGTCCGGTGACCACCATCGTGTCGCCCACCTCGAGGCGGAGATCGAGTGGGTTGATGAGCTGCTTGCCGTCCGGTGTCCGGACCTCGACGTCGGTGAGCTCAACCGTGCCGTCTATGCACGGGGTCGTCGTGATCGTCGGCAGCGCTCTGCCCTCTTCATTGGCGGTGACAAGGCCATGGAGCCGGATGATCGCGGCACGGTAGCCGGCGAACAGATCGTAGGCATTGCGGAACCAGGACAGCCCGCTCTGAATCGAACCGAATGCCGACGCGGACTGCGACATCGCACCGAGCATGATCTCACCGCTGTAGAACCGCGGGAACTGCAGCAGGTAGGGCAGCGGCACGATCAACTGACCCATCGACCAGTTCCAACCGTTGAAACCCAACGACCGCAGCACATACCGCTTGTAGTTGTCGACGACAGCGGAGAACATTCTTCGCAGGCCGGTCCGCTCGGCGATTTCGCCGCGGTAGAAGGCGACCGCTTCGGACGAGTCGCGCAGCCGCACCAGGGCGTACCGGAAAGCCGCGTTGAACTTCTCGTTGCGGAACGAAAGCCAGATGATCGGTCTGCCGATCCAGAACGCGATGACCGACGCGAAGAGCACAAACACGATGCCGATCCAGAACATCGCTCGCGGGAGGTCGTATTGGATCAAGGGCAGCGTCATCGGCCCGGAAAGACTCCACAGGATTGCGGTGAACGAGACGATGGACGCCACCGCGCTGATCGCGCCGAACAGCAGGGTGTTCTGCGAGGAGTAGTACGGAACGTTGGGCAATGGCCCGTTGTTGGCGGTGAAGATGTCGATATCGCCTTGGATGCGCTGATCTGGGTTGTCGATCTTGTCGTCGATGAAGCGGGACCGGTAGTACGCCTTGCCGTCGAGCCAGTCGCCGGTGAGTTGGTCGGTCAGCCAGGCTCGCCACGCGAGACAGAATCGCTGCACCATGAACATGTCGATCAACAGCTGCGCAATGAAGAGGGTGGCCAGGACGGAGAAGGTCAACATCGAGAAGTAGAAGCCCCGCTTCCCCGATTCCTTGAGCGCTTCGTTGTTGGTGCTGAGCCCACCCGCGACGGCCTGGAAGGCGTTCGACATGTCGTTGCTGTAGTAGCTGAGCAGCACATCGACCCGCACGCCCGCCATCACCACCAGCAGGATCGCGCCCAGCCACAGCCAGACCTTGGCGCTTTCGGCACCCGAGAAATAGTCGCCGGTGATGCGCCAGAACTGCTTACCCCAGACAGTGGAGCGGACAATAAGGACGCCGATGACCAAGGTGGCAACCGCGGCGATCGCCCAGGCTTTCCCGAGCCAAACCAGCGATACCCAGAGCTCGTTTCCCCAGTCGAGCGTCGGAGTCCACATTTCCGATTCCATGCGGGCAAGGTACCCCGACAAGCTGCGGCCATCGTTGCGGACGTCTCAACTGCCGGTGGTCAGCGTGTCCAGCCGCCACTGCCCTCCGCCGACGAGCTCGAGCTGGCGGGCGTGGAACTGTTCCACAGTGGCCCGATGGCTCACGCTGACCAAAATCATCTCCGGCAGCTCGACCCGGATCAGCTCGTAGAGCGTCAGCTCGAGACCCTCGTCAAGCGCCGACGTCGACTCGTCGAGGAACACCGCCCTCGGCTTGGTGAGCAGAATCCGGGCGAACGCGATGCGCTGCTGCTCTCCGACCGACAGCGCCTTTCCCCAGTCGCCGACGTCGTTGAGCCGGATGGCCAGGTGCGGAAGGGCGACCTTGATCAGGGCCTGCTGTATCTCCCTGTCGTCGATAGCGCCCTCCTCGTTGGGATAGGAGGTGACGGCCCGCAGGTCGCCGAGGGGGAGATAGGGCAGCTGAGGCACGAACATCGCCGCCCGCCTGCCCGCCGGTAACCGGACGCTTCCCGACACGAACGGCCACAGCCCGGCGAGGCTCTGCATCAGCACGGTCTTGCCGATTCCGGACGGTCCACTCACCAGTAGCGTGTCAGCCGGCTCGAGGCTGAAGTCAAGCGCCCGAATGAGTTTCGCGCCGTCGGGAGTTCGTACCTCGACACCTTCGACCGACAGCGACCCGTCGGCAGTGCTCGCCGTGGTCACCTGGGTGAACTGGCGCGCGCGGGCGTTCTCCTCGACCAACCCGTCGAGGCGGATCACCGCGGCGCGGTAGCTCGCGAACTCGTCGTAGGCCTCCCGGAAGAACGACAGCGCGTTGTGGATGGTGACGAACGCCGTCGCCGACTGGATGACATCACCGAAAGAGATGCTGCCCGCGAAGAGTCGTGGCGCCTGAACGACGTACGGCAACGGGTTGATCGCCTGGCTCACCGTCAGATTCCAGCCGGTGAACCGCACCATGCGGTTGAGCCAGTCGCCGTAGTTCGTCATCACCTCCGACAGTCGCCCGCCGAGCAGTCGGCGTTCGGTGTCCTCGCCCCGGTAGAGGCCAATGGCGGCGCTGGCGTCCCGCACCCGCACCAGCGCGTAGCGAAAGCCTGCGTTACGCAGTTCGTTGAGGTAGCTCAATTGGATCAGGGGTCTGCCGATGACGAACGCGATGACGGTCGCGGCAAGCACGTAGGCGATGACGATCCAGAACAGCGCGCGTGGCAGCGTGAACCCGCCGAGCGTCAGAACTCCCGACAGCTGCCAGAGAATCGCGCCGAATGCGATCACCGACAGCACGGCGCCCACGGCGCCGAACAACAACGTGGTACTCGATCCGTACGCCGGGTTGTTCGGCTGACCACCCACCCCGGTGGTGAAGATGTCGATGTCCTGCTGGATACGCTGGTCGGGGTTGTCGTTTGGACGACGGAAGAACTGGCGCCGGTAGTAGGCGAAGTCGCCGAGCCAGTCGTCGATCAGCCTGGCGCTCAGCCAAATTCGCCATCGCATGATGAAGCGCTGCGTCAGGTACATGTCGGCCAGGCTGAGCACGACGTGCACCGCGGCGAGGATGAGGAAGATCCCGATCGTCACCCAGAACCCGTGGATGCCCGAATCGGTGACATCGCTTCGGCCGGTGGCCATTCCGGCAAGCGCGACCTGCAGCGAGGTGAAGACGTCGTTGGTGTAGTAGCTGATCAGCACGATGATGCGGACCGCGATGATCGTCGACAACAGCAGCAACGCCAACATGCCCCACACCACGAGGCTGTCCCTGCCCACGAAGTACGGCCCGGTGATTCGCCAGAACTGGCGGCCCCATTCGGTCGTCCTGCCGACCACCACGAGCGCTGCGATCAGGCATGGCGCGGCAATGACGAACGCCACAAGCACCCATACGGAGGAGTTGACGAGTTCATGGCCCCAGTCGATCGATGACCTGAACGTGCCGGTGTCCACCGCGCGACACCTCCCTCCCGCCGGAGCCGGCCTGCGGCGAAGCTACCGCAGGTCGGGCGCCGCCGTGGCCGACACGCTTGTGCCGAAGGTGGAGGCCAGATGGGCAACCAGGCCGTCGGTGTCGACCGGTGAGGACATGAAGGAGAGATAGCCGTCCGGCCGCACGACATACACCCACGACGCGGCGGCGCCGTACGTGTGGCCGAAATCCTTCGCGCTGTCGCGGATGAGAGGCAACACGGTGCCGTCCACGTCGGCGTCGGGTGCGGCGACCAGGTACACCTCGATGCGACCACGCGCCGCCGCGACGGCTGCACCCGCGGCGCGCTCGAACAACGCCACATCGGCTGAAGTCGCATCGTCGCCGGCGTACAGCAACAGGGCGTGGTCCCGTCGATTCATCAGCGAGAACAGCCGGAACGAGCCCGTGACGGCGCCGCGAGTCAGGCCGATCGCGTCGGGTGCCCGCCCGCCAGCACCTGGCGCGACGATCGGGCTGTCGTCGTAGCGGATCAGCAACTGCGCCTCGCGACGTATCACGAAGTCGGGGTCGGTCGAGTCGGCGCCGATGCCTTCCCGTGCGCTGCGTACGGTTCGGCCGACGACTTCCTCGCCGACAGGCCGCCGCTCGACGTCGTAGCTGTCCGTCAGCCCCGACGCGGCATCGCCGGACAGTGCGAGCGCCAACTTCCATGACAGGTTGTGTGCATCCTGGATGCCGGTGTTCATCCCCTGCGCGCCGGTCGGTGGATGGATGTGTGCCGCATCGCCTGCGACGAAGACCCTGCCTCGGCCATACGAGTCGACGATGCGGTGGCTGATGCGAAACACCGAGGACCACCGCAGATTCCGCGCGGTGACGGCTTCGGGGGAGAGCCGATCCAGCACCGCCTGGATGTGCCTTAGATCCGGTTTGCGCGGGCCCTCGAAGCCATGCGCGATGCCGTCGCCGCCCCCCGCCGGTGCGGCCACGAGGTCGTCGGGCACCAACATCGACATCCGGTAGCGTCCGCGCCCAGGGAGGGGGATGCACACAAGGAGGTCGTCGGTCTTGCCCTCGCTCTGGTGCATGGATCGCACGGCCCAACCCCTCGGCAGCGACCAGTCCACCTCGACGTCGCCGAGCATGTACTGCTCCTCGAACGCCGCCCCCTCGAACGTCAACCCCAGCGTCTTGCGGATCACGCTGTGCGCGCCGTCGGCGCCGACGAGGTAGCCCGAACGCACGGTCTGCCGGCCACCGTCGCCGTCCAACGTCGCGGTCACGCCGTCAGGATCCTGGTCGAAGCCGGTAACGCGCAGGCCACGTTCGACCTGCACCCCGAGCATCGCGAGTTCCTCCCGGAGAATGCGCTCGGTCGCGTACTGGGGGATCGCGATGAAACCGAACGGGATGTCGCCGGGCGTGCCGAACTCGACCTCGCCGACCTTGTCGCCGTTCACGAAGACGATCTGGCCGAACATCTGGGTCGCCGCATCGAGGACGCGGTTCAGAACCCCCATACCTTCGAATACCTCGAGCGTACGAGGTTGCACACCAACAGCTTTGGCATATTGCGGCGGGTCGAGGATGGGGTCGACGATCCGGAGGTCGACTCCCCGGCGGGCGAGTTCGATCGCCGCCGTAAGGCCGATCGGGCCTGCCCCTGCTATCACCACGTCGGTATCGACCACGAGTGTGATTATGCTGCGGCCATGAGCAACGATGCTTCCGTATTCGACAAGATCGGCGCCGGGCACCTGATCGCCCGCCGATTGCGGGCAAGCGGTATCGACACGATCTTCACGCTCTCGGGCGGGCACTTGTTCTCCATCTACGACGGCTGCCGCTCCGAAGGTGTCCGGCTCATCGACACAAGACACGAGCAGACCGCGGCCTTCGCGGCCGAGGGTTGGTCGAAGGTGACCCGGGTGCCGGGAGTGGCGGCGCTGACCGCGGGGCCGGGGGTGACCAACGGGATGAGCGCGATGGGCGCCGCACAGCAGAACCAGTCGCCGCTGCTGGTGCTCGGCGGCCGGGCACCCGCGTTGCGCTGGGGCCAGGGCTCTCTGCAGGAGATCGATCATGTCCCGTTCGTCGCGCCGCTGACCCGATTCGCTGCGACCGCGCAGTCGGCAGACGCGGTGGGCGGACTCGTCGACGATGCGCTGCGCGCGGCGATGGGCGTCGGGGGTACGCCGACCGGTGTCGCGTTCATCGACTTCCCGATGGATCACGTGTTCGGCCAAGCCGATGACGCAGGCGAACCGGGCGCTCTCGGGTCGCTGCCGAAGCCGGCCCAGGCCAACGGCGACGCGCTCGGCGTCGCCGTCGACCTCCTCGCGGGCGCGCAGCGGCCGGTGATCATGGCGGGCACCAACGTGTGGTGGGGGCATGCCGAGGGGGCGCTGTTGTCGCTTGCCGAGGCGAAGCGCATCCCGGTGCTGATGAACGGCATGGCCAGGGGGACCGTACCCGCCGACCACGAGTTGGCATTCTCACGCGCGCGGTCAAAGGCGTTGAAGGAGGCCGACGTTGCGTTGGTGGTCGGCGTGCCGATGGACTTCCGGCTCGGGTTCGGCGGCGTGTTCGGCGAACAGACCAAGCTGATCGTCGCCGACCGCGTGGTGCCGGAGCGGCCGCATCCCCGCGAGGTGGCCGCCGAACTGTACGGCGATCTGACCGCGACGCTTTCGGCACTGGCAGCCGGGCCGCCGACGGACCACGAATCCTGGGTCGGCGATCTGCGCGCCGTGGAATCCGCCGGCCGCGCAGCCGAGGAGGCGGAGCTCGCCGACGACCGTAGCCCGCTGCACCCGATGCGGGTGTACGCCGAACTCAAGCCGCTGCTCGACCGCGACGCGATCGTGGTGATCGATGCGGGCGACTTCGGGTCGTACGCCGGGCGGGTGATCGACAGTTACGTGCCAGGCGCATGGCTGGACAGCGGGCCGTTCGGCTGCCTTGGGTCGGGACCCGGCTACGCGCTGGCCGCCAAGCTGGCCCATCCGGAAAGGCAGGTGGTCCTGCTGCAAGGTGATGGCGCGTTCGGCTTCAGCGGGATGGAGTGGGACACACTGGTACGTCACGGCGTTCACGTCGTCTCGGTGATCGGCAACAACGGGATATGGGCGCTGGAGAAGCACCCGATGGAAATGTTGTACGGATATTCGGTTGTCGCCGAACTGCGACCGGGCACCCGATACGACGAGGTGGTCAAGGCCCTCGGCGGTCATGGCGAGCTGGTATCGACGCCCGCCGAACTCCGGCCCGCCCTTGAACGCGCGTTCGCGGCGAGCGTGCCCGCGGTGGTGAACACGCTGACCGATCCCGCAATCGCATACCCGCGTCGGTCCAACCTCGCCTGAGGCCCCGCGAGCCGGCGGCACCTTGCCCCGCGAGCGTGCATGTCTGCACGCAACACACCGCGCAAATCTGTACAAGTGCGCACGCTCGCGACCTCTAATTCGTTCGACGCGCGCAGGGATTGTCGCCATGCTGGGGACGTGCATATGCGCGTACACCATTCCGCCGACGAGTTCCGCGAGATCGCGGAGCCGCTGTATCGCCGCGATCCAGTGGCCAACACGATCGAGCTGACCATGCTGCGGTCCAACAGATTCGGCGACGACGCACTTCTCGTCACGACGTGGAATGACGGCATCCCTGTCGGCGCCGCACTGCAGACACCGCCGTACCCGTTGGCGTGCAATGGAATTCCGATCGATGCACAGCGCACCGTTGCGATCGAACTGGCACGGACCCGCCCTGAACTCGGCGGCGTTCGCGGCAAACGCGACATGGCGCTTGCATTCGCCGAGGCGTGGCGAGAGGTCACCGGGTGCGGCGGCGCCGTCTCAACAGAGGAATGCCTCTACCGGCTGGGCGAACTGCAAACGCCGCGAAATGTATCCGGCGGGCACCGCGAAGCCGTACGCGCCGACGCCGACGTGCTGACGGACTGGGTTGAGCACTTCTTCGTCGAGACCTTCAACCACCAGCGCGATCAGGCCGCGGGTCGGCGGTTCGTCGACAACGCGAACGCCGTCGGCGACCGCTTCGTGCTCTGGGACGACGGCGGCACGCCGGTGAGCATGGCGATGTTGCGGGCGCCCGCCGCGGGGGTATCGCGCATCGGCCCCGTTTTCACGCCGCGGGGTTGCCGAGGTCGCGGCTACGGCTCTGCCGTCACAGCCGCGGCCGCCGAGGTCGCGCGCCGGGGCGGCGTCGATGAGGTGGTGCTGTACGCCGATCTGGCCAACCCGACCTCCAACGGCATCTATCAGCGCATCGGCTTCGAAACGGTGACCGACTCGGTCCGGATCGACTTCTCGATCGGCCGATAACATCCTCGCGAGCCGGCGCACCGCCGCCGCCCACGAGGGTGCGAAGACGCACGCTTCCGCCCGGCGTGTCGGGTGCAGACCCGCACGCTCGCGGTGCAAGAAGACCGCCGCGTACCGTAGCTCTCGTGGCGAAGACGAAGACCCGCACCTCAGGTGGTGTCGGCAACCGGTTCTGGAAGCTGCTCGGCGCGAGCACCGAGAGGGACCAGGGCCGCTCGCTCTCGCAGGTGAAAGCGTCCGAGGATTTCGATGCGAAGGCTGCTGACCTCGACGACGAGCAGTTGAAGAAGGCCACCGAGCTGCTTCACCTCAAAGATCTCGCAGAGGCGAAGGACATACCGCAGTTCCTCGCGATCGCCCGCGAGGCTTCGGAGCGCACGACCGGCCTCCGCCCGTTCGACGTGCAGCTGCTCGGCGCTCTGCGCATGCTGGCGGGCGACGTCGTCGAGATGGCCACCGGCGAGGGTAAGACGCTCTCCGGAGCCATCGCCGCGGCAGGCTATGCGCTCGCGGGCCGGCACGTGCACGTCGTCACCATCAACGACTACCTCGCCAAGCGCGACGCCGAATGGATGGGCCCGCTGCTGGAAGCGATGGGGCTGACCGTCGGCTGGGTCACCGCCGACTCGACCGCCGCGCAGCGGCGCGCCGCATACAAGTGCGACATCACCTATGCCTCCATCAACGAGATCGGCTTCGACGTCCTGCGCGACCAGCTGGTCACCGACGTCGACGACCTGGTGTCGCCGAACCCCGACGTGGCGTTGATCGACGAAGCCGACTCGGTACTCGTGGACGAGGCGCTCGTCCCGCTGGTGCTTGCCGGCACGTCGCACCGCGAGCTCCCGAAGCTCGAAATCATCAGGCTGGTAGGCGAATTGGTCGCGGGCGACGACTACGACACCGACTCCGACAGCCGCAATGTCCACCTCACCGAGACGGGCGCGCAGAAGGTCGAAGCCAAACTCGGCGGGATCGACCTGTACTCGGAGGAGCACGTCGGGACGACCTTGACCGAGGTGAACGTCGCCCTCCACGCGCATGTTCTGCTGCACCGAGACGTGCACTACATCGTCCGCGACGACGCCGTGCACCTGATCAACGCCAGCCGTGGGCGGATCGCGCAACTGCAGCGCTGGCCCGACGGGTTGCAGGCCGCTGTCGAAGCCAAAGAGGGTATCGAGACGACGGAGACCGGCGAGGTGCTCGACACCATCACCGTGCAGGCTCTGGTCAACCGGTACCCCACGGTGTGCGGGATGACCGGCACCGCGTTGGCCGCGGGCGAGCAGCTACGCCAGTTCTACAAGCTCGGCGTTTCGCCGATACCACCGAACGCGCCGAACATCCGCGAGGACGAGGAGGATCGCGTCTACATCACGGCCGCGGCCAGGACCGACGCGGTCGTCGAGCACATCACCGAGGTGCACAAGACCAGGCAACCGATCCTGGTCGGCACCCGCGACGTCGCCGAATCCGAGGAGCTGCACGAGCGGCTGGTCAAGGCGGGTGTGCCCGCCGTCGTCCTGAACGCCAAGAACGACGAGGAAGAAGCGCGGGTCATCGCGGAGGCGGGCCAGCTCGGCTCGGTCACGGTATCCACCCAGATGGCAGGCCGCGGCACCGACATCCGCCTCGGCGGCTCCGATGAGGCCGACCACGACGAGGTCGCCGAACTCGGCGGGCTGCACGTCATCGGCACCGGGCGGCACGGCACCGAGCGGCTGGACAACCAGCTGCGTGGCCGTGCGGGCCGCCAGGGCGACCCCGGTTCGTCGGTGTTCTTCTCCAGCTGGGAAGACGACGTGGTGAGGTCGCACCTCGAGCGGGAGAAGCTGAACAAGTTGCCGACCGAAACCGACGAGGACGGCCTGGTAATCAACAAGAAGGCCGCGGGACTGCTCGACCACGCACAGCGCGTCGCCGAAGGCCGACTGCTATCGGTGCACGCCAGCACGTGGCAGTTCAACGAGCTGATCGCTCAGCAGCGCGCAATCCTGGTCGAGCGTCGAAACACGTTGCTGCGCACGCCGACCGCGCGTGAAGAGCTGGAGAAGAAGTCGCCGGAGCGCTACGAGGAGTTGGCCGAGGACCTCAGCGAGGAACAGCTGGAGAAGATCTGCAGGCAGATCATGCTTTATCACCTCGACCGCGGGTGGGCGGATCACCTCGCCTACCTCGCCGACATCCGCGAGAGCATCCACCTTCGCAAGTTGGGCCACCAGAGCCCGATCGACGAGTTCCACCGGATGGCCGTCGACGCGTTCGCCTCGCTGGCCGCCGATGCGATCGAGGCCGCCCAGCAGACCTTCGAGACCGCGAACGTCCTCACCGAGGAGCAGGGCCTCGATCTGTCCAAGCTGGCCCGGCCGACTTCGACGTGGACCTACATGGTTCACGACAATCCGCTTTCGGAAGACTCCATGTCGGCGCTGAGCATGCCGGGAATTACGCGCTAGGTTTATCCCCATGAACCGCGCTCCGGGGGAAGTGCGCGATCGCGTGGTCACGGTGCCCAACGCGCTGTCGGTGCTGCGCCTGTTGCTGTTGCCGGTTTTTCTGTATCTGCTTCTCGTCGCGCACGCCAACGGGTGGGCGGTTGCCGTGCTGATGTTCAGCGGCTTCTCGGACTGGGCGGACGGCAAGATCGCTCGGCTGGTGGACAACCAGTCGTCGCGACTCGGCGAACTCCTCGACCCGGCGGTGGACCGGATCTACATGCTCACGGTGCCGCTCGCATTCGGTTTTGCCGGCGTCGTGCCGTGGTGGGTCGTCATCACCCTGATCGGTCGCGACGTGGTGCTGGCCGGCACCCTTCCGCTGCTGCGCACCCGCGGGCTGACGGCCCTGCCGGTGACGTATATCGGAAAGGGCGCGACCTTCGCGCTGATGTCGGGGTTCCCGCTGATCCTGCTCGGACAGTGGGATGCCTTGTGGAGCCGCGTGATTCTGGCGTGCGGATGGGCGTTTGTCGGCTGGGGGCTCGCCCTGTATCTGTGGTCGGCGGTGCTCTACCTCATCCAAGTCGGGATGGTGATGCGTCGGATGCCAAGGCCTTCTCGTGGACGACCGTAGGTCGCTCGGCGGCTATCACCCCGACGCGGGGCGCCATCAGCACGAAGCGGATTCGCCGACGCTGATCCCGGTGCCGTCGCTGCTGCGCTCGCTGCTGTCCGACCACCTCGACCCCGGCTACGCCGCGGCGGCGGCCGCGCGCAGCGACGAAGCGGCACCGCGCAGCCGGTTGGCCACCGCCGGCTGGCAGGTGCTGGCGGCCGTCGCGATCGCGGCCGTGTTCGCATTCGCCGTCGGACAGGCGCAGGCCACCGCGCCCGGTGTGCGCGAGTCCCAGCAGGTGCTTTCGGCCAGCGTACGGTCGGTCGAGGAGGCGACGAACGCCGCCACCACCCGTCGCGACGCGTTGTCCGCCGAGCTCGACGCCGAACGGCGCAGCCGACTCGAAGGCGACCAGCGAGGCAGGCAACTGCTCGGTGGCCTCGACGTCGCCAACTTCTCCGCTGCGGCCACCGCCGTCAGCGGGCCGGGGCTGACGGTGACGATCACCGACCCCGGCGTGTCCAAAGACCTCAGCGATGTGTCGAAGGAACGAGTCGAGGGCAGCAGGCAGGTGATCCTCGATCGGGATCTGCAGTTGGTCGTCAACTCGCTGTGGGCCAGCGATGCGGAAGCGATTTCGGTTGGCGGCGTGCGGATCGGACCCAATGTGACCATCCGGCAGGCAGGCGGCGGCATCCTCGTCGACA
The DNA here is from genome assembly GCA_963756865.1 of uncultured Actinomycetota bacterium. GTDB lineage: Bacteria > Actinomycetota > Actinomycetes > Mycobacteriales > Mycobacteriaceae > Mycobacterium. The sequence continues at coordinate 11,472 of CAVWPQ010000058.1, read as the reverse complement.
ATCAACCGATCGCCAGCCCGTACGAAATTCTGGCGATCGGCCCGCCGCACGCAATGGCCGACGCGTTCGACCGAAGCCCCGGTCTGCAACGACTCCGGCTGTTGGAGGCCAGCTACGGCGTCGTGGTCACCGTCAGCGCCTCCGACAACGTGACCGTGCCCGCCGGGTCGGTGCGAGATGTCAACTTCGGCAAGAAGATCGGAGACAGATGATCGGAATCGCCGCACTTGTCGTCGGCATCGTGCTCGGCCTGGTTTTTCACCCGAGCGTGCCCGAGTTCATCGAGCCCTATCTTCCGATCGCGGTGGTCGCCGCACTCGACGCGGTGTTCGGCGGTCTGCGTGCGTACCTGGAACGCATCTTCGATTCGAAGGTCTTCGTGGTGTCGTTCGTGTTCAACGTCCTCGTCGCCGCGCTCATCGTCTACGTCGGCGACCAGCTCGGCGTCGGCACGCAGCTGTCGACCGCGATCATCGTCGTCCTCGGTATCCGGATCTTCGGCAACGCCGCGGCGCTGCGGCGCAGACTCTTCGGCGCCTGACCCGTGGACACGCCAGAAACCGAAGGAGCCGACGGCGCGAAGGCCGCCGGACGTCACGAGTTGCCGCCAGACGAACCCGCGCAGCAGATCGGCGACCTGCGGCCCGCAGGCGCCAAGGGGTTGATTCGGCGAGGACGGTCGCAGTTGGTGTTCGGGGCGCTCGGCGCGCTGCTCTGCGTCTTGTTGGGCGTCGCCATCGTCACGCAGGTCAGGCAGAACGATTCCGGCGACTCGCTGGAAACCGCACGGCCTGCCGATCTGCTCGTCCTGCTGGATTCGCTTCAGCAGCGGGAAGCCGCGCTGAACACCGAGGTCGCCGACCTGCAGCGGACGCTGGCTGCGCTTGCGGCGTCGGGTAGTAGCGATCAGGCCGCGATCGAAAACGCCCAGGCCCGGCTCGCCGCGCTGTCCATCTTGATCGGCACGGTGGGGGCAACGGGCCCCGGAGTCACGCTGACCATCACCGATGCCGCGATTGGGGTCGCCCCCGAGACCATGCTGGATGTGATCAACGAGCTGCGGAACGCCGGCGCCGAAGCGATCGAGGTCAGCAGCGGTGCGGGCGAGGAGAAGATCTCGGTGCGGGTCGGGGTCGACACCTGGGTCGTCGGATCGCCCGGTGCGCTCGAGATCGACGGTCAGACCATCAATCCGCCGTATACCGTTGTGGCGATTGGCGATCCGCCCACCCTGGCGGCGGCGATGAACATTCCCGGCGGCGCGATGGACAGTGTTGAACGCGTGGGCGGCACGATGGTGGTACAACAGTCCGACCGGGTTGACGTGACCGCCTTGCGGCAACCGAAACCCCGCCAATACGCTCAGCCCGTGAAGTGAGCCCTACCTGCAAAGAGGAGAGCCGTGAGCGAAATCCCGCCCGACCTGACCTACACCGCCGAACACGAGTGGGTGCAGCGCGCCGGCGACGACACCGTAAGGGTCGGCATCACTGACTTCGCCCAGTCCTCGCTTGGGGACGTGGTCTTCGTCCAACTGCCCGACGTCGGTACCGACGTCACGGCGGGGGAGTCGTTCGGCGAGGTGGAGTCGACGAAGTCCGTCTCCGATCTCTATTCGCCGGTCACCGCGAAAGTTGTTGCGGTCAACGGCGATCTGGAGGGTGACCCGCAGCTGGTCAACTCCGATCCATACGGCGGGGGGTGGCTGCTCGAGCTGCAGGCCCCTGCCGACTCGCTGGACAACGAACTCGGCGGGCTGCTGGACGCCGAGGCCTACCAGGCTCTGGTGACCGAATGAGATCTTGTTAAGGTGCCACCGTCTGAACCTCCGAAGGTCTTCAGGTTGATCCGGCGGGGGTGGACCCAACGACCGCCGCAGCGCGGTACGGTCGACGTAAGACGAATGACGGCTGGAGAGGGGACCCACAGCGGGCCCGGCCAGATATCGCCACAGCAGCCAGTGAGGAGCAGCGGGTGACGGATAAGGATCAGAACTCTGGGCCAGACCAGACGTCTGACGAGCTCACCGTGGAGACGACATCGGTGTTCCGCGCCGACTTCCTCAACGAGTTGGACGCGCCAGCGGCATCGGGGGCCGAGGGGTCGGTCTCCGGCGTCGAGGGACTTCCGGTGGGATCGGCGTTGCTTGTCGTCAAGCGCGGCCCCAACGCCGGGTCGCGCTTCCTGCTGGATCAGCCGACCACGTCCGCAGGCCGACATCCCGACAGCGACATCTTCCTCGATGACGTGACCGTGAGCCGTCGTCACGCAGAGTTCCGACTGGAGAACGCCGAGTTCCAGGTCGTCGACGTCGGCAGCCTCAACGGCACCTACGTCAACAGGGAACCGGTCGACTCTGCCGTGCTCGCCAACGGCGACGAGGTGCAGATCGGCAAGTTCCGCCTGGTATTTCTGACCGGCCCGAAGACAGACGACAGCGGCCCAGGCACGTAAGTGACCGCACCCGACACGCCCGCGCTTGCCGGGATGTCGATCGGAGCGGTGCTCGACTCGCTGCGACCGGACTTCCCGGACGTGACCATCTCCAAGATCCGTTTCCTTGAGGCTGAGGGTCTGGTCACGCCAGAGCGCACTGCGTCGGGTTATCGGCGGTTCACCGCCTATGACTGCGCCCGGCTGCGCTTCGTCCTGACCGCACAGCGCGACCAGTACCTGCCGTTGAAGGTGATCAAGGCGCAGCTGGACGCGCAAGCCGACGGCGAGCTCCCGCACACCGGATCCGCCTACGGCGTACCGCGTTTGGTGCCGGTGTCAGGCGAGCCTGCCGAGACCGGCGCAGCCGTTGCAGCGACGCAGGTGCGGCTCAGCCGCGAAGACCTGTTGTCGCGTTCGGGGGTGGACGACAAGCTGCTCACGTCGTTGATCAAGGAAGGGGTGATCACGACGGGACCCGCCGGATTCTTCGACGAACACTCTGTTTTGATCGCCCAGTGCGCGCGTGAACTCGCCGAGTACGGCGTGGAGCCCCGCCATCTGAGGGCGTTCCGGTCGGCGGCCGACAGACAGTCAGATCTGATCGCTCAGATCGCCGGTCCGGTGGTCAAGGCGGGTAAGGCCGGTGCACGGGACCGTGCAGACGACCTGGCCCGCGAGGTAGCCGCGTTGGCTATCACGTTGCACACGTCGTTGATCAAGTCGGCCGTGCGCGACGTTCTCGACAGGTGAGGATTAGACTCGTCGCAAGAGGCTTCAGCGGTGCGGAGGGCAGACACAGATGGGTGAGGTTCGTGTGGTCGGCATTCGCGTGGAGCAGCCGCAGAACCAGCCAGTTTTGCTGCTGCGCGAGTCCAACGGCGACCGTTATCTGCCGATCTGGATCGGCCAGTCAGAGGCCGCGGCGATCGCCCTCGAGCAGCAGGGTGTCGAACCTGCCCGCCCGCTGACCCATGACCTGATCCGAGATCTCATTGCCGCGCTTGGCCATTCGCTCAAAGAGGTGCGCATCGTCGACCTTCAGGAGGGCACCTTCTATGCCGATCTGATCTTCGATCGGGATATCAAGGTGTCGGCGAGGCCGTCGGATTCGGTGGCCATCGCGCTGCGGGTCGGAGTGCCGATATACGTCGAAGAGGCGGTGCTCGCCGAGGCCGGACTGCTGATTCCCGACGAGAACGACGACGAGGCCACCGGCGCCGTGCGCGAGGACGAGGTGGAGAAGTTCAAGGAATTCCTGGACAGCGTGTCGCCTGACGACTTCAAGGCCACCTGATCTCCATCGTTTTTGCTCCTCACGTCCGCAGCCTCGAATATCACGGATGCGTCTCAACTGACGCTTTCGGCTCGACACGCGGCACGAGTTTCCGGGAACCGCGATCGGGGCAGCCCATACTTTGATGGACACGACGGGCAGTCAGGGTTCGTCGGAAAGCGTATGCTCGACACACTCGGGCTTTGGCAAACGTGCCGCGGTGCAGGTCACAGACGCAAGTTCGATCGGCGAGAGGATTCGAGAGTGGAAGAGACGCCACGTCAAGAGGAACTGGATCTTTCGTCGAGCGATGGCGCACCACAACCGCCTGTGACAGCCTCCAGCGAACCTGTGCAGGCCGGGCTCTTCCCGGACGACTCGGTGCCTGACGAACTCGTCGGCTACCGCGGACCGAGCGCCTGCCAGATCGCAGGCATCACCTACCGCCAGTTGGACTACTGGGCCAGGACCTCCCTTGTGGTCCCGTCCATTCGCAGCGCGGCAGGGTCTGGCAGCCAGCGGCTCTACTCGTTCAAGGACATCCTCGTCCTGAAGATCGTCAAGCGCCTGCTCGACACCGGCATCTCGCTGCACAACATCCGTGTCGCCGTCGATCACCTGCGCCAGCGCGGCGTTCGTGATCTGGCCAACATCACGTTGTTCTCCGACGGCACCACCGTCTATGAGTGCACATCCGCCGAGGAGGTCGTCGACCTGCTGCAGGGCGGCCAAGGTGTGTTCGGCATCGCGGTTTCGGGCGCGATGCGCGAGCTGACCGGCGCTATCGCCGATTTCCCAGGCGAGCGGGCCGACGGGGGCGAGTCGATCACCGCACCCGAGGACGAACTGGCTACCCGCCGCAAGCACCGCGACCGCAAGATCGGCTGACCGCACGCCCGCCGCGGGCAATCGGTAGAATCGTCCATGCATCGCCCCTGTGTGGGAGAGATCCGTGGCGGCCAGCCACGGACGCCGAAGGAGCAACACCTCTCCGTCAAACTCTCAGGCACCCGGACCGCACAGGGCCCCGAATGCCTCTGGAGCGCCCTAACCGGGTCGTCGACTGAGGGAGAGGAAACCTAGCGGGTTTCCTGCTCTCGACATCAGGAGATGAATGTTCTCCCACGATCAACCGAACTTCGCCGACCGGCATATCGGGCCGGATGCAGATGCCGTCGCCGTGATGCTCAAGACCATCGGTGTCGGATCGCTTGACGAACTTGCCGACAAGGCGCTTCCCGCAGGCATTCTCGACGCGCTGTCCGCCGGCGGCATCGCCCCCGGGCTCGACCAGCTGCCGCATGCCGCGACCGAGGAGCAGGCGCTTGCCGAGCTGCGTGCGCTCGCCGACGCGAACACGGTCGCGGTGTCGATGATCGGCCAGGGCTACTTCGACACGCTCACTCCGCCGGTGCTGAGGCGCAACATCCTGGAGAACCCCGCCTGGTACACCGCGTACACGCCGTATCAACCGGAGATCAGCCAGGGCAGGCTCGAGGCGCTGCTGAACTTCCAGACCATGGTCGCCGACCTGACCGGCCTCGAGGTGGCCAATGCATCGATGCTCGACGAGGGCACCGCGGCCGCAGAGGCGATGACGCTGATGCATCGGGCTAGCCGCGGTTTGTCGAACCGGCTTGCCGTCGATGCCGACCTGTACACGCAGACCGCGGCAGTCCTTGCGACAAGGGCTGAACCGCTCGGCATCGAGATCGTCACCGCCGACCTGCGCAACGGCCTGCCAGAAGGAGACTTCTTCGGGGCGATCACCCAATTGCCGGGTGCCGGTGGGGAAGTGGTCGACTGGACCGATCTGGTCAGCCAGGCCCATGAGCGCGGCGCGCTGGTGGCGATCGGGGCCGACCTTCTCGCGCTGACGCTGGTCGCCCCGCCGGGCGACATCGGTGCCGACGTGGCGTTCGGCACGACCCAACGCTTCGGTGTGCCAATGGGATTCGGCGGCCCGCACGCCGGCTACCTGGCCGTGCACACCAGCCATGCGCGGCAGCTGCCCGGCCGGCTGGTCGGCGTGTCGGTGGATGCCGACGGCTCACCGGCCTACCGGCTGTCGCTGCAGACCCGTGAACAGCACATCCGACGCGACAAGGCGACCAGCAATATCTGCACGGCACAGGTACTTCTCGCCGTGATCGCCGCGATGTACGCCAGCTACCACGGCGCCGACGGGTTGACCGGCATCGCCCGCCGGGTGCACGGCCGCGCCAGTGCCGTGGCGGCCGGGCTGAGCGCCGCAGGTGTCGACGTGGTTCACGACCGATTCTTCGACACCGTGCTGGCGCGGGTAGCAGGCAGGGCTGCACAGGTTCGCGACGACGCCAAGGCGCGCGGCATCAACGTATGGCTCGTCGACGACGACCACGTCTCCGTGTCCTGCGATGAGGCGACGACACCGGAACACGTCGACGCCGTGCTTGCGGCTTTCGGTGCCGCAGGGGCGGACGACGATGGCAGCTCGAATATCGCGACCAGGAACTCGGAGTTCCTCACCCATCCGGCGTTCACCAGGTACCGCACCGAAACCGAGATGATGCGCTATCTGCGATCGCTGGCCGATAAAGATATCGCGTTGGACCGCAGCATGATTCCGCTCGGCTCGTGCACCATGAAGCTCAACGCCGCTGCGGAGATGGAGCCGATCACCTGGCCGGAGTTCGCCAGGCAGCACCCGTTCGCGCCCCACTCAGACGCGCCGGGGCTGCGCAAACTGATCGCCGACCTTCAGACCTGGCTGTCACAGCTCACCGGCTATGACGCGGTATCGCTTCAACCCAACGCCGGGTCGCAGGGCGAGTACGCGGGGCTGTTGGCGATCCAGGCCTATCACGCCGAACGTGGTGAACCCGACCGAAGCGTGTGCTTGATCCCGTCGAGTGCGCACGGCACGAATGCGGCATCGGCCGCGCTGGCGGGCATGCGCGTCGTCGTGGTGGCCTGCCGCGCAAACGGTGACGTCGATCTCGACGACCTGCGCGCCAAGGTCACCGAACACGCGGATCGCCTGTCGGCCTTGATGATCACCTATCCGTCCACCCACGGCGTGTTCGAACACGACATCGCCGATATCTGCGCGGCGGTGCACGATGTCGGCGGTCAGGTATACGTCGACGGGGCGAATCTCAACGCGCTTGTCGGACTCGCGCGGCCGGGCAAGTTCGGGGGCGACGTCAGCCACCTGAATCTGCACAAGACGTTCTGCATCCCGCACGGCGGGGGCGGACCCGGTGTCGGACCGGTCGCCGTCCGGGCACATCTACAGCCGTATCTGCCCGGCCACCCGCTGGCCGACGAGCTATGCGACGAGCACACGGTATCGTCAGCGCCTTACGGGTCGGCTTCAATCCTTCCGATCACCTGGGCCTACATCCGGATGATGGGCGCCGACGGGCTGCGCGCGGCATCGCTGACCGCGATTGCATCGGCTAACTACATCGCCCGTCGTCTCGACGAGTACTACCCCGTGCTCTACACGGGGGAGAACGGCATGGTCGCCCACGAATGCATCCTCGACCTTCGTGGCATCACCAAGTCGACAGGCGTCACCGTCGACGACGTCGCCAAGCGGTTGGCCGACTTCGGCTTTCACGCCCCGACGATGAGCTTCCCGGTGGCGGGAACACTCATGGTCGAGCCGACAGAGAGCGAAAGCCTCGAAGAGGTGGACGCCTTCTGCGAGGCGATGATCGCCATTCGCGGCGAGATCGACCAAGTCGGTTCCGGTGCCTGGCCGGCCGAGGACAACCCGTTGCGCGGGGCGCCGCATACCGCCGAAAGCCTGATCGTCGAGGAGTGGTCGCACCCGTACAGCCGTGAGCAAGCTGCATATCCGCTGGGTAAGGGCTTTCGGCCCAAGGTCTGGCCACCGGTGCGGCGTATCGACGGCGCGTATGGTGATAGGAACCTGATGTGCTCATGTCCACCGGTGGAGGCGTTCGCCTGATGTCCCGAATCGCTACCGCAGCCGCGTTGTTGGTCGTCGGCTGGTGCGCGTCGACGCCGATGGCTCACGCCGACCCGACGCCTGCGCCTCCACCGCCGGGCCCGAAAACCAGCTTCGGCGACGGCACCTTTGCGGTGGGGACCGACATCGTGCCCGGCGTCTACCAGTCCGCCGGTCCGGTCGAGGGCGGGGTCTGCTATTGGAAGCGGGCCAACAGCGAAGGGACCGTCGCCAACGCGATGACCAAGAAGCCGCAGACCGTGCAGATCGACGCAGGCGACACCACATTCAAGTCAAGCGAATGCCAGGACTGGCAGAAGACCGATGCCGCGCCGCCGCCGAACCCGAGCCCACTCGACGTGCTGGGGCCGCTGACCGGACTCATGGGCGGCGCAAGCGCGGCGCCGAGCGGCGCCGGATAGCGCCACGTCTGCTCGACTCGTCGCGTCAGCCCAGGAACTTGGTGAGCGCCGCAGCGAGATCCGGCGACGTCGACGCCGGCAGGTTCTGGTAGCCGCCACCGGTCGTCTCCGCGATCGCCTCCCAGGTGGCGCGGTCGGGGTCGCCACCGAAGTCGATGACATTGATGGCCACCGGTTTCGCGGAGTCGAAGGTGCGACGCACGTAGTCCTGCAGGCCGCTGCCGTCGAGACTCTGGTCGGTGTGTGGTCCAGCCGTGATCACCAGGACCGAATTCGTCTGTCCCTGACGGAACTTCGCCAGCGCGTCGTCGTAGATCATCCGCAACGTGGTGAATGAGACCGCACCGCCGCTGGATGCGGCTTGATCATCCAGCGTCGCCGCGAGTGCGGCCGAGCGTGGCCTGCCGTCGACAGGATCGGACAGCGGACCCGTTGTGACCTCGGAGCGACCCTCGACACCATCGAATGTCCACAACCCCACCGCCGACGTCGGCGGCATCGACTGCACCTGCGCGTCCAGTGCCGCAGTGACATTGGCGAGTCTCGTCTTGCCGCCCTCCTGGGTGTTCATCGACTGGTCGAGCATGATCGTCACCGCCGAGTTGCCCGCGGCGGCGCCTGCGGGCGCGGTGAGCACATTGGCCAGGGTGGCCCGCATCGCCGAGTCGCCGACCGAAAGGGGAGCCGAAACCGGCGCGAAGTCGGTGACATCGCTCTTCGGCGTCTCGCCGCCGTCGGTACGGAAGCCGAGCTTGGCGAACTCGCCCAACTGTTCGGGTTTACGCAGGAATCGGGAGAACTCGCTGGCGGCGGTGACCTGCTCCTGGGTCAGCCAGGTGCCCTTCAGCAGCACCGTCGGATAGTCGGCGGTGGCGGTCGGACCCGGCGGAATCCACGAGGCCACAACGTTCTTCGCATCGGGCAGGGATGCGCCGCGCTGGAAGAGTTGCTGTTCGGTGGTGACCACTGCATGCACCGGTGCGGCGGCGGGGTCTCCTGCGTTCAGCAGTGCATCCAATGCGGTGGCCGACTTGTTGTCGGCGAGCTTGGGCTGACCCGATATCAGCGTGTTCACCGCACCCGTGCCTGCGCTCGCAGGCGCTCCCGCGGGTGCCGAAGCCGCCGCGACCGCCTCTGCCGCGAGGTACGACGCGTCACTGTCGCCGGTCAACGGAAGGGCCAACCGCAGCGATCCCCAGCCCGGCAGGTTCATCGCGTTCAGCGAATTGGGATTGCTCTGCAGGCCGGGCAGGGTGCGCCAGTTCTGCTGTCCAAGAGCGGCATTGAGTTGTGGACGGATAGCCAGCACGACCGGCGAGGTGACCAGCGAGCGACTGTCGTCGACAGTCTCCTCACCTGCGACAGCCTCGAGCCGGGCCTGGGATATCGAGCTACCGGGAATCCACAGTGCCGGACGTTCGCCGAGTTCGGCGGGCCAGGTACCGACGAAGCCGTTGATCACCTGGTCGGAGTCGGCCGGTTTGACGTCAAGTGCGACGCAGCTGTCGCCGACCGGGTTCGCCGTTTCATTGAATTTCTTGGCCAGCGTGGCGACCTCATCGGAGATCGCCGGATCGGCGATGACGGCTACACCTTTCTGGCCGTCGACGCACCGCGCGGAGGCGATGGTCGAGCGGTTCGACAACGCATCGCCGAAGAAGCGCCAGAGGATGAAGGCGGCGACCACCACGACGACCGCGGCGAGCGCGCCGATCACACCCCAGCTGACACCCCTGCGGCCGGGTTGGATCGCGCGGTGGCTTCCCGTCCACTCACCGCCCTCCCACTCTCCGGAATGCTGGGCGCGGGGAGGTGCCTTGGGCTCCGGTGTGCGTGCGGCGTATGCGGACCTTTCCGCGGCGGGTCGACGATATTCGGGCCCGTCGGATTCGGTTTCGCGATCGCCGGGTTGCAGGTATTCGGGCAGATCGGAGTATTCGGAGTCCTGATAGTCCGACTCCGGGTAATCGGACTCGTACTCGTCGTCGTAGTCCGCTTCGTATTCGGTCTCGAACTCCGGGTCCTGATACTCGGGCGCTCGATACTCGCCTGCGCCTGCCGCCGGGTACTCGGGCTCGGAGTAGCGCCGCCGCGGAAACCCGGGCTGGTCGTGATCACGCTCGCCATAGCCCGGGTAATCCGGCGCCGGAGGGCCGGCGGCGTAGCCGGGGTAGTCGTCCGGGGGAACCAGCGGCTGGTCGAACTGCTCGGTCGCATCGCCAGCGCCTTCGGGGGGACCGCCTGAAGACCCCTCGGGGTCGGGAATGCTGTGCCTACCCACTCCTGCGCCCGCGTCCTTTCAGTCCGGCGTTCATTGCTGGCGGATCACCGCCACGCCGAAGTCTATCCAAATCGCGAAACATGCCGGTCAGCCGACGTTGCTGGGATTCGCGGCTTTGAACTCCCTCCTGCGCCTGTGCAGGATCGGCTCGGTGTATCCGTTGGGCTGTTGCGCGCCGGACAAGATCAACTCCTGGGCGGCCTGGAAGGCGATGCTGCCCTCGGGGTCCGGCGCCATCGGCCGGAACTCCGGATCGGCCTCGTTCTGCTGGTCCACCACGGCGGCCATTCGACGCAGGCTGGCCTTGACGTCGTCTTCGGTGATGACGCCGTGCCGGAGCCAGTTGGCTAGCAGCTGGCTGGCGATGCGCAGCGTGGCGCGGTCCTCCATCAGCGCGACATCGTGGATGTCGGGCACCTTGGAGCAGCCGACACCCGCGTCGATCCAGCGCACGACGTAACCGAGGATCGACTGGCAGTTGTTGTCGACCTCTTCCCGGATCTCCTCCGGCGCCCAGGCCAGCTCCTTGGCCAACGGAATGCTGAGCAGCTCGTCGATCGTGGTGCGGGACTTGCCCTGCAGTTCCTTCTGCACCTCGAAGACGTCCACCTCGTGGTAGTGCATGGCGTGCAGGGTGGCAGCAGTCGGCGACGGCACCCACGCGGTGGTGGCGCCCGCCTTCGGCTGGCCGATCTTCTGCTCGACCATGTCGGCCATCAGTTCGGTCATCGCCCACATGCCCTTGCCGATCTGTGCCTTCCCCGAGAAACCGGTGGCAAGGCCTGCGTCGACGTTGGCGTCCTCGTAGGCCTTGATCCAGGTGGTGCCCTTCATCGCACCCTTGCGGATCATCGGGCCGGCCTCCATCGAGGTGTGGATCTCGTCGCCGGTCCGGTCGAGGAAGCCGGTATTGATGAACACCACCCGATCGGCGGCGGCCTTGATGCACGCCTTCAGATTCAGGGTGGTGCGGCGCTCCTCGTCCATGATGCCGACCTTGATCGTCGCTGGCGGCAGGCCGAGCACGTCCTCGACGCGGGCGAACAGCTCCGCGGTGAAAGCCACCTCGTCGGGCCCGTGCATCTTCGGCTTGACGATGTAG
>CAVWPQ010000057.1:0-9458 GCA_963756865.1 uncultured Actinomycetota bacterium | reverse complement strand
AGTCGTCGAGGGCGAGCCGATCGGGTACGGCCTGACCCACGTGATGCCCGTCGCCGGCTCGTGGATCGAGGACACCTGGTGCACGGGTGACCGGATCGGCGAGATCGAGTCGCTTTCCGTGTTGCCCGCCTACCGCGGAACGGGTCTGGGGTCGCAGCTTCTCGAACGACTCGAGGCGCACCTGCGCGACCTCGGTATCGAGGACCTCATTCTCGGCGCCCTCGCCGGTAATGCCGACGCCATCCGGCTGTACGAACGGCGCGGCTACCAACCGACGTGGCTCTACCTGTCCAAGTTGGCGCGGCGGGAACCCAGGAGCCGGTAGCCACCGTAAAGAAGAGCTGCGACAAGGAAATTGACGAAGTACGCGACATCGGCGCCATGCCAGGCCGCTGACACCGGGCCCGTGAACAACGAGGTGTTCATGAATGGCACCGCGGCGGCATAGGCGATGACGAACGCCGCAACGGCGGTGATCGCGTCGCCTCGACCTGTGTGCTCCTCGGCGGGGTTGATAGACGGCCGTCCCCGCACCCGCAATGCCCAATCGATCACGACGACCGCGACGAAGGCCGGAATCCAGTAACTCACCAGAAGCAGCACATGCTCGAATCGGGAAGCTGTCTCACCACCGTGTAGCCACAGGATCAGGGCGAACGCCATGACGGTGACGACGATGGCCGAGACCGGCCTGCGCACCTTCACTCCGATGGTCTGCAGCGCCAGAGACCCGCTGTAGTCGTTCATCACTCCGGAGCCGATAGATGCGAGGGCGATGACGAGAAGCGCCAGCGCTCCGAGGATCCCGCCGCCCATCACCGACCTGACACCGTCGGCGGTGTGCTCGGACACCAGATCACCCGCCGCGATCCCGATTCCCTGCACGAACACGTACGCCGAAACTATTCCGGCGAAAGTGAATCCGAAGACGCGGAGCCGCGAGGAATCGGCGGGAAGGTACCGACTGAAATCGGCCGCGTAACTCGCCCACGAGATCGACAGGCTGAGCGCGATCGTCACCTCGAGAATGAAGGCACCGACGAGGTCGGGACCCTGAACGGTCGCCGGTGTGATGATCTCGTGGCCAGCGGCCAGCTTGATCGCGAACACGACGAAGGTGACCAGAAGAACCACCGTCAGCACCGCCTGGATGCGGTGGATCATCTCGTATCCGAAGAATCCGACCACACCCTGCACGGCCAACACGATGAGAACGGCACTCCAGAACGGGATGCCGAGCAGGGTGGCAAGCGCCTCACCGCCGAACAGGCCTACCAGCGCATCCCATGCGATCGACGAAAGCCATTGCAGCACACCGGGAAGCACCACCCCGCCGCCGAAGGCCATCCGTGAGTTCGGCAGCTGCGCAGCCCCTGTGCGAGGACCCCATGTCGACAGGTAGCCGACCACCAGGGAACCGAGCACGGTTCCGATCACCATGGCCAGCATGCCGAGCCAGAACCCGAGACCCAGCGCAATAGCCAGCGCCCCCGTGAAGACACCGGTCATGTTGACCTGCGGTGCGAACCAAACGGTGAACAGTCGCCGCGGGCTGCCGTAGCGCTGGTCCTCCCGGATCGGCGCGATACCGTGCGTCTCGACCGACAGATCCCCTGCGCCGGACGGTGTGCGGCCGCTGAACGTCGGCGCCGTCAGCGCGCTCGATGAGGAGCCCCCTTTTGTCATGGGCTCATTCGATCACGACGGGATCAGTTGGCCGACGGCGCGTCCTGGTCGACTGGAGTCTCGACACCGCCTTCGGACAGCACCGCCATCACCTCCGCGCGGGCCTCTTCGATGTGCGCCTCCATTGCCGCCGCGGCGACCTTCGGCTTGCGCTTGATGATCGCGTCGATGACCCCGGCATGCCCCCTGATCGACGACTCGTAGATCACCGCGAAGTCGTACTGGTCGAGCCGCGACGAGACCGCCGCGCGCACATCCTCGACCACGCTGCTCAGCATGTCGTTGCCGCTGATCCTGGCGACCGTCAGGTGAAACTCGGAGTCGGCCCGCCGAAATGCGTGCACATCGTCGCTCGCCTCGAGCGCACGTTGACAGGCCTCAAGGCGCGCAATGTCCTGCGGGGTTACACGTTCGGCGGCCAGCCGGGCAGCCATCGTCTCGATCGCAAGGCGGAGTTCGAAGGCCTCGGCGATCTTCTTGTGGTATTCGCCGTGAGCTTCCCAGTTGGTCAGCGTCGGTGACACGATCGTTCCCCCGCTACCCCGCTTGGTGACCAGCAACCCCTCGCCCTGCAGCAAGCGCAGCGCTTCCCTGACAGTGACCCGGGATACGCCGAGGTCCTCGGCGAGGGCGCGTTCTGCGGGCAACCGGTCGCCTGGCAGCAGGACGCCGAGCGACAAGGCACGCCGGATTCGGTCGACGACCGCGGCGTACGCAGGCGGTGCGTCGAGCGGTCTCATCAGAAACTCGTCTGGCATCTCTTGAAGGCTACCGCGCTTGGACCTATTGTCTGTTGGTATGGAAGAAAGACCATGACGGGTGGCTCCATTGCCGACTTCGCCAATCACCTGCCGGTACGCATCACGTTCGGTGACGGCGCCGCCCGTCAGCTCCCTCATGTCGCCAAGTCCGCTGGGGCAACCCACATCCTGCTACTGACCGACGAAAACGCCGAGACCTACAACCCCGCCGTCGCACGCGTCACCGATGCGCTGCGCGATTCGAGTCTGGTCATCACGCGTATGGAGAAGCCTTCGGGTGAGCCGACCATTGCGATGGTCGATGCCGCCACGTCGCGGATGCGGGCCGAGCACACCGATGCGGTGATCGCTCTCGGCGGCGGGTCGGTGATCGACACCGCGAAGGCGGCGCGACTGTGCCACCAACTGAATGTGTCGTTCGCCGAGTTTCTCGAAGGCGACCGCGTCTACCCGGAGCCGACGGTTTTGCTGATCGCAGTTCCGACCACCGCGGGCACCGGTTCGGAGGTCTCGGGCGGTTCGGTGATCTCCGACCCCGACGCCGGACGTAAAGCAGGCATCGCACACCCGAACCTGCGGCCGCAGTACGCCGTCGTCGATCCCGAGCTGACATGGAGCATGCCGCCGAGCATGACGGCCAACACCGGTATCGACGCGCTGGCGCAGGCGATCGCGGCTACGGTCGCCAAGGTCCGTACCCCGATCGGCGATGCGATCGCCCTCGAGGCGGTCCGGCTGATGGGTCACTCGCTGCTCGCCGCATACCGCGACGGCTCCGATGCCACGGCGCGATCGAACATGTCCTGCGGTGCCATGATGGCCGGCCTTGCGATGAACATCTCCGACTGCGCCGCAGAACATTCCCTGGGTCAGGCGATCGGCGGCCTCACCGGCGCTCCACACGGCCTGACCATCGGTCTCGTCCTCGTGGAAACCCTGGAGCGGGAACGTCGTTGGGTGCCCGGTCAACTCGAACGCTGTGCTGATGCATGGGGCCTGCCCGACGACGGCACACGCGACGGGACGCGGCTCGTCGCGGCCGTCCGCTCGCTGCTGACCGACCTCCAGTTCCCGGTGATGTCCGACCTCGGTTTGGCGGACGAAGATCTCGATCGGCTCACCGACCTCGCACTCGCCGACTATTTCATCTCCATGTCGCCCGAGCCGTGGGACAGGGCCGAGGTGCACACCGCCTTCGCCTCGGCCCTGTCCCTCCCGCAGCGCCAGCTCACGGCGGCCTCCGGGTAGATCGATGGCCACACCTGGGTCCTCGGACCGGCACGCAACCGACCACGTCGACGTCGTGATCGTCGGCGCAGGCTTCGCCGGGTTGTACATGCTGCATCGCATCCGCGGAATCGGCCTCACCGCGCGTGTCCTCGAACGCGGCGACGACGTCGGCGGCACCTGGTACTGGAATCGCTACCCGGGGGCGCGCTGTGACATCGAGAGCATCGACTACTCGTACTCGTTCGACGAGTCCCTGACCAGGGAGTGGCGATGGACCGAACGCTATGCGGCCCAACCGGAGATCCTTGCCTACCTCGGGCATGCCGCCGATCGTTTCGATCTTCGCAAGCACATCTCCTTTCTCACCACCGTGACGGCAGCCCAATGGAACGACACCGACAACGAGTGGACGGTCCGATGTGACACCGGCGAGACGGTTCGGGCCACCTATTGCGTGATGGCATCGGGCTGCCTGTCGGTGGCCAAGCAGCCGGACTTCCCCGGCCTGGCCGATTTCGGCGGCGAGTGGTACCACACCGGCCGCTGGCCGCACCGACAGGTGGACTTCGCAGGCAAGACGGTCGCCGTGATCGGCACGGGATCGTCAGGCATCCAGGCCATTCCGCGGATCGCCGCCACCGCGTGTCGCCTGCACGTCCTGCAGCGAACAGCCAACTACAGCATGCCCGCACAGAACCGTCCCCTCGATGACCGGGAGATCGACGACGCCGTCTCGACGTTCGCCGACAGGCGCAGGATCTGCCAACACTCCGATGCCGGTGTGCCCCATCCCCCTCCGACCGAGTCGACGTTCGAGCTGTCAGAAGAACAGCGGCTCACCCGCTTCGAGGAAGGATGGCAGCGAGGCGGCATCAACGCCCTGTCCGCTGCATACTCCGACTTCTTTACCGACGAAACCGCGAACAGGCAGGCGCAGGACTTCGCGCGCAACAAGATTCGCGAGACCGTCCGCGATCCCGAAACCGCCGAACTGTTGTGCCCGAAACACCACATCGGCACCAAACGGACGTGTGTGGACATCGGCTACTTCGAAACCTACAACCGGGACAACGTCGAACTCATCGACGTCCGCGCACACCCGATCGAGCGCCTCACCCCCACCGGCATCCAACTGTCGGACCGGCATCTCGACGTCGACATCGTGGTGTTCGCCATCGGGTACGACGCGATCACCGGCGCCCTTGCCGATATCGACATCCGCGGGACAGACGGCGTGGCGCTGCGGGACAAATGGGCCGATGGCCCCCGCACGCTGCTCGGACTGCAGACCGCAGGCTTTCCCAATCTGTTCACCGTCACCGGCCCTGGTAGCCCGTCGGTGCTGAGCAACATGGTCGTGTCGATCGAGCAGCATGTGGACTGGATCGCAGACTGCCTCATCCATCTCCGCACGCTTGGGCTCTCGCGCATCGAGGCTTCGCAGGCCGCGGAGGAGAACTGGATGGACCACGTCGCCGACCTGGCCGCCGAAACTCTTTATCCCCAGGCGAATTCGTGGTACGTCGGCGCGAACATCCCCGGCAAACCGCGCATCTTCATGCCGTATGTGGCCGGATGCGGCCAGTATCGCCATGAATGCGAACAAATCGTCACCCGCGGGTACGAGGGCTTCTTGCTCGGCACCCGCCCGATCCTCATCAGCGAGGAGTGCCATTCATGACGGCCGAAAGTTCACCAGCCGAAGTCGTCGAGCGACTGACGTCCGACGGAATCACCACCGTCGTACTGGGTGGCTGCGACACCCACGGGGTGATGCGCGGAAAGAGAATTCCCATCGGCGGCCTCGAGGCCGTGCTGGCACACGGTCTGCCCGTCTGCGACGTGTTCTGGGTGATGCATGTCGACGAATCCGATCTCGTCGCCAGACCCGACGACTATTCCGGCTACTTCCCCACCGAAGCCCAGGGTTACCCGGACATCCACGCGATACCCGATCTCGACAGCGTGCGGATTGTGCCGTGGCATCCCGACACCGCCCTGTTCGTATGCGATTGGGAGCTGCCCGAAGGCCGTGGCGCGGTGCCGATCTCACCGCGTGGCATTCTGCGCCGCATCGTCGAGCGCGCCCGCGACATGGGCTACGAACCGATGAGCGCGCTGGAGCTGGAGTTCTACCTCCTTCGAGAGAAGGCGGGAACTCCCCATCTCAAACGTCCCGACGAGCTCGTGCCGCTTCAAGGTGTGCCGAGCACCTACGGCGTGGTGATGGGCTCACTGCAGGAGGACATCGGCTCGATCATCCGGTCGCAGATGCTCTCCTACGGGCTGCCGGTCGAGGCGTGCAACCCCGAGACGGGCCCGGGCCAGTTCGAGATCACGCTGCGATACGGCCCGACCCTCCGGTCGACCGACGATGCGTTTCTCTTCAAATCGGGAGTGAAAGAGGTCGCCGCACAGAACGATCTGCTGGCGACGTTCATGGCAAAACCGACGACCAGCTGGGCAGGCAGCAGCTGCCATGTTCACCTGAGCCTGCGCGACCAGCAGGACAGAGGCGTGTTCTTCGACGCCGACGCGCCCGAGCAACTGTCGGACACCATGCGACATTTCGCCGGCGGCGTGTTGAGCACGATGCGCGAGTTCACCGCACTGATGGCGCCGACACCCAACTCCTATCGCCGCTTCGTCCCGTACTCCTGGGCGGGCACCACCGCGACATGGGGCGTCGACAACCGCTCGGTCGGTCTTCGGGCGATTCGGGAGGGCGAACACGGAACCCGGCTTGAGCACCGCCAACCGGGCGGCGACGCAAACCCGTACCTCGCCGCCGCGGCCGCACTCGCGGGCGGCTTGCACGGATTGGTCAACAAGATCGATCCCGGTGAGCTCAACCAGGGCGACGTCTACAGCCAGCAGGCCGAGCAATTGACCACGTTGCCAACCGATCTCACAGAGGCAATCGATCTCCTCCACCACAGCGAGGCGGCGCGCGAGTGGTTCGGTGACGACTTCGTCGACCACTACGTGCAGATGAAGCGCGCCGAGGTGAAGGCGCAGTCGCTCGCGGTGACCGACTGGGAGATCGCGCGTTATCTCGAGCCGATGTAGGGCAACCGGGCGTCACACACATGAGGAAGGGAACGGTGCGCAATGCCGGATACCAACGAAGTCGATGGACACGGCGAGTTCGGCACGTCTCCCCACGGTGAGGCCACACCCGCCCAGGTGACGGCCGAACGCAGCCTGCGACGCGGCGCGATCAACTGGAAACAGGTAGCGGTGCTGTCGGTGGCAGGCTGCGGACCGGCGTCGGTCATCGCGCTGAACCTCCAATTCATGGGCCAGTTCGCCGGCGCGGCGCTGGTCCTTGCCTTCGTCCTTGTCTGGCCCGGAATCCTGTTGCTGGTCAACACGTTCGCCGAATTCTCCAAGAGGCTGCCGACATCGGGTGGCCTGTACACGTGGAACTCCAAGGCCTGGGGCGCCAACGTCGGGTTCGTGTACGGCTGGATGTTCATCGGCGCCTATCTGGTCTTCTCGGCCGCAGGCTTCGCCGTGTTCGGCGGATGGGTCGAGGAATGGTTGAAGAACCAGTTCGAGATCTCGGTGCCTTGGTGGATCTTCACGTTCCTTGCGCTGGCCTACGTGAGCACGCTGGCCTATCTGGGCATCACCCAGTCGCTGCACGCGGCGCTGGCGCTGCTGGGCTTCGAGATGGTCGTGCTGCTCACGCTCGCGCTCTGGATCTTCATCTCCGGCCCACAGTCCGGTGCGAACTTCGGGTTCACCCCCTTCCAGGTTTCCTCGGCTGGTGCGCTCGGCCTGGGAGGCGTCGGCCTGGCGATGACCTACGCCGTGCTTTCCCACGTCGGCATCGAGGAGGGCGCGACACTCGGAATGGAGGTCAAGGAGCCCAAACGGCAGATCCCGCTTGGACTCTGGGTGGCTGCCGTCGTGGTTCCCGCGTTCTATGTTTTGGTCGCCTACGCCATGGTGTACGGCTACGGCATCGACAAGATGACCGAGTTTGGCGAAGACCCTGCGCCGCTGCAGACAATCGCAAACTCGTACTGGGGTGAGTTCGGCCTCGCGATCGTCGTACTGGCCACGCTCAGCAGCATCCTGGCGTTCAGCCAGACCGCGTTCCTCGCGGGTGCACGCGTGCTCTACACGCTGGGCCGCGAAGGCGTTCTACCCCACCGCCTCGGCACCGTGTCCGCCCGCCAGACGCCGGGGGTCGGGATCGCGGTGATGGCCGTGCTGTCGATGGCACTCGGTGTCCCCCTTGCCTTCCTGGTGGGTCCCTTCAACGTATGGGGGTACTTCGGCTTCCTCATTTCGATCGCGTTCCTGGTGTCATACATCTTCACCAACTTCGGCCTGATCCGGTACATGCGGCGCATCGGCGAGTTCAAGTGGTTCCGGCACGGTGTACTCGGCCTACTCGGATCGATCGTGTTCCTCTACCCGCTGTACAAGACCGTCTGGCCGTTGCAGACCGGGATCTACGGGGCCCTGCCGTTCGTGTTCGTTGCCTGGATCGCGGTAGGAGTCGGCCTGCTCTTCTTCACGCTGCGCAAACGTCCAGAGGTGATGGAGCGAATCGGCACATCGCTAGCCGAAGGCGACGATTCGCTGCCCGAGCACCGCTAGATTTCTCAGCCGTGACAACAACACACACCACAGACGGCAGGCCGAGGGCGCGAGCGATCGGCATCGCCCCGCCTGGTGACCCGGGTCCGCTCAACGCCATCACCGACGTCGCAGGCGTCGAGGTCGGGGTGACCACGCTGATCGAAGGCAACGGCCCACTGGTGGTGGGTGAAGGCCCGGTCCGCACCGGCGTCACCGCCATCCTGCCGCGCGGCAGAGACGGCGTCGGAGCGCCGTGCGCGGCGGGATGGTATTCGCTCAACGGTAATGGTGAGATGACCGGCACCACCTGGATCGACGAGGCCGGTTCCTTCAATCTGCCTGTCGTGTTGTCGAATACGCACTCGATCGGCGCCTGTCATACCGGCGTCGTCCGCTGGATCAACCGGGTCAATCCGATGCTTGCTCGGCAGTGGCTGCTGCCGGTGTGCGCGGAAACGTGGGACGGCTACCTCAACGACATCAACGGCGGCCACGTCCGCCCCGAACACGTCGAGGCCGCGCTCGACGCCGCCATACCGGGTCCCGTCGCCGAGGGTTCGGTAGGTGGCGGGACCGGAATGAACTGCTATGAGTACAAGGGCGGCAACGGCACCGCGTCGAGGCACGTCTCCTACGGCGACGCCACGTTCACCGTCGCCGCCTTCGTTCAGGCGAACTTCGGATCGCGTGCCGAACTGTCCGTCGCCGGAAGACATATCGGGCCCGAGCTGCTGGACGACAATCCGCTCGACGGAGATTGGTTCGAGTTCGACCTCGGCCTCAAGCCGCCTGCAGGAGCCGGATCGGTCATCGCCGTCGTCGCCACCGACGCTCCCTTGCTGCCCGGCCAGTGCAAAGCACTCGCCAGACGCGTTCCGCTCGGACTGGCGCGGACAGGCACATCGGGCAGCCACTTCTCCGGTGACATCTTCCTGGCCTTTTCGACGGCGGACGTGCCCGGCCTGGCCAGTGCGTTCCCGATCGGGCCGGTGGGCGCCGACGAGTTCGGCACGATCTCCTTCGTCCCGTGGGGCCGGATGGACGACCTCTACACCGCCGTCGTGCAGTCGGTCGAGGAAGCTGTCCTCAATGCGCTCGTCGTCAACGACGACATGGTCGGCCGTGACGGCCACCGCTCACCGCGACTCCCGCACGATCGGTTGTCAGCACTTCTCGCCCTCGCGA
>CAVWPQ010000056.1:0-13952 GCA_963756865.1 uncultured Actinomycetota bacterium | reverse complement strand
CAGGCAGTTGCCGCACGGCGGCGAAGGCCAGCACCGCGATGACCGCTGCGACGGCAACCGCGACCGCGGCGATGAACAGTGACCGCGGCGGTCCGTCGGTGCCGTCGTCGCTGGTGGATGTCACGAGGGCAACTCTAAAGCGTGTCGGAAACTCTCTTGAGTGCGAACCGTACCGGGTTCGGTCCACACCTCTGACGAATTAGGCCAGACACGTCGGGGCCGAAGTCAATAGCGTTGATGCTATAATGATTACGGCTACTTAGCCACGACGGATCTGCACGGACCAGACCAGTTCTCGCCGCGCCGGGCGTTGCGGGCGCGCCTTCTTGGGGCGGCGGCGCGTCCAGCGCTGTTGAGTGTGCGCTGATGAAGCACATCATTGAAGGTGGGCTTGTAGGAATGCGTCGATGAGCTGGTCGGCGTAAGCGGCATCGACGGATTGCGCGAGAGGACGACGCGACGGAACAATAGGGGGCCGACCGAGGCGGCGATGGCGCCGTCGCGGTCGAGGTCAGCGGGCAACTCGCCGGCGGCGGTCGATGCGCGTAAGACGGTATCGAGGGGAGCGCGCTGGCTGCGCGTAAAGACCTCGCGGAACTCGGCGAGTTCAGGATCGCGGGTCGCGCTGTCGAGGACTGCGGGCACCACGGCGGCATACTTTTCGTCGTTGATCTGCCCGGCAAGGACGCGCAGTACCCCCTGGAGGCGGGAGCGTAAATCGCCGGAGGCCGGGACCGCGGGTAGGGGTGGGATGAAGGTTCGGAACGTGTCGGCCACCAGATCGATGCGCCGCGGCCAGTGCGGGTAGATCGTGGAACGTGCGACACCTGAGCGCTGGACGACAGCCTCGATGGTGACGGCGGCAGCGCCCCCATCGACCAGCAGATCACGGCGACAGAGAGCACCGCGGCGCGGCTGCGTGCGACACGCGTATCCCCGGCCTTGCCAACGTCGGCTCTGACCACCAATTCTCCGCCCTGTTCCGTTCTACGCATCTCCGGGACAGGAGTGTATCGTTCGTAGAAACGATACAAGACAGTATCGTTCTATTGAGGAGGAGCGATGCACCCGGATACGGACGTCCTCGTCGTCGGAGCCGGACCGACGGGGTTAACCGCGGCGATCGAACTGGCCCGCCGCGGGATAGCGGTCCATATCGTGGACAAAGACATGGCACGTCCCTACGCGGAATCACGCGCGGAGGATTGCACGCGAAGTCGTTGGAGATTTTCGAACGCCAAGGCCTGTTGGCGCCAGTGCTGGCGCACGGGCGGGTGTTAGCAGGTTTCGAGTTCCGATCGGGTGCCCACCGACTAGGAGAGTTATCCGCAGGCGGACTGGACACACCGCACGCCTACGCGATCCTTTTGCCCCAGAGCGAAATCGAGCGGTTGCAGATCGAACATCTCGCGAGCATGGGCGTGCACGTGCAACGTCCCGTCGAGGTGCTCGACCTACACCAGAACGAGGAAAGGGTCCACGCCCAGATTCGGACGGCCGACGGCAACCTCTCGGAGGTGACGAGCCGGTATGTCGTTGCCGCCGACGGTGGTCATTCCACGGTGCGCAAGACGTTGGAGATCCCGTTCGAAGGCAATAAGTTGCAAGGGGCCTACGTGATGGACGCCGACGCAGAGTTCGCGGCCGAACCGGCGCCGGACCGGGGCACGTTCCTGTTGGGACGAGGCGGGTTTCTGGTGGTCGGGCACCGCCCCGACGGGAGCTACCGGATCGCGTTGTCGCTGCCGGCGAACGACCCACGGATCTCGCACGACAAGCCCACAGTCGACGAGCTTCAGATGCTGCTCAACGACTTCCCCGAGATGGGAATCCGGCTGCGGTCAATCACTTGGTCCTCAGCGTTCTTCATCAGCAGTCGGGCGGTCGACCGACTTCGTTATGGTCGCGTGTTCCTGGCCGGGGATGCCGCGCACATCCATAGCCCCGTCGGCGGCCAGGGCATGAATACTGGTATCCAGGACGCGGTGAACCTGGGCTGGAAGCTGGCCCTCGCTGTGCAGGGTCGCGGCGGTGAGCGACTGCTGGACAGCTACGACGACGAACGCCTACCGATCATCCGCCGCCTCATCGCGTCGACGACCACTTCAACGAAGCCGATGTTATGGCGTAACCCCGTCGCAGTGGCGACCCGGAACACCCTATTGCGGTTGTTCTTGCCGATTACCGCCATACAGACCGCGCTGTTCGACAGTTTCACCGGATTCTCTGTCCGCTACCGTCGCGGCGCGTTCGTCGCCGCCGAGCGCCGCGCCGCTCGACCACGGGGACCACAGCCGGGCGAGATCGCCCCGGAAGCCGATCGCGGCGGCCGACGCTGGTACCCACTGTGGGCCAACGACACCCGTCATCAACTGCTCGTATTCGGCGACTCCGGTGCCGCCCGCGACTCCGCGCTGGCATGGGCAGCCCAGCACTCCGATTTGGTACGCCCTCTTGTCGTCGCCGCACAAGCTCCTGCGGGCGACTCCGACGCCATACCGGACCCAACTGGTGCCCTGCACCGCCGATACGCCGCGACATCATCCGGCGGGCTCTGCCTCGTGCGACCCGATGGATACATCGCTGCCCGCTGCGAAATCGACGACACCGCAACGCTTGCGGCCTACACCGACACCATTCTCGCGCGTGCGGATGCGCAACAGGCGTGCGGTTGAAACGGTTCGGGTCGCTGGGTGCTCACTCTCGGCATGGTCTGCTCCGGTTGAAGCGTCCCGGGCATGTTGCGAGCGCTCGTTACGTGTGATCAGTGCGTTGCCCGAGCTGGCGTCGGGCGTAGTACGCGTTTTGCTGCTTCTGTCGGTGGGGTCGACTCGTCCAGCTCCAAGCCTCGCGCAGGTCCTCATTGCGCGGTGGGTGGTCGAACGCGCCAACAGATGCAAAATCAACCACTACCCCCGGCTCGAAAATCGACACGAAACACTTCGAGCCCAAGCCGCCTAGCGACGACTCGGCGCTGCCCACAGCGGTGTGGATCTGCATGCAAGGCTCGACCGCCCGTTGTGTCCGCCGTCCCGCTGCATAGACTCCACGCCGCAGGGGAATCGCAAAGGCTGCAGTTTTGGGGGTGTCATGACCAGCGAGGAGCCCGAAAGTCTGGCCGGGCTTGGGGAGTTCGCCGTCGTCGATCGGTTGATAGCCGGTCGGGAGCAACCTGCAGCGGTCGCCATCGGTCCCGGCGACGACGCCGCCGTGGTGGTCGTCGCCGACGGCAGGACCGTGGTGTCCACCGACATGCTCGTCGAGGGCAGGCACTTCCGGCTCGACTGGTCGTCTCCGCATGACGTGGGTCGCAAGGCCATCGCTCAGAACGCGGCGGACATCGAGGCCATGGGTGCCACGGCCACCGCGTTCGTGGTCGCGTTCGGCGCACCGGGTTACACACCTGCCGCGCAGACGGTCGAACTCGCCGACGGCATGTGGGAGGAGGCCCGAAAGTTCCGTGCGGGGATCGTCGGTGGGGATCTGGTGAGCGCTCCACAGTGGGTGATCTCGGTGACGGTGCTCGGCGATCTCGCCGGGCGCGTACCGGTGCCGCGGTCCGGTGCCCGGGCTGGGGACACGCTGGCCGTCGCGGGCATGCTCGGCCGCTCGGCTGCGGGATATCACCTGTGGGACAACGGTATCGACGGGTTCGATGAACTGCGTCGCGCGCACCTGACGCCCGATCCGCCGTACGGTCAGGGCCGCGTCGCCGCGGACGGCGGCGCGACGGCGATGACGGATGTCTCCGACGGGCTGGTTTCCGACCTCGGCCATATCGCGCAGGCGTCGGGAGTCGGAATCAACGTGTCCACCGCGGCACTCACTCCCGATCGCGACGCGCTGTTGGGGGCCGCGGCCGCTGCAGGCGTCGATGCGTGGACGTGGGTGCTCGGCGGCGGCGAGGACCATGCGCTGGTTGCGACGTTCCATGGCGCGCCGCCCAAGGGTTGGCGCGCCATCGGCACCGTGCTCGACGGTCCGCCGCGGGTGCTGGTCGACGGCGAGGAGTGGTTCGGAAATCCGGGCTGGCAGTCCTATCAATGAGCAGAAGCCGCTAGGTTCAACTCTCGTGACTGCACGCCCTTTGAATGAGTTGGTCGAGGAGGGCTGGGCGCGGGCGCTCGAGCCGGTGGCCGGACAGGTCGCGCAGATGGGGGAGTTCCTGCGGGCCGAGATCGCCGACGGCAACGGCTACCTACCGGCAGGACAGAACGTGTTGCGGGCGTTCACGTTTCCGTTCGACCAGGTGCGGGTGCTGATCGTCGGCCAGGACCCGTATCCCACCCCTGGGCACGCGGTGGGTCTCAGCTTCTCCGTTGCCCCCGACGTGCGGCCATTGCCGCGCAGTCTCGACAACATCTTCGCCGAATACGGCAAGGACCTGGGCTATCCGCCGCCTGCCACCGGCGATCTCACCCCGTGGTGCGAACGTGGGGTGACCCTGCTCAACAGGGTGCTCACCGTGCGGCCTGGCACTCCGGCGTCGCACAGGGGCAAGGGGTGGGAGGCCGTCACCGAATGCGCCATCCGGGCGCTGGTGGCGCGGTCGCAGCCGTTGGTCGCGGTGCTGTGGGGCCGTGACGCCTCGACGCTCAAGCCGATGCTCGACGGTAGCGACTGTCTGGCGATCGAGTCGCCGCATCCGTCGCCGTTGTCAGCGTCGAGAGGATTCTTCGGGTCGCGGCCGTTCAGCCGCGCCAATCAATTACTCGAACAGATGGGTGCCGACCCGATCGACTGGCGGCTGCCCTGAACGCGGCCTCTAGCCGCGGGTGACCTTGCCCGCCTTGATGCACGACGTGCAGGCATTGACGCGCTTCTTGTTGCCGCCGGGACGGCTCACGGCGCGCACGCTCTGGATGTTCGGGTCCCAGCGACGGCTGGTCCGGCGATGGGAGTGCGACACCGACTTGCCAAAGCCGGGGCCCTTCCCGCAGATATCGCAGACGGCAGCCATATCGAGAACTCCTAGGATCGGTATTGCAGGGTCTGTGTTGGTTCCGCCGGAAACCGGCGGCGGGTCGCCCCGACAACCTGACCAGGATACCGGCCCGCAAAGCGAACGCCAAAACGCTGTCCACCGGCTGTCGACCAGGCCGGTCGATGTGCCCGGCGATGTCCGGCGCAGTGGATAGGCTGGCGCCCACCCGGGGGTTCCGTCGACGGGGTGGGAGGTGGGTGATTAATGGCCGAGCCTGGTAGGCCCCTGGACGCGTCGGGCCTGCGTGAATGGGCCCACACCTCCGTCGGCGACCTGATCGCGCACACCGACGAGATCAACCGGCTGAACGTGTTCCCCGTCGCAGACGCCGATACCGGTACCAACATGCTCTTCACCATGCGTGCCGCCTGGGTCGAGGCCCAAACCTCCGCAGCCGGTGATGGCGATGTCACAGGTGTGGCCGCAGCTCTCGCCGGCGGAGCCCTGCACGGCGCAAGGGGCAACTCCGGGGTGATCCTGTCGCAGATTCTGCGAGGTTTGTCCGACGTCACCACCGAAGCCGCCGTCCAGCGGCGCGGCGAGCTCGCCGGTATCGAAGGCGCTGTCCTCGCCGCGGCGCTGCGCCACGCGGTCGGTCTGGTCGTGTCCTCGATGGGCGAATCGGTGGCGGGCACCATCCTGTCGGTGCTCGAGGGTGCCGCCCAGGGTGCCGAGGATGCCGTCGCGGGGGCCGCCGACCTCGGCGGCGTGATCACCGCCGCGTCGGACGCCGCGGTGATCGCGCTCGACAAGACCACCGAGCAGCTCGACGTACTCGCCGACGCGGGCGTGGTCGACGCGGGCGGTCGGGGTCTGGTGGTGCTTCTCGATGCGCTCTCGAAAACCGTGACCGGCCACGCACCCGCCCGCAAGGAGTACCTACCCGCGCCCGCCAGGGTCGAGACCACCGAGAGGATCGAGGCGGCACCCGGTCCGCGGTTCGAGGTGATGTACCTGCTGACCGGCTGCAGGCCCGACGGAGTGGAGCATCTCCGCCAATGCCTCGACGAGCTCGGCGACTCGGTCGCCATCGCGGCGTCCGCATCCGACGGCGGCGGCCGTTACTCGGTGCACGTGCACACAGACGACGCAGGCGGCGCCGTCGAGGCGGCGCTCCCGTTCGGGACCCCGAGCCGGATCCAGATCACCAGTCTCGCCGGCGGCACCGGCACGCATGCGCCCGGCGGATGGACCCGCGAACGCGCCGTGCTGGCGGTCGTCGACGGCGAGGGAGCCGCTGAGCTCTTCGCAGGCGAAGGGGCGGATGTTCTGCGCCCGGATCCAGAAGCGACGGACCCGACGACCGCGGTGACCGCAAAAGAACTGCTGCGCGCGCTCGTCGACGCGGGCGCGGCCCAGATCATGGTGCTGCCCAACGGTTTCGTGGCAGCTGAGGAGTTGGTCGCGGGCTGTACCGCGGCGATCGGCTGGGGTATCGACGTGGTTCCGGTGCCCGCGGGTTCGATGGTGCAAGGCCTTGCGGCGCTTGCCGTGCACGACCAGGACCGATTGGCCGTCGACGACGGCTACACGATGGCCCGAGCCGCCGCGGGGGCCAGACACGGGTCGGTCCGGGTCGCGACCGAGGAGGCGCTGACGTGGGCAGGCACCTGCCAACCCGGCGAAGGTCTCGGCATCGCCGGTGACGAAGTGTTGATCGTCGCTGAGGACATCACCGCCGCGGGCGCGGGGCTGATCGACCTGCTTCTCGTGGCGGGTGGAGAACTGGTCACCGTGCTCAGCGGCGCCGACGTGGATCCCGCTGTCGGGGAAGCGCTTCAGCGTCACGTGCACAACGAGCATCTGGGGGCCGAGTTGGTGACGTATGCGACGGGTCACCGCGGTGACGCACTGTTGATCGGGGTCGAGTAGCCGTGGTCGCGCTGTCTGACCGGCTGGATTTCGTGCTCGGCGCGAAGGCGGCGGGCCAACTCGAGGAGTACTTCGGCATCCGGACTGTGAACGACCTTGTGCGCCACTACCCGCGAAAGTACGAGACGGGATCAACGGTGTACGCCGATGACGACGAACCGCCCGAGGAAGGTGAGCACATCACCTTCGTGGACACCATCACGAAGTACGAACTGAAATGGACGAACCGCACGCCGAAGCGCGAGTACCTCGTCATCACGCTCGGACACCGCCGACCGAGGGTGACGGCGACCTTCTTCAACGTGAAGTATCTCAAGAAATCCCTGAAGGAGGGCCTCAGGGTGATGCTGTCCGGCGAGGTCGGATACTTCAAGGGCACAATGCAATTGACTCATCCGGCGTTTCTCATTCTGGATTCCGGCAAGGGCTCCAAATCGTTGGCGAAGATCGCCGAAACCTCGAGAGATGCCAGCGGCGGGCTTCTGCTCGAGGGCTTCGAGCGCGACTTCTTCCCGATCTATCCGGCCAACTCCAAGATGCAGAGCTGGGACATCTACGCCTGTGTCCGCCAAGTGCTCGACGTGCTCGACCCCGTCGCCGATCCACTGCCGGAATCTATTGTCAGACAGCGCAACCTGACGTCCGAGGACGAGGCACTTCGCGCGATCCACCTGTCAGAGATCGAAGATGAGCGCGAGCGCGCCCGCGCGCGACTCACATACGACGAAGCGCTCGGCCTGCAGTGGGCTCTGGTCTCCCGCAGGCACGGTGAGCTCGGTGAATCCGGGCCGCCCGCACCGAGTAGAGACGACGGGTTACTCGCGGCGCTGAAGGCGCAACTGCCGTTCGAACTGACAGCCGGTCAGAACGAGGTGCTCGAGACGCTGTCGACCGAACTCGCACACACGCGTCCGATGAACCGGATGTTGCAGGGCGAGGTCGGCTCGGGCAAGACCATAGTGTCGGTGCTCGCGATGCTGCAGATGGTCGACGCGGGCTACCAGTGTGCGCTTCTCGCTCCGACGGAAGTCCTTGCCGCCCAACACGCCCGCTCGATCCGCGACGTTCTCGGGCCGTTGGCCATGGCGGGCCAACTCGGAGGTGTCGAGGATGCGACACGCGTCGCGCTGTTGACCGGTTCCATGTCGGCTCAGCAGAAGAAGCAGGTGCGTGACGAGGTCGCCTCCGGTGCGGCGGGCATCGTCATCGGCACACACGCGTTGATTCAGGACGCGGTCGACTTCCACAAGCTCGGCATGGTGGTTGTGGACGAACAGCACCGCTTTGGGGTCGAGCAGCGAGATCGACTGCGCGCGAAGGCGCCCAGCGGTCTGACGCCGCACCTGTTGGTGATGACCGCCACCCCGATTCCGCGCACTGTTGCACTGACCGTCTACGGCGATCTCGAGACGTCGACGCTGCGCGAACTGCCGCGCGGTCGCCAACCGATCGCCACCAACACGATTTTTATCTCGGAGAAGCCGAAATGGCTGGACCGCGCGTGGACCCGCATCGTCGAAGAGGTGCGGGCAGGTCGTCAGGCCTATGTCGTCGCGTCGCGAATCGACGAGAGCGACAAGAAAGCCGGCGGTGACGAAGGCGGGCCGCCCACGGTCACCGTGGTCGAACTGCTTGAGCATCTACGGCACGGACCACTGGCCGGTTTACGTCTGGGGCTCATGCACGGCAAGCTGCCTGCCGACGAAAAAGATGCCGTGATGGCAGCGTTCCGCGCGGGGGAGATCGATGTCCTGGTGTGCACTACAGTCATCGAGGTCGGCGTCGACGTGCCGAACGCGACGGTGATGGTCGTGATGGATGCCGACCGGTTCGGCATCAGCCAGCTGCACCAGTTGCGGGGTCGCATCGGTCGCGGCGAACACGCCAGCCTGTGTCTGCTCGCCACCAGGTTGCCGGAGGGCTCCAAGGCGGGAGAACGGCTCAAGGCGGTGGCGAGCACGCTGGACGGCTTCGAGCTCGCCGACCTCGATCTCGCGGAGCGCCGCGAGGGAGACGTATTGGGCTACAGCCAATCGGGGCGCGCCATCACGCTGCGCTTCCTGTCGCTGTTCGAGCACCGCGAGATCATCGAAGAGGCCCGCGCCTTCTGTCAGTCGCATTATGACAAGTCTGCTGCCGACCCCGGAATGGCGCTTCTGGCAGCCCAATTCACCGATACCGAGCGCGTCGAATATTTGGACAAGTCATGAGTCGGAAGCGATTGGCGTGGCTGGCCCTAGCGGTCGTGTTGGCCGTCGCCGTGGCATGCCAAACCGTCGCCTCGGCGAGTCAGCGCGAGGCTCTGTTCGTCACGCAGGCCGAAATGCCGACGGTCGCTGCAGGTGTCGATGTGCTGGCAGGAGTGGAAGAGATTCCACTTCGCATCCGTGGATTCGACTACCGCAGGACGGCGTTCGGCGAGTCGTGGACCGACGACAACCCGGCTCCAGGCGGTCACAACGGTTGCGACACCCGAAACGACATCCTCGACCGCGACCTCGTCGACAAGGCGTTCGTGGCGATCAAACGCTGCCCCCGTGCTGTCGCCAGCGGCGCGCTGCACGACCCGTACACCAACGAGTTCGTCTCGTTCGCTCGCGGCGATAAGACAGGCGCTGCCGTGCAGATCGACCACATCGTGCCGTTGGCGCTCGCGTGGGATCTGGGTGCCCGCAACTGGCCCGACGGTCTACGGCTGCGCTTCGCCAACGATCCGGCGAACCTCATTGCCGTGGCGGGTGCGCCCAACCAGGACAAAGGCGATTCCGAACCGGCGCTGTGGATGCCTCCCAACGCCGCGTTCCGCTGTCAGTACGCCGTGCAGTTCATTGCCGTGCTTCGCGGCTACCGCCTGCCTGTCGACGCACCGTCGGCTGTGGTGCTACGCGATGCCGCGGCGACGTGCCCGACGAAGTGAAAGAAGCTATGCACCAGCGAAATCCGATGCACCGAGGCGCTGTCGTCGTCATGGCTGTGGCCATCATCGCCGCACTGGTGGGTTGCTCGTCATCCGGGTCGAAGCCAGAGGGACACTCCGAACAGAGTTCGGTCAGAATCGTCATCGACGGCCAACCCCGAACGGTCGAGGGGAAAGTCGTATGCGTTGACGGGCCGACCGGCGAGGTGAGCATCGAGGTCGACGCGACGACGCCTGACCCGGTGGTCGTCCTTGACCTCACCCCGCAGGGTGATGCGCCGTCGGTGTCACTGATCACGATCAACCTGCCCGACATCGGCCTCTCGACAGGGCGCTACAGGAACAGCGGCGCGCCGACGGCGACGAAAGCGGGAAACACCTACACGGTCAAGGGCCAGGCCACCGTCGTGGGAACCCCGCCGAAGAGCCCGCAGTACCGAGCGTTCGAGCTCGAACTCACCTGCCCCTAGGTGCCGGTGTACGTCTCGGGGTCCGGGCGGAACCTCGTGCCGTCGTCGAGTCCGTTGAGCGTCGCCATCTCGTCGTCGGTCAGCTCGAAGTCGAACACCTCGACATTCGACTTGATCCGCTCCGGCGACGACGACCGCGGGATGACCACGTTGCCCAGCTGAATGCTCCACCGGATCAACACCTGGGCGGGCGTCTTGCCGTGCGCTTCGGCGACCGAAACGATCGTCGGGTTGTCCAGCAGCCTGCCGACGCCCAGCGGGCCGTAGGCCTCGGTGACGACGTCACGGCTCGCGTTGACGGCACGCAGGTCAGCCTGGTTCAGCAGCGGATGCAGCTCGATCTGGTTGACGACAGGGGCGACGAAGGACAGGTCGACGATGTTCGACAGGTGCTCCTCGTGGAAGTTGGCTACACCGATCGACCGCGTGTGGCCGACTCCTCGACACGCCAACAGGCCACCCCAGCTGTCGATGTACTTGCCCGCCTCGCCTGCGGGCCAATGGATCAAATAGAGGTCGACGTAGTCGAGGCCGAGGCGTTCCAGGCTTGCCTTGAGCGCATCCTGTGACGACTGGAAGCCCTGGTCCTCGGTGGCCAGCTTGGTGGTGACGAACACCTCTTCGCGCGGCACCCCCGACGACGCGATGGCACGGCCCACCGCGGCCTCGTTGCCGTACGCGGACGCGGTGTCGATCGACCGATAACCCGCTTCCAGCGCCGCAGACACGGCCTGCTCGGTCTCGGAGTCCGTCAGTTCGCCGACGCCGAGTCCGATCACCGGCATCGTGTTGTCGTCGTTGAGAGTGACGGAAGGAATTGCAGCCGCCGACGTCATGTCACCTATCCCTGTTCAGTTGGCCTAGTTGAAGGTCCGTGGGTCGGGACCCAGCCGAGTTCCATCGCCCAGCGACGAGATGGACGCCATGTCCTGCTCCGTAAGCTCGAAATCGAACACGTCGAAATTGCTCACAATCCGCTCGGGGGTCACCGACTTCGGGATGACTATATTGCCGAGCTGGATATGCCACCTAATCAGTACCTGGGCAGGCGTTTTTCCGCGTCGCTCAGCTACTGCCGTCACGATCGGATCGCCAAGCAGCGATCCCTGACCGAGCGGCGCCCACGCCTCGGTGGCGATGCCAAGCGCAGCGTGCGCTTCGCGCAGTTCCTGCTGCGGCAGCCGCGGATTCAGCTCCACCTGGTTGACGGCAGGAACGATCCCGGTCGCGTCGATCAGGATCCGTAGGTGCTCGGGCTCGAAGTTGCTCACCCCGATGGACGAGACCCGTCCCTGGTCATGCAGATGTGCGAACGCCTTGAAGGTGTCGACGTACGTGTTCTTGGCAGGCGTGGGCCAATGGATCAGGTAGAGGTCGAGGTGATCGGTGCCGAGACGTTCGAGGCTGGCGTCGAACGCCGTCAGTGTGCTGTCGTATCCCTGGTCGGCATTCCAGAGTTTGGTCGTGATGAAGACCTCATCGCGCGGCACTCCTGAGGTGGCGATCGCCCGGCCGGTCTCGGCCTCGTTGCCATAGATGGAGGCGGTATCGACATGGCGGTAGCCGGCGTCGAGTGCCGTCGCCACCGCCCGTGTCGTCTCATCGGGCGGGGTCTGGAATACGCCGAGTCCGACCTGCGGAATCGAGTTACCGTCGTTCAGCTTTATCAAGGGAGAAGCCATGGCCCGAAGTCTGCCAGCCCGACCTGAGTCCTCCGTAGGTGCGAGCGCCGGAGTTGTCGAATACGACTTCAGGGACAGGATGCAGAAGGTTGTTGGTGCGCCGACGCTGCGCGCCATCTCCCGGATGCCCGACCGGGTCAAGCGGCTGCTGCTTGGGGGACACTCGATCACCATCGACGGCAACACGCTCGACACCACGCTTGCGCTCGCACTTGCCGCCTCGCGACTCTCCGGGCGCGAGGGGCTGATCCTCAGCGAGGACCCGACCACCGCGCGGACGCGCCTGGACGCCGTCGGGGCACGGTTCCCGCGGGTGGACGCCGAAGTCACCACGTCGGACCTCACCGTGGCCGGACCTGGCGGAGAAATTCCGACGGTGCACATCCGCCCGAAAGTCGCCGCGGACGGGGCCCCGCTGCTGGTCTTCTACCACGGAGGCGGCTTCGTCGTCGGCGGCTACGAGACCCACGGCAACCTGTGTGAGGTCATCTCCGACCGGGCAGGGGTGCATGTGTTGTTCGTCGACTACCGGCTGGCGCCCGAGCACAAGGCGCCCGCGGCCGTCGACGACGCGTACGCCGCCTATCGGTGGGCCGTCGATCACGCGAAAGAGCTCGGTGCCGACGCGAGCCGCGTTGCCGTCGGCGGGGACAGCGCGGGCGGCAACCTCGCCGCGGTCGTGTCACAGCGCGCAAGAGACGAAGACGCCGCCGCGCCCGCGCTGCAGCTGCTGCTGTATCCGGTCACCAACTTCGCAAGCCAGACACGGTCCTACGGACTTTTCGCCACCGGGTTCTTTCTTCGCCGCTGGGACATGGAGTTCTGCCGCGCCCGCTACATCTCCGATTCCGGCGTCGACCCGGCCGACCCGATGGTTTCGCCGCTGCTCGCCGAGGATCTGTCCGGGCTGCCGCCTGCGATTCTCATCACCGCGGGCTTCGACCCCCTCCGCGACGAGGGCCGGCTATACGCCGAGGCGCTGCGGTCTGCGGGCGTCCCGGTAGACCTGCGCGAGTACGGTTCGCTGATCCACGCCTTCCCCAATTTCTTCGGTCTCGGGGGCGCCGCAGCGGAGGCGACCTACGAGATCATCGCCGCCCTGCGTGCGCAACTGCACCGGAGCTGACGAACGGCCAGAACGTCGCCGGTACCCTTGACGCGTGGCCACGAAACCCAAGAAGAATGCTCGCTACGACCTCAACGCCGCCGACCGTAGGCGCAACCTGCTGATTCAGATCGGTCTGACCTCGATCGTGGTCCTGCTCGGCGTCGGGTTGGTGCTCTACATCGTGATGGGCGCCGACAAGAAGCCCGCCGCAGGCGAGGCCAAGTCGATCCAGGTGACGTCGAGCAAGCTCATCACCAAGGAGGGCACCACCGAGCCGAAGGCCGTGGTGTCGCTCTACGAGGACTTCCTGTGCCCGCACTGCGGAGACTTCGAGAAGACGTTCGGGCCGACGATCAACCAGCTCATCGACAGCGGAGCCATCGCCGCCGACTACTACATGGTTGCGATCCTGGACTCGCCGAGCACCGCGAACTACTCCTCGCGCTCGGCCGGTGCCGCGTACTGCGTCGCCGACGAGTCGAAGGAGGCGTTCCGTCGCTTCCACGCCGCGCTGTACGCCCAGCAACCCGGCGAGACCGGAGGCGATTTCCCCGATGACGCCCGGCTGATCGAGGTCGCGCGCCAGGCGGGCGCCGGGGGCACCGTGCCGGACTGCATCAACAAGGGCAAGTACGTGGAGATGGTCCAGGGCCTTGCCAGCGCGACGGGAATCCAATCCACCCCGACGGTCAAGATCAACGGCCAGGAGTTCGACATCGCAGGCAAGACGCCCGAGGACCTGGTCAACGAGGTCAAGTCGATCGTCGGTGACGTGCCGGGCCTGATGTCAAGGCCGGAAGCCCCGAATCCCACGCCGCCGCCCGCGGCACCCACCGCACCGTGACCGTCACCGCCGACAGCGCAGCCGAGCCGGCCAACAGCCCGGCCGATGCCGCAGCCGACGAACTGAGGCCAGGTG
>CAVWPQ010000055.1:0-53077 GCA_963756865.1 uncultured Actinomycetota bacterium | reverse complement strand
CCTCCAGATCGTCCTCGTCGAAGACCTCACCGCGGCTGATCAGGTTGGCCTCCACGGTAAGAACATTGAGCGCCGGCCACTGGGCATCGAACCCCTTCTCCGAGGTTCCATTGGCCGTAATGCCGATCACCGCGCCGAGACGGTTAAGGCGATGCACGGACACGATACGAAAAGCGATCTCGGGAGCTATCTCCCATGTGGCCTCTAAGAATTGCGCGACGTCGCCTTCGTACTTGATCCACGATCGACGGTCGACCATCACGCAGTCTGGGGTCCGTGCGGGAAGCTGCTGAGAGTTCAACCTGGCGTACGCGCTCTCGACGACAGACCAGGTGTGCGCGTAGGCGGCGGCTTCGCCTGCGAGGTATCGGGCATCGAGCTCGGCGAACGCGGCGTCAATGTCCTCGATGTCGAAAGATCACGCCCGCCGCAAGCCGGTCATCAGTATCGATTTCAATGACTTGAGCATCTCCAGGCCAAACGCCTCGGCCTGCTGATCGCCGCCCGACGCGCGCATCGAGAGAGCGCGAGTCGCTCCCCTCGAGTGGCGATGATCTCCAAGTCTCGATGTTAGTGACCCCGACGTCAACGACGGCCCGGAAGTTCTCGATCGCGGCTTCCCGACCACTTGGATGCCGCTGCTGACCACCCGACGACGATCTATCCAGACGTCGACCGGCAAACATGGCCGCAATGGCGTCCCAGTCGCGAGCAGCGAGGTACGCGTCGAAGCGGTCGACGATTCGGGTTGCCGTGTTCTCCAGCAGCGCGCCACTTCGGATGCAGTTCGTCGAATCGTGCAAGCGCGGCATCGAAGTCGTCCTCGTCGAACATTTCGAAACGGCTGACTCGGTCACCGTCGACGGTCATCAGGTCGATGGTTCGCCACTCGGCGTCGAATCCATCGCCTGAGGTGCCGATGGTCACCCGGGTCACGGCGGCCCCGACGGTGGTGACGCGATGCACAGCCTCGATGTAGTTGTAGAGCTCTCCCTCGAGTTCCCATGCGGCGCGAACGAACTCGACAAGATTGCCAGGAGCTATCGTCGCGCCGTGCCGGTGGTCCAGATTCACCCAGTCCGGCGTCGTCGACGGAATCTCTCGCCGGTTGAGTGCGCTGTAAGCCCCTGCGATCACCGAGTACGCGTGTGCGTGTGAGGCCTCTTCGCTCGCGATGTAGCGGGCATCGAGCTCTTCGAACGCGCTGGCGATGTCGCCGGGTCGAACGTGACGACGGCCGTCACCTGCTCGCGCGCGATCTCGACAACGTGAAGGACTGAGATTTCGAACGGTTTAGGCCCCTCATCGCTGCCCGTGTAATGGGCACGCAAGAGGGCGAGCTGCTCGCCGCGGATCGCGAGCACCGTCCGCGCCACATCGGTGAACCCGACGTCAGCAACTGCTCGCTGTTCTTTGATCCCGGCATCGCGACCACGTCGGATCCCTGCATTCACAGTCGGGCGACGATCCTCGATGGAAAAGTCCTCTGTGATCAGCTCTGCCATGGCTGCCC
This sequence comes from uncultured Actinomycetota bacterium, assembly GCA_963756865.1. Taxonomy (GTDB): domain Bacteria; phylum Actinomycetota; class Actinomycetes; order Mycobacteriales; family Mycobacteriaceae; genus Mycobacterium. The sequence goes on along the minus strand of CAVWPQ010000055.1, from coordinate 51,564 downwards.
AGTCACGGGACGTGAAGGACGACGCGTAGCGGTCGGCTACGCGGGTTGCCGCATTCTCGAGCCGCGGCCGAGAAACTTCGTCGAATCGCTCAAGAGCAGCGTCGAGATCGCCTTCGTCGAACATCTCGCACTGCTCGACCGCGCCGCCGTTGACGGTAAAGAGGTCGACCATTCGCAGCTCGAAGTCAAAGCCCTCCTGCGAAGTCCCTCGCGCCGACTCGGCGATGACCGCGCCATGATCAGTCAACCGATGCACAGCTTCGATGTAGGCGCGGATGCTCTGCGTCATATCCCGTGCGGCGGTGACCGTGGCTGCCAGATCGCTCGATTGGTTGCCTACCAGCCGTCGGCGATCAACCCATGTGAGTGTCGGACTGTACTGTTCACCACGATTGAAAGCGGTAAAGGCGTCAGTGATGGCGGACCACGTCTGCGCGTGAGCCGCCGCTTCGCCAGCGATGTAGCGCGCATCGAGCTCGGCGAATGCGGCATCGATATCATCGAGATCGAACATGATCGACGCGGCGATCCGGCCGTCTGCATCGGCCTCGCAAATCCCCAACACGTCGTTGTAGAACGGTTCGGGTCCGTCGTCGGCGGTCGAAATAAGGTAGCGGCCCAGGGCAAGACGCTCGCCACGAACAGCAAGAACTTTCGAGGAAATCTTGCTGAAGCCGACTTCTGCAACGCTGCGCCAGTCCGAGATATTGACGTCTCGACCAGGCCGTGTGCCAGCTCTCATCACCTGCCGGTGATCCTCTGCTGAGATGTCGGCGGCCATGACTTCGGCGATGGCATCCCAATCACGGGCTGCGAAGCATTGCTGGAAGCGCTCAATGACGCGGGTTGCCGCATTCTCGAGCCGCGACGCCGGCTGACAGAGCTGATCGAACTTCGCGAGCGCAACGTCAAGGTCGGCCTCGTCGAATAGCTCGACGTGGCGGATGAGGTCACCGTCGACCATCATCAGTTCGATGATCCGCCACTCGGCGTCGAAGCCTTCTGTCGACGACGCCTTCAGGACGTTGACGTAGATCGTTCCGCGGTCATTCAACCCGAGCACAGATTCGATAAGGGCAGTTGCGTCCTGCTCTGTCTCCCACCACGCTCGGACGTAGTAAGTCATATCGCCTGACGGGAAACCGATTCCGCGTCGATGGTCGACGCTTGTCCAGTCCGACGTCGTCGGCGGCAATGTGCGCTGCCGATGATCGATCGCCGCCTGAGCTCGCACGGCGACCGACCACGTGCGCGCGTGGGCCGCCGCTTCGCCTGCCATATAGCGTGCGTCGAGTTCGGCGACGGCAGCATCGAAATCATCGAGGTCGAATGCGATGTGGAGGCAGGCGAGGCCATCGACGGTGATTTCGACGACCTCGAGCATTTCGTGGTTCTGTTCCTCGGGCCAGTCGGGAACGTAGAAGCTGAGGCGGTGTAGAACGAGGCGTTCCCCGCGCGTCGCGATAGGAGTCGTCCTCATTTCCTCGACTCCGGCGTCGGCGATCGCGCGCAAGTTCGCGATCTCTGTCTCTCGACCCCGTATCACCCCGGCATTGATGACCCGACGCCGATCGTCCAGGCAGATGTCTTCGGTCACCATCTCTGCCATGACGTCCCATTCGCGGGTCGCAAAGTGTGGCAGGAAGCGCGCAAGCATTTGGCTTGCGGCGTTTTCGGGCCGGCGCACCTGCGGTTGCCATTCCTCGAACCGGGCGAGCGCTACTTCGAGGTCGCCTTCCTCGAATATTTCACAGCGCCTCACCAGGTCACCTTCTACGGCGATTAGTTCGACATCTCGCCACTCAGCCTCGAAGCCCGCCCGCGATGTGCCATGCGAAGCTTGCGTGACGACAGCTCCTCGTTCGCTCAGCTGATGCACGGATTCGATGTAGATCTTGAGGTCCGGCGTCAATTCCCACATGTCACGGATGTTCTCGGCCGAAGCACCCGAATGAACCGTTACGACCGGTCGATGGTCGATCAATTCTGTATTGGGAGAGGGAAGTTCACGCCGATTGAACGTCGCATGTGCTTCCATGACTGTCGACCACACGCGCGCGTACACGGCGGCCTCACCGGCCATGTAACGCGCGTCGAGTTCGGAGATGGCAGCGTCGAAGTCGCCAGGATCGAACGCGACGTGCGCCACGGCACGTCCGTCGGCGCCGGTTTCCACTACCGCCAGCGCGTCCACGTGAAACGCCTCTGGCGCTAGGTCTCGGCCGAAGAACGTCTGTTGACAGAGGGCAAGCCGATCACCCCGAATCGCCATGATTCGCCACGAGATATTCTCTGCCCCAAGAGCTGCGGCCTTGTGCGAGTTCGCAATCACGTGCTCGGGTCCGTACTGAACACCGCCGTTCGCGACGCGGCGGCGATCGTCATCGCATATGTCCGGCGCCATGAGCTCGGCCATCGCGGCCCAGTTTCTCGCCGCGAAATAACCGTTGCCGCGCTCGTACATCCTGCTCGCCGCGTTCTCAAGCTTCTGCGCGCACGGGCGCAGTTCGTCGAAACGTGCGAGCGCCTTATCGAGATCTGTCTCGTCGAAAAGTTCGCAGTGCTTGCCCCTGCCGTCTTCGATCGTCACGACGTCGACAATCCGCCATTCGGCCGTGAAGCCGTCCTGCGAGCTTCCGCGCGCCGCATGAGTAAAGACGGCGGCGTCTTCGCTCAGCCGGTGCACGGACTCGACGTACATGTACAGATCCGGCGTCAGATTCCGCGAGGCATCCATGTATTTGCCGAAACCGCTCACTTCGATCGTTGTTTGTAGTCGATGATCGACGATGGCGTAATCAGCTGCGAAAGGCGGAGATCCGCCGGCGTTGAGCGTCGCGTAGGCCTCAGCGATGAGCGACCATGTGGTTGCATGCGGCGCAGCTTCTCCCACGGTGTAACGCGCATCGAGTTCCTGGACGGCCGAATCGAAGTCATCGGCTTCGAATACGACGACAGCCAACATCCGTGCGGCCGCATCGACCTCGATTACGTTGAGAAGTTCGTTCTCGAAGGGTTCGTCATCGCTGCCGGAAAAGCGGGCCTGGGTCAAAGAAAGCCGGTCGCCCCGAGTGGCGAGGACGGTTCCGGTCGTCTCCGCAAAACCGACACTGGCAGCCGCTTGCAGATCCTCGACCGCGGCTTTGCGGCCACGGCGGATTCCCCCGTTTACAGTTCGCCGGCGATCGTCGATCGTGAAGCCATCGGCCATTTGCTCTGAAACCGCGTTCCAATTTCGAGATGCGAAAGCTTCTGCGTAGCAGTGGCTCACGCGGGTTGCCGAGTTCTCCAAGCGTCGCTCGTCGGGGTGCCGTTCTCCGAACCTCGCAAGCGCTGCCTCGAGGTCCGTCTCATCGAAGATTTCGCAACGGTTGAGCAGATCGCCATCGACTGTGAATAGCGCGATCATGCGCCACTCGGCATCGATCCCGTCGCGCGAGATGCCCTGCGCAGCATGAGATACGACCGCCCCCAGATCGCTCAGCTGGTGTACGGCTTCGATCGCGACGGTGGCTCCATGCGTTATGTCGTCGAATGCGGCGCGGGCGTATGCGAGCAGGTCACCCGGCCCGATTGGGGCAAGAGATCGATGGTCGACGTCTACCCAGTCAGGTGCAACCGCAGGAATCTCACGGCGATTGAGTGCGGCGTATGCCTGCGCGATCACCGACCAAGTGCGCGTGTAATCGGCGGCCTCGCCTGCGAGGTAACGGGCATCGAGTTCGGTGAAGGCCCCCTCGATGTCGTCGGTGTCGAACACGACGCGTCGCACCAAGCGTTCGTCGGCGTCGACCTCGATGAGCTCGATGATCTCGGTGTCGACCGGGGCGTTCCGCTGGTCCCAGTTCTGGATTCGAGAGCGGTTCAGGATGAGGCGATCGCCACGGGTCGCGATGACATCGAAGGATATTGCAAGAGCGCCGAGTTCAATGAACGACATCAGCTCTGCCATCACTGCTTCCCGACCTACCCGGACACCGGCGTTCACCACCCGTCGGCGGTCATCGGTGCAGACGTCGTCGGCGATGATCTCGCCGAGCGCATCCATGTCGCGCGATGCGTAGGCCGACTTGAACCGCTCGTACATTCGGCTCGCCGCGTTCTCGAGGCGAGGAATCCGACTTGCTCCCTCGAGAGCGGTATGGGCTGCGTCGAGTTCGGCGATTGCGTCGTCGATGTCTGCAACGTCGAACCAAATCTGCTGCGAGATCTGACCCTCGTCGTCGATCCTGTGCAGCTGGAGAAACTCGTCGTAGGGCGCCCCCGGGCTCTTGTCGGCAGTGCCCACCAGTAGACGGGCGAGGGCTAGGCGTTCGCCTTGGACTGCGATGAACTCGTGACGGACATGCACCATGCCCGCTTGGAAGTAGCGCCGCATGTCCAGGGACCACTGGCTCGCCGCCATTGTGACTTTCGCAAAGCCGACAATCTTCCGACGACTCTCGACCCTCACCTCTGGCGCTAAAAGCTGTTGAGCCTCCGCCCAAGCCTCCCGATTCACCGCATCAACCAGGCGTTCGCCTGCCCGTGTGCATTCGTTGACCAATTTGGCAGCTGGCCGGTCAGGTGCCTGTTCAGCCTCGGCGGGACATTCTTCAGGAGCGAGACTTTGGCGTGCCTTATCGGCAAGCGCCGCAGCCCCTTTCTGCTCGTATAACTCGGCCGCACGCGTGGCGGCAGCTCGAGCCCCGGCGGTATCGCCCGCCGCGCCGAGTACCGCCGCGAGCGCTAGGCAGGCATCGCCGTGGTCCACCAGAGCATCGGTGCGCTCGGCAAGGGCGATCGCCGCTTCCGCGGCCTGCCTTGCCCCGTTGTGGTCACCACGCCGTGACATCAACTGCGCTCGCAGCGTGCGCCACGCAATCGACGCCTTCAGCGCATGCCCGGCCAGCCGTTCACTCTCCGAACACAGTTCATCGGCCTCGGCGTCGCGTTCGAGCGCCAGACACGCGCGGCCCAACAGCGCCGCGGTCTCGGCGGTGTCCGCATCGAGGCCCATCCTACGAAAGCCGTTGTAAGCCTTCCGTAGATGCGGCTCGGCAGCGCGGGGATCGTCGACGACCAACTCGACGATCCCCGCGAACTGCTCGACCTCGAGCAGTGCATGACGCAGGCCGAGTTCGCTGACCGTGCGGCGGGCGGAGTCGATCATTCGTCGGGCAGCCGATGCGCGACCGCGGAAGGCCTCCAACACAGCCTGGCACCGCGTCGAGGTCGCCTCGACCGCGGGGGAGTCGGTCGTGATCCGAAGCAGGCGCACCACGTCAAGACAACGTCCTCCCGCGCGCGGAACCGGGTTCGGGCCCCACAGCGCAGCGAGGGGCGCTACCGCGAGCACGGCGTTGACCCGGCGATGTTCACGCGCACGTCGCGCGGCGGTGAGCGCACGATCCAACGCGATTTCGGAATCACCGATTCTGCCGAGTCGGCCAAGAGCCAGCGCGCGGACCGTGTGCGCCTTGGCTTCGCCTGCGGCATCGCCCAATTCGGCGAGCGTTTCTGCTGCCGTCCCGACCGTCGATTCGACGGCGTCCAAACGGTCGGGATGAACAAGCATCGACAACTGGCCGTCGTAGCATGCCGCCCACGCCGCGATACGAGCCGAGTCGCGCGTCGCCTCCTGAAGCTGCGTCACCGCCCCTGCCGCCGAAGCCACGTCGCCTGCCGCCAAGAGCGCTTCGCAGCGCGCGACCAGCAACTCGGTTGTCTGGTCCTCGCGATCGGGAAGCTCGTCGTCGATCTCCTCCAGCGCGTGGAGCGCATGGTCGTATAGGTCGGCGGCGCCCTCGTACGCCAGCCGGGCCATCGCCTGGTCGGCGGCCCGTCTGCAGTATTCGACAGCCTTGGCCGCGTTGCCGGCCCATGCGCATTCGAAGTAGTGGTGGGCCAGCTCGGCCAGCCGCTCGTCGTCGGCGCCTGGCTCGTTCTCCAAAGTCGTTGCGATGCGCTGGTGCAGTCGCATCCGGCGCACGGAGGGCAACTCGGCGAGCAACGACTGCCGGATGAGCGCGTGGTTGAAGCGATAGCGGCCGCCCGGTTCCTCGATCACGATTCCGGCCTTGCACGCTTCGTCGAACGCATCGACGAGGTCCTGCTCGATGACGCGCTCGACCATGTCGACCGCGAACCGGCTACCGACGACGGCAGCGGCGGCAAGTGCCTTGTTTGTCTCGGCGGGCAGCCGAGAAAGCCTACGGCTCACGGCTTCGCGGACACCCTGCGGCAGTGTGCTCTGATCCCAGACACCACCGCTTTCGTCGACATGCCGCAGCGCCTCGATGAGAAAGAACGGGTTACCGCCGGTGACTGACGCCAGTGCCCGGCCCAGCTCTTCGTCGTCGTAGCCGGCCTCGGCGACGTACGTCGTCACGTCGTCCTCGTCCAGCCCGCCGAGTGCCAGCCGCTCGGCGGTTCCGTCGCGGTGGAGGTCGGCGAGCATCGCCGCAAGCGGATGGGAGCGGTCGAGGTCGGTGCTGCGATATGTGCCGACGATCTGCACGCGGGCCTGGTCGCCGAAGCGCAGGAGATGTCGCAACAACAGTAGGGTCGATTTGGCCGCCCAGTGAAGGTCGTCGAGTATCAGCACGACCGGCGCGCTCTTGGACGCGGATTCCAACAGCGCAACGACCGCATCGAAAAGTGCATAGCGTTCGGTGTCCGGGTCGGCGCGCGTCGGCGCCGCGAGGTCGGGCAGGACATCGGCGAGTCCTGGTACCAGTGGCAGAAGTGCCTCGACGCCCCGCAAGCCGCGCAGCCTGGTGGCGGCAAGGCACGGCACAAGAGAGCGAAGCGCTTCTGCGAACGGTTGATACGGCGCTCCGAGATCTTCATCGCAACGGCCGTAGAGCACGACGGCGTCCTGCTCGTATGCCTGCCGGGACCATTCGCCTGCGAGGCGCGTCTTACCCACACCCGGCTCACCGGCGATCAGCACCGCCCGCATGCCGCGGGTGAGAGTGCCCTGCCAGGTGGCCGAAAGCGCTTGGAGCTCTTGGCCGCGGCCGACAAATGGCCCGTGGCCGGTGAGGACCACGGGCAAATCGGGCCGCTCGACAGGCGCGTCACTCAGGGGCTCTGCCAGCTCATCGTCGGCGCTTTGCATGCGGAGTTCGAACACATGCTCCGGCCGCGCGAGGTTGCGCAATTGGCGCACACCGAGATCGGCGAGCACGATGTCGTCGCTCAGCGAGTCGATGACGAGCTCGGCCGTCGCACCCGAGCACAGGATCTGCCCACCGGCTGCCAGTGACCGCAGGCGCGCAGCGCGGTTGACCGCCCGGCCGAAATAGTCGCCATCTCGCAGCTCGACCTCGCCGGTGTGCAGTGCCACCCGGATGCGCAACGGCTCACCCAGCGCCCACGGTTCGTGGGCGATCGCGTCTTGTAGCTCGATCGCCGCCGCGGCCGCCGCTGATGGCCGATCGAAAACCGAGAACGTGGCGTCGCCTTCACCGCGCGTCTTGATCAGCCGCCCGCCGCGTGAGGTCACGACGTGCTCGACGAGCTCGTCGTGGCGTGCGAGGGCCGCAGCCATGGCGTCGGCATCGGCCTCCCATGCGGCGGTCGAGCCTTCGATGTCGGTCAGCAGGAAGGTCACCGCACGGGTGACGCTCGACGCTTGCTGTGCCACAGGCGTATCCAGCGCCGCATCCTGGCCGACGATCGCGGCTTCGAGACGGCGGAGTTCGGGGCCGGGGTCGACGCCCAACTGATCGGCCAGCAGGGAGCGTGCCCGTTGATACGCGCCGAGCGCTTCGCCCTGTCTGCCTGCGCGGTAAAGCGCAAGCATCAACTGGCCCCAGCGCCGTTCGCGAAGCGGCGCGTCGGCGACCGCGGCCTCGAGTTCGCCGACGATCTCCGCGGCGCGACCCGTCGCAAGCAGCGCATCGGCCCTGTCCTCGACCAGCGCGGCGTGGGCCTCCATCCAGCGCGTCTTCTCGGATGACCCGCGCTGGCCATCGGGTAGTTCGGGGATACCGCGCCACAGCGAAAGCGCTTCCTCGAATCTCGCCACTGCCTCGGTGGTGTTGCCTGCGGCAGCGGCGTCACGGCCGAGCCTCGCCGACACCTTGTAGCGCGACGCGTCGACCTCTGTGTCGGCCAGGGTCCAACCCGTCCCCAGCGTCAAGACGACGCCGTCACCGAGGGCGCGACGCAGGGCGGAGATGTGGGTTTGAATTGCCTTGGCCGCGGTGCGTGGTGGCTCGTCGCCCCACAGCAGTTCGATGAGCGTGTCAGCCGATACGACCGCGCCGCCGTGCAGCCCGAGCATCGTGAGGATGGCGCGCGGCTTTGCGCCGGGTATCGCCACCGGCGCGCCGCCCTGTTGGGCCTGCAAAGGTCCCAAAACCCGCAGCTCCACCGCTTGAAGCGTAGTCACTCGACCATCGTTGATGGGCCGATTCAACACGTGGTCAAGATCGAGTAAAGGTGCACAGCCGCAGGCCTATCTCACCGATCTCTCGACGTGTCACCCGACTTAGCCGCAGAATGTGCGCGTGGAGTGCAAGAGGATCGTGCGATCGGTGGCGGCCGCAACACTGCTGGGCGCGACGGCTGTCGGCCTCGCGGGCCCGGCAGGCGCAGAGGAACTCACCAGCGGTTTGTACGGCGTCGTCGAAAGCGGCGTCACTGCGCCGGGGAATACCCCCACGATGTGGACCGTGAAGCGCTGCGGAGCCGACTGTGCATCTATATCCGACGGCCAGGGGACCATCTGGGATACGCGTTTGGAGAGCGGTCAGTGGACCGCCAGCAGGCACAGCGAGACCGCGGTGGACTGCAAGAACGGGTACTTCGCGCCCGGCACGTCGGCGTTTTCACTTGACGCCCAAAGTCTGAGGGGCACGATCATCAGCACCTCGGACGGTCCGGCCTGCGGTAGCCCGGCTCCGATCACCTCGGGCCCGGTCATCGTTTTCATGGACAAGGCCTAGCTCGTCGAAAACTTGCCCGCGCAAAGATTGAAGTAGTGGACTACTTACCTCTGCTGGGGCTCGCGCTCCCAAGATGTGTCCATGACGCTGTTAGCTCCTCTGGCAGGCGAGCGCCGCCTCGCATGGGTCGCGCACGCACGGTGCCGCACCGCTGATCCCGACGAACTCTTCGTAACCGGTGCGGCGCAGAAACGCGCGGCCGTCATCTGCCGTCAATGCGCAGTCGCGACCGAATGCCTCGCCGATGCGCTGGACAACCAGATCGAGTTCGGCGTCTGGGGAGGCATGACCGAGCGTCAACGCCGCAAGCTCGTCAGACAGAATCCCGAGGTCAAGTCCTGGTCGGACTACTTCGCCGGGCATACGATTCGGGAATGACCGAGGTCAAGACTCGCTCCAGGCTCTCTTCCTGGGCTTATGCCCTGCGCACCACCAATCCGCCGCCCGATGCCCCGGTCGATGTGGTCACCCGCTGGCTCGTGGTGACCCGGGCAGCGGTGCTGCCGATGACCCTGGTGTCCGGCCTTGTCGCCGCCCTGCTCGCGATCGGGGAGCCGGGCCTGGACTGGCGCTGGCTGGTGTTGGCGCTGATCGGCATCACCCTCGCGCACGTCGCCAACAACCTGATGAACGACCTGTTCGACACCCAGGTAGGCACCGACAGCGCCGGCTATCCGCGCGCGCTGTACGCACCCCACCCCGTGCTGTCCGGACTGGTGAACCGCAAGACCCTGGTGATCTCGATCCTCTTGGTCAACATCGCCGACCTCGCCATCCTCGTCGTGCTCACGCTGGCTCGCGGCTGGCCGGTGCTGGCCTTCGCGCTCGCGGGCTTCGTGCTCAGCGTCGCCTACACGGCGCCGCCGCTTCGGCTGAAGAAACGCGGCCTCGGTGAGCCAGACGTCTTCGTCGTGTGGGGTCCGCTGATGGTTTGCGGGACTTACTATTCGGCGGTCGGCACAGTCGGGTGGGACATCGTTCTCGCCTCGGTTCCCTACGGGCTGCTGTGCGTAACGGTGTTGATGGGCAAGCACATCGACAAGATCCCGTTCGACGAGCCGCTCGGAATCCACACGCTCCCCGTGATTCTCGGCGAGCGTCGGGCTCGGTTCGCGACGCTGGCGATGACGGTCGGCTTCTACCTCCTCGTCGCTGTGGCGGTCGCGCTCGGGGCGATGCCGTGGCCCGCGCTTCTCGTTCTTCTTGCGCTGCCGCGACTTTGGAAGATCTGGCCGCGGTTCCTGCGCCCGCCACCCGACGAACCGCCACCGAACTACCCGATCTGGCCGCTGTGGTACGCCGCGCTGGCCTGGCTGCACGTAAGGCAGGCCGGAGCGCTGCTGGTGCTGGGTCTCGCGATCGGCGCTGTGATCAAAGTCGTATGACTCGACAAACCTCGACGAACCCGAGGGTTAGCACCTCCGGATGTACTGTCTTGCTGCAGTGCAGCGGATGCGCCGCCGACAGCGACGTGATGGCGAGCGTGTCGATCAGCATGGCCGCCAGGATCGTGGCAGTGATCGTGATCGAGACGACGAGCAGGGCGATCGCTGCGATGCCCGAACTGACTCGTCTGCGGATTTCCATGATGGGCCTTCCGGTTGGTCGGCGGTTCGTTGCCGCCGCACACCAGCTATGACCGGATGACCTGCACGTTCGTGACGTTTGTGTGACGAGATCTACGTCACCGCCTGCTACCGAGGGCCGGGGAATCCGCCCAGCTTGTCGGGACTCAACACCCACATCAACTGGTCGATTCTTTCCGCGGAAGCGCTTATGGCCAGCAGGCCGACGACAGCGCCGTCGCGCGAAATCAGCACTGAGGGATTGCCGTTCGTGTCGATCCAGGACAGCGAGGTGCCGGGCCAGAAGTTCGGCGCGAACGCACGCAGGAACTTGGCCACCGTCTGCCTGCCGTGTACGGGGAGGCGTGCGGCGCTGCGCATACCGTTGCCGTCGGTGTAGCTGACGACATCCTCGGCGAGAAGCCTCTCCAGTCGCGCCAGATCGCCCTGTTGGGCCGCCGCCACAAGCGCTTCCAGCAGCCGCTTCTGCTGCGCGGAATCGACCGGTGCCCGCCGCTCTGCCGCGATGTGCTTACGCGCGCGGGCGACGAGCTGACGCGCGTTGTCGTCCTGGATCTCCAACACCTGGCCGATCTGCGCGTAGGGATAGTCGAACGCCTCGCGCAGGACATAGGCGGCACGCTCTGTGGGAGTGAGCCTTTCGAGCAGCATCAGCGTCGCCAACTCCAGAGCCTCGCCGCGCTCCGCGCCGAGAACGGGATCGGCACTGGTGTCGACAGGCTCGGGAACCCATGGGCCGATATAGGTTTCGCGGCGTGCCCGGGCCGATTGCAGTGCGTTGATGCACAGTCGTGTCGTCGTCGTCGCCAGGAAAGCGGCAGGATCGATGACCGTGCTCCGGTCGTAGCGCTGCCACCGCAGCCAGACGTCCTGCACGATGTCCTCGGCCTCGGTGCGGGTTCCGAGCATGCGGTAGGCGATGCCGAACAGGCGTCCTCGGACCGCGACGAACTGCGCCGTCGCCTGGTCCAGTTCAGCTGATGAGCCGTCGCCGCCGGCCACGCCGTCATCCAAGCACAGGCCGCTGTGGCGGTACCGTCGGAGGTATGAGCGTGTTGACCGACCTGGGCGGGTTGCGTGCCGGCCTGGGTCGCGCCCTGTTCGGCCTGATCGCGGGGCCCGACGGTGCCGACAACAGGGCTCGAATCCACGACACGCCCGGCCCGCGGTGGTTCGCCGAAGACCGTCCGATCCGGCAGGTACACGCGGACGCATCGATGTACGTGGGCGGACTGCGGGCCCTGCTGTTTCAGTCGTTGCACCCGCTCGCGATGGCCGGGGTGGCCGACCACTCCGACTACCGCGGAGACCCGTGGGGGCGGCTACAGCGCACCAGCACCTTTCTTGCCGTCACCACCTTCGGCACGGCCGACGACGCGCAGCGCGCAGTCGACAAGGTGCGCGGGATTCACCGCCGGGTGCACGGCGTGGCGCCGGACGGGACGCCTTACGCCGCATCGGATCCCCACCTGCTCGAGTGGGTGCACATCGCCGAAGTCGACAGCTTCCTTGCCGCATACCAGCGTTACGGTGCGGCACCGTTCGACCAGGAGGGCCGGGACGGCTATGTGGCCGACACCGCCCGCGTCGCAGAAGCGCTCGGGGTGGCCGATCCTCCGCGCACCGAAGGGCAACTGCGGCAACGGATCTCCGACTACCGTCCCGAGCTTCGCGGCACTGCGTCGGCCCGGGACGCCGCCAAGTTCCTGTTGTTGACGCCACCGCTGCCGTTGGTGATGAGGGCCCCCTACGGTGTCATCGCCGCGACCTCGATTTCGATGCTGCCCGCATGGGCACGTGCGCCGCTGTGGTTGCCCTATGTCCCTCCTGTGGAGGCCACGGTCATCAAAATGGCGGGCAATGTCGCGGTCGGCGGGCTCCGATGGGTAACGACGGCTGCACGCGCAGAGGACGGTGAAGATGACTCGGTGGCCTGAACCCGAAACCCCAGGGCCGGGGCAGGAGTCGGTGTGGGACTACCCACGCCCTCCTCGGTTGGAGGATTTCACCGGCACCATCACCGTCGAACTCGGCGGACGGACCGTCGCGTCGACGAACGGAGGTTGGCGTGTCCTCGAGACCAGCCATCCGCCGACCTATTACCTGCCCCGCGAATGCTTCTCGGACGGTGTGCTGCGCCGGGCGCGGGGCTCGTCGTGGTGTGAGTGGAAGGGGCAGGCAAGCTACTTCGACCTCGTGACCGACGAGTTGATCGCGCCGGCGGCCGCGTGGACGTATCCGAATCCGACCAGGGGCTTCGAGCCGATCGCCGGTGCCATCGCGGTGATGGCGGCCGCGGTCGACCGCTGCACCGTCAACGGCGAGGTCGTCGTTCCGCAGCCGGGCGGCTTCTACGGCGGATGGGTGACGAGCTGGGTCACCGGACCCTTCAAGGGAATCCCTGGATCGATGGGCTGGTAGCCCCGGCGCGTCGAGGGTCTAGGACACCGACGCGCGGGGTTGTGCGGGTGGGACCGCGGCCAGAAGCGCGCGGGTGTAGTCCTGCTCGGGGTCGGCGAATATCTCGGCCGCGGGTCGGTACTCGACCGCGGCGCCGTCCCGCATGACCAGCACGTCGTGACTCACCCGCTGGATCACCGCGAGGTCGTGGCCGATGAACAGATACGTCAGGTGCAGATCGCGCTGCAATTCGGCGAGCAGGTCGAGCACGCGCGATTGAACCGAGACATCCAGCGACGCCGTCGATTCGTCGAGGATCAGAAGGTCGGGTTCGGTGGCGAGCGCACGCGCGATACTGACGCGCTGACGCTGTCCGCCGGACAACTCGTGTGGGTAGCGCGAAGCGAACGATGCCGGTAAGCCGACGAGGTCGAGCAGCTCGGCAACCCGTTTCAGCCGCGCCTCCTTGCCGTTGGCAAGACGGTGCACGCGAAGGGGTTCGGCGATCGCGGTGCCAATGCGGGTTCGGGGATTGAGGGACGAGAACGGGTCCTGGAGCACGAGACTGATCCGTCGGCGCAGGGCCTTCTCTGAGGCGCCGCGCACATCGAAAATATCGGTTTCGCCCAGCGCCGCGGTGCCTGCGTCGGGTTCGACGAGTCCGGTCAGTGCGGCCGCCACGGTCGACTTACCCGACCCCGATTCGCCGACAAGGCCGAGCGTCGTTCCACGCCGAATCTCAAAGCTCAAGTCCTTCACCGCGTGGACGGTCGACCTGCCGACCGGCGTGCTCACCGGGAAGCGCACATCGAGTCCCTCGACGGTGAGCAGCACCGGTGCGCCTGCGTCGACAGGCGGCGGGCCGGACACGCCGATCATCGGCCGCGATGCCAACAGCTCACGGGTGTACGCCTGTTGCGGGTTGTCGAACACGTCCAATACCGGCGCCTGCTCGACGACATCGCCGTCATGAAGAACGGTCACGTCGTCAGCAACCTGGCCGATGACACCGAGGTCGTGGCTGATCCAGACCACCGCGGTGCCGAAGTCCCGCTGCAGTTCTCGCACCAGATCGATGATCTGCGATTGTGTCGTGACGTCAAGCGACGTCGTCGGCTCATCGGCGATCAGCAACTCTGGATCACACGCCAGCGCGATCGCGACCATCACCCGCTGCCGTTGGCCGCCCGACAGCTGATGGGGATAGGACCGCATACGCGTCTGCGGCTCGGGCAAGCCAACGGCCTCGATCAGCTCGAGCGCGCGGGCGCTCGCCTGTCGGCGGGTCATCTTGCGATGGGCTTCAAGGGATTCCGTGATCTGACGCTCGACCGTGAGCAGGGGATTGAGAGAGGTCCCCGGATCCTGGAAGACGAATCCGATGCGGCCACCGTGGACTTCGCGCAGTACCCGGGCACTTGCGCCGACGAGCTGGGTGGACGCCGAATCGCCCGCACCCCCCAGCGTGCTCGAACCGCTGACGACCGCTCCTGGCGCGTCCAGCAGGCCGGTTGCGGCCAACACCGTCATCGACTTACCCGAACCGGATTCGCCGACGATGCCAAGCGTCGACTCGCGCTCGACGTCGAACCCGACGCCTCGGACGATCTCTCGCCGACCGATTCCCACGCGTAGGTCCCTGACGCTCAGAACGGGGTCAGCCACTTCGCCTCCGGTGTCCGATGTCGGCGCCAGCGCGCCTCCGGGCCTCGATCATGGTGCGCTGCTTGGGGTCCATCACATCGCGCAGGCCGTCGCCGAGCAGATTGAACGACAGCACCGTCACGACGATGGCTGCGCCGGGAAAGACCGCCATCCACCACGCGAGGGTGACGAACCCCTGCGAGTCGAAGATCATCCGGCCCAACGACGGCTGCGGCGGTTGGATACCGAGACCGAGGAATGACAGCGCGGCCTCCGACAGAATGGCGAACGCGAGCGAGAGCGAGGTCTGCACGATCAGCGGCCCGGCGATATTGGGCAGGATGTGCCTGCCGAGCATGTACAGATGACCCGTGCCCATCGTGCGTGACACCTGGACAAACGGCTCGACTCGCACGCTCAACGTGCTGGCACGTGCGACGCGCGCGAAGATCGGCGTGTACACGATTCCGATTGCGAGGATCGTCGTGGTCACACCTGGGCCGAGGATCGCCACCACCGCCAACGCGAGCAGCAGCACAGGGAACGCGAACATCACGTCGACGACCCTCATCACGACCGTGTCCAACCATCCGCCCCGGTAGCCCGCGACCACACCGATGGTCACGCCGACGACGACGGCGAACACGACGCTCACCACGGCGACCCGCATCGACGCCTGCACGGCCACCAGTACTCGGGATAGGACGTCGCGGCCGAGTTCGTCGGTGCCGAACCAGTGGTCGCCGCTCGGCGAGCGCAGCGCGTTCGGCACGTCGACGTCGTTGATGCCGAAGGGCGCGATCCACTGCGCCGTCACTGCGATGAAGACCACGATGGCGAGGCCGACCCCGCTGACCACCGTGACCGGGTTACTCGCCAGCAGTCGCCAGGCCGAAAGCCGGGACTGCTCCTCGACGGGCGCAGTGTCGGGTGGTGGCTTCGTCGTCATGACAGCCGAATCCTGGGATCCACCAACGCGTAGAGCAGATCCACGGCGAGGTTGATGAGCAGGAACAGCGCCGCGATGAGCAGCACCGCGCCTTGGATGACCGGATAGTCCCGGGCTGCGACGGCGTTGTACACCAGCCGGCCGAGGCCGGGCCAGGCGAAGACCACCTCGACGACGATGACACCGCCGAGAATCGTCGCGAGCTGGATGCCGGTGATCGTCAGCACCGGGATGGCCGCGTTGCGCACTGTGTGCCGCAAGGTGACTACCCGCGGAGGCAGTCCCTTCGACCGCGCGGTGCGCACGTAACCCATTGCGGCGACCTCCAATACAGCCGACCGGATATAGCGGGTCATGATCGCTGCCGCGACGAGTCCGACCGTCAGGCCGGGAAGGATGACGTGGCGCAACCAACCACCCGGATCCTCGAAGAGCGGCCGATACCCCGACGTCGGAAGCCAGTGCAGCGTCGACGCGAAGAACGCGATCAGCAGAATCCCCATCCAGAAGTCCGGAACCGAAACTCCGAACTGGCTCGTGATTCTGACGATCGCATCGCTGACACGGCCCTCGTGCAGAGCGGACCACACCCCTGCGGGAAGGGCGATGACCAACGCGAAGACGATGCCGACGATGCCGAGCGACACGGTCGCGGGCAGTCGCTCGAGCAGCGTGAGCGTGACGGGGTCGCCGTTGCGGAAGCTCACCCCGAGGTTTCCGGTGAGCGCCGAACCGATGTAGCCGAAGAATTGTTCGATGATCGGTCGGTCCAGTCCGCTCGCGGCGCGAAGCGCGTCATAGGCCTGCGGGGTGTATCGGGTGCCGAGTGCGATGCGGACCGGATCGCCGGGGACCAGATGCACGAGCATGAAGACCACGACGAGCACGCCGATCATCACGACCGCCGAGTACAGCAGCCTGCGTGCCACAAATCGCAGCACCGGGTTGGACAGGACGCCGGTCATTGCGTCCCGCCTTCGCTGATGCTGGCGGTCCGGAACCGGATGGCCTTGTCGCGGCGCGCTTCATAGCCCGACATGTCCTTGTTCCACGCTTGGATCACCGACGGGTTGTAGAGGTAGATGTAGCTGCATTCGTCCGCGATGATCGTCGCCGCTTTGCGGTAGATATCGGCGCGCGCATCCTGGTTCGTCTCGACGCGGCCTGCGTCCAGTAGCTGGTCGACCTCCGGGTTGGAGAACTTCTGCGCGTTGCTCGTGCCATCGGTGTGGTGTTGGGCGTAGTAGAAGTCGTCGGGGTCGATGTTGCCCAGCCAGCCCATCATCAGCATGTCGAAGTGTCCGGTGTTCTGCTCATCCAGCCAGGTCGCGAAGTCGACCGTGCGGATGTTCACTGTGATGCCAAGAGGTGCAAGGTTATCGGCGATGATCTGAGCTGCGGTCACCGTCTCCGGATACTCGGTCGTGACGAGCATGTCCAGGTTCTGCGGCGAAGCATTGGCCTCTGCGAGTAGACGTTTGGCCTGGTCGATGTCGTAGTGATATCTGTCGTAGTCGGTGTACCAGAAATTGCCCTTGGGAATCGCGAGCTGGTTTTTGGCGGCGGTTCCATAGCTGGTGGCCGTTACTATCGCGTCCCGATCGATCGCGTAGGCGATGGCCTGCCGAACCCGGACGTCGTTCCACGGTTTGCGTGCCTCGTTGAGTGCGAGATACCAGTAGTCGTTGCTCGGCACCACGGCGAGGTTGACGGAGTCGTCGTCTCTGAGTTGGTTGACGCGCTGGGTGGGAATCGAATCGGTCCAATCGATTTCGCCTGCCTGGAGCGCCGAGAGCGCGGTGGACTTCTCGGGGATGAACCGGAAAATCACCCCCGACACTTTCGGCGCGCCCGCCCAATAGTCGGGGTTGGCGTTCAGCGTGATCGAGTAGCCACTCTTCTGGCCTCCGAACGAGAACGGACCCGTTCCGATCGGGTGGGTGGTGATCTCACCGCTTTCGACGTTCTTGCGTTGCACGATCGCCATGCCCTTGAAGCCGCCCAGGTTGGTCAACAGGTTCGGCGACGGCTGTTTGAGGCGGATGACGACCGTCGACGGGTTCGTCGCTCGGATGTCGGTAACGGCGCTGAGCTTGTCGCTGTTGGTCAGCTCCTCGTCGATGATGCGGCGGTAGGTGAAGACGACGTCGTCGGCGCTCAGTGGGCTGCCGTCGTGGAACTTGACGCCGCGGCGCAGGTGAAAGGTCCAGGTGAGCTGATCGGGGGTGACGTCCCACGACTCGGCCAGCGCGGGTCGCATCTGGAGATCGGCGTCGGGTTCGACGAGTGTGTCGTACACGTTCTCCAGGACCTCGAAAGAGAAGTAGGCGCTGGTCTTGTTGGGGTCGAGCTGGTCGGGCTCACCGGCAATCGCGGCGATCAGGCGCCCGGACGCATCGTCGCCGAGATCGACCTTTTCGCCGGTTGAGCAGGCAACGAGCGCGGCGATCAACGAAGCGATGAAGGCGGCGGCGCACCACCTCGCCGCTTTCGCCATTCCTATCACCCCGAATCGTCGGCCCTTCGGTATCTACCCGGCTTGCACCGGGGTCGAAACGCGCACTCTTCCCGCGAAACGACATTCCAGCACCCGCCTATTCGCACTTTTGGTGCTGGAATGTCGTTTCGGCGGGAAGCTGCGCGGGGTTCGCATTTACATTGAATACTCTATGATTTTGACCCATGGCCAAGCCGCCGCTGTCGATGTCGCCAACCGGATGGTTCCAAGTCGCCTGGTCAGATGAGGTCAAGGTCGGCGACGTGCACCGGATGACGTACTTCGGTCGCGAACTGGTGGCGTGGCGGGCGGAATCAGGACAGCTGACCGTGATGGATGCCTACTGCGAACACCTGGGTGCCCACCTCGGTTACGGCGGACACGTCGTGGGGGAGGTGCTGCAGTGCCCGTTCCATGGGTGGCAGTGGAATCACGACGGCCGCAACGTGTGCATCCCGTACCAGGACCGCCCGAATAAGGGCCGCCGAATCCGCACCTTCCCGGTCGTCGAGCGCAACGAGTCGGTCTACATCTGGCACGACGTCGACGGGGGCGAACCCTATTTCGACGCACCGGACATCTTCTCGGGCTTCTCCGACGGCAGTAGCGCCGCCGGCTACTACTCCCAACAACGGCTCTACCGCGAAGCCTTGGAGATGCATCCGCAGTACGTCCTCGAAAACGGCGTCGACTTCGCCCATTTCAAGTACGTGCACCAGACCCCGATCGTGCCCGTGTTCACCCGCCACGATTTCGACGAACCGGTGTCGTACGTCGATTTCACCATCACCTTCGAAGGCGACGAGAACCAGACGATCGACGATATTCGCAGTGGCGTCGAGGCGATCAACGGCGGGCTGGGGATCGCGGTGACCAAGAGCTGGGGGATGGTCGACAACCGCACCATCTCGGCGATCACACCTGTCGACGATCGCACCTCCGATGTCCGCTTCATGGTCTACATCGGCCGCCGTGCCGGGGACGACTCGCCGAAGGCCGAAGCGAAGGCGCGCGAGTTCGGCGACGAGATCATCCGCCAGTTCACGCAGGACATCCACATCTGGCAGCACCAGCGCTACTCCGATCCGCCCGCGCTGGCCGGCGCCGAGCAACAGGGCTTCACGGCCATCCGCAACTGGGCCAAGCAGTTCTATCCCGACGGGATCGGCGGCAGTGCCGCCGAAGTGTATGCACAGAAAGGTCGAACCGAATGAGCCGCACCGCCAAGCCGATTCGGGTGTTCCAGGTCGCGACGGGCAATGTCGGCTCGGAGATGATCAAGCGCATCGCCGATCAACCCGATCTCGAGCTGATCGGCGTGCACTGCTACTCGCCGGACAAGGTCGGCAGGGATGCAGGCGAATTGGCCGGGCTGGCAGCCAACGGGGTGACGGCCACCGGCACGATCGAGGAGATCATCGCCGCCGAGCCCGATGTGCTGACGTTCCACGGCGTCTTCCCCGACGAGGATCTGTACGTGAAGGTCCTCGAGGCCGGCATCGACATCGTCACGACAGCCGACTGGATCACCGGCTGGCACCGCGACACGAACCACCCGCATTCGTCCGGAAAGCCCGTCTCGCAGCTGTTGTCTGACGCGTGCGCCAGAGGTGGCGCCACGTTCTACGGAACCGGTATGAACCCGGGCCTCAACCAGATCCTCGGCGTGGTCTGCTCCGCCGATGTCGCCGAAATCGAGAACGTCACCACGATCGAATCCGTCGACGTGTCCTGTCACCACAGCAAGGACACCTGGATCGAGGTCGGATACGGCCTGCCCGTTGACGATCCGAGCATCCCGGGGAAACTGGAGAAGTACACCCGCGTGTTCGCCGACAGCGTGCTGATGATGGCCGACTGCTTCGACCTCGAGCTCGACGAGGTCAAATTCTCCTACGAACTGGGTGCGTGCACGAAGGACGTCGACCTCGGCTGGTACACGCTGCCCAAGGGCTCGCTCGGCGGCAACTACCTCAAGTATCAGGGCATGGTCGACGGGGTCGCGAGGGTCGAGACACACCTCGAGTGGCAGATGACCCCGCACACCGATCCGAGCTGGGACATCAAGGGTTGCTACATCACCCAGATCAAGGGCGACCCGTGCATTTACAACAAGCACATGATCTTCCCGAAACCCGGTGTCGATCTGTCGAACCCGGAGAACTTCGCCTCGATCGGAATGACGGTCACAGGCATGCCCGCACTCGCCGCGATCAGGTCGGTGATCGCCGCGCCCCCGGGAATCGTGACCAGTGCCGACCTGCCGCTGCGCGGGTTCGCCGGTCGCTTCAAGCTGTGAGCCTGCTCAGGCGACGGTGAGATCCAGGTGCTCGAGTCGCCGGACGAGCAGGCTGGGCAGCCATCGGCCGGTCGCAGGCGCTTCGAACCACGTTGTGCGCTCGAGTAGTCGGCCGATGACGATCCTGGCCTCCATGCGAGCGAGCGCGGCGCCGACGCAGAAGTGTGCGCCCTTGCCGAACGAGATGTGCGCCTTGCCGCTGACGCGGTCGAGCCGAAAGTCGTTGGCGT
The DNA here is from genome assembly GCA_963756865.1 of uncultured Actinomycetota bacterium. GTDB lineage: Bacteria > Actinomycetota > Actinomycetes > Mycobacteriales > Mycobacteriaceae > Mycobacterium. Next base: position 31,023 of record CAVWPQ010000055.1, on the reverse strand, counting down.
CCTCGAAATGCGAGGAGTCCCGGTTGGCTGCACCCCACAGCAGCAGAAGGCGCGATCCCGCAGCGATGGGGACGCCCGCGAGCGACGTGTCGTTGAGCACATGCCGGTAATGACCACGAAACGGTGGCTCGTATCGAAGTACCTCTTCGAGGAATGCGGCCAGCAGATCCGGACTTTCGCGTATCCGCCGCTGAATGTCCGGTCGGGTCGCGAGGATGTATGCGGCGGATCCGATCAGCGACGCGGTCGATTCGCCGCCGGCGCTGAACAGGGTCGCCACCATATTCAGTGCCGTCAGATCAGCCAATTCTCCTGCGGCGCAGGCCAACGCGAGAGTACTGAAAAGGTTGTCCTCAGGTTCGGCGGCCGCCGAGGGGAAGCGGTCCATGATGTAGCCGGCAAGCTGCATCACCGCGACGCCCGCGGCGGTGAGTTCGTCTGGACTGACGAGACCCTCCACTACTTTCGTCGCAGCGTATCCCCACTGCCCGAGCTGATCGATGTCCTCGTCGGGAACGCCGATCAATCGACCGATCACCATCATGGGCAGCCGGTTGGCCATTGCCGACATCCACTCGATGACACCGCCGTGCACGCCTTCGGTCCAGAGCAGGTCCTCGGCCACCCTGACGAACGACTCCAGCGCGTTGATGCGCTTGGCAGCCAGTTGCGGCACCAACATCTTTCGGTGCACCGCATGTGCGGGGTCGTCGGCGGTGGCGAGCGCCTGCATCTCTGCGCCCAGTTCGCCCATCGCAAATGTGCCCACCGTGCCGTCGTTGTACGTCATCGTCGCCGTGAGGTTGGACGAGAAGTCCTGCGGTCGGGCGACGACGTCGTTGACCGCATCCCAGCCGCACACCGCGTAGAAGCCGGAGTCTCCGACCGCGTGGACGGGACCGTCTGCGAGCATGCGCGCGTACAGCGGGTAGGGGTCCTGGATGAACCCGTCGTGGAACAGGTCGAGCCCGAGCCCGCCGTCGCTGACACGCATCATCCACCAAGGCTGATCCACGCCGACGCACCGCGTCAACGCTGTGCCGTGATCTCGAAACACGCAGGTCCGCGCGTTCCGGGGCCGCCGTCTCACTCGACACCCCGACCTGCGGCGACGATGAGAATTCTCGCCAGATTCGTCTCAACATGAGAAAGTTGAGCCTGTGACTCGCAGTGATTGGCTTGTCGGAGGGGACCGTCGGACCGCGGCCGCCGAACGGATCTACGCTGCTGCGACCGACCTGATCGCGCGCGACGGGATGGACGCATTCGACATCGACACGCTCGCAGCGCGGGTGCACTGCTCCCGCGCCACGATCTACCGGTGTGCGGGCGGCAAGCGCCAGATCCGCGACGCGGTGATGGAACGCTCGGCGGCACGGATCGTGGAGGCCGTGCGTTCGGCCGTCGACGGTATGACGGGCGCCAACCGGATCGTCACCGCAATCCGTGTGGCGCTCGACCACATCCGGTCGGATCCACTGGGCCAGTTGATGTTCAGCGCCATCCGGGGTGCCGAAGAGCGTGCCTGGCTGACCGAGTCGCCGATCGTCGCTCGGTTCGCAACCGACCTCAACGGCTTGACCGACGACGACACCGAGGCGGCGCAGTGGATCGTCCGCATTGTGTTGTCACTGCTGTACTGGCCCGTCGGGGACGCGGAGGTCGAGCATCAGATGGTGAAGCGGTTCATCTCGCCGGCGTTCGCGTCATGACCAGCATTTCGCCGCGCAGACCGGTCAACGGCAAGCAGCTGCGTGCCGATCGCACCCGGGCGATGGTCATCGACGAGACCGTGCGGTGCGTCATAGAGGAGGGCTTCGGCGCGGCAAGCGCCAAGCACATCACCGAGCGGGCGGGCGTCACGTGGGGGGTGATCCAATATCACTTCGGTGACCGCGACGGCTTGTTGATGGCCGTGGTGGACAAGGGGTTCGGCCAGTTGGCCGAGACACTGCGCGGGATGGAACCGGAACTGGATTCGACCGCGGGGCGTGCCAGGGCCGAACTTGTCGTCAACGCGGTTTCAGACGCGTTCCTGAGTCCGACGTCGATTGCCGCACTCGAGATTCTGATCGCGACTCGTTCGGGGCGTGCCGAGCCTGACCAGAGACACCTGCTCGACCTGTTCACCACGCTCACCCGACTCGGTCGATATGTCGCCGACGGGCTGGAACCTGAACGCGCCGACGCGGTGGGCAACTTGATCTGGACGACGTTGATGGGAGCGATGGTCGCCAAGATGGCGGTACCGGGCCCCGTCGACGTCAGCCGCGAGTTGCGGGCCCTCACCGATGTGATCGCCGACTATGTCGACCACCACCGGAGGGCCTAGAAACGTTCGGACTCCGTCAGCGGCTCGCCGTTGGCGTTGCGCAGGAAGCAGATAGCGGTACTCGGCGTCGGATTGTCCGCTGTCCGATCCTGATTCGAGTCGATCAGGTATGTCACCGCGAAGGGACCGCCGACGAACGGCTGCCCGGTGTAATCTACGAATCCTTTCCCGCACTTGTCCATCGCCACCTGGTTGATCGCGGTGTTGACCGCGAGTGGCGCGAGCAGGAACACCTCCGCCAGATGGGGCGTCGCGCAGTCGACGACCGTTGTGGTGACAGCACCGGTGTCGACCGCGGGGATCTCGGTCAGGCAGTCACCGACCTTCAGGTCGAACCAGTTCTTCGACTGCGGGCCCGCGGGCTTCGGTGACAACACGATCGGGGGCGGCGCCGTGGATACCTGCGACGCGGCGGGCGTTCCGTCGGAATCCGTTGAGGCGCACGATGCCAACAGGGCGAGCGCGGCGAGCGATGCGCACAGCGTCGCGGCCCTACTGCTCGGCGGCATCTTCGAGAAGCTGAGCGGCGATCTTCTGGGCATCGTCATGATCGTTCACGTCGCATGAGAAGCCCTCGACGATCAAGTTGGAGACGACGCCCATGGCGTGTTGGCATGTGCCCTCGAGCGTGCCACTGACTTCCGCCTTCAGCGAGATGGAGCGTTCGTCGATGTCCTGCACCTTGTCGGGAACCCATGCGCCGTCCTCGACTTCGATGTCCTTGACCTCGGAGCACGCTTGCCACTTGGCCTTGGACGTGTCGAAGAACTCGACGGCATCGTCGGGAGTGTCGAACAGAACCAGAGTCTGCTCGACGAGGCGACCGTTATCGTCTTCGTTGGCCTCGAGGAGCAACTCATCACGGATCGCGGTCCAGCCGCTTCCGTCGTAAACCGCGTCCTCACCGGGATAGATAGCGCCGAGGCAGTCGACATCGGAGATCAGGTCGGCGTTGTCGTTCATCTCCTCGGAGTCGTAAAACGACTCGAGTTCCACGCCCGAGATGCCGTTGAGTTCGTTGTTGTTCAGCATGAGACCGTCCAGCGCGGACTCCTCGAGCGGTGGCACGTCGTCCGCCGGCACCGAGGAACTCGGCTTGACCGCCGCGCCCTGCACGACGCTGGTGCAGCCTGTGGTCAGGACGCCGAATGCGACAGCCACACAGAGCGCGAACACGGGTAGCTGCCTGGTCATGGCGGGAGTCTAGAAGACCGCAGGGCCGGACGCCCGCGATTGCCAGACGGTGGCCGATCCTTGATGGCGATGGGGCGGCACTGTGATACTCCTTGCAATGGCCTGAGGAGGGGACATGGGGACGATCGCTCGTCTACTGGGTATCGCCGTCGCTGTGGTGGGCGCGGCCGTTGCAACCGCGGGCCCGTCGTCGGCCGATCAGGTCATGGAAGGCATCTACACCTTCAACACCGAAGGGATGCCGCCCGCGGAATGGACGATCTACCCGATCTGCGTTCCGACCGTCGGCGATCTGCGCGAGCCGCTGGAACTGCCCGTGGCCTGCAGGCTGAAGGTCATCAGCGCGACCGCGGGCAAGCAGACCTTCGAGCTGAGCAATCTGAACTGGGGCGCGGACGCGAGGCTCACCGACGGTCAGTGGTCCGTCACGACCAACAAGTCCGACGGGTTTCAGTGCGCGGACGGAAGCACCGCACCGAGCGTCGACACGTACGAGTTCGACGACGCCACGCTGACGGGCACCCACACGTCGCTGCACAATGCGGTCTGCGGCGCTCTGCCCGGCATGACCAAGACCCCGTTCACCCTTGCGTTCGCCAGGCCATTGCCGATCCCTGTGGACCGTTATCCGTTGGTGTGCGAACCGGGAGGTTTGCGCCGCTGCCGGTGAATCGCGCTAGACGGTGAACCCGCCGTCCACATTCCAGTTCGCGCCGGTGATGTATCCGGTATCGGGTCCGGCCAGATAGCTCACCACGCCTGCGATGTCGCTGGGCTGGCCGTACTTTCCGGTCGCCATGACCTTCTTGGCGAAGTCGGCGAACTCACCTTCGTCGGGATTCATGTCGGTGTTGACAGGCCCTGGCTGCACATTGTTGACCGTGATGCCCCGAGGCCCGAGGTCGCGCGCCAATCCTCGGGTCAGACCGGCCACCGCCGCTTTGGTCATCGCATAGCTGGCCAGGCCGGGACCCGGTACCCGGTCGGCGTTGATGCTGCCGATGTTGATGATGCGGCCGTCGCTACCCAGATGCGGGATCGCGCGTTGGCTCGCGACGAAGACCGCGCGGACGTTGATCGCCAGCTGACGATCGAAGTCTTCCAGGGACAACGACTCGACGTCGCCGATGACAGCGACACCCGCATTGTTGACCAGGATGTCCAGCCCGCCGAGCTGAGCTGCCGCGTCGTCGACCGATTTCGCGACCTCTGCGGCATCGGCGCTGTCGGCCTGGATCGCCACGGCTGTTCCGCCGCCTGCGGTCACGTCGGCGACGAGCTTGCGCGCCTCGTCGGCCGACCTTCCATATGTGAAGGCGACGGCCGCGCCGTCGGCGGCCAGACGCCGCACGATTTCTGCACCGATGCCGCGGGATGCACCGGTGACGAGGGCCCGGCGACCTTCAAGTTTTGTCATGGTGCGTTCAAAGCTAGCGGACAGGGCAAAATTCCCGCCTGCGTTAGGGTCGGCGGTTGATGAGCCCACAATCCCGGCTTGAACGCTACGAGCATCGCACCGAGTGGCCGCTCGCCGGTGTGGCGATCCTTTTCCTTACGCTCTACTCCATTCGAGTTCTAGCCCATCCGTCCCCTTCGGTGACACACACGATCGATGTCGGCGCTGCTCGTTGTCTACTGCGCATTCGTCGTTGACTACTTCATCCGTCTCTGGCTCGCCCGACCGCGCGGCACGTGGTTCGTCAGGCACCTGTGGGAGATGCCCGTCATCCTGCTGCCGTTCCTGCGCCCCCTGCGTCTCCTGAGCCTCGCCGTGGTGGTCAACAGGCTGCAGCGAGCAGTCGGCGACACGATCCGCGGGCGGGTCATCATCTATACGGTTTTCGGTGCGACGGTGATCGTGTATGCGGCCTCGCTGGCGATTCTCGACGTCGAAGGCAACAATCCCGAGTCTAAGATCCGGAACCTCGGCGACGCGTTGTGGTGGGCCATGACCACCGTGACCACGGTCGGCTACGGCGATTTGCACCCGGTCACCGGCACCGGCCGCATCGTGGCGGCGGCGCTGATGATCGCCGGTATCACCCTGCTTGGTGCGGTTACGGCGACGCTTGCATCCTGGATCGTGGAGCGCGTCAGCGAAGACGACACCGCGCAGCAGGCGGCCACGACCGCGCATATCAACGAATTGCGCGAGGAGATTCGGCGCCTTGAGAAGTCGTTGAGGTCTGACCGGGAAGACCGCGACAGGGAACGAGTGGAAGGTAATCGATGACCAAGCGAATTGTGGTGTGGGGCACTGGTTTTGTCGGCAAGATGGTCATCGCCGAAATGGTGAAGCACCCGCTCTTTGAGCTGGTCGGAGTCGGTGTGAGCAGTCCCGACAAGGTTGGTCGCGACGTCGGCGAGATCTGCGGTCTACCCGCACCGCTTGGTCTGAACGCCACCGACGACGTCGACGCGTTGATCGATCTCAAACCCGATGCGCTCGTGCACTACGGCCCAACGGCGGCCCATGCGGAGGACAACATCTCGCTGATCACCCGCTTCCTGCGGGCCGGAATCGACGTCTGCTCGACTTCCATGACGCCGTGGGTGTGGCCGACCATGCACTTGAACCCGCCGAATTGGATTCAGCCCATCACCGAGTCGTGCGAACTCGGCGAATCGTCCTGCTTCACCACCGGCATCGATCCCGGCTTCGCCAACGACCTGTTCCCGATGTCGTTGATGGGACTCTGTTCGGAGGTTCGCAAGGTACGCGCGTCGGAACTGCTGGACTACACCAACTACACCGGCGACTACGAGCGCGAGATGGGGATCGGACGGCCGCCGGAGAAGAAAGCGATGCTCGAAACCCCTGACATTCTTGTATTCGCCTGGGGTGGAACGGTTCCCATGATCGCTCACGCGGCGGGCATCATGCTCGACGAGATCACCACCACATACGATAAATGGGTGACTCCCACCGAGCGCAAGTCGGCCAAGGGTGTCATCCCTGCGGGTCACGTGGCCGCCGTGCGGTTCACGATCAACGGTGTCTACCAGGGCGAGAACCGAATCCAGCTGGAGCACGTCAACCGCATCGGCGACAACGCCGCCCCGGACTGGCCCACCGGCAACCAGAATGACGTGTACCGCGTCGACATCGAAGGCACGCCAAGCATCTTCCAGGAGACCGCATTCCGGTTCACCGACGGCTCGGGTCGGGACGCCGCGGCTGCGGGCTGTCTCGCGACCGGGATGCGTGCACTCAACGCCGTGCCCGCAGTCAACGACCTGTCGCCCGGGTGGGTGACCGCTCTTGACCTACCCCTGATCGCCGGGGTCGGCACCATTCGCTGAGTAACGCGCGCGGCCCCATCCGAGATGGACGATAGGGTTGCCCATGAGATTGGAATGAGATGGCTGATGGGGTAGGGCTGTCGGTTGGTGCCACCAACCTGACGGCTGTTGCGGTAGGCCGGGCTGCGGTGACGCGGTCCGCCGTGGTGACCCTTTTTCCGAATAGGCCACTCGAGGTCGGCGTGCCGAGTGAGAACCCGCGGCTGAACTCGGACGAACGCGGCCTGATCATCACCGGCTTCATCGATCGTGTCGGCGACCCGGTCGGCATCGTGGCGCCCGACGGCAGTGCTCACCGCGGCGAGGTGCTTCTCGCCGAGGCGCTCCGGGAGATGCTCTACGACGTCACGAACGGGCGGGCGCTCGACCCGGTCGTGGTGACACATCCGGCGCATTGGCGTGCGGCCATGGTGGATTCCTTACGTGAGGCACTGGCCCCGATGCAGGAGTTCGCCGGGACGGCCCTCGTCTCCGACGCCAGGGCGACCATTACGGCGTTGCACGACGATCCCGGCCTGCCGACCAGCGGCGTGATCGCGCTCTGCGATTTCGGCGGCAGCGGGACGAGTATCACGCTGGTCGACGCGGCCAACGGGAGCGAAGTCATCGGCCACACCGTCCGTTATCCCGAACTATCCGGTGATCTGATCGACACCGCGGTGCTGACGCAGGTGCTTGACGGGCTGTCAGAAGCGGGGGCCGTTGACGTGACGGGCACGTCGGCGATCGGGCCGTTGACCAGGCTCCGCACCCAGTGCCGTGCCGCGAAGGAGCGGTTGTCGACCTCGGCGGCGACCTCCCTGGCTGCCGACCTACCTGGGCACCGCGAGGAGGTGCGCCTCACCCGCAACGAGCTCGACGACGCCGTCCGTGCGCCGCTCATCGAATTCGCGGGGGTGCTGCAGGAGACGCTTGACCGCAACGGCGCGCGCGGGCTGGCCGCCGTGGCCTCCGCAGGCGGCGGAGCTCGCATACCGCTGATCACGACCACGCTGTCCGAGCACTTCGGCGTACCGGTCATCACCACCTCTCAACCCGAGCTGACCGCGGCCATCGGGGGCGGTCTCAACGCCGCCCGTGGGACGGCCGAAGAGGGTGCGACGGCGATGGCCGAAGCGGTGAGCCCACCGACGGCGATGGCAGCAGCTGCAATGGGCGCTACGCAGATGGCGCCGGAAGTCCACCCCGACGACATGGGGTCGGGCGCGTCCTCGGGCCTGGCCTGGTCCGAGGCAGACGAGGTGCCCGACGTCGTCGCTGTGACCGATCCGTACGAATACGCCCCGTACGGCGGAGGTGCCGCCACCGATGCGATGGGCGGTCCACGCCCGCAGATGCAATTCGAACCGGAGACCGGCCAACACGAGGCCGGCGGCAGCCGCAGCCCGTTCGCGCTGTTGATCGCAGGCGTGGTCGTCGTCCTTCTCGCCCTCGCGCTGGCCGCGTGGTTCGTGCTGCGCAACGACGAGAGCACGCCGTCGGAGTCGTCGACGACCGTCACCACCACTACGGCACCGCCCGCCGCGCCGCCGCCTGCCACCGAGGCGCCGCCCGCGACCGACGAGGCGCCCCCGCCGGAACCGCCGCCGGTGACGCAGACGATCACCGAGGCGCCGCAGACCGTCACGCAGGAGGCACCGCCGCCGCCGACGAGCGAGGCGCCCCCGCCGCCCCCACCGAGCTCTGAGGCCCCGCCGCCCGCGCCGGAGTCCCCGTCGTCGCAGTCCTCATCGCCGCGGGTGGTCCCGACGTTGCCCTACGAGACCATCCCTGGGCTGCCATTTGTTCCGAGACCGATACAGCCGCCGCAGCCCGCCCCTTAGGCTCTCGTCCATGACTTCGACCGACGGCCTGCTGTTCAACCCGAACACCTACGATCCCGAACAGTTCGACGCCGAAACCCGCCGGTTGCTGCGCGCGACCATCGACTTCTTCGAGGGCCAGGGCAAGAAGCGGCTGCTCGACGACGACCTGAAGGTGGTGTGGCCCGCCGATTTCGTCGAGTTCGTGAAGCGCGAAGGCCTGTTCGCGACGTTCCTGACGCCGGCGGAGTTCGCCGACGGTGATGAGAACAAGCGCTGGGACGCGGCCCGCAACGCCGCACTGTCGGAGATCTTCGGGTTCTACGGGCTGACCTACTGGTACACCGAGCAGGTCACCATCCTCGGCCTCGGCCCGATCTGGCAGAGCGAGAACAAGGACGCCAAGCTCAAGGCCGCCGACGATCTCGCGGCAGGCGAGGTGATGGCGTTCGGGCTGTCCGAGCGCGAACACGGCGCCGACGTCTACAACACCGACATGGTGCTGACGCCAGCGAGCGAGGAGGACGTCGCCGACGGCATCCTCTACCGCGCAACGGGGGAGAAGTACTACATCGGCAACGGCAATGTCGCGAGCATGGTCTCGGTGTTCGGCCGACGCGGTGATGTGGAAGGCCAGGACGCCTATGTGTTCTTCGCCGCCGACAGCCGCCACGAGAATTACCACCTGGTCGACAACGTCGTGCACATGCAGATCTACGTCAGCACGTTTCGGCTGGAGAACTATCCGGTACGTGCAGAGGACATCCTGCACACAGGAGTGGAAGCCTTTGCGGCGGCGCTGAATACCGTCAACATCGGCAAGTTCAACCTGTGCACGTGTTCCATCGGAATGGTCGAGCACGCGTTCTACGAAGCGATCACGCACGCGCAGAACCGGATTCTGTACGGCAATCCGGTCACCGACTTCGCCCATGTGAGAGCCAATTTCGTCGACTCCTACGCGCGGATTGTCGCGATGAAACTGTTCAGCCAGCGATCCGTGGACTACCTGCGCAGCGCGAGCCTCGAGGATCGGCGCTATCTGCTGTTCAATCCGGTCACCAAGGCCAAGGTGACGATGGAGGGCGAGAACATCATGCGGGCGCTGCACGATGTCGTCGCCGCAAAGGGTTACGAGAAGAACACCATGTTCCGCGAGGTGGCTCAGCTCATCGGCGCGCTGCCGCGGCTGGAGGGCACCGTTCACGTGAACGTCGGCCTCGTGCTGAAGTTCATGCCGAACTACATGCTCAATCCAGGAGAATATCCCGAGATTCCCACCCGCAACGACCCCGCCGACGACGTCTTCTTCTGGAAGCAGGGCCCGACTCGCGGTGCGGGGAAGGTTCAGTTCGCCGACTGGACGCCCGCCTACGAACGGCACCTCGACATTCCCAACGTCGCCCGATTCTACGAGCAGGCACAGGAATTCAGGCAGTTCCTGATCACGGCCGCCCCTGATGCCGACCAACAGAAAGACCTCGATTTCCTGTTGAACGTCGGGCACCTGTTCTCGTTGATCGTGTACGGCCAGCTGATACTCGAGCAGGCGGCGCTCACGGGTGTCGACTCGGATATGGCAGATATCGTCGACCAGATTTTCGATTTCCAGGTACGCGACTTCAGTACGTATGCCGTTGCTCTGCACGGGAAGTCGAGCTCAACGCAGGCGCAACAGGACTGGGCGCTCGGTGCGATTCGCAAACCCGTCTCCGACGCCGATCGCTTCGACCGGGTGTGGGAACGCGTCAAGGCCTACGACGGCGCCTACGAGATGCGGCCCTGACCGGCTACCCGGTTCTGCGGTAGACCAGCCAGCGCATGTCGATCGGTACGTACTCCCGCTGCAGATCGAAGACATCCTGGCCCGCAGTCCAATTCGGGTACCAGTTCGTCGGCGGCCATGCACCGTCGGGCAGGTGTTCCTTCTCGTAGTCGTGCACGGAGTCGTCGGACAGCAGGGTCAGCGGCAGCCCGGCCGCCGCGGTGGCCATCTCGTCTCGCGTGAACATGGACGTGTAGGACTGCTGCCCGAGTTCTCGAGTGGCGTCCTCGGGTTCGTAACCCTCGTGCGCAAGGAAGGCGTTGAACACCAGCCGTCCACCGACGGCCAGACAGTGGGTCGCGAGCTCGAACAACCCTCGCAGCTGGTCGGTCGTCCTGAAGTCGGAGACGACCTCGGACACCAGGATCAGTTGATAGTCACGCCGAAGGTCGTCGAGGGTGGCGAAGACGTCGCGCTGAACGACTCGGACGTCGAGCCCGTCCCGGTCTGCCTCGGTGCGGATGATGTCGGCGAACTTCGGCGTGAGCTCGACGGCGTCGACGGGGTATCCCCGTCGCGCAAGCCCGAGCGCATTGCGACCGGTGCCCGCACCGACGTCGAGCACCCGAAATGTCCTTGGGTCCTGCGCTTCGCCGGCAAGCGCGACAACGCGGGCGTCCGGCTCGGTGCCGAAATACGGCGGCTGGCGGATGCCGATCCAATTCTCGTATGCACCCTCGATTGTCCACCACTCCGGTTTGATGTGGTAGTTCAGCAGCTGGCTGGACGGCGCGTTGTACGAGATCGTGATCATCGAGCGCGGCGACGCCGCGTACGCCTCGGCCAGCTGGTCGGCGAGCAACTCCCGCAGGTGCGCGAGTTCCTCTGCGGTGAACTTCCTTCCGACACCGGCGAACAACGTGTCGCAGATCGTCACGTACTCGTCGATCAGGCCGGGTACAGCGGGAAGCTGAATCTGTCCCGTCGCTCCCGACCGGCGGTACAGCTGCCTGACGATCGAGTCGTGCAGCTGCGCCTCGTCGGCAGAAGTCATCAAGTCCTCCGTTGTTTCGTCAGCACCAGCTTGGCGAACGGGATCTGCATCTGTTCGGGCGCAGCGGCCAACCGCTCGGCGATGCCCGCCTCGAGGCGGTCGAAGAACTCGGGCGACCGAGGGTCGGCGCGCCCATCGGCCAGCGCCGTCGCAAAGGTGGGGAAGACCGAAGCCCGGACGAAGCCTGCCCACACGGCGCCGAAAGCCGTTGCGTCGTGGTCGACTTGGTACTGCGCCCAGAATCGGTCCTCGGCGTCGAACACCTCGAGATGGTCGATGGCGAGACGTTCGAACCGGCCCGACGGCGCGAACGGCGCTCGAAAGTCGGACTCACGCCGCCCGACGGCCGGAAGCGACATCCGATGCACTTCGTCCTCGGCCAGCAGGCCGTCTGCAGCCAGCTCGGTCAGTGCGTCGACGAGCGCATCGAGCAGCGGTCGGTAGCCGAATTGGCCGTTGTCGTCGAGCGCCATGGTCAGCACGACGAGTTGGCCACCGGGACAGAGCTCGCGCCCCCTGAACGCGACGAACTCGTGCCAGTCGTGTGCGGCCTGTTTGGCGTACGCGGCGCCCAGGTCTTCGTCGGCGCTGTAGGACACCTGCACATGATCGGGGACCGGCGCGGGCACCCTGCGCAGCCATTGGACCGCCCATGACGACCAGCCGAGGTGAACGCTGTTGGACGGGATGATCTGGCTGTAGAACGATCGTCCGACGGCCGACGCGAACGTCGCTGCGTCCTTGTTCAGATACGTGTCGGCGTCGTTGGCAAGCGTGTCGAACATGACGGTGAAGTTGTTGTCAGGCACATCGGTGTGCACGACGAGGATCGAATGCTCGGGGCGAGTGCGGCCGCGCAACACCGGTAGTGCCGCGGATACGGGAGGCAGCGAGTTGTGGCCGGTCGAAGCCCCGTAGTCGGCGATCACGATGGGCTGCGGTGGCCGGGGGAGCGGCACCGTGCCTGCCGCCCGTTCGAAAAGCTCTATCGCCGGACGCAATCCAGCGGCCTGCAGCCGCGAGTTGACGGTGAACTTCTCGCTGTCCATCGGCTCGGGCCGAACAACCACGCTCGACTCGGGTACCGCCGACGGCTTCTCGGGCATGGCGACAACGGTAGTAGTCTTCGTCGTCACTGCGTGACAGACTGCGCGAATGGCCGGCGGACGTGCTGCACCGAGGATCTTCATCCTCTCGGCGGTTCTGACCTTGGTGGTGGCCATCGTCGGTTTAATCGTGACGGTCCTGCTGAATGCCTTTCTCTTCGACGAATTCGACGCATACGGCGAGGTGCCGATCCCCGGGTCGAGCAGCATGCATCTGCCCGCAGGTGAAGCGACCGTCAGCTTCCACACCATGGTCACCGGCACCGGTGGCGGCGGACTTCCCGTTCCGCCGCTCAGACTGTCCATCGCTCCGCCGGAGGGGGTGCCGGATCCCCAGCTGACCGAGAGCTACGGGTCGACGACGACCGTGAACAACGATGCCCGCGTCCGGGTGTGGGTGCTGCGGGTTCCCGCCGAGGGGACGTACGAAATCAGGACCGACGGCCAGGTGAACGGCTACATCAACCCACGTCTGGCGTTCGGGAAGGACTCGTCCAATTCCACCATGGCCTGGGTGTTCGGCGGCGTGTTCGTTCTCGGCCTCGTGGAGCTGACGGCGGCAATCATCTATGCCGTGAAAAGCGGTAAACGCCCTTCGCCCGTGAGCCCCGCCGCTGCGACGTTCGACGTCGGCGACTCGTACGGGGTGAGGGATCCGTACACGCCGACGGATGACGGAATCCGGATCGAGGCGCTCAAAAACCTGGCCGCACTGCGGGACTCCGGCGCCCTGACCGAGGATGAGTTCGAGGCCGAGAAGCGCCGGATCCTGAACGGCTGATTGGCAGCTCAGCTGCCGCGCGCCACCCATTCGTCGTAGTGCACGATCTCGTCCCCGATCGTGGTCGAGTCGCCGTGTCCGGTGTAAACGACCGTTTCGCCGGGTAGCTTGCCGAGCCTGCCCGCGATCGACTCCAGGATCGTCGGGAAGTCGGAGTACGACCTGCCCGTCGCTCCTGGGCCGCCCTCGAACAACGTGTCCCCGCTGAACACCGCTCCGAGTTCGGGTGCATACCAGCAGACCGAGCCTGGGGAATGACCAGGTGTGTGCAGGGCACGAATCTCGGTGCCTGCGACGGTCACGGTCTCGTTCTCGCCGACTGCGCGGAAATCCTTGTCCGGGTGGGTCATCCGCCACAACACGTCGTCGGCAGGATGCAGCAGCACCGGCGCGTCGAGCGCATCGCCGAGCTCGGGCGCCACCGTCACATGGTCGTTGTGTCCGTGCGTGCAGATGACGGCGACCACGTTTCGGCCGCCGACGGCGCTGACGATCGGGCCCGCGTCATGTGCGGCATCGAATACCACGACGTCGTTGTCGTCGCCGACGATCCAGATGTTGTTGTCGACTTCCCAACTGCCGCCGTCGAGTTCGAAGGTTCCGTGGGTGACTAGCCGCTGTATCGGTCCGCCGTTCACTTGAACACCACCACCGAACGCAGAACCTCGCCCGCGTGCATCTTGTGGAACGCGTCCTCGATGTCGTCGAGGCCGATGCGTTCGGACACAAACTTCTCCAGCGGCAGCCTGCCCTGCAGGTAGAGGCTGATCAGCGTGGGGAAGTCGCGTTCTGGAAGACAGTCGCCGTACCAGGAGGACTTCAGTGCCCCACCGCGGGAGAAGAAGTCGACCAGCGGCATCTCCAGCTTCATATCCGGTGTCGGAACACCGACCAGCACAACGGTTCCGGCGAGATCGCGGGCGTAGAACGCCTGCTTCCATGTCTCCGGTCGCCCGACCGCGTCGATCACGACGTCGGCACCGTTGCCGTCGGTGAGGTCCTGGATGGTCTCCACCGGATCGAGTTCCTTGGCGTTGATCGTGTGCGTCGCGCCGAAGCCGCGGGCCCAGTCCAACTTCTTGTTGTCGGTGTCGACGGCGATGATCCGCTTGGCGCCGACGAGTGCCGCTCCGGCGATGGCGGCATCACCGACGCCGCCGCAGCCGATCACGGCGACGGTGTCGTCGCGGTTCACCGCGCCGGTGTTGATCGCCGCTCCGATACCCGCCATCACACCGCAGCCCAGCAGGCCGGCGACGGCGGGGTCGGCGGCGGGATCGACCTTCGTGCACTGCCCCTCGTGCACCAACGTCTTGTCGACGAATGCGCCGATGCCCAGCGCCGGTGTCAGCTCGGTGCCGTCGGTCAGCGTCATCTTCTGCTCGGCGTTGAAGGTGTCGAAGCACAGATGCGGGCGGCCGCGCTTGCATGCCCGGCACTGCCCGCACACCGCACGCCAGTTCAGGATCACGAAGTCGCCGGGCTCCACGTTCGTCACGCCCGCGCCGATCGATTCGACAGTGCCCGCGGCCTCGTGGCCCAGTAGAAACGGATACTCGTCGTTGATGCCGCCCTCGCGGTAGGTCAGGTCGGTGTGGCACACACCGCAGGCGAGGATGTCGACGACCACCTCGCCAGGACCCGGGTCGGGGACGACCACATCCACGACCTCGACAGGTTCACCCTTCTTCCGTGAGATCACGCCGCGCACTGTTTGACTCATGAGTCAAACCTTAGCGGGAGGCATCGGCGCCCCGATAGTGGAACGCTGTAAGCATGTCGCCTCCGGAGTCTGATGTCGGCGCCGGAGCGCCTCCGGAGTCTGATGTCGGCGCCGGAGCGCCTCCGGTCCTCTACCTGAGTCACGGCGCTCCGCCACTCGTCGACGACGGACTCTGGGTGTCGCAGCTCAAGGCCTGGGCCGCCGACCTTCCGGCGCCGAAGGCGATTCTCGTCGTCTCCGCTCACTGGGAGGCCGCACCGCTGACGATCGGCTCAACCACGGTCGAGACGCCACTGACCTACGACTTCTGGGGTTTTCCCGAGCACTACTACGACGTGACCTACGACGCGCCTGGTGCGAGTGCCCTGGCCGCGACGGTCGAAGCGCTGATGCCCGACGGCGAACCCGTCGCCCACGATCGCGACCGCAGGCTCGATCACGGCGCGTATGTGCCGCTGACCGTGATGTACCCCGACGCGGACATCCCGGTGCTGCAGATCTCCCTGCCGACCCTGGACCCGCAACGCCTGCTGCACCTCGGGGAGCGGCTGCGGCCGGTGCGCGACGACGGCGTGCTGCTGATCGGGTCGGGTTTCACCACGCACGGTCTGCCATTCCTGGATGACCCGTCGCCAGGCGCCACCCCGCCGCAGTGGTCGGTGGAGTTCGACGAATGGGCATCCGAGCGGTTCTCGTCGGGCGACATCGACGGGCTCATCGACTTTCGGCACAAGGCACCGGGGATGCCGTACGCGCACCCCACGGTGGAGCACTTCGCACCGTTGTTCGTGGCGCTCGGTGCATCGGGTGACCCGGAGCAGACTCCCCGACAGGTCATCGACGGTTACTGGATGGGTCTGGCGAAACGGTCCATCCAACTGGTGTGATGGAAGCGCTATGGACACTCTGATCGATTTCCTCACCGAGGCCCGCGAGGCTTACCGGCGTAACGACTGGCGGGCGAGCTACGCCGCCTTCGTCCGCAGCGACGGCCTCGGACCGCTGGCGATCGACGACCTCGACGCCTACGGTGCAGCCGCGTGGCGCCTCGGTCGCAGAAACGAAGCCGTCCGACTGGCCGAGCGGGCCTACGACAGGTTGGTGCGCACCGATCCCACCGCCGCGGCGATGAAGGCGACGATCCTGGCGATGCAGTGGCGGGTGCGCGCTCACGAGGCGCTGTCGCGAGTCTGGGCGGATCGCGCCCGAGGCTTGATCACGGGCGCGCCCTCGAGCCAGACACTCGGCTATCTGGCATACCTCGACGCCGCGGCCGCGCTCGCCGAGCGTGATGCGCTGGCGCTGACCCGGGCCAACAGCGTGTTGCGTCAAACCGTCGCGGATACCAGCGACGCGGCGCTCGACGTGCTCAGCCGGGTGATGGACGGGATCGCCGCACTGCTGGAATCCCGTGTGGCGGAAGGTTATCGGATGCTCGATGAGGCGCTGCTACCGGTGCTCGACGAACGCATGCCACCGGAGTGGGCGGGTGATGTCTATCGGTTGGTGCTTCGCCCGGATGGGCAGGCAGACGCGCAGCACCGCCAGGCTTGGACGGAGTCGATGCGACGCTGGGTCATCGTCACCGGGGTCGTGATCGACGCATCTGACACATGAGCGTCCGCGAGTTGCTTCAGGCCAGTGACGGGCAGCTGTTCGTTGCCGACGGCGGGCTGGAGACGGACCTGGTCTTTCACCACGGCATCGAACTGCCGTGCTTCGCCGCCTTCCCATTGCTCGACCGGTCGGGCGGGCACGAGCAACTGCGCCGTTACTACGACGAGTACCTGGACATCGCCCGCACGCACGGCGCGGGCTTTGTCATGGAGACACCGACGTGGCGCGCCAACCCCGACTGGGCCGAGCAGTTGGGCTATTCGGCGGCTCGGCTCGATGAGAACAACCGCGCCGCGGTGGCTCTCGGTGAGGAGGTCCGCGCCGCCGCGACCGCGGCCGGAATCACCGCGGTGGTCAGCGGCTGCGTCGGTCCTCGCGGCGACGGGTACGACCCCGCCAACGCGATGACGTCAGAGGAGGCGCAGCGCTATCACTCAGTACAGATCGGCACGTTCGCCGACACCTCTGTCGATCAGGTGACTGCGATGACGATCACCAACGCCGAGGAGGCGATCGGCATCGTGCGAGCAGCCGCGGCGGCAGGTGTTCCTGTGGCGATGTCGTTGACCGTGGAGACCGACGGCAGGCTCCCGACGGGCCAGCCGCTACATGAGGCGATAGAACAGATCGACGCGGAAACCGACACCGGCGCAGACTATTTCATGATCAACTGCGCTCACCCGACGCACTTCGCGTCTGCGCTGAACCATGATGGGACATGGCGGCGGCGCCTCGTGGGGCTACGTGCCAACTCGTCGGTCAGGAGCCATGCGGAGCTCGACGAGGCAACCGAGCTCGACGAGGGCGACCCGGCGAACCTCGGCGCACAGCATGCCGCGTTGCAAGGCCTACTACCCGACGTCAGGGTGCTCGGCGGCTGCTGCGGCACCGACGCCCGCCACGTGGCCGCGATCGTCTCGGCATGGAGGACGAATTAGGCTCCAGCCGATGGCTGCCCTCGATGTGATCGCCGACTGGCCGGTCCGAAACGCCGCCGCGGCGGTCGTCAACCCGTCCGGCGTCCTCGCCGAACACGGTGACACCGCGCGCCGGTTCGCGCTGGCATCGGTGACGAAGCCGTTGGTCGCACGCGCAGTGCAGATCGCGATCGAGGAGGGCGTTGTCGAGCTCGACACCCCCGCGGGCCCGCCGGATTCGACCGTGCGTCACCTGTTGGCCCACACATCGGGCTATGCGATGCACAACGACCAGCTGATGTCGGCGCCGGGGAAGAGGCGGATCTACTCCAACTACGGGTTCGGCGTGGCCGCTGCGGCGGTGGAGAAAGAAGCCGACATCGAGTTCGGCCGCTACCTGGCCGAGGCGGTCTTCGAACCGCTCGGCATGGCGTCCAGCGAACTCGACGGCGGCGCCGCGGCGGCAGGTTACGGCGCGGCGTCGACCGTTGCCGACTTGGCGGCTTTCGCCGCTGACCTGCTGCGACCGGCCCTCGTATCGGCCGAGATGCACAGCCGGGCGACCGAGGTGCAGTTTCCCGGCCTGAACGGTGTGCTGCCCGGCTTCGGGGTGCAGCGGCCCAACGACTGGGGCTTGGGCTTCGAGATCCGGGATGCCAAGGCGCCGCACTGGACCGGTTCGGCCAATTCCGGCCGCGCCTACGGGCATTTTGGCCAGTCAGGAACGTTTATCTGGGTCGATCCCGACCATGACCTGGCACTTGTCGCGCTGGCCGATCGAGATTTCGGCGACTGGGCCTACGAACGCTGGCCGGCGCTCTCCGACGCCGTGATCGCCGAATTTCGTAGCTAACAGGACTGGGACTAGCGCAACAGGGGCCTCACAAGGCACAATAGACACGTACGACACAACTGCAGCTCATTTCATCCGCCAGGTCGTTGGGGAAGACGTCCCTCGTGGAGCCGAAGGAGCAGCAGATGCGCGCGTCGAACCAATTCGCCGACTCGACGACGGGCGTGGTCTTTATCCACGCCTCACCCGCGGCCGTGTGCCCGCATGTCGAGTGGGCGTTGTCGTCGACCCTGAGGTCGAGGGCCAATCTCACCTGGACACCGCAACCCGCGATGCCAGGGCAGCTACGCGCCGTCATCAACTGGGTCGGCCCCGTCGGCGCAGGCGCACAGCTCGCCAACGCACTTCGCTCGTGGTCGGTGCTTCGCTTCGAGGTCACCGAGGATGCCAGCTCGGGGGTCGACGGCCAGCGCTTCTGCCACACCCCGCAGCTCGGCCTGTGGAGTGGAGCGATGAGCGCCAACGGCGATGTGATGGTCGGCGAGATGCGGCTGCGGTCGCTGATGTCGTCCGGCGCGGACATGCTGGCAGCAGAACTCGACTCGGTGCTTGGCACCGCATGGGACGAAGCCCTCGAGCCCTACCGCAGCGGCGGCGACACAGGCGAGGTTTCCTGGCTCAACCGCGGAGTCGGGTAGCCGACGACATTCAGCCGCGGAGTCGGGTAGCCGACGACATTCAGCCGCGGAGTCGGGTAGCCGACGACATTCAGCCGCGGAGTCGGGTAGCCGACGACATTCAGCCGCGGAGTCGGGTAGCCGCTGCTTCCGGCACGAGAATCTTGAGCGCTGCGCTGACCGCCGAGACCTCGACCGGTAGCGGGCAGACGTACTCGCCATCGGCGTACGCGTTGATGCCGGGACTCTCCACCGTGATCGTTTTCGCCCGTGCGGTGCGTACCTCGTCGAGGTCGACGTGGGTGCCCTTGAACACGGTGGGGAATAACCGAATCAGCTTCGTCCGCGATGCCGATGCCACCATGGTCGCGTCGAGCAGCCCGTCGGTGGGATCCGCGTTCGGGCAGATCTTCATGCCGCCCCCGTAGCTCTTGGTGTTGCCGAAGGCGGCAAGGGTGAGCTCGGTTTCGAGCTCATCGCCGTCGAACGAGAGCCGAAACGGCAGCAGCCGAAGCTTGGACAGCTCGGCGACCATTGCCAGGTTGTACCGCATCCGGCCGTGCGGCCATCGCATCCGATTGGTGCGGTCGGTGACCAACGAATCGAAACCCGCTGCCATCACGGTGCCGAACCATCTGTCCGTGCCGTCTGCACCCTTGATGTGGCCGAGGTCGATGGCTTGTGCGACACCGTCGACGACGAGATCGGCGGCTGCCTCGGGATCCTTTGCGGGGATACGGAATTCGCGGGCGTGGTCGTTGCCGGTGCCGGCGGGAATGATGGCCAGCGGAATGCCTGACTGTGCGAGGACTTGCAGCGCGAGCGAGATGATCCCGTCTCCGCCGACGACGACGAGCGCGTCCATCCCGCGTTCGAGTGCGCCGTCGACGAGGCGTCGCGCATGTTCGGCATCGGTTCCGGCGATCGCGACGACG
The DNA here is from genome assembly GCA_963756865.1 of uncultured Actinomycetota bacterium. Lineage (GTDB taxonomy): Bacteria > Actinomycetota > Actinomycetes > Mycobacteriales > Mycobacteriaceae > Mycobacterium. Next base: position 11,024 of record CAVWPQ010000055.1, on the reverse strand, counting down.
TCGACGCCTCGCTTGTGCAACTGGGCCACCGCCCGTTCGGCCGCATGCGGCGCGCTGCCGTGCCCCGATGCGGGATTGGTCAGCATCGTGACGCGGCCTTGGGCGGTCACGGAATCAGCTTGCCGGGGTTGAGGATTCCGGCCGGATCGAGTGTCGCCTTGACTGCCTGCAGCACCTGCACGCCGAGGTCGCCGACCTCGTCGCGCATCCACGGGCGGTGATCGGCGCCGACAGCATGGTGGTGGGTGATGGTGGCGCCGGTGCGCACCATCGCATCCGACGCGGCGGTTTTCGCCTTGCGCCACTGCTCGATGGGATTGCCTCGCTGGGCCGCGACGACGGTGAAGTACAGCGACGCCCCTGTGGGATACACATGCGAAATGTGGCACAGCACAAGGGCGGGCGTGCCGGTTTCTGCGAGCGTGGTGGTCAGGGCCTCAGTCACTGCGGCTTTCAGCGCGGGAAGGTTGGACCAGTTGGTTGCGGTTTCGAGGGTCTCGCACAGGGCGCCCGCGGACAGCAGTGAGTCGCGCAGATAAGGCGCGTTGAAGCGGCCGTGTTCCCATGCCAGCGCCGGAGCCTCGCCCAGCGACGTTCCGCCCTTGGCCTCCATCAGCCGTCGCGTCTCGGCATGCCTGCTCTCGACGTGGTCCTCGGTTCCCTCGAACACAGTGATGGCCAGGCAGCCGCCGGTGATGGTGTCCTCGCCGATGTTGTCGGCGGTGGCCAGGTTCACGCCGGTTTCGGCTTCGTCGGACAGCCGCAGCACGGTCGGGCCGGTGCCGGTTTGAACGACGGCGCGCAGGGCGTCGGCACCCGTGCCGAAGTCGGGGAACGACCAGGCTTCATAACGGGTTGCGGCGGGTGTCGGGTGAACCTTGACGCGGACGCGGGTGATGACGCCGAAGACGCCCTCGGACCCGATCATCAGCTGGCGAAGGTCCGGGCCCGCGGCGGATTCCGGTGCGCGACCGAGGTCGAGCACACCGGCAGGCGTGACCGTTCGGAGGCCGCGGACCATATCGTTGAATCGCCCGTAGCCCGCCGAGTCCTGGCCGGACGATCTGGTTGCGGCGAATCCGCCGATCGTCGCGAACTGGAAGCTTTGGGGGAAGTGCCCGAGCGAGAAGCCTCGTTCGCCGAGCAACCGTTCAGCGTCCGGACCCGTCACGCCTGCGCCGAGTTCGGCCTCACCGGAAACCTCGTCGAGGGCGTGCAGTTCGTTCAGGCGTCGCAGATCCAGCGAGATGACGGCCTTGAACTGACCGCGCAGCGGATCGAGGCCGCCGACCACGCTGGTGCCGCCGCCGAACGGGACGACGGCGATACTGCGCTGCGCGCACACTCGCAGAACGGCGGCGATCTCGTCGTCAGAGCCGGGCAGCAGCACGGCATCGGGTGCGTCCTGCACGCCGGGGTCTCGGCGTCGCAGCAGGTCGAGGGTGGATTTACCGCCCGCGCGAAGCAGCCTGGCGTCGTCGTCGACTCCGCAGTGCTCCGCGCCGACGATGTCGGACAGCGCGTCCCGGTCGGCAGGTGAGAGCGCCGAGGGCCGCAGCCTGACCTGATCCGGTTGAAGCTCGGGAAGCGGTGAGTCCCCGACGCCGAGCGCTTGCTCCAGCAGATTCCGAATTCCGTCGGAGAGCGGTTTCGCTTTTTCCGGGTCACCCCATGCATCCCACTTCATCATGCGTTACAGTATTACATATGTTGTCAATCAGTAACGACACCGCGGAGGCGAGGAGCAGGGAAGTCCCCCCGTCGGACTTGGGCGACAAGATCCTCGACGCCGCGGCGAGTTGTGTGCTGGCCTACGGCGTCGAGCGGGTGACGCTCGCCGAAATCGCTCGTCGTGCCGGGGTCAGCAGGCCGACCATCTACCGTCGCTGGCCGGACACCCGCGCCCTCCTTGCCGCACTTCTGACGGCCCGGATCATCGGCGTGCTGCGTGATCTGCCAGCGCGGGACGGCGGCCGCGAAGCGCTGGTCGAGCGGATCGTCGGCGTCGCCGAACGATTGCGCCACGACGAAGTCGTCATGTCGGTCTTTCACTCGGCGCCGGAACTGGCCATGGTCTACATCGCCGAACGTCTCGGCACCAGCCAGCAGATCCTGATCGAGGCGGTGGCCTCCGAGCTGAAGGCCGCCCAGCGCGACGGCAGTGTGCGCGCGGGCGACCCGCGTCAGCTCGCCGCGATGTGCCTGCTGATCACGCAGTCGACGATCCAGTCAGCCCAGATCGTGGCACCGATCCTCGACGCCGACGCCCTTGCCGTCGAACTCGCCCACTCATTGAACGGATACCTCAAACCATGACGAACTCGGCCGCTCTCAACGCATCTCGTCGCAGTAGCGAGTTGGCCAAGCTGGCCGACGGCCAGTCGCTCGATGTCCTCGTCATCGGCGGCGGGATCACCGGAACCGGCATCGCATTGGACGCCGCATCGCGTGGGCTGACGGTGGCGCTGCTGGAGAAGCACGACCTCGCGTTCGGGACGAGCCGGTGGAGTTCCAAGCTCGTACACGGTGGTCTGCGATATCTGGCGACGGGGAACATCGGCATCGCACGGCGCAGTGCCGCCGAACGCGGAATCCTGATGACCCGCAACGCACCCCACCTTGTCAGCGCCATGCCGCAACTGGTTCCGCTGCTGCCCGCGATGGGCACGCCGGAGCGCGCTCTGGTGCGCACCGGCTTCGTGGCAGGCGATGCACTGCGCTGTCTGGCGGGCACCCGATCGACGACGCTGCCCCGGTCGCGTCGCATTTCCGCCGAACGTGCCGTCGCCATGGCGCCCACGGTTCGGCGCGACGGTCTGGCCGGAGGGCTACTGGCCTACGACGGCCAGTTGATCGACGACGCCCGCCTGGTCGCCGCCGTCGCGAGGACCGCAGCCCAGCACGGCGCACAGATCCTGACCCGGGTCGCCGCCTCGAACGCCACCGGCACCTCGGTGCGCCTGACCGACCAGCTGACCGGCGAGTCCTTCGACGTGGCCGCGCGCGCCGTGATCAACGCCAGCGGCGTATGGGCGGGGGAGGTCGACTCCTCGATCAAGCTGCGACCCAGCCGCGGCACCCATCTGGTATTCGATGCCAAGGCATTCGGCAATCCGACTGCGGCGCTGACCATCCCGATACCCGGAGAGCTCAACCGCTTCGTATTCGCCATGCCGGAGCAGCTGGGCAGGGTGTACCTCGGCCTGACCGACGAGGACGCACCAGGCCCGATCCCCGACGTCCCTGAGCCGACCTCCGAGGAAATTGCCTTCCTGCTGGACACCGTCAACACGGCGCTGGACACGAAGCTCGACCGTGACGACGTCATCGGCGCGTACGCGGGGCTGCGGCCGTTGATCGACGCAGGAGAAGGCCGGACGGCAGATGTGTCACGCGACCACGCGGTCGTGGAATCGCCGTCGGGAGTGATCAGCGTGATCGGCGGCAAGCTGACCGAATACCGCTACATGGCCGAGGATGTCCTCGACAAGGCTGTCGAGTGGCGGAGCCTTTCGGCAGGCCGCTGCCGGACCCGAAATCTGCCGCTCGTCGGCGCGCCATCGAATCCGGTCGCGACCCTGCGCGTCCCCACCGATCTGCCGTCGTCCCTCGTCGCCCGGTTCGGCGCCGAGGCGCCCAACGTCATCGCCACGGCAACCTGTGACCGGCCAACTGATCCGGTCGCCGACGGCATCGACGTGATCCGCGCCGAATTCGAGTACGCGGTGACGCACGAGGGCGCGCTCACCGTCGACGACATCGTCGATCGACGCACCCGCATAGGCCTTGTCGACTCCGACCGGGACACAGTGTTGACTGTGGCGGGGGAACTGCTCGCTGGAGGTGTGCGATGAGTCTTGCCCATGGTCGGGTCGAGGCGCGGCTGCGCAAGGGGCGCGCCGAACGCGGCGCGTGGTTAAAGGACAGCGAGGGCAACATGCTCGGGATGGGGCAGGCCATCAAATGAGACGGATAGCGGCGATGACCGCGGCGCTGTTGGCTGCGGCGGTCACGCTGGCGGCGCCGGGTGCCGCCGAAACCGGCGTGTCCAACGAAGAGACCTACGTCGCTGCGATGACGTCGATCGACGGCGCCACCACCGACAGCATGGGCACATGGGACGCCAGGATCGTCGAACTGTCCGAAGGCGACCCGGCGGTGGTGGAGGCGTTCAACTACGCCAGCCGCATATCGGCGGAGGACCAGATCGACAGGGCCAAGGTCGAGAGCAACCCGGGCGAACAGTGGAATTTCGAGTCGAACGGACAGGTGACGTTCCGCAGCATCGCGGTCGGCCAATTGATCCTCGGCACCCACTACTACGGCGCCCACCCCACCTCGTACATCAGCACGGTGGTGATCGACAGCAGAAGCGCTGACCAGATCATGCTCACCGATCTCTTCGCCGACGAGCAGGCGGGGCTGAACCGGCTATCCGAACTGACCGGAGCGGAGCCGAGGGCCGAGAACTTCACGAACTGGATCCCCACCACCGAGGGCCTGGAGATCCATTTCGCCCCTTACCAATTCGGTATCGCGCTGCCCGAGACCAAGACCGTGGCCTGGGCAGCGCTTGCCGACCTGCTCGCACCCGTGATGACCGGGATCACGCAAGCCTGACTCAGTACCGCACTCCGCTGGCCAGCAGCGGATCCGGTCGGTGGCTATGAGGCCATTGCGTCGTAGAGCCGTGCGATGTCCGCGGGTGCGACGTTCGATCCGCACGCCTGGCGCAGTGAACGCAACGGCTGCGCGATGCGTTGCAGCTCAGCCCATTCCGATGGATGCGCGACGAAGTAGTTCCGGATCGCGCCCTCGGCGTCACCGCCCTGGCCTGCGTCAGTGACGGCCTTGTTCGCGTCCGGATGGCTGGCGAACCACTGGCCCGTCTGCGCGCCGACCGTGCCGATGGCGTTACTCAGCCCGGACACGGTGCAGTCGGCGTCGGCTGATGCCGTCGGCATTGCGACCGCGCCGGTCAGTCCTGCCAGCGCTCCGGCGGCAACAACACCGGCGAACCCGCGGCGCATCGTCATTCCAGAAATTCGCATACCTCAACTCCTCTGTCGGGGCCCTATAGGTTTCCCCCAACTCAAATGGGCCGCTTCCCACAGTACGGAAGCGAGGAGTTTGCCGAGGTCTGGCGCGAATCAGGGCTACAGCGGGATGTTCTTGTGCCGTCCCCGACGGGCAGGCGCCTCGGCCAGAGTCTGGGTCAGCTTGCTTCGGGTGTGCGACGGGTCGATCTTCTCGTCGACCACGCCGATCTCGATGGCCGAGTCCACTCCGCCTGCGATCCGCTCGTGTTCGGCAGCCAGCTCCTCGTGCAGCGCCTCGCGCTCATCGTCGGGCGCGGCTGCCAGCTTCCTCTTGTGCAGAATGCCGACCGCTGCCTTGGCGCCCATCACGGCGACCTCTGCGTCGGGCCACGCGAACACCTTCGTCGCGTTGAGCGAGCGCGAGTTCATCGCGATGTAGGCGCCGCCGTAGATCTTTCGGGTCACCAGCGTGACGCGAGGAACGGAGGCCTCGCCGAATGCGTGCAGCAGCTTGGCGCCGCGGCGGACGACGCCGCCCCACTCCTGATCCACACCGGGCAGATAGCCAGGCACGTCGACGACGACGACCAGCGGAATGCCGAATGCGTCGCACAGCCGCACGAAACGTGCCGCCTTTTCCGCGCTTTCGGAGTTCAGGCAGCCACCCAGCCGCAGCGGGTTGTTGGCGAGCACACCGACGGTGCGCCCGGACAGCCTGCCGAGGCCGATCACCATCGACGGCGCCCACTTGGCCTGGAACTCCTCGAAAGGGGCATCGGCGTCGAGCAGCGCTTCGACGAGCGGGTGCACGTCGTATGCGCGGCGGGCCGAGTCCGGCAGCAACGCGTGCAGGTCGGTGTCACCCGCTTCGGCCTTGTTCCGGTCGAAATGACCCTGCTGGCAGAACAATCCGACCAGCCGGCGGCCGCGCGCATAGGCGTCGAGCTCATCGTCGGCGACGATATGACACACGCCGGACTTCTTGTGGTGGGTGTCGGGCCCGCCGAGCGACGCCATGTCGACGTCCTCGCCGGTGACACTGCGCACGATGTCGGGACCAGTGACGAACACCCGGCCCTCGGGGGCCATGATCACCACGTCGGTGAGGGCGGGGCCGTAAGCCGCTCCGCCCGCGGCGAATCCGACGACGATCGAGATCTGCGGGATATAGCCCGACGCCCGGATCATCGCCTCGAACACCAGACCGACCGCGTGCAGCGCCTTGACGCCCTCGGCGAGCCGCGCCCCGCCCGAGTGCCAGATCCCGATGATCGGGCTCTGCTCCTCGATGGCGGTGTCGTAGGCGTTGACGATGTGGGCGCAACCTTCGACGCCCATCGCGCCGCCCATCACGGTGCCGTCGGTGCAGAACGCGACAGTGCGCACACCGTTGACGGTTCCCGCCGCGGCGAGCACGCCGGAGCGGTCCCGCTCGTGAAGGAGTTCGGGCGTGCAGTCGTCGTCGAAGAACGTCTTGAGTCGTAGAAGCGGGTCGCGGGGATCGGTTGATTCGCCGACTGCCTCGGGGGCCGTGAGTGTCATCGGAACCTCCTGTAGGGCCGGATTAAACGGGCGCGCAGTACCTTTCAGTACTTCCCGAAGGCGAGCGCCACATTGTGCCCACCGAATCCGAACGAGTTGTTGATCGCATAGTTGTAGTTGCCGGGTCGCGGCGAACCGGAGACGACGTCGAGGTCGATCTCTGGATCCAGGTTCTTCAAATTGAGCGTCGGCGGAACGACACCGTTCTTCAGTGCCAACACCGTCAAAATGGATTCGACGGCGCCGACCGCGCCGACCGAGTGGCCGAGTGCCGACTTCGGTGCGTACACCGCGGGCTGGTGCCCACGCATCGCGTTGTTGATCGCCTGACCTTCCGCCACGTCGCCGACGCTGGTGCCGGTGGCATGCGCATTGATGTGGTCGATGTCGGTCGGCTCAAGGCCTGCGAGCTGGATCGCCCGCGTCATCGCGTGACCGGCCTGCTCGCCGTTGGGGTCGGGCGCAACGATGTGGAAGCCGTCCGAGGTGATACTGGCGCCCATCAGCCGTGCGTAGATGGTGGCGCCGCGTGCCTTGGCATGCTCCTCGGTCTCGATGACCAGCAGCGCACCCGCTTCACCGAAGACGAACCCGTTGCGGTCCTTGTCGAACGGGCGACATGCACCCGCGGGATCATCGTTGGTGGTGGACAACACGATTCGCATCTGTGCGAATCCGGCAATCGGCACCGCCTCGATCCTCGTCTCGACGCCGCCGCAGATCGCCATATCGGCTTCGCCGAGCACGATGTTGCGCCATGCGTGAGCGATGCCTTCGGAACCGGAGGCGCAGGCCGAGATAGGGGTGATGACCCCTGCCCTGGCCTTGCGCTCCAGACCGACGGCGGCCGCGGCTGAGTTGGGCATGTACATCTGGACCGCCAGCGGTGAAACGCCGCGGAGGCCCTTCTGCCTCAGTGCCTCATAGGCGAAGAGAAGTTCCTCGCTGGAACCCATACCCGTGCCGATCGAGACCATCAGCCGCTTTGGATCGACCTCGGGCTCACCGGCGTCCTGCCACACCCGCCGGCTCAACACCGTCGACATGCGCTGCAGGTACGAAAGCCGACGCAACTCGATGCGCGTCAGTTCGCTTTCGAAATCCTCCAGGAGGTGACCGCCGATGCGCACCGGTAGGTCGTACTCCTCAACGAACGGGTCATCGAGTTTGCGGATGCCGCTGTGCCCGTCGAGGAGCCTCTGCCACGTGGTGGCCGCATCGGTTGCCAGCGCGGTCGTCATGGCGACGCCGGTGACGACAACGTTCGGGAGTCCGTTCCCCGTAGCCAACCCTGTCATGATGCCGAGATCGTTCCTTTCCCCCCGATGCTCAGTACTTGCCGAAGGCAAGTGCCACGTTGTGTCCGCCGAATCCGAAGGAGTTGTTGATCGCGTACTTGAAGTCGCCGTACCGGGGCTCGCCCGCGACGACATCCAGATCGATCTCCGGATCCGGTGTTTCGTAGTTCAGTGTGGGCGGTATGACGCCATCGCGCAGCGACAACACCGTGAGCACCGACTCGAGCGCACCGACCGCACCGATGGAGTGGCCGAGCGCCGACTTCGGCGCGTACACCGCGGCGTGTTCCACACCGGCGACGCGGATGGCGTTTGCCTCCGCGGTGTCACCGATCGGAGTTGCCGTCGCGTGGGCGTTGACATGGTCGATGTCCTTGGGATCAAGACCCGCAAGTTCCAGTGACCGCGCCATCGCCCGACCTGCGCGCACGCCGTCTGCAGCAGGCGCCACCATGTGGAAGGCATCCGACGTGATGCCGGCGCCGAGCAACCGCGCGAGCGGCTGAGCCCCGCGCGCCTTGGCATGCTCCTCGGTCTCGATGACCATGAGCGCACCCGCCTCGCCGAACACGAAGCCGTCGCGGTCCTTGTCGAACGGACGAGAAGCGCCCTCGGGGTCCTCGTTGCGGGTCGACATGGCACGCATCATCGAGAACGCCGCGATCGGCAGCGCTTCGATGCCGCCCTCGACACCGCCACACACCGCGATGTCGGCGTCGCCCATGATGATCTGCCGCCACGCGTGTGCGATGGCCTCCGAGCCCGACGAACAGGCCGATACCGGCGTCATGACGCCCGCGCGGGCGCCGAGTTGCAGACCGATGACCGCGGCGGCGCCGTTCGGCATGATCATCTGAACGGCGAGCGGCGAGACCTTGCGGGGGCCGCCCTCGTTCATCAGGTCATAGGTTTCGACGATCTTCTCGCCGCCACCCAGGCCCGTGCCGACGACGACCGCGAAGCGGTCGCCATCAACCTCGGGTGAACCCGCGGTCTCCCAGAGCTGGCCACCAAGCAGTTTGGCCATCCGCTGGACGTACGACATACGCCGCAGATCCAGCCGCCCCATGTGGTCGTCGACGTTCTCTTTCAAGTGGCCGCCGATTCGCACGGGAAGGTCCCACTTGGTGACGAATTCGTCTTCGAGGACGCGGATTCCGCTTTCGCCTGCCAACAAGCCCTTCCACGTGCTCTCGATGTCCGGCGCGATCGATGTCGTCGCCGTGACGGCGGTCACCACAACGCTGGGGAAACCGCCGTTAGCAGTGGAAGGCCTGGTCACGTGCGATCAGCTTCGATCTTCGTGCGCAGCGCGGCAGCAGCCTCTGGGTTCTCTTCTTCGAGCTTCTGGATGTAGGAGACGACGTCACCGACGGTGCGCAGGCCCGCGAGGTCCTCGTCGGGGATCTTCACGCCGTACTTGTCCTCGGTCTGCACGGCGATCTCGACCATCGACAGCGAGTCGATGTCCAGATCGTCGACGAACGACTTCTCCGGGGTGACCTCCGACGGCTCGATGCCGGTGACTTCTTCGATGATCTCGGCGAGACCCGAAATGATTTCTTCCTGCGTGGCGGCCACTGTGGCTCCTTCTAATTGGTTGTTACTTCGATTTACGTTGTTGTGCGGTTGTACTGGCTGCCGGCGGCGCCGGCGGCCGCACCTCTAGAGCTCGGATAGCCCGTCCAGGTCTTCGGGGGATTTGACGGCATGCGTCGGCACCCCTTTGAGTTCTCGCTTTGCGATCCCGGCGAGCGTCCCGGCGGGCGGGAACTCGATGATCGCGGTCACGTTCGATTGCCGGAGAGTCTCCGTGCACAGGTCCCAGCGCACCGGCCGGGTGAGTTGGGCGACCAGCTTGCCCATGGCGTCGGCGGCCGAGTCGACCGGCTTGCCGTCGGCATTGCTCAGCAGGGTCGCGGCGGGTTCCTTGGTGGTGACGCCGTCTGCGGCGCCCGCGTAGCCGTCGGTGGCCGATGCCATGTAGTGCGTATGGAACGCACCCGCGGTGGCCAGCGGCCGGACGCGCGCCTTGGCGGGCGGATCCTCGGCCAGCTTGCTCAGGGCGGCAAGGCTGCCCGCAGCGACGATCTGACCCGACGCATTGCGGTTCGCGGGCACCAGGTCCAGTTCCTCGAGCCGGCTGAGAACCTCGGCCTCGTCGCCGCCGAGCACCGCGGACATCCCGGTGGGCTCGGTCGCGCAGGCCTTCGCCATCTCCGCGCCGCGGGTCGCGGCCAGCGCGACGGCGTCGTCGCTGGAGATGACGCCTGCGATGGCGTAGGCGGCGATCTCACCGACGGAGTGGCCCGCTGCGATGAAGTCGCGTCCGGCCAGCAGACCGCGCTTGGTCAGTTCCTCCCACGCCAGCAGCGTTGCCGCCACGACAAGCGGCTGCGTCACCGAGGTATCGGTGATCTCCTCGGCCGTCGCGGTGGTGCCGAGACGGGCCAGGTCGAGGCCACTGGACTGCGACCATGTCGAAATGCGGTCAGCCGTACCCGGCAGCTCAAGCCAGGAGGCGAGCATGCCGGGAGTCTGCGATCCCTGTCCGGGAGCAAGCAAAGCGAGCACGTGTTTAAGGAAACACTGAGGGAACCCATCTGCGCGGTGTAAGAGATTATGAACCTGGTCTTATCTTTTTGTGGAGACCCCACAAAACAGCATGTGATGCGACGCCTTCGATACAGGCCTGCAACCTGTTACCCTGCCCGGTCTTGTGCCTGGCCGGCTGCCGAGGGTTTCGTTATCTGTCCTGTCGGCATATTCGACGTGCTCGAATGCTGTGCTTGCCGATTCAACCGGCCCACGGTCGAGGCCACCCGCAGCACGTACGCGTCGCGGGGAGTTGTCGCGTCGCGGCCCGTGAAGTCAGCGATGCGCTTGAGGCGGTAGCGCACGGTGTTTGGATGAACGAACAGTTTGCGGGCGCAGGCCTCGATCGCGCCGCCGGAGTCCAAATAGGCGTCCAACGTCTCGCTCAACGCCGGCCCGGCGTCCCCGAGCGGCCGCATCACCTCGGTTTCCAGTGCAGCGATCGCCGATACGTCGCCGAGCAGCGCACGCTCGGGCAAAAGCTCGCGGGCGGCTACCGGGCGCGGCGCACCGGTCCAGCCCGCGACGGCATTCATCCCTGCGATCGCCT
>CAVWPQ010000054.1:0-119491 GCA_963756865.1 uncultured Actinomycetota bacterium | reverse complement strand
CCGCACACTTTCCCGGCGTCAACAACACCACGGTGTGGTCGGAACCGGAGTCGGGCAGCCAGATCGAGTTCGACTCGTTCGTGCACATGGCGCGCACCGCGGAGCGCGGCCTGTTCGACTTCTTCTTTCTCGCCGAGGGGCTGCGACTGCGTGAGCACCGTGGCCGCATCCACGACCTCGACGTCGTCGGCAGGCCCGACACGTTCACGATCCTCGCGGCGCTGGCCGCGGTCACCGACCATCTCGGCCTGACAGGCACCATCAACACCACCTTCAACGAACCCTTCGAGGTGGCAAGGCAATTCGCCACGCTCGACCATCTGTCCGACGGCCGCGCCGGGTGGAACATGGTCACCTCGTCGGACGCGTTCACCGGTGAGAACTTCCGCCGCGGCGGATTCCTGGCGCACTCCGACCGCTACAAGCGGGCCGAGGAGTTCGTCACCGTGGCGCGCGAGTTCTGGGACAGCTGGGCACCCGACGCCGTGCTCGCCGATCGGGATAGCGGCGTCTACGTCGATCCCGGCAAGGTGGGTGTCGTCGAACATCACGGATCCCAGTTCGACGTTCGCGGGGTGAGCACCCTTCCGAGGGCCCCGCAGGGGCACCCCGTGCTGCTGCAGGCGGGGGACTCCGCCGACGGACGCGCGTTCCTCGCCCGCTACGCCGACGCGGCGTTCACCATGCACTCGACCCTGGAAGCGGGCCAGGCCTACTACGCCGACGTCAAGGGCCAGGCAGCGTTATACGGCCGAGATCCCAACCAGCTCAAGGTTTTTCCTGCGGCCACGTTCGTGCTTGGCGACACTCCTGCCGAGGCGGCCGAGAAGGCGCGCCATATCCGTCATCTGCAGGTCGGCCCGCAGACCGCGATCGCGATGCTCGAGCAGGTCTGGCAGCGCGACCTGTCCGGCTACGACCCCGACGGCCCATTGCCCGACGTCGAACCGGCAGACGACCCGACCATCACGCAGGGCAGGGTGCGACACGGCGACCCGAAGGCCGTGGCCACCAAGTGGCGGGAGCGCGCGGAGGCCGACAAACTCAGCATCCGCGAGCTGGTGATCGCGGTGACCAGCCGCCAGCAGTTCGTCGGCACACCGGCACAGGTCGCTGACGAGATCGACCTGCACATCCAGGCTGACGCCTGCGACGGCTTCATCCTCGTCCCGCACCTCACCCCGCACGGGCTCGACGAATTCGTCGACGACGTCGTGCCGCTGCTGCAGGATCGGGGCGCGTTCCGAACCGAATACGCTGGGCAGACCCTGCGCGATCACCTTTGCCTATAGGCTTGGCCGGAGCTGTCGCACACAGCGGCGGGGGTGTGGTGGGGTGCAGATTTCGCAAACGACCGTAGGGTGGCTGCTCTTTGCCGCAGCCGCGTTGACCCTTGCCGCCGGGCTCGGGTTGCGGTCGCTTCTCGGCCGCAGGCGCGGCATATCCGACGACGCCGACCTCGACGACAAGATCCTGATGCCGACGTTCGTGCTGTGCTGCGGGCTGTGCCTGACCGCGATATTCCTGCTCGGCTACGAAGCGCTGGCCTGAGCCGCTGCCCTTTCACTGGCCTCGCGGATCGGACCGCGCCACACCTGCCCGTGCCCCGGCACCAACACCTCGGTTTCCAGCATCGCCAGTGCGGACAGGCTGCGCAGGCAGCCGGCCTGGTCGTGGTTGAACACCTTGTGCAGCAGTTGAGGGCCGGTGCGGGTGGCGACCGGATGTCCCGTCACCAGCGCGTCACCGCTGACCAAGACACCGTCGACGACGAAGGAGCAGTGCCCGCCTGTGTGGCCGGGGCTGGGAATGGCCATCGGTGCGCCGGGCAGTCGCGCGGCGACGTCCTCGGTCAGCGCCTGCGTGGTCGCAATGCCGTCGCGGGTGAACGCGCCCTTGCGGCTGATCGCCACCGACCACTTCAGCCAGCGCGGCTGCCATGCGTGTGCGGCGACGTCGATCGGCGATGCCTGCTCGAGGTACTCGCGCTTGGCGTGGCCGACCTCATCGGCATGGCAATACACTGGTGTGCCATGGGTTTTGGCGAACCACATCGCCGAACCGAAGTGGTCGATGTGGGCGTGGGTCAACAGAATCGCACGCACGTCGTCGGCGGTGAAGCCGAGGTGACGCAGCGATGCCAGCACATCGTCGCGGCTGCCGGGAAAGCCGGCGTCGATCAGGATCACCCCTGAGTCGTCGGCGACCAACGTCCAGTTGACCAGGTCGGTGTGTGCGAAATGCACGCTGTCGGTGATGGCCGTGAGAGCCGCTGCCATGTAGCGAGTGTAGAAAAGAACCTGTAGTGCGGACGCGAGGAGCAGCGGTAGGTATGGAACTGAAACTTGGATACAAGGCGTCGGCGGAGCAGTTCGCTCCGCGTGAGCTCGTCGAGCTGGCCGTCGAGGCCGAAGCGCACGGCATGGACAGTGCGACCGTCAGCGACCACTTCCAGCCGTGGCGTCACGAGGGCGGCCACGCGCCGTTCTCTCTCGCGTGGATGACCGCGGTCGGCGAGCGCACCAAGCGTCTGGTCCTCGGCACCTCGGTGTTGACCCCGACGTTCCGCTACAACCCCGCCGTCATCGCGCAGGCGTTCGCCACGATGGGCTGCCTGTACCCCGACCGGATTTTCCTCGGCGTCGGGACCGGCGAGGCGCTCAACGAGATCGCCACCGGATACGAGGGCGAGTGGCCGGAGTTCAAGGAGCGCTACGCGCGGCTTCGCGAGTCGGTGCGGTTGATGCGGGAGCTGTGGCTCGGCGACCGGGTCGACTTCGACGGCGAGTACTACAAGACCAAGGGCGCCTCGATCTACGACGTACCCGATGGCGGTATCCCGATCTACATCGCCGCGGGCGGGCCGCAGGTCGCCAAGTACGCGGGCCGTGCGGGCGACGGCTTCATCTGCACCTCGGGTAAGGGGGAGGAGCTGTACAAGGACAAGCTCATCCCCGCGGTGAAGGAGGGCGCGGAGGCCGCGGACAAGAACCCCGACGACATCGACAAGATGATCGAGATCAAGATCTCCTACGACCCGGACCCCAAGCAGGCGCTGGAGAACACCCGGTTCTGGGCGCCGCTCTCGCTGACCGCCGAGCAGAAGCACAGCATCAACGACCCGATGGAGATGGAAAAGGCCGCCGACGAGCTGCCCATCGAACAGGTCGCCAAGCGCTGGATCGTGGCGTCCGATCCCGACGAGGCCGTCGAGAAGGTCGGGCAGTACGTCAAGTGGGGGCTCAATCACCTGGTGTTCCACGATCCTCGGCATGACCAGCGCCGGTTCCTCGAGCTGTTCAAGACGGATCTGGAGCCCCGGCTGCGCCGCCTGTAGCTGATACGTTGGCGGCGTGCCAAGCGCGATCTACATAGCTTCGCCGGAGGGTGATACCGGCAAGTCGACGATCGCGCTCGGCATCATGCACCGGCTCGCGGCCACCGTCGCGAGGGTCGGCGTGTTCAGGCCGATCGCCCGGTTGGGTGAGGACCGTGACTACATCCTCGACCTGCTGCTGCCGCACACCACCGCGGGCCTGAACTATGAACAGTGCATCGGCGTGAGTTATCAGCAGTTGCACGATGATCCGGATGCGGCCATCGGCGATATCGTCGACCGCTACCACGACGTGGCCGATCATTGCGACGCCGTGGTGATCGTCGGCAGCGACTACACCGACGTGACGACACCGAGCGAGCTGGACACCAACGCCCGCATAGCCGCCAACCTCGGCGCACCCGTGGTGCTGGCGGTCAAGGCCAAGGACCGTACGCCGACGGAGGTGGCCCAGGTCGTCGAGCTGTGCCTGATCGAGATCTCCAGTCAACACGCACACACCGCCGCCGTGGTGGTAAACCGGTGCGACCCGGCGCAGATGGCCGCCGTCGCCGACGCGCTCGAGGGCTTCGAGCCGAAGTCGTATGTCATCCCCGAAGAACCGCTACTGGTCGCACCCGCCGTCGGCGATCTTCTGCGTGCCGTCGACGGCTCGCAGGTCAGCGGCGACAAGGAGCTGCTCAAGCGCGAAGTGATGGATGTGCTCGTTGCGGGTATGACGGCCGAGCACGTGCTCGAACGGCTGACCGATGGGGTCGCGGTCGTCACCCCCGGCGATCGCTCTGACGTCGTGCTCGCCGTGGTCAGTGCCCATGCCGCAGAAGGTTTTCCGTCGCTGTCCTGCATCATTCTCAACGGCGGCCTCGAGCTGCATCCGGCGATCGCCAAACTGGTTTCTGGGCTCAACCAGCGGCTGCCGATCATCGCGACCCCGTTCGGCACGTTCGAGACGGCGAGCAGGGTGGCGGCGACCCGCGGGCGCATGACGGCGTCATCGCAGCGCAAGATCGACACCGCGATCGAACTGATGGAAACCCACGTCGACACCGCGGATCTGCTTGCGCAGCTGGCGATCCCGATCCCGACGGTGGTCACTCCCCAGATGTTCACCTATCAGCTGCTCGACCGGGCGCGGGTCGATCGGAAACGCATCGTGCTTCCCGAGGGCGAGGACGACCGCATCCTGCGGGCGGCGGGACGGTTGATCCAGCGCAACGTCGCCGAGCTGACGATCCTCGGCGACGAGCCGAAGATCCGCGCCCGCTCTGCCGAACTCGGCGTCGACATCTCAGAAGCCAAGGTGCTCAACCCGCGCACCAGTGAGTTGTCCGACCAGTTCGCCGAGCAGTACGCCGAGCTACGTAAGCACAAGGGCGTCACCGTCGAGCAGGCGCGCGAGATCATCCACGACGTGTCGTATTTCGGCACCATGCTGGTGCACAACGACATGGTCGACGGGATGGTCTCGGGTGCGATGCACACAACCGCACACACCGTCCGGCCCGCGTTCGAGATCATCAAGACCCTGCCGGGCATCACCACCGTCTCGAGCATCTTCCTGATGTGCCTTTCGGATCGGGTGCTCGCCTACGGTGATTGCGCGATCGTGCCGGACCCGACTGCGGAGCAGCTCGCTGACATCGCGATCTCATCGGCCCGCACCGCCGCACAGTTCAGCATCGAGCCGCGGGTGGCGATGCTGTCCTACTCGACGGGAACGTCAGGAACCGGTGCCGATGTCGACAAGGTCAGGGCGGCAACCGAATTGGTCAGGCAGCGGGAGCCAGAGCTGCTGGTGGACGGCCCCATCCAGTACGACGCGGCCGTGGACCCAACCACCGCGGCGAGCAAGATGCCCGATTCGAAGGTGGCAGGCAGGGCGACGGTGCTGATCTTCCCCGATCTCAACACGGGCAACAACACCTACAAGGCCGTGCAGCGCAGCGCGGGCGCCATCGCGATCGGGCCGGTGCTGCAGGGCCTGAAGAAGCCGGTCAACGACTTGTCGCGCGGTGCGCTGGTCGAGGACATCGTCAACACCGTTGCCATCACCGCCATTCAGGCGCAGGTCGGTTGACCGTCAGCGCTTACCACTCGACAACACCTCGACGCAGGACTGCCCCAGCAGCGCGATCCCTGGCTCGATCGAGCGCAGATTGATCGCGCCGTAACCGATGCGGATGGTATTCCGCGGCGGGTCGTCCTGCATGTAGAAGATGTCGCCCCGCTCGATGAGAACTCCCCGGTTGTGCGCGGCGCGGATCAACTCTCGACAGTCGAGTTCGTCGGGTCCGGTCACCCACAAGCTGACGCCGCCCGGTGGGAAGGGCCCGGTGGGAAACGGCAGGTACTTGCGAGTCGCCGCGACGAGTCGCTCCCATTTGTGCTTCATCTGTGTCCGCTGGTGACGTAACGCGCGGTGGTAGTTGCCGCTGTCGATGAGCAGGGCTAGTGCCCGCTGCGAGTGCCCGGGTGGATGCCGCAGCACGTACCGCCGAACGTCGCGCAACTCGCGCACCAGATCGGATGGCCCGACCAGGTAGCCGAGCCGGAGTCCCGGCGCGAGGAACTTGGAGAAGGTGCCGAGGTAGATGGCGTCGCCGCTGGTGTCGAAGGACTTGAGCGCGGGGCTCGGGCTGCCGTGGTAGCGGAACTCGCTGTCGTAGTCGTCCTCGACGACAACGGTCCCTGACTCGGCCGCGAGCGCCAACAGCTTGCGCCGCCGATCGACGCCGAGCGTCACGTTGGTCGGATGGTGGTGGCTGGGCGTGAGATAGATCAGCTGGGTCTCAGCGAGGGTGTCGGGCGGGCGCACGCCGTTCTCGTCGACGTCGATCCCGTACACCGTTGCGCCTGCGCGGACGAAGATGTGCCTGGCATCGAGGTAGCCAGGGTTCTCCACCGCGACCCGGTGACCGGGCCCGATCAGCAGTCGTGCCACCAGATCGAGGCCCTGTTGCGAGCCGACGGTGATGAGGATCTCGTCGGGTTCCGCCTCGATCCCGCGTGGGGGCAGCAGCTGCTGGCGGATCATGTCGATCAGCATCGGGTCGTCGGCGGCCACGCTGTCCTGAAGGCTTGCGTTGGCGTGCGGCTGATAGAGCGCGTCCCGCAGGCAACGGACCCAGGCGCGCGCCGGGAAACTGCGGCTGTCGACCTGGCCGGCCAGGAACGGATAGGGATACCGGTACCAGTCACTGGTCTTCTCGATCTCCGGTATGTCTACGTCGGGCTGTCGCCGGACTCGGGTCGTCCAATCGATGCGCGGAACCGTCGCGCGTGTCTCCGACGCCGCGGCGTCGAGCATCTCGGGATTGACGAACATGCCGGAGCGTTCGTGGCTTCGCACATACCCTTCGGCAACCAGCTCCTGGTAGGCGAGGTTGATCGTGTTGCGGGACACCGCGAGATCGATCGCCAACTCCCGCGAGCTCGGCAGGCGGTGGTGGATGTCGAAGACGCCGCTGGCGATGCCATGCTCGATGGCCCGTCGAACCTGCCGGTAGAGCGGCTCGGCGGAGCTTCGGTCGATCTCGATGAGAGTTCTGGGCAATCCCGCCCCTTCTGCAGATGTAGCGCTCGTCGCCGCCATCAGTATGCAAGGCGCCGCAAGATTGTCCCAGACCCGACTGGACCCATCGACAGCTCGCTTTCTGGTCCTGACCTGCGAGTCGTTCAGCCGATATGTTCAAGCCATCCAGTGAGAAACGCGAAGGAGATAGCCGTGAACGGAAACGAGTTACGGGCACGTGCTCGTCGGCACCTCGGTCCTCACTTCACCCGTAAAACTGCCTGGGACAGCGACTTTCCCATTTTCGTACGCGGTGAAGGAAGCTATTTGATCGATACGGATGGTGACCGCTATCTCGACGGCCTCGCCGGTCTCTTCTGCGTCAACATGGGACACGGTCGAAGCGACATCGCGAAGGCGGCCGCCGACCAGGTCGGCACGCTGGCCTACGCATCCAACTGGGGCATGGCCCACCCGCCTGCCATCGAGGCAGCCACCCTCATCGCGGAACTGGCACCCGGCGACCTCGGCACCACATTCTTCGTCAATTCGGGGTCGGAGGCCGTCGAGACGGCGGTGAAGTTCGCCCGCCAATATCACCGCAGCCAGGGCCAACCTCAGCGGACCAAGATCATCAGCCGGGAAATGGCCTATCACGGAACGACTTTGGGCGCGCTGTCGGTCACTCAGCTGCCGAAGATCAAGGAGCCGTTCGGCCCCCTCCTTCCCGGCGTGCGCAGCGTGCCGAACACCCTCGGTTATCTCGGCGACTGCGGCCCGGCACGCGAACTGCCGTGCGTGCAGGCGATCGAAGATGTCATCGCCGAGGAAGGGCCCGAAACGATCGCGGCGCTGTTCGCAGAGCCCGTGCAGAACGGCCGAGGTGCGCTTGTGCCCCCGGACGGCTACTGGCATGAGCTGCGCGGCATCTGCGACAAGTACGGCATTCTCCTCGTCTCCGACGAGGTCATCTGCTCGTTCGGGCGACTCGGCCACTGGTTCGGCCACGGACTCACGGGCGTCGTGCCCGACATCATCACGTTCGCCAAGGGATCCACATCCGGCTACGCGCCGCTCGGCGGCATGATCGCGCGCGAGCAACTCGTGGCTGATCTGTTCGGATCGTCGAAGGGTGGCGTCTTCACCCACGGCGCGACGTGGGGCGGACACCCGGTGTCGACCGCGGTCGCGACGGCCAATATCACCGCGATGCGCGACGAGAATGTGCTGGAGAACGTGGCGGACCGCGCTCCAAAGGTCGCAGCGGCCCTGGACTCGCTGCAGAAATCGCACCGGTGCGTGAAAGACGTTCGGGGCGCTGGGTTCTTCTACGCCATCGAGCTGATGGCCGACCACAACAGCGGCCGCGAGCTCACCGAGTCCGAATCGCTGACCGTCCTGCGCGAGGTGCTTCCCGAATCGTTCAAGCGCACCAAGGTGATCCTGCGCGGGGACGACCGCGGGGCGACCATGATCATGGTGTCGCCACCGCTGGTGGCCGACGACGACGTGCTCGACGAGCTCTTGCACGGTATCGACGGCATGCTCACAGACGTGGAGAAGGCCGTGCAACCCTGAGGTCGGTCACGCTTGCTGTGACCGCACCGCTTGTACCGCGCTCAGCAGCGACATCACCTCGATGTCGCGGCTGCTGCATCCCCGTGACAGGTCGTTGAGCGGACTCGAAAGTCCCTGCAGGATGGGCCCGAGCGCCATGGCGCCGCCGAGACGTTCGGCGAGCTTGTAGCCGATGTTGCCCGCGCCGAGATTCGGGAAGACCAGGACGTTGGCCTCACCCGCGGCGTCGGAACCGGGAGCCTTGGCGGCGGCGACGGAGGCGACCAGCGCCGCGTCGAGCTGAAGTTCACCATCGATGCGCAACTTTGGTGCGCGTTCGCGCACCAAAGCCGTTGCCGCGTTGACCGTTTCCACGTCGGGATGGTCGGCGCTGCCCTTGGTGCTGAACGACAGCATCGCAATCACCGGCTCGCCTCCGGTGAGGCGCTGGTGGGTGGCCGCCGCGGCGATGGCGATGTCCGCCAGCTCGTCAGCGGACGGGGCGGGAACGACGGCGCAGTCGGAAAACGTCAGCGCTCGGCCGTCGGGCAGCACCATGAGGAAGGCGCTGCTCAGTGTCTTGATGCCGGGGGCGAGCCCGACGACGCGCAATCCCGCCCGCAACACGTCCGGCGTCGGACGGGTGGCCCCTGCCACACAAGCGTGCACTCGCCCTGCGCGCATCGCAGCAGCAGCGACGAAAACCGGGTCGGCGGCGGCCTCGGGAATCCGCTCCGGATGTCGGTCGAAACCGGCTTCGAGTGTGGCCCGAACCGTGTCGTCGGACATCGCCTCGGACACGTCGACGACGATGTCGTCGGGCAGGTCCACGTCGTGGGTCTCCGCCGCCGTAAGGATGTCAGGCGCATTCCCGAAGAGCCGCGGAGCGATCAGCCCTTCGCCCGCGAGCCGGGCTGCCGCTTGCAGAACACGCGGATCCTCCGCGTCAGGCAGGGCCACGATCATGCCCGCGCCGGCTACGGCGGACCGCCACCGGTCGATGATCTCGCTCTGACCGACCGGCTGAGTGCCAACGGTGAGAGCCATCAGGGATTACCTCCGTGAACGCTAGTTATCGTCGGCCGACTCGTAGATCTTGCGGCTGACTTTGTCTCGGAGAGCGATGAACTCGGGCATGGTACGGAGTTCGGCGCCTAACCGCTTGCCGACCTCTCTGGAGAAGTCGACCTGTTCGTCGAAGACGATGCGGCCGGGGCGGGCGCTCATCACGATCACCCGGCTGCCGAGGAAGATGGCCTCTTCCACGCTGTGGGTGATGAAGAAGATGGTCTTGCCCGTCTCCCGCCAGATGTTCAGCAGTTCGAGTTGCAGGCGCTCGCGGGTGAGGGCGTCCAGCGCGCCGAACGGCTCGTCCATGAGCACGATCTCCGGGTCGTTGGCGAGCACCCGCGCGATCTGGCAGCGCTGCTGCATACCGCCGGAGAGTTCGTACGGGCGGCGCTGCACGAACTCGCGCAGCCCCACCATGTCCAGGTATCGGTTCGCATCGGCCCGGCGGGTGGCCTTCTTCACGCCGCGCAGCCGCGGGCCCAACTCGACGTTGCCGAGCACCGACAGCCATGGGTAGAGGTTGGACTGCTGGAACACCACGCCCCGCTCGCAGCCGGGCGCGGTGATCTCCTTCTCGTCCATGGTGATCGTGCCCTCGGTGGGGCTGATGAACCCGGCCAGCAGTTGCAGCAGGGTGGTCTTGCCGCAACCAGAAGGTCCTGCGACACAGACGAATTCACCAGGCTCGATCACCAGGTCGATATCGTCGAGCGCGTGCACCTGCGTGCCCTTGCTGATATACCGCTGGGTGACGTGATCGATCACCAGCCGCTGCGTTTCTGTGTCGGTGGCAGGCGTCGCTGTGTTGGTCATTGCGCTGCCGCCTCCGCAGGCTTGGCGTCCACGCCGGCCGCGTAGACCGCGGGAGCGCTGACGGCGGTGATCCCGCCCTGCTCGAGAAGGAACCCGGCGGTTTTCTCCAGGTCGGTCGCCATCTTGCCGCCCAGGTAGTCGGCACTGGCCTGCTCCTTTGCAGGCAGATACTCATAGCCTGCGAACTGCTTCTTGACGTCATCGGGGCTGATACCCATCACCGCGCCGATGCTCACCGACGCATCGTCGGGTTTGTCGTTGATCTCTTGCACCGCCGCGTTCTGCGCCTTGGCCCACGCGGTCATGAACCCGGGGTTCGCGTCGATGAAGCTGGTCGTCGCGGCGCCGAGGTCGTAGGTGGGCTTACCGGCCTTTGCGGTGTCCGCGCTGGAAACCAGGATGTGGCCGTCGCGCCCGAGCAGCTCCGACAGCGTCGGATCCCACACCCACGCGGCGTCGATCTGGTTGCCTTCCCACGCCGACGGCATCTTGTCCGGCGACAGGTTGACGATCTTGACGTCCGTGGCGGAGTTCATTCCCGCATCCTGCAGCGCCTGAAGCAGGCTGTAGTGCGCAGTGGAGCTGAACGCCACCGCGATGGTCTTGCCCTTGAGCTGCTTGATGTCGGTGACCGCCTTGTCCTTCACAACCAGGGACTCGGCCTTGCCGATGACGTCGTGGATCCAGATCACCTTCATCGGGATGTTCAACGGCGCGGACAGCGCCTTGGTGGCCGGGCTGGAGCCGATCAGGCCGATGTCGGCGCTGTTGGAACCGAAGGCCTGGATGACGTCGCCGCCGGAGTCGAACTTGTTCCAGGTGATCTTCGCGTTCGGCATGCAGGTCTCCAACATCTTCTGGTCTTTCACGACCAAGTCGCCGTTGGGGATGTTCTGGTAGGCGATACGCACGGTTGACGTCACCGAGGGGTCGGCCTCGAACGGGCACTCGCTGCCGCCCGCCGCGTCCTCGGCGGGCCGGTTGGATTCGACGCAGCCACTGAGGGCCGTCGCCCCGACAACGGCGACCGCTGCCGCAAGGACGCGGACATATGGACGGTGGGCTTTGATCATGAGTACTCCCTAGGTTCGTCGGACAGGTTGGCGCTCATGCTTTTCCGCGCCAGGGAACAAGTACCTTCTCGACGCCCTTGATGGCCAGGTCGAGCAGAATCGCGGCGATACCGATCACGATGATGCAGGCGATGGTGAGCGGCGTCTTGAGTTCGGTACCGGACAGGTAGGCGAGTCCGCCGATCCCGGGAATACCGTTGTTGAGCTCCGCCGCGACCACGGTGGTCCAGGCGAACCCGACGGCGATCCTGATGCCGCTGATCACTTCGGGCAGCGTGGAGGGCAATACGACGTGGGTGATCGTCTGCAACCTGCTGGCCCCGAGCGAGAGCGCCCCGTTGATGCGCTCCTCCCGGACACCGCGGACGCCGTTGATGGTGGCGATGGTGATCGGTGGGAACGCGGCGAGGAACAGCAGCCACATCTTGGAGGTGTCGCCGATGCCGAACCAGACGATCAGAATGCCGATGTAGCCCAGTGGCGGCAGAGCCCGAAGGAAGTTGAGGTACGGCTCGATGATCGTGGCGATCGGCTTGAAGCTGGCCATGGCGAAGCCGAGAATCGGGCCGAAGATGATTGCCCAGCCGACGCCGACGCCGATTCGCTGCAGGCTCGCGAGGAGGTGTTCCCACAGGTAATAGTTCTGCTCACCCTTCACCATCCTGTCCACGCCTGGGGCGATCGGGTGGTCGGTGTTGGAAAGCACGAACGCATGCCAGACGGACGCAGGCGATGGCAGGTAGAGGGGCTTGATCAGCTGCAACGACGTGATCAGCCACCACACCCCTAGGAAAACCAGGAGCGCGGTGATTCGGACCAGCGTCCGTCGCAGCAGCTGGCGCCGACGCTCCTGCGTGTCGCGACGCTGTGCCTCACGTGCGCCGACCTCCGGGTCGGCAGCGGCGCCGGGCGGGGGAGAAGTGGTGGTGCTCCTAGTCATTGAGAACCCTTGTCATTGAGAACCCTTCGTAAGGGCCGCGTGGGCGCCCTCGTGACGAGGGCCCAGTGCAATAGTGGCGGAGGTCACAGGACCAGAGAAGGTCCACATCCGTTCGTTCTGGTGGTACCAGAAGTAGCAAATCACGACGTCACCGGTCTCGCAGACCGAGGACCTGGGGAATCATCGCCGCACTGGTCAATATATGGGTGTGCGGTTCGGCGCGCAGCTTCTCGGCGTCGTGAGCGCCGGTCAGCACCCCGGCGACGTACCTCGCGCCTGCATTCGTCCCGGCCCGCAGGTCGTTGGGTGTGTCGCCGGCGACGAGCACCTCCGAAACGCCCTGCACTCCGACGCTTTCCATAGCGCGGAAAACGAGGTAGGGCGCGGGGCGGCTTGCCCGCACCTGGTCGCTGGTGATCACCGCGTCGATATCGCGCCCGACCCGCCAGTCGACCTGCTCGAGCAGCGGGCCCGCGATCGCTTGCGAATAGCCCGTCTGCAGAGCGATCTTGACGCCGTGGCCGCGCAGCACGGCGAATGCGTCCTCGATGCCCGGCAGTGGTGCGGGCGGCGTCGAGGAGTACGCATCGAGCAGTTGTCGGGTGAATTCGGATTCGACGGCGTCGATCTCGTCGACGGCCACGTCCCCGAGCAGTCCCGCGATCGCCTGCCGCTTGCCGGTGCCCTTCCACCGGTCGAACTGATCGCCGGGAATCGGCTTGCCGGTGTGCGACTCCACCGCGGTGCGCAACGCGACGTACACCGCCCCGCCCTCGTCGATGCTCGTACCGGCGATGTCCAACGCGACCATCGCGATCCGCTCCTGCGTCACCGGTACTGCCCTCCTTTGCTCAGCGATGCGATTGCCGCCATCACATCAGCGAGTACCCCGCGCGTCGTCCCCTCAGTCAGGTCGAGAGTCGTGCAGCGGTCGTAGAAGACGCTGAGGTCCAGTCCGACACCGACCGCGCAGATATCGACATCGGATGCGGCGGCGAGGACGTCGCGCAGGTGGTGGTCGAGGTAGTCCCTGTCATTGGCGAGGCTCGTCGCGCCGTCCATCGGGCTGCCGTCGGAGATCACGACAAGGATCCGCCGCTGCTCGTCACGCGCTTCGAGCCGGCTGCGGGCCCAGTCGACGGCCTCACCGTCGATTCCTTCCCTGTAGAGGTCGAGCTTCAACAGACCCGCCATCGCGGTGCGGGCCGCCCGGTAGGGCGTATCGGCACTCTTGATCACGAGGTGACGAACTTCGTTGAGGCGTCCGGGGGTACGGGGTTGCCCGGAGCGGATCCAGTCGCGACGTGCGCGCCCGCCGTTCCAGGAGGATGTCGTGAACCCGAGTACCTCGCAGCCCACCCCCGCGAGTTCCAGCGCACGGGCGAACACGTCGACCAACACGGTCACCGGTTCACTGAAAGCCTTCATCGACCCGGAGCAGTCGACGAGAAGCGTCACGATGGCGTCCGTGCGGGGCGCATGTGCCATGGCCAGAAAGATGTTGCGCTCATTCGGTGTCGTGACGAGCTGTGCCAGCCTGCGGCCGTCTACGTAGCCGGCGTCGTGGCCGCCCTCCCAGCCGTCGTCGTGCAATTCGGCGAACATCTGCTCCAGGCGGCGGCCGAGGGCTCGCGCGCTCACCCCACTGGCGTCGACCGCACGGTCGACGCGCTCGCGGTACTCGCGCAGTTCGGCCGGCCGCACCAGCGTCGCCAGGTTCCGCGTCTCGTCGTAGTTCCTGGTGAAAACGCGGTATTCGGCGCCGCCACGGCCGTCGAGTGAACGGCGCGTGCCGCCGGGCGCCACAGGCGCGGTGTCGTCGTCGGATTCCGAGTCGAGAAGCCACTCGAAGGCGTCCCATCCATGATCCCGTTCACCTGGCTCGGTCTGTAGGTACGGCAGGTCTGCGACGCGCGCCGCGATGGCGCGGGCGTGCATTCCGAATTCTCGTTGGGAGTTTCTGTTTCGGCGCAGCAGCGGGAGTTCGCGGCCAAAGGCCGATGCCAGTTCGAACCGGGTGCCCTCGATCAGGTCCTGCGTCCAGTCGGCGATCGGCTCCGCCGTGATCCAGGAGCGGCAGACCTGCGCGATGGTGTACAACAGCAGCCCTGAGTCGGTTTCGACAGAGTTCGACGCCTCGAAATCCCGCGACCAGGCAGCGAATCGATCGGCGAGGTTGCGGCGCACACCGGGCCAGTCGGCCGAAACCAGCGACTCGACCCGGAACTGTTCGAGCATCTCGAAGACCAGGCGACTCGCGGTGTCGTCCGGCCGCAGCTCTGCGTGCACGCCGGGGTCGTTGTGCCGCAATCGAAGCGCCATCCCGTCGGCGGCGCCGCGATCGGTCGGTGGGTGGAGGTGGGGCACCGGCATCGGCACTGGCCGGGCGCCCCTGTAGAGGGCCGAGCCGCGAAAATGCAGACCGGGTTGACGGCTCAGGGCGCGGATGGACGCGGCGCGCAGCTCGCGGATGCCCTGCTCGCGTCGGATCGCGGCCTGTTCGTTCATGCGACCCCGACCGGTGTCCCGTCGAGTTCGCGGTCGAAGCAGCGCTGGAAATACTCGGCGACGACGGGCCTTTCCGCGTCATCGCACTTGTTGACGAACGAGAATCGGAAGGCCACCCCGACATCGCCGAAGATCGCGAGGTTCTCCGCCCACGTGATCACCGTTCGCGGGGACATCAGGGTCGAGAGGTCGCCGACGCGGAACCCACTTCGCGTGAGGTTCGCCACGGCGACCATCGAGACGACGATGTCACGATCGACCTCGGGCACCTTCGACGCGACGATGTCGGCCTCCACCTGTGGCGCAAGGTGATCGAGCGAAGCCACGATGTTCCACCGGTCGATCTGCGCGTGGTTGAGCCGCTGCACGCCGTGATAGAGGCCGTTGAGGTTGCCCAACCCCACGGTGTTCGAAGTCGCGAAGAGCCGGAAGCCCGGATGCGGTGAGATCACCCGATTCTGGTCCAGCAGTGTCAGTTTCCCGTCCTGCTCGAGGAGGCGCTGGATCACGAACATGACGTCGGGCCGCCCTGCGTCGTATTCGTCGAGAACCAGCGCGACCGGTCGCTGGATCGCCCAGGGAAGGATGCCTTCGGCGAATTCGGTGACCTGCTGGCCATCTCGCAGCGTCACGGTATCGCGACCGATCAGGTCCATCCGGCTGAGCTGACCGTCGAGGTTCACCCGCACACAGGGCCAGTTGAGCCGTGCGGCGACCTGTTCGATGTGTGTCGACTTGCCAGTGCCGTGCAGACCCTGGATCAGGACGCGACGGTTGCGCATGAAGCCGGCGAGCAACGCCAGCGTCACCGACTCCTCGAAGCGGTAGGCGGGATCGATGTCGGGGACATGCTCGTCGTGCTCGGTGAGGGCGGGCACCTGGAGGTCGGAGTCGATCCCGAATACGTCCCGTGCCGACACGAGGCGGGTCACGAGCTCTCCAGTGACGATTCGGCTGCGGCGACCTCTGCCTCGATCTCGCCGATCGCGTCCGCGGCTCGACGCAGCGCGGGCAGCAGCCTCAATGCCCTGTCGGGTGTCAATCGCATGACCGGCGCCTGAACGGCGATGCCCAGGTTGGAGATTCCCGTGGTGGACGGGACAAGGACCGCGGCGCAGACCAGGCCGGGCAGAAATTCCTCGGCGTCGATCGCGTAGCCGTCGCGGCGAACCGCCTTGAGCTCTGCCTCGATCCGGTCGACGTCGGTGACCGTGTTGGGCGTGAACTGCTTCAACGGTGCGGCTTCCAGTAGCCGGCGGCGCTGAGCGGGCGCCAACTGCGACATGATGACTTTTCCACTCGCCGAACAGTGTGCGGGCACGCGCGAACCCGGTTGCAGGGTGAATCGCAGCGGCTCAGACGTTTCCACGCGGTCGAGGTAGAGAATCTCGTTGCCGGTCAGCGTGGTCAGGTTGCAGCTCTCGCCGAGCTCTTCCACCAAATCCCTCAGAACTGCGTGACGCGCGCCGTGGTGGGTGTCGTTGAGCAGCAGGCTTTCGGCCATCCGGCGCAGCCGGGCACCCGTCCGGTAGTGGCGGCCGTTGTTCTCCCGGATCAGCAGTCCGGCGCCTTCGAGCTGTTGCAGCATGCGATGCAGCGTCGGCTTGGCCATCCCTGTCGTCTCGACCAGACCCTGCAGCGTGAACAACTGGTCCTTCGATGCGATCAGCTCGAGCAGCGAGAACAGCCGCAGCATCGGGGTCTCGCCGGACAGCTCGGCGGTCGCACCTGCCTCATCGATCCTGCGGACCTCACCCATGGCCCCTCCTTCGTAGTTGTCGCACCCATAAAACCGGAAACTATTCCGAAAAACAACACTATTCGTACCAGATTCAGAAATTTACGTTGACTCTTTGCATGATGAGTCGTAGCCTGGCGTCGGATCACAGAATAAAGAACGCTTCGTTCCAATTAATGGAAACCATGCGAACCGAGGAGGACGACTCAGATGACCAAGGCCCCAGACCGCGCCGCCGTATCGGGTGTGCAGCGAATGACCCCATCCGAGGCGTTCGTCGAGACGATGGTGGCCAATGACGTCACCGACATCTTCGGCATCATGGGTTCGGCCTTCATGGATGCCATGGACATCTTTGCGCCTGCAGGCATCCGCCTCGTCCCGGTCGTCCACGAGCAGGGGGCGGCCCACATGGCAGACGGATACGCCAGGGTGAGCAATCGCCACGGCGTGGTGATCGGCCAGAACGGTCCAGGCATCAGCAACTGCGTCACCGCGATCGCCGCCGCGTTCTGGGCGCACAGCCCCGTCGTCATCGTCACCCCAGAGTCCGGCACGATGGGCATGGGCCTCGGCGGCTTCCAGGAGGCCAACCAGTTGCCGATGTTCCAGGAGTTCACCAAATATCAAGGGCACGTGAACAATCCGAAGCGGATGGCCGAATTCACCGGACGGTGTTTCGACCGTGCGATGTCGGAGATGGGCCCGACGCAGCTCAACATCCCCCGCGACTACTTCTACGGCGAGATCGAAGCCGAGATCCCGCAGCCGAGCCGGCTCGACCGTGGGCCGGGCGGCTCGAAGAGCCTCGACGAGGCCGCCGAGCTGATCGCCAACGCTGAGTTTCCCGTGATCATCTCGGGCGGCGGCGTGGTGATGGCCGACGGCGTCGAGGAATGCAAGGCGCTCGCCGAACGACTCGGCGCACCGGTGGTGAACAGCTACCTGCACAACGACTCCTTCCCCGCCAGCCACCCGTTGTGGACCGGGCCGCTGGGCTACCAGGGCTCCAAGGCCGCGATGAAGCTGATCTCGAAGGCTGACGTCGTCATCGCGCTCGGCACCCGCCTCGGCCCGTTCGGCACCCTGCCGCAGCACGGCCTCGAGTACTGGCCGAAGGACGCCAAGATCATCCAGATCGACGCCGACCACAAGATGCTGGGACTGGTCAAGAAGGTCAGCGTCGGTATCTGTGGTGACGCGAAGGCGGCGGCCGTCGCGCTGGTGGAGCGGCTTGCGGACAGGACGCTGACCTCCGACTCGACCCGCGAGGCGCGTGCCGGTGAGATCAAGGCCGAAAAGGACGCCTGGGAAACCGAACTCGACGAGTGGACCCACGAGCGCGACCCGTACAGCCTCGACATGATCGCCGAGCAGGAAGCCGAGGAAGGCAACTGGCTACACCCGCGCCAGGTGCTCCGTGAGCTCGAGAAGGTGATGCCCGACGACGTGATGGTGTCCACCGACATCGGCAACATCAACTCGGTGGCCAACAGCTACCTTCGGTTCGAGAGGCCGCGCAGCTTCCTTGCGCCGATGAGCTTCGGCAACTGCGGCTACGCCCTCCCGACGATCATCGGCGCGAAGGCCGCAGCACCGGAGCGTCCCGCCATCGCGTACGCAGGCGACGGCGCGTGGGGTATGAGCATGGGCGAGATCATGACCGCCGTTCGGCACGACATCCCCGTCACCGCAGTCGTTTTCCACAACCGGCAGTGGGGTGCGGAGAAGAAGAACCAGGTGGACTTCTACAACCGCCGCTTCGTCGCGGGCGAGCTGGAGAGCGAGTCGTTCGCAGGCATCGCCGAGGCCATGGGCGCCGAGGGCATCGTCGTCGAGAAGCTCGACGAGGTGGGACCCGCGCTGCAGCGCGCGGTCGACGCTCAGATGAACGAAGGCAAGACTACGGTCGTCGAGATCATGTGCACCCGCGAGCTGGGCGACCCGTTCCGCCGCGATGCGCTCTCCAAGCCGGTCCGGTTGCTGGACAAGTACAAGGACTACGTCTAAGTCTCCGCAACGGGGCGGCGTCGTCGTGGATCACCACGGCGGCGCCGTTCTCGTTGACCGCTACGCCGTCACAGCGGTCAATGTGCCTGCGACGACCACCAACCCGATGACCGCAAGGCGGAACGCACGTGCAGGCAGGCGATGCGCTATCCACAAGCCCGCACCGGTTCCGAGGAGTGCCGCCGCCAGGTAGATCGGAAGGGCGGGCAGGAGAATCGAGTGCGGGATCTGGCCGCGCGCCCCCAGGACGATCAGTGAGACGGCGCTGACGACGGTGAAGTACCCGGCCATGTCAGCGATGAAGACCAGCGGCGGCACGCCCGCCCTGGTGAGCAGCAGAGCCGGGGGCGGGCCGTTCAGCGCGGTGGTGGTGCTCAGAAAGCCACCGACGGCGCCGGTCGCCGCCGCGGCGGCGGGCGACACCGGGCGCGGCTCCCCGTGGTTCGAGACCATCAACATGCTGATACCGCAGATCACCGCAAGAACGCCTGCCGCGATCTTCAGGTAGTGCACCGAAACCACCGCCAGGACCGCGGCCCCGGCCCATGCGCCGGGAAGACTCCCGAGCGCGAGAAGCCCAACCCGCTGCCATCCGACGTGTGCGCGCAGCTTGATCATCACCGCACACCGGGTCACCAACCCGACGGCGAGGATGACGAACACCGCCTCGGGCACACTGATTCCCACCAACAACATCAGCGGCGACGCGACGAGAGCGGTTCCGAAACCCGTTGCCCCGCCGACCAACGAAGCGAACGCCACGCAGGCGCAGCCGAGCAGCAGCGTCAAGACGACGTCCTCAGAGTTGATAACCCGAGGGCATGGTTGCGGCGATCGCCTCAGCCGTGTCCATCACGAGCTGCCCCAGTTCGGCGATGCGTTCCTCAGTGATCCGGATCTCGGGACCCTGCACGGCAAGTGCGGTGGAGGCGACCCCGTCGGTGGTCAGCACGGGAGCGGCAACGCCGTAGACGCCGGGGATCCGCTCTCCGCGGTTGATGCTGTATCCGCGTTTGCGGATCTCTTCGAGGTCACGCAGGAGGTCGCGCGGCGAGGTGATCGTCGTCGGGGTCAGCCGGTTGAGCTCGCCGAGCCGCGCCACCGCCGTGTGCAGATCGCCGCCGAAAGCGAGCAACACTTTGCCAGTACTGGTGCTGTACAAGGGGATTCGCGTGCCGACAGGCTGAATGAAGCGCAGCGGATGCTCGGACTCGACGCGAAGCACGACCAGCCCTTCGTCGCCGTCGCGGATCACGAGGTTGACCGATTCGCCCGTGGCCGCCGCCAACCGCTCCAGGAGCGGCATCGCCTCGTCAAACCCGAGCGTGCGTTCCGCCGCACGCCCGAGAAGAAAGGCCGCAGGTCCAAGGCGATACCGCTCGGTCTGCGGATTCTGCACGACGTAACCCGCGGCGACCAGTGCCCGAAGGATTCGGTGCGCGGTGCTCGCGTGCAGGTCGAGCGCCCGCGACAACTCGATGACCCCGACGTCGTTGCCTGCGTCACGCAGGACCGCGAGCACGGCAAGCGCACGTGCGATCGTCTGGGTGCCCGCGACCTGCTCGTTACGGGGCAGTTCCGCCGCCGTGCTCACGCCCGCCCCTTTCCCTGGTGATCACCGCAATCTAACAAGATCGGGCTGGGATTGCGGGGAGCACTTCGAGCGATTCGAGTGGGCATCGACGTCCACCCGCTCCACTACCGGTCAGCTGTTGACGCCTGCGCCGACCGGCGCCACCCCGAAGCCCTGCAGGGCCTGGGCCACCTGGCTGGGGACGTCGATCACCGTGACGCCTGCCTGGGTCAGCGCGTCGACCTTCGACTGGCCACTACCGCGATGCCCGGTGACGATCGCGCCCGCGTGGCCCATGCGGCGGTCGGGCGGAGCGCTGCGGCCTGCGATGAACGACACCACCGGCTTGCCGATCTCGGCGATCAGCTCGGCGGCGTCCTCTTCCATGGTCCCGCCGATCTCGCCGACCAGCACGATCGCGTCTGTGCGGGGGTCGGCGTCGAGGATGCGGACCGCGTCGGCCGTCGTGGTACCGAGGATCGGATCGCCGCCGATGCCGATGAACGCCGACTGCCCGTAGCCCGCGGTCACCAGGTTGAGCGCGAGCAGCGTACCGAGGCTGCCGCTGCGCGAGACGACGCCGATGTTGCCCGGCTGGAAGATGTTCTTGGCGAAGCCAGGCATGATGCCCACCGACGCCTCACCAGGCACCACGAGACCCGCTGTGTTCGGGCCGAGCACCTGCACCCCGCGGTCACGCGCTTCGGCCAGGACGTGCATGACGTCGTGGTACGGCACGTGCTCGGTGAGGAACACGATCTTGGCCACGCCCGCCTCGATCGCGTCGAGGACCGCGGATTTGGCTGCCAGCGGCGGCACGAACATCACGGCCACGTCGAGCCGGTGAGCCTTGCCGGCTTCCACGACGGAGTCGTAGACCGGTATTCCGGCCACGGTCTGGCCGCCCTTCTTCGGTGTCGCGCCTGCGACCACGTTGGTGCCGCATTCGATCATCCGCTCGGTCCAGAACGACCCTTGTTTACCGGTGATCCCCTGAACGACGACGGTCTCGTTACCTGTGACGATCATCAGTGCGCTCCCTCGTTTACTAGAACGTTCTTGTGCCCGGCAGCCGCCACCGCGGCCTGCACCGCGTCGTCCATCAGGTCGTACGGCTGCAGCCCCAGCCGATCGCGAACCAGGGCGATGGCTTCGTCCTCGCCGGTGCCGTGGATGGAGAAGAACACCGGGACCTCCGGGCGGAGGCTTTCGATCGCGTTGACGACGCCTTCTGTCATGACGTCGGTGCGGGCGAAGGCCCCGCAGAAGTTGACAAGCAGGCTTTTGACGTTCGGGTTCTTCAGCACCAGCGCGAGCGCGGGGGTGGCCTTGGTGTAGGCGTCGCCGCCGATCTCCAGGAAGTTGGCCGGGCGGCCGCCGTAGTGGTTGACGGCGTCGAGGGTCGCCATGGTGAGCCCCGCTCCGTTGGCCAGCACGCCGACGCTGCCGTCGAGTTCGATGAACTGCAGACCCAACTCGGCGCCCTCGTCCTCGAGGACGGACGCCTGCTCGGCCTGTCCGCTTTCCAGGCTCCGCATCAGCTCGGCAGGCTGACGCGCCAGCGCGCCAGGATCAAGAGAGACCTTCGCGTCGAGCGCGACAACCCGTGCGTCGTCGGTGAGCACCAGTGGATTGACCTCAACCAGGTCGGCCTCCGCATTCAGGTACACCGCGTACAGAGCCATCAGGGCAGAGGCGACGGCGGTCTGCTCGGCACCGGTCAGGTCGGTGCCGGACAGCAGCGCGGCGGCGTCGGCAGCCAGGAGTCCGGTTCGGATGTCGATCGGCAGCCGCAGCACCTTCTCCGGCGCGCTGGCGTTCACCTCTTCGATGTCCATCCCGCCCTCGACGGAGAACAGGACGAGCGGCCCCTTGCTGACCGGGTCGTTGAGGACGGCGGCATACAGTTCGCGGGCGATCGGTAACGCCTGTTCGACGAGCACCGCGCTCACCGTGAACCCGTTGATCGGCTTCCCGAGCAGGTTCGCCGCTGCCTGCTGCGCTTGCGCGGGGCTGTCGGCGAACTGGATGGCGCCGGACTTGCCGCGCTTGCCGGCAGGGATCTGGGCCTTGATGACGACGCGCCCGCCGAGGGCGCCCGTGATCGTGGCGGCCTCGCCCGCATCACTGGCCACCGCACCGTCGGGAGTGGCGAGGCCACCCTGGGCGAGCAGGCTTTTTCCTTGGTATTCAAGAAGTTTCACGATTCACCGTCCGTAGGTTTCGAAGTAGTGGCCCCACATCTGCTCCTCGGTGGGGACGCGTGGCGGTATCACCCGCGCCACCCGGGTGATGTTCAGGAAATGCCGGTAGGAGAGGTTGTCGCTGATGCTGTTGCCCGCCCATGTGCCCGCGCCCATGGTCAGCGTGAAGCCGAGGCCGTTGTCGAAGCCGCCGCCGGTTCCGAAGCAGTGCGCCTGGTTGACCAGCACTCTGGCCACCCGCAACCGCTCCGCCACGGCCCGGACGCGCTCGTCGTCGAAGGTGTGGATGCCGCAGGAGTGGCCTGCGCCCTGGAAGTCGAGCAGCAGCTGGATACGCTCCAGGCCGGCGTCGAAGTCCTGGTAGCGGTACACGGTGAGCACCACCGACAACTTCTCGCCGCTGAACGGATACTCCGGGCCGACGCCGTCCTCTTCGACCATGAAGAAGTCGGCGTCGCGAGCCTCGGGCGCGTCCAGCCCGGCGAGCGCGGCGATCTTCTCGGGCGGTTGGGCCGTGACCGCGGTGTTGAGCTTGCCGTCCGGCCACATCACCGCCTGCAGCCTCGCCTTCTCCGGCGCGGTCAGCAGGTAGCCACGCTGGGAGCGTAAGTGGTTGAGCGCATCGTCGTAGACGGCGGCGTCGATGTGCACCGAGTTTTCGGAGGAGCAGCTCGTCGCATAGTCGAACACCTTGCTGCGCTTGATCTTGTCGGCGGCGTCGGCGAGGTCCGCGTCTGCAGCGATGATCACCGGTGCGTTTCCCGCTCCCACGCCGATCGCCGGGGTGCCGCTGCTGTAGGCCGAACGCACATTGCGCTGAGAACCGGTGACGACGACGAGGTCCACCTGCTTCATCAACTCGTTCGTCAACGCCTTGCTTGGCTCCGCGATGAATTGCACGAGGTCGCGTGGCGCACCGACTTTGTCGAGTTCTGCGTGGATGTAGCCCACCAGCATCGCGCAGGTGGAGGCCCCTTTGGGCGACGGAGAAAGGATCACGGCGTTGCCGCCCTTGAGTGCCATGATCGTCTTGTTCGCGGGAGTGGCCGCGGGGTTCGTCGAGGGACAGACGGCCGCCACCACACCGACCGGCTTCGCGTACTCGGTGATGCCGAGTGCGCTGTCGTGGTCGATGACCCCGACCGACTTCGCTCCGGTCAGATCCCGAAGGGTGCCGATGGTCTTGCGCTGGTTCTTGGTGATCTTGTCGGCGACACAGCCGAGGCCGGTGGCCTGCACGCTCAACTCGGCCAGTTCTTTGGCGCGCCCGGGTTCGTAGATCGCCCAGGCCGCCGCGGCCACCACATCGTCGACACGCTGTTGGGAATAGGTCTCAAGCACGGCCTGCGCGGCGCGGGCTTTGCCGACGAGTCGAGCGATCTCTGCGGCGACGTCACCCGAATCGTTCGAGTGCACCTTCTCTGACATGTCCGATCCTCCCGCGTTGGAGTCGAAGGAACGCCCGAGGTGGAGCGCCGCAACGGGGCGACTGCGCACACCCAAGAGCTTTTAATTCCACAATATGGTAACACATTCCATAACTCCTGCTAGGGCCTCTACCGGCCCGAACTGGGATGGGCAATCTCACTTGTGACCGTTGACACACGGTTCCAGCCTCCTCTACCGTCGATATGGTATCGAATTCCATATTTTGAAATGAGGACGGAAATGGCGGACTCAGTCGCCCGCGACGCGCCGCAGGCAAG
This sequence comes from uncultured Actinomycetota bacterium, assembly GCA_963756865.1. Taxonomy (GTDB): domain Bacteria; phylum Actinomycetota; class Actinomycetes; order Mycobacteriales; family Mycobacteriaceae; genus Mycobacterium. The sequence goes on along the minus strand of CAVWPQ010000054.1, from coordinate 95,450 downwards.
CCCCCGCCCGCACTCACCAGAACCCACCGCGGACGCCGGTCCCGAGGAGAAGTCGCGCGTGGCCGACACGGATTCGGCCGAACCATCGCGGCAGAAGTCCAACCTACGAGACTCCGACGCGGCGCCGAGCAAGGTGTCCCAGGCGCGCCGCTTGTCGGCGCTGCTGCCGCCGATCGCCGGGATCTGCCTCTGTATTCCGCTGTGGTTGGTGACCGACGAGTGGGGCATGCCCTCAGAAGGCGGCCCGGGACCCGCGTTCTACCCGCGGTTGTTGATCGGGCTCTTCGCATTCTGCATGTCGGTCAGGCTGGTGCAGGAGATAGTCGCGCTCCGCCGCGGCGTCGTCGCCGAAAAGGCCGACGACGAAGAGGCGATCCCGGAAGAGGGCGCCGAGCTGGAAAACGACCTGATCAGCGCGCGTCGGGTCGCGATCGTGATCGCGATCGCGATCGCTTACGTCGTCGGCACGATTTACCTCGGCTGGGTGGTGGCCACCTTCCTGGTGGTCGTGGTCTTCCTGGTGCTTGCAGGCAAGCGGAACCTCTTCATCGTCGTCCCGCTTGCCGCAGTGCTGTCGATCGGCTTCGCCTACATGTTCGTCAAGGTGGTCTACCTGTCACTGCCGACAGGGGTGGGCTTCTTCGACGACGCCTCGGTCCGGCTCTTCGAGTTGCTCGGCGCCTACTGACGCGTCCCTACCGGTCTGGAGATACCCATGGAAACTTTGACAGGCGTCCTGAACGCGCTCACGTCCTTCCCGCCCACGATGTGGATCATTCTCGTGGTCGGGGTGATCACGGGGCTGATCGTCGGGGTGCTGCCGGGCCTCACGTTCGTGATGGGCGTGATCCTGATCCTGCCCTTCACCTATGGTATGGATCCCCAAACCGGCATCGTCCTGATGCTGGCGGTCTATGTCGCGGGCACCTACGGCGGGGCCATCACCTCGATCCTGCTGCACATACCTGGCGAACCGAACAACGTGCCCCTGCTGTGGGACGGCTACACCATGACCCGGCAGGGCCGTGCGGCGGAGGCGCTCGGTTGGGCGGCTTTCGCGGCGCTGGCGGGCGGCCTGGCGGCGTGGGTCCTGCTCACCTTCGCGGCCCGCCCCATCGCGCACGTCGCTCTGAAGTTCGGCCAAGCGGAGTACTTCGTGATCGTTCTGCTCGGGCTCACGAGCGTGCTGGCTCTGGCCGAGCGCTCCGTCACCAAGTCGCTGGCCGCGCTCCTGATCGGCATGCTGCTGGCGACGGTCGGCGTGGACGCCGTCTACGGAACAGTGCGCTTCGACTTCGGCTCGAACGTCCTGCGGGACGGCATTGACTACCTCCCGGTCATGGTCGGCATCTACGCGCTCGGGCACGTGCTGGTGCGCTTCGGTGAGAACTTCTCGGCAGAGAACGCCCCCCAGCCAGGCCGGGTGAAGACCAAGTTGCCGTCGCTTCGCGAGTTCCGCGAACGCAGCGGAAGCATGGGACGCGGCGTGGTCACCGGCTCCCTTCTCGGTGGTGTTCCCGGTGCAGGCGCGACGGTGGCGTCCTTCGTCTCCTACGGTCTGGAGAAGCAGTTCGGCAAGGACCGCGCCCAGGTTGGCAAAGGGTCGCCGAACGGCGTGATCGGTCCCCAGGCCGCGTCGACCGCGACCGTCGGCGGCGCTTTCATTCCGCTGCTGGTGCTCGGCATCCCCGGCAGCGCCGCCACCGCCGTGATCCTCGGCGCGATGTTGCTGCACAACCTGCAGCCGGGCCCGCAGATCTTCGAGACCCAGCCGCAGCTCGTCTACACCATCATCGCGGCGCTGTTGGTCAGCGTGATCCTGATGTTCGTGCTCGGCATCGCCGTGAGCGGGCCGATGGTGCGGCTGCTCAAGGTGCCCGAGCAGTACATCGCCGTGATCATCGTGCTGTTCGCCTATATCGGCGCTTTCGCGATCCGCAACTCGATCTCCGACGTGTGGATCATGACCTTGTTCGCGATCCTCGGGTTCTTCCTGCAGAAGTGGGGCTACCCGCTCGCGCCGCTGGTGCTCGGCGCCATCCTCGGTCCGCTGGCCGAGCGCTACTTCACCACCGCGATGATCTCGTCGGGCAACGACCCGACGGTCTTCGTCACCCGCCCGATCTCGGCCGTGCTCATGGTCGTTTGGGTCGCGGTGCTCGGATTCCTCGTCTACCGCGGCGTCACCAATGCGCGCAGGCAGCGCACCGGCGGTGCCAAGGGACCGCGAGAAGACGACCCACAGAATTCAACCGCTGTATCAACAGAGGAGACAAAAAATGTCCGTTAAGTCAAGGCGTCACCTGGCGCTCACGGTGGGGCCGTTCGCGGCATTGACACTCGTTCTCGCAGGCTGTGGTGACAACAGCGGCGGGGGCGGGGGTGCCGATGGCAACGTTTTCCGCAGGCCGGTGGACCTGGTGGTGCCGTTCGGGCCCGGCGGCGGCGCCGACCAGGTGGCGCGCGCGGCGGCGTCGGCAATGGAGGACAAGATCGGCCAGCAGATACCGGTGGTGAACGTGCCGGGCGCGACGGGCAGCACCGGCATGACCAAGATGCTGTCCGGCAGGCCGGGTGACTCCATGGCCATCCTCATCCAGGACACGCTCACCACGGTCCCCGCAGGCGGGGCCTCCTTCAAGCTCGATGAGCTGCGGGGGGCCTGTCGGCTGCAATCGATGCCGTCGGCGATCATGGTCCGCAAGGGCACCTACCCCGACTGGGCCGCGCTCGCCGAGGCCGCGAAGCAGAAACCCGGGCAGCTGAAGGTCGCCACGGTCGGCACGAACAGCGTCGACGACATCGTGCTGGCCGCCCTGAAGGACAAGCTCGGCACCGCGTTCCGGCCGGTGCCGTACTCGCAGCCGAGCGAACGGTACGCCGCGCTGCTCGGCGGCGGAGTCGACGTGCTGTACGAGCAGCTCGGCGACGTCAAGCAGTACCTGGACTCCGGGGATTTCGTGCCGGTCGTCCTGATCGCTGACGAACCGGTCAAAGGTTACGAGAACGTCCCAACGGCCGCCAAGCTCGGGCTTCCCGAAGAAGTTGTCCTCCCACAGTTCCGAGGGATCGTGGTCGCAGCCGATTCGCCGGACAAGGTCGTCGAAGCACTGTCCGACGCCTGCGGCGAGGCCGTCAAAACGCCGGAGATGACCGAGTTCCAGTCGAATGTGTTCGCGTCGGCGGACAGCTACCAGCCCGCCGACGAGTTCCAGGCCTTCCTCGAAGAACAGCAGTCGCTGATCGCCGAGCAGCTCAAGTCCTACAACATCGGGAGCTGAATCCTGGCGCGGACGTGGTGATCAAGCGCACGCTGTTTGTGTGGTGCGCGGCATAGTGCGCGTGTCCTCCCTTGCGGATGATGGAAGTCGCATCCATCATTTGAAAGGCTTCGCATGCTCACCCTGCTTCACGATGAGTTCGGTCCCGAGTCGGACACGGTTCTGGCCCGGCGCGAATATGGCGCGGCCGCGGCTGTGCGCCGCGACGAAGCACCGCAGCCCCCCGCCCGGCGCCGGACTCTGGTTGCGTTGACCGACGCTCTGGCCGCCACCCGCCGAGGGTTCGGCGACTGAGGTCGCGTTGCCGGCCAATTAGCTACCGTGCGCGCAAGGGTTGGCTGAGGATGTGGGCGACCAGATCGCGCACCGGGCCTGCGGGAGGATTCCGCGGGCCCATCCAGATCGCCCGCAGCTGACGACGCAGATCGATCCCGCTGACGGGCACCCGGCCGAGGCGGTGGCTGGCGAGGTCGTCGGCGACAGCCAGCTCGCTGAGGACGGCGGGCCCGGCGCCTGCCAGCACGGCGGCACGAACGGCGGATGTGGTGGACAACACGAGCGCAGGGGGTGCCTGCACGGTGTGCCGTCCTAGCGCCGCCTCCAGCGCGGCGCGCAGCGCATAACGCGTTCCGGAACCCTCCTCGCGGCTGACCAACGGGATCTCGTTCAGTTCAGCGGCCGACAGCGTCCGCCGCTTCCGTATCCACGGATGGTCGGGCGGCAACACCACCACCAACTCGTCACGTCCGATTACTCGGCTGCGTACCCCACGTGGAATGTAGGGACCCTCGACGAAACCGACGTCGGCCTCCCCATGGCGGACCTGCTCCACGACGGTGTCACTGTTGGCCGCAGTGAGCACGACCTCGGCCGCCTGGCCATGGCCGGGCTTGACCGCACGCAGCGACACCAGCCAGCCGGGCAGTAGGTGCTCGGCGATGGTGAGGCTGGAACTCACCCGCACATGCATTCGCAGGTCGTGCCGCAGCGCCGCAAGCCCGGCGTCCACCTCGCCGGCCACCTCGAGAAGACGCGCGGCCCACTGCGCCACCACGACCCCGGCGGCCGTGAGCGTGGAGCCGTGCTTGGTTCGCATCACCAACTGGACACCGGTCTGCGCCTCGATCGAAGAGATCCGCGCCGACACCGCCTGCTGGGTGACACCGACTTCTCGCGCCGCGGCGTTCAGGCTGCCGGTGTGTGCAACGGCGAGCAGCACTTCCAGCGCGCCCAGTTCGGGCATCCGCGGACTCAGCGTCACTAGTTCAAGGTAGCCGCTCACAAAGTCGCCTTGTAACTAGTGGCCTTGTTACTAGCTGACGGGCTGCACTCCGAGCGCACGACCGACCAGGGGCCGACGGGCCGGTCGCATCGTCGCTGCGATGTCGACCAGCGCCCTGGCCGACGCGCTGTCCGGATCCCCCGCCACCACGGGGATGCCTCTGTCGCCTGCTTCGCGCAGGGCGACGTCCAACGGCACCTGCCCGAGCAGCGGTGCCCCCAGATCGCCCGCAAGTCGCTCTCCGCCCCCGGCTCCGAACAATGCGGAGTGACCCGCACAGTGCGGGCAGATCAGTTCGGACATGTTCTCCACCACTCCGGCAACCGGCATGCCCACATCGCGAGCCATTGCGCCGACGCGGCTCGCCACGGTCCTGGCCGCCTGCTGCGGCGTCGTGACCACGAGCAGCGATGCGTCCGGCAAGAGTTCCAACACCGAAAGCGTCACGTCTCCCGTGCCAGGTGGGAGGTCGAGCAGCAAGACGTCGAGCGGCCCCCAGTGCACGTCGTGCACGAACTGCGTCAGCGCCTTGTGCAGCATCGGACCGCGCCACACGATGGGTTCCTCTTCCTCCACGAGGAAGCCGAGCGACATCAGCCGAACACCGTGGGCCTGGACTGGGAACATGGTCTCGTACATGGCAATTGGGTTGCGCCGCACTCCGAACAGCTGCGGCACCGAATATCCCCACACGTCGGCGTCGAGAAGGCCGACCGACTTGCCCTGCCTGGCGAGGGCCACGGCCAGGTTGGCCGCGACACTGGACTTGCCTACCCCGCCCTTGCCGCTGGCGACCGCGAACACCGCAGCGGCCGCCGCTGCACCAACGGGCGCCCTGTCCGCCAGGAACCGCTCGGCCAGCCCCCGGCGTTCGGTCTCGGTCATCACGGTGAAGTTGACGTGCACATCGGCGGTCGGGGTCACAGCGGACGCCGCGGCGGTGATGTCACTGGCCAGAAGCTCGGTCATCGGGCACGCGGCAGTCGTCAGTGCGAGCTCGATCTCGACGCGGCCGTTGCGGCCGGTGGTAACCCGACGGACCATGTCGAGCTCGCCGAGCGAGCGGTGCAGCTCGGGATCCTGCACAGCGTCGACCGCGTCACGCACGGCGGCGACGTCCACGGGTTGGCGCCTCAGTCCTAACACGGCTGTACCTCTCGATCTGCTCCATCTGCGACAAGCGTCGCGAGCACCCTGGCGGTTTCGGCGGCCCGTGCCGACCACCACGCACTCGGGTCGTTCGCCGCGGGCGGCGTCGGTGCGCACCGCTGTGACCAACACCGGGCGCGAGCGCCGAGCCACTGCAGGGTGCCGAGCGCATCCTGGGTGACCATGGCCCGCAGGGCGAAGCGGCGCTCACCGCGCCGAAGGCCGACCCCCACCTGACGGGCACACTCGGCGAGGTCTCGGTAGGTGAAGACCACGCCCGAGCGGATCGGGGCGACCAGTGCGTTGAGTGTCTCGTCGAGGGTGTCGGCGGCATCCATCGGTGGCGGGGCCGCCCGTAGTGCCAACGGCAGCATCGCGGCAGGCCCGAGTTGCGCGTACTCCGCAAGCAATGCCTGCTCGGTCAGCTGCGCCCACGCGGCGACCGAGGCGATGCCGAGCTCGCTGACGGCCAGCAGGTAACCCGGCGCCCAGCTCCAGATGTGTTCATGGAACAGCGCCGCCCTTGCCCGGTGCAGCTGGGCTCGGCTGCGCTCGTGCGACGCAGCAAGCTCGGCTTCTCCGAGCTCTGCGTACAACATGAGCAGCGTGCCGAGGTGGTCGGCGTCCTCGGGTGCCCGCAGGCCCATGACGCGCCAGAATCCGGCGATGCGGTCGAGGCCCTCGCCCCCGAGCTTGCCCTCGGGACCCAGGTGGATCGCCGCGTGCGGCGGGGCGCTCAACACGAAGGCATCGGTGTGCTCGACACCGGTCGGGCTTGGCAGGTCGAGGGCCGCGTACACGGCACGGTTGCCCGGCGGCGGTGTCAGCACGGCAGCGCCAAGCGAGCGCAACAGCTCCCAACTGGCTTCGGTCACGATCGTCGCACCAGAAAGGTTTCCGGACTGGGCTTGAGGGGACGCATCAGCCACGCCGGGCGGCGCTTGCCCCCGGGCGAGGACCACCCGGCCGGGCGGGTCATCGCCAACCACTCGGCGTACACCTCGCGCGCCTTGGAGGTGTCGACGGAGATGTCGCCCGCCTGATCCTGCGGTCCGGCGCGAACGACCCGGACGGCCTGGTGCCAGCAGTGCATGCCTGAGATCGGATCCGGATGCACAGGAAAGGTCAGGTTCTGGTGCACCCCGGTGTCGCTCCACCAGATGCGCTGGGTGTCTGGATCACTGCTGCTATAAGGCTGAACGCTGTTGAGCCGCTTCATCTTCCAGTCGTCGCCCTCGTGCCGCAGGTCGACGGTGGCCATCATGCCGCCGACATGGCCCTTCTGGTCGGCCGTGCGCCACCGGCCCATGTGGTGGCTGCAGGCCACCACGCCGGGGCGGATGCCTTCGGTGATCCACGCCTTGGCGACGAAGTAGCCGATATCGGTTTGCACCCGCACCAGGTCACCGGTGTGCTCGACGTCGAGCCGTCGCGCGTCGGTGGGGTGGATCCACACCGGGTTGGTGTGGGCAAGCTCGTCGAGCCATTTGGAGTTCGCCGAGCGGGTGTGGATCTGAGTCGGCAGCCGGAAGGTCGACAACAGCACCATCTGATCGGGGGCGAGTGCGTCCGGGTGCACGTGGCTCTTGATGTAGCCGGGTAACGCGTGCTCGGGCCACCCCCAGTCGGCAAGTGTCGACGAGTAGAACTCCAGCTTGCCCGAAGGCGTCGGGAAACCTTGCCGCACAACGCCGTCGACCTCGATGCCCACCGGCCGGCGGCCGTCGTCATCGGGAGCGGGGGCGCCCATCGGCACGATGTTGGGATTGGCGGGCTTGGCCGTCGAGGTGTACACCCGGCCCAGCGGCGTGACGTTGACGTCGGCGAGCTCCTCGGCAGGCACCTCGAACGTGTACTGGGCGCCGAGGCCCTTGCTGATCTCGAAGGCGCCGTAGCGGCGCATGAACTCAAGCGGCGTCAGGCCCTCCTCGTTCGCCCGTTCGGGCAGACCGGGTACGGAGTTGGAGAACATCCAGCCGTAGTACTCGTCCACCGAGAGTTTCGTGCCTGGGTTGGCCCGCGACTCATGATATTGCCGGATGCCAAGGGAGCCATCGGGATCGATGCGCCACGACAGCTCGATCCACCACTCGTTCTCCTCCCAGACCTCGCCGGGATTCACCTCGCGACTGTCGGTGATCGTCTCGCCGAGACGCTCGCGCGCCGCCCGCAGCACGGGTTGGCGGAAGCCGATCCACTGGCCGTCGTACTGCTCGTAGGAGTGGGTGTCGTGCCGCTCGGAACCGTGCCCCATCGGCAACACGTAGTCGGCAAGGTAGGCCGATTCGTTCCATGTCGGCGTCAACGCGACGAAGCAGCCCACCTTTTCCTCGTCGGTGAGCACCTCCATCCACGACAAGCCGTCCGGGTTGGTCCACACCGGGTTGTAGACACGGATGAAGTAGGTGTCGAGCTTGCCGCGGCCCTCCTTGAGGAAGTCCGGCAGCAGAAACGACATCTCGTTCTGCGCGAGCGGATACTCCATCGGCCACGTCAGCTCCTGCCACACTCCCGGATGCGGGGGAGTGTGAATGGGCTTGGGCACGAACTTGTTCCAGGAGTTGGCGAACAGCCCGCCTTCGGTGCCGATCGCCCCGAGCAGAGCCGTGATCAACACCAGGGTGCGGCTCACCTGCCAGCCGCCGAGGTTGGACGCGGCAGCCGAGCGCCAGCTGTGCGAGGAGAACCGGGTGCCCGCGCCTGCGACCGTCTCGGCGACCTCTTCCAGCGTGGCGGCGTCGATGCCGGACTCGGCCGCGGCGTAGTCGAAGGTGAACTCGTCATACAGCGTCGCCAACGCGGCCTCGAAGCTTTCGAAGTCGTCGGGCAGATCGGGCCTGCAGGTCTGCAGGTACTCCTGCCAGTTCCACCACTTCCGGACGAACTCACGGTTGTAGCGGCCTGTGACGATGAGGTGTCGCGCGACGGCCAGGTTGATCGCGGCCTCGCTACCGGGCTGGGGCGACAGCCAGTAATCGGCGTGCGTGGCGGTGTTGGACATCCTGGTGTCCAGCACGATGATCTTCGCGCCGTTCGCCTTCGCGTCGATGATGCGCTGGGCGTGCGGGTTGAAGTAGTGGCCGGCTTCCAGGTGCGAGCTGATCAGGTAGATCACCTTGGCGTTGGCGTGGTCCGGACTGGGCCGGTCGGTCCCCATCCAGAACTGGTAGCCGGTGCGGCCGCCGCTGGAGCAGACGTTGGTGTGTGAGTTGTGCCCGTCGACGCCCCAGCTGGCCAGCACTCTTTCGGTGTAGCCGTCCTCGCCGGGCCTGCCGATGCTCACCATGAGCTCGTTGTGTCGTTCCTCGACGATGGCCGCACGGATCCGGGCCGCGATGGCGTCGAGCGCGTCGTCCCAGCTCACCCGCTCCCACTGGCCTGAGCCTCGTTCGCCGACGCGGCGCAGCGGATAGAGGATCCGGTCGGGGTCGGTGACCTGGTTGAGTGTCGACGGTCCCTTGGCGCAGTTGCGGCCGCGCGACCCGGGGTGTTCGGGGTTGCCCTCGAACTTCCGCACATGCAGGTCGTCGCGGTCGACATAGGCCAGCAGCCCGCACGCCGACTCGCAGTTGAAGCACGTCGTCGGCACCAGCATGTAGTGGTGCTCTTCGCGCCGGGGCCACGCCTTGGAGCTCACCTCGACCCAGTCGTCCCATCGTTCCTTTGGCGGGAACGCGGAAAGGTGCACGCCGCTCGGGCCCTGATAGAACGTTTCGCCACGGGCCTCGACGTCCTTGCGGGCGGCTGAGACCCGCTCGGCGCGGGCGGAAAGTGACTGTGCCACAAGATCTCCTCAGGCAAGTGGGACGGATTGGCCGGCCTGCACGTAGGCGTGCTCGTGTGCCAGCAACCCGATGAGAGCGAACGGAACGGCGATGACACCGATCCAGGGCGCCGCGATCGCGACGGCCACCGCGACGACGCCAATGAGAAAGACCCGGGAGAAGCGGCCCCGGACCATCTCGTGGGTGGCCAGGGCGGCGTGGGCGGTGACGTGCGGCAGGTTCGACTCCGTCCACACCAGGAGGAGGTGAACCGCCGCGGCGACCGCGAGCACCACCTCGAGGGCGCGCACACCATCGGCAGGCGAGAGCCAAACCGCGAACGGCAACAGCGTCGCCGCCCCGGCGAGTACGGCCTGCACGGCCAGATGCGCGGGCAGCAACGGGTTCTGCCAGAGGTCACGGGCCTTGGCCTGGGCGAAGAGGTAGGCGGTGTAGCACGCCGTCGCGAGGCCTCCGACGATCCCGAGCACGCCGAGAACCTGTTGCCCAACGCGGACGTCGAACACCGACGCCGCCAGATACAGCACGACGACGGCGCCGTAGCCGCCGATGATGAATGCGCCCTTGACCAACCAACTCGACCAGTGGTGTTTGGTGAAGATCAGGTAGAAACGCAACGGGTGCTTGAGATCCCAGATCAGCAACACCCCGGTGATACCGAGGAAAACCAGCGCCGTCACCGGAGCCACCCAGCGGGTGACCCCGTCCGACCAATCGAGCAGACCGGTCAGCGCCAGCAGCGCGGCCAACAGGAAGGCGCCCGCAGCGATGCTCTTGGTCCAGGTGTAGAGGCTGACCCGCCATCCCCACGGCGCGTGGTGGGGGATGTCGTAGGAAAGCAGGGCGGCAGCCGACGACCGGGCCCCTTGCGGGTGGCCCGCGGTGACGAGTTGAGGGTCGGGTGCGCCCTGGGTGGCCCATGCATAGAGGCCACCTTCGGGTCGAGCAGACCCGAGTGGGTCGAGGGTGGCCTGGTGCGCGCCCAGGTAGAAGACACCCGGCCCTGTCTCCTTCTCCGGCCTTCGGACCGTCGCCGGGTTGCGCGCCACGAGTTGCGCCACTTTGGATGTCGGGTCGTTGCCGTCGCCGACGATGATCGCTCCGGTGGGACACACCGAGACGCAGGCGGGTTCCAGACCCGCGTCGATCCGATGGGCGCACATGTTGCACTTCTCGGCCGAGTGGTCGTCGGGGTTGATGAAGATCGCGTCGTAGGGGCAGGCCGCCATGCACGCCTTGCAGCCGATGCAGATTTCCTTGTCGAAGTCGACGATGCCGTCGGGTCGTTTGTACATCGCCTCGGTCGGGCAGGCCGTCACACACGGCGCGTCGGTGCACTGGTTACACCGCGTCACCTGAAACGCCCTGCGCGCCTGCGGGAACGTCCCGACGTCGGCCGACTTCACGTACGTTCGGGTGACACCAACCGGCACCTCGTTCTCGCTCTTGCATGCCGTGGTGCACGCGTGACACCCGATGCATCTGGTCTGATCGAGGACCTTCAGCCACCGGGCAGGCTTCTGTGCCACCTGCTCCATGGTGAGAAACCTAGTCGCAGGCGAAGGGGTGGCGCATCTAAGGCGGACTTGTACCGATACAAATCAGGCTTGTACCCAATCTGGGAGTAACCGGGGCCACACTGAAGGAGAGAGACCCGGGACGAAGGAGTTTGCAGTGACGCAGGGCCCGTACACCGAGCCTCGGGACGCGCCTACGGATGGCCACGAAACGAGCGGCGAAGGCTGGTGGCAACGAATGCGCATCCGCCGACCGCCGCTGAACTCCGTCGGGCGTGACCCCGACTACCGCTTCTCATTGGCGAACGAGCGCACCTTCCTCGCGTGGATCCGCACGGCGCTTGCGCTGCTCGCAGGCGGCGTCGCGGCGGTGCAACTTGTCCCCGCCTTCAAGCTGCACGGAGGTCGGCTGACCCTGGGAGTCACCCTTGTGGTGCTCGCCATCATGGTCGCGGCTGGCAGCTACCACCGGTGGGTCGCCAACGAGCGGGCGATGCGGCTGGGCCAGTCACTGCAACCCTCACTTGTTCCCCGGCTTCTGGCCGGCGGCCTGACCTTGGTCGCGCTACTGGCGCTGCTCTTGGTGATCCTCAGTGGTTGACGGCACGCGACGCGATCGGCGGCCGGTGCTCGACCGAGGGCTGCAGGCCGAGCGCACCCGGCTGGCATGGTCGCGCACGGCGCTGTCCTTCTCGGCAGTGGGCGCCCTGCTGCTGCACAACGGCATCACGTCTGGCGACCGGCTGCGCTGGGTGCCGGGGATCATCGGGCTCAGTTGCGCGGCGGCCACGTACCTTCTCGGTGTCGTCCGCTACCACGCCACCAACCGGAAGGTGCCGCGAGAGCAGTCGATGACCTCCGCGGGCGCTGTCCGCACCCTCACCGCGCTCACCGTGCTGACCGTCGTCGTCGCCCTGGTGCTGATCACGACGTGACACGCGGTCATAGCCACTGCCACAGCGCCTGCACCAGCAAGGCGACGGACAGCGCCGCCAAGAGCCACAGGGCATACCGCTGGGTGTTCGTCGACGAAGTCCGTTTGAACAGCAGGCTTCCGACTGCGACACCAACGAGGGAGACCGGGAACAGCACGGCGATCTGCCCGAGCAGGGGGGCGGTGATCAGCCCACCCGCCGCGGCGGTAGCGGTCGCCCACAGATCGGTGCCGAGGAAGTACACGATCAAGCTGGCTCGCCCCGCGGCCACCGCGGCCGGGCTGGAGAAGTACATCAGGATCGCCGGAGGTCCGCCCATCGCGAAGGCGCCGTTGAGGACGCCGGAAACGCCGCCGACGGCTGTGGTCACCGCAGGGCCGGGCAGCTCCGATGCCCGGTATTTCGACGCCATGGCCAGCGCTGCGGCGAGTACCGCGCACGCCAAAAGGACTCGCATGGGCTCGACCGGAAGAACCCGCAGCAGCCAGATCCCGGCCGGTGTCCCGACGACGGCACCGACCAGCAGCCACCGCAGCGACCGCCAGTGCACATCTCGCCACACGCTCGGCAGAAGCTGCACGCTCGCGAGCACCTCGAGCACGAACGACGTGGGGATCGCCGAGGACGGTGGCAGCACCAGCGAAAGCCCGATCACCCAGACCATCGACGCACCGAAACCACCGAACCCGCGCACGGCGCCACCGAGGACGATGACCACAAGCACGAGCACCCACGCCAACGGCGGCAGGCTCCACACCGTAGAGCCCATGGACAGTCCTCCTCCGCCGCATCTTTCCGTCCAACCGTTGTCGGCGGACATGCCGTCCACAAGCACCAGTAGCCCGCCGACTGAAGGGTCCACAACGCGGGCGCCCCCGGCCGAAGATCGTGATGTGTGGTCCACCTCACGGGTGGCTATCCCCTTACAGACCGGCGAAGGAGCCAGCGGATGTACGAAGGACACGGGAACGAAAACGTCTTCACATGGGCGGCTCCGCCGCTGAAGTTCGGAGTCGGCGCGGTCGACGAGATCGGCGCCGAGGTCGCCGCGATCGGCGCGGGCTCAGCCCTGGTGATCACCGACGCGGGCGTCCGCGACACCGGGGTGCCCGACCGGATCCACGCCCAACTCGTGGCCGCGGGCATCAAGGCCGAGGTGTTCGACCGGGTAGCCATCGAGCCCACCGACAAGAGCATCGACGAGGCGGTGGCATGGGCCCGCGAACAGGACTGGGACTGCTTCATCGCGGTCGGCGGCGGATCGGCGATGGACACCGCCAAAGCGGTCAACCTGCTGACCACCCACCCCGGTGAGCTGCTCGACTTCGTCACGCCGCCGATCGGCGCCGGCAAGGCTCCCTGGCTACCCGTCAAACCCCTCATCGCGGTGCCGACCACCGCGGGTACGGGTTCCGAGTCGACCACCATCTGCGTCGTCGACTTCCTCGGACTTCACCTCAAGGCGGGCGTCAGCCACCCAAAGCTCCGCCCGGCCCTTGCCGTCGTCGACCCGCTGACCACCGTCTCGCTGCCGGCTCAGGTGACCGCGGCAAGCGGTATGGACGTGCTCTCGCACGCGCTCGAGAGCTACACCAGCGTGCGGTTCGACGCCAAGCCCGCCCCCGAGGACCCGATGAAGCGGCCCGCGTTCTGCGGATCGAATCCGATCAGCGACGTCTGGTGCGAGCAGGCACTCGAACTCGTCGGGCGATACCTGCGGCGCGCGGTGATGAACGGACGCGACCTCGACGCCCGCTACCACATGGCGCTGGCGTCCACCGCTGCAGGAACCGGGTTCGGCAACGCCGGCACGCACCTTCCCCACGCCAACGCGTACCCGGTGGCCGGCGCCGTCGAAAACTACCGTGCCGAGGGCTACCCGGAGATGCCGATGGTGCCGCACGGTCAGGCTGTCTCCGCCACCGCCGCAGCCGTCTTCCGCTGGACCTACCCCGGAGACCCGGGACGGCACCTGCGCGCCGCGCAGTTACTGAGCGGGCAGACCTTCACCAAGACCGACGGTGCCGAGGCGCTGGCCCATGTGCTCAGCGAGCTGATGTCCGACATCGGCATGCCCGCAGGCCTTCGCACCTTCGGCTATGACGAGTCGCATCTCGACACACTCGTGGACGGAACCATGCAGCAGACCCGCCAGCTCGCCGTGGTGCCGCGTCCGGTGACACGGAACGCGCTGACCGATATCTTCCGGGAGTCGCTATGAGCGTGGAAAACGACAAGGTCGAGGAAGTCTCGAAGTCGGAACTGCGGACCGTTGTCCTGTCCAGCCTCGTCGGCACCACCGTCGAGTGGTACGACTTCTTCCTCTACGGCACGGCCGCAGGCATCGTGTTCCCCAAGCTGTTCTTCCCCAGCAGCGACCCGGCCATCGGCACGTTGCTCGCGTTCGCAACCTTCGCCGTCGGCTTCGTGGCACGGCCGGTGGGTGGCTTGATCTTCGGTCACATCGGCGATCGGATCGGACGGAAGAACACCCTCGTCGCGACCATGCTGATCATGGGGGTGGCTACCTTCCTGATCGGGGTGATCCCCACGTATGCCGCCATCGGGATCATGGCACCCATCCTGCTCGTGGTGATGCGGGTGGCCCAGGGCATCGCGGTCGGCGGGGAGTGGGGCGGTGCGGTGCTGATGGCCGTCGAATACGCCCCCCGCGGTAAACGCGGGTTCTACGGGAGCATGCCGCAGATCGGCCTCGCGATCGGCCTGGCTCTCGGTACCGGAGTCTTCGCCCTCATCGGCTACCTGCTGCCCGACGCCGCCTTCCTCAGCTGGGGCTGGCGCATCGCCTTCATGTTGAGCGCGGTCCTGGTCGGCGTTGGCCTCTACATCCGGCTGAAGGTGATGGAAACACCCGCCTTCCGCAAGCTGGAGAAGACCGAGGCGAAGGCCACGGTGCCTGCGGTCGAGATGATCAAGGACAAGCTCTCCCGCAGGCATCTATTTCTGGGTATGGGCAGCCGGTGGGCCGAGGGTGTCGCCTTCAACATGTGGGCCGTGTTCGCCATCTCCTACGCCACAGGCACTTTGGGCTTGGGAAAGCAGTCGATCCTGCTGGCGGTGATGGCCGGCGCCGTGGCGATGATCGTGTTCATCCCGGTGTTCGGGCGGGTGGCCGACCGTGTCGACCGACGGCATCTGTACACGGCGGGCATAGTCCTGCTTGCCGCGGCCACATACCCGGCATTGGTGCTGATGGGTACGGGCAACACCCTCGTCATCGGCGTGACCATTGTCGTTGTGCTCGGGGTGATCTACCCCATGGTGTACGCGCCAGAGGCTTCGTTGTTCGCAGAGCTGTTCCCCACCAGGGTGCGCTACACCGGAATCTCCGTCGTCTACCAACTGTCGGGCATCGTGGCCTCCGGTCTGACCCCGCTGATATTGGCCTACCTGTTGAAAACAGCCGGGGGCGGTGTGTCATTGATCGTCGCGTACGTGGTGGTCGTCAGTGTGATCAGCGCCGTCTCCACGATGGCCATTCGTAAACGGGATCTCTACACCGACATCGTTGACGCGGAACCGCATGGCAACACGGCGGTGTCTGCTGCGCAGACCGAGGGCTCTGCGCGATAACCCGACACTGTCGGACTTTGTTGTACCTGCACGGCTGCTAGGCTTCGGAGTCGACATGGGACTTCGGGTGTTGGTCGTCAATTCCGGCTCGTCATCACTGAAATACGCCGTGGTTCAGCCTGACTCGGGAACCATTGTGGCGGACGGGATCGTCGAGCGAATCGGTGATGGGCCGGTCGCCGACCACGGCGAAGCGCTGCGGGTCGCGTTCGACGAGCTCGCCGAGTCCGGACGACCGCTGGACAGTCTCGGACTGTGCGCGGTGGGGCATCGGGTGGTGCACGGCGGTCCCGATTTCTACCAGCCAACGGTGATCGACGACGCCTTGGTGGCGAAGTTGAAGGAGCTCGCGCCCTTGGCCGAACTCCATAATCCGCCCGCGGTGCTCGGCATCGAGGTGGCCCGCAAGGCGCTGCCGGACCTGCCGCACATCGCTGTCTTCGACACCGCGTTCTTCCACGATCTGCCACCCGCGGCCGCGTCATACGCGATCGACCGGAACCTCGCGCGGCAGTGGAACATTCGCCGCTACGGGTTTCACGGCACCTCCCATCAGTACGTCAGCGAGCAGGTCGCGAAGTTTCTCGAAACGTCGCTGGAATCGTTGAACCAGATCGTCCTGCACCTCGGCAACGGGGCGTCTGCGTCCGCGATTGCGGCAGGCAAGCCTGTCGATACCTCGATGGGGCTGACGCCGCTCGAGGGCCTGGTAATGGGCACCCGGTCCGGCGACATCGACCCGGGCGTCATGTCGTACCTTTCCCGCATGGCGGGCATGGACATCGAGGACATCGACGACATGCTCAACGAGCGATCAGGCGTTCTCGGTCTGAGCGGCGACATCGACTTCCGCGCCATTCACAAGCGAATCGCGACGGGTGACGAGGCGGCGGTGTTGGCCTACGACGTCTACATTCACCGGCTGCGTAAGTACATCGGTGCGTACATGGCGGTGCTGGGAAACACAGACGTCATCACGTTCACCGCGGGGGTAGGCGAGAATGACGCCGCGGTACGCCGCGATGCGCTTACCGGGATGGCAACGCTCGGTGTCGAACTCGACGAGGAGCTCAACGCCAGTCCTGCGAAAAGCGCGCGCCGGATCTCGGCTGATACGTCGCCGATCACGGTGTTGGTGGTTCCCACCGCGGAACAGCTGGCGATCGCGCGCGCTTGTGTCGACGCTATTTCGAAGAGTTCTTGATCAGTGGCGCTTTGACGTCGGTGCTCTTGGTGAGCCTCAGCGCCAGCAGGATGTCGAAGAACGTGATGAACAGGCCCCACCAGTACATCCACTTCATCGTCGGGTCGGGCTGCGACACGAAATAGCCGATCAGAAAGATCGGGCCGACGATACCGAAGACGAACATCATGCCCTGAAATACCAGGTAGCGCTTGAACGTCTGCACGCGCCGATTCTAGAAGGTGCTCGTCGGCCGCACGCTGTTGGCGAGGTCGACCAGCGCGTAGCGGTGCGCCTGCGTCGGCGCCACCCTGGCCAGACCACGCAGCGACGACTCGACGCCGAGCTGGAGGCCGTGCTCGGTGAACGGAAAGCCGAGGATGTGATTGGTGCTGGCGGTGTTGTCGGCGAGCCAGTCCATTGCGGTGCCGAGCACAAGGGCCCGGATCTGCAGTACCCGCGGTTCGGTGTCGGGCAGCGCCTCCACGCGTCGGGCGGCGTCGCGGATGTGCTGTTCGGTGATCTCGTTCATCGAGCGGCCCGATAACAGCGTCACCGCGCTTGTCAGTCGCGCAGTCGTGAAATGCCTTGAGGTGGCCGGTACTTGGTCGAGAGTCTTGACGGCCGCATCCCGGTCGCCCCCTGCCGACTGGGCGCGGGCCAGCCCGAAGCCCGCGGAGATGATCTGGTTGTCGGTGCACCACACCGTGTTGTAGAACTTCTGCTCGTCGGCGTTACCGGCGAGCTCGGCCGTCGCCGCCAACGCCAGCTTGGGCGCGAGCTCGCCGGGGAGCCTGTTCAGAACCTCGGTGAAATGCTTTGTCGCCGAGTCGTAGTCCGCCGTCAGCAGCTCCGAGACCGCGCGGAACCACACCAGCCGCCACTGCTGGGAGTCGTCACGGCTCGACGCCTTCCAGCCCACTCTGCCCGCGAGGTCGTCGAGCTTGCGGGTGGCCTTGGCGACGTCGCCGAGGTCGAGAAGCGCACGAACCTCCATGAGGGGCAGCTCGACCGACTCCGACAGGTCCACGCCGTCGGAGTCCAGCGCACCGTGGCGGGCGGCCCGCAACGAGTCGAGCGTCTGCACCGGCTGGCTCAGCACGGTCGCCGAAATCACGGTGGCGCCGACGTCGGTCGGGTCGACCAGCGGCACCTGAAGTGCCCTGACGATCTCCTGTGCCGTCAGCTTTTCCGAATGCACCTGCCCGTCGAGGTATACATCGGTGTGCGCGACGAGCAGGTCGACGCCGAACGTGGAACGCGACGGGCTGAACACCGTGGACAAGCCTGGTCGTGGAGTCCTGCTGTCCTGGGCGACGACTTCGCGCAGCACGCCGAGCAACTGGCTGGTCATCTCCTCGGCGCTGCCGAACCGCCGACGGGGGTCTCGGTCGGTGGCCCTTCGCAGCAGCCGGGCGAACGAGTCGTACTCGGCGAGTACCGGATCGTCCTCTGCCAGGCCGTCGACGAACCGACCCTTGCGCGTGCGCAGGTTCAGCGTCAGCGCGGCCAGCGTGCGACCGACCGTATAGACGTCGGTGGCCACCGTCGGGCCCGTCCTGACGATCTCGGGCGCCTGGTAACCCGGTGTGCCGTACAGGTATCCGAACGAATTGATCCGGGAAACCGCACCGAGGTCGATCAGCTTCAGCTGGTCCTCGGTGATCATGATGTTCTCGGGCTTGAGGTCGTTGTAGGTCAGCCCGATGGAATGCAGATAGCCGAGCGCGGGCAGGATCTCCAGCATGTAGCCGATGCCCTCGGAGACCGGTAGCTTCTTGTTCCTGGCCTGCTTCAGCGACTTGCCGCCGACGTACTCCATCACGATGTAGCCGACCGGATTGCCGTGCTGGTCGGGATGTTCGACGAAGTTGTAGATCTTGACGATTCCCGGGTGGGTCACCTCGGCGAGGAACTGGCGCTCGGCCATCGCGATCTTCTGGGCTTCCGCGTCACCGGAGTGCACCAGACCTTTGAGCACGACGGGGCGCTCGTTGACGTTGTGGTCGAACGCCAGGTACACCCAGCCGAGCCCGCCGTGTGCGATGCAGCCCTTGATCTCGTACTGGTCGGCGACCATATCGCCGGAAGCAAGTTGCGGCAGGAAGGAATACGCACTGCCACAGTGCGGGCACCAACCCTCCGACAGTGCCCTGCCGTCCGATGTGGACCGGCCGACCGGCTTGCCGCAGTTCCAGCAGAACCGTTTCGATTCGGTCACAACGGGATTGGTCATCAAGGCCGACAGCGGGTCGATCTCGCGCACCCGCGGGATCTCCACCAGCCCGCCGCCAAGTCGTCGGGTCGGCGAGAGCGCCCGCGTCATCGTCGTCGATTCTTCCGGCTCGGTTTCGGCGGTGCCGACCGATATATCGTCGGAGTCGTCGAAATGCGGCCGGAAGACGGCCTGCGTCGCCATCGGCCGCATCGTCGACATGGAGTCCATGTCGAGATCTTCGAGGCTCGCCGGCTGGGTACCGGGGCCTTCGATCTCGTCTGGTTTCTCTGACGCTGTCGACATCAGTCCGAATACCTAGGAACAGGCGGTGCGGGTGGCGGGCCGAGCACCGTCAGCCACTTGCGGTACAGCGTGCTCCACGTGCCGTCGCGGCGGATGCGCTCGAGCGTGCCGTTGACGAAGCGAACAAGACCGGTGTTCTGCAGGTTGACGCCGATGCCGTAGGGCTCCTCGTTCATGCTCGGGCCGACGATGTGCAGATACGGGTCCTGGGCCACCAGCCCGGCGAGGATGGAGTCGTCTGTGCTGACCGCATCGACCTGACGCTGCTGCAGTGCCACAAGGCAGTCGGCCCACGTCACCACCTCGATGACGATCGGCGACGGGTTGATCTCCTGGATGCGCTGCAACGATGTGGTGCCCTTGACCGCGCAGACCCGCTTACCCGACAGGTCGTTCGCCTGCGCGATCGGTGAGTCGCGTGGCGCCAGGATCCGTTGGTTGGCAACCAGATACACCGTCGAGAAGTTGACCAGCTTCTTGCGTTCGCAGGTGATGCTCATGGTCTTGACGACGATGTCGACCTGGTTGTTCTCCAATGCCGTGACGCGGTCGGCCGATGACAGAATGCGATATTCGACCTGCGAGGGCGTGCCGAAGATGTCGCGCGCGACCTCACCGGCGATGTCGACGTCGAATCCGGTGATCTCCCCGGTGATCGGGTCTCGGAAGCTGAACAGGTTGCTGCCGATGTCGAGCCCGACGATGAGCCTGCCGCGGGCCTTGATGTTCTCCACCGCCTCGGCGGCGTCCGCGCTGTTGGGGAAGGGGCGCAGGCTCGCCGTGAGGTCGCACTCATCGTCGGTGTCGTCCTGCGGCGGCACCAACTCAGGCGTCAGCTCCTCCATCCCCGCTGGGGTCGGCGGGGCAAGTGTGAGCGTCGGCGTCGGCGCCACCCCGTCCGCGCGGCCGCAACCCGCAAGCACGGTCACCACGGCGACCGCGACACACAACATCCGGCGCATCATCTGTACTCACTCAGCCTTGGCCAAAGCCCCAGCGACACCGCGATCGCCGCGACGACCGACAGCACCGCGGCCCCGACGGTCGCGCCGGACAGCACCCGCCGTGCGTTGAGGATGTCGCTGCGCAGCTGCTCGCGGCTTTCGGCGATGCCCTTGTTGAGCGCCTCGTCCAGCCGGTCGAACGCGGGCGTCGAGTCGTCCTCGCCACGGCCGAGCGCGACCTGAGTCGCCGCCTGGTAGTTGCCGACCGCGATATAGGAGCTGATCCGGTCGTCGGCCGCGCGCCACCTGCGCAACAACTGTTCGGCATCGGACAGGTCGCCCTTGTCGATCGCGTCCTCGCGGCCGAGGTACTCGGCGAGCTGTTGCTGCATGGTGTCGATGCGTTGGTAGTAGGACTGCTTGCGCACGCTTTCGTCGCCGCGCCGGATCAGTGACAGTGTCTCGTCGGCCCGCGCCTGCTGGGCCGTGATCGCAAGCGTCGTCACGGTCTTCAGCGACTCCGCTGCGGTGTTCTTCGCGCTGCGACTGTCGATGGTCGAGATCACCAGCGCGGTGAAGACCCACAGCAGCATGATCAGCACGGCCATGCCGCCTGCCACGAACCCGATGTTGACGCGACGCCGTGTCCTGCGGGCCAGCCAGCGGTTGGCGAAGGCGCCGAACAACAGCGTCGCGAGGACCACCAGGATCACCGGGGCCGGGATGCGGGTCGACGCCGTCGTCTCCTTGTCGACCCCCGCCGAGGTTTGCTCGTAGAGCTTCTGCGCGTCGGGCAGGATCGTCTGCTGCATGAGCGACGACGCCTCGGACAGGTACGACGAGCCGACGGGGTTGCCTGCGCGGTTGTTGGTGCGCGCGGTCTCGACCAGGCCGGTGTACACCGCGAGGTTGGCGTTGATCCGGCCGAGCAGCTGGATCAACGACTCATCGGTCAGCCCGCTCGACGCTCTGGTGACGGCGCTTGCGGCGTCGGTGATCGCCTGCTCGTAGCGCTGCCGGACATCGCGCGGTTCCGCGCCCGCGATGAATGCCGTCGCCGCGGTGGCGTCGGCGACCGAGAGCGTGGTGTAGAGCTGGCCTGCCGCGAACGCCAGCGGTTCGGTGTGTTCGAGGACAGTGGTCAGCGCCTGCTGGCGATCGTTGACGGTGGTCGACGTGGCGAATGCGCTTGCGATCACCAGAGCCGACAACACGATGCCGATGGTGAGGATTCGACCAGGTGTGGTCCAGAGAAACCACCAGCGTGGATGCGCTGGGGTGGTCGGCGACCGCGACGCAAGCGGCTCGGTCGACGGGTGCGCCAGCTCCACGGTCACCGGTGCGCGGACCTCATCTTTTCGCTACTTTCCGACTGCTTTTACGACCTTTTACGACTGTATAAAAGAATTCTAAGAGTTATTCGTGTGACGTGTGGGCATTAGACGGCTTTGGCAGCCCACCGGTTTGCTTCGGTGTCCCTAAGCTGAACGGGTGCGCGGTGACGGCGACGGCTGGGTGGTGTCCGAAACCGGAACGGCCTATTGGGGCAGGCACGGCGCCGCGGGCCTACTTCTGCGCGCGCCGCGCGCCGACGGCTCGGCGGCTGTGCTGCTGCAGCACCGGGCGGAATGGAGTCATCAGGGCGGGACATGGGGTCTGCCCGGCGGTGCCCGCGACAGTCACGAGTCACCGGAAGAGGCGGCGGTGCGGGAGGCGCACGAGGAGGCGGGGCTCACCGCCGACCAGCTTGTCGTGCGCACGACCGTGGTGACCGTGACGGCGACCGCGAGCAGAAGCCACTGGACCTACACGACCGTCATCGCCGACGCATCCGAACAGCTGCAGACCGTGCCCAACCGCGAAAGTGCCGAGCTGCGTTGGGTGGCCGAGGACGACGTCGACATGCTGCCGCTACATCCTGGTTTCGCGGACAGCTGGCAGCGGCTGCGCGAGGTGGCGGCGGCTATCCCGCTGATGCAAGCCGAGCTTTGAGCCGACTCGCGGCGGCGCGCGGGTCGTCGGCGGCGGTGATCGCGCGCACCACCACGATTCGGCGCGCTCCCGCATCGAGAACCTCGGAAAGCCGTTGCTCGTCGATGCCTCCGATCGCGAACCAGGGTTTCGTGGTCTGCAACCCGGCGGCGATCCGAACCAGCGGCAGCCCAGGCGCGGTGCGCCCCGGCTTGGTCGGGGTCGGCCAGCACGGCCCCACGCAGAAGTAGTCCACCGGCTCGGCCGCCGCTGCCGCGGCCTGGTCACCGTCGTGGGTGGAGCGGCCGATCAGCGTGTCGGCACCGATGATGTCGCGGGCGATCGGCAGCGGCAGGTCGTCCTGGCCGAGATGCAGCACATCGGCGCCTGCCGCGCGGGCGATGTCGGCCCGGTCGTTCACAGCGAACAGGCCGTCGTGTCGGCGCGCTGCGTTGGCGAGCACCTCGAGCGCGGCCAACTCGTCGCCGGCTTCCAGCGGCCCGAACTGCCGTTCCCCCGGTGAACCCTTGTCGCGCAGCTGGATGATGTCCACCCCGCCCGCCAGTGCCGCGTCGGCGAACGCGGCGAGGTCCCCGCGCTCGCGGCGGGCGTCGGTGCACAGGTACAGCTGCGCTTCCATCAACCGAGCCAGCCGATCAGACAGTTGGGACACACCGCGAGGGTAGTGTGGATTCTCGACACGGGAGTCCCGGGAATCGGGGACTGAGAGTGGGCACGCTGAGAACCTGCCCTTACCGTCGCACCTGATCCGGGTCATGCCGGCGAAGGGAGGGAGGAGAAAATGCACACGACCCGAACGGACTCGGACAAGACGATGGCCGTCGTCGGCGGCGGCGTCATCGGCCTTTCGGTCGCGCGCCGCGCTGCGCTGGACGGCTGGTCGGTGCGCGTGCACCGAACCGGAGGGCCCGGTGCCTCGTGGGTGGCGGCGGGCATGCTGGCACCGCACAGTGAGGGCTGGCCCGGCGAAGAGCGGCTGTTGGCCATTGGCCTGGCGTCGCTGAAGATGTGGCACGGCGGCTTTCTCGACGGGCTGCCCGGCGACGTGGTCACCGCACACGGATCGCTCGTGGTCGCCTACGACCGCGCCGATGCCGCCGATCTGAAGACCATCGGAGCGTGGTGCGCCGAGCAGGGGCACCCCGTGAGTTTCACCACCGCAGCGCGTGACATCGAACCGGCTCTCGCCCAAGGGATTCGGCATGGCTTCCTGGCCGAGACAGAGCTTGCCGTCGACAACAGGGCGCTGGTCGCCGCGCTGGCGGAGCACTGTGAGCGGCTCGGTGTGCTCATGCTCCCACCGGCCGACGACCTCGACGCGCTCGACGCGGACGTGCGGGTGATCGCCAACGGCATCGACGCCCCCGCCCTGTGGCCCGGCCTGCCGATCCGGCCCGTCAAGGGCGAGGTGTTGCGGTTGCGGTGGCGGCCTGGCTGTATGCCTGTGCCGCAGAGGTCGATTCGCGCTCGAATACACGGACGACAGATTTATCTGGTGCCGCGACGCGATGGCGTGGTCGTCGGTGCCACCCAGTACGAGCACGGCCGCGACACCGCGCCCGCGGTATGGGGGGTGCGAGAGTTGCTCGACGATGCCTGCACGATCATGCCCGCGCTCGGCGAGTACGAATTCGCTGAATGCGCCGCGGGCCTGCGGCCGATGACCCCGGACAACCTGCCCATCGTCGGGCGACTCGACGATCGGACCCTGGTGGCCGCTGGGCACGGACGGTCCGGCTTCCTGCTGGCGCCGTGGACCGCCGAGGCCATCGCAGGCGAACTCAACGGCGTTCCGATGGCCGATGCCGATCTGGTGAGGGTGCGATGAAGGTGATAGTCAACGACGAGGCCGTCGAGGTGGACGGCGAGATCACGGTCGCGAGCCTGCTCGAGCGACTCGGCTTCCCCGAGAAGGGGATAGCGGTCGCGGTGGACTGGACTGTGCTTCCCAGGTCACGCTGGCAGACGACGTTGTCCGACGGTGCCCGGCTCGAAGTGCTCACGGCGGTGCAAGGTGGCTGATTCCAAACTCACGATCGCAGGCCGCGAATTCTCCTCGAGGCTGATCCTCGGCACCGGCGGTGCCGCCAACCTGTCGGTGTTGGAGGAAGCGTTGATCGCATCGGGCACCGAGCTGACGACGGTGGCGATGCGGCGGGTGGACGCCGCGGGAGGAACCGGCGTGCTCGATCTGCTGAACCGGCTGAACATCACGCCGCTGCCCAACACCGCTGGGTGCCGCGGGGCCGCAGAGGCGGTGATGACGGCGCAACTGGCGCGCGAGGCGCTGCAGACCGATTGGGTCAAGCTCGAGGTCATCGCCGACGAACGCACTCTTTTACCCGATGCCGTCGAGTTGATCCGCGCCGCTGAGCAATTGGTGGACGACGGATTCGTCGTCCTGCCGTACACGAACGACGATCCTGTGCTGGCGAAGCGGCTGGAGGACACCGGGTGCGCGGCGGTGATGCCACTCGGCTCGCCGATCGGCACCGGCCTTGGCATCGCCAATCCGCACAACATCGAGATGATCGTCGATCAGGCAGGCATCCCGGTGATCCTCGACGCCGGCATCGGGACCGCCAGCGATGCGGCGCAGGCGATGGAGCTTGGCTGTGACGCCGTGCTCCTCGCGACGGCGGTCACCAGGTCCGCAGACCCGCCCCTGATGGCCGCAGCGATGGCCGCTGCTGTCACCGCGGGCCACCTCGCGCGTCAGGCGGGCCGGATCCCGAAGCGGTTCTGGGCGCAGCCATCCAGCCCGTCCCTATGACGGACCGGCTTGCGGCCAAAAGGTATGTTGCGCTTGGCAGTTCGATGGCCGCAGGTCCTGGCGTGGCGCCCCGCGACAAGACCGCGCCTTTGCGCGCAGCCCGGTCGGCGGCCAACTATCCACACCTGGTGGCGCGGCGGCTCGGCCTCGATCTGGTCGACGTCACCTACTCCGGTGCCACCACCGCCCATGTGCTGACCGACCCGCAGAACGGCGAGCCGCCCCAGATAGCCGCCATCGACGGCTCGGAATCCCTTGTCACCGTGACGATCGGCGGAAATGACGTCGGCTATGTGCCGCTGCTGACGGCGGCCGCCCTTCCGAACGCGGTGCGCTCGGTGCCGCTGCTCGGCGGTCGGCTGGCTGAACTGCTCGACCCGACCGCCCGGGATCGCGCCCTCGTCGAGGTGGGTGAGTCGCTGCGCAACGTCGGGCAACAGGTGCGGGCGCGGTCACCGCGGGCGCGGGTGCTGTTCGTCGACTACCTGACGTTGCTGCCGCCTGCGGGCGAGAACACGTCGCCGCTGTCGGGGGTGGATGCCGCGCTCGGTCGCCGGGTCGCATCGACGCTCGAACGGCTGACGTCCGAGGCGGCGCGGGCGACCGGGTGCGACGTGGTCCGGGCATCGGATGCCAGCCGCGACCACCACGCATGGTCGGCGACGCCGTGGACGACGAAGCCGTCGCGCCTCGGCCTGCCGGTCCCCGGCCGCCCGTTCCCGGCGCACCCGAACGCGGCGGGCATGGCTGCGGTGGCCGACCTGATCGTTGCGCTGGTGGGCTGACAGGATGGGTTCGATGATCGAATTGGCCGGGCTCACCAAAGTATTTGGCGCAACCCGTGCAGTCGACGACCTGACCGCCACCATCGAGCCGGGGGTTGTCACCGGGTTCCTCGGCCCCAACGGCGCCGGTAAGACGACGACCATGCGGATGATCCTCGGCCTTGACCATCCGACGTCAGGCACGGCGACCATCGACGGCAAACGCTACCGCGAGCTGGTCGATCCGCTGCGGCACGTCGGCGCGCTCCTCGACGCCAGGCAGACCCACCCCAACCGGTCGGTGCGCGCGCACCTGCGCTGGATCGCGGCGACGAACAGCCTGCCCGCAAGCCGGGTCGACGAGGTACTCGACAAGGTCGGGTTGTCGGCCGTGGCGGCCAAGAAGGCGGGCACGCTGTCATTGGGTATGAGCCAGCGGCTCGGCATCGCGGCGGCGCTCATCGGTGATCCGCCGGTGCTGCTGTTCGACGAGCCGGTCAACGGCCTCGACCCCGAAGGTATCCGCTGGGTGCGCACGCTGATGCGCACGCTCGCCGGTGAGGGCCGCACCGTCTTCGTGTCTTCTCACCTGCTCGGCGAGATGTCCAACACCGCCGACCGGCTTGTGGTGATCGGACGGGGCAAGCTCATCGCGTCGACGACGGTGACAGAGTTCGTCGGCAAGGCCGACGGTGTCAGGGTGCGCAGCCCGCAGCTCGACATGCTGCGCACGGTGCTGACCGACGCGGGCATCGAGGTCACCGACGACGACTCGGCCACGGCGCTAGTGGTCCGCGGGGCAGCCAGCGAGGTAGTCGGCGACCTGGCAGCGCGCAACGGAATCACCCTGCACGAGTTGACCTCACAGCAGGTGTCGCTGGAGGACGCCTATATGAAGCTCACCGACGACGCCGTCCAGTACCGGGCGGCGACATGAGCGAAGCTTGCGAGCGAATCATCGGTACAGCACGCGGGAGCCGAGCCTGCGAGGCAACCGCGTGAGTGCTCTTGCGATCGTCAACGCAGAACGCATCAAGCTGTTCACCACCAGGTCGCCGCTGTGGTCGGCGGCCGCCATCGCGGTGCTGAGCCTGGGATTGGCCGCACTGCAGGCGTCGACGGCCTACGGTCCCGGCGGTATCGCACCGGAGAAGGCCGCGATGGGGGTCGCCGTGTTCGGCGTCCCGGTGATGATGATCCTTTCGGCGCTGACCGTCACCAACGAGTACCGCAACGGCGTCATCCGCACGACGTTCGCCGCAGCCCCCGACAGGACGCTGGTCCTGATCGCCAAAGCCGTTGTCGCGGCGGTGTTCTCCGGTGTCTACGCCGCGGTGATGGTGATGGCTGCGATCGTGGTGGCGCACTCAGACCCCAGCAATTGGCGACTGGTCGGGGCGATCGCGCTCTACGCGATGCTCGCCGCGGTGCTCGGCGTCGGGATCGGAGCGCTGATTCGCGCATCGGCGGGCGCGGTCGCGCTCCTGCTGTTGTGGCCGCTGGTCGCCGAACCGCTGCTGGGCAATCTTCCCAACATCAGCCCGAAGATCGGTCCGTACCTGCCGTTCGCGAATGCGTTCACCTTCATCGACGTGCAATGGCTCTACCCCTATTACGCGATGCCGTGGGGCGCCGTCGGGTCGATCGTCTACTTCGCCATAGTGGTGGCCGCGGTGTTCACCGCGGCGCTTGTCACGATCAACCGCCGCGACGCAGGCTAACGTGGGAGAAATGGTTCCCAAGTCGCGCGGGGTCTGCGCTGTGGTCGCCGCGGTCGGCATCGTGGCTGCACTCGGCGGCTGCGGCGGTAAACCCGCAAAGGAAGCCACCAGCCCGCCCTCCACGCCTGCCGCTTCCGGGCCCGCGGCCGAATTCGGCGCGACGCTGCGTGGGCGCATCAAGGGCGACGCGATGATGGCGCACCTGCAGAAACTGCAGGAGATCGCCGATGCCAACGACGGCAACCGCTCGCTTGGCACCGCGGGCTACGACGCGAGCGTCGACTACGTCGCCAAGGCGCTGCGTGACAAGGGCTTCGACGTGCAGACCCCCGAGTTCGAGGTGCGGCTGCCGTTCGCAGAGGATCCGCAGCTCACCGTCGGCGGCGCGGCGATCGAGGCGAAGCCGCTCGAGTTCACCATCGGCACGCCCGACGGCGGTGTCACCGGTCCGCTGGTCGTTGCCCGCGTCGACGACTCACCCGGCTGCACGGCCTCGGACTACGACGGCCTGCCCGTCGAGGGGGCGGTGGTTCTGGTGGATCGGGGCACATGCCAGTTCACGCAGAAGCAGGCCGTCGCCGCCGGGCGCGGCGCGGTGGCTCTGCTCGTCGCCAACAACACCGACGGCGACCAGATGGGCGGCACGCTCGGCGAGGACGGCAACCCGAAGATCCCGGTCGTCAGCATCACCAAGGACACCGGCGAGCGGCTGCGCGCGGCGCCGGGCGAAACCACCCTGAAGCTCAAGGCCGGGGTCGACGTGAAGAAGACCCGCAACGTCATCGCCCAGACGAAGACGGGCTCGGGCGCCGATGTGGTGATGGTCGGCGCGCACCTGGACAGCGTGAAAGACGGGCCGGGGATCAACGACAACGGTTCCGGCGTGGCCGCCGTGCTGGAAACCGCGCTGCAGCTGGGCCCTTCGCCCGATGTGCGCAATGCGGTGCGGTTCGGATTCTGGGGCGCAGAGGAACTGGGGCTGAAGGGGTCTGAAAACTATGTCGAGTCACTCGACGTCGACCAACTCAAGGACATCGCGCTGTATCTGAACTTCGACATGCTCGGCTCGCCGAACCCGGGCTACTTCACCTACGACGGCGACCAGTCGGCGCCACCGGACCCCGGGGAGTCCAACCCGCGTGTGCCGGAAGGCTCGGCCGGTATCGAGCGCAACTTCGTGGCGTACTTGAAGGATGCGGGAGAGACCGCCGAGGACACATCGTTCGTCGGCCGCTCCGACTATGACGGCTTCACCAAGGCAGGCGTGCCCGCGGGCGGACTGTTCTCTGGTGCCGAGGAGAAGATGACGCGCGAACAAGCCGACCTCTGGGACGGTAAGGCCGACGAGCCGTTCGATCCGAACTACCACAAAGACTCCGACACCGCTGGACCACATCGACGCGGACGCGCTGGCGATCAACGGCGCGGGAGTCGGATACGTCGTCGGTGTGTATGCGCAGGATCAGCGCGGCCGCAACGGCGTGCCGATTCGAGACGACCGCACGCGGCACGTCCTGTCCGAGTCATGAGGGCGCCGGAGCCGCACCGGCGGCGACATCAGGCTTTCGCCTGCGGGGCGGTCGTCGCGGCCGTGCTGCTCGGCGGATGCTCGTCGGCGCCCGAACCGGCGAAGGATCTGGCGCGCGATTTGGCCGACAAGGTCGGCGTCGACGGCATTTTCGCCCACCTGAACAAGCTCCAGGAGATCGCCGACGCCAACAACAAATCGCGCGCGGACGGCACACCCGGGATACGACGCCAGCGTCGACTATGTCGCGCAAACGCTGCGGGACAAGGGTTTCGACGTGGCGACACCCGAGTTCGAACGGCTAGGGGTCGTCTCACCGGGGCGACCGACGCTCACAGCGGCAGGCCGCGCCTTCCCGGTCGACCAGGCGTCGCTGCTGACTCGGACCCCGCGGGGCGGGTTGCGACTCGTCACACTCCGTCCGCAGAAGCCCGCGGGCTGTTCTGCTGCCGACTACGGAACGAAGCCGATGGCCAACGCCATCGCGGTCGTCGACGACAAGGGTTGCTCGATCGTCGACAAACAGAACATCGCCGTCGCCGAGGGCGCCGAGGGGCTTCTGGTGGTCAGCAATCCCGGCACATCGGGCGCTCCGAGGGGGCTGTTCACGCCGGGATACTACCGGGCGCTGAAGGTGCCGGTCGCGGTGATCGACGCCCAAGCCGACGCGGCACTGCGTCGTACCAGTTCGCCGGTGCTGCTGACGCTCGACGCGCAAGCCGCGATGGTGAAATCGCGAAACGTGTTGGCGCAGACCAAGACCGGTGACACCCACAACGTGGTGGTCGCAGGCGCACATCTTGACAGCGTCGCCAAGAGCCCAGGCATCAACGACGATGGAAGCGGTGTCGCGGCGCTGCTGGAAACCGCATCGGTGCTGGGTGCGCAGCCGCAGATCACCAACGCGGTGCGATTCGGATTCTGGGGCTCCGAGGAGGCGGTGCTTGCCGGGTCGACGAAGTACGTCGAGGGACTCGATCGTGACCAACTCGACGACGTCGCGCTCTATCTCAACTTCGACCTTCTCGGATCACCCAACGCCGGGTTCTTCACCTACGACGGCGACCAGTCGGGTCAGCCGAACCCCGCGGTGCCCGCCGATACCGTGCCGCAGGGATCCGCAGGCATCGAACGCACGCTCGCAGGCTATTTGAATCTCGCAGGGATCCGGCCGGCCGACATGCCGCTGGGCAAGGCGAGTGACTACAGCCCGTTCCTCGATGCCGGGGTGCCGATCGGAGGCGTGACAACCGGTGCGGCGCAACGGAAGACAGAGGTACAGGAAAGGCTGTGGGGCGGCGTCGCAGGCGTACCGTTCGACCGCAACTATCACCTTGCCGGTGACACCGTCGACAACGTCAGCCGCGATGCGCTAGCCGTGACCGGCCCCGCCGTGGCATTCGCCGTCGGCACCTACGCCCAGTCGATCGATGGCGTCAACGGGGTGCCTACCCGCGAGCAGCGCCGCCGGCATATGCCTTAGCCACCCGGCTGACGAATTGGTAGACACCGTCCTCGTCGGGGGCGAGCGGTCCGGGCTTGGCGTGCGGCGACTGCAGGCCGCGCTGTACCGATTCGCAGGCCGCCCAGTCCTGCCGGTTGGTCAGGTCCCAGAAGTCGACCGCATACGACGGATCGAAGTCCGGCTTCTCTGCGACCTCTTTGGGGAACGCCCACGCGCATTCGACGTGGGTGCGGTCCACCGACAGCGGAGTCATGATGTGGGTCATCACGTAGTCGGGGTGCAGGCTGACAAGAAGGTTGGGATAGCCGACGACGTACATCACCGTGCGGAGTTCGTGTTCGGAGAGGCCCTTGATCGCGACGCCGCCGCTGGCCCCGGACAGCGACATCGTCTCGGCTTCGTCGATGAGTGACATCCAACCGCCGATCCAGGAGCCCTCGGTCTGCAGGTTCTCGCCGCTCTGCGGCGGGCTGATCCGCGACAGCTCGGGGTGGATCGTCGAGCAGTGGTAGCACTCCTGGTAGTTCTCGGCGATGATCTTCCAGTTGGTCTCCAGCTCGTAGGAGTGCCGGTCCACCACGGTCAGGTCCTCGGGCCGGTACGGCGCGATGATCTCCTCCCAGCCGGAGACGTGTTCGGCGAATTCGGCGTCGTCGCCGCTCGGGTCGACGAACAGGTAGCCGTGCCAGTTCACCAGCCGCAGTTCGGCGAGGCCGAACTCGTCGGCGTTGAACCCCTCGGCGTGCTTGAAGCCGGGCGCATTGCGGACCGTGCCGTCCAGCCGGTAGGACCACGAGTGGTACGGGCACACGATGGCACGCCCCTTGGTGGTCGCGTTGCACGCGAGGAGTTCGTGCCCGCGGTGGCGGCAGGTGTTGGCGAATGCGCGGACCTTGTCCTCGCCCCGCACCAGCAGGACCGCGTTTGGGCCGGTCCCGATGGCCTTCTGCGCGCCGACGGCGGCCAGGTCGGAGGCGTGGCCGACGCAGGTCCAGCCGGAGAAGATGTGCCGCTGCTCCCACTCGAAGACCGCGGCGTCCACGTAAGCCTCTCGGGGCAGCATCCGGGACCGGCCGAACGGGGCCATTGCCGCGGCGACGCCGTCGGCGGGAAGGGGGGCAGGGGGATGCTGTTTGAACATACAGTCAGCCTAATCCATCAAGCCTCTCCGGTGAAGCCACCAAGTCCTCTGTCGGCGGTGGCGTCACCGCGGGTCATCCGTCGATACACCAGAAAGCCTATGACGACGGCGGCCAGTGCAGCCACGAGAAGAAGGGTGGCCAACGCGTTGAGCGCCGGGGTGGGTGCGGCGCGTGCGGTGTTGTAGATCTTCACCGAGACAGGTTCGGTCGACGCGTCCCCTGAGAGATAGCGCACCAGCACGAAGTCGTCGATGACGTCGGCGAACACCAGCACGGTGCTTGCGAAGATCGCGGGCAGCAGCATCGGGAAGATGATCCGGCGCAGCGCGCCGAACGGCGACGCGCCCAGATCCATTGCGGCTTCCTCGTATTGAGGGCCGATCGTGGCCAGCCGGGCACGCACCAGCACCGCGGGGTAGGACACCTGGAAGGTGACAAGACCGATCACCTGCGCGGTGGTGCCGAGATCGACAGGGACGGCGACGGTGGTGATCACGAACAACAACGCGACTGCGAGCAACACCTCGGGCAGCACGAACGACAGCAGCATCAGGAAGTTCGCTCCCGCGGGTAGCCTGCCGCGCCAGCGGTCGATGCCGATCGCGAACAGGGCGCCGAGAGGGACCGTGATCAGGGTCGCGATCACGCCGAGCTTGAGCGTCTGCAGAAGGGCGGTGTGCAGCGCCTCGTTGTGCCAGACCGAGAGCGTTTGGTCGCCCCAATACCACCGGAACGAGAACCCCTGCCATGTGGTGCGGGACTTGCCGTCGTTGAACGAGTACGCCACCGCGATGAGCACCGGCAGCAGCGACCAGATCAGATAGCCGACGGTGATCGCGATGAGGAACCGCGGCGGCCGCCACGGGTTGTTCCACCACGCTATTGGGTTTCTCATGTCGACACGTCGTCAGGTCGTGAGGTGACGCGGATGTAATAGAGCATCGGCAGCAGCGCGACGATGAACACCAACATGACGAACGCGCCCGCCTGACCGGTCTGGCCTGGCGCCTGCACGCTGTCGTTGATCAGGTTTCCTACCATCGTGGTCTTCGGCGACGCAGAGAGCATGTCGCTGGTGAAGTAGTCGCCGAGCATCGGCAGGCAGGTCAGCAGCACGGCTGCCACGATCGTCGGCCGGCACAGCGGCAGCGTCACCCGCCAGAACGAGGACATCCTGGCGGCGCCGAGGTCACGCGAGGCCTCCAGCATCGGCTGCGACAACCGGTCGAGGCCCGCGTAGAGCGGCAGGATCATGTACGGCACATAGCCGTACACCAGCCCGAGTACCACGACGAGGGGTTGGCCGGTCAACCACTTCACGTCGGGATCGAAGAGTCCACCGAAGCTGATCACCTTGTTGAACAGGCCGTCGTCCTGTAACAGGTTGACCCAGGCGAACATTCGCATCATGTAGCTGATCCAGAACGGTGCGATCAGCAGCGCGAGCAGCAGACCCTTGCGCTTACCGGAGAGGCGGGCGACGTAGTAGGCGACGGGGAACGCGATCAGCAGGCACAGACAGCTGGCGACGAAGACGTAGATGAAGGTGCGAAGGATCGCGGCGCCGTAGACGCCGTTCTCGCCGACGATGTGGGTCAGCACATAGCTGAACTGGGTGGGGTCCCACTGCAGCGGGTTCCACACCGGGATCGGCGTGCGGAACAACGGGTCGATCTGGCCGAAGACGATGCAGAGCACCACATACAGCGGGAAGATGAAAAACCCGAGCAGCCAGAAGATTCCGGGTGCGGCCAGGACCGCCCACAGCCGGGTGCGGTGCTCGCGCGGCGGCGGTGTGGCCGCCCGCGATGGTGCGGTGACTACCGGGACCGCCACTGCAAACTACGACCCGCCGGCGTTGAACGCCTGCCACACCTTCTGCCACGCATCCTGGTTGGCCGCGTCCAGCTCGAGCAGCCGGTAGCCGGTGTCGAAGTCCTCGGGCTTGACGATGGCGGTGCGCAGGTTCTCGGGAATGAACTCTTCCTTCACCAGCGAATCCGCGGTGATCGTGTTCTGCGGCGGCTGGTAGCCGATCTGGGTGAAGTTCTGCATCGCCGATTCCGGCGACAGCATGTGGTTGAGGAACAGGTGGGAGAGCACCGGGTTCTTGCCGCTCTTGAGAACCACCATCAGGTCGTTGTCGACCAAGCCCTTGCCGTCCGCTGGGAACCAGTACTGCAGGATGTCGGTCGAGGTGCCCTCGGGCAGATACGACTGGGCGTTGATGATGTCGCCCGACCACATCTGTGAGACACCGAGCTGGCCTGCAGGCAGGTCGTTGTACATCGTGATGGTCACCTTCGGCGACGTCGCGGCGACCATCGCCGTGAGCTGATCGCCGATCTTCTTGAGGTCGGCCTCGTTCGACGTGTTGATGTCCGTGATGCCCTGCTGCAGAGCGACCATCGCCATCGCGGTGTGCCAATCGTCGATGACCGCGGTCTTGCCCTTGTACTGCGGATCCCACAGCACGTCGTAGGGGTTGGCCATCTTGGGTATGTCGGTCTTCACCTGGTCGTTCCGCCAGCCGATGCCGGTGGTGTAGATCGTGTACGGCACGCTGTACTGCCAGTCCTGGTCGTACCACGGATTTTTGAAGGTCGGCCACACATTGTCGATGTTGGTGATGTAGCTGTGGTTCAGCGGCTGCACGAGCTTGCCGGTGACCAGCCTGCTGATCTGGTCGTAGCTGGGGAAGTAGATGTCGTAGTTGACGCTGCCGCCGCGGATCTTGGTGATCGCCTCGTCGGTGTCGTTGAAGGTGGAGATCTCCACCTTCACGTCGTACTTGTCCTCGAACGCCTTCACCGCGTCGGGGCTGGTGTAGTCGGCATAGGTGTAGAGCTGAAGTGTGGCGCCCTTCTCCGGCGCGAGGCCGTCGGCGATCGCCTTGTTGTCGTCGGCGATGTCCCACTTGACCGGACTGTCCGGCGACGCGAGCGTCAGCGTCGGCGATCCGGACGACGGCCCGCCCTTCGAGCACGCCGCGAGGAAGGCGGGCAGGGTAGGTGCCGCGGCGGCCAGAAGGGCCGCTCGCGTCAGGAACTGTCGTCGGGTCGGGCCGTGGCTGTGCGGTCCGATGGGTCCTGGCATCGTGGGCCTCCCCGTTGATTTAGCGGCTTGTCGCTGGTAGGACTCTCGCATAGACTGAATGCTCAGTCAACCGTTCTCGAGTGGAGGTTTTACCGTGTCTTCATCGGTGGTGTCGGGCCCAGAATCAAGCACTGTGGCCGACACCGTTAACCAGCTGATTGCCGATGAAGAGCAGGTGTTTCTGCGTCGCCAGCCGCGCAGCTCCGAACTCATCGCCGAGGCTCGCGTTCACCTCGCGGGAGGGGCCACCTCCAACTGGCAGATCGCCGAACCGCAAGCCGTCTGGATGAGCCACGGCGCCGGCTCGAAGGTGTACGACGTCGACGGCACCGAATACGTCGACATGCACGGCGGCTACGGGGCGGCCATCGCCGGGCACGCCCATCCCGCTCTCGTAGCCGCGGTCAGCGACCGGGTAAGGCGCGGAACACATTTCGCACAGCCGAC
Organism: uncultured Actinomycetota bacterium; assembly: GCA_963756865.1. Lineage (GTDB taxonomy): Bacteria > Actinomycetota > Actinomycetes > Mycobacteriales > Mycobacteriaceae > Mycobacterium. The sequence continues at coordinate 60,331 of CAVWPQ010000054.1, read as the reverse complement.
CGAGGACGCCATCTGGATCGCGGGTGAACTGTCCCGCCGCTTCGACCTGCCGCTGTGGCGCTTCGCCAACTCCGGAACCGAAGCCACCATGGACGCCGTCCACCTCGCCCGCGCACTGACCGGTCGGGACCTGATCATCAAGGTCGAGGGCTGCTATCACGGGCACCACGACTCAGTGCAGGTCTCGGTGCTGCCCGAGGCCGACGAGGTCGGGCCGCGAGACCACCCGATCGGGGTACCCGGCAATTCCGGCATCCCCGCCGCGATCCGCGATCTCGTCATCGTGGTGCCGTTCAACGACACCGGCGCGGTGGCGCGGGCCCTGGCCGAGCACCGCGGGCAGGTGGCCGCGATGATCCTCGAGCCCGTGATGATGAACGCGGGCATCATTCCGCCCGACGACGGCTATCTCGCCGTCATCCGCGACCTACTGCACGGCGAGGGTGCCTTCCTGATCTACGACGAGGTCAAGACCGGATTCACCACGGGCCCAGGCGGTATCACCGCCATCAGTGGCGTGATACCCGACATGGTGTGTCTGGCCAAGGCGCTCGGCGGCGGTATCTCGGTGGCCGCGATCGGCGGAACCGAGACGGTGATGTCGGCGATCGCCGACGGCCGCTACGAGCAGGTGGGCACCTTCAACGGCAACCCCCTGGCGATGGCGGCAACCAGGGCGACGCTGACCGACGTCCTCACCCCGCAGTCCTATGCACACCTCGACGAACTGGCGACCCGGCTGCGCACGTCGTTGGAAGCCACCATCGCTGAGCACGGATTCGAGTGGCACGTCGTCACGGCAGGCGCCAAGGGTTGCGTGACGTTCCGCCGCGATCGGGTGCGCGAGTTCCGTGACTTCCTCGGCATCGACGCCAGACTCGGCCACTTGCACTGGCTGATGCAGCACAATGGCGGTGTGTTTCTCCCGCCATGGGGGAAGGTGGAGCAATGGCTGTTGTCGGTTCAGCACGACCGCGACGATGTCGATCGCTTCGCGGCCAATTTCGCCCGGTTCGCGCAAGCCATTTCGCGGCCCGACGCTGTGGCGGTCGCGCCGTGACCGAGTGGGCTCCGTGAAGGGCGGCGCGATCCGGCTCGAGAAGCTGGTCAAGTCGTTCGACGGGGTCCCGGCGGTAACCGGTATCGACCTCGACATCCCGGCTGGTCAGTTCTATTCACTGCTAGGCGCTTCTGGCTGCGGCAAGACAACCACCCTGCGGATGATCGCGGGTTTCGAGAAGCCCGACTCGGGCCGCATCGAACTCGACGGGCGTGACGTCGCGGGGGATCCACCACACAAGCGGCCGGTCAACACCGTCTTCCAGACCTACGCGCTGTTCCCGTTCATGACGGTGTGGGACAACGTCGCATTCGGGCTGAGGTACCAGAGGGCGTCCAAGGAGGACACCAAGAGGCGCGTCGAGGAAGCACTCGACCTGGCGCGGATGGGCGAGTTCGCCAAGCGCAAACCCGCCCAGTTGTCCGGTGGGCAGCAGCAGCGCGTCGCGCTGGCCCGCGCACTGGTCCTTCGTCCCAAGGTGCTGCTGCTCGACGAGCCGCTTGGCGCACTGGATGCCAAGCTGCGCAAGCAGTTGCAGCTGGAACTGCGCGCCGTACAGCGCGAGGTCGGCATCACGTTCGTGTACGTCACGCATGATCAGGAGGAAGCGCTCACCATGAGCGACCAGATCGCCGTGCTGGCCGAGGGTCGCATCGAACAGGTGGGGCCGCCCCAAGAGATCTACTCGGCGCCGGCAACGACGTTCGTCGCCGGATTCCTCGGTGCGGCCAACATTTTCGACGCCGACGTACTCGAGGCGGGCAACGGCTCAGCGGTGTGTTCGGCGCTCGACACGCGTCTCGGTGCGGCGGTCGACGACGGCGCCAAGCCCGGTGAGGCGGCCATCGTGATCCGGCCCGAGCGCATCAGCGTGCAGGGCGCCGACGAACCGGTTGGCAACGGCCACAACGCGATTCCCGGTGTCGTTTCCCAGGTCGTCTACCTCGGTCACTGCACCCAGGTGCATGTCGACGTTGGCGCGGCCACCGCCCTGATCGTCGAGGTGCCCAACCATTCCGGCCCCACGTCGGTGAGCCATCAGCCGGGCGAGCGGGTCAACTGCGTCTGCACCCACGACGCGGTGCGTGTGCTGCACCGTAGTTCGGCGGCGGTGATCACCGATCCGGTCGCGGAAGACCTTGGGGTGCTCAGCGTTTCTTGACCGATGCGTTCTTCTCGGGCGACAGATTGAGTTCCCGTTCGGCGAACCGCATCGCGACGTCGTAGGCCACCGCTGAATCGACTTCCGGGTCCTCGAGTGCCACCTGGATGGACAGGCCGTCCAGCAGGGCGGAGAACTCCAACGCGAACATCCGGGCGTCGACATCGGTATCCAGGTCGGCCGATCTGACCGCATCGGCGATCATGCTGCGCCAGCGAGCGTCGAGCTCGACCCGGCCCGCCTTGACCTCGTCGTGCCGAAAAGCCTGCGCCCACAGGTCGAACCACAGCCCCCATGCGCCGGGCATGTCGCTGTCGGACTCCGGCACGCAGGTCCACTTGATCAAGAACGACAGACGCTCACGCAGTGACGGGATCTCCGCGAGCATCTTCTCGGCGGCTTCGTAGCCCGACTCCTCGGAGTAGCGCAGCGCGTCGACCAGCAGGCGATCACGGGTCCCGAAGTAGTAGATGACGAGTGCCGAGCTGACCCCCGCGCGCTTGGCGACATCGGCGATGCGGGTGTCGCCGAAGCCCCGCTCGCAGATCAGTTCCGCCGCCGCGCGGAGCATCTCGATGCGGCGAGCCTCATTGTTCTCCGTCGCCGGCGCCGGTTCCGCCATGTGCTTCCCCCTGTAGTAGCAGCGTTGCCCCTTGTTTCCAGCCTAACACTTGATTAGATTGAACAGTCAGTCAAGACATCCTCAATGGGCGTGAAAGCAGGAACCCCAATGTCGAACACATACGACGCCATTGTCATCGGCGGCGGCCACAACGGGCTGGTCTCGGCGGCGTATCTCGCCCGCTCGGGTGCCAAGACGTTGGTCCTGGAATCCCGTAACTCGCTCGGAGGGGCGGCCACCACCGAGGCGCCGTGGGAGGACGCGCCGCACCTGCGGGTCACCCGGCTGTCCTACGTGATGAGCCTGATGCCGCCGACCATCATCCGCGAGCTCGAACTCGAGCGACACGGCTACAAGGTGCACCCGATGGGTCCGTACTACCAGGCCTTTCCCGAAGGCGGATCGCTCACCATCTACGAAGACGACCCGAAGCGCACCCACGAACAGCTGGCGAAGTGGTCGAAGAAGGACGCCGACGCGTGGCCGGAGTGGAACGCCTGGCTGGAGGGCATCGCCGATGTGATGGGCCCGCTGCTGACGCAGGTTCCGCCCAACATCGGCTCACGCAAGCCGAGCGACCTGCTCGAGCTGGCCAAGCTGGGCTGGAGCCAGCGCGGGATGACCACCCGGATGATGGGCGACGTCACCCGGTTGCTCACCATGAGCATCTCCGACCTGCTCGACGACTGGTTTGAATCACCGCAAATCAAAGGCGCGCTTGCGGTCAACGGCGTCATCGGAACCTGGGCAGGCCCATGCGAACCGGGAACCGCCTACGTCATGGCGCACCACTCGATCGGCGACGTCGGCGACGGCCAACTCGGCAGCTGGGGTTACCCCGAGGGCGGCATGGGCGGCGTATCGGAGGCCATCGCGAAGTCGGCCCGCAGTTTCGGCGCCGAGATCCGAACGAATGCCCGCGTCGCGAAGATGCTGGTGCGCAACGGGCGCGTGCAAGGCGCCGTCCTCGAGAACGGCGACGAGATCCACGCGCCGGTCGTGGTCACCACGCTGCACCCGAAAACCGCGTTCCTGGAACAGACTCCGCGCAACGAACTGCCGCAGGACTTCGTCCGCGACATCGAGCACTACAAGACCCGAAGCGGCGTGGTGAAGATCAACCTCGCGCTTGGCGAGCTGCCCAACTTCACCGCCGATCCCAGCAACGGGCAGGCCGAGCACCACACCGGATCGGTGGAGATGGCGCCGACCGTCGAGTTCATCGAGACCGCGTTCCAGGAAGCTCGCGCGGGCAAGCCCGCCCTGCTGCCGTTCAGTGACGGTGTCATCCCGACAACACTTGACAAGACGCTCAATCCCGATGGCACGCACATCATGTCGCTGTTCACCCAGTGGGTGCCCGCCGACTGGGCCGACGCGCCGCACACCGAGGAACTCGACGCTTACGCCGACCGGCTGATCGATCTGTACGACCAGGTGGCACCGGGCTTCAAATCGTCGATCCTGCACCGCGACATCGTCGGACCGCACGAGATGGAGCAGGAGTACGGCTTGATCGGCGGCAACATCTTCCACGGTGAGCTGTCACTGGAGCAGTTGTTCCACATGCGGCCGGCGCCTGGCTACGCCGACTACCGCACGCCGATCTCGGGGCTGTACAACGGCAGCTCCGGTACGCACGCCGGTGGCGGTGTCTGCGGTATCCCGGGATGGCAGGCGGCCCGCGCTGCCCTGGCCGACAAGAAGCGAGGGCTCAAGAGGTTCCGCCGCTCGTGAGTTCTCGTGCGGCAGCCGTCGCCGCGATGCTCGGCGCGCGGTCGATGGCGTTGGTGGGTGCGAGCGCCCGCCCGGACAGCCTCGGTGCGCGGATGATCATTGAGGCGCAACGGGGTTCGGCGCGCTTCGGGTTGGTCAACCCGCGCTACGACCGGATCGGCGACCTGCCGTGTGTGCCGTCGATCGGCGATCTGGACGAGCCCGTCGACGTCGCCCTGCTCGGGGTGCCCGACGCGGTGCTGCCCGAGCAGTTGGCCGCGGCCGCTGCGGCGGGTGCCAGATCGGCGGTGTTGTTCGGCTCCGCGCGGGGACTTCGGGAGGAGATCGTCGCGATCGCGTCCGACGCCGGGATGGCGGTATGCGGGGCGGGCTGCATGGGATTCGTGAACAACGCGCTCGAGGTTCGCGCGCTGGGCTATCTGGAGCCGGAACCGTTGCCGGACGGGGTCGTCAGCCTCGTCACCCATTCGGGTTCGGCGTTCTCCACACTGCTTCGGGCAAGGCGCGGGTTCGGTTTCCGGCTCGCGGTGTCGTCCGGCCAGGAGCTCGTCACCAATACCGCCGACTACGTCGACTATGCGCTCGACGATCCCGAAACTCGGGTCGTCGGTCTGCTTCTCGAGACACCCCGCGATGTTCCGCGCCTGCGGGCCGCGCTCCTGCGCGCAGCCGAGCAGGACGTGCCCGTAGTGATTCTGACCGTCGGCGGCTCGCCGAGGGGCCGGGCCATGGTGGCAGCCCACTCGGGCGCGCTGGCGGGTGAGGCCGCGGCGTGGCAGTCGTTCTGCGCATCCGTCGGTGCCGTCCGCGTCAGCGATCTCGCCGAGTTCGGTGACACCATCGAACTGTTCTCCGCCGGAAGGCGGGCGGAGCCTCGAGGGGTTGGAGGCATTGCGACCGTGCATGATTCGGGCGCCGAACGCGCCCTGGTCGCCGATCTCGCCCACGAGTTGGGAGTCGAATTCGCCGACCTCGCCGAAGAGACGCTGACCGCCATCGGCGGCATGCTCGACGACGGGTTGGCCGCGACCAACCCGCTCGATGTGTGGGGCACAGGCGCCGACACCAGGAACCTGTTCGGGGCCTGCCTGCGCGCGATGGTCGACGATCCGGCCGTTGCCGTGACCGCGCTCGCGGTCGACCTGGTCCCCGAGTTCGACGGCGACACCGCCTACGCGGATGCGGTCACCGACGTCGCCAAGCTGACCGACGCGCCGATCGCCGTCATGGCGTCGATGGCGTCGGCTATCGACCCGGTGACCGCGGAGCGGCTGCGGGACAGCGGGATTCCCGTGTTGGAAAGCGCGCGTAGCGGGCTGTCGGCACTGGCGCACCTTGCGTCGTGGCCGTTGCCCATCGAATCTGCCGCTGCCCCTGTGGACTCGGCGCGGCGGGCGCGGTGGGCAGCTCGGCTCGCCGGGGAGGCGCCGTCCTTCGAGCTGTTGGCCGACTACGGGGTGCCGGTGGTGGACATCCGGAAGGCCGACTCGGCGGATGACGCCGTTGCGGCAGCCGATGCGATCGGGTATCCAGTCGCACTGAAAACCGTTGGGGCCGTGCACAAGAGCGATGTCGGCGGTGTTGTGCTCGGCATCGCTGACGCGGACGCCCTGCGTGTGGCGTACACGATCATGGCGGATGCGCTCGGGCCTGCGGCGACCGTCGAGCCGATGGTGGCGGCCGGCGTCGAGATCTCGGTGGGCGTCGTGCGCGACCCGGCCTTCGGTCCGCTGTTGATCGTCGCGGCGGGCGGCACCATGGTCGAATTACTCGCCGACCGGGTAGTGGCGTGCCCGCCGGTGACGCGTTCCGGCGCACGCAGCATGCTCGACGGACTGCGTATCCGCCCCCTTCTGGATGGGTGGCGCGGTGCACCCTCGGTCGACATCGATGCGCTGGTGGATGTGATCGTGGCGTTCTCGCGGATGGCGACCGAGATCGGCGACATCGTCGACGCCGTCGAAGCCAATCCGGTGATTGCCTCACCTAAAGGGGTCGTTGCAGTCGACGCACTGCTGATTTCACCTCAGCTGAAATGATCGACGAGCAAACCGATACGGTCCGAGTCGTGGCCGGCGCGTAGCCGTCCGGTACGACTGAGCGTGACCAGTCCGTGCAGTGCCGCCCAGAAGACTTCGGTGAGGGCGTCCGCCTCGTGCTCGTCGGCGACGAGGCCGATTGCTTGGCGCAGCTCGGCGAAGGCCGCCGTCAGCTGAGGCGGTGTGTCTTGGGCGGCGAAGCGCAAGGTGGTCGCACGGGCGAACATCGCGTCGTAAACCGCCGGGTTGTCGCGGGCGAAATCGACATAGGCGTGTGCGATACGGGTCAGGGCGTCGGGGGCTGCGTCGGTGTCGGAGCGGGCGGCCCGCATCACATCGGCGAGCTCGCCGAACCCGTCCATGGCGACGGCATCGGCGAGTTCCTCCATGCCCGCGAAGTGCTTGTACAAGACAGGCTGGCTGTATTCGACCTCAGTGGACAGCCGGCGGGTGGTAACGGCATCCCAACCCTCGGCCTCGGCCAAATGACGGGCCGTTGTGATGATCAGCCGACGGCGGGCGGCACGCTCACGTGCACGGCGATCTTCGACGGCCATACCTGATCATAGCATCGCTAGAAATACTAGCAGTGCTATTGACGCGACGAAGTCGAGGGGTTAGCGTTGCTAGCGGTTACGCCAGAAGGGGGTTACGAAATGGTCTTGGACCTCATCATCCGTGCCGCGGCACTGATCGCTGTGCTCGGCACCGCGGTCGTCTACGGCACCGACGTGTTCGGCGCGATCGTGCTGCGACCGGCCTTGGCGTTGGTCGACGATCGCGCCCTGGTCTCGGTCATGGGCCGTGTGCATCGATACGGAGACCGCCGAATGCCCGGGCCCGGGGTCCTCGGGATTGTCGCCACCGCGGTAACCGCGGTGCTGGCCACGATGGCCGCTCACTGGGCTCAGGCGATCGCCGCGGGTGCCGCACTGGTCGCACTGCTGCTCTGGATTGTGCTCTACACGCAGGTGAGCGCACCCATCAATCGACAGCTGACGGCCGCGGCCGACGCCGGGCAACTGCTGCCGAACGGGCGTGCGCTGCAGGTGAAGTGGGACCGAATCATTGGTGCGCGCGCGATGCTGCAAGGTCTCGCGGTGGCCGCGCTATGCGTCGCGCTGACGAGCTGACATGACCACCACCATCGGCTACGTGCTCGCCGGACTCATAGCCGCAGGCATCATCTTCATCGGCGCACGGTTCATCGTCGCGCCGAACGTCGCCGCCGCGGGTTACGGAGTGCAGCCGGATCTCGGCCAGCCGTCCGCAGGCGCCTACTTGAGCGTCAAGGGCGTCCGCGACATCGCGTCGGGGCTGTTCGTCTTCATCCTGATGGCCGCGGGCGCGACACACCTGCTCGGCTGGGTGATACTGGCCGCCACGATCATTCCGGTTGCCGACGCGGCCATCGTGCTCGGCAACGGCGGCCCCAAGTCAACCGCACTGGGAGTCCACGGCCTCACCGCCGCCGTCATGCTCGCAACTTCTGCGCTCCTGCTCCTTTCCTAGAGAGCACGACGAGGCAGAATCATGAGGTATGGCATGGGACTTCTCGACTGATCCGGATTTCCAGAAGAAGCTCGACTGGGTCGAGGAGTTCTGCAAGGAGGAGGTCGAGCCGCTCGAGTTCGTCTTCCCTTACGCGGTGCGCTCACCCGATCCGCGGGTGAAGGCCTATGTCAGAGGCCTGCAGCAGCAGATCAAAGACCAGGGGCTGTGGGCGCTCTTCCTCGACGAGGAGCTCGGCGGACCCGGCTTCGGTCAGCTCAAGCTGGGGCTGCTGAACGAGATCATCGGCCGCTATTCCGGCGCCCCGCAGATGTTCGGCGCCGCGGCGCCCGACACCGGCAACATCGAGATGCTCGCTGCGTTCGGCACCGAGGAGCAGAAGAAGCGGTGGCTGGAGCCACTGCTGAATCAGGACATCTTCTCGGCGTACTCGATGACAGAACCGCAGGGCGGCTCAGACCCCAACCTGTTCACGACCCACGCCGTGCGCGACGGCGACGAGTGGGTGATCAACGGAGAGAAGTGGTTCACGTCGGCCGGCCGCGTCGCCGACATCTTGTTCGTGATGTGCACCAACGGCATGTTCGTGGTGCCGCGAGCGACGCCAGGTGTGGAGATCCAGCCCGAACCTCGCAATCACAACCACATCATCTATCGGGATGTGCGGATACCGCTCGACCATCTGCTCGGCCCGGAGGACGGGGCCAAGACCCTGGCCCAGCGCAGGCTCGGCGGCGGGCGCATCCACCATGCGATGCGCACCATCGCCCAGTGCAAACTGGCCTTCGACATGATGTGCGAGCGTGCGCTGTCGCGCGAATCGCACGGCAAGGTGATCGGCGAGCACCAGATGGTGCAGGAGAAGATCGCCGACTCCTACGCCGCCATCCGGATGCTGCGGCTGCTGGTGCTCGAAACCGCTTGGAAGATCGATAATTCCAGCACCAAGGAAGCCCGCACCGACATCGCTGCCGTCAAGTTCACGATGGCCAAGGTGCTGCGCGAGGTGTCGTTCAACGCGCTGCATATCCTCGGCTCGCTGGGCACCACCGACCTGACTCCGCTGCAGGCGATGTACGCGAGTGCGCCGACGATGGGCCTGGCCGACGGCGCCGACGAGGTGCACAAGGCCACCGTCGCGCGCCGCGTGCTGCGCGACTATTCGCCGCAGGAACATCCGTACTGGCCGACGGAGTACCTGCCCGCCAAGAAAGAGGCGGCCTGGGCGAAGTTCGAGCCGAAGTTCGAAGCCGATCCTGAACTGCGCGCATCCGCCGAGGCGTACAAGAAGTACTTCCGCAACCGGCGCTGAGGTGCTACTTACTTTCCCTGATGGCATGGAACACACTCGGATCCAGCAGCGTCGACGTATCGCCGAGTTCACGGCCTTCGGCGACGTCGCGCAGCAGTCGCCGCATGATCTTGCCGCTGCGAGTTTTCGGCAACTCCGGCACCACGTGAATCTCCCGCGGCCGCGCGATCGGTGAGATCTCGCGGGCCACCTCGGCCCGCAACTCGTCGATCATCTGTTCGCGCGGGGTATCGGCATGGTGGGTCATCAGGATGACGAACGCCACGATCGCCTGCCCGGTGGTGTCGTCACTGGCGCCGACGACGGCCGCCTCTGCCACCCCTGAGTGGCCGACCAGGGCCGACTCCACCTCTGCGGTGGAGATTCGATGTCCGGACACGTTCATCACGTCGTCGACGCGGCCCAGTAACCAGATGTTGCCGTCCAGGTCGTAGCGCGCGCCGTCGCCGGCGAAGTACCAGCCCTGTTCGGCGAACCGGGACCAGTAGGTCTCCTTGTACCGTTCCGGATCCCCCCAGATGCCACGCAGCATCGACGGCCACGGCTTGTCGAGCACCAGGTAGCCGGATGCGTGCTCGCCGAATTCCGGGCTTGGCTCGATAAGATTGCCGTGGTCGTCGACGACCCGCGCCGAGATACCGGGTAGCGGTGTCATCGCCGAACCCGGTTTGGTCGCGGTAACTCCCGGCAGGGGCGAGATCATCGCCGATCCGGTCTCGGTCTGCCACCAGGTGTCGACGATCGGGGTTCGATTAGCGCCAATCGCGTCCCCGTACCACCGCCACGCCTCGGGGTTGATGTTCTCGCCGACGGTGCCCAACAGCCGCAGGCTGGACAGGTCGTGGGCGTCGGGGATCTCGCGCCCCCACTTCATGAACGTGCGAATCAACGTCGGCGCCGTGTAATAAATCGTGACACCGTGCTTTTCGATGACCTCGAAGTGCCGGTGCTCGTCCGGAGATGCGGGGGTGCCCTCGTAGAGCACCTGGGTCACGCCGTTGGACAGCGGCCCATAGACGATGTAGGTATGCCCGGTGATCCAGCCGATGTCGGCGGTGCACCAATAGACGTCGGTCTCCGGCTTGACGTCGAACACGTTGAAGTGGGTGTACGAGGACTGGGTGAGGTAGCCGCCCGAGGTGTGCACGATCCCCTTGGGGGCGCCGGTGGTCCCCGAGGTGTACAGCAAGAACAACGGCTGCTCGGCGTCGAAGGCCTCTGGGGTGTGCGTGGGTGGGGCGTTCTCAACGATGTCGTGCCACCACAGGTCACGGCCGTCGGTCCACGAGACGTCGATGCCGGTGCGACGCACCACCAAGACGTGCTCGACGCAATCTTGTTCGCGCACAGCATCGTCCACCGACTCCTTCAGCGATACCGCCTTGCCGCGGCGGTACTGCCCGTCGGTGGTGATGACAAGTTTGGCTTTCGCATCGTCGATTCGGGCTCGCAGCGCCGGTGCCGAGTAACCGGCGAACACCACAGAGTGCATGGCCCCGAGCCGCGCGCACGCCAGCATCGCCACTATTGCCTCGGGGATCATCGGCATGTAGATGGCGACCCGGTCACCCGCGACCACCCCGAGGTCGGTGAGCGCGTTGGCGGCTCGTGACACCTCGGCCAGCAGATCGGAGTACGTCAGGTCGCGGCTTTCGCCGACCGGCTCGCCCTCCCACCGGATGGCCACCCGATCACCGTTCCCGGCCTCGACGTGACGGTCCACGCAGTTGTACGCGACATTCAGCTTGCCGCCGACGAACCACTTCGCGAACGGCGCCTGCGACCAGTCGAGCACCTCGTCGAACGGCGTCTCCCACGACAGCCTGTTTGCTTGCTTCGCCCAGAACGCCAGCCTGTCTTCCTCAGCCTCGCGGTACAGCTCGGCGGTCGCGTTGGCGCTCTCGGCGAATCCCGGTGAAGGCGGATACGTTGACGGGATTTCGGTGTGCGTCAGGGACATGAGAATCCTTCTGAATCATGGAGATGGGACGTATCGGGCTGAGCTCAAAGTCGGGACAGCGACGGGTTGGGCAGGATCGGCTTGCCAAAGGTCGAAGCGGTGACGCCGGCAACGCATAGGTACCAGGCCAGTGCGGCAGTCACGAGGCCGAGGCCTCCGCCCGCCACGGTCAGACCGCTGCTGGCGTAGAGCGCGCCGAGGCCAAGCAAGACGAACGTGACGTCCAGCACGACGAACAGCACTGCGAGCACGACGGTCGTCCGCAATGCGGCGATCAACATGAGGCTGGTGAAGATGGCCCAGCCGATCAGGTACCAACCGGCCGCGACCCCATGGTGTTCGGCCGGGATGTCCTTGGCGTAGAAAGTGACATAGGCCCAGAAGGACAGCCAGAAGGCGCCATAGGACGAAAAGACCGTCGCCCCGAAGACGTTTCCCTTACGGAACTCCCACATCCCGGCGAGCAATTGGGCGACCCCTCCGAATGCCAGGGCAACACCAAGCATGACTGGTTCGGTGTCCTTGGGTGTGACGCCGGCATTGACCAAGCTCAACAGAAAGGTGGTGAGGGCGAAGGCAGCAAGGCCCAGAGGTGCCGGGTCGGCGATCATCCGGACCTGCTCAGACGCCAACTCCCTGGAGATCGCCACCGACCCCGCGGTGGGGTCGCTGATGTCGGGAAGTAGTTCCCGTGCCGCGCGGGTTGCATTGGCCTGATCTTCGGTGATTGTCACTGCGCCTTAATAGTGCGGTTGAGGGTGACCGGCTTCCTTACGGCTCGGGCCGGGATGTATTTGGAATCCGGGATGTATTGGAATCTAGCCATATTCACGGAAGATCAATGGGGCCTTTAGACCCTCACCCTTGGCCTAAGGTCATCTAAGGTGCTCCTGGCCGCTCGTCGCGGATGGGGCAATGTGACACAGAGTCTCATTGCGAACCTCTAACGGCGAGGAAGGGTCTTTCGACTCCATCGGCGTCGGTCGCTCGCGCATAGGGTTATTCACTGAACCCCCAAGATTTTTCGTCTTGCGAGACGGTAGGAGCTATAACGATGACCATTTTCGATCAACCAGGTGCTGAAGGTTCGTTGATGTCCTTCCTGCCCCGATACGACAACTACATCGGCGGCGAGTGGGTCGCACCCGTGGGGGGCCGCTACTTCGAGAACCCGACGCCGGTTACCGGCGAGGTCTTCTGCGAGGTTGCTCGGTCCGATGAAGCCGATGTCGAGCGCGCCCTGGACGCGGCCCACGGGGCGGCGACGGGCTGGGGCAAGACCTCAGCGGCCGATCGTGCCGTCGTCCTGAACAGAATCGCCGACCGCATCGAGGAGAACCTCGAGTCCATCGCGCTGGCCGAGGCGTGGGACAACGGAAAGCCGATCAGGGAGACGTTGGCCGCCGATATTCCGTTGGCGGTGGACCACTTTCGCTATTTCGCAGGGGCGATCCGCGCGCAGGAGGGCTCGCTGTCGGAGATCGACGAGGACACCGTGGCCTATCACTTCCACGAGCCCCTCGGTGTGGTCGGCCTGATCATCCCGTGGAATTTCCCGATCCTGATGGCCGTCTGGAAACTGGCTCCGGCGCTGGCGGCTGGTAACTGCGTCGTGCTCAAACCGGCCGAGCAGACGCCCGCATCGATCCTCTATCTGATGTCGTTGATCGGCGATCTGCTGCCGGCCGGGGTAATCAACGTGGTCAACGGGTTCGGAGCCGAGGCGGGTAAGCCGCTGGCATCGAGCAACCGGATCGCCAAGATCGCGTTCACCGGGGAGACGACCACGGGTCGGCTGATCATGCAGTACGCGAGCCAGAACCTGATCCCGGTCACCCTCGAACTCGGTGGCAAGAGCCCCAACATCTTCTTCTCCGATGTGATGGCCGCCGGTGACGACTTCCAGGACAAGGCGCTGGAAGGCTTCACGATGTTCGCGCTCAACCAGGGCGAGGTGTGCACGTGTCCGTCGCGCAGCCTGATCCAGTCCGACATCTACGACGAGTTCCTGGAGCTGGCCGCGATCCGCACCAAGGCCGTCCGCCAGGGCGACCCGCTGGACACCGAGACGATGATCGGTTCGCAGGCCTCCAACGACCAACTGGAAAAGGTGTTGTCCTACATCGAGATCGGCAAGGACGAGGGCGCCCGCGTCATCACCGGCGGCGAACGCGCCGACCTGGGCGGCGACTTGCGCGGGGGCTTCTACATGCAGCCCACCATCCTCGAGGGCAACAACAAGATGCGGGTCTTCCAGGAGGAGATTTTCGGGCCGGTGGTGGCGGTGACGTCGTTCACCGACTACGACGACGCCATCGCGCAGGCCAATGACACCCTCTACGGCCTCGGCGCCGGAGTGTGGAGCCGCGACGGCAACACCGCCTACCGCGCCGGCCGCGACATCAAGGCAGGCCGGGTGTGGACGAACTGTTACCACGCCTACCCCGCACACGCCGCGTTCGGCGGCTACAAGCAGTCCGGTATCGGCCGCGAGAACCACAAGATGATGCTCGACCACTACCAGCAGACCAAGAATCTGCTGGTGAGCTACAGCAACAAGGCGCAAGGGTTCTTCTGAACCGCCGCCTAGAAGCCCGCTCCATCAACCACATTCACGATTGGAAAGCAGCATGACACAGACGCTTGATTCACCCACCACACTGAACACCCTCGACACCATGCGCGCCGCGGTGGTCACCGAATTCGGTGCTCCGCTCGAGATTTGCGATGTCGAACTACCCACGCCCGGTTACGGCGAAGCCTTGGTGAAACTGGAGACCTCCGGCGTCTGCCACACCGACCTGCATGCCGCCCATGGTGATTGGCCGGTGAAGCCGCGGCCGCCGTTCATCCCCGGCCATGAAGGCTACGGTAGCGTCGTCGCACTCGGTGATGGGGTGAACGACCTCAAGATCGGCGACAAGGTCGGAAACGCCTGGCTCTGGTCGGCGTGCGGAAGCTGCGAATACTGCCGCACGGGCTGGGAGACGTTGTGTGAAAGTCAGCAGAACGGCGGCTACAGCGTCAACGGCAGCTTCGGTAGCTACATGCTCGTCAACGCCGCGTATGCCCCGCGAATCCCGGACAACGTCGACCCTTTGGAGATTGCACCCATCCTGTGCGCAGGCGTGACCGTCTACAAGGGCCTCAAGGTGACTGACACCAGGCCCGGCCAGTGGGTGGCGATCTCCGGCATCGGTGGGCTCGGCCACATCGCCGTGCAGTATGCACGGGCAATGGGGCTACGCGTGGTTGCCGTCGACATCGATGATGCCAAGCTTGCCCTGGCCACCCGCCTCGGAGCCGAAGTCGTCGTCAATGCCAGTACCAGCGACGTGGTAGCCGAGGTGCAGAAAGCCACCGGCGGCGTGCACGGGGTGCTGGTCACCGCCGTCCACCCGCAGGCCTTCGGGCAGGCCATCGGCTTGGCTCGCCGCGGCGGCACCATCGTCTTCAACGGGCTGCCGCCCGGCGATTTCCCGGCGCCGATCTTCGACATCGTGCTCAAAGGCCTGACCATCCGTGGCTCCATCGTCGGTACCCGCCAGGACATGGTCGAGGCGCTCGACTTTTACGCCCGCGGTCTGATCCACCCGACGGTGGCCAGCGCGGAACTCGACGACATCAACGATGTGTTCGGCCGCATGGAACGCGGACAGATCGACGGCCGCGTCGTCATCGACTATCGGGCGCCCTGACGGAGATTCGACACGACGAGGAGAACATCATGACCACTACGACCATTGCACATGACGACATCGACGAGTCCCGATCCAAGGACGTCCACGGCACCAAGCTCAACGGGCGCGTCGCGTTCGTGACCGGCGGTACCCGCGGAATCGGCGCAGCGATCAGCAAGAGCCTGGTCAGTCAGGGCGCAACAGTCGCCGCCGGGTATGGCAGGAACGCTGAGCACGCACAGACGTTCCTCGCCGAGTTGTCAGCGGCCAGTGACGGCGCCGAGGTCAGCGTCCATCAAGGCGATGTCGCTTCCGCAGACGACTGTCAACGGACCATCCGCGAGGTCATCGAGCTCCACGGCCGCCTGGACATCCTGATCAATAACGCCGGCATCACGATTGACAAAACGGTGGCCAAGATGACCGAAGACGAATGGAACAAGGTCATCGGAGTCAACTTGTCAGGGGCGTTCTTTCTTGCCCAGGCCGCGCTGGCGCACATGCTCGAGCGCGGCAGCGGACGGATCGTCATGGTCTCCTCGGTGATCGGAGAGACGGGCGCCGTCGGTCAGGCGAACTACGCGGCTTCCAAGGCCGGGCTGTTCGGCCTGACGAAGACGCTCGCCCGCGAGGCCTGTTTCCAGATGGGGCGCTCGGGAAAGTTGGCCGAAGACGGTATCGGCGTCACAGTCAATGCCATCACGCCCGGCTACGTGGCGACCGAGATGGTCGAGGCCATTCCCGAAAAGGTCCTCGACCGCATCAGGGACAGCATCCCCATGCGCCGGCTGGCCCAACCGTGGGAGGTCGCACGAGTCGTGCACTTCCTGGCCGCCGACGCCTCGGGTTACATCACCGGACAAGTCTGGGGAGTCAACGGCGGCCTGGACATGTGATCGGTCGGATGCGGTCCGCCGTCGCCCGACATGACACCAACTCGCGAACGTCTCATTTAAGAGGGTGATGGGCACATGGATGCCTTCGAACTGAACAAGCACGGCAAGATCGTCTTCCCGTCCAATTGCTTTCCCGATCTCGACTTTTCGACCTTCGATAGCCTCGAACAGCTCGATGCCGTCATCCGGCGTGACTTCGATGCCAAGGCGCCAACGGGGACCCACATCCTCGAGCAGATCAAGACGGGCGCCTACCAGAGCAAATTCGAGCTGATGCGAGACATGGCGCTCAACCTGTTCTGGGCCAATCGATTCAAGATGACGATGTTCGATGTCCGGCCTACCCGTTGGGCCGACGTTCCGCGCACCCGCGAAGACGTCTTCGTGCCAATCCAGACGCCGTGGCACGAAGCCGAAACCAAGGTTTCCGCGGTGTTTTCCGCCTATCCGAATCTTCCGGCACAATGGGATGACGACGTCGAGGACAGCATCTTCGAGATTCTCTTCGACGTATTCGGGCATCGGAGAAACCACGCAACCAAGCTTTCGCCCGTCGTACCCACGGTTGCCGAGTTGCTCTCCGACCCCGCTAATCAAACTCTCCGCCTGAACAAATTCGACCCCGACTTCCGCCGGTACAGCTACACCGAAATCATTGACTGCAATGAGGACGTGGCTGAATTGGAGGCGCTACATCGATGGTCGATGGTCCTGCACAATCAGTATCCGTGGGGGCGCAGCGAAGCCGCCCTGGTCGCGGTCAGTGAACTGCGAGACGACGACTACGTAGTGGTCTTCCATCCTCGTGATCCCGAAGTGGCGAACTTCCTCACCCGCATCGCCACCGGTCATCCGCCGAAGAAGGCCGCAATGGCCGTCCCGGAAGTGATCGCACCTATCCGCCCGTACCCTGCCATCGACGTGCGCAACGACTTCGCGGTGCAGCCTCGCATCGAGGCCATCGCGGCGGCTCACGGCGACCAGGTCTGCACCAACTCCGATCTCATCCGAAACAGCGCCTACAACTGGTCGCCCATGTCTGCCGAGGAGATTCGCGACAAGACCGGCATCGAGCAGCGTCGTTACACCTCGGGCAGCATCGAGGAACTCTCGTTGCGGGCGGCCCGGTCGGCGCTGGCTCACGCAGGAGTGGGTCCAGACCAAATCGGGGCTGTCATCGTCTGCACCTGCACCAGTTCTCGGCTGATACCGTCGATCGCGACCTGGATCTCCGGCGCGTTGGGCATCGAGCAGACACACTGCTCGTTCGACCTCGTCGCCGCGTGTGCCGGGCTCAGCTACGGGTTGGCCGAGGCGGTCAGAATTCTCCAACTGGTTCGACGACCGGTGCTGGTGGTCTGCGCTGAGAAATTCTCGGACAAGATTGGGAACGTCCGGCCATCCCGGATGATCTTCGGCGATGGTGCGGCCGCGCTGGTCATAGGCCCTGCGCCCGAAGGCTCACCGCCGGACATCGAGTACATGCAGACGTACGCCAGCGGTCCGACAAGCCAAGTCAACTCGATCTTGTGGCCAAATCCTGCGTTCGGCAACAACATCACGGTTTACGGGCCCGAGGTAAAGGCACTGGCAGGGCGCTACCTCGTGCAGATGCTGGACGACGTCAGAGCGCTACCAGACCCAGATGGCATCGCAGATTCGCTGCTGGCGAGCGTTGAGTTGATCATCCCGCACCAGGCGAACAAGACCATGGTGATCGAGCTGGCGACCGGTGCTGGTCTATCGCCGGATCAGCTGTACTTCAACATCGAAAAGGTGGGCAACGCCTCGTCGGCAAGCATTCCGCTCGCAATTCACGATGCCGTGCGCGACCGCGTGATCACTGCGCCAACCAGAGTTTTCGCTCCAGGCTTCGGGGCAGGAGCGGTTGCCGGGTACGCGATTCTTCGCGTTGATCCTGCGGTCGTCGCGCTCGACGATCGGGTGGCGCTGCCCGCTGAGTCGAACACGATCGTCGAGTCACTCGACGTGCCCGCCGCGGCCGACATGGCCCTTGCCTTCGGCTGACGTCAAACGATGTCGTCAAAGATTCTGAATCCCTAGGGGAATCGCCTTCCCCGCCCAACCGAAGGAGGCCTCATGGCCTCGTCAGACGCTCCCATCCCCACCCCGTCACGTTCGGCTCTGGATTTGCCCGGCGTGGCCGAGAATGTCTTCTCTGAAGCTGATCCCGCCGCGCTCATCCGCGAGCTGGTGACCACCGCCGCGATGACGCTGAAGAATCCGACCGCGCTCATCTCTGCCGGCGCACGTCTGGCCTGGGGCTCCGCGGGAGCATTCCAAGCCGCCACCGCACGTTCCATCGGCCGAGATAACCCAGGTCCTATCTCCCTTGCCAAAGGCGGCAAGCGGTTCGCAGATCTTGCCTATCAGGACAATCCTTCGTACTTCCTGCTCGCGCAACACTTCTTGTTGTTCGACCAACTCGTCGCCGAACTGCTCGACGCAGCGGGAGTGAGTGGATCCCGAGCAGCCAAGGCGCGCTTCGCCGCGAAGTTCCTCGTAGATGCGCTGTCGCCGACGAACACCCTGTTCGGTAACCCCGCGGCAATCCGCAAGGCGTTCGACACTGGCGGCAAGAGCATCGGCCGAGGTCTCAAGAACATGGCGCACGATGTTCGTCACAACGACGGATGGCCCTCGCAAGTGGACAGCTCCGAATTCGAGGTTGGCGTCAACATGGGCGCCACGCCGGGGAGCGTCGTCTATCGCAGTGACCTCATCGAGTTGATCCAGTACTCGCCCCAGACCCCGGACACCTTCGCCATCCCGTTGCTCTTCTGTCCGCCGTGGATCAACAAGTTCTACATCATGGATCTTGCCCCGGGAAAAAGCCTCATCGAATGGGCCGTTCAACACGGACACACGTGCTTTGCCATCAGCTACCGCAATGCAGACAAGTCCATGAGCGAGCTCGGATTCCGCGACTATCTTTTTCAGGGACCGCTGGACGCCGTGCGAGTGGTTCGCGATATCACCGGGGCACCTGCCGTCAACACAGTGTCGGTGTGCCTTGGCGGAACTCTGACCGCGCTCGGGCTGGCGTACAACGCGGCCAGAGGTGACGAATCCATCAGAACGGCAACATTTCTCAATACACATACGGACTTCACCGAGCCAGGTGCACTCGGCACGTTCACCGATGAGGCAACGGTCGCGGGGCTGGAGAAGCAGATGCGCAAGAAGGGCTTCCTGGACTCGACGACCATGGCACGTACCTTCAGTGCGCTGCGGCCGAACGACCTGATATTCGCTTATGTGGTGAACAACTGGCTCCTTGGTAACAAGCCGCCATCGTTCGACCTGCTTGCCTGGAACGAAGACTCCACCCGCATGCCGGCCCGGATGCATTCGGAGTATCTGCGCTCGTGCTACGTGAACAACGAATTCGCCAGCGGAGAGTTCGATCATCGACGGCCAACGCCTCGACCCCGGCCTCATCGACGTCGACACCTACGTGCTGTCCGCCGTCGACGACCACGTGGTGCCGTGGATCTCGGGTTACAAGACCACACAGTTGCTGGGCGGCAAGAGCAGGTTCGTCCTGAGTACGTCCGGACACATCGCCGGTATCGTCAACCCGCCCGGGCCAAAGGCCAAGCACTGGGTGAACGACAGCCTTCCCGCCGACCCGCTCGAATGGAAGACCGACGCACAACTGGTGGACACCACGTGGTGGTTGGACTGGACTTCGTGGATCGCCGACCGAGGCGGGAAGAAGGTGCCTGCACCACAACGTCCGGGCAACGACGACTATCCGCCGATCGACAAGGCCCCCGGCACGTACGTCCGATCGGGCGACGCCGCGTGACCCGTGAATCGAGGACCGTCGGTTCCGATGCGACCATGCTGTCGATTCGCGGTCTGCGGATAGCCCTGCGCACCCGTGGATCTGGTGACCCGGTCTTGCTGCTCAACGGCTTGGCCCGCCCGATGGAGAGCTGGAATGATTTCACCGACACGCTTCGAGACAGGACCGTCATCACCTTCGATGGTCCAGGGGTCGGCCTGAGCGGAACTCCGGTCCTCCCGCACTCGATGCCGATGTTGGCGGATGTCGCGGCACGGGTGCTCGATGCAGTTGGTGTCGAGAAGGCGGATGTCGTCGGGTTCTCCCACGGCGGTGCAGTCGCGCAACAGTTCGCGGTCGGTCATCCCACACGCGTGAACAGGCTCGTGCTGATGTCGACTTCGTGCGGAGTCGGGTGCCGTTCCCGGTCGCAGCAGCGACGTCGTGCGCAGCTTGCTCGCGCGGGGACGAGGAACACGTTGGCCGCGAGCGGATCCGCTGGGCGTGCTGTGGCAGCTCGCCGCCATCTCAACGTGGTCGAGCATCCCCGTGCTCGGCGGTATCACTGCACCCACCCTGCTGATTTGCGGTGAGCACGACCGTGTCGTCCCGCGAGCCAACAGCAGGCTGATCGCGGCGCGCATCCCCAAAGCCCGGCTCGTCACGATCCAAGCCGGCCACGATCTGCAGAAGCCGGGCCCAGCGGCAGCCGCAGGCAAACTGGTGCAGCTGTTCCTCGATCCGATCACCGGAAGGCGCTGACCATGCTCGAAATCGACCTGCTGAAGGTCACATTCCCCAAACGACTCGCAGTGGTCAACAGAGGTGAAGCCGCGGTGCGCCTCATCCGGGCCGTTCGAGAACTCAATGCGGAACACGGTTGCGGCATAACGACCATCGCTTTGCACACGGTCGCCGAGCGCCGGGCCATGTTCGTACGCCAAGCCGACGAAGCCGTCACACTCCGCAGTACGTCGGCCGGCATCCCGTACCTCGATCACACCGAACTGGAACGCGCGCTGCTGGAGGCCAGGGCCGACGCGGTTTGGGTGGGTTGGGGTTTCGTCGCCGAAGACATCGCCTTCGCAGAACTCTGTGCCCGCATGAACCTCACCTTCATCGGGCCGCCCCCCGCCGCGATGCGCACACTGGGCGACAAGGTCGAGGCCAAGTTTCTGGCCGAGAAGGTGGGTGTTCCACTCGCACCGTGGAGCCGTGGCCCCGTCGACACCCCAGAGGAGGCCCGCCGTCACGCGGAGGTCATCGGCTACCCGCTGATCATCAAGGCCCGCAGTGGTGGTGGTGGTCGTGGTATCCGAAAGGTGTTCGCCGCCGACGAACTCGAAGTCGCCCTCGAACGCACACAGGGCGAAGCGCAGCGCTCATTCGGCGACGCGGTGGTATTCCTCGAACGCCTTGTCACGGATGCGCGCCACGTCGAGGTCCAGATCATGGCTGACAACTACGGCAATGTCTGGGCACCGGGCGTGCGCGACTGCTCCATCCAACGTAAGAACCAAAAGGTGATCGAGGAATCCAGCTCCCCGGTACTCACCAAGGAGCAGGCCGACCACCTGCGTAGCGTGTCAACCGAACTCGTCCGCGCCGCGGGATACCGCGGTGCCGGCACCGTCGAGTACCTCTACCAACCGGACCAGAAGATCTTCACGTTTCTCGAGGTCAACACTCGGCTACAAGTCGAGCATCCGATCACCGAGGTCACCACCGGCATCGACCTGGTCAAGTTGCAGATTCTGGTCGCCGGCGGCGCTTCGCTGGTGGGCGATTGCCGCCAGGAGTTCGGCCACGCCGTCGAAGCCAGACTCAACGCCGAGGATGCCGACAATGAGTTCGCCCCGGCACCGGGAACCGTTCGGCTGCTGAGGTTTCCGCTCGGTCCCGGTCTGCGCGTAGACACCGGAATCGCGCAAGGCGACGTCATTCCGCCCGACTACGACTCGATGGTCGCCAAGGTGATCGCCTGGGGCCGCGACCGCAGCGAGGCGTTCGCGCGACTGCGCACCGGCCTGCGTGAGACGACCGTCGTCATCGACGGAGGCACCACCAACAAGTCATTCCTCCTCGATCTTCTCGACCAAGACGCAGTCATCTCCGCGTCCGCCGATACCGGCTGGCTCGATCGCACCGGCGCGGCGACGGCCGCCGGGCCCACGGAGATGGCTGACATCGCTCTGATCGCTGCCGCAGTCGACGCGTACGACGCCGACGAACGCCTAGAACGAGCGGGCTTCCTGGCTTCGGCGCGCGGAGGTCGACCGCGCGCCGCCCACGCCATCGGCCGCAGCGTGGAACTCAGCTACCAGGGTCAGGCGTACAACCTCGTGGTCGGACAGATCGGTCTGCGAAGCTACCGAGTCAGCGGGGACAGCGGCGATCTCGTCGTCAGCGTCGAACGACTTGGTGAATTCGAGAGTCGACTCACTCTCGGAGCCAGCCGTTTTCAGGTCGTCACGGTCGCGAGCCCCACCGGTTTCCTGATCGAGGTGGACGGCATCAGTCATCGGATCAGCCAAGACGAGGCCGGCCTGGTGCGCGCTCCGTCTCCAGCCGTGGTCGTAGCTCTGCCGGTCGCTGTCGGCGACGAGTTCGAGGCTGGTGCCACTCTGGTAGTCCTGGAAAGCATGAAGATGGAGACCGCCATGCGGGCGCCTTCTGCGGGACGTGTGCGCGAGGTGTTTGCCATCGTCAACAGCCAGGTCGATGCGGGCGCCACCCTGCTACGTGTGGACCAAGTCAGTACCGGTACGACTGCCGCGTCAGCGCCGCGAATTGAATTCCGTTCCCAGCCGAGGAGCGAGGGCTCGACACCCTCGCATCGAGGCCCTCGCGCGCCTCAGCGAGCTCCGCAGCCTGATCACGGGTTACGACGTGAACGGTGGCCGCGCACGCATCCTGCTCAAGGAGTACGGCGACCTTCGTGACGGCCAGTCCGGCGACGACCAAGAACTCGTCGAGGCCGAGCTCGGACTTCTGGATACCTTCGCCGACGTCTGCGAACTGTCCCGTAACCGGCCAACCTTGGACGAAGAGGGAACCGACGAGCGCGTCCACAGCCCCCGTGAGCACTTTCATTCGTTCCTGCAGTCTCTCGACGCGGAGGTTGAAGGACTGCCAACGGCGTTCCGCGCCAAAATCACTCGCGCGCTGCTCAACTATGACGGCGCCACGTCTTGAGCCCGGACCCGAGTTGGAAGAAGCGGTTTACCGGCTCTTCCTCGCGTTGCAGCGCATGGAGAACCAGGTGCCCGTGATCACCGCGCTGCTCGGGCGCTGGCTCACCGCAGAGGATGTCGCCCCCGCCGCGACCAATGCGGTGGAGGAGGTACTGGAGCGGCTCATCGTGGCGACGCAGTTGCGCTACCCGGTCATCGGCGACATTGCGCGAAACCTGCGGTTCCGCCTGTTCGACGAGCCGCAGATCCGTACAGCCCGCGAGCGGGTCTATGACAACGTGTGCGACGGCCTGCAATACCTTGCCGACCATCCCGACGCCGCGGACTACGCGTCCAGGATGGATGCCCTCGTCGCCACCCCCGAGCTGTTGATGCACCTGCTGGCACAACGTATTTCCAATCCTGGGCCGTTGCTCGAGGTGGTCACGCGTCAGTACTACGAGATCCGAGCACTCGAAGGCATCACGACGGTCGAAGGATCGGGTGGCTGTTTCGTCACCGGCAGCTACGAACTAGCCGGAGCGCAGCTGAATCTCGTATCCACGGTGACGGACCGCGCGAGCCTGCCTGCAACGCTCGACGCTGTCGACGCAATCGCCGGACCCAAGCCCGACAACCTGGTTGTCGACATCTACCTGTCCTGGCCGGACGCGCCAACCGACTGCGACGAGCTGTCGGCTGCGTTGCAGGACGTGCTTGCCGCACACTCCAACGTGACCGACTGGCGCCGAGTAACCGTGACGGTGGTCGGCCGCGACCTGAATCAGGTCACGTTCCGTTCGACAGGAGACGGCGGCGTGGTAGCGGAGGACCGGACGATCCGCGACATGCATCCGCTCACCGGGCAACGCCTCAATCTGTGGCGGCTCAAGAACTTCGACGGCACTCGGCTACCCGCCGCGGCAGGCACGTACCTCTTCCACGTAGTGGCGAAGGACAATCCGGCTGACGAGCGCCTGATGGCGTTGGCCGTCGTTCGTGATGTCACTACCCAGCGCAACGACGACGGCGAGGTGGTCGGTGTTCCGGCCATCGAGCGAACCCTCGCTGCGTGTCTCGACGGTATTCGCCGTGCGCAGGCCGGGCGCGGCAAGAACCGACTCGACGCCAACCGGGTCGCACTATACGTATGGCCGGTGCTCGACGTCTCCGCAGACCGTCTCCCCGCGATCGCGCGACGCATCGCACCGCTGACGGTCAACGCCGGTATTGAAGAGGTCACCATCCTGGCCAGCGTGAAAGATGCCCAGACCTCGCAGGCACAGTCGAGTGGCGATTCGCTTCTCCTACAACGCAGGCGCCGGCATCGTCGTGCAGGTGACGGCGCCTCCGACCGAACCGATGCGCCCACTCGACGAGTACGCGCAGAAGGTGCAGCGCTCACAGTCGCGCGGCACGGTTTACCCATACGAGCTGATTCCCCTCCTCACCGGCAGCGAAGGCAGCTTCGTCGAATACGACCTCGACGAGTCGGGCACGCTGGGACCCGTGGACCGTCCCTATGGGCGCAACGCGGCCGGCCTCATCGTCGGCAAGGTGTCGCTGCCAACGGCCCGCTACCCCGAGGGCATGACGCGCATCGCTTTGTTCGGCGACCCGACGAAAGCTCTGGGCACGGTCGCCGAAGCCGAATGCGCTCGCGTGGTCGCGGCGATCGATCTCGCCGAACAACTGTCGATACCGATCGAGTGGTTCGCCTTATCCTCCGGCGCCACCATCTCGATGCAGAGTGGTACGGAGAACATGGACTGGGTGTCGCGCGCGCTTCGCCGGATCATCACGTTCACCCAGAACGGTGGCGAGATCAACGTCATCGTCACGGGGATCAACGTCGGAGCGCAGCCGTACTGGAATGCCGAAGCGACGATGCTGATGCACACCAAGGGAATTCTGGTAATGACGCCAGACAGCGCGATGGTGCTCACCGGCAAGCAATCCCTCGATTACTCCGGCGGAGTCTCGGCCGAAGACAACTTCGGCATCGGCGGCTATGACCGAGTGATGGGACCCAATGGACAGGCCCAGTACTGGGCGCCGAACCTGCAGGCAGCGTGCGACGTTCTGTTCGCGCACTATGATCACGCGTATGTGGCGCCGGGAGAACGCTTCCCGCGACGGGCCAAAACATCCGACCCCGTTGACCGCGATGTCCGCGACTTCCCGCATGTACATCCGTCCAGCGAATTCACCACCGTCGGCGATATCTTCGCCGACAGCACCAACAAAGAGCGCAAGAAGCCGTTCGACATTCGGACGGTTATGCGTTCGGTGGTCGACCAGGACCACCCCACACTCGAGCGGTGGGCCGACATGGCCGATGCCGATACCTCTGTGGTGTTCGACGCGCACCTCGCCGGAATTCCGTTGTCCGTGATCGGCATCGAATCGCGGGTCATCCCGCGTAAGGGATGGTGCCCCGCCGACGGTCCCGACCAGTGGACGTCGGGAACGCTGTTTCCACAGTCCTCGAAGAAGACGGCGCGGGCGATCAACGCTGCAAGCGGAAACCGGCCCCTCGTGGTGTTGGCAAACCTGTCCGGCTTCGACGGTTCACCCGAGTCCCTTCGAAATGTCCAGCTCGAGAACGGCGCCGAAATCGGCCGCGCAATCGTGAACTTCGATGGACCGATCGTGTTCGCCGTGGTCTCGCGCTATCACGGCGGGGCCTTCGTGGTGTTCTCCAGCGCGCTGAACGAAAACATGGAAGTGCTCGCAGTCGAGGGATCTTTCGCCTCGGTCATTGGCGGCGCACCGGCAGCAGCAGTGGTCTTCACACGAGACGTAAACGCACGTACCGCAGCGGATCCGGCGGTCCGCGACCTCGAAGCGCAGCTTGCCGCCAGCACGGACGACGCGGCGAGTGCCGGGCTGCGGGTAGGGCTCTCCGCCACCCGGCTGGCGGTACGTTCGGGCAAACTTGGCGTGGTGGCAGCAGAGTTTGAAGCGGTGCACAATATCGAGCGAGCCCGTCAGATGGGTTCAGTCGACTCGATAATTCCGGCGGCAGAATTGCGCCCGAGGATCGTCGAGGCCGTAGAGCGTGGGATGGCTCGAACGATGGAGGCGCTGGGGCGCTGAGTCCGTTCGGCGTTCAGGGTGACTCCCGGCACATATGGTCCGCCGTGTTAGCAGATTAGCAACACAAGTGCTAATGTAGTAAACGCAAGCAAAGCCGACCAACCCGCACAGGAGCCCTACATGACCACAGCGACCAAGCAGAGCAAGCCCGCCGATGCGAACACCACATTCGAGTTCCCCTCGGTCGAGGAAACCACCCAGCGCATGCGCGACCTCAACGAGCGGCTGATCGATTCGTCCAAGAGCGCCGGACTCGTCGCGCTCGACACCTTCGAGAAGGCAATGCACAGCTTCGAGGAGTTCGAGCAGCAGATCGCGTCGGCCAGTCAAATCGACTGGGTGTCGGAGGCAGCCAAGACGCACTCGAAGTTCGTCTCAGAGATGACCTCTTCCTACACCGCGGCAGTCCGCGATCTCCTGAAGTAGCTCAGACCTCAAGCCAGCGCGCTCACCTTCCATTCGAGAGGGTGGGCGCTCTGTTGCCCAATCAGCGAACATGACTGAGAATAGGACAATTCGATGACAGCCAGCACCTGCCCGCCCGGCATCGTGAATGCAACGATCGAAGGCGCCTTCGGGATGTACGAAGCGGTCACGCGGGGCGCCGTGGACTACTTCACCGGCGCCCTTGCCCGCCGCGCCACCCCGGCAGACATCGGCCTTGACGTCCTCACCTGGATCCAGGAAACCACTCGCACGAAATCGCCCCGCTGGGCTACCGAGCACACCGTGCTGGCCGAATGGCCGATCGCCCGCCTGAGGGATTTCTCCAGCACGGATTCCGGTGACGTCACCCCGACGCTGCTCCTCCCTCCGCAGGCTGGGCATGACTCCTGCATCGTCGATTACGACCGCGACCAGAGCCAGGTCATGACGGCAAAGGATGCGGGCCTCACGCGCGTCCTATCGCTGGACTGGCGAGGGGCCACCGCGGCCACGAAGGACGCGTCCATCGAGGACTACCTCGCGGTGGTCGCTGAGTCCATTGCACTGCTCGGGGGCCGCGTCAACCTCGTCGGAGACTGCCAGGGCGGATGGCTGGCGGTCATCTATGCAGCGTTGTACCCCGACACCGTCGAGACCCTCACGATTGCCGGAGCCCCCATCGACTTCCACGCAGGTGAGCCGGTGATCCACGAGTGGATGCAGGTGCTTTCACCTGGACGTGACCTGGAGTTCTACCGGGCAATGGTGCGTGCGAACGGCGGGATCCTTCCTGGCGAGTTTCTGCTCGGTGGATTCATCGCGATGCAACCTGCCAACGAACTGGACCGACAACTGCAACTGCTCGCCCATATCAACGATCCCGACCATGTGAACCGCTTCCGGATGTTCGACGCCTGGTTCCTGCACAGCCAGCCAATCCCCGGTGCGTTCTATCTATGGATCGTCGAGCATCTGTTCGGCAACAACGAGCTCATCGACGGGACCCTGCGCGTCGGCGATCGCACCGTCGACCTCGCTCGAATCACCTGCCCGCTATACCTTTTGGCTGGCGAAACCGACCACATCACGCCGCCGGACCAGGTGTTCGCCCTTGCCGACTACGCGGGCACCGATCCGGCCAACATCTCTCGGCGTCAAGCCGAGGGCGGCCACCTCGGGCTGTTCATGGGTCGAAAGGCGCTGCGCAACCAATGGCTGCCGCTGTTCCGAGAGATCGCCGCGCGGTAGACGCAGGGGTTAGGTGACCGGAACGGCTACGGATCCCTCCTACGACGTACCGCGTTCGCGTCAACGAAGCCCCTGTAGATCTCGACGAGCGCCCTTCGCTGGGCAGTTGTGAGCTCTACTGCCGCCTCGATCTCGGCTTCCAGGCCACCCTGGCCTTCCGCATCTTCACGCGGAACAGGCTCGACGAATCCGGCCTCCTCGTACAGGCGGTCCACGGAGGTTTCCAAGGACGAGGCGATGGCGTTCAGCACCGCCTCTGAAGGCGCCCGTAGTCCCCGTTCGATCTGCGAGAGATACGGGTTCGAAATACCCACCGCCGCAGCAAGATTACGCATCGGAAGCTCGGCAAGCTCCCGTTGCGCGCGGATGATCCGTCCGAGCATCAGTTGAGGGGACTCGGCGCGCGGCATGAAGCCAGGATAACCCTGCCGACCCATGCCGCCTCATCTCCGCGCAATTGGGAACACGGGAAGCACGGTGCGACCCCACGTCGAGTTGACGACGCCTGCGGCGGAGCCGTACCAGGCGACCGCCGCAACCAGCAGCCCGACGTAGCCGCCGGCGTGACGAAGGGCGGCGATCTCGGTGAAATCTCCGATGGTGAGGAGGACGAAGGTGACCAGGAGCAGGCTGAAGGTTGCGATCAACACGGCGTTCGTCTTCAGCGCCGCCAGCGTCATGTAAGCGGTGAAGATCGTCCACATCAGCAGGAAGATGCCCGTCGCCGTGTGTGCGTCCGCCGGGGGCAGCGCAGGCACGATCTCACGCACGTAGACGTAGTACGAGATCCAGAACGCGCCGAACGAGGTGAACGCCACCGCACCGAACGTGTTGTCGTTGCGAAACTCCCACATCCCCGCCAGAACCTGTGCCAAACCGCCGTAGAGCAGTGCGAGCGGCAGCACCACCGCGACCAGCGCCGCCGGCCCGACCAACCCGGCGTTGAACAGGCTCAGCACGAACGTCGTCCCTGCGAAGGCGGCTAGGCCCAGCGGCGCTGGATCGGCGATGGGTATGCCCTTGTCGGCGGGCGGCAGCAAGGGTGCTCCCCTCCTGGCATCGATCAGGCCGTCCTTGCGCCCGTTCTGATGGGTGGCGGGTTCGATGGTCGAGGTCACGATGGTCTCCTTGGTGGTAGTGGTTGCCGCGTCACGTGAACGCGCCCACGCCGGTGATGTCCCGTCCGACGATCAAGGTCTGGATATGCTCGGTGCCCTCGTAGGTGTAGATCGACTCAATGTCTGCCATGTGCCTGATCACGTGGTAATCAAGCAGGATGCCGTTGCCACCCAACAGGTCCCGTGCCTCGGCGATTACACCGCGGGCCTTCAGCGTGTTGTTCATCTTGGCAAGAGCAGCGATGGTGTCGGTGAGCCTTCCCTGCTCCTCCAATCGACTGACCCGGAGGCAGTAGAGCTGCATTGCGGTCACCTCAGCGAGCATCTTCACCAACTGGTCCTGAACCATCTGGAAGCTCACCAACGGTTTCCCGAATTGCGTGCGCTGCTTGGCGTAACTGAGTGCTGCCTCATAGGCCGCAACCGCATGGCCCAGCGCACCCCAGGCGACGGCGATCCTGGTCGAGGCGAGCACTCGGACCGCGTCCTTGAAACTGCGCGCTCCCGGCAACACGTTGCCGGCGGACACGTGAACTCCGGCAAGCCTGATGTCGGCCTGCCAAACTGCCCGCACCGAGCCCTTCCCCTCGATGAGGGTCGCGTCGTATCCAGGTGCACCCTTCTCGACCAGGAAGGCCTTCACCTGGTCATCGGAGGTGTCCCGGGCCCACACCACCACCACGTCCGCGATGGTTCCGTTGCCAATCCACCGCTTCTCGCCGTCGAGTCGGAAGCCGTCACCCTCGGGAGTTGCCGACGTATCGAGGGTCACGGCGTCCGATCCGTGCGCTGCTTCGGTGAGCGCGAAGGCCCCGAGTAGGTCGAGTCGAGCCATTCCGGGCAACCAGCGGAGCTTCTGTTCCTCCGAGCCGAGCATCGAGATGGACCGCATGGCCAGGCCGGCCTGGACTGCTTGGAAAGTGCCGAGACTTCCGTCGCCGCGGTTCAGCTCCATATTGATCAAGCCGGCCGCGACCGGGCTCATCGCCGGACACCCGTAGCCGACGATGCCGTCACCGACGATGTCGAGAGTCCCCATCTTCTTGATCAGATCCCAAGGGAACTCGGCTCGCTCCCAGTAGCCATTGATGACCGGCAACACTTCGGTGTCGACGAAGTGTCGGGTGCGTTCCAAATAGTCACGCTCAGCGTCGGTCAACTCGTCGCGAAGGCCGAAATAGTCGGTGCCCAGCGATTTTCCGATATCCGTCGTCGCGAGTGCTTTCTCCTCGTAGGTTCCGTCAGCCAACATTGCGCTACTCATCCCTGTACCCGACTGGAGTGTCCAGCCCATTCCTTTTCACGAAGCGAGAACTTTTGAACCTTGCCCGTCGACGTTCGTGGCAGCTTGTCGACGAACTCGATTGCCCTGGGGACCTTGAATCTGGCGATGTGCATCTTGAGGTAGGTGATCAGCTCCGCCTCGTCGACGTCGGATCCAGGCTTGCCGACCACAAATGCCTTCGGCCGTTCCCCCCACTTCTCGTCGGGGATACCGATGACGGCGACTTCCAGCACGGCAGGATGAGACTCGATCCTGTGCTCGATCTCGACGGTCGAAATATTCTCGCCGCCCGAGATGATGATGTCCTTGGACCTGTCCCGCAGTTCGACGTATCCGTCCGAGTGTTGAACGCCGAGATCCCCGGAGTGCAGCCACCCATCGTGGAACGCGTTCCTGGTCGCCTCGGGGTCGTTGTAGTACCCCGCCATCACGTTGTTGCCGCGCATCACGATCTCGCCCATCGTCCGACCGTCCCTCGGGACATCGTTCATCGCCTCATCGACGACGCGTATTGGGTCGGCCTGGATCATGGCGACGCCCTGTCGTGCCTGACGCCGTGCCTGATCTGCTGCCGGCAGGGCTGACCATCCCGCCTGCCATTCGTTGAGCGTGTATGGCCCGTAGAGCTCTGTCATGCCGTAGACGTGCACGATCCGCGCACCCAATTCACGCATCCGGGCGATGACCGTGGGACTGGGAGCCGCTCCCGCCACCGTCGCCACTAGTTCCCTGTCGAGAACGTGCGCCTCCGGCGCTTCGGCGATGGTCGTCAAGACAGTCGGTGCTCCGCAGAGGTGAGTCACGGCCTCCTCGTCGAGCAACCGCCAGATAACCTCTGCGCGTACAGCTCTCAGGCAGATGTGCGTCCCACCGATCCCGGTCACCGCCCACGGTGTACACCACCCATTGCAGTGGAACATGGGGAGGGTCCACAGGTAGACGCTCTCTGGATCGAAGCGCTGGTGGATGACCTCACCAAGGGCGTTGAGGTAGGCACCTCTGTGGGTGTACATCGCCCCCTTGGGTTGCCCTGTCGTCCCCGAGCTGTAGTTGATCGAGATCACGCTTGACTCATCGGCGACCGTCCACGGCAAGGCTTCCCCGCAGCCTCGCTTCATGAAGTCGGCGTACTCCGTATGACCATGCTCGGAGCCCTGGTGCGCGGCGGGGCCCAGCAGGTCGTTCACTGCGACGACCTCGCGTACGGTCCGCATGCTGGGAAGGATCGCTGCCAGCGCAGGCAGGTATTCCGTGTCGACGACCAGCACCGTTGCGCCGGAGTGATCGCACACGTACTTCACTTCTTCGGCGGAGAGCCTCGTGTTGATGGCCACCAGCACCGCGCCGGCGAGCGGGACGCCGAAGTTGGCCACGAGCATCTCCGGTATGTTCGGGAGCATGTAGGCGACCCGGTCGCCCTGCTCCACGCCGGATGCCTTGAGCGCGTGCGCCAGACAGGTCGCCTCCGCTCCGAACTCGGCATAGCTGAGCCGTCGGTCACCGTAGGCGATCGCGGTCTTGTCCGCGAATACGTCCGACGCTCGCTCCAGAAAGGCCAGCGGGGTCAGGGCAGTAAACGATTGAGCAGTCATGCGATTCCTTCTGTGCGTCGGATATGCGGGTTCCAATCGAGCGCGGTGTGGCGCAGGAACGTAAGTCGCCGAGTCGGGGCCGAGGTCCGGCGAGCGTCAGATCGCCTCGTGCGAAAGCGCTTCGGGCCGAAAAGGATCTACTGCTCATCAAATCGTCGCCTAGATAAGGCACGAGCGAAGGAGTTCGAGGACCCGAACAGATCCAGGCGCGCTGTGAACACAACTTTCGCAGATGCCCCTGGGAGCGGGTAGAGAACAAAGGGTACAAGAGAGGGGCCCTTTGGCACTCACCTCTGTCAGGTCCCCAGACCGCAGGCCGACGCGTGCCCGTGGCCGGCCCCGCTGGAGATCGCTAGATGTTCATCCCGGAGAACATCACCCGGTTGGGGTCGTACTTCTGGCGTACTGCGCTCAGCTTGGAGAGGTTCGACCCGAAGTAGCGTGCGGGCGGCTGGCCCGCTTCGAGATAATTCACATAGCCGCCGACCGAATAGGGTTGCACCGCTTGGTGTGCCGTCTTCAGCCAGTTGACCGCCGTCGACGGCGAACCGCTGTTTTCGACGTACCACTGCACCAACGCGGACTGCCTTCGCCACGGGAAGGCAGTGGCCCCCGGTGCCACGGTGGCCAGCGCGCCGTCGAGCGCGTGCATGATCACCAGCATGCGGCCCCCGTCGCGGGGGAAGGCGTTCATCGCTGCGGCGATGCCCCGCGCCGCACCCGCGTCGACGACCGTGAAGACATCGGATCCGCCGACGTATCCCAGCGGCGCCGGGTTGAGGTTGCCCGCCAGATACTTCACCAGATCCAGGTAGTTGAGTGTCTGGATGTCGGTGCCTGCCGGTTGCATTCCGACGGCTTGGGTCACCGCGGCCATCATCGAATTACCCGACCCCGCCGGGCACGTCCCCATGATGCGGCAGTGCGTGCCCGTCGCATCGGTCGTGCTGTCCGCCAGCGCCCAGCTGCTCCGGTCGGCCGTGCGCAGCCAGTTCTGCCAACCGACGAGGACCTGCGCGAACGACTCCGGCGGGTAATGGAGGTTGACGACGTCCACGTCCGAGGTGGGGAACGTCGAAAAGGTCAGCGAGGTCGTCACGCCGAAGTTGCCTCCGCCGCCACCACGCAACGCCCAGAACAGGTCCGGGTTCTCGGCGGCCGACGCGGTAACCGCTTGGCCCCCTGGCAATACCACCGATGCCGACGTCAGCGCGTCGGAGAGCAAGCCTGCATGCCGGGACTGGGCGCCGAGTCCGCCGCCGAGCGCGTGCCCAGCGGCGCCTACCGTCGGACAGATGCCCGTCGGGATGCCTCGACCAGCGCCTGCGAGCACCTGGTGCAGTTCCCACAGATGGGTCGCCGCAGGCGCCGTGACCCGTCCGCTGGCGGCGTCGTAGTCGACCCCGCCCGGCAGCTGACGTAGGTCGAACACCAGCGCGCCGTTCGCCGTTGACGCACCGGTGTAGGAATGTCCACCACTACGCGGTGCGACCTGCAATTTGTTGGACGCGGCGAACGCCATCGCCTTCTGCACGTCGGCCACCGACGTCGGCGTGACGATGGCGGCGGGCGCCGAAGCGTTGTAGTTGGTATTGAAAACCTGTTTCGCCGTTCCGAATTCACCGCTGCCCGGCAGCAGGACGCGTCCGCCGATGGCGGTCGAGAGACTCTCCCAGCCCGACGCGGCCGGTTCGGCGGCGGCACGTGCCTGGCCGAGGATCGTGCCTGCGGCCAATGCTCCTGCGGCACCCCTCAGGAACGTCTGGCGGGAGATTTCACGCGCCAACGTCGGGCTCCCGCGATTGCGTCACATCGGAGATTGTGAGTCACACCGGCGACGCAACCGCGTTGCCGCACGAAGCGTTACGCGACCTTGACCGAATAGAGATCAGAAGATCGAGTAGACCTTTCGCACGGTTTCGTGGATGTCCCAGGTGCCCTTCCAGCCGGTCGGGAACACCGCGATGTCACCGGTGTTGACCTCCGCAGGCTCGCCGCCGTCGGGCGTCACGGTCATCCGGCCCGCCAACAGGTAGATGACCTCGTTCTCCTCCTGCACCCAGTACGAGGGCCCGGGGGTGCACTGCCAGATGCCCGCGGACTTGTCGCCGTCGACCCACATCTCGACGCCGTGGGTCGCCATCGGATCGCCGGTCGCTTCGTCAAGCGGACCCCAGTCTTCCAACTCGGCGTCGGCGGCACCGGCGAGAATAGCGGTGATCACAGCTTGGGTCATTGTGAAATCCTCTCATTAGCAACAGCTTCCGGGAATGGAAGTGAAATCGGTTCGGGCTCCAGGCGGCTGTTGCCGTCGGCGTCGAAGCGGTCGAGCCCGAGGTCGGTGAGGTCGAGCCAGTCGCATTTGCCGGTCATCGTGAGGTCGGCGGCCACCTCGGCGACCGCAGGGCCCCACATCATGCCGTGGCCCGCCGGGCTGGCGACCACCGTGCCGTCTACCGGTCCGTCGTCGGTGAGCAGCGGCCCGAGGATCGGCAGATGGTCGGGGGTGTAGTCGATCGTCGCCGCCCACGTCCTGCGCACGCCGAGGCCCTTGAGTCCGGGCAGCAGCTCCTCGATCCGGTTGCGGACCTTCTGGTAATACGTCTCGTCGAAGTCGGCCGCGACCCCTGGGGCCTCGTCGGGATTGCTCATGCCCCAGAGCAGACCTCCGGCTTCGCCTGGCCGCCAATAGATTCCGGAGGGCAGGTCGAAGACCATCGGCACTTCGTGCACGTCGAACGCGGTCACCGGTGCCGTCACAACCACCTGATGGCGCGCGCCGCCTGCCCACACCTTGGCGCCGGCTGCCGCGCCGACCTCGCCCAGCTTGGGGCCGCCGGTGAGCACAACGTGTTCGGTGTCGATCGGACCGTCGGAGGTGTCGACGCCGACGACGCGACCACCCGAGGTACGCAGTCCGGTGAACCGGCAGCGCTCCCTGACGTCGACCTTGTGGGCGACCAGGGCCGCGGTGTAGGCCAGCACGTTGCGCGGCGCGTCGATGTAGCCGTCGCCCGGCGCGTAAGACGAGCCGAGGGTGGCGCCCGCGGCGATGCCGGTGTTCATCTCGTCGACGTCCGAGCCGGACAGCCATGCGACGTCGAGACCGATCTTGCGCTGAAGCGCAATGCGATCGTGGGCCTGGGCGACTTCGGCGTCGCTGAAGCACGGCATCAGGTAGCCCTGCGCGACGAACCCGCAGTCGAGGGGGAACCGGTCACCGCTGGCGGCGTAGAAGTCCTGCGTCCGCATGCCGAGCACGATCGCCGGCTCGGTGCCGCCCTGGGCGCGCACCATGCCAGCCGCCCTGCTGCTCGCGCCGTCGCCAAGGGTGCCCTTCTCGAGCAGAACCACCCGCTTCACGCCGCGTTCCGCGAGTTGCACGGCCGTCCACGCTCCGACCGTTCCGCCACCCACGACAACTACGTCAGCACTGGTCATACTGTGGAACGCTGGCATAGACTGAACAATCAGTCAAGGGCGAGGAGCGGGCTTTGGTGATGTACGGACTCTCGGATGAGGATCAGCGGATCCGCGATACGGCGCGGGCCTTCGTGGAGTCGCTGATGCCGCACGAGGTGGAGGCCGAAATGGCGGGTGGGCTGCTGCCGAAGGAGCTGACCGCCGAGCATTCGCGGCGGGCGATCGAGCTCGGTCTCTATGCGACGAACATGCCCAAGTCGGTCGGCGGTCACGGCTGTACCGCCCTGCAGCAGGTGCTCGTGCAGGAGCAGTGTGGGCGTGTCACCAACGGGCTGGCGTGGGTGATGGCGACGCCACCGCAGTGGTGGCCGGAGGTCGCCACCGACTACCAGCGCGAGCGTTGGCTGCTGCCGTCGGTGCGCGGCGAGAAGCACGAGGCCTATGCGATCACCGAGGAGTTCGCCGGGTCGGATGTGTCGGAGCTGCAGACCACGGCCCGCCGGGATGGCGACGAGTACGTGATCAACGGCGTCAAGTGGCACGTCACGTCGTACAACCTGGCCGACTACGTGTTCGTCGAAGCGGTACTCACCACCGGCGAACACGTAGGCGAGCACGTGCTGCTGGTGGTCGACGTGCCGTGGCCCGGTATGGAAGTCGTTCGCACACCGCACTATTCCCATAACATCGCCGACGAGCACCCGATCGTCGCATTCAACGACGTGCGGGTCCCGGTTTCCCATCTCGTCGGGGCAGAGGGCGAACCGATGACGTTCACCCAGGACTGGTTCCGGTTCGAGCGAATGATGGTGGCCTCGCGATGTGTCGGTGCGGCCCAGCGCCTCGTCGACGAGATGACGGCGTTCGCCCGGACCCGCGAGGTCGGTGGCAAGCCGCTCGGCGAATACCAGTTGGTGGCGGGCATGCTGGCCGACAGCGCGACCGAACTGTTCGCCGCGCGGTCGATGCTCTACGAGGTCGCCAGGTCGATCGATGCGGGGCGGGACCGCAAGATCGTGCACGGCCAGGCCTCGATGGCCAAGCTGTACTGCTCGGAGATGGCGGGACGGGTGGCCGATCGCGCCGTGCAGGTGTTCGGCGGTCGCGGGTATATGCGGGAGAACGTCGCCGAGCGGATGTTCCGCGAGCTTCGGGTGGAACGAATCTGGGAGGGCGCCAGCGAGATTCAGCGCGTCATCGTGGCCCGGCAGATGCTGAACCGCGGACCGGGGGCTGTGCTGGAAGGTCAGTGATCATTGCGGACTAGTGCGAGGTTTGACAGAACCGGATCGTGTTCGAGAACGGATCAATGACCTCCATGGTTGGGCCGCCGGGAGAATCGGCTTCGATGCCCGGATTCATTCGGGGGTAGCCCGTCGCGAGAAGTTCTCTCTGAAGGGCAACGACGTCGGTGACCGGCACCCACACCGTTGAGCCAGGAGTGCCGTCGCCGTGGTGCTCGGACAGGTCAAGCACGAAGCGGTCACGTCGGAGGCGCATGTAGAGAGGTAGTTCGTCGTCGAAGCGATGTTCCCATTCGATCGTGAAATGCAGATATTCGATGTAGAACTCCCGCGCCCGGGTTTCGTCGAGGCTTCGGAGCACGGGGATCGGTGAGCCAATGCCGCCACGCGTCGGGAGTACGGCTGATGCCACGTTCCAATCGCGGAAACCGAATTGCGCGGCGACGATCTCGAGAGCCCTGGAATGGGTGAGATGCGCGTCGGGAATCAGGTCTCGCAACGCGCGCGCGGCGCGTTTGGCGTCGTCTACGGTCAGGTCCATCACTTCACCTACGTCTCGGTGCCGGTGTACATCCAGTGCCCGCGTTGCTGAGTTGTTCAGGCACCGTCGCTCGTAGCTGAGAGTCCTGGGACCGATGCGGATGTCTTCACCTCACCGAGTTATCGGCGCGGGCGGCGGGTGACATCAAACCCAAGGACGACGCTACGTCACGGCGGTCGGTGCCTCAAGATCGTATGGAGGGCCAGTGACCTACGGGCGGCCACGCAGGCGTACGGAAAGACAGGTCACACAGCCCTCGAGCTTTTCGAACTCCGAGATGTCGACGCTGATCACCCGGTAGCCGCGCTGCTCGAAGAGTTCCGCCGTCCGCGGAGCGGCTGACGACATCAGCAGCGCGTCGTTGTCGAGTAGTACGACGTGTGCCCCCGACTCCTCGGGCACCGCGAGGAACTTCTCGCCCCAGACGCCGGGATCGTCGACGAGCGGTTCATAGCCGACGACAGTGCCGTCGGGTAGCGCGGTTACCGCGGACTTGAGGTGAAGCACCTTTGTCACAGGGACGGTCACCACCTCGGCGCCGAACGGTTGCAGGTGGGCTCGCAGTTGGGCGACTCCTTCGGCGTTCGTCCGCCCGCCGACGCCGACCCAGACGGTGCCGTCGTGCTTGAGCACATCGCCGCCGTCGAGGGTCCCGGGTGCCTCGATGCGCACCACGCGGTAACCCTGAGCGCGGACGGCGTCCTCGGCGGCGGGCACTTCGGCCCAGCGCTCGTCGGCGCCGGGACGGGACATGATCGCCAGGTCGTGGTAGACGACCATGGTGTCCTCGACGAACACCGAGTCGGGACGGTCGGGCGCGGGCGACACCTCGTGGGTGATCCAGCCCTCGCCATGCAGCGCCGCGACGTAGCCATCCCATTGCCGCCCCGCGAGTTCGACGTCGACGTCGTCGCTGCGGTCGATGTGGGTGACCAACCCGTCGGCGAGACACGGTGACGGACGTCGGATCAGTGCGTGTCGGGCGGTGGTCATGCCTCCACCGTATCGGCGGGCTTCGCCTTCGCGGTTCGAAAGCCCAGCAGCCGCATGCCGTGGTAGACGAGCAGAGCGGCGATCGACCCGAGCGCTATGCCGGTGAACGTCAGGCCGCCCAGCTGCCAGGTGAAGTCGGCGATCCCGATGACCAGCGGGATCGCCGCGGTCATCTGGTTGAGCGGTTTGGCGAAGTCGACGTCGTTGGTCAGCCAGATCCGCACACCGAGGATGCCGACGAGCCCGTACAGCACGATGGTGGCGCCGCCGAGCACACCGGGCGGGATCGCCGAAATCGCCGCACCGACCTTCGGGCACAACGACAGTGCGATGGCAACCGCGGCGGCCACCCAGTATGCGGCCGTCGAGTAGATCCTCGTCGCCGCCATCACCCCGATGTTCTCGGCGTAGGTGGTGGTGGCCGAACCGCCGCCGAAGCCGGCCAGCGTGGTGGCCACCCCGTCGGCGGCAAGCGCCCGACCCATCAACGGGTCGACGTCGGTGTTCGTCATCTGGCCGACGGACTTCACGTGCCCGATGTTCTCGGCGATCAGCGCGATCACCGCGGGCAGGAACATCGGCAGCACGGCCACCGAGAACGTCGGTGCATGGAACTCCGGCAGTCCGATCCACGGCGCCGTCGCGATCCCTGACGTGTCGACGTCACCGAGGATCAGTGCCAGCACATATCCGGCGACGACGGCGAGGAAGATCGCGAGGCGGCCGATGATGCCGCGAAAGAAGGCCAGGCTGGCGACCAGCAGCACCAGCGTGACGATCCCGACCAGCGGACCCTTCTCGAAATTGGTCTTCGCGGCGGGCGCCAGGTTGAAGCCGATCAACGCGACGATCGCCCCGGTGACCACCGGAGGCAGTATCACGTCGATCCAGTGCGTGCCGACGACGTGCACCACGAGGCCGACGACGATCAGCGCGATGCCGACGGCGATCAACCCGCCGAGGGCGCTGCCGGTGCCGTGCGAGGCGACCGCCGCCGTGACGGGCGCGATCACCGAGAAGCTCGAGCCGAGATAGCTGGGCAGCCGGTTGCCGGTGATGATCAGGAACAGCACGGTGCCGATGCCGGAGAACAGAAGGGTGGTCGCGGGCGGGAAGCCGGTGAGCACCGGCACCAGGAAGGTGGCCCCGAACATCGCCACCACGTGCTGGGCGCCGATGCCGATGGTGCGGGCCCAGTCCAACCGTTCGTCCGGGGCGACGACGAAGTCCGGGTCAGCCTGGGCTTCCACGTGTTTCCATGTCAGCGGGATCACGATGAGTATCTTGCCTGCACGACAGCAGTTCCGCGGTTATCGGCGCAACCGCACCGCGTAGACCAACGCGCCGAGTACCACCACACCCGCGCCGGTCAGCACGGAGGTGACCGGCAACATCGCGGCCAGTAGTACGCAACCGACCAGTCCCAGGACCGGAATCAGCCTGCGGCCCAACGTCATAGCCGATGCGTTGGCGATCGCGTAGTAGACCAGCACGGCGAACGCCGAGAAGCCGATCGCCGCGCGCACATCGGCGAGGGCCGCGATCACGGCGACGACGGCGCCGACGGCGACCTCGGCGCGGTGGGGGCTGGCGAACCGCGGATGCACGGTCGCCAGTGCGTGCGGTAGATGACGGTCGCGGGCCATCGCCAACGTCGTTCTGGAAACGCCGAGGATCAGCGACAACAACGACCCGAGCGCTGCGACGGCCGCTCCGGCGCGGATCACGGGTTCGAGACCGGAATGCCCTGCGGCGCGGACGGCGTCGGCGAGTGGAGCGCTCGACGTCGCCAATGCGTCACCCAGCTGAAGCTGTACCGCAACCGCCACGGTGGCGTAGACGACCAGCGTGATGCCGAGCGCTGTCGGAATGGCAAGGGGGATGGTGTGTTCGGGGTCGCGTACCTCTTCGCCGAGTGTGGCGATTCTGGCGTATCCCGCGAACGCAAAGAACAGCAGACCCGCCGCCTGAAGCACTCCGCCGACGCCGACATGCTCGAAGCCCGAATCGGGCGGGTTGTTCACC
Source organism: uncultured Actinomycetota bacterium (assembly GCA_963756865.1). Classification (GTDB taxonomy): domain Bacteria; phylum Actinomycetota; class Actinomycetes; order Mycobacteriales; family Mycobacteriaceae; genus Mycobacterium. Next base: position 20,373 of record CAVWPQ010000054.1, on the reverse strand, counting down.
ACCCCGTCGCTGAGCACGGTCACCACGACCGCGGCGAGCACGGCGAGCACGATCGCGACGATGACGCGGGTCAGCATCGCCGACTTCTGGATGCCCGCGTAATTGATCGCAGTCAGAGCGACTACCGCGGCGACCGCGACGGCGTGCGCATGGGTGGGCCACGCGTAGATGCCGACTGTCAGCGCCATGGCCGCGCATGAGGCGGACTTGCCGACCACGAAACTCCAACCGGCGGTGTAACCCCAGAACTCAGCCAGGCGCTCACGGCCGTAGATGTAGGTGCCACCGGACTGCGGATAGAGCGCGGCCAACCGTGCCGATGAGGTCGCATTGCAGTAGGCGACCACGGCGGCGATCGCCAACCCGATGAGCAGGCCCGAGCCTGCCGCGGCCGCCGCGGGCGCCAGCGCGACGAAGATCCCGGCGCCGATCATCGAGCCGAGCCCGATCACCACGGCGTCGGCAACCCCGAGCCGCCGTCGCAGCGCGGGATCGTCCGGCGTGCTCACCGGAGGTGAGTGTAGGTCAGGCGGCCGAATCGTTGCCGAACACCGACTCGCGGCCCCACACCGTGGCGGCGACGAAGACGACGACGCCGGACAGGATCGCGCCGACGACGATCAACGGGATCGTCCAGAGCCGGCGCACCAGCAACGCCGTCTCGCACTGTCCGGCATGGTCGCCGCCGGCGTCGACGGCCTGCGTCAGGTCGGTGATGTAGCCGGTACCGCACTTGATCTGAAACCCGAATTGGTCATAGACGTCGATGAAGACCGGGAAGTTGAGGGCGAGCAGTCCGACGACGATCAGCACAACGCCGAGAACACCGAGGTAAAAGGCGCGATGGTGATAGTGATGCACTTATGGGGCCTCCCGTTTCAGGTCATGCAGACGTCGGCGACGAGCAGCACCGGCCACGGGACGATCGCGTCGAGCACGGGACCCCCGGTCCGGTCTACAACTGCGGCTATGTTAATGATCATTCTGATCTCGGTGACAGATTTGGCAATATTTAACAGCCTAAGTCGGCCGATAAGTTCCTGGCCGGTCCGTTATGGTGATCGCTATGGCGCGCGTCGCACGCGAGGAACGAATGGGCATTCGACGACGGCCAAAAGATCGTAAAGCGCAGATTGCCCGCGCGTCCGCGGAAGCGTTCAGCGCGCTGGGATATCACGCGGTCAGCATGGAGGCGATCGCGTCGAGGGTCGGGATTTCGGCGACCGCCCTCTACCGGCACTACCCGAGCAAGTACGACCTGTTTCGGGATGCGGTGCTGGCGCTCGGTGAGCAACTCGTGCAGTGCACGGCGTTCTCCGACGAGGCGGCGGCCGACGCGGACACGCTGCAGCGCCTCATCGCCGCGATCATCGACACCGCACTGGTCAACCGAGAGTCCGGCGGGCTGTACCGGTGGGAGGCGCGCTACCTGCGGGGCGACGACCAGACGACGCTCAACGGCCAAATGCGGACGGTCAACCATCGAATTCAGCGGCCGCTCATGGCACTTCGGCCAGGTCTCACCTCTCGACAGCGCTGGATGCTTTCATCGTCGATGCTCAGCGTGATCGGCAGCATCGTCGACCACCACGCCAAGCTGCCCGCGGTCCACATCCGGGCTGTGCTGGCCGAAGTCGCCACCGCGATCTCGACCGCCGACGTTGGCCTGCCCACGGACGCGATCGTCGACGAGCACGAGCGCAGTCGGCGGATCGGCGTCGACCCGTCGAAGTACGAAGCGCTGCTGACGGAGTCGGTGGCGTTGTTCAATCGCAAGGGCTACCGGGACACCACCATGGAGGAGATCGCGTCGGCGGTCGGCATGCCGACGTCGGGGATATACCGCTATTTCTCTGGCAAGAACGACATCCTGGCCGCGATATACCGGCGGGCTGCTGACCGGCTGTCGTCGGAGGCCTCGTCGATCCTCGGCGCTGTCGCAGATCCGGAGGAGGCGTTGACCGGCCTGATCGACGCCTACGTGAAGAGGTCGTTCGACCATCCGGAACTCGCCTACGTCTACTACACCGAACGGGTGAATATGGCGCCCGCAGACCAGAAGATCCTCCGCAACCTGCAGAGGGCGACGGTCGAGTCGTGGGTGCGGCTCGTCACCGCGATCCGGTCGGACTGGACCGTCGGACAGGCAAGGTTCGCCGTGCACGCGGGCATGGCGCTGGTTATCGATGTCGGCAGGCTCGTGCACTACGACAACACCGCTGCGTCGCGTGTGATGGTCGGCGGCCTGCTCGACCTCACACTGTTGGGCCGCTACCGGTTGCGGACGACGTTGCCCGCCAGATAGGCGCCGTAGCCGAGCAGCCCGACGACCGCCAGCTTGCGCGTCTTTCGCGAAATGAGCCCGAGTCCGATCGCGGTCTCGATGCCGCCGTCGATGAGGACGTGCGTGCGGGTTTCGCGTGGAAAAGCCTGCTGGGTGATGTCGTCGAACAGTTCCGGTTTGACGAAGTGCGCGATGCCTGCACCTGCAAGTCCTAGGCCGGCGATCGTCGCGACGGCTGATCCGCCGGATTCCTCTTTTGCCACGGTTGTTCCTTTCACTTCTTCAGCGTTCCGGTGCGAGGTGAATCGCTGGTCGCGACGCAGGTCACCGTGCGGTCGCCCTGCGCCCATGAATCCTCACTCGGGAACAGCACGAACAACCCGACGCCGGGGTCCTCGGCGGCTTCGGGCGAATAGTCCGCCAACTCGGGCGCGCACTTGTTCTGGTACCCCTCGATCGCGAACGTGCCGGGGAAGTCGCCGTCGGGCATCGTCATCACCGAGAAGATCTCGCCGGTGTGCGGCTCGCTGCACGGCGCGGTGTCGACGGTGATCACCAGGCCCGAGGCGGGCAGTTCTTTGAGGCAGTCGCCTGCCTTCACCTCGTTGGCGCTCACGGTGCCCTTGTCGAAGATGAGCAGCGCCGCCACCAGGACCACGATGCCCACTGCCCAGAGCGCGGAGAGCACGAGGCCCGCGATGGCCATGCCGCGCCCGCCCTGGCCCTTCTTGGCGCGGTTCAGCCCGATGATGCCGCAGACGACACTGATCAGAACACCGCCGATGAGGCCGAAGATCAATGAGATGACCGCCCACCAGTTGGTGCCGGGAGTCGGCGGCGCGTATTGACCGGGCGGCGGTGGATAGTGCTGCGGTGGCGGCGGATACGCACCTGGCGGAGGTGGCGGCGGCGGGTAGCCAGGCGGAGGTGGCGGGGGAGGCGGCCAGCTCCCCGGCGGCGGGGGATAGCTTCCCGGCGGCGGCGGCTGATCGGGTGGCGGGCCAGGGGGCATGGTCACGAGAGCAACCGTAGCGCCGCGTCGACCGCCAGCACCGGCACATCGAGACTCTTGGAGCCGAGATCGTGGCCGGCGCCGGTGATCTCGACGACCTCGGTGGCCGCCGGGATCAACGCCGCGGCGGCGCGAAGTTCCTCGATGGAACCGAACGGGTCGGAAGTGCCGTGGGTGAACACCGTCGGCGCCGCGATCCGGGGCAGGTGCTCGGTGCGGGCCCGTTCGGGCTTGCCCGGCGGGTGCAGCGGATAGGAGAACAGCGTCAGCGCGTCGACGCGCGCGGTGCCTTCGGCGACTGCCATCGACGTCATCCGTCCGCCGTAGGAATGGCCGCCCGCGATGACCGGACCCTTGGTCATCGTTCGCAGCAGCTCGACGGCCTCGACGATGCCTGCCTGATCGGTTGCCGCCGATCCCGACGGCGGCCCTTTCGGCCTACGTCTGCGGTAGGGCAGGTTGTAGCGCACGGCGAGCCAGCCGCGGGCGGCCCACTCGTCGCAGATCTTCTTCAGCAGCGGCGCCTCCCGGCTGCCGCCTGCCCCGTGCGTCAACACCACCGCGCCCTTCGGCTTGCCTGCAGGCTCGTGCGCGACTCCCGCGATGTCGTCGAGGGTCACGGCGTGCGGCCCAACCGGAACAGCGGCGAAACCGGCCCGTGGCCGTGGCCCAACGGGTAAGCGGCACGCAGACATTCGGTCACCCACGACTTCGCGAACGCGACCGCGTCCGGCACGGTGTAGCCGTGTGCCAGCGCACTCGCGGTGGCGGCGGCGAGCGTGTCGCCCGCACCGTGGTCGTCGCCGGTGTCGATGCGGGTCGCGCCGTAGGTGTGGAACTCGGCGCCGTCATACAACAGGTCGGGGCTGTTCGGCGACGACCGCAGATGGCCGCCCTTGACCAGTGCCCATTGGGGTCCGAGGGCGTGCAACGCGCGGGCGGCGTCGCGCTGGGAGGCGTCGTCGACGACGTCGATATCGACGAGCAGGCGTACCTCGTCCAGGTTCGGCGTCACCAGAGTGGCCAGCGGGAAAAGCTCGTTGCGCAGCGAATCCAGCGCGCTCGGGTGCAACAGTGGGTCGCCGTGCATCGACGCGCACACCGGATCGACGACAAGCGGCACAGTTCCCGCCAGCCCCTGCGATCGCCAGGTGTCGGTGATGGTCGCGATGATGGCCGACGACGCCAGCATGCCGGTCTTTGCGGCCTGGATTCCGATATCGCTCGCGACGGCTTCGATCTGGCCGGCGATGACATCGAGCGGAATCTCGTGGAAGCCCTTGACTCCCATCGAATTCTGCACGGTCACGGCGGTCACCGCGACGCAGCCGTGCACGCCGAGCAGTGCGAAGGTGCGCATATCGGCCTGGATGCCCGCGCCGCCGCCGGAGTCCGACCCCGCGATCGTCATCACCCGTGGCGGGGTCTGACCGCCGGGAGTCAGAGGTAGGAAACTCATTCACATCTCCCTACGCCGGCATTACCCGGTCAGGTTCATACGGTCGACGGCACCTTGGAGGCTCGAGCCGTCCTCTCAGCGCGCTCGGTGCGCGCTCCCGCGGGGTGTTCAGGCAGCTCCCACGCTATCGCATGGAACACAAATTGCTCATGAATGGTTTGTATAGCTAATATATGTTTTTTGAGCCGAAATGAATCGATACGTAAGCGACATTTGATGACGACCGAAACCGAGATGACGAAGTCCCCAGTCGTGGCCGACGCCGATGCGGCAGTCGCCGAAACCGCGCGCAGGCGCAGGCGGATGGACCACGACCACCCCTTGTACAAGTGGGTGGTGCTGTCCAACACCACGCTGGGCACACTGCTGGCGACCATCAACGCCTCGATCGTGCTGATCTCTCTGCCTGCGATCTTCCGCGGTATCGGCCTGAATCCGCTGGCCCCCGGCAATGTCAGCTATCTGCTGTGGATGCTGATGGGATACCTGGTTGTCACCGCCGTTCTCGTGGTCCCGTTCGGCAAGCTCGGCGACATGTTCGGCCGGGTGCGCATCTACAACCTCGGCTTCGTGGTGTTCACCGTCGCTGCCGTCGCGCTGTCATTCGACCCGTTCCATCTGGGCAGCGGTGCGCTGTGGCTGATCGGCTGGCGGGTCCTGCAGGGTGTCGGCGGCGCGATGCTGATGGCATCGTCGTCGGCGATCCTCACCGACGCGTTCCCGTCGAACCAGCGCGGCATGGCACTGGGCGTGAACATGGTCGCCGCAGTGGCGGGTTCCTTCCTCGGCCTGCTGATCGGCGGCTTCCTCTCCGAGTGGCACTGGAAGGCGATCTTCTGGGTCGGCGTGCCGATCGGCATCCTCGGGACGATCTGGAGCATCCGCTCGCTGAGGGAACTCGGCGTCCGCACGCCCGGCAGGCTCGACTGGGCGGGCATTCTGTCCTTCGGCCTCGGCCTCACGGTGCTGCTCACCGGTATCACCTACGGCATCCAGCCCTACGGTGACTCCACCACCGGTTGGACCAGTCCATATGTGCTCGGCGCGATCATCTTCGGCCTGCTCTCGTTGGTGGCGTTCTGCTTCATCGAACTGCGGGTCGCCGACCCGATGGTCGACATCAGGCTGTTCCGGTCGGCGTCGTTCGGAATGGGCAACCTCGCCGGTCTGATGTCATCGATGGGGCGTGGCGGTCTGCAGTTCATGCTGATCATCTGGCTGCAGGGCATCTGGCTGCCCTTGCACGGCTACAGCTTCGAGTCGACGCCGCTGTGGGCGGGCATCTACATGCTGCCGATGACCGCGGGCTTCCTGGTGGCCGGTCCACTTGCCGGCTCCCTTTCCGATCGCTTCGGAGCACGCCCGTTCACAGTCGGCGGCATGCTGTTGATGGCGGTGACCTTCGTTGCGCTGGTGATGATTCCAGTGAACTTCGACTACTGGCTCTTCGCAGTGCTGGTGTTCCTGAACGGACTCGGCGGTGGTATCTTCACCGCGCCCAACACCGCCGCGATCATGTCGAGTGTGCCTGCCGCACAACGCGGCTCCGCCTCGGGTGTGCGCGCGACGTTCTTCAACGCGGGCTCGTCGCTGTCGATCGGTGTCTTCTTCTCGCTGATGATCGTGGGGCTGGCGCACACGCTGCCCTCGGCGATGAGCAGTGGCCTGCAGGCTCAGGGCGTCTCCGCAACCGTCGCCGGCGACGTGGCCAACCTGCCGCCCGTCGGCAGTTTGTTCGCGGCGTTCCTGGGTTACAACCCGATCGCCGAACTGCTTGCGCCCTCAGGGGCGCTCGCCGCCCCCGGGGTAAACGCCGACGTGCTGACAGGCAAGACGTTTTTCCCGCAGCTGATCACCGAACCGTTTCACTCCGGCCTGACCGTGGTGTTCATCGCGGCCGCGGTGATGATGCTGATCGGCGCGGTCGCATCGATGTTCAATCCCGGCCGCTACGGCGACACCGACACCGAGGCCTAGCTCATTGCCTCGACCTGCTTGGTCAGATTCTCGCGCAGGCTCTTGACGCGAGTGAGATCCGTTTCGGTGTCAAGCACCGCCTTGAGTGCGGCCGCGAGGTGCGGCGGGGTCTCGTCGGCAGCCGCGATCGGTTCGGATGCATGGGTTTTCGCCACGTCGTAGAGCATTCGCAGAATCAGCTCCGCGCCGTCCAACCGGCCCCATAGGTAGTCGTTCTCGCGGTACTCCGCCTGGAAGAAGGCTGCGAAATGGTGAACTGGAATACCCTTCAGCTTGGCCGGCTTGGTTTCACCTTTGTCGGCCGGTGGTTTCAATGCTGTTGCGTTCAGTGGGCTGAACTGCGCGACCGGGATGCCTGATAGTTGGGGGAGTTCGCTCAGCGAGATCGTCGGGAACAGAATGCCGTCCCACAGGGCGAAGCCCAGGTAGCGGTTGAGCAGCGAGTCCTGTGCCCCCGTGGATGTCCAGTTTGTGGTGTGCGCCCGAAATGTGGCGAGCAGCTCCGCGCTGTCGTCGCTGAGGGATTTCACATTGTCGGCGTACTGGTCGAGAATTCTCTGCAGGTCGTCTGTCTTGGCCCGTGCGAACGCTTCCGGGTTCATCGCCACGGCGTCGGTATCGCTCAGGTTCAGCAGATCCAACGCACCCCCCAGCCGGATCAGCCCGACCGCCGCGACGGTTCCCGCGCGGATCTCGGCGATCATCGACCAGACTTTCGCCTTCAGCGCATCGATATCGCCGACCGGCGGTCTCGCCTCGTCGTCCATGCCGTACAGGTCGTTGATTCGCGAGAGGATGAAGACCAGGCGCCGCTCGCGGTAGGGCATATCGGTGTGCCGCAAAAGCTTCCCGAGCGCTTCTGTGTTCTCCGGGCCGTGCTGCCATGCGGGGTGCTGACGCGCCCACGCGATCAAGGTCGCGGCCACGAAGCCCGCCTTCGCCGACGGCTTCGGATTTCCCAGGCACTCGTTGACCTCGTCGGCAAGCCGGTTCAGCACGGCTTCGAACTTCAGTCGCTGATACGTCGACCACGTGGCGCCGAGAGACTTCTGCGCGCTCTTGTAGACCCTGTCCGAAATGTTGCGGATGACATCGTCGGGTGGCAACCCACTGGTGGCGGTGAGCTCGTCGACGAGTTCAGTGGTCGTCGCATCCTCCATCCGCTGCAGCGAGTCGCCCGTCATCATTCCCTTCATCACGACGGTGGTTCGCTCCTCGACGTAGGCCTCCTGCTGCTCGGCGATCGCCTGAACCTCCGCGATACGCCAATTCATATCGCGGAGTTTCGTCAGCTCCGTCAGGATCGGATGGCTGCCTCGCACCGTGGACAACGTGTAGAAGACGTCCTTGAGCCACTGTCTCCCCTTGCCCGTAGGCTTCGCGCCGATCGGCGAATAGAGCGCTTGCCCTGGATCGGGTTCGATGTAGATCAGCTGTCGGTACACGCGCGACTGTGCTCTGCGCCTGGCGATCGCGTCGATGACAAGATCGAACGGCGCGTTGTTCAGCACGCCGCCGTCGACGAAATAGACGTCCGCGGATTGGTCCCGATCGTATTGGCAGAGCAACACCGTCTCCGGGTGGAGTCGAACGTCTCTGCCGACCTCGTCTTTGAACGACGCCTGGCTCACGGGCGCGAACGCGCCGGGAAAGCTCGAGGTCGCACGGCCTGCGAACGCGAGATCGGCGGTGAATTCCTCTCCGAACCGCTCCAGCTCGCCGCCGACCCCGTGGAAGGCCAGCACCTGGCGGTAATCGCGGTCACGGTTGCTCGCACCGCCGATGCCGGACGGGACGAGCACCTCAAACCCGTTGAGATCTGTTGTCGGAACATACAGTTCGAGCTCGGGAGCTTTACCGGGCAACAGCGACGGCGCCTCGGGCCCCCGATCCTCGTCCATCTCCGTCAACGCCTGCAGTAACAACTTCGACATGTACTCGCCGCGAAGCGGCGACGAGGGACCCATCAGCCTGGTCAGCTGCCTGGCGACCGTGAAGAACACCTGCGCCTTCGAACCGAACAACCTGGTTCCGCGAAGTAGCTTGCCGATGTCGCCGTCGTCGATCCACACCTTTTTCAGGGGTTCGAGGCTGGCGTTACGTCCGATGGCTTTGCCCAGCGCGATACCGTTGATGCCACCGGCCGAGGTACCACCGATGATGTCGATGCTCACCATCAGCCTCGGCCCGGTCGCGGCGATGTCGGTCAAGGCATCGAAGTACACGGCTTCCGTGCCGCCGTCGAACGGATTCGTGACGGGATGCTCGTCGAACCTCCTTGCCGCGCGCAGCAATTTGTGCAGTTCCTTGGTGACTCCATGCATGTACACGGCCAACGAGACGCCGCCGTAGCAGACCAATGCCAGTCGCAGTTCGGCTTCATGTTGCTTCATCAGGGCACCCCCGGATCGCTCCTGACGTGAGGGTAAGTCCTCGCGACAGCCCGTGGCGTTGCTTTTTCCCAGTGGGGTAGTCGCCTACCTAGGTGTTCAGCTCCACCAAGACCGGGGCGTGGTCGCTTGGTGATTTGCCCTTGCGTTCCTCGCGAACGATCTCGGCGTGAATCACCCGTTGCGCCAGCGCCGGTGAGCCGAGGATGAAGTCGATGCGCATACCGCGGTTCTTGGGAAAGCGCAGCTGGGTGTAGTCCCAGTAGGTGAAGACCGCAGGCCCCGGCGTGAAAGGCCGCACCACATCGGCGAATTGGGCGTCGACGATGGCGCTGAACGCGGCTCGTTCTGGTGCGGTCACATGGGTGCTGCCCTGGTAGGCCTCGACACTCCACACGTCCTCGTCGGTGGGCGCGATATTCCAGTCACCGGTCAGCGCGATCTGCGCGTCAGCGTTCTCGGTGAGCCAGCCCTGCGCCGTATCCTTCAGCGCGGCAAGCCATGCCAGCTTATAGGTGTAGTGCGGAGAATCCACCGTGCGGCCGTTGGGGATGTACAGGCTCCACACCCGGACACCGCCACACGTCGCGCCGAGTGCGCGCGCCTCGGCCGCGGCCTCGACATCGGGGCTGCCGCTCCAGGTCGGCTGGCCGTCGAAGCCGACCGCGACCTCGTCGATACCGACACGCGACGCGATCGCCACGCCGTTCCACTGGTTGAAACCGCAGTGCACGACGTCGTAGCCGATGGCGGCGAACGGCATGGTGGGGAACTGGTCGTCGTTGCACTTGGTTTCCTGCATGGCCAGCACGTCGACGTCGGCGCGTTCCAGCCAGTCGGTCACGCGGTCGACGCGGGCCCGGATCGAGTTCACGTTCCAGGTCGCCAGCCGCATGGCTACAGGCTACGGATCCACACCACTTCTCACGTGTGCACCGTCGACGTAGCGCTCACGGTGCTGTGTCGTGAACCCGAGTTGCTCGTACAGGGCGATCGCAGCCGCGTTGTCGGCGAGCACCTGCGCATAGCAGTGCTGCGCACCCTGTCCGGTGGCCCAGGCCATCAGCGCAGCGCACAGGGCGCGCGCGTGCCCCTCTCGCCTGTGATCGGTTGCGACACGCACGGCCGACACACCAGCCCATCGGGTTCCGTCCGGCGCGGTGGTGACCGCGGCCCTCCCGACCGCGGCGTCACCGCGCCTCGCGAACACCACGATGCCGTCGACGACGGCCGACAACACCTCGACGGGAACGTCTCGCTCGTAGAGTCGCAGCCACTCCGCGTCGGGCCGGGACGTCAGCGTCACCGTCTCATCGGGTTCACCCGCGGGCAGGTCGCACACCATCACGACCGTCTCGAGATGCACCGAAATCGCGCCGGGAAGTTTCAGCAGCCGGTCGGCCACCGCCAGCCATGGTGTCTGACCGCGTCGCGCATACCAGTCGACGACTGCCGGCACGGCGGCCATACTCGCCTCGACGCCAAGTGGCACAGCCGAATTCGCGCGGTGGGTGTAGCCGCCCGCGCCGCGCACCAGCCAGCCGTCGATCCACTGCTGTTCGGTTCCCGGCCAGGCCAGCGCGGCGGCGTGCTCCATCGAGCGGATCTGCGATGTGCGCACCGGAGCATCCGTCAAGGCCCGCACCGCGACAACATCGTCGGCCGCGATCTCCACCTCCGCACCGGTTTTCGTTCGCACCCGGATGCGCGGGTCAGTCGCAAGCAGATGGCCGATCACATCGGTGAGTGGCGGGACCGAACCTTCGGGTCGCCGATAGCGCAGGCTGACCCGCGTCCCGACCGCGGGCAGGTCTGCCATCTCAGTGGCCGAACGGGTCGGGGTCCTCGCCGGGCATCCACGTCAGGCCGGGCACACCCCAGCCGTGCGATTTCACCGCTCGCTTGGCGCTGCGTGCGTGCCTGCCGACCAACCGGTCCAAATACAGGAACCCGTCGAGGTGTCCGGTCTCGTGCTGCAGCATCCGCGCGAACAGCCCGGCGCCCTCCAGCGTTATCGGCGTGCCGTCGGCGTCCAGGCCGGTCACCCTGGCCCAGTCGGCGCGGCCGGTCGGAAACGACTCGCCAGGCACCGAAAGGCAACCCTCGTCGTCGTCGTCCGGGTCGGGCATCGTCTCGGGCACCTCGGAGGTTTCCAGCACCGGGTTGACGATCACACCGCGCCTGCGGGCCGTCTTGCCGCGGTCCTCCGCGCAGTCGTAGACGAACACCCGCTTGGACACGCCGATCTGGTTGGCGGCGAGGCCGACGCCGTACGCGGCGTCCATCGTCTCGTAGAGGTCTGCGATCAAGCCGGCGATATCGGACGGCAGCGAACCGTCGTCGGCAACCGGCACCGGAGTGGTCGCGGTGTGTAAGACGGGATCTCCGACGATTCGGATAGGTACGACTGCCACGGTTGGCAAGCTTAAGTGAGCCGACTCGCCCGGTTGGCTGACGGCCCAACAAGCAATGCCGTGGTTCAATATTCGCCGTATCGCTAGAGAGCTTTTGAGTGTGGGAACGAGTCAGGGAGCAATGGGGATTAATCCAGACGGCGCCATGGCGCGGACTGAGCAATCCGGGGACGACTCTGAGCTCACCGACGGGCTGACCCGTCGCGAACACGACATTCTGGCGTTCGAACGCCAGTGGTGGAAGTACGCAGGCGCCAAGGAAGACGCAATCAAGGAGCTGTTCTCGATGTCGGCGACCCGCTACTACCAGGTACTCAACGCCCTCGTTGACCGGCCGGAGTCACTGGCAGCCGATCCGATGCTGGTCAAACGGTTGCGGCGGCTGCGCGCGAGCAGGCAGAAGGCGCGGGCGGCACGCCGTCTCGGCTTCGAGGTGACCTGAGCCTTTCGTGGGTTTGCGCACCACGCCGATACAGTGGGCCCAATGAACGAGCGCCATTCCGATTCATCCGGGCTGCCCCTGCGCGCCATGGTGATGGTGCTGCTGTTTCTCGGCGTCGTCTTTCTGCTGGTGGGATTCCAGGCGATGGGCTCCGGAGACGACTCAAGCGCCGACGACTCGCCGGTCGCCGTCAGCACCACTTCGACACCCTCGCCGACGTCGTCGGAGTCGCCGCCGCCCGCCGCGAAGGCCGAGGTCCGTGTCTACAACACGTCGGAGACCGCTGGCGCAGCCGAGAACACCGCCAATCAGCTGCGCGAAGCCGGCTGGAATGTCACCGAAACCGGGAACCTCACGATCGAGGGACTGACCGCGACCACCGTCTACTTCAGCGACGCGCCCGGCGAGCGGGAGTCCGCCGACGAGGTCGGCCAGGTGCTGCAGGCGCCGGTCGAGCCGAGGGCGCCTGAACTGGCTGAGCAACCACCGGGCGTGGTCGTAGCGGTGACGGGATAGGCTCACGGCATGCTTGCCATGCGTGCGCAGACGCTGACCGTAGCCACCCTGTTCGCCATCCCCACACTCGCGCTGAGTGCCTGTACCCCTTATGAACCGGTGGCGTCGCAACCGGGCACCACACCGTCGGTGTGGACCGGGTCGCCCGCGCCTTCTGCCGAGGCAGGGGGCGGGGGCGGGGGCGAGGGACAGGCCGCACCTTCAGGCGAGAAGCTCACCGCGCAACTGAAGAACGCCGGCGGCACCACCGTGGCCACCGCGGACTTCGCCTTCTCGAGTGGCTATGTGACCGTGACGGTGAAGTCGACCGGTTCGGGGCAACTCGCGCCTGGCTTCCACGGACTGCACATCCATTCGGTGGGAAAGTGCGAAGCCAGTTCGGTCGCGCCGACCGGCGGCGAGCCTGGCGACTTCAACTCCGCCGGAGGGCATTTCCAGGCTCCGGGCCACAGCGGGCATCCGGCCAGTGGCGATCTCACCTCGCTCCAGGTGCGTGAGGACGGCACGGCGGAGTTGGTGACGACGACCGACGCGTTCACCGCGGAGGATCTGGAGGCAGGCGCGAAGACGTCGATCATCATTCACGAGAAGGCCGACAACTTCGCCAACATCCCGCCGGAGCGCTACCAGCAGACCAACGGCACTCCGCCTCCTGACCAGACCACGCTCGCCACCGGCGACGCCGGAAAGCGGGTCGCGTGCGGTGTTATCGGCACCGGTTAGCAGTCGCATAGATTTCGCCGGGTCCCCCCGGCCGACCGTTGGTGTCGAATGGGAGTTCGCCCTCGTCGACGCCGGGACGCGGGACCTGAGCAACGAGGCGGCCGCGGTGATCGCCGAGATCGGTGAGAACCCGCGTGTGCACAAGGAATTGCTGCGCAACACGGTTGAGATCGTCACCGGCATCTGTGATAACGCCGGCCAGGCGATGGACGACCTGCGCACCACCCTGGTGCCCGCGCGCCAAGTCGTGCACGACCGCGGGATGGAGCTGTTCTGTGCAGGCACGCACCCGTTCGCGAAATGGTCCGCGCAGAAGTTGACCGACGCGCCGCGTTACGCGGAGCTGATCAAGCGAACCCAGTGGTGGGGCCGCCAGATGTTGATCTGGGGTGTGCACGTACACGTCGGTATCTCGTCTGCGCACAAGGTGATGCCGATCGTCACTTCGCTGCTCAATCACTATCCGCACCTGCTCGCGTTGTCCTCCTCGTCGCCATACTGGGAGGGCGGGGACACCGGATACGCGAGCAACCGGGCGATGATGTTCCAGCAGCTGCCGACGGCGGGCCTGCCGTTCCACTTTCAGACGTGGGCGCAGTGGGAAGGGTTCGTGCACGACCAGAAGAAGACCGGCATCATCGACCACATGAACGAGATCCGTTGGGACATCAGGCCTTCCCCGCATCTCGGCACTGTTGAGGTGCGCATCTTCGACGGTGTCTCCAACCTGCGCGAGCTCGGTGCGCTGACCGCGTTGACTCACTGCCTGATCGTCGATCTGGATCGCAGGCTGGACGCGGGCGAAGAGCTGCCGACCATGCCGCCGTGGCATGTGCAGGAAAACAAGTGGCGAGCCGCGCGCTACGGCCTCGACGCGGTGATCATCCTCGACGCCGACAGCAACGAAAGATTGGTCACCGAGGACGTCGACGAGCTGCTGAACCGGCTCGAACCGGTGGCGAAATCCCTTGGCTGCGCTGACGAGCTGGCCGACATCGCCAACATCTGCGCCCAGGGCGCGTCCTATCAGCGCCAGCGACGCGTCGCCGAGGACAACGATGGCGATCTGCGCGCCGTTGTCGACGCGTTGATCGGCGAGCTGGACATCTAGCTGTGGCGACGCTCCCGATGTTCCCGCTCGAAAGGGCGATGCTGCCCGGTGAGGAACTGCCGCTGCGGATCTTCGAACCGCGGTACTCCGCACTGGTCGCCGACTGTCTGAAAATGGACGACCCGGCGTTCGGGGTCGTGCTGATCGCGGCGGGCCGCGAGGTGGGCGGCGGCGAAGCCCGCAGCGACGTCGGGACGATGGCCCACATCACCGAGGTCGCCGAATTCGGCGACGGGCTATACCAAGTCAACTGCGTGATGGCCGAGCGGATCCGGGTTCTCGAATGGCAACCCGACAACCCGTACCCGCGGGCCGCGTTCGAGCTGTGGCCCGACGAGCCCGGCGAGCACGTCGGCGCCGACCCCATCCGCGAGATCGAGGACAGCATGATCGCGCTGTTCGAGCGGATCGCCGCCGCCCGCGGCGCGGAGGTCAGCGGGCGCGACATCGTGGCGGGAGCCGATGCGGCGCCCGATGCGGCAATGTGGTTGTACGCGTTGACAGCCCGTCTTCCGATGGGGCAGGCCGACCGCTATTCGGTGCTGGCCGCGCCGACCGTCGCCGCGCGGGTGGAGGCGCTCCGGGAAGCCGTCGAGACCGTCAGCGCGCTCGTCGAGTTCCAGCTGTCAGGCGATTAGTCAGTCAATCTCGCTTCGACGAAAACCGTTCGCGGCGTTGTGTCGTCGTCGGTCGTGCGGTTGAACCTCGTCATCAGGTCGGCGGCGTGGATCGCCGACACGTCCCAGCCGTGGTCGGTGAACCAGTCGGTGACCTCGGTGCGGTCCTCGATGAACCACAGATCCGCAACGTCGGGGGTGTCATCGGGGACGCCCGCGTCTTCGCGCATCTGGCGCACCCGCTCGCGGCGGCTTGCCAGGTAATCCGGATCGAAGAACCCGGCGCCGAAGGCCTCAACCCCGACGCGGCTGCCGCGTGCGCTGAGATCGGTGATGCGTTCGAACAGCAGATCCTGACCGGCGGCGGGCAGATAGGGAAGTAGCCCCTCGGCTGCCCACGCGGTCGGCTCGCTCGGGTCGAAGCCTGCGTCCTGCAACGCCTTCGGCCAGTCCTGGCGGAGATCGATGGGCACGGGCACATACCGGATCGCGGGGTCGGATCCGCGGGTGTGCAGGGTCTGGGTCTTGAATGCGAGCACCTTCGGCTGGTCGATCTCGTAGACGGCGCTTCCGTCGTTCCACGGCAGCCGCCACGCCCTTGCGTCCAGGCCCGCGGCAAGGATCACCGCCTGCTCGATGCCTCCCGCGCCCGCGGAGATGAAGAACTCGTCGAACCATTTGGTGCGCGATGCGGCGTAACCGGCTATCGACCGGATCCGCTCCGCCATGTGACGCTGCGGCGACTGCCAGCCGCGCGCGATCGCCTCCTCGACGAACACCTCGGCGTACGGGTCGGTGAACAACGGGCAGTCCGACGTCGCCTCCTGAGACCGCGCCCACGCCACGCCCAGTGCAGTAGCGCCGACACTCTCGGTGATATCCCAGGAGTCGTCGTCAGTTCTTGTCATTCGTCCCGCCTTCGGTGTTCACTGCTCGGCTCGCGCTCGCTCCGGTCCTCGCTCGTTCCTCGCTGCGATCCTCACTCGCGCTCGCCTTCGGCGACGCCGCGTAGATCATCCTCGATGAGCACGTCGGCAAGGTTCTGCTCGCGGTACGCCAGTTGTCCCACCCGGTTGGCGACGACCGGTGCGGTGATCAAGGTGAAGATGCCTGTCAGGATCAGCATGCCGACATCCACATTGCCACGCAGCCGGATAGCCGCGCCGGCCAGGACCAGCAGCAGTCCCAGCGCCTGCGGCTTGGTTGCGGCGTGCATTCGCGAGAGGGTGTCGGGGAACCGGACGACGCCGATCGCCGCGGTCAGTGCCAGCGTCGAACCGCTGAGCACGAGCACCGCGGTCACGATGTCGAGAACGTTCATCGCGGATACCTGCTTTCGCGATTCCGACGTAGATCGGGAACGCGGAACCGCGCGACACTCACCGAGCCGACGAAGCTGATCAGCGCGAGCGCACTGAGCGCGTAGGTGACGGTGGTGTCCAAGCTGAAGGCGGCCCAGGTGCCGATCGCACACATCGTCACGGCCACCAGGGTGTCCAGCGCGACGATGCGATCCAAGGTGCTTGGCCCGGCCAGGATCCGGAACATCACGATGACCGCCGCCGCGGTCAGCATCACCGCGGCGATGATCCACACGGTATTCACGATCTCTCCTTTGCCGCCGCCGAGGGCTGCCAGTCCGCGTCGCGCTCGAAGGCCGCGATCAGCAGACGTTCGATCTGCGCGACCTGCTTGTAGAAGCGGGCGACGGCCTTGTCGTTGCCGACATCGATCACGTGCACGTAGATGAGCCGCCGCTGCTGGTCGATCTCCAGCACCATCGAGCCGGGGATGATCGTCATGATGTTGCTGGCCAGAGCCAGCACCAGATCGGACTTGATCGACAGCTGGGCGCGCAGCACCGCCGTCAGCGGGGGCGGTCCCGGTTTGATCGCCAGCCACGCCACCTGCGCCGACGACAGCACCAACTGGTAGGCGACGACGAATATCAGCTTCAGAAGCGACAGCGGGTGGACCCTGCCCTCGACGGGCACCGCAGGCAGTGGCAACAGCAGCGTGACCACCAACGCGACCGCAAACCCGCCGATGATGTTGGCAGGTGTTGCCGTGCCCCACAACAGCACCCAGACCAACATCAGCCAGCAGAGCACCCACACACGCAACAGGTGACCCCTCATCGCACCCCCTCTCCGAGGACGGCAGAGATGTAGCGGTCACGGTCCAGGACCTCGGCGGCAGCGCGATCGCTGTAGGCGACGATCGGACCCGCGAGCACCGTGAGCGTGAGCCCGACGGCGATGAGCGCCCCGGTGGGCACCAGCATGCCGACGGGCATCCGTCCGACGTCCGTTCGGTCGGCGAGCAGGATGTCCTCTGTGTCGTCGAGCAGCACCGAGGGGGCCGCCGAGGCGAAATCGCCCTCAGGGGCGTCGGTGCGCGTGCGCCAGAATGCCAGCGTCCAGACGCGGGACACCACATACAGCGTCAGCAGGCTGGTCACCACGCTGCCGCCGACAAGCAGCCAGGCCAGCACGGATCCGTTCTGAGCGCCCGCCTCGAGCAGCGCGACCTTGCCGACGAAGCCGGAAAACGGAGGTATGCCACCGAGATTGAGCGCGGGGATGACGAAAACGAAGGCCAGCAGCGGACTCGCCGCCGCGAGGCCGCCGAGACGTTGAAGCGTGGATGCGCCCGCTTGCCGCTCGATCAGTCCGACGACCAGGAACAGCGCGGTTTGCACGAGGATGTGGTGCGCGACGTAGTAGATCGCGCCGGACATTCCGAGCTCGCTGGACAGCGCGACGCCGAACACCATGTAGCCGATATGGCTGACAAGGGTGAAGGACAGCAGCCGTTTGATGTCGCTCTGCGCGATGGCGCCGAGGATGCCGACGATCATGGTGAGGAATGCCGCCACCATCAGCATCCGGTCAAGCCCGCCGTTGGGGAACAGCAGCGTGTGCGCCCGGATGATCGCGTACACACCGACTTTCGTGAGCAGACCGGCGAACACCGCGGTGACGGGCGCGGGGGCGGTCGGATAGGAGTCCGGCAGCCAGGAGGACAGCGGGAAGACCGCCGCCTTGATGCCGAACGCGACGAGCAGCACCGCGAAGATGGCGCTGCGGGTGCCCGCTGCCACCCCGTCCATCCGAACGGCGACCTCGGCCATGTTGAGTGTGCCCGTAGCCGCGTAGATGAGCGCGATGGCGATCAGGAAGATCACCGACGACACCATCGAGACCATGACGTAGGAGATGCCGACCCGAACGCGCTCGGCGCTCGCCCCGATGGTCAGCAGTACGAAGCTCGCCGCCAGCAGTACCTCGAACCCGACGAAGAGGTTGAACAGGTCGCCGGCGAGGAACGCGTTGCACACGCCTGCCGAAAGCACGAGATAGGTGGGTAGGAAGATCGAAACAGGTTGGCGGTCGCCGCCGTCCCTGATGCCCTGGCCGATGGCGTAGAAGACCACGGTGAGCAGCACGATCGACGAGACGAGGAGCATCAGCGCCGAAAGCCGGTCCACCACAAGTGTGATGCCCAGCGGGCCCATACCGGCAACGCTCTGTCCCCAGCCGCCGACCTGCACTGCGATCGTGCCCTCGCGGTCGGCGTAGTAGACCAGAGCCGCGCACACCGCGACCACCGCCGTCAACGCGAGCAGTGTGATGGTTCGTTGCAGCCGGGGTCGGCGACCGGCCACCAGCGTTGCGGCCGAGGCGATCAACGGAATCAGCACGGGCAGCGGGGTCAGCACAGAGGAGGTGCTCATCGCGAGCCCTTCAGCCCCGGCAACGCGTCCAGCTCGTCGGGTTCGTCGGTGTCGAGGGAGGGATCGGGGGTCGGCCTGGCCTCGTCGAGAGCGGCGAGCTCCTCATCGGACAGGTGGGCGACGCGGGTGTCCTCGGGATCGTTGGCAACCGCTTCGTCGGTCGTCAGCTGGTAGGTCCGGTAGATCAACGACAATACGAAGGCCGCGATGCCCATGCTGATGACGATGGCGGTGAGGATCATCCCCTGCGCCAGCGGGTCGGCGGTGGCGGTCTGGCCGTCGCTGATCCTGCCACGCACCGGCGGGTTCCCCGACGGGCCGCCCACAAGCAGGATCAACAGGTTGACCGCGTTACTGATCAGCAACAGTCCCAACAACATTCGGGTCAGGCTGCGCTCCAGCAGCAGATACACCCCGACGCTGGTGAGGCCGCCGATCAGTACGAGCGGAACGAGCAGGGCCGTCATCGTGGTACCACCGCCGCTGAACGTTGTTCGGCCATCTCGACGTCCACCCGGGCGCCGAGGCTGCGCAGCACGTCAAGGACAAGTCCGACGACGATCAGATACACGCCGAGGTCGAAGAACAACGCGGTGACGAGCTTGATGTGGCCCAGCACCGGAACGTCGAACTGCAGCACCGCCGAGGACAGTACCGGCGCGCCGAGCAAGAGCGAGGCCACCGCGGTGCCCGCCGACAGGGCGAGGCCGGTGCCGAGGATCTTGCCCGCGTCCAGCGGCAGCGTCTCCCCGAGTTCGTAGCGACCACCCGCGAGATACCGCAACACCAGCGCGAGACCGGCGGTCAGCCCGCCAGCGAAGCCGCCGCCGGGTGTGTTGTGGCCCGCGAAGAAGAAGTAGGCCGAGAGCACCATGATGAGCGGGAAGATCAGCCGGGTTGCGACCTCGAGCACCAGCGATCGGTACTGCGGATCGCGCAGGCCGCTGCCGCGCAGCCAGGTGGTGTCACCTGCGGCGGGGCTGTTGGTGACCGCGCCTATCGGCCCGATGTCCGGCTGGCCAGCGTCGGCGACGCGCGGTGCGGCGCCGAAACGCCTGTGCCGGAAAACCATTGACGCCACTCCGGTGGCCGCCACCAAGAGCACCGAGACCTCGCCGAGAGTGTCCCAGGCCCGGATGTCGACCAGCAGCACGTTGACGGTGTTGGCGCCGTTTCCGCGGTAGTAGGCGGCGTCGGGCAGCAACGCCGCGATCGGGACACCGGTGCGGGCGGCCATCGCGAACGTCGCGAGCGCGGTCACGCTCGCCCCGACGGCCAGCGCCAGTGCCGCCCGTGGCAGGCGGTGCCTGCCAATGTTCGCACGGTCGGACTCGGCGGGCAGCGTGCGCAGCACCAGCACAAAGACCACCAGCGTCAGGGTCTCCACCAGGAACTGGGTAAGGGCGAGATCGGGTGCGCCGTGGAACGCGTAGATCGCGCCGCAGCCGTAGCCGGTGACGCCGACCAGCAGCACGGCGGCCAGACGGTTGCGCATCACGGTCGCGCCGACCGCGGCAGCCAGGATCAGAACACCGACGATCACCTGGATCGGCGAACCCCACACCGCGAACTCGGGTCGATCGCGCGCCCCGAGCGCCAGCACCACCACCGGCACGATCGCGAGGGTTGCCAGGATCACCGACTGCGTTGCCGGGATCGACCCGCGCTGGGTCGTGCCGGTCAACCGGACCG
>CAVWPQ010000053.1:0-29758 GCA_963756865.1 uncultured Actinomycetota bacterium | reverse complement strand
CCGGCACGGCAGCCAGACACTCGCCTCGACACCAAGCGGCACAGCCGAATTCGCGCGGTGCGTGTAACCGTCCGCGCCTCGCACCAGCCATCCGTCGATCCACTGCTGTTCGGTTCCCGGCCACGCCAGCGCGGCGGCGTGCTCCATCGAGCGAATCTGCGATGTGCGCACCGGAGCGTCCGTCAAAGCCCGTACCGCGACAACGTCGTCGGCCGCGATCTCCACCACCGCACCGGATTTCGTCCGCACCCGAATGCGCGGGCCGTTCGCCAGCAGATGTCCGATCACATCTGTTAGCGGCGGATCCGAACCTTCGGGTCGCCGGTAGCGCAGGCTGACCCGCGTTCCGACCGCAGGCAGGTCCGCCACGTCAGTGGCCGAACGGGTCGGGATCCTCGCCGGGCATCCATGTCAGACCGGGCACACCCCAGCCGTGCGATTTCACCGCCCGCTTGGCGCTGCGCGCGTGCCTGCCCACCAGCCGGTCCAGATACAGGAACCCGTCGAGGTGTCCGGTCTCGTGCTGCAGCATCCGCGCGAACAGCCCGGTGCCCTCCAGCGTGATCGGCGTGCCGTCGGCGTCGAGCCCGGTCACCCGCGCCCAGTCGGCGCGGCCGGTCGGGAACGACTCGCCCGGCACCGAAAGGCAGCCTTCGTCGTCGTCGTCAGGGTCGGGCATCGTCTCGGGCACCTCGGAGGTTTCCAGCACCGGGTTGACGATCACGCCGCGCCTGCGGGCCGTCTTGCCGCGGTCCTCCGCGCAGTCGTAGACGAACACCCGCTTGGACACGCCGATCTGGTTGGCGGCGAGGCCGACGCCGTACGCGGCGTCCATCGTCTCGTACAGGTCGGCGATCAAGCCGGCGATATCGGGCGGCAGCGAACCGTCGTCGGCGACCGGCACCGGAGTGGTCGCGGTGTGTAAGACGGGATCTCCGACGATTCGGATGGGTACGACTGCCACGGTTGGCAAGCTTAAGTGAGCCGACTCGCCCGGTTGGCTGACGGCCCAACAAGCAATGCCGTGGTTCAATATTCGCCGTATCGCTAGCGAGCTTTTCGAGTGTGGGAAGGGTCCAGGGAGCAACATGGACGGCGCCATGGCGCGGACTGAGCAATCCGGGGACGACTCTGAGCTCACCGACGGGCTGACCCGCCGCGAACACGACATCTTGGCGTTCGAACGCCAGTGGTGGAAGTACGCAGGCGCCAAGGAAGACGCCATCAAAGAGCTGTTCTCGATGTCGGCGACCCGCTACTACCAGGTGCTCAACGCCCTTGTCGACCGGCCGGAGTCCCTGGCGGCCGATCCGATGCTGGTCAAACGGCTGCGGCGGCTGCGCGCGAGCAGGCAGAAGGCGCGGGCGGCACGCCGTCTCGGCTTCGAGGTGACCTGAGCCTTTCGTGGGTTTGCGCACCACGCCGATACAGTGGGCCCAATGAACGAGCGCCATTCCGATTCCTCCGGGCTGCCCCTGCGCGCCATGGTGATGGTGCTGCTGTTCCTCGGCGTCGTCTTTCTGCTGGTGGGATTCCAGGCCATGGGCTCGGGAGACGACTCCGGCGCCGACGACTCACCGGTCGCCGTCAGCACCACTTCGACACCCTCGCCGACGTCGTCGGAGGCGCCGCCGCCCGCCGCGAAGGCCGATGTCCGCGTCTACAACACGTCGGAGACCGCGGGCGCAGCCGAGAACACGGCCAACCAGCTGCGCGAAGCCGGCTGGAATGTCACCGAGACCGGGAACCTCACGATCGAGGGGTTGACCGCGACCACCGTCTACTTCAGCGACGCGCCCGGCGAGCGGGAGTCCGCCGATGAGGTCGGCCAGCTGCTGCAGGCGCCGGTCGAGCCGAGGGCGCCCGAACTGGCCGAGCAACCACCGGGCGTGGTCGTGGCGGTGACGGGATAGGCTCACGGCATGCTTGCCACGCGTGCGCAGACGCTGACCGTAGCCACCCTGTTCGCCGTCCCCGCACTCGCGTTGAGTGCCTGTACCCCCTACGAGCCGGTGGCGTCGCAGCCGGGCACCACACCGTCGGTGTGGACCGGGTCGCCCGCGCCGTCCACCGAGGCCGAGGGCGGGCGGCGAGGGACAGGCCGCACCGTCAGGCGAGAAGCTCACCGCGCAACTCAAGAACGCCAGCGGCACCACGGTGGCCACCGCCGACTTCGCCTTCTCCAGCGGCTACGTCACCGTGACGGTGCGCTCGACCGGTTCGGGCGAACTCGCGCCGGGCTTCCACGGACTGCACATCCATTCGGTGGGTAAGTGCGAAGCCAGCTCGGTCGCGCCGACCGGCGGCGAGCCGGGCGACTTCAACTCCGCCGGAGGGCATTTCCAGGCCCCGGGCCACAGCGGGCATCCCGCCAGTGGCGACCTCACCTCGCTGCAGGTGCGTGAGGACGGCACCGCGGAATTGGTGACGACGACCGACGCGTTCACCGCCGAGGATCTCGAGGCCGGCGCGAAGACGTCGATCATCATCCACGAGAAGGCCGACAACTTCGCCAACATCCCGCCGGAGCGCTACCAGCAGACCAACGGCACTCCGCCTCCTGACCAGACCACGCTCGCCACCGGCGACGCCGGAAAGCGGGTCGCCTGCGGTGTTATCGGCACCGGTTAGCAGTCGAATAGATTTCGCCGGGTCCGCCCGGCCGACCGTTGGTGTCGAATGGGAGTTCGCCCTCGTCGACGCCGAGACGCGGGACCTGAGCAACGAGGCGGCCGCGGTGATCGCCGAGATCGGTGAGAACCCGCGTGTGCACAAGGAATTGCTGCGCAACACGGTCGAGGTCGTCACCGGCATCTGCGAGAACGCCGGCCAGGCGATGGACGACCTGCGCACCACCCTGGTGCCCGCGCGCCAGGTCGTGCACGACCGCGGAATGGAGCTGTTCTGCGCGGGCACCCACCCGTTCGCGAAATGGTCGGCGCAGAAGCTGACCGACGCGCCGCGATACGCGGAGCTGATCAAGCGCACCCAGTGGTGGGGCCGCCAGATGTTGATCTGGGGTGTGCACGTGCACGTCGGTATCTCGTCCGCGCACAAGGTGATGCCGATCGTCACCTCGCTGCTCAACCACTATCCGCACCTGCTCGCGCTGTCGTCCTCGTCGCCCTACTGGGACGGCGAGGACACCGGCTACGCGAGCAACCGGGCGATGATGTTCCAGCAGCTGCCGACCGCCGGCCTGCCGTTCCACTTCCAGACGTGGGCGCAGTGGGAAGGGTTCGTGCACGACCAGAAGAAGACCGGCATCATCGACCACATGAACGAGATCCGTTGGGATATCCGGCCTTCCCCGCATCTCGGCACTGTGGAGGTGCGGATCTTCGACGGTGTCTCCAACCTGCGCGAGCTCGGCGCGCTGACCGCGCTGACTCACTGCCTGATCGTCGATCTGGACCGCAGGCTGGACGCGGGCGAAGAGCTGCCGACCATGCCGCCGTGGCATGTGCAGGAAAACAAGTGGCGAGCGGCGCGCTACGGCCTCGACGCGGTGATCATCCTCGACGCCGACAGCAACGAGCGGCTGGTCACCGAGGACGTCGACGAGCTGCTGAACCGGCTCGAGCCGGTGGCGAAATCCCTTGGCTGCGCCGACGAGCTGGCAGACGTCGCCGACATCTGCGCCCACGGCGCGTCCTATCAGCGCCAGCGGCGCGTCGCCGAGGACAACGACGGCGATCTGCGCGCCGTTGTCGACGCGTTGATCGGCGAGCTGGACATCTAGCTGTGGCGACGCTCCCGATGTTTCCGCTCGAAAGGGCGATGCTGCCCGGTGAGGAACTGCCGCTGCGGATCTTCGAACCGCGGTACTCCGCACTGGTCGCCGACTGTCTGGAGATGGACGACCCGGCGTTCGGGGTCGTGCTGATCGCGGCGGGCCGCGAGGTGGGCGGCGGCGACGCCCGCAGCGACGTCGGGACGATGGCCCACATCACCGAGGTGGCCGAATTCGGCGACGGGCTATACCGAATCAACTGCGTGATGGCCGAGCGGATCCGGGTGCTCGAATGGCAACCCGACAACCCGTACCCGCGGGCCGCGTTCGAGCTGTGGCCCGACGAGCCGGGCGAGCACGTCGGCGCCGACCCCATCCGCGAGATCGAAGACCGCATGATCGCGCTGTTCGAGCGGATCGCCGCCGCCCGCGGCGCGGAGGTCAGCGGACGCGACATCGTGGCGGGAGCCGATGCGGCGCCTGATGCGGCAATGTGGTTGTACGCGTTGACATCCCGTCTTCCGATGGGGCAGGCCGACCGCTATTCGGTGCTGGCCGCGCCGACCGTCGCCGCGCGGGTGGAGGCGCTCCGGGAAGCCGTCGAGACCGTCAGCGCGCTCGTCGAGTTCCAGCTGTCAGGCGATTAGTCGGTCAATCTCGCTTCGACGAAAACCGTTCGCGGCGTTGTGTCGTCGTCGGTCGTGCGGTTGAACCTCTTCATCAGGTCGGCGGCGTCGATCGCCGACACGTCCCAGCCGTGGTCGGTGAACCAGTCGGTGACCTCGGTGCGGTCCTCGATGAACCACAGGTCCGCGACGTCGGGGGTGTCATCGGGGACGCCCGCCTCTTCGCGCATCTGGCGCATCCGCTCGCGGCGGCTGGCCAGGTACTCCGGATCGAAGAACCCGGCGCCGAAGGCCTCGACCCCAACGCGGCTGCCCCGTGCGCTGAGATCGGTGATGCGTTCGAACAGCAGATCCTGACCGGCGGCGGGCAGATAGGGAAGTAGACCCTCGGCCGCCCATGCGGTCGGCTCGCTCGGGTCGAAGCCGGCGTCCTGCAACGCCTTCGGCCAGTCCTGCCGGAGATCGATCGGCACGGGCACATAACGGATCGCGGGATCGGATCCGCGAGTGTGCAGGGTCTCGGTCTTGAACGCGAGCACCTTCGGCTGGTCGATCTCGTAGACGGCGCTTCCGTCGTTCCACGGCAGCCGCCACGCCCTTGCGTCCAGGCCCGCGGCGAGGATCACCGCCTGCTCGATGCCGCCCGCGCCCGCGGCGATGAAGAACTCGTCGAACCATTTGGTACGCGATGCGGCGTAGCCGGCTATCGACCGGATCCGCTCCGCCATGTGACGCTGCGGCGACTGCCAGCCGCGCGCGATCGCCTCCTCGACGAACACCTCGGCGTACGGGTCGGTGAACAACGGGCAGTCCGACGTCGCCTCCTGAGACCGCGCCCACGCCACGCCCAGTGCGGTTGCGCCGACACTTTCGGTGATGTCCCAGGAGTCGTCGTCAGTTCTTGTCATTCGTCCCGCCTTCGGTGTTTACTTCTCGGCTCGCGCTCGCCCCTGCCCTCGCCGTGCCCGCGATCCTCACTCGCGCTCGCCTTCGGCGACGCCGCGTAGTTCGTCCTCGATGAGCACGTCGGCAAGGTTCTGCTCGCGGTACGCCAGTTGTCCCACCCGGTTGGCGACGACCGGCGCGGTGATCAAGGTGAAGATGCCGGTCAGGATCAGCATGCCGACATCCACATTGCCACGCAGCCGGATAGCCGCGCCGGCCAGGACCAGCAGCAGCCCCAGCACCTGCGGCTTGGTCGCGGCGTGCATGCGCGAGAGGGTGTCGGGGAATCGGACGACGCCGATCGCGGCGGTCAGTGCCAGCGTCGAACCGCTGAGCACGAGCACCGCGGTCACGATGTCGAGAGTGTTCATCGCGGATACCTGCTTTCGCGATTGCCGGACGCTAGATCGGGAACGCGGAACCTCGCGACACTCACCGAGCCGACGAAGCTGATCAGCGCGAGCGCACTGAGTGCGTAGGTGACGGTGGTATCCAGGCTGAAGGCGGCCCAGGTGCCGATCGCACACATCGTCACGGCCACCAGGGTGTCCAGCGCGACGATGCGATCCAATGTGCTGGGCCCGGCCAGGATCCGGAACATCACGATGACCGCCGCCGCGGTCAGCATCACCGCGGCGATGATCCACACGGTATTCACGATCGTCTCCTTTGCCGCCGTCGACGGCTGCCAGTCCGCGTCGCGCTCGAACGCCGCGATCAGCAGGCGTTCGATCTGTGCGACCTGCTTGTAGAAGCGGGCGACGGCCTTGTCGTTGCCGACATCGATCACGTGCACGTAGATGAGCCGCCGCTCCTGGTCGATCTCCAGCACCATCGAGCCGGGGATGATCGTCAAGATGTTGGCGGCCAGAGCCAGCACCAGATCGGACTTGATCGACAGCTGGGCGCGCAGCACCGCCGTCAGCGGGGGCGGTCCCGGTTTGATCGCCAGCCACGCCACCTGCGCGGACGACAGCACCAACTGGTAGGCGACGACGAATATCAGCTTCAGCAGCGACAGCGGGTGGACCCTGCCCTCGACGGGCACCGCAGGCAGTGGCAACAGCAGTGTGACCACCAAGCGCCACCGCAAACCCGCCGATGATGTTGGCAGGTGTTGCCGTGCCCCACAACAGCACCCAGACCAACATCAGCCAGCAGAGCACCCACACCCGCAACAGGTGACCCCTCATCGCGCCCCCTCTCCGAGGACGGCAGAGATGTAGCGGTCACGGTCCAGCACCTCGGCGGCAGCGCGATCGCTGTAGGCGACGATCGGACCCGCGAGCACCGTGAGCGTGAGCCCGACGGCGATCAGCGCCCCGGTGGGCACCAGCATGCCGACGGGCATCCGTCCGACGTCCGTTCGGTCGGCGAGCAGGATGTCCTCTGTGTCGTCGAGCAGCACCGAGGGGGCCGCCGAGGCGACATCGCCCTCAGGCGCGTCGGTGCGCGTGCGCCAGAATGCCAGCGTCCAGACGCGGGACACCACATACAGCGTCAGCAGGCTGGTCACCACGCTGCCGCCGACAAGCAGCCAGGCCAGCACGGATCCGTTCTGAGCGCCCGCCTCGAGCAGCGCGACCTTGCCGACGAAGCCGGAAAACGGCGGTATGCCACCGAGATTGAGCGCGGGGATGACGAAAACGAAGGCCAGCAGCGGACTCGCCGCCGCGAGGCCGCCGAGACGTTGAAGCGTGGATGCGCCCGCTTGCCGCTCGATCAGTCCGACGACCAGGAACAGCGCGGTTTGCACGAGGATGTGGTGCGCGACGTAGTAGATCGCGCCGGACATTCCGAGCTCGCTGGACAGCGCGACGCCGAACACCATGTAGCCGATATGGCTGACAAGGGTGAAGGACAGCAGCCGTTTGATGTCGCTCTGCGCGATGGCGCCGAGGATGCCGACGATCATGGTGAGGAATGCCGCCACCATCAGCATCCGGTCAAGCCCGCCGTTGGGGAACAGCAGCGTGTGCGCCCGGATGATCGCGTACACACCGACTTTCGTGAGCAGACCGGCGAACACCGCGGTGACGGGCGCGGGGGCGGTCGGGTAGGAGTCCGGCAGCCAGGAGGACAGCGGGAAGACCGCCGCCTTGATGCCGAACGCGACGAGCAGCACCGCGAAGATGGCGCTGCGGGTGCCCGCCGCCACCCCGTCCATCCGAACGGCGACCTCGGCCATGTTGAGCGTGCCGGTAGCCGCGTAGATGAGCGCGATGGCGATCAGGAAGATCACCGACGACACCATCGAGACCATCACGTAGGAGATGCCGACCCGAACGCGCTCGGCGCTCGCCCCGATGGTCAGCAGCACGAAGCTCGCCGCCAGCAGTACCTCGAACCCGACGAAGAGGTTGAACAGGTCACCGGCGAGGAACGCGTTGCACACGCCTGCCGAAAGCACGAGATAGGTGGGTAGGAAGATCGAGACGGGTTGGCGGTCGCCGCCGTCCCTGATGCCCTGGCCGATGGCGTAGAACACCACGGTGAGCAGCACGATCGACGAGACGAGAAGCATCAGCGCCGAAAGCCGGTCCACCACAAGGGTGATGCCGAGCGGGCCCATACCGGCAACGCTCTGTCCCCAGCCGCCGACCTGCAGTGCGATCGTGCCCTCGCGGTCGGCGTAGTAGACCAGAGCCGCGCACACCGCGACCACCGCCGTCAACGCGAGCAGTGTGATGGTTCGTTGCAGCCGGGGTCGGCGACCGGCCACCAGCGTTGCGGCCGAGGCGATCAACGGAATCAGCACGGGCAGCGGGGTCAGCACAGAGGAGGTGCTCATCGCGAGCCCTTCAGCCCCGGCAACGCGTCCAGCTCGTCGGGTTCGTCGGTGTCGCGGGAGGCGTCGGGGTCGGCCTGGCCTCGTCGAGAGCGGCGAGCTCCTCGTCGGACAGGTGGGCGACGCGGGTGTCCTCGGGATCGTTGGCAACCGCTTCGTCGGTCGTCAGCTGGTAGGTCCGGTAGATCAACGACAATACGAAGGCCGCGATGCCCATGCTGATGACGATGGCGGTGAGGATCATCCCCTGCGCCAGCGGGTCGGCGGTGGCGGTCTGGCCGTCGCTGATCCTGCCACGCACCGGCGGGTTCCCCGACGGGCCGCCCACAAGCAGGATCAACAGGTTGACCGCGTTACTGATCAGCAACAGTCCCAACAACATTCGGGTCAGGCTGCGCTCCAGCAGCAGATACACCCCGACGCTGGTGAGGCCGCCGATCAGTACGAGCGGAACGAGCGAGGGCCGTCATCGTGGTACCACCGCCGCTGATCGTTGTTCGGCCATGTCGACGTCCACGCGTGCGCCGAGGCTGCGCAGCACGTCAAGGACAAGGCCGACGACGATCAGATACACGCCGAGGTCGAAGAACAACGCGGTGACGAGCTTGATGTGGCCCAGCACCGGAACGTCGAACTGCAGCACCGCCGAGGACAGCACCGGCGCGCCGAGCAAGAGCGAGGCCACCGCGGTGCCCGCCGACAGAGCGAGGCCGGTGCCGAGAATCTTGCCCGCGTCCAGCGGCAGCGTCTCCCCGAGTTCGTAACGACCACCCGCGAGATACCGCAACACCAGCGCGAGACCGGCGGTCAGCCCGCCAGCGAAGCCGCCGCCGGGTGTGTTGTGGCCCGCGAAGAAGAAGTAGGCCGAGAGCACCATGATGAGCGGGAAGATCAGCCGGGTTGCGACCTCGAGCACCAGCGATCGGTACTGCGGATCGCGCAGGCCGCTGCCGCGCAGCCAGGTGGTGTCACCTGCGGCGGGGCTGTTCGTGACCGCGCCTATCGGCCCGATGTCCGGCTGGCCAGCGTCGGCGACGCGCGGTGCGGCACCGAAACGCCTGTGCCGGAAAACCATTGACGCCACTCCGGTGGCTGCCACCAAGAGCACCGAGACCTCGCCGAGAGTGTCCCAGGCCCGGATGTCGACCAGCAGCACGTTGACGGTGTTGGCGCCGTTTCCGCGGTAGTAGGCGGCGTCGGGCAGCAGCGCCGCGATCGGGACACCGGTGCGGGCGGCCATCGCGAACGTCGCGAGCGCGGTCACGCTCGCCCCGACGGCCAGCGCCAGCGCCGCCCGTGGCAGCCGGTGCCTGCCAATGTTCGTACGGTCGGACTCGGCGGGCAGCGTGCGCAGCACCAGCACGAAGACCACCAGCGTCAGGGTCTCCACCAGGAACTGGGTCAGGGCGAGATCGGGTGCGCCGTGGAACGCGTAGATCGCGCCGCAGCCGTAGCCGGTGACGCCGACGAGCAGCACGGCGGCCAGGCGGTTGCGCATCACGGTCGCACCGACCGCGGCAGCCAGGATCAGAACACCGACGATCACCTGGATCGGCGAACCCCACAACGCGAACTCGGGTCGATCGCGCGCCCCGAGCGCCAGCACCACCACCGGCACGATCGCGAGGGTTGCCAGGATCACCGACTGCGTCGCCGGGATCGAACCGCGCTGGGTCGTGCCGGTCAACCGGACCGAAAGGACGTCGAGCCCGCGGATCACCGTGTCGTAGATGCGGTCGGCGTTGCCGAGAGGCAGATACACGACTCCGGTTTCGCGGCAGCCGTGACCGGCCGAAGAACGCCGCGGTGCCGATCGCAAGCACAACCGCCGACAGCAGCAGCGGCAGATTGAAGCCGTGCCAGAGCGCGAGCTTGTAGTCACCTTCGCCGGGAACGGTATCGGCGTAGGTGTCAAGCGCTGTGTCGAGCGGCGACGGCCAGAGCCCGAACAGCAGGCCTGCCGCGGCGAGGATGGCGGGCGGGGCGAGGAATGTCGCAGACGCAGCGTGCATTTGGGCGACCCGCTTGCTCGGCTCGGCCCTGCCCTTCTTCGCGAACGCGCCCCACAGGAACCGCAGGCTGTACATGGTGGTGAAGACCGAGCCTGCGACGATGGCGCCGAGCACGAACGGCGCGGCATTGCCCAAAGCCTCACTGTGCAAAAGGGTTTCGTAGTCGGCTTCCTTGGCGACGAAGCCGAGGAACGGCGGCAGCGCAGCCATGCTCGCCGTCGCGCCGACGGCGATGACCAGCAGCGGCCTGCTGGCATGCCCGAGCCAGGCCAGCCTGCGGATGTCGCGGGTGCCGGTGGTGTGGTCGATGATGCCGACGACCATGAACAGTGCGGCCTTGAACATGGCGTGCGCGCACAGCAGCGCGAGACCCGCCAGCATCAGATCGCTGCCGCCTGCACCGACCATCACCATGATGAAGCCGAGCTGGCTCACCGTGCCGAACGCCAGGATCAGCTTCAGGTCGTATTCGCGCACCGCCCGCCAACCCGCGAGCAGCACGGTCACCACACCGAGTGTGATCACCATCGGTCGCCACGGCGGCGAGTCGGCGAAGCCGGGCGTCATCCGCGCGACGAGGTAGACGCCCGCCTTCACCATCGCCGCCGCGTGCAGGTATGCGCTGACCGGGGTCGGTGCGGCCATCGCGCCGGGCAGCCAGAAGTGCATCGGCACGATCGCGGACTTGGCCAGTGCGCCGATGAGGACGGCCGCGATGGCGATCGAGACAGCGAGCCCGGTCGGCGGCGCCGCGATGAGTTCGGACGAGCAGGTAGGTACCCGAGACGGTGCCGAGGATGACGATGCCGACGAGCATCGCCAGCCCGCCCGCGGTGGTGACGAGCAGCGCCTGCACGGCGGCCTTGCGGCTGCTTGCGCGCTCGGCGTAGTGACCGACCAGAAGGAAGGACAGCACGGTGGTGAGCTCCCAGAACACGTAGAGCACCAGCATGTTGTCGCTGACCACGAGGCCGAACATGGCCCCGGAGAACGCGACGAGCTCGGCGGCGAAACTGGGTAGCCGCTTCTCGATCTTCCCGTCTTGGTGGTGGAAGTAGTCGGCGCAGTAGAACAACACCAGCGCGCCGATGCCGAGCACCAGCACGCTCATGATCGCCGCGAGCGCGTCGAACCGCAGCGTGATGTCCATCGACAGCTCGGGCACCCACGACACGTTGAGGTGGCGGGCCTGGCCACGCTCCGGCCAGTTCATCGCCACCCAGACCAGGGAGCCCAGCGGAACGAGCGCCAGCGGATAGAACGCCCGTCGACCCCACCGATACACGAGTAGGGGAGCTGCCGCGGTGGCGACCGCGTGGGCGAACAGGACGACGAGCAAGGCACTCCGATGGTTGCGAGGTCGGTGATGAGCCGTCAGGCGAAGAACAGACAGCAGGGTGTCAGCCGGGGATGGCTTTGGCTGAACCCCAGTCTACGTGGGCGGATATCGCTAGCATCGCGCGTCGTGGACGCATGCGATGTGGTGGTGGTCGGCGCAGGTCCCACCGGTCTGATGCTCGCCAGTGAGCTCGCGCTCGGAGGCGCGGGGGTTCGGCTTCTCGAAGAGCGCACCGATACGCCCAACATCACAAGGGCGTTCGCCGTGCACGCCAGGACGCTGGAACTGCTCGACGCGCGCGGGATGGCCGATGAGCTGATGACCCGCGGAGTGCCGGTCTACGAGATCGCGCCGCCCGGCGGGGTCGTGATGAACCTGCGTGAGCTGCCGACGAGGTTCGGGATGCTGCTGATCGTCCCGCAGAGCGGCACCGAGCACGTGCTGGGCGCCCGGGTCGACGACATGGGGGTGCCGGTGGTGCGCGGCGCGGAGGTGGTCGGGCTGACCCAGGACGCTGACGGCGTCACCGTCGCATGCGCCGACGGCACATCGATCCGGACGCGTTACGTCGTGGGATGCGACGGCGCGCACAGCACCGTCCGCAGGCTGATGGGCATCGGGTTCGAGGGCAAGCAGTACGAAACCCACATCCTGCTCGCCGACGTCCACCTGACCCGCGCGCCGGAGGAGACGCTGTCCGGTGTCACCAACGAACGCGGCGCGGTGTTGATGATCCCGTTCGGCGACGGCTGGTTCCGCGCCATCGCGTGGGACCGGCGCCGCGAGCAGGCGCCGCTGACCGAACCCGTCACGCTCTCCGAGATCCGCGAGTCGTTCCACCGAATCGCGGGTGAGGACTACGGCATGACGGACATGCGGTGGAGCTCACGGTTCCTGTCGGAACGCAAACAGGCCGAACACTATCGGGAAGGCCGGGTGTTCATCGCAGGCGACGCCGCGCATGTGCACTCTCCGCTGGGTGGGCAGGGCATGAACACCGGCATCGCCGACGCGATGAACCTCGGTTGGAAGCTGGCCGCCGAGATCCGCGGGACCGCACCGTCGCAGCTGCTCGACAGCTATGAGAGTGAGCGCCTTCCGGTCGGCGCCGCGGTGCTGCGGCTGACGGACGCGTTCAACCAGCTCGTGTTGGGCCGGTCCAAGGTGCAGCGGAAGCTGCAGAGCCTTGCCATCGGGACGATCACCCGGGTGCCCGCGGGCCGTCGGTTCATGGCGGGACGCCTGAGCCAGATCGGCATCAACTATCCGCGGGCGTCGCGCGGCGATCACCCGATGGTCGGCAGGCGTATGCCCGATGTCGACTGCGCGGGCACCCGGCTCTACGAGCTGCTTCGCGGCGGCAGGTTCGTGTTGGCGACGACCGGTGACGACGACGAGCTCGGCATCGACGACACCGACGTCGTTTACGCCACCCACCACGACCGCGACCTACCGCCGGCGGTCTTGGTGCGCCCCGACGGCTACGTCGCATGGGCCGATGACAGCCCGACGACCGCAGCTCATGCCGCCGCCGCGATCGCCGGCTGGGTCAAGGGCTGATCTCACCACCAGCCGGTGGCTGCGGAGAGTTGCCGCGACAGCTCGTCGATCAGCGTGCGCACGTACGTCGTCGAAAGGTGATTGGAATCGTGGTAGACGAGCACGTTGCCTTCGACGGCGCGGCAGATGTCGGTTCCGCAGATCGAGTCGCTCAGATCGAGCACCGTCATCAACGGAAAGCGAGGGGCGTAGGCCAGCGTCGGATTGCGTTCGGAGAGAGCCTGATACCTCGGTAATCCGCACCCGTCGGCGTCCCCTCCCGCGGCCAGGCAGTCGACGGGCGAGAACAGCGAGCCGCCCCGGTACATCCAGGGTGTGTCCCGAAGACCGAGCATCGCGATTCCGTTCGCCTCGAGCTCATCCCACACGCCGACATAGCCGTCAGGGACGAAGTCACCCGGTCCGTCGTCGATCGGCCGCGTCGTGATCATGAACACGTAGTCGGGCCGGTCGGAGATGAGGGCCTTCATCGTCTTGCCAACCCACACTGGGCATTCCGCGTACAACGCATGGGAGCCCGTGACCCGGAACTCGCGATCCATCGTGAGCGGGCAGCCCATCTTCAGATACGTCACGACCCGGAAGCCGTGCTGTCGCCCCAGCGCATCCAGTGCGGTGATCCAGTGCTCGGAATGCGATCCACCGGCGAGCGCGATCGTTCGCGTGGCCCTGCGGTCCCCGTACTCGCAGCGGACCACGTCGGTGCTTCTGTAGTCGGCGAGGCATCCGTCCCAGGTCGTGGCCGGATAGTCGGTGTCGGCCTCGAGTGCCGTCGGTCGCGTCGGCAGCTTCGCCACCCGGACCCCGTTCATCAGCGCGCGGCCGCCGGGATAGTCGCGCACAGAAAGGGTGCCCAGTTCATTGCCTGCGGCGCGGATCGTCCTGACGTGTTCGCGCCAGCCCAACGACGTCACGCCGACGGCGACCGCCAGCACGACGGTCACGTATGCGAGTACAGGAGTGAGCCTGCGCGACGGCGAAAAGGATTGCGCCGACGAGCTTCTGGCGCCGCCGCGATATCTCAACGGCTCCTCGACGAAGCGGAAAGTCAGATAGGCGAGCACGGCCGATGTCACGATGACGGCGCTGCCGTCGAGCACGCCGACGCTGTCGCGTTCGGAGTAGGCGAGCCAGAAGATCAGCAGTGGCCAGTGCCAGAGATACAACGCATACGCGATCGACCCGAGGGCGACCATCGGCGCAGACGAGAGCAGGCGGTAGGGGAACATGGTCGGCCGGACTCGCGCTGCCACCGAGGATCACCAGGAGGGTGCCGACCACGGGCACCAGCGCCCATGCGGCGGGGAACTCGTCGACCCCGTCGATCATGACGCCGCAGCAGAAGATCGCCAGCAGCCCCGCAACCGCGGCCGCGACGCGAAGCGCACCGGACATCGCGACTGCGCCGCAGACCGCCGCGGCCAGCACACCGGCGAGCAACTCCCACGCCCTGGCGTAGCTGTCGAAATAGGCGCGCGGCTGGTCGAGGTCGTGGGTGACCACCGCGTAGGTGAACGAGGCCACGGTCGCGATGGCGACGACCGCCACGAGCACGGCGCGTCGGTGCGACGATCGCCCGGCCGCTCTGACGCCTATCGCGACCGCAGACGCGACGATCAGCATCGCGACGAAGAACTGGCCCTGCACCGACATCGACCACATGTGCTGCAGCGGGCTGACGCTCTGCCCGGCGCTCAGATAGTCGTCCGCGGTGGCGGCCAGATGCCAGTTCTGAACGTACGCGAGGCTGGCGAGGCTCTGATCGGCGAACGACTCCCATCGCGTCTGCGGCTGGATCCACACCGTCAACGCGGTGCACGCGGCCAGGACCACGACGACCGCGGGCACCAGCCTGCGCACCAATCGCGCCAGGGCGGTCGTCAGCGGTTCGCCGCGGCCGGGGTCGGACGCCTGGCGCAGCAGCCGGCCGCCGAAGAAGAAGCCGGAAAGCACGAGGAACACGTCGACGCCACCGGAGACCCGGCCGAACCAGACGTGGTAGACGACGACGAGCGCGATCGCGAGCCCGCGCAGGCCGTCGAGATCGCCGCGGCGCCTGGGTACTGCGTCCACACGAATTCCTATATCACGCGATGGCGATGGGTCCGCCCTACTCAGAAGTAGCGATCCAAATGTAGACCCATGCCGGCGGGTTGCTTCCCACCGTGATCACAATCCCGTACCGGGTGAAAAGGGGATCGAGCCCTGACGCGCCGGGCAGGCGAACGCGAACCGGATCGGCAGGGCGTGCCCGAGGACGCCGATGCCCGCGCCGAGGATCGGCCAGACCGGCCAGAAGTACCAGGCGCCCGCGGTCAGGCCGACGGCGAGCCACACCGTGAGCACGATGACGACCATCGCCAGGTAGCCGGCCAGGTGGATGAGGACGCCACGGCGTGCGGCGGCCTTGCGCGCCTCACGGCGGCGCGGATCGTTGCGGCGCAGCTGCGCCAGCGGTAGGTCGGCGACGATGTCGCGCAGCTCGGCGGTGGTCTGGGCGGCGAACGCGGCCTGCAGCCGGGCCTCGTACTCGCCCATCTCCAGATAGCCCTGCGCCAGCGCGGAGCCGAGCTGGTTGGCGGTCCTCTCCCGCTCGCGGTCGCCTGCCCTCACCGATGGTGCGATTGGGGCGGTCATGGGGTGCCTCCCTTGATTATCTAGGCAGTGACTAGTTACGGGTACGACTATCCGCCGTCGTCTAGTCACTGTCAAGATCTGAATGTCGAATGTCGACCGCAGGCCTTGAATAGGGACGACCATCGAGGTGTCCGACCCCGACAACTGAAAAGAGGCAGCCATGGCTGTCGACGAAACCAAGCTGAACGAATTCCTCGGCAAGGCGGTGGGCGATCTCGGCGCCGCGATGAGCGCAACGCTCATTTTGGTCGGCGATCGGCTCGGGCTGTACCGCGAATTGGCGAAGGGCGCCGTGACGTCGGTCCAACTCGCGCAGCGCACCGGCACCGACGAGCGCTACGTCCGCGAATGGCTGGGCAATCAGGGCGCAGGTGGATACGTCCAGTACGACCCTGAACGCGACGAGTGGTCGCTCAGCCCGGAGCAGGCGCTGTGCCTGACCGACCCCGACGGCCCGGTCGACATGCCAGGCGCATACAACATCGTCGAGGCCACCTTCCATGCGCTCGAGCACACGCTCGAAAACTTCAAATCCGGAGCAGGAATGGAGTGGGGTGAACACCACCCGTGCCTGTTCGAGGGAACCGAACGATTCTTCCGCGCCGGCTACAACACGAGCCTGATCGACGCATGGCTGCCCGCGCTGGACGGCGTCGTGGACAAGCTGCAGCGCGGAGCCAAGGCCGCTGACGTCGGTTGC
Organism: uncultured Actinomycetota bacterium; assembly: GCA_963756865.1. Lineage (GTDB taxonomy): Bacteria > Actinomycetota > Actinomycetes > Mycobacteriales > Mycobacteriaceae > Mycobacterium. Next base: position 13,418 of record CAVWPQ010000053.1, on the reverse strand, counting down.
GGGCACGGCGCCAGCACCATCCTGATGGCGTTGACATACCCGGATTCGGAGTTCGTCGGTTACGACTATCACGACGAATCAATCAGGGTTGCAACCGAAAAGGCAGCGGCCGCAGGTGCTGCGAATGCGCGATTCGAGGTGGCCGATGCGGTCGGTTACAAGGGCAAGGGGTTCGACCTGATCTCGTTCTTCGACTGCCTGCACGACATGGGTGATCCGGTCGGCGTGTCCCGGCATGCCCGCGAGGCGATCAATGACGATGGCACGGCGATGATCGTGGAGCCGTTCGCCAACGACAACGTTGCCGACAACCTCAACCCGGTGGGCCGGGTCATGTACGGCGCATCTGCGCAGATCTGCGTGCCGGTCTCGTTGGCGCGCAAGGGCCCCGCACTCGGTGCGCAGGCCGGTGAAGCCCGACTGCGCGAGGTCGTCGTCGACGGCGGCGGTTTCACTCGATTCCGGCGCGCCACCGAGACGCCGTTCAACCTGGTGCTCGAGGCGCGGCCGTAGTCAGTCAGCGGGCGGAGAACGCGCGCAGCGCCTCGACCTGAACCGGGTCCAGCGACGGGCGTACGGTTTCGCGGGCCCTCGCGACGTCTGCGGCCGTCACGTCCGCAGCGTCGATCGAACGCCGCATCGCGGTCAGCGCCGCTTCCCTGAGCAGCGCCACACAGTCGGCGGCGCTGTAGCCGTCCAGATCGTCGGCGAGGGAGTCGAGGTTGACGTCGTCGCTGAGCGGCACGGATTTACCTGCGGTGCGCAGGATGTCGCGTCGTGCGTCGGCGTCGGGCGGCTCGACGAACACCAGCTTCTCCAGCCGTCCTGGCCGCAGAAGCGCCGGGTCGATCAGGTCGGGTCGGTTTGTCGCGCCGAGCACCACCACGTTGCGCAACGGATCGATGCCGTCCAGCTCCGTCAGCAGCGCAGCGACAACACGGTCGGTGACTCCGGAGTCGAAGCTCTGCCCGCGCCGCGGCGCAAGCGCGTCGAGCTCGTCGAGAAAGACCAGCGACGGCGCGGAGTCGCGGGCCCGGCGGAACAGGTCGCGCACGGCCTTCTCCGATGCGCCGACCCATTTGTCCATCAGCTCCGCGCCCTTGACCGCATGCACCGAGAGCCGCCCCGAACTGGCCAGCGCACGCACGATGAAGGTCTTGCCGCAGCCGGGCGGGCCGTAGAGCAGCACGCCGCGCGGCGGGTCGACGCCGAGTCGCTCGAATGTCTCGGGATGCTGCAGCGGCCACAACACCGCTTCGGTGAGCGCCTGCTTCGTCTCGACCATGTCGCCGACGTCGTCGAGCGTGATCGAACCGACGGCCACCTCTTCGGAGGCGGACCGCGACAATGGCCGGATGACGCTCAGCGCCCCCGTCAGGTCTTCTTGGGCGAGTTTGGGCGGTTTGCCGTCCTCGCTTGCCCGTGCCGCGGCGCGCAGCGCAGCCTCCCGCACCAGTGCCGCGAGGTCGGCGACCACGAAACCGGGTGTGCGTTCGGCGATTTCGTCGAGTTTCAGGTCGTCGGCGGGAACATTGCGCAACAACACCTCGAGAAGCTGCTTGCGGGTCCCGCCGTCGGGAAGGCTGAGGCCGAGTTCGCGGTCGCACAGGTCGGGTGCCCGCAGTCGCGGGTCGAGGTCGTCGGGCCGCTGGGAGGTGGCGACGAAGGCGACGCCGGGGGTCGCGACGGCGTTGCGCAGTTCGGTGAGGATCAGGGTTGATACGGACTCGGCGGGCCTGTCCTGGCTGGCTGGCAGCAGCGCGTCGATGTCGGTGATCAGCAGGACGCCGCCGCCGTCGCGCACCGAGGCGACCGCCGCCGACACACTCTTGAGGCGGTCCTCGGCGCGCAGCGCACCGACCTCGGGCCCGTCGAGTTCGACAAGTCGCCGGTTCGCGCACACCGCCCGGACAAGCGCGGCCTTGCCGACGCCCGCAGGCCCGGACACCAGCACGCCGAGATTGGGCTTGGCGCCCAGTGTCTGGAGCAGATCCGGCTGGTCGAGTGCGAGCTTCAGCCACTCGGTAAGCCGGCCGGCCTGAGCATGCTGGCCCTTGAGGTCGTCGATGTTGACCGTGGCGGACTGCGCCGGGGTGGACACGGTGTACTGACCCGATTCGGGTTGCTCGGCCGGGCTGACGGAGTCACCCCAACTCACAACCGAATTCGGCTGCACGCTAACGGGTCCCGCGGGATCGACGCCGGTCACGGTCAGCAGTTCGGACGTCCAGGTGATGCCGACCGCCGACGCAAGCGCGCTGCTTGCCGCAGACGACGGGATGTCGGGGCCGAGTTCGCGCGGCAACAGCGACACGGTGTCGCCGACGGTCATCACCTTGCCGAGCAGCGCCTGGCGCAGGGTCGCCGACGTGATCGACTGGGTGGCCAGGTTGGACCCGCGCACCGTCACCGACCTGGCCCCGTAGACCGTGACGGGCGCGACGAGCACGGTGGTGTTCTCCCGCAGCCCGGCGTTGGACAGCGTGACGTCATCGAGCAGCGCGGTGCCGGCGGGCGTGCCGTCGGGTGCCACCCCTGCGACCGCCGCGGTGGTCCGCGAACCCGTCAGCGAGATCGCGTCCCACTCCCGAATACCCAGCGCGGCAATGGCTTCGGGATGCAAACGCACCACACCGCGGCGGGAGTCCAGCGCCGAGGTGTTCAACCGTGCGGTGAGGGTGAGGTGATGCCGTTGCGGCGGGCGGTCGGCGACGTCGAAACCCGTCACGTCAGGGACCCGGTGGTCTGCGCAGGCCGAGGCGGGCCATCGACCGACGGTGCGGCGCAGCGCGTCGGACCGCCCGGCTTGCGCCCCGGCTCGCCCGTCGCGCCTGGCGCTGCGCCTTGGGTTTGTCGTCCCACACCTCCGGGTGCTTCGACAGCCAAGCCGTCGTCCGCACGGCGAACGGGATGTGGATGACGTATCCCAGGATGATCAGCAGAATCACGATGTAGCCGTACAGGATCGACGCGGCGACCAGCACGGCCAGCAGCGCCAACAGCGGAACCACCATGTTCTGCGATATCGCGAACGTGTGGACCTTGCGCATCGGGATCGTGCTGACCGCAAGCAGGGAAACGCCGATCATCCAGATCACCACGGCGGGTTCGGACGTCCACCAGCCGTCGCCGAACTGCATCTTGGCGGCCAACGGTCCGATCGCGCCGATCGCGCCCGCGGGTGCGGGCATGCCGACGAAGAACTGGTCCATGTACGCGGGCTTGTTCTCGACCAGCATGGTGTTGTACCGCGCAAGGCGCAGCACGATGCAGACGGCGTAGAGCAGTACGACGATCCAGCCGATCCGCGAATGCGACAACAACGTGCCGTAGACGATGAATGCCGGTGCGACACCGAAATTCACCGCGTCGGCCAGCGAGTCGATCTCCTCGCCCATCTTCGACGTCGCCTTGAGCAACCGCGCGGTGCGGCCGTCGAGCGCGTCGAGGATAGCGGCCACCGCAAGGAAGGCCATCGCCTCGGTCGGCCGGTCGTCGAGTGCGAACTTCACCGCCGAGAGGCCGAGGCAGATCGCCGCGACGGTCATCGCGCTCGGAAGCATGCGAACGTTGAGCACGGGCCGCTTGACGCGCGGTTTCATCGGGGCAGCTCTGCAAGGATCGTCTCGCCGCCGACGGCTCGTTGGCCAGGCAGCACGAGCACCTCGGATCCCTCGGGCAGGTAGGTGTCCAACCGCGACCCGTAGCGGATGAGGCCGTAGGTGTCGCCGATCGCCACCTTCTCACCCGGCTTGATGTCGCAGACGATGCGGCGCGCGACAAGGCCTGCGATCTGTACGGCGATCACCTCATGGCCCTCGGGTGTGCGGATCAGCACGCTGTTGCGCTCGTTGTCTTCGCTGGCCGCGGCGAGCTCGGCGGATCTGTACAACCCAGGCCGGTGCACGACGGACACCACCTCACCGCTGATCGGGGCGCGTTGGACATGGGCGTCGAAGATCGACAGGAAGATGCTGATCCGTCGCAGCGGCCGTTCGGGCAGATTCAACTCGGCCGGTGGAATCGCGTCCTCGATGAGACAGATCAGCCCGTCTGCGGGTGCGACGACGACACCGGGTCGAGTGGGCGAAACCCTGGGCGGATGACGGAAGAACGCGGCGTTCGCGCCCGCCGCCGCCAGCCCGGCGCGGCGCAGCCACCGGTTCCGGCGACCCACCGCGGCGACCGCCAGACCTGCACCGACGAACGGCAGGCCGGCGCGGTGCATCGGGGGGATCGTTGTTCTCACCAGGGCCAGCAGTCGCGCGGGGCCTGATCTGAGGTCGGGGCGTCTGGCCATCGTGTCGCGATTCTACGGGTGGCTAGCCCTTTGAAAGGTCCCAAACCCGCACAGCGGAGCCTGCGGCAAGTTCTGTGACGTCCTCGTCGATCTCAAGCAGGCAGTTGGCCGATGCCAGCCAGCGCAGATGATGCGATGCGGGTGGCCCGTAGCTGGTGACCTCGCCAGCCGCGGCGTCCAGCACGCCGCGGCGGAACTGCCGCTTGCCGCGCGGCGACGTCAGTTCCTCCTTCAACTCCGCGCTCAGCCGCTCGCGTTGCGGCTGCGGCAGGCCCATCGCCGCGCGCAGCGGTGTGCGGATGAAGACCTCGAAGGACACCAGCGCGCTGACCGGATTGCCAGGCAGCGTGACGATCGGCTTACCCGCGACACTGCCCGCGCCCTGCGGCATGCCCGGCTGCATCGCGACCTTGACGAACTCGACCTGCCCGGCTTGGCTAGATGTCGCCGGCGGCCCGCCTCCGGTCCGAACGCATCCTTGACGACCTCGTAGGCCCCCGCGCTCACCCCGCCGGTGGTGATGATCAGGTCGGCGCCGGCGGCATGCGCCTCGAGGGCGGCGCGGAACTGGTCGACGTCGTCGCCGACCATCGGCGATGCGACCACTTCGGCGCCTGCGTCCCGAACGGCCGCGGCCAGCATGACGGCGTTGGACTCGTAGATCTGTCCCGGCTTCAGCGCCTCGCCGGGCGCGACGAGCTCCGAACCGGTGGACATCACCAGAACCCGTTGGCGCGGAACGACAGTCAACTCACTGAGCCCGAGAGCGGCGGCCAGACCGAGCACGGCAGGCGTGACGACCTGACCGGCCCGCAGCACCGTTGTGCCCGCGGTGACGTCCTCGCCAGCGTGGCGGATGTGCTGGCCCACCCTGGCGGTGGCACGGATCGCCACGGTGCCCGTCGCACCGTCGGTGGCCTCGACGGGAACCACGGCCGTCGCGCCAGATGGCAGCGGCGCGCCCGTCATGATCCTGTGTGCCGTGCCGGTTTTCAGCGACAATGAGTCGGTGCGGCCCGCCGGGATGTCCTCCGCGACGGGCAGCAACACGGGGTCATCGGCGGTCGCGCCCGCGATGTCGTCGGCGACGACGGCATACCCGTCCATCGCCGAGTTGTCGAAACCGGGCAGTGAAAGCGGCGCCACCACATCCTCGGCGAGCACGAGCCCGAGTGTGTCGGCGATCGCCACCGCGAGCGGTCGCCGCGCGGTGATGAGCGCGGCGACGGCGCCCTGGTGCTCATCGACGGAGCGCATCAGACCGGGTAGGTGACGCCGGTCAGCTCCTCAGACAGCGTCCACAGCCGCCGCTGAAGGTCTTCGTTACGCGATTGCGCGCTGGAGGCAACGACTTTCGGGCTGCCCTTGACCTCACCGATGCCGTCGGGCCCGTAGTACTGGCCGCCCTTCGCGTCGGGATCCGTCGCCGCGCGCAGCGACGGCAGCGCGCCCTTGTCGGCAGGCTGCGTGACGGGTTTCCACATGAAGGCCGGGATGAAATCGGGCAGATAGCGCATCAGCTCGGTGTCGGCGAAGCCGGGATGCGCGGCGAGCGCCACGGTCGGCACGCCCTTGGCGTTCAGCCTGCGCTGCAGATCGTAGGTGAACATCAGGTTGGCGAGCTTCGACTGCCCGTAGGCCTCGACGCGGTTGTACTTCCGCGTCAGCTGGGGGTCGTCGAAATGAATCCGGGCAAGGAGGCGGTGTCCGACGCTACTCACCGTCACGACACGCGACCCGTCGACCGAAGTCAGGTGGTCGAGAAGCAATCCCGTCAGCGCGAAATGGCCAAGATGATTGGTGCCGAACTGCATCTCGAAACCGTCTTTGGTGGTCTCGCGTGTCGGCACATACATCACACCGGCGTTGTTGATCAGCAGGTCGATGCGCGGGTGCGCGGCGCGAAGTTCTTCTGCCGCCTTGCGCACGCTGTCGAGCGACGACAGATCCAGTTGCTGCAGCGCCACGTCGGCGTTCGGGTGTGCGGCCTTGATCTTCTCGACGGCCTCGGCGCCCTTGTCGAGGTTGCGCACCGCGAGCACGACGTGCGCGCCCTTGTCGGCGAGTGCGGCTGCGGTGTCGTAGCCGAGCCCGGAGTTCGCGCCGGTGACGATGGCGACGCGGCCGGACTGATCGGGTATGTCGGAGGCGGTCCACTTCCTGCTCATCACCAGCACATTACCCAGGGGCGGTTACCGTCGTTCCCATGTCGGAACGCTCAGGCGTGCGGGCGGTGGGGCTGATCGTCACCGCAGCCGCCGGAATCGCCGTGGTTATGCTGTCGGTGCTGGTCGCTGGCATGCGATGGAAACTGCCCCCGGTCCTCGACGCGGTTCGGCGGATGAACCGGTCGCTGACGAACCCCAGGGTGATGCGCACCGCAGGCTCGTTGGGCACCCAGACGTCGGTCATCCGCCATACCGGCAGGACCAGCGGGAAGGCGTATGAGACCCCGGTCGACACCATCACCACCGGCGACGGATTTCTGATCGCCCTGCCGTACGGCACCAGGGCCGACTGGGTGCGCAACGTGATCGCCGCAGGCTCGGCCAGAATCGTCAGCCAGGGCCGAAGTGTCGACGTCGACGCGCCGATCATCGCCGCCACCTCCGACGTCGCGGGCCAGATTCCAGCCAGGACGCTTCGGACGCTGCGCCTCTTCGGCGTCACAGAATGCCTGAGCCTGCGGAGGGTCGCTGATGGACTTGGTTGATCCCGCCAACCCGCCGAGCCGCAAGGCGCCCCTTGTGTGGGCGATCGGCGCCGCGATCCCGTGGCTGGTGCTTGCCGCGGCGCAGGTGGCGTGGTTCGTGTTCGCGGGCAGGCCGCTCTGGGCGCATGCCATCGCGGGGGTGGCCACCGCGTTCGCCGTGGTGTTGTTCGTCGGCATCGTCCCGCTGTGGCGCTACCGCGTTCACCGCTGGGACATCAGCCCGCAGGCGGTGTACACCAGGACGGGTTGGCTGGTGCAGGAGCGCAGGATCGCGCCGATCTCGCGGGTGCAGACCGTCGATACGTATCGCGGCCCGCTCGACCGGCTGTTCGGGTTGGCCAACGTCACGGTGACGACGGCGTCATCGGCGGGTGCGGTGCGCATCGTGGCGCTGGACTCCGAAGTCGCCGACCGGGTTGTCACGCAGCTGACGGACATCGCCGCGATCGGCACGGAGGATGCGACGTGACCTCTGCGGCGACAGAGCGGCTGTGGCATCGGCTCAGCCCGCGAATGTTGTTGGTGCACCCCGTACATGAGGTGATGCGGCAGATTCCGTTGCTCGTCGGCACGGTCGTGCTGGGTTCGGCGACGGGTAACTCGTGGTGGACGGTGGCCGCGCTGGCGGTGACGATCGGATTCGGCCTGCTGCGTTGGTTCACCACCACCTACCGCATCGAACCCGACGAGGTGCAGCTGCGCACCGGCGTCCTGCAGCGCAAGGTTGTTTCGGTGCCGCGCAACAGAATTCGCTCGGTTGCGACCGACGCTCGGCTGCTGCACCAGCTGCTCGGGCTTACGGTCCTTCGGGTCAGCACCGGCCAGCAGGCCTCCGGCGATACGGAGTTCGCGCTCGACGCGGTGCGCGCCGAGGAGGTGCCGCGGATGCGGTCGATCCTGCTTGCCGACTCGCTGGCGCAGGCCGATGAAACCGGCGAGCAGCAGCAGTCGCAGGGTCGGCTGCTGGCCCGCTGGCATCCGTCCTGGCTGCGCTACAGCCCGCTGAGCTTCACCGGCCTCGCCATGATCCTCGCCGCGGTCGGCGTGATCTACCAGGCGGGTCTCGCTGCGGTGCTGGAACATTCGCGGCTTGCCGAGTCGGGACGCGACGCCGCGCAGCGGTTCGGCGTGGTCTCCACCGTCGCCGTCGTCATCGCGATCGTGGTGCTGGCATCGGTGGCGCTGTCGGTGCTTCGGTCGCTGGTGACCTTCGGGAACCTGGTGCTGCGGCGCGATGCGGACGTGCTGCATCTGCGGCACGGCCTGCTGCGGAAACGCGAGCACACCTTCGACATGCGCAGGCTGCGCGGCGGCACCCTGCGCCAGCCATTGCTCGTCCGGCTGCTCGGCGGTGCCCGACTGGATGCGGTGATGACCGGTGTCGCCGGTGCGGGGGAGGCCTCGCTGCTGCTGCCGCCGTGCCCGGCGCGGACCGCCGAATCCGTGCTGACCGAACTGATCACCGACGTCAATGCCGTCTCCGGTCCCGTGCGGGGGCATGGCCCCGCCGCGACGCGCAGACGCTGGACGCGTGGGCTGGCCCTGCCCGGCGTCGCCGCGGTCGGATTGGCCGTCGCTTCGGCGTTCGTTTCCGTGCCAGTGTGGGCCTGGATCCTGGTGGCGGCGCTGACGCCGTGCTTCGCCTTGCTTGCCGCCGATCGGGTGCGGGCGCTCGGGCACCGGGTCGACGGGCGTTGGCTGGTCGCGCGGGCGGGCAGCGTGGAACGCCGTCGCGACTGCATCGCCGCCGACGGCATCATCGGATGGACCGTGCGGCAGACGTTTTTCCAGCGTCGGGCGGGGGTGGCGACGCTGATCGCGGCGACCGCGGCAGGGGTGAAGCACTATCAGGTGATCGACGTTCCCGCCGAGCTCAGCTGGTCGATTGCGGGCACCGCGTCACCGTGGGTGACCGACAGCGAGTGGGCACGGCCGTAGCGGGCCGTTTACTGTCGCAGCATGGCGGTCGGGGGTGTGCTGTTCGACATCGATGGGGTTCTGGTGACCTCGTGGCAGCCCATCGACGGTGCTGCCGAGACGCTGCGGGTGCTGGCGGACAACCAGATTGCCTGCTCGTATCTGACCAACACCACGACGCGCACGCGTGCGCAGATCGCCGGTCTGCTGACCGATGCGGGGATGGATGTGGCCGCCGACGAGGTGATCACCGCGGCGGCGCTGACCGCGGAGTACGTCCGCAGCCAGTACCCCGATGCGCGCTGTTTCCTGGTCAACAGCGGGCAGATCGCCGAGGACATGCCGGGCATCGACATCGTCTACGCAAGCGATTACGACCCGGCGCCGGAGACCCCTGATGTGATCCTGCTCGGCGGGGCGGGCCCCGAATACAACCATCTGACGCTGAGCCGGGTCTACGACTGGATGGCTCGCGGCGTTCCCGTCGTCGCCATGCACCGCAGCACGTCGTGGAACACCAGCGAGGGACTGCGCATCGACACCGGCATGTACCTGATCGGGATGGAGGAGACGTCCGGGCGTAAGGCGAACGCCGTCGGCAAGCCGGCGCCCGCCGGATTCCTTTCTGCCGCTGCACGTCTCGGTGTCGACCCCGATGAGATGTACATGATCGGTGACGACCTCAACAACGATGTGCTGGCCGCGCAGGTGGTCGGGATGACCGGCGTACTCGTGCGGACCGGCAAGTTCCGGCAGGACACCCTCGACCGGTGGGCCGCCGACGAGTTCGCGATGCAGCCCAACCACGTCATCGACTCGGTCGCCGATCTCCCCGAGGTGCTTGGCCTGTAGCGATGAGTTCTGCTGCCGCGGGCGGTCTGTACTGACATGAGCAAAGACACCATCAGCGCCAGCACCACCGTCAACGCACCGGTCGACGTCGTGTTCGGGGTGCTGTCCGACCCGACTACCCACGAAGCGATCGACGGCACGGGCTGGGTGCGGAAACCCGTCGAGGTCAAGCCGTTATCCGAAGTCGGCCAGGTCTTCCGGATGAACATGTACCACGACAACCACGGCATCGGGGATTACGAGGTGGCGAACCGGGTCGAGGTGTTCGACCCGCCCCACGCGATCGCCTGGCAGCCCGGTCAGATCTCCGACGACGCCAGCCTGGATCTGGGCGGCTGGTTCTGGCGATACGACCTCGAGCCCGTCGACGAGGGTCGGACCGACGTCACGCTGACCTACGACTGGTCGGCGGTGCCGCCCGAGACGCGCGAGCACATCCAGTTCCCGCCGTTCGATGTGTCGCACCTCGACAACTCCCTCGAGCATCTGGCAAAGCTCGCGCGGGCGCGAATGTAGCTCCCCTCAATATATGCGCGATTGCGCCGCGCCAGAGCGAGTCATCGATTATCACTGGAATGGACTCACGGGTGCGATCCTCGAGCGGCCACCACGATGGCGGGAGCGCTGATGAATTCTTCAGGTTCGGTCAGGCCCACTACCGATGAAATTCTGCACAAGTTCCGGGACGATCCGAAACGCACTGTAGCTATTCGCCAAGGCAACGCCGAGACCATCAAGCGAATGAAGCAGTGCAATCCTGTTCTCGTCGGAATAGGGAAAGCCCGGGACAACATTCCCGGAATGCGCGAGAACCTGATCCTGCATGCCGGACCACCGATCACCTGGAACTCGGCGTCTCCTCCCTTCAAGGGCGCCGTCATTGGCGGCATGTTGTTCGAAGGGCTGGCGCAGAGTAAAGACCAAGCCGTTCAGATGATGACCGACGGGGAAGTCGACCTGGAGCCGTGTCACGACCACGATGCCGTGGGACCGATGGCGGGAATCATCACCCATTCCATGTCGGTGTTCATCGTCGAAGATCCCGCTTCGGGGCAGCGGACATTTGCCAATTTCAGCGATGACCTCGGAGATTACGTCTACGCCTCGCTCCGGTTCGGGGTGTACGACAAGCCGGCCATCGATCATCTGCACTGGATCGAAAGCACCTTGGCGCCGGTCCTCAATCAGGCCATCGAAGAGGCTGAATACATCGATTTCCTCCCCATCGTCGGCAAGAGCCTTTTGATGGGCGACGATTGTCATACATCGATGAACGCCGCGACACCCATTTTCCTGAGGCAACTGATGCCTGGCCTGATCAAAGCGTGCGGTGACCCGGAAACGCTGTGGAAAATCGTCAATCTCATCTATTGCGATGACTTGTTCGCCCTGAACCCCATCATGGCTACCTGTAAAGCGATCAGCATCGCGGGGTCCAATGTCAGCCACAGCAGCATCGTCACCGTAATGGCGCGGAACGGCACCGAATTCGGAATCAAGGTGTCGGGGTTGGGCGATCGGTGGTTCACCGGACTTGCCGAGATCGGTCGCGGCACCCTGGCGCCGGGACTGTCCCCGTCCGATGTCAATAGAGATATGGGTGACAGCGCAATCACCGAAACCATCGGTCTCGGCGGGACTATCAGATCCATCGCCGGTTCGAGCACGGACGCCACCGACAACACGTTGAAGACATACGGCATCACTGAATCGGAAAGCGACGTCTTCAAGGTGCCCGCGTTGGATGGTCGTGGCTCACCGATGGGCTTCGACATATTGAAGATCATCGAGAAGAACAGGCGTCCCGCAGTCAACTCCGGACTCGCTCAGAGGCACATGAACCGCCCGTCCGCCGGTGTCGGGGCGCTTCACGCCCCAATGGAGGCTTTCGTCAACGCGGCCATCGCCTTTGCAGACGCGGAGTTCTGAGGTCAATGACTCAGCCGCCGGACCATCTCGCTCGGTCTGCGGGCCATGGAACGTCTGACGCGCGCCGTGTGACGGACACCGTGACGACCCCCGACGGCAGCTGTGGGGTCATCCTGTTCACTTCGGATCCAGCCGTCCGGCTGCCCGGCATCGTGATGTACCCGGATGTCGGCGGGACGCGCCCGGCCTTCGAGGAAATGGCGGCCAAGCTTGCAGGTCTCGGCTACGCAGTGCTGCTCCCGGACATGTACTACCGGCACCACCGCTACAGGCCGTTTTCGATGCCGTCGGCCTTCACCGATCCGCACGAGCGTGCCCGGATGATGGCCATGGGCGACGGTCTCACGCCCGACATGATGGCCAGCGATGCTGCGGCATACTTCGACTATCTGGGCACGAGGGCAGAGGTGCGCGGACCAAGATTCGGTGTGTGTGGGTACTGCCGGGGCGGGCGCATCGCATTGACGGTCACCGGACGATGCGCCGACAGCGTCGCGGCGGCGGCGTCGTTTCACGGAAGCCAGCTGGCCTCAGACAGTCCGTTCAGTCCGCATCTGTTGGCCGACAGAATGCGCGCGAAAATCTATGTCGCCGCAGCAGAAGACGATCCGTTGTTTCCTGCGCACCAGGCGGAGAGGCTGGATGCTGCCCTGACGGCGTCCGCGGTTGCGCACACGATCGAAACCTACCGCGCAGAGCACGGCTTCGCCGTGCCCGACAATCCGGGCTATGACGCCGACGCGGCACACCGTCACTGGGATGCGTTGCGCGACTTCCTCGATTCGGCATTCGACGACGATCGGTGGATCTAGTGGTTGATATCGGGCCGCCTCGGAACGCCAACAGGTAGTTAGATTTGCAGTCGGGAGAGGAACGGCTCGGTGATATCGGTGGTATGGGTGAGTGCGGCCTCGATGCCTGCCGCCACCCCGGCGGCCAAGGTTTCCACCGACATGCTCGGGGCTCCGAGGTTGCGATCCAGCGCGGCCACTTCGGGTAGAAACGGCAGGTGGATCCAGCCCGCCCGGATGGGCAGGCCATTACAGGCAATGTGATGCAGCATGCCGTACATGAGGTGGTTGCAGACGAAAGTGCCTGCGGCGTCAGATAAATCGGCGGGTATCCCGGCTCGACGCATCGCCACAACCATGGCGCGGTTGGGGGTGGTCGCCCAGTATGCGACCGGTCCTTCGGCTGCGGTCGGGCCTCCACCCAGCACCTTGCCCGCGGTGTCGGCCACCCCGTAACGTGCGCAGTCGTTGACGTTCTGGGCCAATCTTTCGACCGTGATCACGGCGCGGCCGCCGAACTCTCCCAGCATGATCAGTAGGTCGGGCTGCTCATCCTCGACCGCCCGCACGGTGGCCTCGATGGACTCGAAATAGGCGCCGGGAACGATCCGCGACACCACCGACGCGCCCGCGATGGTCCGGCCGTCGACGGCCTCGGCGGTGAGCTGGGCAGGGTTCACCGGAGTGTCGGCGTACGGTCCGAAACCGGTGACGAGCACCTTGGGCATCTGCGACCTCCGCTGTGTCGAGTGTCTCATTGCGTCCGTCCGGCAAGCATCGCAGAACCAGCTGGACTATTGACGAGATTGTCTCTTCGTAGGCCCGGGCGGCGACTAGTGCCAGTGTCGGACGGTCTCGATGCGCGACTTGAGCTGATCGCTCGTTGCGGCCGCCATCGGCGGGCCACCGCAGATCC
>CAVWPQ010000052.1:0-17268 GCA_963756865.1 uncultured Actinomycetota bacterium | reverse complement strand
GGGATTGATCACCGAGCGAACGGTACAGATGCTGCCCCCCGCAACGTCGACGGTGAGCACGTTGATGAGCCCGCCGTCAGGATCAAATGTCAACAGCCCGCGCTGACCGTTGACCTGTGAGCGCCGGAAACGCACACCGATGCTGTGATACGCGCCCACAAATCCGGCCAGCACGCGATACACCCGGTCACGTCCGAACACCGGCCGCGGCAGGCCGTGGCCTACGCCACCGCCGTCACCGTAGAACGCCACGTCGGCGGCCAACAACTCCACCAGATCTTCCAGAGCGCCCGTTTCGGCGGCAGCGAAGAAGCGGTCTGCGAGCTCGTCACGTTGTGCCGCATTGACTTCGAAGCGCCTGCGGCCAGCGTCGATTCGCCCGCGGGCCCTGTTGAGCAACTGGCGGCAGTTGGTCGTCGTCTTGTCGACGATTCGGGCGATGTCGTCGTAGTCGTAGGCGAACACCTCACGCAGCAGGAACACGGCTCGCTCCACCGGCGACAGGGTCTCCAGCAACACCAGTAATGCCATCGACAACGAATCGGACGCCGCAGCAACGTCAGCCGCGTCGGGCTCAGCGGACGTCAGCAGCGGTTCGGGCAGCCATGGACCGATGTAGGTCTCCCGCTGCACACGTGCCGAACGGAGGTGATCGATGGCCAGCCGGGTCGCGATCGTGGTCAGCAGTGAGCGCGGTGAGTCCACGTCGCGGCCTCGCCGCAGGTAGTCGAGGTAGTGCACATATGCGGCCTGCACGACGTCCTCGGCTTCGGTGACACTGCCCAGCATTCGGTATGCGATGGAGAACAACAACGGCCGGAGTTCAAGAGCCTCGTCGGTGTCTGACACATCATCTCCCTGCAGATTTCGATCCGTCATTCCTATAGACGAACGAAGCCCGCCGGATGTGACAGGGGCGCCACATCCGACGGCCATGTCACAGACGGCGACGCCCAATCGTCTAAGGGGGTGATCGAAAGAAATCGAAGGGAGAAGAAATGAACGCCGCATTGTGGAGCGCTCAGCTTGTGCTGGCCGTGGTATTCGCCCTATCGGGCACAGCCAAACTCACGATGGCCCGGGATCGGCTACTTGCGACCGGCCAAACCGGGATTGCCATGTTTCCCATGCCCGTCGTGCGTTTCACCGCGGCCATGGAGCTCTTTGCAGCTGTGGGACTCGTGGCGCCTGGTCTCGCCGGGATCGGACAAGCCCTGACGCCGGCAGCGGCGGCAGGGCTGTGTGTGGTCATGGTCGGCGCGGCCTGGGCGCACACCCGGTTGGGCGAGCCGTTGAGCGTCGCCGCGAACACCGTGTTGTTCGGTCTCGCGGCGTTTGTCTTCATCGGGCGACTGCTCTATGTCGGATAGAGCTGTGGCCGAACACTTTTCAATAACGACAAGATAGGAGCAGGACGTGGAAAGCAATGCTCAGGTGGTGCTCGACGTCATCGCGGCGGTTCAGAACCGGGACGCCGAGACGTTGGATCGCCTCTATCACGACGACCTCGAGTTTCATGAGGCGCAGTCACTGCCGTACGGGGGCGTGCTGAAGGGCAAGAACGTGCTGCGGGAACAGCTCGAGTCAGAGCCCGAGAAGACCTGGCTCGGTACCTGGGCCCCCCTCCAGCCGACCGAGGCCGAGCGGCGGTTCGACCCGCGGGTGGTCGCTGTGAACGGCGACGAAGTGGTAGTCAAGTACACGACGCGGGGCATGAGTGCGAGCGGCGAGCGCTTCGAGTCCGAGGTGCTGGCGCTGTACGAAGTGCGTGACGGCAAGTTCGCGAGGGCTCAAATGTTCCATTACGACACCGCGGCGTTGAACGCATTCTTCGACCGAGCGAGACAGCAACCCTAGATTCTCAAGGGCGCCCAGCGCGGATCTGCTGGCGTAGAAACGAAAACAGGCGGCGCTATCCGCGCTTAGAATGCCTCGCCCAATAGCGTTGGCCGTCGCTGGGCATCTTGCCGAAGGCGGCCTTGATGGCAGGCGCGAGAATCTTGACCGGCAGCGCCAGTCTGTCCCTCGGCTCGAGGGCGAGCACCCATGTGAAGAGAGTGTCGTCGCCGTCGGGCTCGACGAGGTAGTCCTCGGCGAACCGCTTGAAGAGTTGCGCCGTGGACTCGTATGCCGCGAACGAGTGTCGCCGTCCCTCCTCCCAGAGGAAATAGCGCTCTCGCATGCGCGGGCCAACCCCCGGGGCGACCTCGCGGGTGGTGCCTACGCCGAACGGGCGCGGCGACGTCCAGCGGACCGATTTGAGGGTCGGCCCCCAGGCCGCGATCGACTCGTCAGAGGTCAGCGAATCCCAGACTTTCTCAGGCGGTGCGGCAAAGCGCTTCTGATAGGTGAAGACGTGTGGCGCCGAGGCGAGAAAATCCTCGTCGGCGGGTTCAAGCGGATACCAGCGCGTCACAGCTGATCAGCATGCCTCATCGGCGCCTGCACCGACAACGATGGTCTATTGCACATATGTAGAAGGGGTTGTCGTTGGCGGTACGTTCGCGTACCGTAGCCGGTACCTTGGAGTACCACGAAGGGGCGATATGGGCGAGGCCACGACAGATCCGGTGCGGCTGCCACCGGGGCCGCGGATACCGAAGGCCCTCATGGGCATCGCGTTCCTGACCGCACGCCATCGGGCGGTCGCCTCGATCGGACGACGCTACGGCGAGGCGTTCACGATGAACCTGCCGGTCTTCTCCGAGACAGTCGTCATCAGCGACCCGGCGTTGATCAAGGATCTGTTCACTACCAGCAGCGACCTCGTCGGCCGAGCGTCCAACCTCGGCACGGTACTCGGACCCGGCTCGACCTTCAGCCTGGACGGCGACGAGCATCGCGCCAGGCGGAAGCTGCTCGTGCCGCCGTTCCACGGCAAGCGGATGGTCGGTTACGAAGCGATCGTCGAAGAAGAAGTCATGCGGGAGATCGCGAACTGGCCAGAGGGTCGGGAGTTCGAGACGCTGCAGCCGATGATGCGCATCACCCTCAACGCGATACTTCGGACCGTGTTCGGCGCGCAGGGCAGCGCATTCGACGAACTCCGTGAGCTGTTCCCGCCGATGATTCCGCTCGCATCGCGAATGGCGTTGATGCCCAAGGTGTTTCAGCGAGACCTCGGCCCGTGGAGCCCGTGGGGACGCGTCCAGCGGTATCGCAGGCGCTACAACGAAATCATTGCCGACCTCATCGCCGAGGCTCGCAACGATCCCGCGTTCTCCGAACGCAACGACGTGCTCGCGCTCATGCTGTCGGCGCGCTACGAGGACGGTTCACCCATCTCCGACGACCACATCGCTGACGAACTCCTCACTCTGCTGTCTGCGGGCCACGAGACCACGGCCACGACGCTGGCGTGGGCTGTCGAGCGGATGCGGAGGCATCCGCGGCTGCTGACCAGGCTCAGCGCCGAGGTCGACGCGGGCGGTACCGAACTGCTGCAGGCCACGATCTGGGAAGTGCAGCGTATCCGCCCCGTGGTAGAGGCCACCATCAGGATCGCGAAGAAACGAATCCACCTGGGCGAGTGGGTCATCCCCGAAGGCCACGCAGTCATCGCGAGCATCACGATGTCGCACTCGTCCGGGCGGAACTTCGCCGATCCCAAGGCGTTCAACCCGGACCGCTTCCTCGGCGGCAGTCCGGACACGCACACCTGGATTCCCTACGGCGGAGGCATCCGCCGGTGTATCGGCGCCGCATTCGCCAACATGGAGATGAACGTGACACTGAAGACGTTGCTGCGCGAATTCGAGTTCGGCACAACGTATGCCGCAGGCGAACGCAGTCATTCGCGCGGGGTGGCTACAGCACCGGCGCACGGCGGGCGCGCCGTTGTGTACCGACGGAAGGTGGGATCGACATCGACGACTCGCGAGAACTCTCAGAAAGTGTCGGCATGACGCTCGAACAGCAGATTGTCGACGTCGGCCGCGGTATCGAACTGTGCTACGAACAGGTCGGTGACCCCAGCGATCCGCCGGTCGTCCTCGTCGCCGGGCTTGGTCAACAGCTGCACGGCTCCTGGCCGACGGACTTCGCGACAGCGCTGGCCGCGCGCGGCTACCGCGTCACCCGGTTCGACAACCGAGACGTCGGGCGGTCCACACATATGGACTTTCCGCCGCCGAAACCGCTCGCGATCCTGCGCGGCGGCAGCCACCCGCGGCAGTACCACCTCGGCGACATGGCGCGCGACACCGTCGGCCTGCTCGATGCGCTCGGCTACCAGGATGCCCATCTGGCGGGAATCTCGATGGGCGGCATGATCGGTCAGACCGTCGCGGCGCACTATCCGGGCCGGGTGCGCACGCTGACGTCGATCATGTCCACCACCGGTGCGCCGCGAATCGGACGGCCCGCGGTGTCGACGTGGTGGCGCTTGGCCACCGCCAAGCCGCCGCGCACCCGCGACGAGGCGATGGAGCGCGACATCGCGATCTTCCGCCACATCGGGTCGCACGGCTTCCCGTTCGACGAACAGCGTGTTCGCGACCGGGCAGCGGTCGGGTGGGACCGCGATCCGACGAGCGCTGGTACGCCTCGTCAACTCGCGGGCATCTTCCGGTCCGGTGACCGCACGCGCGAGCTCGGCGGAATCGACGTGCCCACGCTGGTGATCCACGGGGACCGGGACCGGATGGTCAGTCCGACCGGAGGCGCGGCGACGGCACGCGCCGTCCCAGGCGCACGGCTGGAGACCATCCCCGGAATGGGCCACGACCTACCGGCAGGAGCGTGGGATCGCGTGATGAGCCTGATCACCGACCACGTTGCGTCGGCGCAAACCAACGAAACCGAACTAAGGGAACAACGATGAGCACCCGAAGACGACCACGAGTGAGGATCGCAGCGAGGAACGAGCGAGGACCGGTGGGCCCACGCCCGCAGGGCAGGGGACGAATGGGAGTCGAGGCATGAGCAAGACACGAATCAGCGGCCGCACCGTCGTCATCTCAGGCGCGGCGTCGGGAATCGGGCGCGGACTCGCGCAACGGCTATCCGCGCACGGCTGCCCTGTCGCACTCACCGACATCGATGAGCTCGGCCTGAAGGAGACCGAAGCGAGTCTGTCCGGTCCGAGCCTGACGCGGGTACTCGACGTCCGCGACGCGGAAGCCCAGCGCGACTTCGCAACGCAGGTGCGCGACTGGGCACCCGCACCGTTGGGTGCGGTGTTCAACAATGCGGGGGTCGCCGTCTCATCCAGTGTCCTGGATTCTGTCGTCGACGACGACAACTGGTTGTGGGACATCAACTTTCACGGTGTCGTCAACGGCACGCGGGCGTTCCTACCGATTCTCGTCGAGCAGGATTCGGGCGCAATCGTCAACACGTCCAGCGTGTTCGGCCTGGCCGGAATGCCCAACCAAAGTGCCTACTGCGCGGCGAAGTTCGCCGTCCGCGGTTTCACCGACTCGCTCCGTCAGGAGCTGCGCGGCACCGGGGTGAGGGCGATCAACGTGCATCCCGGCGGGATCAACACCAACATCGTGCGCAACGCCCGGTTCCGCAAGGACCCGGAGGGGCGAGGCCGCACGCACGAGCAGATGGCGCAGGAGTTCGCCGCCATCACCATGACTCAGCCTGACAAGGCCGCCGAGATCATCCACAAGGGTGTCGAGAGCGGAAAGGCCCGCATCCTCGTCGGTCCCGATGCTTATCTCTTCGACGTCCTGACCCGGGTGGCACCCACCCACTACTACGACCTGCTCGGCGCGGTCGTCGGCCGCCTGCGGAGTCGCGCGGAGCAGTCGGCCGACGCGACAGTCTGATTCGCGTGCGCGCCGTCGTCATCACCAAACACGGTGACATCTCCGTACTGAAGGTTCAGGAGAGGCCGGACCCGCCGCCACCGCCGGAGGGCCAGGTGCGGGTCGCGGTGCGGGCCGCCGGGGTGAACTTCGCCGATCACCTTGCGCGCGTCGGCCTCTATCCCGATGCGCCAAAGCCGCCCTGCGTCGTCGGATACGAAGTCTCCGGCACGATCGAGGCCGTTGGCGACGGCGTTGACCCCGCGCGTGTCGGCGAACGTGTCTTTGGCGGCACGCGTTTCGGCGGCTACGCCGAGATCGTCAACATCCCCGCGGTCGACGCGATCCCGCTGCCGGAGTCGTTGAGCTTCGAGCAGGGCGCCGCGATACCCGTCAACTACGCAACTGCATGGGCGGCGTTGCACGGCTACGGTTCGTTGCGTGCAGGCGAACGTGTGCTGATCCATGCTGCGGCAGGCGGCGTCGGTATCGCGGCGATCCAGTTGGCCAAGGCCGCGGGCGCCGAGATTCACGGCACGGCCTCGCCGGGAAAGCATGCGAGGCTCGTCGAGTACGGCGTCGATCGCACCATCGACTACCGCAAGGACGGTTGGTGGAAGGGGCTGCCGCCCTACGACATCGTGCTCGATGCGATGGGCGGGAAATCGCTGAAGCGCTCCTATGAACTCATCCGGCCGGGCGGTCGGATCGTCGCGTACGGCTTTTCGGCCATGCAGCAGGGTGAGAAGCGTTCATTGCGCACCGCGCTGCCGCAGTTGCTGCCGATGCTCCGCGGCTTCAACCTGGTCAACCAGTTGTCGGACAGCAAGGCCGTCATCGGGCTGAACATGCTCAAGCTGTGGGACGACAGGGGCACGCTCGAGCCGTGGATCGGCCCTCTCACCTCTGCATTGGCCGACGGCGTCGCCGTCCCGGTCGTGCACGAAGCGGTGCCGTTCGCCAACGCCGGTGAGGCGCACCGCATTCTGGCTGCGCGTGAGAACGTCGGCAAGGTGGTGCTGGTGCCCTAGGCAGGGCGATCTGACGTCGACTTCGCGCGTTCGAACAGCTCGCTGTCGTGTGCGGGCACGATACAGAGGTCCTGCTCTTCCTTGGTGTACAGCTCTGACAGGCGAGCGTGGTTGTCCCACATCTTCTTTCGATCGAACGCGACTGCGGTCTCCATGGCCCACAGCGTGCGCGGCACGTGGGTGCCGTCCAGGGAGCCGTAGTGGTAGAAGGCGTCACCGCAGTGCAAGATCCAGCGGTGACCGGCGTCGACGGCGACACAGGCGTGGCCGCGGGAATGGCCCGGCAGCGAGACGAGCACGATTCCGGGTGCGATGTCGTCGAGTTCCTTGGCTGCTGGAAAGCCGCGCCACGCTTCCCCTCGAGGATCGTGTTCGACGACGTCGCGGTCTTTGACCCACTGCTGCTTGCCGTATCGGACCTTTTCGGCGCGGGTCGGTGAGGCGAACGCCGCGAGGGCTTCCGCGGAGGTGACGTGAATCCTGGCATTCGGCAAGTCGTAGGCCCCGCCGACATGGTCGCTGTCGAGGTGGGTCAGCACGACGTGGCGGACGTCCTCGCGGGGAAACCCCATCCGGTCGAGTTGGTTGGCCACCGCCTCAGTGGCCTCGAACACCGGCCGGGTGATGAAGCGGACCGGTCCGACCCGACCCTTCGGGTCCGCGCAGTCGTCGATACCGTATCCGGAGTCCACCAGGACGAGACCGTTATCGGTCTCCAGAAGCAGAACATGGCATACGCATTCCGGTCCCTTCACAGGGTGCATGGTGCCGCAGTTGAGATGGTGGACCTTCATCCGCTGATCGGCTCCTCGCGTTCGCCCGGTTCTCCGACCTGAGCAAGGATCTCGCCGCGGCCGATCTGGGTGACCAGGCTCGCGGAGTCGAAGTACACGCGCTCGTTGACGATCCGGTCTCCCTCGAAGAAGAACACCGCGATGATCGGCACGCGGAACGCCTTACCCGTCGGCGGAAACCCGTAGAACTCGCCGAGATTGGTTCCCAGCAGCTCGAACTCGACGATCACCGTGTCCTCGGTGACGTGATAGCGGACGTTGTCGTGGCGCTGGTCCGGGAACGCGGTCCTGGTCATGCGGTAGTAGCCCATGACCTCCTCGTCGCCGTCGAAGACCTGGCCCGTCGGCATGATCTCGTAGCGCGGGTGGCCGTTGAAGGTGGCCAGGGTGCGATCGAACTCCTTGGTCACCTCGGTGTCCATGTGTTCGCGGATGATCTCGAGGCGGCGTTGCCGCAGAACGTCATCGATCATCTGTCAACTGTAAGCCGCCGTCAGAGCCAGAGATACAGCCCGGATAGCACCGCCCAGATGGCGAAGCAGTAGAACTCGAATGCGGCGCGCAGCGGAATCGGCGCGTGCCGCAACTCCATGAAGTCCAGACCCACCAGCCGAACTTTCCACGCGGCGATCCCCAGTACGACCAGTGCGACCAGCGATCCGGTGCCGTGATCGGCGCCGAGTGCCCAGGAGATGACGGTCGCGGCAACCAGCAGCAGCCAGGAGAACCCGGCGCGGTTGCGGACGAATTGCAGCACCGTCATCAACTCACCAGATACAGGAGTGCGAACAGGAAGATCCACAGCAGATCGACGAGATGCCAGAAGCATGCACCGCCCTCGACCAAGGCCAGCCTGGTCTCGCTGAGTTCGGCGCGGCGCGCCTGCGTCACCAGCAGACCCAGCACCGCGAGCCCGATGAACACGTGCAGCAGGTGCAGACCGGTCAGGATGAAGTAGTAGAGGTAGAAGTGGTTGCCACCGGGTCCGTGCCCGGCCGAGGCCAGCGCGACGTATTCGTAGACCTTCAGTGCGACGAACACCAAGCCGAATCCGATCGCCGCGTACAACGCCCGTGTGGCAATCAATTTCATCCCGGACCGGATGGCGCCGAGTGCCATCACGACACACAGCGAACTGGTCAGCAACACAAGGGTATTGGTGACGCCGACCCCGATGTGCAGGGTCTTGCGGGCGACGTCGAACACCTCGGGCGCCTTCGCCCGCTCCACCATGAAGGTGACGAAGAAGACGCCGAACACCACCATGTCGCCGAACAGGAACACCCATGTTCCGGACTCGCCGGGAATCCGGCGGACGGTCGGTGCGGTCACGCGGCGACGAGGTCGGCTTCGGCGGCTTGCTGCGCTTTGACGGAGCGGTCGATCACGATGCTGGTGGCGAACAACCAGATGACCAGTGCGGCACCGGGCACGTAGAAGGAGAACACGCCGTTCCACGCCAGCGGACCGTCGTTGAAGACGACGGTCATGCCGCCCGGCAGCGAGAGCGTCGCCACCCACAGATTCAGGTAGCCGTACCAGCGGGGAAAGGTGTGCGGATCGGTCTTGTCGGCGAACGCCGCAACGGCAAGCGTCAGGTTCTGCACGATGATCGTTCCGGCGATGCCGACGAACCACAACCAGAACAGATCGTCGAGAGCCATGGTGATCTCGGGGGGCCTCGACTCCGGCCGGAACGCAGCGGCCGCCAGGATGATGAACGCGAAGATGAAGGCGGGCACGAAGACAGCGGCTGCCAGCAGCTGGGTGATGCTGAGCATTCCCCACCGACCTTCGACGCGGCGAATCCGGAGGCAGATCGCGGCCAGGTACGGGAACGAGACGACGATGGCGAGCAGACTGCCCGCGATGCCGAACCGGATCCAGATCTTGTGCTCGATGAAGAACGCGGTGATCTCGTCCGCCGACGCCGTCGGTGACAGCGGCGGAAACAGCTTTGCCATCACCGAGAAGAAGATGCTGAACAGGAAGATCATCGCGATTCCGGACCAGGCACCGATGCGCTGCAACGTCAGCTCCACGGATGGCACGCTACTGGGGTTTCGAGTTTTGTCAATATTGACATAACCCCTCGTGCCATAATTTGCGCCCATGGTCCGACCTGCCCAGACGGCACGCAGCGAGCGCACCCGGGAAGCGTTGCGCCAAGCCGCAATCGTCCGGTTTCTTGCGCAGGGCGTCGAGGATACGTCGGCCGAGCAGATCGCCGCCGACGCGGGCGTATCGCTGCGGACGTTCTACCGCCACTTCGCGTCCAAGCACGATCTGCTCTTCGCCGATGATGCGGGACTGCACTGGTTTCGGGCGGCACTGGCGTCCCGCGAACCCGGCGAGTCGATCATCGACTCTGTGCAGTCGGCGATCCTGGCCCGACCCTATGACGACTGGGCGGTGGCCAAGATCCCGTCCCTGCGTGACGAGGAACTGGACCCCGGTCGGATCGTGCGGCACATCCGCCAGGTCGAAACCGACTTCGCCGGGGCCATCGAGGAGCATTTGGCGGGCGACGACCCGCCGGCACCAGGGTCTGACGACCGGATGCGTATCACCGTCACAGCGCGGTGCATCGCGGCGGCGGTGTTCGGCGCGATGGAGGTGTGGATGCTTGGCGACGACCGTTCGCTTCCGGAGTTGAAGCGGCTGTGCCGGGAGGCGCTGCAGACGTTGCAGAAGGGAATCGGAGACTCAGCCGGCTGACGAGCGGTCGTGATCGGTACAGCCATGTTTTGTCATTATTGACAAAACATTGTGCCCGTGTCAGCCTCAGCCAATGACGGATTTTGACGCGATCGTCGTCGGCGCGGGCCACAACGGATTGACCGCAGCCGCATTGTTGCAGAAGGCCGGGCTGCGCACGTTGTGCCTGGACTTCAAGCTGTATGCCGGCGGAATGGCCTCCACGGTGGAGCTTTTCGACGGTTTCAAGTTCGAGATCGCCGGCTCGGTGCAGGTCCCCACATCGGCCGTCGTCAGCCGCGAGCTCGGCCTGGACACGCTGCCGACTGTGGACCTCGACGTCATGTCGGTGTCGCTGCGCGGCGTCGGCGACGAACCGTTGATCTACTACACCGACCCGATGAAGCTGCTCACCCACATCAACGAGGTGCACGGCGCAGAAGCCGTCAACGGGATGGCCGGCCTGATGGCGTGGTGCCAGGCTCCGACGCGGGCGCTCGGCCGCTTCGATGCCGGGCAGCCGCCGAAGACGCTCGATGAGATGTATGCCTGCGCGACAAACGAATTCGAGCGTTCGACGATCACCGATATGTTGTTCGGCTCGGTTTGCGATGTGATCGACCGTTATCTGCCCGACAAGGAGAAGAACGGCGCGCTGCGCGGCATGCTGTCACTTCTGGCGTGCAACACCACCTATCGCGGTCCTGCTACGCCGGGTACGGCCGCGGCGCTTGCGTACGGGTTCGCCGTGCCTGATGAGAACGCGCTGCTGGTGAAGAAGCTGCGGGGCGGCATCGGCGCGCTCACCGCACACCTCCAGGAGTTGTTCACTTCCAGCGGCGGCGAACTCCGGCTGCGCAGCAAGGTCGACGAGATCCTGGTGACCGACGGCCGGGTCGCCGGTGTTCGCCTCGAGGACGGTTCGACGATCAGCGCACCGACCGTCATCTCGGGTATCGCACCCGATGTCACCGTGAACGGCCTCGTCGACTCCAATGCGGTACCGGCCGATGTTCGCGAACGGTTCTCCCGGTCCGACCATCGCGGAAGCTACCTGCAGATGCATTTCGCGCTGGATGGCATACCAGAGTTCGCCGCGCCCTACGAGGTGCTCAACGATCCCGAAATGCAGTCCAACATAGGTATTTTCAGCACACCCGAGGAGTTGCAGCAGCAGTGGGAGGACTGCAGGCGCGGAATCGTGCCCGCCGACCCGTCGATCGCACTGCAGATCCCGTCGGTCAACGATCCGGGGCTCGCGCCGGAGGGCAAGCATGCGGCGTCGGCGTTCTCGCTGTGGTTCCCGCCCGCGGACGCGAGGAGCGGAGATGCCGGAGAGGAAGCCCAGTCGAGCTACGGCGACATGAAGATCGAGATGGGGCAGCGGGTGATCGACAAGATCACCAAACTGGCGCCGAACTTCGAGGACCTGATCATTCGCCACACCACGTTCACGCCCAAGCACATGGGCACCATGTTCGGGGCTCCCGGCGGAGACTACTGCCACGGCCTGATCCATCCCGAACAGATGGGCCCGAACCGCCCCGGCCCGAAAGGTTATGTCGACCAACCGATCCCGATCGAGGGCCTTTATCTCGGCAGCGCAGGCTGTCACGGTGGACCCGGTATCACCTTCATCCCCGGCTACAACGCAGCCAAGCAGGCACTCGCCGACCGCTGACCCCGGTGTTTCGGGGCCGGGACAACGGGCATCCACCCGGACATGGGATGGACAGTTGCAGTCACGGGGCCCACGGGCGACATCGGCATCTCGGCGGTCAGCGCCCTCGACCGAGATCCCGACGTGGAACGCGTCATCGGAATGGCCAGAAGGCCCTTCGACCCGTCCGATCAGGGCTGGACCAAAACCGAGTACCGGCAGGGCGACATTCTCGACCGCGCCGCGGTCGATGCGCTGGTCGCCGACGCCGACGTCGTCGTCCACCTCGCATTCATCATCATGGGTTCGAGGGAGGACAGCGCTCGGGTCAACCTGGCAGGCACCCGCAACGTCTTCGAGGCGACGGTGGCTGCCGATCGACCCAGGCGGCTTGTCTACACCTCGTCGGTCGCCGCATACGGCTATTACTCCGACAATCCCGTTCCCATCACCGAAGACGTTCCGACGAGGGGCTCGCCCGAGCACTATTACTCCGAGCAGAAAGCGGCTTGTGAGGCCATCCTCGCCGAGATCACATCGGGCTCCGAGCTCGAGGTCTTCGTCCTTCGGCCGTGCATCGTCGCCGGGCCGAAGGCTCATGCTCTCGCTGAAGCGATGCCGTGGAACCGACTTCCCGATGCGCTGCGCAGAGTGTCACGGGCGGTGCCTGCGCTCAAGCTGCCCTTTCCGGATCCCGGCACGCCGGTGCAACTGGTTCACCACGACGACGTAGCCGCCGCAATCGCCCTGGCCGCGACGACCTCCGCACCCCCTGGTGCGTACAACCTGGCAGCCGACGGCGTGCTGTCGATGTCAGATGTCGGTGCCGCACTCGGCGCCAGGCCGGTGCCGGTGCCACATTTCGTGGTGTCGGCAACCTCAGAAGTGATCGCTCGGCTGCCGTTTCTTCCTTCGGGACTGGAGTGGCTTCACGCCGGCCGCACGTCCACGATGATGGACACGAGCAAGGCGAAGTCGCAGCTGGGCTGGACGCCGAAATACACCGCCGCCGAGACACTGTCGGGGCTCGCGGAGTCGATGTAGCTACTGCGTGTGGTCGCCGGTGTCGGCGGGACCGCTTGGCGTTGCGCCGCCCTCGTCGGACCAATCGCCGTCACCGGCATCCTTGGCCGGATCGCTCACGACGTCGTCGTCCGCGTTTTCTGGGCCCGCGTCGACATCGGCGGTCTCGGGCTTGTCCTTATTCATCGCGACGGAATACCCGCCCAGCGGGCTTTCACTCAGCCGTCGCGGCGACGCAACTGGTCCGCCCAGTCATTGGGCACCCGGCCGCGCGGGCCGGGGACCGTCTCATCCTTAGGGCGGCTGTCCGGCGCCGCGAGTTCGGGACCGTCGTAATACTCATTGGTTTTGTAGTTCCAGAACCAGTCCTCGCCCGGCTCGAACGAACGAATGATCGGATGTCCGGATTCCCGCCAGTGCGCGGAGGCGTGCCGCGCCACGGAGTCGTCGCAACACCCGATGTGACCGCATGCCGCGCACCGTCGCAGATGCACCCACCAACCCCCGCCGGCATCGCATTCAACGCAGCCGGTGCCGCTCGGGGGCACACTGGGGTCGACATCTGTGCTCATGGTCAGCCACCCTACCGCCGCCGACCATGGCGCTCATCGTGGCGAATTGCGGCAATCTCCGCGACACACCGCTTTCGGGTCTTAGGGTCGCGCCATGGCTATTAGCGATTCCCGTGAGGTCGTCATCGAAGCGACGCCGGAGGAGATCCTCGATGTCATCGCCGACGTCGAGTCCGCGCCCGACTGGTCATCACAGCATCAGGGCGCCGAGATCCTCGACACCGACGACAACGGCAGGCCCGGTCAGGTCAAGCTCAAGCTGAAAACGATGGGCATTTCCGATGAACAAGTCGTCCAGTACGAGTGGACGGACCACTCCGCAGGCTGGACGTTGGTGAGCTCGGGCCAGCTGAAGGCGCAGGACGCCAAGTACACGCTGACGCCCGACGGCGACAAGACCAAGGTCCTCTTCGAGATCACCGTCGATCCGGCAGTTCCCATCCCCGGCTTCGTGATGAAGCGGGCACTGAAGGGCGGGCTCGAGTCGGCCACCGACGGGCTGCGCAAGCAGGTGCTGAAGATCAAAAAAGGCCGCTAGGGCCGGGACTGCTCGTAGGCTCGTTGGGTGCGTCTGTCATGGCCGCTGACCGGCCGCAATGGAGAGCTGAAAGCCGTGGGGGCGGCTATCTCGTCATCCGATGTCGGCGGAATTCTGATACGCGGCGCACCAGGGGTGGGAAAGAGTCGGATCGCCCGTGAGGCGCTGTCGACTGCCGGGTCACAAGGCCGTGAAACGCGTTGGACGGTCGGTGCGTCGTCGGCGCGCTCGATCCCGCTCGGCGCGTTCGCCGCTTGGGCACCGTCGGGTGTCACCGACAGCGTCCAGTTGTTGCGGGGCGTCGTCGAATCGCTGACAGCAGCGCCGTCGAACGCAGACGTCGTCATCGGAGTCGACGATGCGCACCTACTCGACGACCTGTCGATGTTCGTCGTGCATCAGATCGTTGCGCGCGGTGCGGCGAAGGTGATCCTCACCGTCCGCGAAGGCGCACCGCTTTCGACTGCGCTGCAAGAGATCTGCCAAGTCGGCCGATTCGATCGACTCGACCTTGCGCCCCTGCCGCCGGACGAAACCTCGGCGTTGCTTTCCGCGGCCCTGGGGGGATCGGTCGCACCGGACGCCGCTGCGCGGCTGTGGAAACTGACGCGTGGCAATGCGCTGTACCTGCAGAACATCGTCGAACAGGAGATCGCGGACGGCCGAATCGCACACGAGCGCGAAAGCTGGCGATGGACGGGCGAGCCAAACCTGCCGCCGGGCCTGACGGAGCTGATCGAATCCCGCATCGGCGATCTACCATCCGCGGTCGGCGACGTCCTCGATGTGCTGGCGGTCGGTGAACCGATCGAGCTCGCGACGCTGTCGCGAATCACTGACGCCGGTGCCGTCGAGGAGGCCGATGTACGCGGCCTGATCACGGTCGAACCGGCAGGCGGTGGTATCGACGTCCGCGTTGCCCATCCGCTGTACGGGGAGGTGCGCCGAAAGCGCGCCGCACCGACCAGGCTCCGGCGGCTGCGCGGCCTGGTCGCCGACCAACTCGCGGCCTCCGATGACCGTGACGACGTTCGAGTCGTCGTGCGCCGCGCGGCGTTGAGTCTCGACTCCGACCTCGCACCCGACGCCGACTTGCTCGCCCACGCAGCGCACGGCGCGGTTTGGCTGGCCGACCTCGCCCTGGCGGACCGGCTCGCAGAAGCGGCGGTGAAGGCAGGCGGAGGACCCGAGCCGAGCTTCATTCGGGCGCACGCGTTGTCCTGGCTCGGGTACGGGGAGGAGGCGGAGACCGTGCTCGCCGGTATTTGCACGAGCGAGTTGACTGATCGCGAGCGGGCCAGGTTCGCTTTCCTCCGGTCGAGCAATATGCTTTGGGCGCTTGGTGATCCGGCGCGGGCGAAGGCGATCATCGACGAGGCTGCGGCCAGCGCGCCGCAGGATGCCCGCACGTACATCGATGCCTTTCTGACCGTGTACTGGTTCGCAATGGACCAGCCGCAGGCATCTATGCAGGCTGCAGAAAACCTTGTGCTGGAGGATATTCCCGTCGTCGGCGCGGAGATGGCTTGGGCGCTTGCGCAGATCGCGGGGGATGCGGGCCGCACCGCAGACGCCGTAGACGTCGCGACGGCTGGATACGAAGTCGCGACACGCACTCTCGACGCCCCGCAGATGAGATTCAACATCGCCGACGCACATGTCAGCGCCCTGCTGCTGGCATGCCGGATCGCGGACGCGCTCGAGGTGGCCAACCGAATACGCAGGCAGGCAGACGAGCTGCCCGGAGCGGCCGGGCTGCTCGGCGCCGCCATCGCGGGTCGCGCAGCCCTCGGTGCGGGCGACATCGGAAACGCGTGCCTGTTGCTGCAGCAGGCTGCGCACGGGCTCACCGCTTCGCATGAAGCCGGCTGGGGATACCGCTATCGAGTCGCCCATGTGACGGCGCTCGCCATTCGTGGTTTGAGCGACGAGGCGACGGCCGCCCTCGACGGCCTTGAAGGAGTGCAGCGCGCGTTTCGACAGCTGGACTTCGAACAAGGACTCGCCAGAGCCTGGGTCGCCGCAAGCCAGGGGGCGGTCAGCGAGGGAACTGCGATTGCGTTCGCGACGGCCGAGAAGGCCCGAGCTGCAGGCCGATTCGCAGAAGAAGTGATGTGCCTGCAGATCGCCACACAGTTCGGTTATCAGTCGGGTGCGGCCAGGTTGCGCGAGCTGGAATCGATCGTCGAGGGACCTCGGGTCGGCCTTGCCGCGCGGTTCGCCGCCGCACTGCACGACGGTGATGGTGCTGAATTAGCCACGCTGTCAGAAGAATTCGAGCGCATCGGCGATCTCGTGGCCGCCGTGGACGCGGCGGCGCACGCCGCGATTGCGTACCGGCGCCGAGACAAGCGTGGCTCGGCGCTCGGTTGCTCGACGCGTGCCGACGCACTGGCCGCACAGTCCGGCGCAACCACGCCTGCGCTTCGCCAGGCGACTGAGGCGCTACCCCTCACCGATCGCGAAACCGAGATCGTGATGCTCATCGGCGAGGGGCTGTCCAACCGCGCCATCGCCGAACGGCTGACACTATCCCCGCGCACAGTCGAGAGCTACGTCTACCGGGCCATGATGAAGACCGAGACGACCAGCCGCGAAGAACTGGCCGCGCTGATACCTCGCCGCAGGGGCGCGCAGTAACAGCACCGCTTTCTCCCCCGCCGAGATTGCAGTAGCCCGCTACTGCGCCCGTCGGGCAGTCCAGCAGCCACGATTCAACCAGTCGAAGGTTCCTGGAGGCATCGATGAGGGCAGCTCCGGCTCGAGGGGTCCGGAGCTGCCCTCCGCCCAGGCAGAATGGAGCGAACATGGCCGATGCGACGTTGGCGCCATGGATCTTCTCGGCTCTGTTCAATCACCGCGCGGCTGCCACCGATGCCGCTAGGAGGACTGTCTTCGTCTTTCCCGGATCACGGATCGCGGTGGACGGACATGGCGATCGAATTGCTCCAGTGGGCCCCGGCTTTCGCCAGTGAGATGCGTTCATGCGAGACCGCCTTCTCCGAGTTCTTCGACTGGTCGCTGCTCGAGGTCGTCCAGGGCAATGCGTGGCGGTCACCGTTCGGCGCATCGATCTGTCGTTGCCCGTCTCATTCGCCGTGATGGTGTCGCTTGCCGCCCAGTGGAGGGAACTGGGCATCCATCCCGACGCCGAGGTCCTCGGCCATTCACACGGTGAGGTCGCCGCTGCCTACACC
>CAVWPQ010000051.1:0-9335 GCA_963756865.1 uncultured Actinomycetota bacterium | reverse complement strand
CGGGGAGCAGGCGCCCCCGTCGGGACCTGGCAACGACGGCTGACGAGGCACCCGGGACCGCCGACACCGCCGCCACCCGGGGATCAATCCACGGTTTGGAGCAATTCGAGGTTTCTCAAGCGCGATACTTGTCCTCTCACGACGATGTGGAGTTGTCGCGGCGCATTGGGTACGCGGTGGCCGGGAGGATGTCGGTGCACACTCGATTACTCGGACTACCAGCGGCCCTGGCGGCATTCGCCGTCACCGCAGGATGCGGTCTCACCGGCACGGAACCCGGCGAAGCGTCCCCACAATCTGCAAAAATCACCGTCGGCGGCGACACGCGAGACATGAAGTCCGTTTCGTGCACGCAGATTCAATGGATCTTGACGATTGAGGCGGATGCCGACCCGGGAAGCGCTCGGGCTTTTCTGCGGCTCGGTGGCGAAACGCCGGTCGTCAGGACAGTCAACATCGAGAACATCGACAACACGTACGGAGTCGTCGGCGGCGACCTGGGGAACGCCGAGGCTTCCGCGGACGGCGGCACCTACACGATCACCGGCACCGCCGTCGGTTCCGACCGGGCCAACCCGGGTCAGACGCGCGAGGTGCCCTTCAAGATCGAAGCACCCTGCTGAACGGTCGTCAGCGTGACTATCCTTCGGGGCGTGCTTGATTCGCTGTGAGCCGCCGTACCCCGTGATCCGTTCTCGATGCGGTTGTGCGAGGGGCAGGATCACGCGAGGCTGCTGCTGCGTGGCGGGCCGCTTGTTCCACGAAAGCGCCGTCTTACGGGGCCCAGCACCTTTGAAGCATTGCTGGCGGGTGGACACTATACGGCGTGCGCGCGGAGGCGAACGACCCCGGTGCACGTCACCAGTCGCCGCTCGGACGTACTCACCGGCCTCGTGCTGCGTCACCGTCAACGGGGACATCGGGAACACGTGACCGGCTAATCCATGCTGGGTTCCGAGACCTCCCACCACTTCGGGACCTTGCGCGGTGCGTATCGCAGAACATTCGTGCCACAGTGGATCTCACCGAGTCTGATGTGGTAGTACCACGTGTCGACGAAATGAACTCTCACTCCCAGTGCCTCTAGACGTAGCCGCACAAACGCCTCGAAAAGGTCAACCGTCCCCTCCGGTATCAACAGTCGTCGCCAGCCTTCGTTGAGGTCGGCGAACCCGTCGTCCGGATTCGGCCGGTTGCCGAATTGACGCCGATTCGCCTTCAGTATCAGCTCGCGGATCTCCTCGTCCTCCAAGCCGATGAAGCCATCCTTGAACTCTTCGGCGATCCGGCTCAGGTCGGAACCGCTGGCACCGGGCGAGATGGGTCTTCTGACCCAGTGCACCGTCTGAGTGAACACTGTCGACGACAAGACGCTGGCAGTGAACACGCTCTGCATGTCGGGCGCGACGCGGGAGAGGATACGCGCGGCGATCTCAGGCGCCGCGCGCGGTCCGTAGGGGCGGGGAACCAACACATGATCACCCAGCACCTGCAAGTTGACAGCATTGGGCAAGAACGCCGAGGTCTTCTCATTGTCGAAATCGGGTGCTATATCCCCGGTTTTGGCATCCGTCACCACCCAGTTCACTTCGTCGTAGAGCACGGGAAGCTCGACAAGGTATAGCCCGCGGAACTTTCCCTTCAACATTTTGTAGAGCGGCGCCATGGTGTTCTCGGCCAGCCAGTCGTTTGTGTATCGACCGAAGTAGCGCAACTCCCGGATCGACAGGGCGGCGTTGTAGTAGCGGTCTCGGCCCGGTTCGGAGTTGTACGCGATCACTTCGTGACCGTCCTGGAGCAGATGGAAGTCCACGGGATAGTGGCGGACCATATCGCGGTAGATCAGTGGTGGCTCTATCCGCGCAAACGCGTCCTTGGGCACATGGTGAAGCCAATACCTGCCCCGTAGCATCCGCGTCACAGGTGCGTCGCCCTCATCGGTGTGGTCACGGAGTGCGGGGTGGGGCAGGTTCTCGTCGTTCCCGGCGGCGACCGCTTTCGTCCCTCCACCCTCCATGTACACCGCGAAAGCGGTGTCGATGATCTTCATGCCCATGCGTGGCGACGCGACGGCGACCCCCGACTGCGCGCGCGAAGCGGGGGCCGGAACAAACGCCATCACCTCATCGACGTGTGCGACGTCGAGCCATGCCGTGTCGACGTCCACCACCGGCTGGACGCCCTGACGCTCGAGGAACGCGATGAGATCGGGGTCTGCGGCGCGCGTGAAATCTTTTCGGTTGGCGCCGAAGGCGATCTTGCCGAACGGTGCACCAGGCAGCGCAGGCGACACCTCGATATTGCCGCCGAAATTGGGAGACCCATGCTTGCCGGCCAGGTTCTGGTCCATGTCGTTGATCTGGCGCTGATCGAAGACCAGGTCACCGAACGCGTCCGTCGGCACCCGAACCGTGCCGAGAGCGGCGCCGCCTCCGATGATCAGCGTCCGCTGTACCAAACTGAACCGCGCGGAAAGCAACTTCTTCTGTTGCTGCATCACCTCTCGCTGTCCGTCTTTGAGGTTGGGGACTGCCATCCGCCGATCCAGCAGGCGACGCAGACGACCGACGGCCGCGCCGACCGTGAACCGTGCCTCGACAAACGACTTCTGTTGCACGACGGCCAGTTCCGTCTCAAGCGTTCGATCACGCAGTGTCTTGGTCACGTCGGCAACGAAGTACAGCTGCCGGATGAAGTGCCAGAGCTCCCAGAGCCGGTCCATTCGCATCGCCAGCTCAAAGCTGTCGCGAAACAAGAAGGTCCGGCGTGTGCCGCCTGCGACGGATGCGCTGCCGATCTCGCGGTCGTAGAAATCGTCGAACAAGCCGAGGTCGGCGCTGGGAAAATGGCCGGGAGCGAATGTCGCGAGGTTGGACCCAAGCTCGGAGGCCACGACGTTGGATCTCAACCTGGGTAGGTGAACAATCACCCGCAGGTCTGCGAACGGAGCTGTGCAGACGCCGAGTTCGAACTGGTCCTGTATCCATGCGTCGCCGTTGTTGACGTCCTCGGGGATGCGCAGAAAGTCGACGCCCCCGATCCGCCCGATGACCGCCTCGACCTCGGCGACGCTCGGGTGGTTACCGCGGTCGATGATGTCCTGCTCGCCCAACTCACACATGTAAAGCCGGCCGGGTGTGCGCAGACTGTCGAGCAGAATCAGAGGAGCCACCGTTCCCGTGAATGTTTCCTGCGCCAGCTGGCCGCCGTCAGCGGCGGTGAGCGTCGCGGTCACGTTGAACTGGCCCGGTTCGGCGGCGCGCGCCTCCGATGACGCCAAAGGCGTCCCGCGAAGGCTCGTCGTCTCCACGAAGAACCTGTGCTCGCCGACGCCGTGGAGGTCATAGACGAACGCGCGGCCCTTGTTGCGCAATCGCCGGTAGCGCGCGTCGGCGAACGTCAAGTGCGCGGCGGGTTCGCCAACGGCCTCGAACGTCAGCTCTCGTGCGGCGGGATCGTCGATCCTGACGAATAACGTTGCTCCTTCATCATCTACGCCGCTTCGCGTGCGTGTGTGGTCGAGAGGCACCGCGGAGCTAATGGCGACCTTGCGCGGCAGCCTGCGTCCGTCGGCATCGATGTTGGGAAGCACTATCAGGCCCGGAAACGCGTCCTTGAGGTCCTGTTCGGGCGCCTTGCGAGAAATGCGGCCGTCCTGGTCGAAGTCCGCGAAGATCGTCAAAGCGGACATCCGAGCGCCTTCCGGCTCACCGCGCTAGGCGTTTTCGGGCACCGGCAGGAATTCACCGGTTTCGGCATCGAGCTCCCACTCGGGCAGGCTGTTGCCCGGCCGTATCCTGACCAGCGTCGTCGGCAGGGTGATCTCCCACGGCTCATCGACGGGGATCTCCTCGCGCGCGTCCTCGTCGAGGTCGGCGCGACGCTGTTGCAGGTCATCCAGTAATGGCGCGTAGCGCGGGTCGGTGATCTCCGGCGGTTCGGCACCCTGCCAAACCCGACCCGTGTCCAACCAGTGCATGAGCAACGGCTCGAATCCCGGACGGACCGGCAATTCGATATCGGCATACCCACATTTGAGAAACTCGGCATGTAGCGGGTCGACGTCCTGCAGAAGCAGCTTCTTCTTCCATGTCGACTTGCGGGCCCAGAAGTACGGATAGAACTGGTAGGCCATGTTCTCCCACTCGAAGCAGTTCATGAAGAACCGCGCATAGCGCCCCTCCGGGATCGCCTCGTCGAAATCGATACGGCCTTCCATGAAGCCGAGGATCGCGTCGAACTCTTCGAAGTACTGGCCGGTGAGCATCGACACCGCCGAACGGGTCAGCTCCGTGCGTTCGATCAGCCGGTTCTCCAACGGATTGCGGCCCTGGATTTCGGTGCCCGCCTTGGCCTCGGCCTCTGCCTTGCGGTCGCGGTAGTCGGCCAGCAGAGCTTGGTAGCGCGCCACGATCGCGTCGTACGTCTGCAACTGCCAGTCAGCGAGCGCACGGTCAGTCCTCATCAGCGTGATCTGGACGCCAAGCACATAGGAGCGGATGTTGCGCGCATGAATGCCGATCATGATCGACCCGACCTCGTTGGACAGCGGCTTGTGGTAGTTGCCCTTGATGACCCCCGCTTGATCGGATATGAACGACGTGATCGACTCCCCCACGAAAACCGACGCCCCCGTCAGCATGTCGTTCGGGTTGTTGTCGTGGCTCACCGCACCGTGCTTGGCCTGGCCTCGGAAGCAGACGAGGTAAGCCGACACAGCTTTGTAGCCGGGCTCGATGCCCATTTCGATGCTGTCGGTGAGTTCCTCGGGAGGCTGCTCGGTTTGAGGGGCGCTGCTTTCCGGATAGCGGAACACCTTGGTGACGGTCTTGAGGCGTTGCGGGGGCGGGCGAACGCCGTCGACCTGATATCGCTTCACGTACTTCTTGTAGTTGTTCGGCTTGAGCGCACCCGGGGAAAAGTCGAGCGGGTCGGGCTCGACGAGTCCATCCACCGGCCCCTTCAGCTTTTCCAGCGTATTGACCAGAAAGTACTGCGGTTCGGGCACCGTCACGTTGACCCAGAGACGGTAGCCGCATTCATATACCTGCGCGTGGTAGACCTTGATCAACCACTGGAACATCGCCGAAATGTGTTCGTCAGTGGTGTTTTCGAACCCGTGCTCGTTGGTTTCCTCGAATTCCTGGATAGTGCGCCGGGTTTGTTCCTCACGGACGCGTTCGGTGATCCGCTGCGCGGTCTTCTCCATCACTTCGCGGGCGAAGCTCGAGGCGGTTCGATTGGTCGACTCCAGTGAGCTTTCCGTTGAGAACTCCGTGTCAACGGAAACCTCAACCGGACCGTAACCGGCCGAGATCGAGGCGCCAACCTTGAACTGTTGGCTTTGCTTCAGAGTCTCAGAGAGCTCGCGCTGAAACTCGTTGCGCTCCGTCGACTGCTGGTCGCGTTCTTCCTCTGTGGTGGTTTCTTCCTCGCGCGTGAAAGATTCTTCCGTGCGCTGCAGGCGCCGGGTCTGGCGATTCTTACGCTCGCCGATGACGACATTTTCAGCATGGGCGATCTCCTCGGCCTCGTAGCGGAGGATATGCATCTTGGTTTTGCGGAGCAGCCCGACGCGGCTGGGACGTATCTGACCGACGCTCGTCGGTACTCCGGGATGCGGCGGGTTCGCCAGCGACGAACCCGCCGGTAACGCCGGGATGTTCGTCGGAAATGTAGACGTCCCCAGCTGGATGAACCGCGGCGGACTATCAACCTGCACAAGACTTTCCAGCCGGGCAGCGGTGTAAACTGCGCGGCGTTCCAGTCGGTCGACCATGGCAACGAGCGAGACCGGATCGGCGCCGATACCGACGTCGGCGAGCACGTGCCGGGTCGGCTCACTGAGGGCCTCCACACTCCTCCGGCGCACCACGACGTCGCTGTCGTTCGCGAAATCCTGCGCGGGCGAGGAGAAGGCGACGTTTCGCCCCTCCGGGAGTGTGAATGTGGCGGTGGCCGCTGACAAATTGGTGGCCGTTCCGATCCTGGTCTCATCTACCGGGCCGACGACGTCGAGGTCGTGCGCACCCAGTGTCAGGACCTCGTCGGCAGCGAGCTCGATCCCATCGAGTTCGGCATTGAGCCGGGCGACTTCGTCTGCCGTCTCGTCCACAGGCTCGTCTGTCGCCGCCTGAGCATCGCGCGGCAACGGGAAGATCTGCTGCGGTAGCTCTACCGCTGCCGACAGCAGGACACGCGGGTCGACCTCCGCCACCACAGCGTCGGCTTCGGCCACACGATTCACGATCGCAATGACCCTCTGCAGCGCTACGTAGGCCGACAGGGCGCCCGGATGATCCTCCGGTGGAAGCAGCTTGAGCGAGATCAGTCGGTCGGAGACCTGATTACGAAACTCGCCAAACGTGTTGTCATGGACCAGGCTCTCAGCGTCTCGTCCGAATGCGTCCTCGATCAGCGCGTCGTAGGCGGCTAAGCTCTGCGCCTCTCGACCGCGTAGTTCTTCGATGAACAGTCTCGCCGGCACCGTGAAGGCCAGGTCCGCCGGGTCGCTGTTGAAGTCGGGCCCTGAAGCGAAGTCCTCGGCGAGTTGGTGCACCGACCCGGGGCCAGATCCACCC
The DNA here is from genome assembly GCA_963756865.1 of uncultured Actinomycetota bacterium. Taxonomy (GTDB): domain Bacteria; phylum Actinomycetota; class Actinomycetes; order Mycobacteriales; family Mycobacteriaceae; genus Mycobacterium. The sequence goes on along the minus strand of CAVWPQ010000051.1, from coordinate 2,754 downwards.
CCGATCGCGTCGAGAAGCAATTGCATGAACGGCGTGGCACGAAAATCCAGCGCAATCGCCACAGGCCGCTGCCTGGCAGCGATCAATTGGACGAATCGAAATCCTTCCTGATCCATTTCACCGTCTCCTCGGTAGACTGCTGCGACAATGCGCCAAGCCGACGGGAGAATATGAAGTTCGCTCCGATATAAGTGGGCTCAAACCTGATCGGCAGCCATTCGCTACTAGGCCTCATACCCGGGGCGGACTCGGCGCTATCTTGTCGATAATATGATGCTAGCAGGGCACTTTCGAGCTCACAGCGTTTCAGCAGCAGATATCTAAGATGCTTACGCGACACCGAGGAAGGCTATCGCGAGGCATTTCGCCGATGCGCCAAGTGAAAACCCACGTGTTGGTTGCTATCAATCGATTCCGGTGCGCCTTCATTGAATCTTCCTGTTGCCCCACGCGGAATATTGGCTGGGCTCGAAACAGGAAACAAATTTCGCTCAATGTCTAGTGCAATTTCGTAAGTGAGCTAACGCCATTGCACCGGTCGATGGTTCGTCGTCCGCCGCAGTTCGCTGAGACGGTTCGGGCTAATCGATGCCTCGGCCGCACAACTTTTCGAGGAATAGCAACAGGCGCGCCGGCGCGGACACGAGCAGCGGCCGGGTGTGTCGCGGTCAATCTGAGCGGGCAGGCGCGACTGGTGGTCGACCAGGCGCCACCCAGCGCTGTCGACGCGATTCGCAACCCCGAGCCTGATCACGGCCGTCGGGCCGACCGCGATCATCCGCGCGCTCTGGCTCGGAGAGCCTGCTGAGGCCACGAGGTAGCGTCCCGAGGCGGGCGCCGTCGCCTGGGTTGTCAGCGTCACTACCCTCCGTGGTGTGTTTGATTCGCTATGGTCCGCCGCCACCGGTCATCCGTTCCTCGATGCGGTGCGCGACGGCACGATCACCGACTCCGCGTTCGACCGCTGGCTGGCACAGGACGCGCTGTTCGTCGCCGACCTGCTGACCTTCCAGGGCCGGCTCCTGGCCCGCGCGCCGCGGGCGGCTCAGGCAGTGCTCGCCGGGGGCTGTGTGGCCCTGGTCGCCGAGCTGGGCTGGTTCGAGCAGCAGGCCCGGCGGCGGGCGATCGACCTGGAGCAGCCGGCGCTGCCGGCGACGCTCGCCTACCGCGACCTGCTACAGCGGCTGGATTCCGCGCCGTACCCGGCCGCCATGACGGCACTGTGGGTGATCGAGCGGGTGTACCTGCTCGCATGGACCTCCGCCGCGTCGGACTCCACCCCGTTCGGCGAGTTCGTCGAGCACTGGTCCACGCCGGCCTTCGCCGACTACGTCGACGCGCTCGGCGAGCTGGCCGACCCGGACAAGCACCGGGATGCCGTTGGCGACGTACTGTCGCTCGAGGTGGCGTTCTGGGACATGGCCCTGACGTGACGCCATCACCCTTGTTTCGATTGTTTCAATGCCGACTGGCCCGGCGTAGGCTGGCAACATGACCGCCGCCGTTGTCCCGCTTGCCCGTCAAGTCGCCGCCCGGGCCCGACGGGACAAGGGATTTGCCCGAATCCTTGACGCGCTGCTCACCGCGCCGACCGCGCCACAAGGCACGCTCGAACGGGTCGCCGCCCAGAAACTGAACACGCAGAGGCGTGGCGCGCTGATCCAGGAGTTCGTCGACGGCTCGATGCGCACCTCCGACGTCCAGGCGTTGCTTGGTGTGAAGACGCCTCAAGCCGTGCATCGGCTCCGGACGCGGGGAAAGCTCCTGGGCACCGCCATGGGAAACCAAACATGGTTTCCTGCATGGCAATTCGACGCCGACCGGATTCGGACCGATCTCCCGCGGATACTCGAGTTGCTCGCCCGGTTCAGCGACGATCCGCTGGTCGCCGACCGCATCATGCGTACGAAGCACGACGACCTCGGCGGTAAGTCGATCGCAGAAGCACTGCGCAACACCCGGACCGCCGACCCGGCGTGGCGCGCGCTCTCGTCCATCGGTGCCTGAGCTTTCCGCCGGTTACCTCGGCCCCCTACCCGACGCCAGGCCACCCGGGCTTCGACGCCGCTCAGTGCCTGCGGGCACCCAGATCTGGCGGCTCGACGCAGCCGCTCCCGCCAAGTGGACGTGGGCGGGCTTTCCCGAACCCCGCTATCGCTTCGACTCCGAATCGGGCGCCTATCGCACTCGCTACGCGGGCGGCACGCTCGTCGGCGCGTTCAGGGAGCGCTACCGATCCGGCGGCCTCGTCATTCCCGCCGACCACAAGACCCACCGCCTGGTACGGCTCGTCGCCGCCCGCAACCTGCGCGTCCTGGACCTACGCACCGAGAAGAACCTCGACGCCCTTCACGTCGACGACCAGATAAACACCGGCCAGCACCCCGATGTGTGGCGTACCTGCCATCGGCTGGCCGATGGGGTCAAGCGCTGGTGGACCGACATCGATGCGATCGTCTACCGCTCCCGTACGACGCCCGAGACATCGGCCAACTTCGCGTTCTTCGCAAGAGACGGGTTCGACGTCGAATCCCATGCACTGAAAGGCCGTGTCGACGTCCTGACCGACCTGGTGCTGCACCACGACTTCACCGTCAACTGGGACATCGGCTAGGCCTCGGCCGACGGCAGCTGACGCCGGCCGCCGCCCGTGTGCAACTCCGTGCGCGACGGCCGCTTCGGCCGGTCGATCCGTGTCGTCGTCGTTCGCTCGACGGGCGTCGCTTCCACCCGGTCCTCGGACGAGTCAACGGT
>CAVWPQ010000050.1:0-17227 GCA_963756865.1 uncultured Actinomycetota bacterium | reverse complement strand
GTGGTCGGCGCAGGTCCCACCGGATTGATGCTCGCCAGTGAGCTCGCGCTCGGAGGCGCGGGGGTTCGGCTTCTCGAAGAGCGCACCGATACGCCCAACATCACAAGGGCGTTCGCCGTGCACGCCAGGACGCTGGAACTGCTCGACGCGCGCGGGATGGCCGATGAGCTGATGACCCGCGGAGTGCCGGTCTACGAGATCGCGCCGCCCGGCGGGGTCGTGATGAACCTGCGTGAGCTGCCGACGAGGTTCGGGATGCTGCTGATCGTCCCGCAGAGCGGCACCGAGCACGTGCTGGGCGCCCGGGTCGACGACATGGGGGTGCCGGTGGTGCGCGGCGCGGAGGTGGTCGGGCTGACCCAGGACGGTGACGGCGTCACCGTCGCATGCGCCGACGGCACATCGATCCGGACGCGTTACGTCGTGGGATGCGACGGCGCGCACAGCACCGTCCGCAGGCTGATGGGCATCGGTTTCGAGGGCAAGCAGTACGAAACCCACATCCTGCTCGCCGACGTCCACCTGACCCGCGCGCCGGAGGAGACGCTGTCCGGTGTCACCAACGAACGCGGCGCGGTGTTGATGATCCCGTTCGGCGACGGCTGGTTCCGTGCCATCGCGTGGGACCGGCGCCGCGAGCAGGCGCCGCTGACCGAACCCGTCACGCTCTCCGAGATCCGCGAGTCGTTCCACCGAATCGCGGGTGAGGACTACGGCATGACGGACATGCGGTGGAGCTCACGGTTCCTGTCGGAACGCAAACAGGCCGAACACTATCGGGAAGGCCGGGTGTTCATCGCAGGCGACGCCGCGCATGTGCACTCTCCGCTGGGTGGGCAGGGCATGAACACCGGCATCGCCGACGCGATGAACCTCGGTTGGAAGCTGGCCGCCGAGATCCGCGGGACCGCACCGTCGCAGCTGCTCGACAGCTATGAGAGTGAGCGCCTTCCGGTCGGCGCCGCGGTGCTGCGGCTGACGGACGCCTTCAACCAGCTCGTATTGGGCCGGTCCAAGGTGCAGCGGAAGGTGCAGAGCCTTGCCATCGGGACGATCACCCGGGTGCCCGCGGGCCGTCGGTTCATGGCGGGACGCCTGAGCCAGATCGGCATCAACTATCCCCGGGCGTCGCGCGGCGATCACCCGATGGTCGGCAGGCGTATGCCCGATGTCGACTGCGCGGGCACCCGGCTCTACGCGCTACTTCGCGGCGGCAGGTTCGTGCTGGCGACGACCGGTGACGACGACAAGCTCGGCATCGACGACGCCGACGTCGTGTACGCCACCCACCACGACCGCGACATACCGCCGGCGGTCTTGGTGCGCCCCGACGGCTACGTCGCATGGGCCGATGACAGCCCGACGACCGCAGCTCATGCCGCCGCCGCGATCGCCGGATGGGTCAAGGGCTGATCTCACCACCAGCCGGTGGCTGCGGAGAGTTGCCGCGACAGCTCGTCGATCAGCGTGCGCACGTACGTCGTCGAAAGGTGATTGGAATCGTGGTAGACGAGCACGTTGCCTTCGACGGCGCGGCAGATGTCGGTTCCGCAGATCGAGTCGCTCAGATCGAGCACCGTCATCAACGGAAAGCGTGGGGCGTAGGCAAGCGTCGGATTGCGTTCGGAGAGAGCCTCATACCTCGGTAATCCGCACCCGTCGGCGTCCCCTCCCGCAGCCAGGCAGTCGACGGGCGAGAACAACGAGCCGCCCCGGTACATCCAGGGTGTGTCCCGAAGACCGAGCATCGCGATTCCGTTCGCCTCGAGCTCATCCCACACGCCGACGTAGCCGTCTGGGACGAAGTCGCCCGGTCCGTCGTCGATCGGCCGCGTCGTGATCATGAATACGTAGTCGGGCCGGTCGGAAATGAGAGCCTTCATCGTCTTGCCAACCCACACAGGGCATTCCGCGTACAACGCATGGGAGCCCGTGACCCGGAACTCGCGATCCATCGTCAGCGGGCAGCCCATCTTCAGATACGTCACGACCCGGAAGCCGTGCTGTCGCCCCAGCGCATCCAGTGCGGTGATCCAGTGCTCGGAATGCGATCCACCGGCGAGCGCGATCGTTCGCGGGGCCCTGCGGTCCCCGTACTCGCAGCGGACCACGTCGGTGCTTCTGTAGTCGGCGAGGCATCCGTCCCAGGTCGTGGCCGGATAGTCGGTGTCGGCCTCGAGTGCCGTCGGTCGTGTCGGCAGCCTCGCCACCCGAACCCCGTTCATCAGCGCGAGGCCGCCGGGATAGTCGCGCACAGAAAGGGTGCCCAGTTCATTGCCTGCGGCGCGGATCGTCTTGACGTGTTCGCGCCAGCCCAACGAGGTCACGCCCACGGCGACCGCCAGCACGACGGTCACGTATGCGAGTACAGGAGTGAGCCTGCGCGGCGGCGACAAGGATTGCGCCGAGGAGTTTCTGGCACCGCCGCGGTGTCTCAACGGGTCCTCGACGAAGCGGAAAGTCAGATAGGCGAGCACGGCCGACGTCACGATGACGGCGCTGCCGTCGAGCACGCCGACGCTGTCACGTTCGGAGTAGGCGAGCCAGAAGATGAGCAGTGGCCAGTGCCAGAGATACAACGCATACGCGATCGACCCGAGGGCGACCATCGGCGCAGACGAGAGCAGGCGGTAGGGGAACATGGCATCGGCCGGACTCGCGCTGCCACCGAGGATCACCAGGAGGGTGCCGACGACGGGCACCAGCGCCCATGCGGCGGGGAACTCGTCGGCCCCGTCGATCATGACGCCGCAGCAGAAGATCGCCAGCAGCCCCGCAACCGCGGCCGCAACGCGCAGCGCACCGGGCATCTTGACTGCGCCGCAGACCGCCGCGGCCAGCACACCGGCGAGCAACTCCCACGCCCTGGCGTAGCTGTCGAAATAGGCGCGCGGCTGGTCGAGGTCGTGGGTGACCACCGCGTAGGTGAACGAGGCCACGGTCGCAAGGGCGACGACCGCCACAAGCACGGCGCGTCGGTGCGACGATCGCCCGGCCGCTCTGACGCCTATCGCAACCGCAGACGCGATGATCAGCATCGCGACGAAGAACTGACCCTGCACCGACATCGACCACATGTGCTGCAGCGGGCTGACGCTCTGCCCGGCGCTCAGATAGTCGTCCGCGGTGGCGGCCAGATGCCAGTTCTGAACGTACGCGAGGCTGGCGAGACTCTGATCGGCGAACGACTCCCATCGCGTCTGCGGCTGGATCCACACCGTCAACGCGGTGCACGCGGCCAGGACCACGACGACCGCGGGCGCCAGCCTGCGCACCAATCGCGCCAGGGCGGTCGTCAGCGGTTCGCCGCGGCCGGGGTCGGACGCCTGGCGCAGCAGCCGGCCGCCGAAGAAGAAGCCGGAAAGCACGAGGAAAACGTCGACGCCGCCGGAGACCCGGCCGAACCAGACGTGGTAGACGACGACAAGGGCGATCGCGAGCCCGCGCAGGCCGTCGAGATCGCCGCGGCGCCTGGGTACTGCGTCCACACGAATTCCTATATCACGCGATGGCGATGGGTCCGCCCTACTCAGAAGTAGCGATCCAAATGTAGACCCATGCCGGCGGGTTGCTTCCCACCGTGATCACAATCCCGTACCGGGTGAAAAGGGGATCGAGCCCTGACGCGTCGGGCAGGCGAACGCGAACCGGACCGGCAGTGCGTGCCCGAGGACGCCGATGCCCGCGCCGAGGATCGGCCAGACCGGCCAGAAGTACCAGGCGCCCGCGGTCAGGCCTACCGCGAGCCACACCGTGAGCACGATGACGACCATCGCCAGGTAGCCGGCCAGGTGGATGACGACGCCACGGCGTGCGGCGGCCTTGCGCGCCTCACGGCGGCGCGGATCGTTGCGGCGCAGCTGCGCCAGCGGGAGGTCGGCGACGATGTCACGCAGCTCGGCGGTGGTCTGGGCGGCGAACGCGGCCTGCAGCCGGGCCTCGTACTCGCCCATCTCCAGATAGCCCTGCGCCAGCGCGGAGCCGAGCTGGTTCGCGGTCCTCTCCCGCTCGCGGTCGCCTGCCCTCACCGATGGTGCGATTGGGGCGGTCATGGGGTGCCTCCCTTGATTATCTAGGCAGTGACTAGTTACGGGTAACGACTATCCGCCGTCGTCTAGTCACTGTCAAGATCTGAATGTCGAATGTCGACCGCAGGCCTTGAATAGGGACGACCATCAAGGTGTCCGACCCCGACGACTGAAAAGAGGCAGCCATGGCTGTCGACGAAACCAAGCTGAATGAATTCCTCGGCAAGGCGGTGGGTGATCTCGGCGCCGCGATGAGCGCAACGCTCATTTTGGTCGGCGATCGGCTCGGGTTGTACCGCGAATTGGCGAAGGGCGCGGTGACGTCGGTCCAACTCGCGCAGCGCACCGGCACCGACGAGCGCTACGTCCGCGAATGGCTGGGCAATCAGGGCGCAGGTGGATACGTCCAGTACGACCCTGAACGCGACGAGTGGTCGCTGAGCCCGGAGCAGGCGCTGTGCCTGACCGACCCCGACGGCCCGGTCGACATGCCAGGCGCATACAACATCGTCGAGGCCACCTTTCATGCGCTCGGGCACACCCTCGAAAACTTCAGATCAGGAGCCGGAATGGAGTGGGGTGAACACCACCCGTGCCTGTTCGAGGGAACCGAACGGTTCTTCCGCGCCAGCTACAACACGAGCCTGATCGACGCATGGCTGCCCGCGCTGGACGGCGTCGTGGACAAGCTGCAACGCGGAGCCAAGGCCGCTGACGTCGGTTGCGGGCACGGCGCCAGCACCATCCTGATGGCGTTGACATACCCGGATTCGGAGTTCGTCGGTTACGACTATCACGACGAATCAATCAGGGTTGCAACCGAAAAGGCAGCGGCCGCAGGTGCTGCGAATGCGCGATTCGAGGTGGCCGATGCGGTCGGTTACAAGGGCAAGGGGTTCGACCTGATCTCGTTCTTCGACTGCCTGCACGACATGGGTGATCCGGTCGGCGTGTCCCGGCATGCCCGCGAGGCGATCAATGACGATGGCACGGCGATGATCGTGGAGCCGTTCGCCAACGACAACGTTGCCGACAACCTCAACCCGGTGGGCCGGGTCATGTACGGCGCATCTGCACAGATCTGCGTGCCGGTCTCGTTGGCGCGCAAGGGCCCCGCACTCGGTGCGCAGGCCGGTGAAGCCCGACTGCGCGAGGTCGTCGTCGACGGCGGCGGTTTCACTCGATTCCGGCGCGCCACCGAGACGCCGTTCAACCTGGTGCTCGAGGCGCGGCCGTAGTCAGTCAGCGGGCGGAGAACGCGCGCAGCGCCTCGACCTGAACCGGGTCCAGCGACGGGCGTACGGTTTCGCGGGCCCTCGCGACGTCTGCGGCCGTCACGTCCGCAGCGTCGATCGAACGCCGCATCGCGGTCAGCGCCGCTTCCCTCAGCAGCGCCACACAGTCGGCGGCGCTGTAGCCGTCCAGATCGTCGGCGAGGGCGTCGAGGTTGACGTCGTCGCTGAGCGGCACGGATTTACCTGCGGTGCGCAGGATGTCGCGTCGTGCGTCGGCGTCGGGCGGCTCGACGAACACCAGCTTCTCCAGCCGGCCTGGCCGCAGAAGCGCCGGGTCGATCAGGTCGGGTCGGTTTGTCGCGCCGAGCACCACCACATTGCGCAACGGATCGATGCCGTCCAGCTCCGTCAGCAGCGCAGCGACAACACGGTCGGTGACTCCGGAGTCGAAACTCTGCCCGCGCCGCGGCGCAAGCGCGTCGAGCTCGTCGAGAAAGACCAGCGACGGCGCGGAGTCGCGGGCCCGGCGGAACAGGTCGCGCACGGCCTTCTCCGATGCACCGACCCATTTGTCCATCAGCTCCGCGCCCTTGACCGCATGCACCGAGAGCCGCCCCGAACTGGCCAGCGCACGCACGATGAAGGTCTTGCCGCAGCCGGGCGGGCCGTAGAGCAGCACGCCGCGCGGCGGGTCGACGCCGAGTCGCTCGAATGTCTCGGGATGCTGCAGCGGCCACAACACCGCTTCGGTGAGCGCCTGCTTCGTCTCGACCATGTCGCCGACGTCGTCGAGCGTGATCGAACCGACGGCCACCTCTACGGAGGCGGACCGCGACAATGGCCGGATGACGCTCAGCGCCCCCGTCAGGTCTTCTTGGGCGAGTTTGGGCGGTTTGCCGTCCTCGCTTGCCCGTGCCGCGGCGCGCAGCGCAGCCTCCCGCACCAGTGCCGCGAGGTCGGCGACCACGAAACCGGGTGTGCGTTCGGCGATTTCGTCGAGTTTCAGGTCGTCGGCGGGAACATTGCGCAACAACACCTCGAGAAGCTGCTTGCGGGTCCCGCCGTCGGGAAGGCTGAGGCCGAGTTCGCGGTCGCACAGGTCGGGTGCCCGCAGTCGCGGGTCGAGGTCGTCGGGCCGCTGGGAGGTGGCGACGAAGGCGACACCGGGGGTCGCGACGGCGTTGCGCAGTTCGGTGAGGATCAGGGTTGATACGGACTCGGCGGGCCTGTCCTGGCTGGCTGGCAGCAGCGCGTCGATGTCGGTGATCAGCAGGACGCCGCCGCCGTCGCGCACCGAGGCGACCGCCGCCGACACACTCTTGAGGCGGTCCTCGGCGCGCAGCGCACCGACCTCGGGCCCGTCGAGTTCGACAAGTCGCCGGTTCGCGCACACCGCCCGGACAAGCGCGGCCTTGCCGACGCCCGCAGGCCCGGACACCAGCACGCCGAGATTGGGCTTGGCGCCCAGTGTCTGGAGCAGATCCGGCTGGTCGAGTGCGAGCTTCAGCCACTCGGTAAGCCGGCCGGCCTGAGCATGCTGGCCCTTGAGGTCGTCGATGTTGACCGTGGCGGACTTCGCCGGGGTGGACACGGTGTACTGACCCGATTCGGGTTGCTCGGCCGGGCTGACGGAGTCACCCCAACTCACAACCGAATTCGGCTGCACGCTAACGGGTCCCGCGGGGTCGACGCCGGTCACGGTCAGCAGTTCGGACGTCCAGGTGATGCCGACCGCCGACGCAAGCGCGCTGCTTGCCGCAGACGACGGGATGTCGGGGCCGAGTTCGCGCGGCAACAGCGACACGGTGTCGCCGACGGTCATCACCTTGCCGAGCAGCGCCTGGCGCAGGGTCGCCGACGTGATCGACTGGGTGGCCAGGTTGGACCCGCGCACCGTCACCGACCTGGCCCCGTAGACCGTGACGGGCGCGACGAGCACGGTGGTGTTCTCCCGCAGCCCGGCGTTGGACAGCGTGACGTCATCGAGCAGCGCGGTGCCGGCGGGCGTGCCGTCGGGTGCCACGCCTGCGACCGCCGCGGTGGTCCGCGAACCCGTCAGCGAGATCGCGTCCCACTCCCGAATACCCAGCGCGGCAATGGCTTCGGGATGCAAACGCACCACACCGCGGCGGGAGTCAAGCGCCGAGGTGTTCAACCGTGCGGTGAGGGTGAGGTGATGCCGTTGCGGCGGGCGGTCGGCGACGTCGAAACCCGTCACGTCAGGGACCCGGTGGTCTGCGCAGGCCGAGGCGGGCCATCGACCGACGGTGCGGCGCAGCGCGTCGGACCGCCCGGCTTGCGCCCCGGCTCGCCCGTCGCGCCTGGCGCTGCGCCTTGGGTTTGTCGTCCCACACCTCCGGGTGCTTCGACAGCCAAGCCGTCGTCCGCACGGCGAACGGGATGTGGATGACGTATCCCAGGATGATCAGCAGAATCACGATGTAGCCGTACAGGATCGACGCGGCGACCAGCACGGCCAGCAGCGCCAACAGCGGAACCACCATGTTCTGCGATATCGCGAACGTGTGGACCTTGCGCATCGGGATCGTGCTGACCGCAAGCAGGGAAACGCCGATCATCCAGATCACCACGGCGGGTTCGGACGTCCACCAGCCGTCGCCGAACTGCATCTTGGCGGCCAACGGTCCGATCGCGCCGATCGCGCCCGCGGGTGCGGGCATGCCGACGAAGAACTGGTCCATGTACGCGGGCTTGTTCTCGACCAGCATGGTGTTGTACCGCGCAAGGCGCAGCACGATGCAGACGGCGTAGAGCAGTACGACGATCCAGCCGATCCGCGAATGCGACAACAACGTGCCGTAGACGATGAATGCCGGTGCGACACCGAAATTCACCGCGTCGGCCAGCGAGTCGATCTCCTCGCCCATCTTCGACGTCGCCTTGAGCAACCGCGCGGTGCGGCCGTCGAGCGCGTCGAGGATAGCGGCCACCGCAAGGAAGGCCATCGCCTCGGTCGGCCGGTCGTCGAGTGCGAACTTCACCGCCGAGAGGCCGAGGCAGATCGCCGCGACGGTCATCGCGCTCGGAAGCATGCGAACGTTGAGCACGGGCCGCTTGACGCGCGGTTTCATCGGGGCAGCTCTGCAAGGATCGTCTCGCCGCCGACGGCTCGTTGGCCAGGCAGCACGAGCACCTCGGATCCCTCGGGCAGGTAGGTGTCCAACCGCGACCCGTAGCGGATGAGGCCGTAGGTGTCGCCGATCGCCACCTTCTCACCCGGCTTGATGTCGCAGACGATGCGGCGCGCGACAAGGCCTGCGATCTGTACGGCGATCACCTCATGGCCCTCGGGTGTGCGGATCAGCACGCTGTTGCGCTCGTTGTCTTCGCTGGCCGCGGCGAGCTCGGCGGATCTGTACAACCCAGGCCGGTGCACGACGGACACCACCTCACCGCTGATCGGGGCGCGTTGGACATGGGCGTCGAAGATCGACAGGAAGATGCTGATCCGTCGCAGCGGCCGTTCGGGCAGATTCAACTCGGCCGGTGGAATCGCGTCCTCGATGAGACAGATCAGCCCGTCTGCGGGTGCGACGACGACACCGGGTCGAGTGGGCGAAACCCTGGGCGGATGACGGAAGAACGCGGCGTTGGCGCCCGCCGCCGCCAGCCCGGCGCGGCGCAGCCACCGGTTCCGGCGACCCACCGCGGCGACCGCCAGACCTGCACCGACGAACGGCAGGCCGGCGCGGTGCATCGGGGGGATCGTTGTTCTCACCAGGGCCAGCAGTCGCGCGGGGCCTGATCTGAGGTCGGGGCGTCTGGCCATCGTGTCGCGATTCTACGGGTGGCTAGCCCTTTGAAAGGTCCCAAACCCGCACAGCGGAGCCTGCGGCAAGTTCTGTGACGTCCTCGTCGATCTCAAGCAGGCAGTTGGCCGATGCCAGCCAGCGCAGATGATGCGATGCGGGTGGCCCGTAGCTGGTGACCTCGCCAGCCGCGGCGTCCAGCACGCCGCGGCGGAACTGCCGCTTGCCGCGCGGCGACGTCAGTTCCTCCTTCAACTCCGCGCTCAGCCGCTCGCGTTGCGGCTGCGGCAGGCCCATCGCCGCGCGCAGCGGTGTGCGGATGAAGACCTCGAAGGACACCAGCGCGCTGACCGGATTGCCAGGCAGCGTGACGATCGGCTTACCCGCGACACTGCCCGCGCCCTGCGGCATGCCCGGCTGCATCGCGACCTTGACGAACTCGACCTGCCCGGCTTGGCTAGATGTCGCCGGCGGCCCGCCTCCCGGTCCGAACGCATCCTTGACGACCTCGTAGGCCCCCGCGCTCACCCCGCCGGTGGTGATGATCAGGTCGGCGCCGGCGGCATGCGCCTCGAGGGCGGCGCGGAACTGGTCGACGTCGTCGCCGACCATCGGCGATGCGACCACTTCGGCGCCTGCGTCCCGAACGGCCGCGGCCAGCATGACGGCGTTGGACTCGTAGATCTGTCCCGGCTTCAGCGCCTCGCCGGGCGCGACGAGCTCCGAACCGGTGGACATCACCAGAACCCGTTGGCGCGGAACGACAGTCAACTCACTGAGCCCGAGAGCGGCGGCCAGACCGAGCACGGCAGGCGTGACGACCTGACCGGCCCGCAGCACCGTTGTGCCCGCGGTGACGTCCTCGCCAGCGTGGCGGATGTGCTGGCCCACCCTGGCGGTGGCACGGATCGCCACGGTGCCCGTCGCACCGTCGGTGGCCTCGACGGGAACCACGGCCGTCGCGCCAGATGGCAGCGGCGCGCCCGTCATGATCCTGTGTGCCGTGCCGGTTTTCAGCGACAATGAGTCGGTGCGGCCCGCCGGGATGTCCTCCGCGACGGGCAGCAACACGGGGTCATCGGCGGTCGCGCCCGCGATGTCGTCGGCGACGACGGCATACCCGTCCATCGCCGAGTTGTCGAAACCGGGCAGTGAAAGCGGCGCCACCACATCCTCGGCGAGCACGAGCCCGAGTGTGTCGGCGATCGCCACCGCGAGCGGTCGCCGCGCGGTGATGAGCGCGGCGACGGCGCCCTGGTGCTCATCGACGGAGCGCATCAGACCGGGTAGGTGACGCCGGTCAGCTCCTCAGACAGCGTCCACAGCCGCCGCTGAAGGTCTTCGTTACGCGATTGCGCGCTGGAGGCAACGACTTTCGGGCTGCCCTTGACCTCACCGATGCCGTCGGGCCCGTAGTACTGGCCGCCCTTCGCGTCGGGATCCGTCGCCGCGCGCAGCGACGGCAGCGCGCCCTTGTCGGCAGGCTGCGTGACGGGTTTCCACATGAAGGCCGGGATGAAATCGGGCAGATAGCGCATCAGCTCGGTGTCGGCGAAGCCGGGATGCGCGGCGAGCGCCACGGTCGGCACGCCCTTGGCGTTCAGCCTGCGCTGCAGATCGTAGGTGAACATCAGGTTGGCGAGCTTCGACTGCCCGTAGGCCTCGACGCGGTTGTACTTCCGCGTCAGCTGGGGGTCGTCGAAATGAATCCGGGCAAGGAGGCGGTGTCCGACGCTACTCACCGTCACGACACGCGACCCGTCGACCGAAGTCAGGTGGTCGAGAAGCAATCCCGTCAGCGCGAAATGGCCAAGATGATTGGTGCCGAACTGCATCTCGAAACCGTCTTTGGTGGTCTCGCGTGTCGGCACATACATCACACCGGCGTTGTTGATCAGCAGGTCGATGCGCGGGTGCGCGGCGCGAAGTTCTTCTGCCGCCTTGCGCACGCTGTCGAGCGACGACAGATCCAGTTGCTGCAGCGCCACGTCGGCGTTCGGGTGTGCGGCCTTGATCTTCTCGACGGCCTCGGCGCCCTTGTCGAGGTTGCGCACCGCGAGCACGACGTGCGCGCCCTTGTCGGCGAGTGCGGCTGCGGTGTCGTAGCCGAGCCCGGAGTTCGCGCCGGTGACGATGGCGACGCGGCCGGACTGATCGGGTATGTCGGAGGCGGTCCACTTCCTGCTCATCACCAGCACATTACCCAGGGGCGGTTACCGTCGTTCCCATGTCGGAACGCTCAGGCGTGCGGGCGGTGGGGCTGATCGTCACCGCAGCCGCCGGAATCGCCGTGGTTATGCTGTCGGTGCTGGTCGCTGGCATGCGATGGAAACTGCCCCCGGTCCTCGACGCGGTTCGGCGGATGAACCGGTCGCTGACGAACCCCAGGGTGATGCGCACCGCAGGCTCGTTGGGCACCCAGACGTCGGTCATCCGCCATACCGGCAGGACCAGCGGGAAGGCGTATGAGACCCCGGTCGACACCATCACCACCGGCGACGGATTTCTGATCGCCCTGCCGTACGGCACCAGGGCCGACTGGGTGCGCAACGTGATCGCCGCAGGTTCGGCCAGAATCGTCAGCCAGGGCCGAAGTGTCGACGTCGACGCGCCGATCATCGCCGCCACCTCCGACGTCGCGGGCCAGATTCCAGCCAGGACGCTTCGGACGCTGCGCCTCTTCGGCGTCACAGAATGCCTGAGCCTGCGGAGGGTCGCTGATGGACTTGGTTGATCCCGCCAACCCGCCGAGCCGCAAGGCGCCCCTTGTGTGGGCGATCGGCGCCGCGATCCCGTGGCTGGTGCTTGCCGCGGCGCAGGTGGCGTGGTTCGTGTTCGCGGGCAGGCCGCTCTGGGCGCATGCCATCGCGGGGGTGGCCACCGCGTTCGCCGTGGTGTTGTTCGTCGGCATCGTCCCGCTGTGGCGCTACCGCGTTCACCGCTGGGACATCAGCCCACAGGCGGTGTACACCAGGACGGGTTGGCTGGTGCAGGAGCGCAGGATCGCGCCGATCTCGCGGGTGCAGACCGTCGATACGTATCGCGGCCCGCTCGACCGGCTGTTCGGGTTGGCCAACGTCACGGTGACGACGGCGTCATCGGCCGGTGCGGTGCGCATCGTGGCGCTGGACTCCGAAGTCGCCGACCGGGTTGTCACGCAGCTGACGGACATCGCCGCGATCGGCACGGAGGATGCGACGTGACCTCTGCGGCGACAGAGCGGCTGTGGCATCGGCTCAGCCCGCGAATGTTGTTGGTGCACCCCGTACATGAGGTGATGCGGCAGATTCCGTTGCTTGTCGGCACGGTCGTGCTGGGTTCGGCGACGGGTAACTCGTGGTGGACGGTGGCCGCGCTGGTGGTGACGATCGGATTCGGCCTGCTGCGTTGGTTCACCACCACCTACCGCATCGAACCCGACGAGGTGCAGCTGCGCACCGGCGTCCTGCAGCGCAAGGTTGTTTCGGTGCCGCGCAACAGAATTCGCTCGGTTGCGACCGACGCTCGGCTGCTGCACCAGCTGCTCGGGCTTACGGTCCTTCGGGTCAGCACCGGCCAGCAGGCCTCCGGCGATACGGAGTTCGCGCTCGACGCGGTGCGCGCCGAGGAGGTGCCGCGGATGCGGTCGATCCTGCTCGCCGACTCGCTGGCGCAGGCCGATGAAACCGGCGAGCAGCAGCAGTCGCAGGGTCGGCTGCTGGCCCGCTGGCATCCGTCCTGGCTGCGCTACAGCCCGCTGAGCTTCACCGGCCTCGCCATGATCCTCGCCGCGGTCGGCGTGATCTACCAGGCGGGTCTCGCTGCGGTGCTGGAACATTCGCGGCTTGCCGAGTCGGGACGCGACGCCGCGCAGCGGTTCGGCGTGGTCTCCACCGTCGCCGTCGTCATCGCGATCGTGGTGCTGGCATCAGTGGCGCTGTCGGTGCTTCGGTCGCTGGTGACCTTCGGGAACCTGGTGCTGCGGCGCGATGCGGACGTGCTGCATCTGCGGCACGGCCTGCTGCGGAAACGCGAGCACACCTTCGACATGCGCAGGCTGCGCGGCGGCACCCTGCGCCAGCCATTGCTCGTCCGGCTGCTCGGCGGTGCCCGACTGGATGCGGTGATGACCGGTGTCGCCGGTGCGGGGGAGGCCTCGCTGCTGCTGCCGCCGTGCCCGGCGCGGACCGCCGAATCCGTGCTGACCGAACTGATCACCGACGTCAATGCCGTCTCCGGTCCCGTGCGGGGGCATGGCCCCGCCGCGACGCGCAGACGCTGGACGCGTGGGCTGGCCCTGCCCGGCGTCGCCGCGGTCGGATTGGCCGTCGCTTCGGCGTTCGTTTCCGTGCCAGTGTGGGCCTGGATCCTGGTGGCGGCGCTGACGCCGTGCTTCGCCTTGCTTGCCGCCGATCGGGTGCGGGCACTCGGGCACCGGGTCGACGGGCGTTGGCTGGTCGCGCGGGCGGGCAGCGTGGAACGCCGTCGCGACTGCATCGCCGCCGACGGCATCATCGGATGGACCGTGCGGCAGACGTTTTTCCAGCGTCGGGCGGGGGTGGCGACGCTGATCGCGGCGACCGCGGCAGGGGTGAAGCACTATCAGGTGATCGACGTTCCCGCCGAGCTCAGCTGGTCGATTGCGGGCACCGCGTCACCGTGGGTGACCGACAGCGAGTGGGCACGGCCGTAGCGGGCCGTTTACTGTCGCAGCATGGCGGTCGGGGGTGTGCTGTTCGACATCGATGGGGTTCTGGTGACCTCGTGGCAGCCCATCGACGGTGCTGCCGAGACGCTGCGGGTGCTGGCGGACAACCAGATTGCCTGCTCGTATCTGACCAACACCACGACGCGCACGCGTGCGCAGATCGCCGGTCTGCTGACCGATGCGGGGATGGATGTGGCCGCCGACGAGGTGATCACCGCGGCGGCGCTGACCGCGGAGTACGTCCGCAGCCAGTACCCCGATGCGCGCTGTTTCCTGGTCAACAGCGGGCAGATCGCCGAGGACATGCCGGGCATCGACATCGTCTACGCAAGCGATTACGACCCGGCGCCGGAGACCCCTGATGTGATCCTGCTCGGCGGGGCGGGCCCCGAATACAACCATCTGACGCTGAGCCGGGTCTACGACTGGATGGCTCGCGGCGTTCCCGTCGTCGCCATGCACCGCAGCACGTCGTGGAACACCAGCGAGGGACTGCGCATCGACACCGGCATGTACCTGATCGGGATGGAGGAGACGTCCGGGCGTAAGGCGAACGCCGTCGGCAAGCCGGCGCCCGCCGGATTCCTTTCTGCCGCTGCACGTCTCGGTGTCGACCCCGATGAGATGTACATGATCGGTGACGACCTCAACAACGATGTGCTGGCCGCGCAGGTGGTCGGGATGACCGGCGTACTCGTGCGGACCGGCAAGTTCCGGCAGGACACCCTCGACCGGTGGGCCGCCGACGAGTTCGCGATGCAGCCCAACCACGTCATCGACTCGGTCGCCGATCTCCCCGAGGTGCTTGGCCTGTAGCGATGAGTTCTGCTGCCGCGGGCGGTCTGTACTGACATGAGCAAAGACACCATCAGCGCCAGCACCACCGTCAACGCACCGGTCGACGTCGTGTTCGGGGTGCTGTCCGACCCGACTACCCACGAAGCGATCGACGGCACGGGCTGGGTGCGGAAACCCGTCGAGGTCAAGCCGTTATCCGAAGTCGGCCAGGTCTTCCGGATGAACATGTACCACGACAACCACGGCATCGGGGATTACGAGGTGGCGAACCGGGTCGAGGTGTTCGACCCGCCCCACGCGATCGCCTGGCAGCCCGGTCAGATCTCCGACGACGCCAGCCTGGATCTGGGCGGCTGGTTCTGGCGATACGACCTCGAGCCCGTCGACGAGGGTCGGACCGACGTCACGCTGACCTACGACTGGTCGGCGGTGCCGCCCGAGACGCGCGAGCACATCCAGTTCCCGCCGTTCGATGTGTCGCACCTCGACAACTCCCTCGAGCATCTGGCAAAGCTCGCGCGGGCGCGAATGTAGCTCCCCTCAATATATGCGCGATTGCGCCGCGCCAGAGCGAGTCATCGATTATCACTGGAATGGACTCACGGGTGCGATCCTCGAGCGGCCACCACGATGGCGGGAGCGCTGATGAATTCTTCAGGTTCGGTCAGGCCCACTACCGATGAAATTCTGCACAAGTTCCGGGACGATCCGAAACGCACTGTAGCTATTCGCCAAGGCAACGCCGAGACCATCAAGCGAATGAAGCAGAGCAATCCTGTTCTCGTCGGAATAGGGAAAGCCCGGGACAACATTCCCGGAGTGCGCGAGAACCTGATCCTGCATGCCGGACCACCGATCACCTGGAACTCGGCGTCTCCTCCCTTCAAGGGCGCCGTCATTGGCGGCATGTTGTTCGAAGGGCTGGCGCAGAGTAAAGACCAAGCCGTTCAGATGATGACCGACGGGGAAGTCGACCTGGAGCCGTGTCACGACCACGATGCCGTGGGACCGATGGCGGGAATCATCACCCATTCCATGTCGGTGTTCATCGTCGAAGATCCCGCTTCGGGGCAGCGGACATTTGCCAATTTCAGCGATGACCTCGGAGATTACGTCTACGCCTCGCTCCGGTTCGGGGTGTACGACAAGCCGGCCATCGATCATCTGCACTGGATCGAAAGCACCTTGGCGCCGGTCCTCAATCAGGCCATCGAAGAGGCTGAATACATCGATTTCCTCCCCATCGTCGGCAAGAGCCTTTTGATGGGCGACGATTGTCATACATCGATGAACGCCGCGACACCCATTTTCCTGAGGCAACTGATGCCTGGCCTGATCAAAGCGTGCGGTGACCCGGAAACGCTGTGGAAAATCGTCAATCTCATCTATTGCGATGACTTGTTCGCCCTGAACCCCATCATGGCTACCTGTAAAGCGATCAGCATCGCGGGGTCCAATGTCAGCCACAGCAGCATCGTCACCGTAATGGCGCGGAACGGCACCGAATTCGGAATCAAGGTGTCGGGGTTGGGCGATCGGTGGTTCACCGGACTTGCCGAGATCGGTCGCGGCACCCTGCGCCGGGACTGTCCCCGTCCGATGTCAATAGAGATATGGGTGACAGCGCAATCACCGAAACCATCGGTCTCGCGGGACTATCAGATCCATCGCCGGTTCGAGCACGGACGCCACCGACAACACGTTGAAGACATACGGCATCACTGAATCGAGAAGCGACGTCTTCAAGGTGCCCGCGTTGGATGGTCGTGGCTCACCGATGGGCTTCGACATATTGAAGATCATCGAGAAGAACAGGCGTCCCGCAGTCAACTCCGGACTCGCTCAGAGGCACATGAACCGCCCGTCCGCCGGTGTCGGGGCGCTTCACGCCCCAATGGAGGCTTTCGTCAACGCGGCCATCGCCTTTGCAGACGCGGAGTTCTGAGGTCAATGACTCAGCCGCCGGACCATCTCGCTCGGTCTGCGGGCCATGGAACGTCTGACGCGCGCCGTGTGACGACACCGTGACGACCCCCGACGGCAGCTGTGGGGTCATCCTGTTCACTTCGGATCCAGCCGTCCGGCTGCCCGGCATCGTGATGTACCCGGATGTCGGCGGACGCGCCCGGCCTTCGAGGAAATGGCGGCCAAGCTTGCAGGTCTCGGCTACGCAGTGCTGCTCCCGGACATGTACTACCGGCACCACCGCTACAGGCCGTTTTCGATGCCGTCGGCCTTCACCGATCCGCACGAGCGTGCCCGGATGATGGCCATGGGGACGGTCTCACGCCCGACATGATGGCCAGCGATGCTGCGGCATACTTCGACTATCTGGGCACGAGGGCAGAGGTGCGCGGACCAAGATTCGGTGTGTGTGGGTACTGCCGGGGCGGGCGCATCGCATTGACGGTCACTGGACGATGCGCCGATAGCGTCGCGGCGGCGGCGTCGTTTCACGGAAGCCAGCTGGCCTCAGACAGTCCGTTCAGTCCGCATCTGTTGGCCGAAAGAATGCGCGCGAAAGTCTATGTCGCCGCAGCGGAAGACGATCCGTTGTTCCCTGCGCACCAGGCGGAGAGGCTGGATGCTGCCTTACGGTGTCTGTGGTTCTCACGCACACCGTCACTGGGATGCGTTGCGCGACTTCCTCGATTCGGCATTCGACGACGATCGGTGGATCTAGTGGTTGATATCGGGCCGCCTCGGAAC
>CAVWPQ010000049.1:0-29821 GCA_963756865.1 uncultured Actinomycetota bacterium | reverse complement strand
GCCTACGGTGCCAGCTGCACGCAGTCGTCGCCGCAGCCCGACGCCGTCGGTGTGCCCGGTGCGGCGGGCCGATGCAGCACGGCGCGCTCAGGGACGATCTGTGCACCGTCGGCCTGTCCGTCGATGATCAGTGTGTACCCGCCGCGGTCGCCCGGCGGCCAGACGAGCGTGACGGCCGGGTGTGCCGAGACATTGCGGCGAGTGCTGTTGCCGACGGAGCCGACGTCGAAGATGCCGTCGTCGAAGACGGGTTCGACGGCGACGGTGTGGGCGCGGAAGTCGTCGCTGACGGTCACCAGGTAGGCAAACGTGAAATCGGTCAGTGCGTCGGCCAGTTTGTCGAGATCCACCTTGACGCTCATGTCCGTCAGCGTAGGCCGGGACCTTCGACTGTATGGGCTAGGTACTCGAGACTCCGAATTCCATTCACAGGCCATACGTTCCACCGGGCGAGCGGGACAGCCGAGGTCGGCTCCGCGACTGAGTATCTCGCCATGGACATCCCTTTCCTCGCGAGCGTTGCGCTGGCTCGTGGCGAGCTCACACGCAACGACCTACGAACCCGCTATCGCCATATCTTCCGCGACGTCTACATCGGTCGCGACGCCGATGTCACGGCGGCTGTAAAGGCCTGGGCGGCGTGGCTTTCCACCGGCGCGACGCTGTGCGGTGTATCGGCTGCTGCCGTGCACGGCACCAAATGGCTGGACCCGCGCGCTCCAGCCGAGGTCGTCCGGGCGAACCCCTACCCGCAGAAGGACATGGTCGTGCGCCGTTACCGATTGGTCGACGACGAGGTCTGTCTTGCCAAGAGCATGCGTGTGACAACACCGGCGCGTACCGCATTCGACCTCGGTCGACGCCTGACGCTGGAAAGCGGAGTGCAGCACCTCGATGCGCTTCTCAACGCAAGCCTCATCGAGCCGGTCGAGGTCGCGGCGATCGCGGCGCGTCATCCCGGCGCGCGCGGGCTGCGGCAGTTGCGCAAGACGCTGGAACTGGTGGACGGAGGTGCAGAGTCGCCGTACGAGTCCCTGACCCGATTGCTTATCGTGCAGAACGGCTTTCCGCGGCCGCAAACGCAGATTCCGGTGTACAACGCGCGCGGCCGGCTGTTCGCCCGCATCGATATCGGCTGGCCGGAATACCTCGTCGGCGTCGACTTCGAGGGCAAGCACCACTGGACCGATCAGCGGCAGCGCAACTGGGATGTCGAGCGCTATGCGAAGTTACCAGAGCTCGGCTGGATAGACATCCGAGCGACGGCCAGGATCCTGCACAACCGCCGACAGGACTTCTTTGATCGCGTCGGAGGCGCACTGATCTCACGAGGATGTCCCAAGACGTGGTGACTCAGTACTTCCCGCGACGACTGAGCCGGCTTGCGTACACGTGCATCGGAAGTGCAAGGCCGAGCGCCATTCCCGTGACGATGATCGAGCCGACGATCAGGTCGGCGGCCGACGAGCTGAGCAGCTGCGCCGACGGGTGGCCGGCGAACTCGACGAAGCCCGCCAGCGTGCGGAACACGAAGACGCCGGGCACCAGCGCGACCACGGCGGCGAACCCGATGCCCGCGAACGGGATTCGCATCCGATGGGAGATCGGCACCAGCAGCACCCCGACCAGCAGGCAGGCGAGGAACGCCGCGATCGCCAGGCTCGCGCCCACCTCGATGGCGATCCAGTGTGCGGCGTGGGCCAGCATCCCCGCGGCGACGGGCCAGCCGATCATCCGCCACGGCATCGAGAAGTAGACCGGGTAGGACGCGGCCGCGACTCCGGCGGCGATGACGTCGACGATGAACGGGGCACTGCTCGACGGTGCCGACACGGCGAGCGTCTGACCGCCGATGTGCAGGCCGACGATCAGGCCGCCTGCGATCGCGGTGAGCACGAGCAGCCCATAGGCCAGTCGCGCGAGTCCGAGCGTCACCCGCAGATCGAGGAGGTCGAGCGCGCCGTTGAGGATGTGCGGACCGGGCACAAGCACCATCGCAGGGCAGATCGCCACCACCGCGGCGGACGCGCCGAGGTCCAGGTGGGTCGCGGCGGCGCCGACGGCACCCGCGAGCATTGCTGCGATCAACGCCTGCACCAGCGGGCTCGCGCCGAGGTGGCCCGCCCACCTGCGCAGCAGGCCGCCGCCTGCAGCGGCCAGCGCCGCCAGAAGAACCGCAAGCGGCGCAGTCGCGTCGTAGATAACGGAAAGCGCCGCCGCGCCCGTCGCGCAGGCGATCACGAAAGCCCCTGTGGAAGAGGCGGACTGCGCATCGGCCTCGGCGACCCCGCGTGCCACGTGCTCCAGCTCCAGCGGGCCGTCCTGTGCGCGGTCGACGACCGACATCATGGACGACACCTTGCGCATGTTGATCGCAATGGGTGACACCGCCGCGGTCAACACGGTGTTGCGGGACCCGACCGCGGTCAGCGTCAACATCGACCACGACGGCACGACGACGGCGTCGAGGTCGAGCCCGCGGTTGAGCCGTGCGACCGCGGTCTGGGTCATATGAGTCGACTGGCCGTTGGCGAACAGCAGCGCCGTCGCAGCCAGCAGGGTGTCGTAGCGTTCGGCCTTCTCGCCGTGGCCCGTCATGCCGTGAGAATAGATCGCGACCGTGGGCCTTAGGTGCATCCACAGCCCGAAATTCGTCCACAGGCCACACGGTCGGCGCGCGTGCTGTCGCCTTCGCAGTCGGCAGCCCCCGCGATGGTGCGCGCATGACGGACATGCCCTTTCGCGGTAGCGAGGCGCTGAGTCGCGGCCGCCTGACGCGCAACGACCTACGCATGCGATATCGCCGAGTGTTCCGCGATGTCTACCTGGCCGAGGGCGTCGAACTGTCGGCGCTCGCCACGGCGCACGCGGCGTGGCTGTCGACGGGCGCGACGCTGGCAGGCAGTTCCGCGGCCGCCGTACTCGGCACGAAATGGCTCGATGCGCGGGCGCCGGCGGAGATCGTTCGTGCTGACCGACACGCGCAACCGGGATTGGTCGTGCGGAGCTACGTTCTGGCCGACGACGAGACATGCGTAGTGCGGGGAATGCGTGTGACAACAGCCGCGCGAACGGCTTTCGACATC
The DNA here is from genome assembly GCA_963756865.1 of uncultured Actinomycetota bacterium. Lineage (GTDB taxonomy): Bacteria > Actinomycetota > Actinomycetes > Mycobacteriales > Mycobacteriaceae > Mycobacterium. The sequence goes on along the minus strand of CAVWPQ010000049.1, from coordinate 26,735 downwards.
GGTCGAAGCCTCCCCCCCGAGCGGTCGGTGGTCGTCCTCGATGCGCTGATGAACGCCACGGGCGTGAAGGTCGCCGAAGTGGAGGCAGTGGCTGACCGGTACCGCGGCCATCGCGGGACGCGACGACTGCACGCGGCGTTGGCCGTCGCGGACGGCGGGGCCGAGTCGCCGCAGGAGACCACCGTGCGGCTGATGTCGACCGACGCCGGACTTCCGAAGCCGCAGACGCAGATCGAGTTTCGTGATCTTCGCATACGTGTCGACATGGGTTGGCGCGAGTGGAAGGTCGCCGTCGAATACGACGGCATTCAGCACTGGACCGACAGGTCATGGGACATCGAGCGAATTGTGCTGCTGGAGGCGGCGGGCTGGGTGGTGATTCGGATCAGCGCCGAAATGCTCAAGCGCCCGCACGTGATCGTCGAACGTGTGCGAGCAGCACTCATCGACCGTGGGCTCTATGGACAAAAGTGAAGGCGATCACGTGCATAGGCCCCACAGTGGCGGGCGATATGGCGCCTGTAGGCTGCGGCGCCATTCTCAACGTCGGGTCGACCGCGGGCTACCACCCGTTCCCAGGCCAGGCCGGGTACGCGGCCACCAAGGCGTTCGGGAAGGCCTACACCGACGGCGTCCGCGGTGACTGGCAGGCACCGGCGTGAGGGTCGCGATGCTCGCGCCAGGCCCTGTTCGCACCGAGTTCCTCGAGGTCGCAGGCATGGACGAAGACAAGTTCGCCGAGGCCTTCCCGAAGTTCCTTTGGATGCAGTCGCGCGATGTGGCCCGCATCGGTGTGGAGGCGCTGGAAAACGACCGCGGCATCGTGATCGCAGGCCTGCGCAGGGACCGCCGCTCAGTCGCGCGTCATGGGGTTGCCGGCGCCGGCTGCCTGCCGCGCACCAGCCTGCCGGGACGGGCATCGGTCGGCACGCCGTTCTCGGCGATCACCTCGCCGGAGACGATCGTCGCCACGTAGCCCTCTGCGCGCTGATCGAGCCGACGTCCGCCCGCGGGCAGGTCGTAGCTCACGATCGGCTTGTGCAGGCGGAGCGCATCAGGGTCGACGACGTTGACGTCGGCCTTGTAGCCGACGGCGATGCGGCCGCGGTCGGCCAAGCCCGCAACTCGCGCGGGCACCGATGTCAGTTCGCGAACCGCCTCGGCCACCGTCAGCCTGCCGGTAGCCCGGTCACGCACCCAGTGCGTCAGCATGTAGGTGGGAAAGCTTGCGTCGCAGATCATTCCGTAGTGCGCGCCGCCGTCGCCGAGGCCGAGCACGACGTCGTCGCGGCGGACGAGTTCGGCGACGGTGTCCAGTGACCCGTTTCGGAAGTTGGCCAACGTGACGAGAAGCATCGCGTGCCCGTCGTCGTCGAGAAGCCGGTCGTAGGCCTCCTCCAACGGGCTGACTCCGCGGGCCTCCGCCCTTGAGGCGATGCTTTCCGATCGGTCGGGCTCGTAGTTCGGCGGGTCGCCGAGCGGGAAGATCCAGTTGAATGCCTGCACCGCGAACATCAACGGGTGGCCGTCGGAGGCCGGCTTGTCATTCAGAATCCGTTCCCGCACTTCGGGCTTGCGCATCTCGGCCACGCGCTCGTCGAGTGGCAGGTGAGCGATCTCGCGGTAGCTGGGATACATCACGAACGGGTTGCCCGACAGTTCGAGCCCGATGACAAGGCCAATCGGTCGCGGAAAGATCTGCGCGCTGACATCGCCACCGTTCGCGTTGGTCTTCTCCACCAACCGCAGCGCATCCAGATGCAATGGCGGACCGGCGTTTCCGATCGCCAGGGTGAACGTCACCGGCAGTCCCAATTCGGTGGCTGCTTCGAATACCGTTTGCAGCGCCTGCTCGTAGTCCGTGGCGAATAGGTCGGGAACGAACTGGATCAGGCCGCCGCCCGCGTCGTCGACGCCTGCGACGATGGCCTCGATCTCGGACCTGGCAGCGTCGTAGCTCGGGATGGGATGGCCGCTCTCGGTTTTGTGGATTGTCAACCGTGACGACGCAAAGCCAAGTGCCCCAACGTCGATCGCCTCGGCGGCCAACTTGCGCATCTGCGACAGATCTTCTGCCGTCGCGGTTTCGCGGTCAACGCCGCGCTGGCCCATCACATAGACGCGCAACGGCGAGTGCGGCAGGAAGGCCGCCACATCGATGTCGCGACTGCGCGCATCCAGTGCATCCATGAACTGCGGGAACGTTTCCCAATTCCACGGCAGCCCGTCGACCATCACCACGCCGGGGATGTCCTCGACGCCGGCCATCACGTCGACAAGCACCTCTTGGTCCTCGCTGCGGCACGGCGCGAAACCCACGCCGCAGTTGCCCATCACCGCGGTCGTCACACCATGGGCCGACGACGGCGTCATGCGGTCCGACCAGATGGCCTGCCCGTCGTAGTGAGTGTGCAGGTCGACGAAGCCCGGCGTGACCAGCAGTCCGGTGGCGTCGATCTCCCGGTCGGCCTCGCCATCCACGGATCCGACCGCGGCAATCACGCCGTCGGAGATCGCGACGTCGCCGACGAAGGGCTCGCCGCCGAGGCCGTCGACGATGGTCCCGTTGCGGATGATCAACTCGTACGCCATCAGGTGAATGTACGACTGTGTCATCGCGTCGTGCCAGGATGGGGCCGTGATCGACCACCTGGGAATCAACTGTGCGGACTGGGAAAAATCGAAGACCTTCTATGACGAGGTCCTTGGCGTGCTGGGCTACAGCAGACAGATGGACTATCAAGTGGCCATCGGATACGGAAGGGAAGGCAAGCCGGACTTCTGGATCGCCGACATGAACGCGGGCGAGGCCGCAGGCCCTAACCGTGAAGTGCACGTCGCGTTCCACGCCAAGGATCACGATGCCGTGCAGGCGTTCTACGACACCGCGCTTCGGCTGGGCGCAGAGTCACTGCACGCGCCGCGGCTGTGGCCGGAGTATCACCCCGGCTACTACGGCGCATTCGTCCGTGACCCGGACGGCAACAACGTCGAAGCGGTCTTCCACGGGGCCCCGCCGCAGTAGGGAGCCGAGTCGACAATGAGCGTCTTGATCGTCGGGGCCGGCGCTGCGGGCGGCTACATCGGCGCACAGTTGGTTGACGCAGGCCGTGCCGTGACCTTTCTCGTCCATCCGCCGACCCGGGAACGGCTCGCCTCCGATGGACTGCGTCTGCGCTTCGGCGACGAGTTCCGGGTAATCGGCGTCAGCGCGGCGACGGTGGCCGAGCTGCGCGGTCCATACGACGTCGTGGTCATCGCGGTCCGCGCCGGTGTCGTGGCGTCGGCCATCGGGGACATCCGGGATGCGGTTGGACCCGATACGCGAATCGTGCCGATCATGAATGGCCTTGACCATCTCGCATTGCTCACCGCCGAGTTCGGGCCGCGCCGGGTATTGGGCGCGGCGACCCGGCTGGTCACCTCCCAGTTGCCCGATGGCGTGATCGACGTCGTCGAGCCGGGTGTGCAGATGGAGATCGGAGTACTCGAGGGCGACGACTCGGATGCTCTCGACCGCACGGTGGCCGAATTGAGTGTGCCGAACATCGACGTCGTCAAGCGGCAAGACGTGATCGAGGCAATGTGGGAGAAGTTCGCGTTCATCACGGCGACGGCCGTCCTGACTTGTCTGGTCGGCGCCGAGATCGGCCCGATCGTGCGCGCCGACGGCGGCTTCGATCTGGCACGCGACGTTTTGCATGAGGTTGCCGCAGTCGCGGACGCCTGCGGGTATCCGCTCGCCGACGGCTTCCGGGCCCGGCTCGGCGATATCCTCACGGATCCGTCGTCGACCTTCGGCCCCTCGATGTTTCGCGACATGCACGCGGGTCGGCCGATCGAGACTTCCGTCTTGTTCGACCTCGCCGAGCGGGCGCGGACCCACCTGGTCGACACGCCGCGCCTGGACGCCGCATTGGTCAGGGTCGACGTGCACAACCGCAGACTGCAGACGCCCTAGTACGTTCGTGACATGGCTGACTCCGATATCGAAACGGTTCGCGAACTGCTGCGCGACGCCTTCACACGGCAGATCGAGCATGTCGAGGACCTCACCGACGGCCTGACCGACGAGGTGTCGTTTTTCCGGCCGACGGCGGCCGCCAACAGCATCGCGTGGCTGATCTGGCACAGCGCGCGTCAGCAGGACCTTCAGCTCTGCCACATCGCGGGCGTCGAGCAGGTGTGGACGCGCGACGGCTGGCACGGCCGGTTCGGCCTCGATCTGGGGAAGAACGACCACGGGTACGGCCACGACTCGGACGACGTCGCGAAGGTCCGCGTGCCTGCCGACCTGCTCGCCGGCTACTACCACGCCGTGCACAAGGTCACCTTGGAGTACATCGCGTCGGTGACGGCAGACGAGTTGAGCCGCGTCGTCGACACCCACTGGACACCGCCCGTCACCGCAAGCGCGCGACTGGTCAGCATCATCGACGACGCCGCGCAGCATCTCGGGCAGGCCGCCTACATCCGCGGCATCGCCTCCTGACGTGACGCGGTTGGCCGGCCGCAGGGCACTCCTGCTGTGGTCGGGGCTCGCCGTCGCGGCGATGTTCGCGCTCGGCTGGGCCGTCGGCAAGCGCTCGAACCCGCTGGACAGGTGGTTTCACCGATTCGAGTACAGCCCGGTGCGCTGGTTGCTGTTCTTCACCGACCCGTGGGCGCTGATGATCGTGCTTCTCTTCTGCGTTACCGCGGCGCTCTATTTTGGCCGACGGCGGCTCGCGGTGGCGATGGTCGTCTCGCCGCTGATCGGGATCGCCATCGTCGAACTCGTGAAACCGGTCTTCGGTCGGCTTTCGGGTTCGTCCCTGGCCTATCCGAGCGGTCACACCACAACGGTCGTGATCGTGATGGGCATGTTCGTGCTGCTGGTAGGGGCGCGGCCGTGGGCCGTCGTCGTCGCGGCCGTCGTCAGCGTCCTCGGGGCGATCGGCCAGGGCGTCACGTACCACTACTTCACCGACACCGTCGGTGCGTTGCTACTGGGCATCGCAGTGGTGTGCGCAGCCGCCGTTGTGGCAAAACTTGACACGCGTCAACCCGCTTGCGACGCAGATCACACACCTGGCTAAGCTGGGTGTCATGACCGCGACGCCAGAACTTGATTCAGCCTCGTCCGCGAGCACCATCCGCAACCCCGCGACCGGCGACGTCGCCGGGCAGGTGCGCTGGACGGACCCCGCCGATGTACCGCGCATCGCGGCCGGGCTACGTGTGGCGCAGAAGCAGTGGGAGGCCCGCGGCGCAAGGGGGCGTGCCAAAGTGCTTGCCCGTTACGCCGTTTGGCTCGGTGAGCACCGCGACGAGATCGAGGCGTTGCTGATCAAGGAAACCGGCAAGTCCGCCGTCGATGCGGCCCAAGAGGTGCCGCTGCTGATCATGATCCTGTCGTACTACATCAAGACGATGGAGAAGGCGCTCGAGCCGGAGACGCGGCCCGCATCGCTTCCGTTCCTGGCGATCAAAAAGGTCACCGTCCACTACCGCCCGCGCCCGGTGGTCGGCATCATCGCGCCGTGGAACTACCCGGTGGCCAACGCCCTGATGGACGCCATCGGCGCGCTGGCGGCGGGTGCCTCGGTGCTGCTCAAGCCGTCCGAGCGCACCCCGCTGACGGCTGAGGTGCTGCTCAAGGGGTGGCAGGACTCGGGCGCACCGGAGGTGCTGGCGCTCGCGCAGGGTGCACGCGAGGTGTCCGAGGCCGTCATCGACAACTCCGACTTCATCCAGTTCACCGGGTCGTGCGCGACGGGCGCGAAGGTGATGGAGCGGGCCGCCCGCAGGCTCACCCCGGTCAGCCTCGAACTCGGCGGCAAGGACCCGATGATCGTGCTCGAGGACGCCGACATCGAACTCGCCGCGCACGCCGCGGTGTGGGGCGCGATGTTCAACGCGGGCCAGACATGTGTGTCGGTCGAGCGGGTCTACGTCCTCGACCAGGTCTACGACCAGTTCGTCGACGCGGTCGTGCGCGACGTCGAGAAGCTGAAGATGGGCGCGGGTGCGGGCTATGACTTCGGCTCGATGATCGACGACAACCAGGTCGAGGTCACCGAGCGGCACGTGAACGAAGCGCTCGCCGCAGGCGCCAAGGCGCTGACCGGTGGACAGCGGCCTGCGGGCCAGGGCACCTTCTACCCGCCGACAGTGCTCGTCGACGTCGACCACTCGATGACCTGCATGACCGAGGAGACCTTCGGCCCGACGCTGCCGATCATGAAGGTGTCGACGGTTGGCGAGGCGGTCCGGCTGGCCAACGACAGCCCATACGGCCTGTCGGCATCGGTCTTCTCAAAGGACGTCGAACGCGCCAAAGAGGTTGCCGTGCAGCTTGATTGTGGCGCGGTCAACATCAACGACGTGATCTCCAATCTGATGTGCACCACCGCGCCGATGGGCGGCTGGAAGACCTCGGGGATGGGCGCGCGATTCGGCGGCGCCGAGGGCATTCGCAAGTACTGCAGGCAGGAAGCCGTCGTCGCGCCGCGCACCAACGTCGGGGCAGGCGGCAACTACTACAACAACTCGCACAAGGCGCTCACGCGGATGAACAAGCTGATGACAAAGCTTGCTCTGATGCGCCCGCGCCGCACCGCGAAGTAAGCCACCGCCCGTTCACCGGCATTTCACCTGTCCGTACGCCCAGGTCGTTAGTTTCTGTCCGTGACCGCGCTCAAGGCGACCGAGTACTACTCCGTCAGAGACGACGATGACGATGACCCCGTGTTGGTGCACCATCCCAGCGGAGTCGACGTCGACACCTGGCGGGAGGGCTACCCGTACGACGAACGCATGTCGCGCCAAGACTACGAGGAGCAGAAGCGGCTGCTGCAAATAGAGCTGCTCAAGCTCCAGAAGTGGAGCCAGTCCAATGGGCTGCGCCACGTCATCGTGTTCGAGGGTCGAGACGCCGCAGGCAAGGGCGGAACGATCAAGCGCAACCACCTGCCCGCGGCGGGTGAGATCGTGATGTTCGACCGCTCCTGGTACAACCGGGCAGGCGTGGAGCGGGTGATGAGTTTCTGTACGCCGGGTCAGCACACCGAATTCATCCAGCAGGTCCCGCTTTTCGAGCAGATGCTTGTCAACGACGGCATCAGCCTGACCAAGCTGTGGTTCTCCGTCACACAGGGTGAACAGCGCACCCGCTTCACCATCCGGCAGGTCGACCCCGTCCGGCAGTGGAAGCTCTCGCCCACCGACCTCGCGTCGCTGGACAAGTGGGACGGCTACACCGCGGCCAAGGAGGAGATGTTCGCGACCACCGACACCGACATCGCGCCGTGGACCGTCGTCAAGAGCAACGACAAGAAGCGCGCCCGCGTCAACGCCATGCGCCACGTGCTCGGTAAGTTCGACTTCGACAACAAGGACCGCGAGGTGGTCGCCGAGGCGGACCCCCTCATCGTGGGGCGCGCACTGGCCGACTGACACGCGCGCTGAAGTTCGGCGTAGGAGGACAGCGTGCGGTTTCTTGCGGCGCTGCTGTTCTGGCTCATGACGACGGCGCTTCTCGCGGCGGCGGTTCCTGCGACGTGGGCCCAGCAGAACGTGGTGAGCGAGGACGGGTACGCCGACCTCGCGGCGGAGGCCGCCAAGAACCCACAGCTTCAGGAGGCGATGGCCTCGGAGTTGTCGACGCAGATCACCGCGCTTGCCGCCGACAGCGGCTACGACCTGAACAACGCCGGGCTGGTTCGGGGGGTGACCGCCGCCTACACCGCCAACTCCGGCTTTCCCGCGCAGTTCGCGCAGGCCAACCGCGTTGCGCATCGATGGATGTTCACCGACACGGTCCGCCAGGACCAGACCGACGGCGACCGGTGGCTCGTCGACATCGCGCCGATGCTCTCCGACGACTCGCTGCGCCAGACGCTCGGCAACCTCAACCTCGACGTTCCGGAATCGTTGACCGTGCCGATCACGGTGCCAGAGTCTTCGTCGTTGCGACCCGGCCAGCTGAAGGCGTTGTCGACGTGGGGACCTTGGGCCAGTATCGGACTCTGCGTGCTGACGGCTCTCTTTGCGCTGCTGACGCTGGCGTCGGCCAGCTCCCGTGGCAAAGCTTTTGCCGCGCTGGGTGTTTCAGCGCTCCTGGTCGGCGCGGCAGGCTGGGCCGGACTGGCGATGGGCCGACGCTACATCGACGACGCGCTCAACAGCACAACCGGCGACATGCGCACGGTGGCCGACGTCATGGTCGCCACTGCCGAGGCAGGCCTGCATCACTGGCTGAACCTGACGCTGGCGGCGGGCGGTGTGCTTGCGGTGTTCGGCATTCTCGTCTCGGTGCTCGGCGGGCTGCGTTCCAGCGTTTAGAGTCGCGCCATGCCATTCGTCACGGACATAGCGGGCCCGCAGCGACCGGTCCAGACGTGGCCGCCGCTCGCCGCAGGCACGCTGCGCCGCACCAGCAGCATCGACACCCATCCGGCAGGATCCGGTGCTTCGGACCGCACGCGAGGAGGACAGAAGGCGGACGTCGACCTTCGGGCCCGCGACGCCGCAGCCCGCGACGGCGGCGTCGATGTGCTCGGTGAGGTCGGAGTTCGCGCACATCTCACCGGGCGCGTCATCGACGAGATCGCCGCCGATCCGCACGACCCGCGGTTGGCGCGGCTGCTCGGCAGCCGAGTTGGACCGGGCTTTCGCTCGACGGTCGGCAAGCTGCTCGCCGACGACGTCGCGCGGGCGGGTCTGCTGAACCTTCTGCTCGACGACTGGGTCGGTGCGGCGCTCGTCTCCGGCTACTCGACCCAGCATGTGGCGATCACCATGGGCATCGAGGAGAAACTTCCGGCGGGCACCGCCGACCACATGGCGGGCATCTGCGCCGGATTCGCGGAGGATGCCTCACTCGTCCCCTACGCCAAGCGAAACGGAACCATCCCGTCGGTGCGCGGGCCGCGCGCCTCGCCGCTCCACGCCGACGGTACCCACACCGTCGAGCCGCTGCGCCCGCACGGGATGCGGCGATTCCGCAGACTGGACCTGAGTTCGAAAGGCGAATTCGATGCCCACTTCCGCGATTCGCACGTCGACGGTGACGGCGTCGAGACGATCGTGCACGAGTACACCGTCGAGGGCTCCATAGACGCTTCGACGAGAACGATCGCCTCGGTGACGGCGACCGTACGGGTGTTGCCGTGGCAGGAGTGCCCAGGCGCAATCGGAAGTGCGGGGCGGATCCAAGGAATGTCGCTGTCGGAGCTGCGTGACCGCGTCCGCGGCGAGTTCGTCGGTACGAGCACGTGCACTCACCTCAACGACACCCTGCGCGCGATCGGCGACCTCGACGCGCTGCTGAACCTGCGGGCCGAGCTTTAGGGCTCGATGACGTGCGACGGGTCGGGCCGACGCTCGGGCGGGGCCTGGCTGTAGTCGCCCCACGGGCCGTCGCGCTGCTCGACCGCCGTGCGCACGCCGTCCGTCCCGGCCGTCTCGATGAATTCCAGCGCCTCCGGGGTGTTGCGCATCAGCCCGTCCAGGATCACGCCCAACGTCTGAGTCGACGCCAACCCCATGTTCTCGTAGGCCTGGTTGACGACCAGCTTCTGGGCTTGCAACTGCGACAGGGGAATTCGGCTGAGCATCGCGGCCACCTCGGCGACGCGCTCCTCCAGCCGCTCGAACGGCACCGACTCGTTGATCAGCTCGACGTCCGCGGCCTCGCGTCCGGTCAGCGGCTCCCCGGTCAGCGAATGCCACTTCGCCTTCGCGAAGCTCATCCGGTACAGCCACATCCCGCTCAGGTACGCACCCCACATCCGGGAGTACGGCGTGCCGATGACGGCATCATCGCTGGCGATCACGATGTCGGCGGACAACGCGAAATCGCTTGCGCCTCCGACGCACCAGCCGTGCACCTGGGCGATCACCGGTTTCGACGCCCGCCAGATCGCCATCAGCTTCTGCGTCGGGCTGGTGGCACGTGCGGTGGTGAACGCGAAGTCCTTGCCCGGATCCCACTTTCCGTCGGTGTTCATCGAATCGCTCCAGTGGTGGAACCCGCCGCCGAAGTTGTAACCGCCGCTGAACGCCCTGCCCGCGCCACGCAACACGATGACTTTGACCGCCGGATCGCGTTCGGCGAGGCCGACGGCAGCCTCGACCTCATCGGGCATCGGCGGAACGATCGTGTTCAGCTCGTCCGGGCGGTTGAGGGTGATGGTCGCAACCGGCGGCTCCGCCGTGTAGATCAGCGTTTCGAACTCGGGCATGCCTGCAGTATTGCCTCAGCGCGCGAGGGCGGCGACGGCTTCGGCGATCGGCGTCTCGCCCGAGATCAGGTCGAAGCTCACACCTGCGGTGCGCGGCTCGTCGAGGACCGCGAGGAGCACCGCCGCGACATCCGCGCGCGGGATGGCGCCTCGGCCCGTCGACTCGGCGGCCGTCACGAGTCCCGTCGCCGCGTCATTGGTGAGCGCGCCTGGCCGCACGATGGTCCATCTCAGCCCGGTGCGAGTCCGGATCGCCTCGTCGGCAACGCCTTTCGCGCGAAGGTACACCTGAAAGATCTCGTCGTCGGCGGTGGCGTTCGGATCGGCGGCCATCGCGGACACCATCACATACCTGTCGACGCCTGCGGCTTGCGCTGCGTCGGCGAGCAGGATCGCGGCGTCCCGGTCGACGGTGTCCTTGCGGGCCGCACCGCTGCCAGGGCCTGCGCCCGCGGCGAATACGACGGCATCGGCGCCGCCCAGTTGTGCGGCGACCTCGTCGACCGAGGCCTTTTCCAGGTCCACGATCAACGCCGCGGCGCCCGCAGCCTCCAGGTCGCCGATCTGTGCCGGGTTCCTGATGAATCCTGCGACCGAGTCGCCCCGGTCTGACAGCAGGCGTTCGAGGATCAATGCGATCTGGCCGTGCCCGCCTGCAATGACTATGCGCATGCCATCGTTTTTACTCGCTGTCGGATCGCAGCGCCGGGGGCGGGTCGGGCTTCCGGTAGAACTGGCTGGCGGCGTAGATCTTCCCGCCGATCTTCAGATGCGACGTGAACCGCCAGGCCGTTCCGATCATGACGAGCGCGGCGCAAGCACTGACGAAGATCGCCGAGGGCCAACCCGGCAGGGCGCCGGCGAACAACAGCAGCGTGCCCGCGATTGTCCCGGTCCAGTAGACGCGCCGTTGAATCGACGCCGAGGACAATCGCCGCGACTTCCACGGAATCATTGCGCCCAGCCCGCCAATCACCATCGCCGCCAAGCCGGCGTAGAACAGCGTCTTCGACAGTTCGGCCATCATCACCAGCTGCCTGCACCGCCGCCGGGGCCGTAGCGCGGCGTGTCGAACATCGAGCCGATGCCACCGCCGATGTCGGACCCGGCGAATCCGCCGAGCAGCCCACCGATGACGGCGGCACCGGCGGCGGTGAACGGTCCGCCGAACGAGCCGACGGCGGCACCCGCACCAGCCCCGCCGAGAATGCTGCCGAGTACGCCGCCACCCGCCTTTCCGAGTTCCTCGTTGGGGTTCCAGTCGTTGTCGGGATACTCGATCCCGGCGATCACCAGCTGGGCGATGTTGCCGATGTGGCCGAGCTTTCCCCACCTCGCCAGAGCAGCTGCATCGGCCTTGGACAGCCCGTCCAGCGCGTGCCTGCCGGTCTCCACCGAGTTCCCATACTGCTCAACTCCGGTGCCGATGCTTGAGCCGAAAGACCCCAGGCCCTTGATCACCGTCGTCACCCCGCTATCGGACACCCCCATCTCGCGGAGCTGCTGTTCGGCGCGGCTCAGCACCAACGACCGCGCCTGCGTCTCGGAGCTGTCCAGGAACGCCGTCGCGGCATCCGGGGACATCGGCGCAGACCCGAGGAGGCCCGCCTCCAGCTTCTGCTGAAGCTCGAGTCGCGACTGCGCCTGCTGGCGGGCGTCGGTGCCGAGCACGGGGTCGACGGGTAGCGGTCCGACGAACCTCGACATGTTGTAGTCACTCAGCCGCTCGCCCGCGTACTGCTTGGCGTACGGGTTGGCGTTCGGATCGTTGACGACGCCGAAGTCGCGCAAACGGCCTGCGGCGGCCTGCATTTCGGGGGTCATCGGCCCGCCGCTGTTGATCAGGGCCTCGTCGGCGGCACGCTGGGTCTCGTCGTACCTGTCGGCCGCGCCGCGAGCCTGGTCCTCGGCCGACGGCTTGCCTTCGCCTTCGGCACCCGCGATGGCATCCATGTCGTAGCCGTCGGCCGCCATGTCCAGCTCGGCCTCGTCCAGTTTGGATGCGTAGCCGTCCCGGACCGCCGTCATCTCACCGACAGATCCTTTGGTGGCGTCGATCGCCGCGGCCTTCAGCGCTGACCAGTCGAGCTGCACGCCGTCGGCCTGCGCTCGCGCGAGCTCAGTCGCGATCAGGTTGTCGATCTGCACAAGGCGGGCGTTGAGGCTGCCGATCGAAACGTGCCCGCTGCGCTGCGCCTCGGCGAGCGTCGCCGCGATGTTCTGCAGATCGGCCGCGACCTTGGCCATCTGTTCCTTGCTGAGCTTGAGCCACTGAGTCGCCCGCCTGACTTCTTCGGCGTCGTTGATCGGATGGGCCGGGTCGTCGCGGTCCCAGGACTCGTCGAAGCGCTTCTTGGCCTGCAGGAACTCTTCGTCCGTCTCGGTGATGCACACGCCCGCACTGCGAAACGACCCGGCCAGCTCGTTGATCTCACCTGGCGCGCCCGCCTGAATGGTGTCGTCGATCTGCCATGGGTCGCCGCCGGCGGCACCGATGAGTTCGGGAACACTCAGGTGGACCAGCTGGGGGTAGTCAGGCATCCGTGACGGTGTCGAGCGCGGATGTGTTCTTGGCCTCGGTCTCGGCGAAGGAGGCTGCCGCTGCTTTCGCCTTGGTGCCGACGTCGGTCAGCGTCTGGTGGCTGTTTCGCATCTGCGTCACCTGGCCGATGTGGTGGGCACTGAGCCTGCCGTGAAACGACTGAGCGGCGCCGAAATCGCCGAAGATGGTCGACCCGATCGGGGCCGCGGACAGCTTCGCCGCACCGCCGAGCACATGCTCGCCCGCGGCGCGGGACACGTTCCCACCTGAGCTAAGCAGCTCGGGTTCAACCCACATCGTGATGCCTCCGCGAAGATGTTTGCTGCTGTCAGCTTACCGGCGCTCGTGAAGGTGCCGATGCATCTATTTCGTCAGCGTCCGGTGCAGGAATTCGAAGATCAGCGCGGACCGGAATGCTGTCTGCTTGTTGTCGGCTGCCCCGGCGTGCCCACCCTCGATGTTCTCGTAGTACTGCACCTGGTGGCCGGCCGCCTCCAGCGCGGCGGTCATCTTGCGCGCATGGCCGGGATGAACGCGGTCATCGCGGGTCGACGTCGTCATCAGCAGCGGCGGATAGTGCCGGTCGGCGGAGATGTTCGCATACGGCGAGTACTTCGCGATGAACTCCCAGTCGTCGGGATCGTCGGGATCGCCGTACTCGGCCACCCACGACGCGCCCGCCAGCAGCAGATGGAAGCGCCGCATGTCGAGCAGTGGCACGCTGCACACCAGGGCGCCGAACAGCTCCGGGTACTGGGTCAACATGATGCCCATCAACAGGCCGCCGTTGCTGCCGCCCTGGGCCGCCAACTGCGGAACGGTGGTGATGCCGCGTTGCACCAGATCCGCTGCGACGGCTGCGAAGTCCTCGGCGACCAGGTGCCTGCCCTCGCGCATCGCCTGGGTGTGCCAACCAGGGCCGTACTCGCCGCCGCCTCGAATGTTGGCAAGCACGTATGTTCCGCCGCGCGACAGCCACAACCGGCCCGTCACGCCGTCGTAGCCGGGGGTTCGTGACACCTCGAAGCCGCCGTAGCCGCCGAGCAGCGTCGGGCCCGGCCCGGTGCTGTCGCGTTGTCCGACAACGAAATAGGGGATCGCGGTGCCGTCCTTCGAGGTGGCGAAATGTTGTGCGACGGTGATGTCGTCGGCCTCGAAGAACGACGGTGCGGACTTGATCAGCTCGAGCGGGCCCTCTGGGTCTTTCAAGGAACCGTGCACGAGCCGCGACGGTGTGGTGAATCCGCTGAAATCCAGAAAGATCTCGTCGCCGAGGTCGTCGGTGTCGACGATGACGGCGTTGGTGTTGTCCGGGATGCCGGGCACCGGCTCGGTTGCCCAGGTGCCGGGCGTAACCGTCTGGACCCGGCTTGCGACGTCGGCGAGCGTGACGATGACCAGCTTGTCCTTGGTCCACGCGTGCTGGTGGAGGCTGGTGTGGTCATCGGGTTCGAAGACGACGTGCAGATCCGCTGTGCCCGCGAGGAACTCGTCGTAGTCGGCGGCAAGCAAAGACCCTGCCCGATAGGTGCCTGATCCGGTGTACCAGTCGGTGCGCAACTCGATCAGCAGCCAGTTGCGGTGAGCCGACACAGTGGCATCGGTTGGCGCGTCGATGCGGATGAGCTCGCCGTCGCGCATCTCGTAGACCTCGTCGTTGAAGAAGTCGACGGCGCGGTGCAGAAATGTCCGCTCGAACCCGGGCGTGTGGTCCCTCGACGCCGCGACGAGCACGTCGGCACGCGATCCGCTGAACAGTGTCTCGGCCGCCTCCAACGGTGTGCCGCGACGCCAACGCTTGACCAGTCGCGGATAACCGGACTCGGTCAGGGAATCCTCGCCCCAATCGGTTCCGATCAGCACGGTGTTCTCGTCCTCCCAGCTGATCTGGGTCTTGGCCTCGGGCACCTCGAAGCCGCCGACGACGAATTCCGAAGTCCGCATGTCGAACTCGCGGACAACCGCGGCATCCGATCCACCGCGAGACAGTGTGATCAGGGCCAGGGAATGGTCGGGCTCGATGACGCGTGCGCCCGCCCACACCCAGTTCTCGTCCTCGTCGGCTGCCAGCGAGTCGAGGTCGATGACGACCTCCCAGTCGGGTGCCTCGGTGCGGTAGCGCTCGAGTGTGGTTCGCCGCCACAGGCCGCGCGGATTCTGCGCGTCGCGCCAGAAGTTGTACAACCAGTCGCCGCGCCTACGGACATACGGGATGCGTGCATCGGTGTCGAGCACCTCGAGCGCCTCGGTCTGCATCTGCTCGAAGCTTTCGCCGCACAATTCGGCGAGCGTGGGCTCGTTGTGCTGTCGGACCCAATCCAGCGCGTCGTCGCCGGTGATGTCTTCCAGCCAGAGGTAGGGGTCGTCGGCCATAGCGCCAGTGTTCCCGACGGTGCTTCGACCCGGCGGCCCGACCTCGGGACCGGTAAGGCTGTCCGCACCGGAAGTTAGGCGGGTAGCTGGCTGCCGCGCGACACCCGGGGCGCAGAGCATGGCGTTCTCGGGACCTCACGTGAGGTTTCGACACCACAACAGATCGATAGGAGAAATGTCGTGAACACCTTCGCGCCCCGCGCTGTCATCCGCGCAGCTGTCGCTGCGGCGGCGATTCCCACACTGCTGATTCTCGGTGCAGGAACGTCGAGCGCCGGCCCAGGGGATCTCGCTGACCCCCATGCCCTCACCATCGGGTGGAACCCCTGGCACAACGGTGTGAACAACGGCCTCACCGTGAACATCAGGAACAACACAAGCCACGATGCCGGTTTGTGCGTGTACACCGCCGACTGGTACGTCTCCCCGCCGTTCTACTTGGCGGCTGACTCCACCTACAACCTGGTGATCGCGCCGTCATTCCCGGAGAACCGGGACTGGAATGTCAACGTGAGCTGCGGAGACGGCCAGTTCCGGCATGACCAGGTGTTCCATTACTGAGCCATATGGGCGTGACGAGGCGATCGAACCATTCGTGCTTGAGGCCTCCGCCCCCGAGAAGCGACGGGTAAGGCTACCCGCACCGAAAGTAGGGCCGGTAGCAACCTGCCGCCCGACAACAACCCCGTCAGATCATGTATTTCCCCGCACTTTACGTGGGGTTTCTGCGAACTAAGCACCGAGCCAGGGAGCTGCGCCATGAAGGATTCCATTCGGCCATACGTCACCTCCGGAATCGCGATCGTCGGGGCCGGAATCCTTCTGACGACATCGGTTTCGGTGTCGCTCAGCCAGTCCGGCACGGACCGACTGGCTACCGCAGCCGTCGCACCGGCGGCGAATACGATTCCCGACACAGTGCCGACCGCCGGTGGTGAAGCCGCATCGGCGCCGTTGGCGTTCCTCGGCTTGATCGCTCCCGGCGCCGCGGCGGGTCTCGGCGGCCGCAGTGCCCCACCCGCCATGAGTGGCGCCGGCGTCGTGAGAAGCGTCGTCGGTGTCCCCGGTGCTTCAGCGCGGTTCAACGGCGCGGCCGGTCGCGGCCAGGGTGCTGGCTTCTTCGCTCCCACCCCGACTGGGTCGGCAGCGACGGCCGGTGGTGGAGGCGATGGGTCACGGACGACCACGACGCCGAACGGTCCCGCTGCGGCGGCGGCCGCCGCCACCAGGACCGGGGGCGTCGATCTGTTGAGCCTGCTGCGCGCGGAGCGGTGCGGGCTGATCTGCAACGGCGCCGACGGCACGGAGTTACACCCGGACGGGATAGGCGGTGGTTTGCTGATCGGGAGGGGCGGCAGCGGCTGGAACAGCACTATCGCCGGGGTGCCCGGTGGCAACGGCGGTCCCGGCGCCTTGGTGTTCGGCAACGGCGGTCCAGGCGGAATGGGTGGGCCCGGCGCCGACGGCGGCGCGGGTGGCGACGCGTTCCTGATCGGCAACGGCGGCCCCGGCGGGCCCGGCGGCCCCGGCGGAAACGGCGGAAATGGGGTCAACCCCGGCTGGGGTGGCGTCCGGGCCGCCGACGGCGCCGACGGCGCCGACGACATCGGCGCCTTCGAACCGTATGGCGGCGGTCCCTCGTTCCCCAATGACGGCGACGACGCTTCTGCCGAGGACGGCGAGGACGGCCACGACGGCGGACCCGGTGTTGGCGGCGGCAACGGCGGCAATGGGGGCGATGCGGTGGCCCCTGACCAAGTCGGTCCGGGTGACGGCGGTGACGGCGGTGACGGCGGATACGGCGCCCCCGGCGGCAACGGCGGCGACGGGGGGAACTCCTTCACGTACGACGGCAGCGCCTTCGCCAGCGGCGGCGGCAACGGCGGCAACGGCGGCAACGGGGGCGGAAACGGCGGCAACGGCGGCGACAGCGGCACCGCATTTGTTTTCGATTCTGGCGGTATAGGGGCCTTTCCCGGCGGCGACGGCGGCGACGGCGGCACCGGAGCCGCGGGCGGCGCAGGCGGCACGGGCGGCGCAGGCGGACCGGGCGGCAACGGTGGGGCGCTGCTCGGCAATGGCGGGCCCGGCGGCCCCGGCGGCACCGGCGGCAAGGGCGGCAACGGCGATGACGGAGGCAAGGGCGGCAAGGGCGGCAGGGGCGGCTTCGGCTTCACCGGGAATACCCAATGGCCGGTCCAGCAGCCGGGCGGCGACGGCGGCTCTGGCGGCAGCGGTGGTGCGGGCGGCGACGGCGGCGCGGGCGGGCCCGGCGGCACGGGCGGCGCGGGTGGACTGGTCGGCGCCGATGGCAGCAACGGCAGCGGCGGCTCCGGCGGCTCCGCTGGCTCGGGCGGCGCGGGCGGCCCTGGCGGCAACGGTGGCCCCGGCGGCGGCACCGCGAGCAACGGTGACAGCGGCTCGTCCGGCGGCCAAGGCGGCAACGGCAACGACGGAAGCGACGGCTGACGGGCTGCGCTAAAAGACGGTCTTGTCAGGGTCGCAGGGGCACGACACCGGTGACGTGCGTGCCCTGCCGGTCAGCGGATGTCAGTCGAAGTTCGCCTCCGATCGCTCCGAGGCGGTCGCGCATGTTCGTGATCCCGCCACCATCGGTTCCACCGTCGGTCGTGCCGACCCCGTCATCGACCACGTCGAACCGCACTTCGGAGTCACTTCGGCTCAGGCGAACCTGGATCAGATCGGACTGGGAATGGCGTATCGCGTTCTGCAGCGCCTCCAGGACGCAGAAGTAGATGGTGGCCTCGACGGCGCCCGGCAGACGACCGACCCTGTCCAGGGCGAGTCTGACCGGTGCCGGGCTCCCATCGGCGGCGGCCTCGATCGCGGCGACGAGACCGTGCTGGGTCAGCGCCGCCGGGTAGATACCGTGCGCCAGGTCGCGGAGTTCGGTGTGTGCCCGTTGCACCTCGTTGCGAACGTCGACGAGGGCTTGCTCGGCGGCCGCCGGGTCGTCGCGGGCCAGCGCACGGGCCGATGCCAGCTTGAGGTTGATGCCCACCAGACGCGCCTGCGCTCCGTCGTGTAGATCGCGTTCGATTCGGCGACGTTCGCGATCGGTCGCGGCCACGACACGCTGGCGCGAGCGCCGCAGTTCCTCGGCGTGTTCGGCGAGTTGTTGCCTGGCCGCCCGCTCGACGTCGAGCGCTCGTGACAGCATTTCGTGGTGCTGGAGCACGACGAGGATGACGATGGCCCCAAAGGCCGGGGCCGTTCCCACCAGGATGGCCGTCTTCAGCCATGTCGGCGCCTGGCCGCTGAGACCGGTGACGTCCTGCAGCAGGCCCAGGCAGGCAACCAGGAGCGCGGTGGCGAATGACACCGTTGCGAAGAATCCGAACTGGCGGCGCGACACATACGACGCCGCCAGAATGCCCGGGAGGATCGTCACCTGCATCATCAGCGGCCACGCGAACGTCGCTACCGCGGCGACGACGACAGAGACCACCCAGTTGGCGGCCGAGAACCGCAACACCGACCCGAACAGGTCGTCTCGCTGCAGGGGACGCAGCGCGGAGGCGATGAGCACACCGATCGCGACGACGAAGACACCGAGCCAGAACAAGGAGCTGATTCGGACGACCGTGGCTGCCATGGCGACGGTGAAGCTGCCTGCGACAACGGTCAGTGTGGCGTCGGAGATGATCAAGACGCGGAGCCGGTTTCGGGCCGCCGTCCGCTCTGGGCCGTTGATCACGAACCCCCGACAGCTTCGTCATCGCCGCCGGCCAGGAACACCAGCACTGCCTTGACTCGGCGGTTGACCTCCTGGCCCTCGGTCAACGCAAGCTTGGAAAAGATTGCGTTCGAATGTTTCTCGACGGCATGCTCGCCGACGTTGAGACGCTCGGCGATCACCGAGTTGGTCGCTCCGGTGGCCATTTCCGCGAGAACCTCGAGCTCCCGCTGGCTCAGCGAGCGCAACGGCGAATCGACCCGACGAGTCCGTGCCCGCACCAGCGCGTCGACGACCTCGTCGTCGATGAACGAACCGCCGGAGCGAACCGTCCGGATCGCCGTCGCGAGACGGTCCACCTCGTCGACGCGGTCCTTGAGCAGATAGCCACGGCTTTTGGTGCCGTGCTCCAACAGCGACAGTGCATAGGCCGGATTGACGAACTGGGACAACACGACCACACCGAGATCGGGCCGGGTTTGACGGAACTTGCCCGCTGCCCTGATCCCCTCGTCGGTGTGATCGGGCGGCATCCGGATATCGGTGACGACCACGTCCGGGTCATGCTGGACGACGGCCTCGAGCAGCTCGGGCAGCGACCCGCACGTGCTCACGACCTGAAGGTCGGGTTGCGTGGCGATCAGGCTGACGAGACCCTCTCTGACGAGGAGATTGTCCTCGGCCACGACGATCCTGGTAGCGACCACTGAAAAAACGTACCAGCGGGCCGACCTCTCGACAGTGGCGTCAGCAGCCGTCTCAGGGTGAGGCCAGCCGGAACCGTGCTACGCCTTCGCGTCGCACCAGAAAGCTGTCGAGCCCGATCGCCGGTCAGCTCAGGTGGTGGACCTCCTGCAGTCCGTACACCGGGGTGGGAATGCCCTCGTGGCGTGCCTTGAGCTGCAGTGCCAGGTAGAGCGAGTAGTGCCGCGACTGGTGCAGGTTGCCGCCGTGGAACCAGAGATTCTCCTGTTGGGTCGGCTTCCACATGTTGCGCTGCTCGCCCTCCCACGGGCCGGGGTCCTTCGTGGTGTCGCTGCCAAGCCCCCACACCTTGCCGACCTTGTCGGCGACGTCCTGACCGATCAGGTCGGCCGCCCAGCCGTTCATCGAGCCGAAGCCGGTCGCGTACACCACCACATCGGCTGGCAGTTCCGTGCCGTCGGAGAGGACCACCGAGTCTTCGGTCAGACGCTCGACCTGGCCGTGCGCCAGCTTGATCTTGCCGTCGGCCACCAGATCGGATGCGCCGACGTCGATGTAGTAGCCAGAACCGCGCCGCAGGTATTTCATGAACAGGCCGGATTCGTCGTCGCCCCAGTCGAGTTCGAAGCCGGCGGCGGCCAGCCGGTCGTAGAAGTCGCTGTCCCGCTCGCGGATCGCGTTGTAGACCGGGATCTGGAACTCGTGCAGGATCCGGTACGGCAGCGAGGCGAACGTCAGGTCGGCCTTCTCGGTGGTCATCCCCGCGGCCACCGCTCGCTCTGAGTACAGGTCGCCGAGCCCAAGATCCATCAGCGAGTCCGACTTCACGATGTGCGTCGAGGAGCGCTGCACCATGGTCACGTCGACGCCGTTCTCGTACAACGCTTTACAGATATCGTGCGCGGAGTTGTTGGATCCGACCACCACGGCCTTCTTGCCGACGTAGGCGTCGGGTCCCGGGTGTGCGCTGGAGTGGTGCTGATCGCCGCGGAACACGTCCTGGCCCGGCAGCGTCGGCGTGCTCGGCTTGCCCGACATACCAGTGGCGAGCACCAGATGCGTCGGGTGCAGCGTGAGGCGTTCGCCGTCGCGGTCCACCTCCACCGTCCACTTCTTGGCGTTCTCGTCGAACGATGCCGACAGGCAGGTGGTCTTCGACCAGTACGGCACCTCCATCACGCGGGTGTAGAACTCCAGCCAGTCGCCGATCTTGTCCTTCGGTGCGAACACCGGCCAGTTGGCGGGGAACGGCAGGTAGGGCAGGTGGTCGTACCAGACGGGGTCGTGCAGGCACAGCGACTTGTAGCGGTTGCGCCATTGGTCGCCCGGCCGCTCGTGTCGGTCCACCACGATGCTCGGGACCCCGAGCTGACGAAGCCGCGCGCCGAGGGCGATCCCGCCCTGACCGCCGCCGACGACGAGCGTGTACGGCTGCGTCCGGTAGCCGAGCTCGGCTTGTTCGTCGGCGCGCTTCTCGGCCCATGAGCGGGTGTCGACGTCGCTGCCGTGCACTGCACCGAGGACCCGCGACGCGCCCTTGGGCTCCTCGTACCCCTTCAGCTCAGCAAGGGCGGTCAGCAGCGTCCAGGCCTCGTCGCCCTTCAGACGCAGGTGGCCGACGCCGCGGCCGACGGCGGTGTCGAACTCGATGAACGCCGAAACCACCCCGGCGTCCTCGGTGGCGTCCTCACGGGTGCGGAAGTTCGACGGCTCGGTGCCTGACAGGCGTTCTCCGAGCATGCCGGCGATCTGGTCGCGCCCCTCGACGGTCTTGATGTTCCAGGTGAACGCGACGAGGTCGCGCCAGAAGCTGTCGATCGCGAACTTCGCGACCGCGCGGTCGATGTCGCGCACGGCGAGCGCCGCCTCGAAGTCGGCGAGCCAGGCGTTGACCCTGTCCTGCGGGGTGAGGTCGGTGGCGTGGTCCAACGTCTGAGTCATGTGACCCACCACACACCCGATCGGCGCTGGCCACAAGGGTTGCAGCGGGTTGCAGCGGTCGATCTCGGCGGTCATGCAACCTCCTGCAACTCTTTCGGCATGTGGCGGCGGTCACATAGACCTGACACATGAGAGCAGCTGATCGACGACGTCATCGACGAGGGATTCGAGGCGTTGCACGCGGGCAAGAAGATGAAAGTGCTGGTCGACCCGGCCGCCTAGACACGGCCAAGAAAGGACGCATGACATGACACTCAACGGCAGGGTCGCACTGGTGACCGGCGCCGCCAAGGGGATCGGGCGCGGCATCGCGCTGCGGCTGGCCCGCGACGGCGCCGATATCGCACTCGTCGACGTCCGGTCCGACGGCATCGACGGCGTCGCCGATGAGATTGCCGAGATCGGTTGCAAGGCAACGACATTCGTGGCCGACGTCAGTGACCGAGAACAGGTCTTCGCCGCCGTCGACCATGCCGCGTCGGCGCTCGGTGGTTTCGACATCATGGTCAACAATGCCGGTATCGCGCTTGTCGGCCCGATCGTCGACGTCACACCCGATGAGGTCGCCAAGATCTGGGCGGTGAACGTCGACGGCGTGCTCTGGGGCACTCAGGCGGCGGTGGCCAAGTTCAAGGAGCTGGGCAACAAGGACAGCGGCAAGATCAGCCGCATCATCAATGCCGCGTCGATCGCAGGCCACGACGGCTTCGCGATGCTCGGCGTCTACAGCGCGACGAAGTTCGCGGTGCGTGCACTGACCCAGGCCGCCGCCAAGGAGCACGCCGCCGACGGCATCACGGTCAACGCCTACTGCCCGGGTGTGGTCGGCACCGATATGTGGGTCGAGATCGACAAGCGGTTCGCCGAACTGACCGGCGCCGCCGAGGGCGAAACGTACGACAAGTTCGTCGGCGGCATCGCGATGGGGCGCGCCGAGACCCCCGAGGACGTGGCCGGCTTCGTGTCGTATCTGGCGGGCGACGACGCCGCGTACATGACAGGCCAGTCCGGGCTCATCGACGGAGGTCTCGTCTACCGCTGAGGGGGCGGCTGGCGGGGAATTGTGATGGAGAGCACAATCGGGACTGATGCAAGGTCAGCCAGTGCCTGAGCCCGCGGTGGCGGTCGGCGAGGACCCGCGCACCTATGCCCGGCTGATGTCCGCGGTCTACGACGCCACCATGGCGGGAGGCCGCGCGCCTGCCCGGCCACGACAGGTCATCGAGGACTCGTGGCGGCGGCTGATGGACCAAGGCATCGGCCCCGACGAGATGGGGTCGCCGATCGTCGAGTCGGCCGGGCTGGATGCGCTGCGCGGCGCGTCCGGTCTCGTCGAGGTCCTCGACGACATCGCGCACGGCTTGGAATCGCTTGTCGCCGAAGGCGAGAACATATTGGTCGTGGCTGACGCGGTGGGTCGCGTGCTGTGGCGGTCGGGATCGAACCAGGTGCTCAACCACGCCGACCGGCTCGGCTTCGTGGAGGGCGCGCACTGGGGTGAGAAGGCCGTCGGCACCAACGCGATCGGCACGGCGCTGGCATCGAAGCGTGCCGTCCAGGTGTTCTCCGCCGAGCACTACCTTCGCAGTCACCACCCGTGGACCTGCGCGGGAGCGCCGATCAGGGATCCGAGGACGGGGCAGGTCATCGGCGTGGTGGACGTCTCGGGGCCTGCGGCGACCGTGCATCCGACCACCGTGGCGCTGGTGGATGCGGTGGCCCGGCTGGCCGAATCGCATCTGCGCGAGCAACACGACCGCACGCTCAACCGGCTGCGGACAGTGGCTGCGCCGATCCTTGCGCGCATCGGAAGCCCCGCGCTTGCGGTCGATCAGGACGGCTGGGTGGCCGCAGTGGACGCCATGCCTCTGCACAACCGGATCCTGCTGCCCACCAACATCACAGAGATTGCGCCTGGACGCGTGCGGCTATCGGCCCTCGGCCCGTGCGACGTCGAACCGCTGCCGGGTGGCTGGCTCGTGCGGCTGGCAACCGGGGAGGCGGAGGGCCGGCTCGCTGCGGCGACGCTCGACCTGCGCAACTCCGATGCGCCGTCGCTGGACATGGCGGGTCAGTTCACCGCGTGGCGGCACGACATCTCGCAGCGCCACGCCGAGATCCTCCTCGTGCTGGCGACGTCACCGGCAGGCAGGTCGGCGACCGAACTGGCCGACGACCTCTACGGTGACCCGTCGCGAGCCGTCACCGTGCGCGCCGAAGTGTCGCGACTGCGCAAACAGTTCACGGGATTGCTTGCCGCGCAACCGTATCGATTCGCCTCGACTGTCGAGCTCGAAGTGAAGTACCCCGCAGACATCACCAAGGTGCTCCCGTCGTCGACGGCACCCGCCATCCGCTCTATCCGAAGGAGTCAGCCATGACCGTTTTCTCACGCCCGGGTTCCTCCGATGCCCTGATGGGCTTCGACTCGCGCTACGGCAACTTCATCGGGGGTGAATGGGTGGCGCCTGCGGGTGGTGAGTACTTCGAGAACCCGACTCCGGTGACAGGCCAGGCGTTCTGCGAGATCCCGCGGTCCACCGAGGTCGACATCGAGAAGGCGCTGGACGCCGCCCACGGCGCGGCGACGGCCTGGGGTAAGACCCCCGCGGGGGAGCGCGCGGTGATTCTCAACAAGATCGCCGACCGCATCGAGGAGAACCTCGAGTCCATCGCGCTGGCCGAGGCGTGGGACAACGGAAAGCCGATCCGGGAGACGTTGGCCGCCGATATTCCGTTGGCGGTGGACCACTTTCGCTATTTCGCGGGGGCGATCCGCGCGCAGGAGGGCTCGCTGAGCCAGATCGACGACGACACCGTGGCCTATCACTTCCACGAGCCCCTCGGTGTGGTCGGCCAGATCATCCCGTGGAATTTCCCGATCCTGATGGCGACATGGAAACTGGCTCCGGCGCTGGCGGCTGGTAACTGCGTGGTGCTCAAACCGGCCGAGCAGACACCCGCATCGATCCTCTATCTGATGTCGTTGATCGGCGATCTGCTGCCGGCCGGGGTAATCAACGTGGTCAACGGGTTCGGAGCCGAGGCGGGTAAGCCGCTGGCATCGAGCAACCGGATCGCCAAGATCGCGTTCACCGGGGAGACGACCACGGGTCGGCTGATCATGCAGTACGCGAGCCAGAACCTGATCCCGGTCACCCTCGAACTCGGTGGCAAGAGCCCCAACATCTTCTTCTCCGATGTGATGGCCGCCGGTGACGACTTCCAGGACAAGGCGCTGGAAGGCTTCACGATGTTCGCGCTGAACCAGGGCGAGGTGTGCACGTGTCCGTCGCGCAGCCTGATCCAGTCCGACATCTACGACGAGTTCCTTGAGCTGGCCGCGATCCGCACCAAGGCCGTGCGCCAGGGCGACCCGCTGGACACCGAGACGATGATCGGTTCGCAGGCATCCAACGACCAACTGGAAAAGGTGTTGTCCTACATCGAGATCGGCAAGGACGAGGGTGCCCGCGTTGTCACGGGTGGGGAGCGCGCCCAACTCGGCGGCGACCTCAACGGCGGCTTCTACGTCCAGCCCACCATCTTCGAGGGCAACAACAAGATGCGGATCTTCCAGGAGGAGATCTTCGGGCCGGTGGTGGCGGTGACGTCGTTCACCGACTACGACGACGCCATCGCGCAGGCCAACGACACCCTCTACGGGCTGGGTGCCGGGGTATGGAGCCGCGACGGCAACACCGCCTACCGCGCCGGCCGCGACATCAAGGCAGGCCGGGTGTGGACGAACTGTTACCACGCCTACCCCGCACACGCCGCGTTCGGCGGCTACAAGCAGTCCGGTATCGGCCGCGAGAACCACAAGATGATGCTCGACCACTACCAGCAGACCAAAAACCTGCTGGTCTCCTACAGCAACAAAGCCCAGGGCTTCTTCTAATGAGAGTTGGGCGCGCAGACGCACCCTCAGCGTCGCAGAGCGCGCCGAATGCGCAGGGGGTCCCGCCGCGCGCACTCATCACTCGCGCGGCGGCCGACCTGCTGATAAAGCTGCAGGGCAAGCATGGGGCGTTGATGTTCCACCAGTCGGGCGGCTGCTGCGACGGGTCGTCGCCGATGTGTTACCCGGACGGCGACTTCATCGTCGGCGACCGCGACGTCCTGTTGGGCGTTCTCGACGTGGGGGAGGGCGGGGTGCCGATCTGGATCTCCGGTCCGCAGTTCGAGGCGTGGAAGCACACCCAGCTGGTCATCGACGTGGTGCCCGGTCGCGGCGGCGGGTTCAGCATCGAAGCGCCGGAGGGTATGCGGTTCCTTTCGCGGGCACGGGCGTTCACCGACGCCGAGAATCAGTTGCTGACCGATGATCCGCCGGTGACCGGTGCCGACTACGAGCGTGGCGCGCGGTCACCGAGGACAGCGACTCACATCGTCGCCGAAGCGGTTGATGCGTGTCCGTTACCTGCCACGCCGGGCGGGTAAAGCCGTACCGGCCTGAAGCGGCGTTATCGTCGAAGACGTGATTCCCGTACCGCGGGCATGGATTCTCGCAAGCGCGATGCTTGTCGGCACAGCGGCTGGGCTGCTCGGCGGAATCGCGGCCACGAAGCTGATCGATGCGACGATCCGTCCCGATCTCGTCATCGCTCTGGTGGTCGGGGTTCCCAGCGTGTTCGGCATGGTGCTGATCCTGTTCTCGCACCGGCCCTGGATGACGGCCATCGGCGCGTTCGTCCTCGCCATCGCGCCCGCATGGTTCGGTGCGCTCGCCGCGGTTCAGGTGGTGCACGGTGCCTGAGCAGACTTACCGCGGAACGCATCGTCATCGCGCACCGCTTGGGTGGCATCCACCGCGAGTGGAGCAGGGGTCGACCAACGGCACCAACGGAACCAATGGCAGCACCGAAGGCGGCGAGCCTGACGGACAGCCCGAACAGACGGCGCCATTCACGCCGACGTTCACCGGCACGCTGCCTGCACTCACCGACGAGTCGCCGTCCGAACCGCCGCCGGAAGCGTCGGAGCAGCCGGTCGCGTCGAACGAGGCTCGGTACCTCAAGCGCTGGACGTTCGTGCTGGTGGTCCTCGCCTCGTGGGTGGTGGCGGCGGCGGTCGGGCTCGGCCTCTTCTACTGGTGGTTCCACTCGATCAACAAGACGCCCGCGGTCTTCATCGTGCTGGTCTACCTGGTCATGTGCATCGTCGCGGCGCTAATCGCGGCAATGGCGCCGGACAAGCCGCTGATGACCGCGCTGAGCATCGCGCTGATGTCAGCCCCGCTCGCATCGAC
>CAVWPQ010000048.1:0-98167 GCA_963756865.1 uncultured Actinomycetota bacterium | reverse complement strand
GCGGCTTCGTCGGGGTTGTAGTAGTCGGCGCCTGCCGCGCGCAGCATCGCACCGCCGATGCTGCTCTTGCCCGCGCCGTTGACGCCGGCCAGCACGTAGATTCGCGGCGGCGCCTTGGCTTTGCGGGCCATCGGAGGGAAATCACCGACGCGACGCGCGTGCGGCCTTCACCGCAGCACGGCCCAGTTCCTCCGGCGTGGCATCGAAGGCGGACGCCGTCGCCGATTTGGCGGCCGTGGTCTGCATGCCGGCAAGAAGGGCGTCGAACTCGTCGGTCAGTTCGTCGAGCGCCGGCGAGCCGGACTTCGTCAGCGCCTCGAACTCGGCATACGACAGCAGCACCGCCTTTGGGGTGTTGTGTTTGGTGATCGCCACCGCGCCGCCGAGCGCTGCCTGCTCGAAGATCGAGCCGAACTCGTTCTTGAACCTGGTGGCCGCCACAGTCGGGACGTCGACCAACTCGCCGTCGCTGTTGCGGAAGGTCAGAGATGCCATGACCTCATTCTAGCCATTTCGTCCGAATCGGACAATTTGGACAATATAGCTATTCCTGGAGCGATATCGGCGAGAAAGATGCCTGCTGGGAAAACTTGCCCAACAGGCAAGTTTCGGTAAGGTGGACTCATGACCGGACTCCGGGAGCGCAAGAAGCTCGACACCCGCCGCGCGCTCAGCGATGCCGCGTTGAAGCTGGCCTTCGATGGCGGCCTCGAGTCGGTCACCCGCGAGGCGATCGCCGACCTTGCGGGGGTGTCGCTGCGCACGTTCAACAACTACTTCACCGGCAAGTACGAGGCGCTGGCCTATCGCCAGACCGAACGTCTGCGGCGCAGCATCGCGGTCCTGCGGGACCGCCCCGCCGACGAACCGCTGTGGACGTCGATCACCGAGTCCGTCGTCGCTCCCCTCGAGGAGGACTTCCGTGAGGCCACCGGCGAGGAGAACAAGATCCCGACCCGCACGGAGCTGGCCGAGGTCCGGAAGCTGTTGATGAGACCCGAGATCCGCGATGCGGCGAACAAGGAGCTCTTCGACGAATGGCTCGAGGTGGTCGCAGAGCGGACGGGCACCGACCCGGAGCGCGATATGTACCCGCGGCTCGTGGCCGCTGTTGTTCGCGCCGTCGGCGATGCGGCGACGGAGACCTATGTGCGGGCCGAGCCACCTGTCGTGATCACCGATCTGATCCGCGCCGCCTTCGCCGAAGTCGCCGCAGGCCTGCCGGAACCCACACTCGAGAGGAGCAAGCCATGACCGTTGAAGCCGCTGCCGTCGTCATCTCCGGCGCCGGACCCAACGGGCTGCTGCTGGCCTGCGAGCTGGCACTGGCCGGTGTCCGGCCCGTCGTGCTCGACAAGCTGCCAGCACCGAGCGACGAGCCCAAAGCCAACGGCCTTGTCGGACAGGTCATCCGACAGCTCGACATGCGTGGTCTCTTTCATGTGTTCGGTGGCGACGAGGGTCCGCCGCGACCCGCCTACGGCTGGATGTTCGCGGGAATCGGGCTCGACTTCATCGGGATCGATGACAAGCCGATGTACTCCCTGCTGATACAGCAGCCGCGGGTCGTTCGCCTGCTGGAGAAACGGGCCCGCGACCTCGGCGTCGACATCCGGTGGGGCCACGAGCTGACCGCGCTGAGGCCGGGAGAGCAGAGCGTCGCGCTGACGGTGGCGACCTCCGGAAGGGCATACCGGTTGGACGCCGGCTACCTGGTCGGCGCTGACGGTGGTCGCAGCACAGTACGCAAGAGTGCGGGCATCGGCTTTCCCGGCCACACGTCGCCGATCGCGGGC
Source organism: uncultured Actinomycetota bacterium (assembly GCA_963756865.1). Classification (GTDB taxonomy): domain Bacteria; phylum Actinomycetota; class Actinomycetes; order Mycobacteriales; family Mycobacteriaceae; genus Mycobacterium. The sequence goes on along the minus strand of CAVWPQ010000048.1, from coordinate 96,371 downwards.
CGGATCGCCCACGTGCACCTGCCCGAAGAGCTCTTGGTGCCAGGCCGCGGCTATGAAATTCCGGGCTTCGGCCTTTTACCGTTCGGCCACAACAGGTTTGCCAACGGCACCATCATCGCGTTTCCGATCGAACCGGACCGGCCGCTGGTCGGCACGATCGAATACGGCCAGTCCTTCGGCAGCGCCGACGGGCAGCTGACGCTCGACGAGCTGCGCGAGAGCATCCGCCGCATCATCGGCGTCGACATGCCGCTGCAGGCGCCGAAGGGTTCAGGCCCGCATGCGCTGCGCAAGCACGACGTGACGAACTCGCGGCAGGCCGAGCATTACCGCGTCGGGCGGGTGCTACTGGTCGGGGACTCCGCGCACGTGCACTCCGCGATGGGCGGCCCTGGGCTGAACCTCGGTATGCAGGACGCCGTCAACCTCGGTTGGAAACTGGCCGCCACGGTGAAAGGGAAGGCGCCCGACGGCCTGCTCGACACCTACGAGTCCGAGCGCTACCCCGTGGGTGAGCGGGTGATGATGCACTCGCAGGCCCAACTGGCGCTGTGCGCGCCCGGACCCGAAATAGAGGCGCTGCGTTCGCTTTTCGGCGAGTTGGTGGCCAAACCGGAGGTCGTGAAGCACCTGGCGGGTCTGCTGGCAGGGTCTGACGTCCGCTATGACGTCGGCGACGACCATCGACTCGCGGGTCTGATGGTGCCCGACCTCGTTCTCGACGACGGCCGCCGAATCGTCGAGCTGCTGCACGATGCGCGCCCGGTGCTTCTTGATGCGACCGGAGACGAAGCCTCGGCGATCGCGGCCGGGTGGAGCGACCGCGTGGACGTTGTGACGGGCACGGTGACCGACGGGCCCGCCGCGATGCTCATTCGGCCCGACGGCTATGTCGCCTGGGCCGCAGACACATTCGATGACAACCACGCCTCGGCACTGCGAACGGCGCTGGCGCGCTGGTTCGGCGCCGGTTGACTAAGGGAGCGTCGCGCGGATGCTCACCGTGATGTAGGGCAGCGCCAAGCCGGTGGAGCTGGCCAGCGCGGGGTGCGTCGCCAACAGGTCGCGCACCCGCTCCAGAACCTGGGTCCGGACATCCGTCGGCGAGGTGATGCAGTAGCTGCGGGACGCCACGAGGTCGATGAGCGCCTGCGGGGTGAGATAGCTCGTCCACTCCTGGTGGTCGCGTTCCACGCCGTCGAACGGCGCCGACAGCGTCACCTCGTGGCTGAACGGGTCGTCCTCGTGTCCGATGATGCGGCCGAGATCCTTGACCCAGCCCATCCGTTCGTCGCGGGTGTTCCAGATCAGCCCGAGACGCCCGCCGGGCCGCAGTACCCGCGCGACCTCTTTGACGGCGCGTTCCGGATCGAACCAGTGCCAGGCCTGCGCGACCAGTACCGCGTCCACGCTGTCGTCGGGCAGCGGGATGTCCTCCGCGGTGCCGAGCAGCGCGGGCGTATCGGGCAACGAATGGCTGAGCAGCTCGAGCATTTCCGGGATCGGGTCGACGGCGACGACGTCCAGTCCGCGCTCGACGAGCCGCGTCGTCAGCTTTCCCGTCCCTGCGCCGAGATCGAGCACGTCGCGGGCATTGGACGGAAGCAGCCAGTCGATGGCCTCTGGCGGATAGGACGGTCGGCCGCGTTCGTATGCCGCGGCTTCTGCACCGAACGACAGGGAACGCTGCTGCCTGGATCGGGTCACCTGGATGCCAGCTCCAATGTCTCGCGGATCAGAACGCCGACCGCATCCGACTCGACGAGGAACCCGTCGTGGCCGTAGATCGAGTCGACAACCTTCAACTCCGCACAACCCGGCAGCAGCTCGGCTAATTCCTCCTGCAGCCGGATTGGGTACAGGCGGTCAGATGTGATGCCGCCGACGACCACAGGGACGTGGCAGTTGCCGAGCGCGGCCGCGATGCCGCCGCGGCCCCTGCCGACGTCGTGACTGGACAACGATTCGGACAGCGTGACGTAGGTGCCCGCATCGAACCTGCTCAGCAGCTTGTGGCCCTGGTACTCCAGGTAACTCTGCACCGCGTAGCGCCCGCCGCTGGTGGGATCCTCGTCGCCCTGGTTGTCGTTGCCGAAGCGGTCATCGAGTTCGTGCTCTCCCCGGTAGGTCAGGTGCGCGAAACGACGGGCGATCTCCATCCCGATGTCGGGCGAACGGCCGGTTCCGTAGTAGTCGCCGCCGCACCAGTTCGGATCCGACTTGATCGCGGCGATCTGGCTGCTCTGGGTGCCGATCTGATCAGCGGTCGCACGCGCCCCGACCGCGAGCACCAGCGCTGAGCGGACCTTGTCCGGATAGGCGATCATCCACTCGAGCGCCCTCGCGCCGCCCATCGATCCGCCGACCACCGCCGCGACCTCGGTGATGCCGAGCGCCGCGAGCGCGGCGACGTCGGCCTCCACCTGGTCGCGCACCGTCACAAGGGGAAACCTTGAGCCCCATGGCTTTCCGTCGCGGGCAAGCGAACTCGGGCCGGTCGATCCGCGGCAGCCGCCCAACACGTTGGTGGCCACCGCGCACCACCGGTCGGTGTCGATCGGCGCGCCTGGCCCTGCAACACCGTCCCACCAGCCTGCCGTCGGATGGCCGGGGCCTGCTGGACCGGTGATGTGCGAGTCGCCGGTCAGCGCGTGCAGGACCACCACCACGTTGTCGCGGCTGGGGGAGAGCTCGCCCCACCGCTGGATGGCGATGGAGACATCGTCGATGACGGCGCCGCTCTCGAGGGTCAGCGAACCGATGTCGACGATCGCGACCTCGCCCTCGGCCGGCAGCGCGTCAACGGGCACATCAAAGATTGTCATGTCTGCAGACCTTCCGACCGTCTCTAAAACGCCGAGACCGTCGCCGGATCGGTGCTTCCGGTGGCATGGAAGGGCTTGGCCGCGGCAAAGCCCTGCTCGAGGTCGGCGATGATGTCGTCGATTCCTTCGATGCCGACCGCCAGCCGCACCAGACCCGGGGTGACTCCTGTTGCCAGCTGCTCCTCGGGAGTCAGCTGCGAATGGGTGGTCGACGCCGGATGGATGACCAGCGAGCGCACATCGCCGATGTTGGCGACGTGGCTGTGCAGCGTCAGAGCGTTGACGAAGGCCTTGCCCGCGTCGATGCCGCCTGCCAGCTCGAAGGCGAGCACGGCGCCGACACCCTTGGGCGCGAGCTTGCGGCCGAGTTCGTGCCACGGCGAGCCGGGCAGTCCCGCGTAATTCACCGAGACGACGTCGGGATGACCGTCGAGGTACTCGGCGACCCGCTGGGCGTTGGACACGTGCCGCTCGACGCGAAGGCTCAGCGTCTCCAGCCCCTGCGCGATGAGGAACGCGTTGAACGGTGCTGCCGCCGAACCGAGGTCGCGCAGCAGCTGCACGCGCGCCTTGAGCGCGAAGGCGGGCGGGCCGAGCTCGGCGAAGACCACCCCGTGATAGCTCGGATCCGGTGTGGTGAAGCCGGGGAACTTGCCGTTGGTCCAGTCGAAGGTGCCGCCGTCGACGATTACACCCGCAATGGCCGCACCGTGGCCGCCGAGGTACTTGGTGGCCGAGTGCACGACGATGTCGGCGCCGTGGGCGATCGGCTGGATCAGATACGGGGTGGCCACGGTGTTGTCGACGATGAGCGGCACCCCGGCCTCGTGCGCGACGGCCGCGACGTTGGGGATGTCGAGGATGTCGTTCTGCGGGTTGGAGATGGTCTCACCGAAGAAGGCCTTGGTGTTGGGCTTCACCGCGGCCCGCCACGAGTCCAGGTCGTCGGGGTCCTCGACGAAGCTGACGTCGATGCCCAGCTTCGGCAGCGTGTAGTGGAACAGGTTGTACGTGCCGCCGTACAGCCGCGGGCTGGACACGATGTGGTCGCCGGAGTTGGCGAGGTTGAGAATCGCGAACGTCTCGGCGGCCTGGCCGGAGGCGAGGAACAGCGCCGCCACCCCGCCTTCGAGTGCGGCGATGCGCTGCTCGACGACGTCCTGGGTCGGGTTCATGATCCTGGTGTAGATGTTGCCGGGCTCGGCGAGCCCGAACAGCGCTGCGGCATGCTCGGTGCTGTTGAACGTGTAGGACGTGGTCTGATAGATCGGCAGCGCCCGCGCGTTGGTGGCGGAATCGGGCGTCTGGCCTGCGTGGACCTGTTTCGTCTCAAACGACCAGTTGGCCGTGGGATCTTCTGGCGTGCTCATAGGAAACGGACCTCCATCTGTTCTCTGGGGGTCCGTTTGCCGCGGACCCGCGCTTGCCGTGTAGCCGTCCGCTTTTGAATGTCTCAGCGACTACTCAACCTGGTCGTCTCCCGGGGCACCCCACCGCGGTTGGAGGGTTGCCGGCCAGCAAGCCGGGGCTTGACGCTGGCGCTCATGACCGATCAGAAGCGTATCGCATGCCAGGTCATGCCTGCCACTGGCCGATCATGAACGGAGATTCTGTGCCGTTTCGGCCGTCATGGCATGGGGCAAATGTCCCCATGTGTAGGCACGCGTAGGTTCGTAACCGACGCGATACTGATAGCCGACGCCAGACCTGATGAAAAGCCGGGAGAGACCACATGAGCGACGACAAGCCGACGATCATCTACACGTTGACAGACGAGGCGCCGCTTCTGGCGACATACGCCTTCCTGCCGATCATCCGGACGTTCACCGAGCCGGCCGGGATCAACATCGAAACCAGCGACATCTCGGTGGCGGCGCGCATCCTTGCGGAGTTCTCCGACCGCCTGACCGACGACCAGAAGGTCCCGGACAACCTTGCCCACATGGGCGAGCTCACCCACGACCCGGCGACGAACATCATCAAGCTGCCGAACATCAGCGCGTCGGTGCCCCAGCTGCTGGCCGCCATCAAGGAGCTGAAGGCCAAGGGCTACGACCTGCCGGACTTTCCCGGCGAGCCGAAGAACGACGAAGAGAAGGAGAACCGCGCTCGTTATCAAAAAGTCCTCGGCAGTGCGGTCAACCCGGTTCTCCGCGAAGGTAATTCGGACCGGCGCGCACCGAATGCGGTCAAGGAGTATGCCAGGAAGCACCCGCACAGCATGGGCGAGTGGTCGCAGGCGTCGCGCACCCATGTCGCGACCATGAAGGGCGGCGACTTCTACCACGGCGAGAAGTCGTTGACCCTCGACAAGGACCGCAAGGTCAAGATGGTGCTCGAGACGAAGACCGGCGAGACGGTCGTGCTCAAGCCGGAGGTCGAACTCGACAACGGCGACATCATCGACAGCATGTTCATGAGCAAAAAGGCGCTGTGCGACTTCTACGAACAGCAGATCGAGGACGCCTACAAGACCGGCGTGATGTTCTCCCTGCACGTCAAGGCGACGATGATGAAGGTGAGCCATCCCATCGTCTTCGGCCACTGCGTGAAGGTCTTCTACAAGGACGCGTTCGCCAAACACCAGGCCGTGCTCGACGAACTCGGCGTCAACGTCAACAACGGAATGTCTGACCTCTACGACAAGATCGAGTCGCTGCCCGCCTCGCAGCGCGAGGAGATCGTCCAGGACATTCACGCCGTCCACGAACACCGTCCCGAGCTGGCCATGGTCGACTCGGCGCGTGGCATCACGAACTTCCACTCACCCAGCGACGTGATCGTCGACGCGTCGATGCCTGCGATGATCCGGCTGGGCGGCAAGATGTACGGCGCCGACGGCCGGACCAAGGACACCAAGGCGGTCAACCCCGAGTCGACCTTCTCCCGCATGTATCAGGAGATGATCAACTGGTGTAAGACCAACGGCCAGTTCGACCCGACGACCATGGGCACCGTTCCGAACGTCGGCCTGATGGCCCAGAAGGCCGAGGAGTACGGCAGCCACGACAAGACGTTCGAGATCCCCTCCGACGGCGTCGCCAACATCGTCGACATCGACACGGGTGAGGTGCTGTTGACGCAGGACGTCGAGGTCGGCGACATCTGGCGGATGCCGATCGTCAAGGACGCCGCGATCCAGGACTGGGTCAAGCTGGCCGTCAACCGAGGCCGTGCCTCCGGGATGACGGTGCTGTTCTGGCTCGACACCGAACGCCCGCACGAAGTCGAGCTGCGCAAGAAGGTGAAGGCCTATCTCAAGGACCACGACACCGAAGACCTGCACATCCAGGTCATGCCGCAGGTATGGGCCATGCGGTACACGCTGGAGCGGGTGACCCGAGGGCAGGACACCATCGCCGCGACCGGCAACATCCTGCGCGACTACCTGACCGACCTCTTCCCGATCCTGGAGCTGGGCACCAGCGCCAAGATGCTGTCGATCGTGCCGTTGATGGCGGGCGGTGGCATGTACGAGACGGGCGCGGGCGGATCGGCGCCCAAGCATGTCCACCAGCTCGTCGAGGAGAACCACCTTCGCTGGGATTCGCTTGGCGAGTACCTTGCCCTTGGCGCCTGCTTCGAGGATCTGGGCAGCAAGACAAGCAACAAGCGGGCCACGCTGCTCGGCACCACGCTCGACGCGGCGATCGGCAAGCTGCTGGACAACAACAAGGGCCCCTCGCGCAAGACCGGTGAGCTCGACAACCGCGGCAGCCAGTTCTACCTCGCGCTGTACTGGGCACAGGAACTCGCCGAGCAGACCGAGGACAAGGAGCTCGCCGACCATTTCGCGGCGCTGGCCAAGGCGCTGGCGGAAAACGAGGACACGATCGTGTCCGAACTCGCTGAGGTGCAAGGGGATTCGGTGGACATCGGCGGTTACTACTACCCCGACCCGGACAAGACCACCGCGGTGATGCGACCGAGCAAGACGCTCAACGAGACGCTGGAGGCCGCACGGGGCTGACGGGTCTAGCCCGTCGCCCGTTTCGGGTCGACGTGTGAGTCGACGAAGCCGAGGATCACGTCGGTGACCCGTTGGGGTGCCTCGAACATCGGAATGTGCCCGACCCCGTCGAGATGGGTGATCGTCGTGGACTCCGGCAAGTGGGTCGTGAAGTGCCGGGTGAAGCGCGGGTGCGGCAGGACACGGTCTTTCTCGCAGATCACGAGGTGGGTGGGGGCGCGCCCTTCGGCGAGTTCCATCAGGCCCGGCAGCAGCAGCGATTTGACCAGGAGTTGGTAGTAGGCCGGGCAGTGCCTGACATCGTCGATGATGTCGGGCAGGTCGGCGTCGTTGAGGGAATCCGGGTACGCGCTGATCGGAACGAAGGCAAGCTGTTTGGCGAACGGCAGCTTCAGGGCGCGTTCTCCGAGCAGCTTCGTCACCAGCCACACCGGGAAACCTGCGACGAATTTGGCGACGATCTCGAATTTGGCTGGGGTGTAATGATGCCAGCCACCCGCAGGCGCGATGCCGGTCAGCGTGCGGGCGCGGCCGCGGCGCTCCAACTCGAACGCCACCCAGCCGCCGAGCGAGTTGCCGACGACGTGCGCCGTGCCCCAGCCGATGGCGTCCATCCGACGCTCGATGTCGTCGGCCAGCGTCCGTGAGTCCAGGAAGAACGAGCCGGGCGCCCCGCCATTGTGACCAGGCATGGTCGGCGCGAACACCTCGTAGCGACCTGTGTCAGCTATCTGCGGTGCAACGTATTTCCAGACGTTCTGCGACATCATGAAGGGGTGGAGCAACACCATCGGCTCGCCGGAGCCGAGATGAATCGGATCGCGCTGCTTCATGGTGCCGACATTAAAGGTGGTACCGGCGGTACCGCAAGCTCGCATCAGCTCGACGAGCGTGCATCCACTGCGAACAGTCACGTCACATTTCGCACTACCCGCACGTTCGATGGCGTTCGCGCGGATTCGCCGACGCGCGAATCCCACTCCGGATTGCGGCCGAGATGTCGCAGGATCCGCTCGAAGCCGCCCGCGCCCGTCGGCGCCAGCGCGGGTGCGAACGGGGCCCCTGCCATGGCGCGAAAGTTCTTGTCGTCGGGAACCGACAGCACCAGCGGCAGCACGGCTTCGACGACGGCGGACGGCAGGTCGTAGCGGACACCCAGCGATGCGGCGACGTCCCAGCCGTGAACGACGTAGTCGACGAAGTGGAATCCGATCGCCATCACTGCGGGGAACACCGCTCCGTCGCCGAACTCGGGTAGCGCGAACGAGGCGTCGGCCGTGCCGTCGGCGGCGAACGCCTCGAGTGCATCGTGTGCCGCCTTGGCGTATTCGCCGCGCGGATCGCTGTTCACGGCCTCCAGTACGGACTCAACGCGCCAGATCTTTGGGTCAGCGCCCAAACCTCTTGCCGCGGCGGCAAACCCCCGGTGCTGGACCGTCATATGGGCCAAGAGGTCGAAGAGATTCCACCCGTCGCACGGTGTCGGTCGATCGAGGTCGGACGCCGTGACGCCCTCGACGATGTCGATCGATTTCAGCACGGCGATGCGGTGGAGGGGATTGAGTGCATTCGTATTAGTGGGCATACGCATATAGTAAGCACACGCATACGATAACGCAATGCCTATCATGACGCGATGGCTTCGAAGTCGCCGACGCCTCGGCGTCCCGATCTGGCTGCGATGCTCGCTCCGCTCATTCGCGAGATGATCGCGGCAGAGGAACCGGTTCTCGAGGCCCATGGCCTGACGATGTGGGGCTATGTGGTGCTGTCGGCGCTGGACAGGTCATCGATGCGCACCCAGGCGGCGCTCGCCTCGGCGATCGGCGCCGACAAGACGAGGATCATCCGCACCCTCGACGACCTCCAGGACGACGGCTATATCGAGCGCCGACCCGACCCGGCTGATCGCCGGGTGCGGTTACTGGCGATCACCGATGCCGGCCGTCGGGTCAAAGACGCAGTACAGGACGGGATCCAGCACGGCGAAGAGCGGTGGCTCGGCGAACTCGACGCCGATGAGCGCCGAACGTTCCTGCGCGTCCTCGAGCGGCTGACCCGGCGCGAATGGGGATGACGCAAATGGAAAGATCGAACCCATCATGAGCAAGCCAGCCGAGCGCGTCGTCTTCTCCGGCGTGCAACCCACATCTGACTCCCTGCACCTCGGCAACGCGCTGGGGGCGGTCGCGCAGTGGATCGGCCTGCAGGACGAGTTCGACGCGTACTTCTGCGTCGTCGATCTGCACGCCATCACGCTGCCGCAGGATCCGGCCACGCTTCGCCGCCGCACGCTCGCAACGGCCGCGCAGTATCTGGCGATGGGTGTCGATCCGTTCCGCGCGACGATCTTTGTGCAGAGCCAGGTACCGGCACACACCGAACTCACCTGGGTGCTGGGATGTTTCACCGGATTCGGGCAGGCGTCGCGGATGACGCAGTTCAAGGACAAGTCGCAGAAGGAGGGCAGTGACGCCACCACGGTGGGCCTGTTCACCTATCCGGTGCTGATGGCGGCCGATGTGCTGCTCTACGACACCGATCTGGTTCCGGTCGGCGAGGACCAGCGCCAGCACCTCGAACTCGCCCGCGATGTGGCGCAGCGCTTCAACGCCCGTTTTCCCGATACCCTCGTCGTCCCCGAACCGATGATCCCCAAGGCCACCGCGAAGATCTACGACCTGCAGGACCCGACGTCGAAGATGAGCAAGTCGGCATCAAGTGACGCGGGGCTGATCAGCCTGCTCGACGATCCGGGCGTGACGGCCAAGAAGATCCGCTCGGCAGTCACCGACAGCGAACGGGAGATTCGCTACGACCCGGAGGCCAAGCCCGGCGTGTCCAACCTGCTGGCGATCCAGTCCGCGGTCACCGGCACCGATCTCGACAAACTGGTCGAGGGCTACGCGGGCCGCGGGTATGGCGACCTGAAGAAGGACACCGCCGATGCGGTGGTGGAGTTCGTCACTCCGATCAAGACCAGGGTCGACGAGTTGCTTGCCGACACCACCGAACTCGAGGGCGTGCTCGCCGCGGGCGCCACCCGCGCGACCGAAGTGTCTGCGAAGACGCTGAAGCGGGTATATGAGCGGTTAGGTTTCCTCCAGCAACCGCAATAGCTCATTGAGAGGTCGGCAATGACCGAACCGGCCAAACCGGGAATTCTCGACCGCTTCCGCGCCCGGTACAGGTGGTTCGACCACGTCATGCGCGCACAGGAGCGCTATCAGAACAGCAAGGGCGACTTCTACGCCGCCGGCATCACCTACTTCACGATCTTCGCGCTCTTTCCGTTGCTGATGGTCGCCTTCTCGATCGCGGGGTTCGTCCTGGCCAGCCAGCCGGATCTGCTCGCGGAGGTGACCGACAAGATCAAGTCGACGGTGTCGGGCAATCTCGGTCAGCAGTTGGTCGAGCTGATGGATTCGGCGATCGAGTCGCGAACGTCGGTCGGCATCATCGGACTCGCAACCGCCGCGTGGGCCGGGCTGGGCTGGATGGCCAACCTGCGCGAGGCATTGAGCCAGATGTGGGGGTCGATGCGCCAAGAGCCTCCGGGCTTCTTGCGAACCAAGCTTTCCGATCTGCTCGCCATCGTAGGACTGTTCGGCGCGATCATCCTCACCGTCGTTCTGAGCGCACTCGGTAACTCGGGCTTGATGAAGCAGGTCGTCGAATGGCTTGGCCTGCAAGACCTCCCGGGCATGAGCATTGTTCTGCGAGTGGCATCCATTGCGATTTCCATCCTCGTTTCGTGGCTGCTGTTCACCTGGATGATCGCTCGGCTGCCGCGCGAACCGGTGACTTTCCGGAGCGCGGCGCGGGCCGGGCTCTTAGTGGCGGTGGCCTTCGAGGTCTTCAAGCTGGTGGCGTCGATTTATCTGAAGTCCGTGGTGACCGGCCCGGCGGGCGCGACGTTCGGCCCCGTGCTCGGCCTGATGGTCTTCGCCTACATCACTTCGCGGATGATTCTCTTCGCGACAGCGTGGGCGGCCACCGCCAGAGACAATCTCGAGGCCCTGCCGGTGGACCCGCCTGAGATCGCCCAGATCAACCCGCGCGTGCAGGTCCGCGAAGGCATGGGACCGGTTGGAGTGCTGACCGCAACGGCAGTGGGAGCCCTTGGCGCCCTAGGGTTTTCGCGGCTTTCTCGGCGCCGCTGACGCGGGGCTCAGCGTGCGGGCCGACGGTTCAGCGACCGGGCGCCCATGATGAGGCAGAACACGATGATCGTTCCGACGAACGCGACGCCGACCCTGACCGGTAGCGCGTCGGCGGCCGGTAGTGCCGGCGCGGCCGTCAGCGGTGTGCCCGTCGCGGCCTCCTGCGGCGTCGTCACCAGTGAGGGGTCGGGTTCGATCAGCGTGCCCACCTTCGTGCCCGGCGCGGTCGCGAATCCGTAGTCCAGTAGGTGAGCGGCCTGCTCCCACGGCGCGATCGGCTGCCTGGTGCCGCGCAGCAGCACCGCGACGAGTCTGCGGCCGTCACGGTCGGCCGCGCCGACGAACGTCTGCCCCGCATCGTCGGTGTAGCCGGTCTTGCCGCCCATCGCGCCCGGGTAGTTGTCCAGCAGCTTGTTGTCGTTCTCGACCGGGTAGCCTGCATCGCCGCGACCGGGGAAGTCGAACGAGCGGGTCGCGACGATCTCCGCGAAAGTCGGGTTCTGCCAGGCGTATCGGTAGAACAGGCCGATGTCGTAGGCCGATGTGCTCATGCCGGGGCCGTCCAGACCCGACGGCGTAGCCACCCGGGTGTCGCGGCCGCCGAGCTTGCTCGCCAGGTCGTTGAGCTTGGTCAGCGTCGCGTCCATGCCGCCCATCTGCATGGCCAGCGCATGTGCGGCGTCGTTACCCGAATGCATGAGCAAGCCGTGCAGGATGTCGCGGATCGAGTAGTTCCCGCCCTCGCCGATGCCGACCTTCGTACCCTCTGCGGCTGCATCGTCTGCGGTGCCCGCCACCACCTTGTGGACCGGCAGATCGCGCAGCGCCTGCATGGCGACCAGCACCTTGATGATGCTGGCGGGCCGGTGCCTGCCGTGTGCATCCTTGGCGGCGATGACGTCACCGGTGTCGAGGTCGGCGACCAGCCATGACTCCGCGGACACGTCGTTCGGTAGCGGCGGTGTCCCCGGTGCGGTGACGACGCCGCAGCCGCCGAGGGCGTCGCCGCCGACGGGGTCCGACGGCACCGCAAGCGGTTGCGGCGGATCGCCCGCTTTCGGCACTTCCGAGGCGTCGACGGCAGGCGGGGTGCTGACCTGATACGGGCAGGCAGGCGCCTCGGGCGAGGCAATGGGCTCGGCGTTCGCCAGCGCCGGAGTCGCCGCGAAGAAAAGCGCTGCTGCCAGGGCGGTTGCCCGCCGTGATGCGATGGTGAAGGTCGCCATTGTGTCCGCAGATTATGCGATTTGCGCCCGGATTCCGGGGAGCCACGCTGTGACTCGAGTGATTAGAGTTTCAAATGTGACTCGCAGTTCGCCGAACCCGACGGTTGGGCGCAAAAGTGCGAGATGGGTACACCAATGCGTCGATCTCGCGGTTCAGAGGTCGAGGCCTGATAGGTCGGTCCAGGCGACGGCATGGCCCTGAAGCGATGCCAGCCAGAGCCTGCCGTTCGCCTCGACCATGCCGGTGACTTGACCGAACCCGGGATGCTCGGTCTGCAGACCTGCAACCGCGTCTCCGGTGTCGGGGTCGAACGCCACCGCCCAGACGACCGACTCCGGCTTCGGCTGCAGCTGCGACGGTAGCCGCCAGATCAGCTTGCGCACCAACGGAGAACTCTTCGCCAGGCGATCCGCGACCGCGTTGGCCGGTGTGAAGAACGCGCACCAGATTCGCCCGTCGGCGCCGGTCGACAAGTTGTCGGGCATGCCAGGCAGATGCTCGGCCAACACCGTGACGCTCCCGGCCTTCGGCCCTGTCAGCCAATACTTCGACAGCCGACGGGCCTGCAGCTCGGCGAACACCAGCGCAGAGCCGTCGGCAGTCAGTGTCAGCCCGTTGGCGAAATACAGGCCGGAAACCAGGGTCAGCACCGTGCCGTCGGGATCCCACCGGAACAGGCTGCCGCGTCCGCGTGCCTCCAAGACCGGCGCCAGCATGTCAGCGTAGCTGAACGCGCTCGTCGACTCGGTGAAATAGATTGTGCCGTCTGCTGTTTCGGTGACATTCGAGCAGAAGCGCAGCGGGCGGTTATCCACCTCGTCGGCGAGAGTCTCGACCGTGCCAGTTGACCTGTCCATCGCCAGCAGCCCGCGGGGGCTGTCGCAGATCAGCAGCCGACCGTCGCGTGCAATGTGCAGGCCGAGTGGTCGCCCGCCGGTGTCGCCGACGACCGTCGTCTCACCGCCGTCGGGGGCGATGCGCACGATGCGGCCGTCGTCGACACCGGTCCAGATCTGCCCTTCGGAGTCGACCACGACGTCCTCAGGAGCGTTACCCGGAACGCCGACGATCGTGATCGACGCCGAAGCGAAGTCCGGAAGCGTGCCTACCGGCGGAGCCTGCCACCGGACGGGATCGATCGGTGGCTTGCTCAACTCAGAGCATCCGGCCGGCTTCGCCAAGCACGTTGTGCAGGATGTCGTAGATCGCGTCGAACTCCTTCTGCCCACAGATCAGCGGGGGAGCCAGCTGCACGACCGGGTCGCCGCGGTCGTCGGCGCGGCAGTACAGACCGGCCTCCCACAGCGCAGGCGTGAGGAATCCGCGCAGCAGTCGCTCGGACTCTTCGTCGTTGAAGGTCTCCTTGGTGGTCTTGTCCTTGACCAGCTCGATGCCGTAGAAGAAACCCTCGCCGCGGACGTCGCCCACGATCGGCAGGTCGTACAGCTTCTCGAGCGTCGCGCGGAACGCCGGGGCGTTCTGCTTGACGTGGTCGTTGATGCCCTCGCGCTCGAAGATGTCGAGGTTGGCAAGCGCCACCGCCGACGACACCGGGTGTCCGCCGAACGTGTAGCCGTGTCCGAACACCGTGTGACCATCGTTGAACGGTTCGAACAGCCGGTCGCTGGCGATCATCGCACCGATCGGCGAGTATCCGGACGTCAAACCCTTTGCGCAGGTGATGATGTCGGGTACGTAGTCGAAATCGCGGCAGGCGAACATCGAGCCGATACGACCGTAGGCGCAGATCACCTCGTCGGACACCAGCAGCACGTCGTACTCGTCGCAGATCTCGCGGACCCGCTCGAAGTATCCGGGCGGCGGCGGGAAGCAGCCCCCCGCGTTCTGCACGGGCTCGAGGAACACCGCGGCGACCGAGTCGGGTCCTTCGAACTCGATGGCCTCGGCGATCCGGTCGGCGCAGTACCGGCCGAAGTCCTTGACGTCCTTGTCGTAAGGCTCGGGCGCTCGGTAGAAGTTGGTGTTCGGCACGCGGAAGCCGCCGGGTACCAGCGGCTCGAACGGCACCTTGAACGCAGGGATGCCGGTGATCGACAGGGCGCCCTGCGGGGTGCCGTGGTAGGCGATCGAGCGCGAAACCACCTTGTGCTTACCGGGTTTGCCGGTCAGCTTGAAATACTGCTTGGCCAATTTCCACGCGCTCTCGACGGCCTCGCCGCCGCCGGTGGTGAAGAACACCCGGTTCAGATCGCCCGGCGCGTACCCGGCGAGCCGTTCAGACAATTCGATCGCAGGCGGCGTCGCGTAGGACCACAGCGGGAAGAAGGCCAGCGTCTCGGCCTGCTTGGCTGCCGCCTCGGCCAACTCCTTGCGACCGTGGCCGACCTGGACCACGAACAGGCCGGAAAGGCCGTCGATGTAGCTCTTGCCCTTGTCGTCGAAAATGTGCACGCCTTCACCGCGGGTGATGATCGGCGGAGTGATGCCCTCGCCATGCCGCGCGAAGTGGCCCCACAGGTGGCGGTTGGCCTTGCTTGCCAGGTCTGTTGTTACTTCTGGTGCGATATCAGTAGTTGTCATCTTGTGCCCCAATTGTATTGCTGTTTAACGAGCTTCAGGTATACGAGCGTTTCGGTGGATATCACTCCCGGCAGTGCGCGGATCTGAGTGTTGAGCAGGTCGAGCAGACTGTCGTCGTCCTCGCAGACCACCTCGATGATGGCGTCGAAAGATCCCGCGGTCAGCACCACGTACTCGACCGCGTCGATCGCGGCCAACTTGTCGGCCACCAGCGTTGTATCCCCGGTACAGCGGATGCCAATCATCGCCTGCCTGGCGAATCCGAGTTGCATCGGATCGGTGACGGCGACGATTTGCATGACACCCGCATCGACCATGCGCTGGACGCGCTGCCGCACCGCTGCCTCGGAGAGTCCCACCGCCTTGCCGATGCCCGCATACGACCGACGACCGTCCTGTTGCAGCTTCTCGATGATCGCCTTGGACAGTTCGTCGAGCTGGACCGCCGCCCCAGGGCGTGTCTGAACGCGCAGGGATACGGGTTGGATGCCATCAGCACCCGGGTTGGCCATGTCTGAGATTGTGCACGGAATCCGTCGTCACAAGCAACCAAACCAATGAAATCACGCGCCGAGCCATGTCGCGACTGCGGGAATGCGTAGGGAATGCATAGCCGTCGGGTACCGCCGTCGGTTAGCGTTGGGCCATGACTCGCGCTGATTCCCCCGGTCGCTTCGCTCCTGCCCGCCGGACGGTATCGGCCGGCTCCGAGATCAAAGCCGGCAGCTGGATCAACGGCGCGGCGGTGGTCACCGGCGGCGCCAAGCATCAGGTCATCAACCCCGCGAACGGTGAGGTGGTCACCGAACTGGCGCTGGCCACCCCCGACGACGTCGACACCGCGGTGGCGGCGGCGCGCACGGCGCAGCCGGGCTGGGGGAACGCCACCCCGGTCGACCGCGCGACGGTGCTGGCCAAGCTCGCGGCGCTGATGTCCGACCACGCCGACGAGCTGGTCGCCGAGGAGGTCAGCCAGACCGGCAAGCCTGCGCGGCTGGCCCGCGAGTTCGACGTGCCGGGCAGCATCGACAACGTCGACTTCTTCGCAGGGGCCGCGCGCCACCTGGAGGGCAAGGCCTCCGCGGAGTACTCCGGCGATCACACGTCGAGCATCCGGCGCGAGGCCGTCGGGGTGGTCGCGACCATCACTCCATGGAACTACCCGCTGCAGATGGCGGTGTGGAAGGTGATCCCCGCGCTTGCCGCAGGCTGCAGCGTTGTCATCAAACCGGCTGAGCTCACCCCGCTCACCACGTTGACGTTGGCCCGCCTGGCGTCCGAAGCAGGCCTGCCCGACGGCGTTCTCAACGTGATCACGGGGTCGGGCGGTGATGTCGGCAGCGCGCTGGCAGGCCATCGCGACGTCGATGTCGTGACGTTCACCGGATCGACGCCGGTGGGCCGCAAGGTGATGGCGGCCGCGGCCGTGCACGGCCATCGCACCCAGCTCGAGCTCGGCGGCAAGGCGCCGTTCGTGGTGTTCGACGACGCCGACCTCGATGCCGCGATCCAGGGCGCGGTCGCGGGATCGCTGATCAACACCGGACAGGACTGCACCGCAGCGACGCGAGCGATCGTCGCGCAATCGCTCTACGACGACTTCGTCGCGGGTGTCGGCGAGGTGATGGGCAAGATCGTGGTCGGCGATCCCGACGACGAGGACACCGACCTCGGGCCGCTCATCTCGATGGCCCACCGCGCCAAGGTCGCAGGCATGGTCGAGCGGGCACCCGGCCAGGGCGGTCGCATCGTGACCGGCGGCAGCGCTCCCGATCTGCCAGGGTCGTTCTATAGGCCGACCCTGATCGCCGACGTCGCCGAGGACTCCGAGATCTATCGCGACGAGATCTTCGGGCCCGTCTTGACGGTGCGGCCGTTCACCGATGACGACGACGCGCTACGGCAGGCGAACGACACCGCGTTCGGCCTTGCCGCTTCGGCGTGGACCCGCGATGTCTACCGGGCCCAGCGCGCGTCGCGGGAGATCCAGTCCGGCTGTGTGTGGATCAACGACCACATCCCGATCATCAGCGAGATGCCGCACGGCGGCGTCGGCGCGTCAGGTTTCGGCAAGGACATGTCGGAATACTCGTTCGAGGAGTACCTGACGATCAAGCACGTGATGAGTGACATCACCGCGGTCGCCGAAAAGGATTGGCACCGAATCATCTTCACGAAGCGCTGAGTTCACGGCCGTGAAGTGGGCTCGGCACAGTGCCCCGTAGCGGGTGTTCCGCTGTGCGTTAGGTCACAGCGCGAAACGGGTACACGCGCCTGGTCCGGTCAAGATCAGGAGGGGTAATGAGCGAGGTAGCGAGCGAATCGCCGATGGAAACGCCGGGACTTCACAAGGCTCTGAGCCAGCGCCAGCTGAGGATGATCGCGATCGGCGGCGTCATCGGCGCCGGCCTTTTCGTTGGTTCCGGGGTGGTGATGGGCGGCACCGGCCCTGCCGTGTTCATCACCTACGCGCTATCCGGCGTGCTGATCATCATGGTCATGCGGATGCTCGCCGAAATGGCCGTGGCCAACCCATCGACGGGTTCGTTCGCCGACTACTCGCGCGATGCACTCGGGCACTGGGCGGGCTTCTCCGTCGGATGGCTGTACTGGTACTTCTGGGTGATCGTCGTCGGATTCGAGGCGATCGCAGGCGCGAAGATCGTGCAGTACTGGCTCGACGTCCCACTGTGGTTGTGCGCGTTGGCCTTCATGGTCCTGATGACCGCGACGAACCTCTTCTCGGTGAAATCCTACGGCGAGTTCGAGTTCTGGTTCGCGGGCATCAAGGTGGCGGCGATCGTGGTGTTCATCGGGATCGGCGCATGCTTCGTGTTGGGACTGTGGCCGAATAAGTCGGCAGACTTCTCCAATCTGTGGAGTAACGGCGGGTTCATGCCGATGGGCTTCGGCGTGATCACGGTCGGCATCGTCACGGTGATCTTCTCGATGGTCGGCCCGGAGATCGCGACGATCGCGGCGGCCGAATCCTCAGACCCCGAGACGGCGGTCACGAAGGCGGCCAACTCCGTGATCTGGAGGATCCTGATCTTCTACGTATTCTCGGTGTTCCTGCTCGTGACGATCCTGCCGTGGAACGACGAGGGACTTTCCGCCTCGCCCTTCGTCGCCGCGTTCACCGAGATGGGGATCCCGTACGCCGACCACATCATGAACGCCGTCGTGCTGACGGCGGTGCTGTCCTGCCTTAACTCGGGCATGTACACCGCGTCGCGCATGCTGTTCGTCCTCGCCGCCCGCAACGAGGCCCCGTCGGCGTTGATCCGGTTGTCCGGCCGCGGCGTCCCCGTCAACGCGATCCTGTTCTCGTCGATCGTCGGCTTCGCATGTGTGATCGCCGCGGCCTTCGCCGAGAAGACGATCTTCGCGTTCCTGCTCAACTCCAGTGGCGCGATCATCCTGTTCGTCTACATCCTGATCGCCATCTCGCAGATCGTGCTGCGCTACCGCAATAAGGACACCGAACTGCGATTGAAGATGTGGCTCTTCCCGGCGCTGTCGATCCTGACCACGCTCGGCATGCTGGCGATCCTGGTGCAGATGGGCTTGGACGCCTCGCTGCGGTCGCAGCTGCTGTTGAGCCTGCTGTCCTGGGCGGTGGTGCTCGGCCTGTTCTTCCTCAACAAGCGGTTCAACACGAGTCACCACATCGACTCCGACGCCGCCGAGGCCAAGGCGCGCAGATTGCTCGAAGAGAAAGCGGTCAAAGACAACGCGTGACGCGAGACGGATAGCGTCGAGGCGTGAAGTACACCGCAGCGCTGGCCACGCCGCACGCCATGGCCACCGAAGCGGGCGTGCAGGCCTACCGCGACGGCGGCAACGCGATCGATGCGGCCATCGTCGCTGCGGCGGTACTCACCGTCGTCTATCCGCACAACGTCACGCTCGGTGGTGATCTGTTGGCATTGATCCGCACTCCAGGGGGAGATGTGCGGTGTGTCAATGCATCCGGATGGGCGGGCGCGGCCGCCGACGTAGCCAGTCTGCGTGGGCGGCACGGCGAACGGTTGCCTGCGCGGGGCGCCGACTCGGTCACGGTGCCCGGTGGAGTCCGTGGCTGGGAAGCATTGCGCCGCTTCGGTGCTCGCCTCGACTGGACCACCGCGCTGTCGGCCGCTGAGGCCGTTGCGAGGACGGGTGCCCCCGTCGCGCCGTCGCTGGCATCGCACATCGCCGACACGGAGAACGCCGACCTGTTCGGAACCGAGGACTTCGACAGGGTCTTCCGGCCCCTTGGCGCAAGCCTCCGCGCCGGAGACGCCTTCGTCCAGCCGCTACTGGCCGACAGCTTCGCGGCTCTCCGCGAAGGTGGGCCCGACGTGTTTTACCAGGGGGACCTCGCCGAGCGTTGCACTTCGTACCTCCGGTCGCGCGGATCGGTTCTGACGATGGACGATTTCGCGGCGTTCGAGGCCGAGATCGTCGATCCGATCTCGACGAACTTTCGCGGCCTCACTGTGCTGACAAGCCCGCCGAACACGCACGGAGTGCTCATGTTGCGGGCGTTGCGCGCCGTCGACGAGCTTGCGATCACCGACCCGCTCGGTGCCGGACTCGGCACCCTGATGAGGGTCTTCCACCGTGGTAACGCCCTGCGCACCAAACACATTGCCGATCCGCGGTTCGTCGAGGTCGACGTCGAGTCGCTTGCCGGCGACGGCCTTGACGTGATGGCAGACCTCGGTGGCGCCGCAGCCAGGACCCGCAATGGTGCCCCGCGGTGACACCGTAGGTGTGGCCGCCGCCGACTCAGACGGCTATGCGGTGTCGCTGATTCAGAGCGTGTATCACGCGTTCGGGTCGGGGCTGATCGATCCGGCCACGGGCATCCTCTTTCACAACCGGGGCACCAGTTTCGCGTTGGATGACAGGTCGCCGAATGTCATCGCGCCGCGAAAGCGCCCACTGCACACGCTCATGCCGGTGATGACGCTCGACGGGGACGCGCCCCGCCACATTCTGGCGACCATGGGCGGCCAGGGCCAGCCGCAGATCCTCGCCCAAGTGCTGCTGAGGTCTCTTGACGGTGTGACAGCCGAGGAGTCGGTCGCGGCACCCCGCGCCGTCGTCGGGCCGCAGAGCGTCGGCGCCACGGCCGATTCGGTGACGGCGGAATCCGATGTGGCGGCGGCGGCGAAGGCTTCGCTGGAGCGTTCCGGGCTCGCACCGATCGAGGTGGCCCCGCGCACCGAGGCGCTCGGACACGCCAACGTCGTCTTCGCCGACGCCACGGGTTCGATGACGGCGGCGTCGGACCCCCGATCGGATGGCGCGGCCGTCGTCGCGCACTACCCGCGAATCGTCGAGAGCTAGCTGATGCGGATCAACTTCTTGTTGACGAACTCGTCGATGCCGTAGCGGCCGAGTTCGCGGCCGAAACCGGATCGCTTCACGCCGCCGAACGGCAGCTCGACGCCTTCTGCGCCAACGGCATTGACGAACACCATTCCGGCCTCGATGCGGTCGGCGACGCGCTTGGCCTGCTCGTCATCCGTGGTGAACACGTAGGAGCCCAGCCCGAACGGGGTGTCGTTGGCCAGCTCGACCGCCTCGTCCTCGGAGCCGGCCTTGTACACCGTCGCCACCGGGCCGAACAGCTCCTCCTGGTAGGACGGTGACTTCGGCGAGACGTTGGTGAGCACACCCGGCGGGAAGAACGCGCCGCTGCGCTTGCCGTCGGAGACCAGGGTCGCGCCGTCGTCGACAGCCCGCTTCACTTGCTCGTCGAGCTTCTCGGCCGCCGCGACCGACGACAATGGGGCCAGACCGTCGGCCTTGGCCAGGACGGCCTTGGTGAACTTGTCCAGGAATTCGTCGTAGATGCCCTCGGAGACGATGATCCGTTTCGCGGCGTTGCAGGCCTGCCCGGTGTTCTCGAACCGACCGTCGATGGCCGCCTCCACGGTGGCGTCCAGATCATCGGAGCTCAGCAGGATGAACGGATCGGAGCCGCCGAGCTCGAGGACGACCTTCTTCAGGTTGCGGCCCGCGATCTCCGCGACAGCGGCACCCGCGCGCTCGGATCCGGTCAGCGATACGCCCTGCACGCGCGGGTCGGCGATGATGTCCGCGGCCTGCTCGTTGGTGGCGTAGATGTTGACGTAGGCGCCCTCGGGGTACCCGGCGTCGTCGAAGATCTGCTGCATCGCCGCAGCCGATTCGGGACACTGCGGGGCGTGCTTGAGCAGGATGGTGTTGCCAAGCGTCAGGTTCGGGCCCGCGAACCGCGCGACCTGGTAGTAGGGGTAGTTCCACGGCATGATGCCAAGCAGCACACCCACCGAGCTGCGCCGGATCAGCGCCGAACCCTCGCCCTCGAGAAGTGTGATGGGTTCGTCGGCGAGGAACTTCTCGGCATTGTCGGCGTAGTACTCGTAGATCGCCCCGCTGAACTCGGCCTCGCCCTCGGACTGGTCGATCGGCTTGCCCATCTCGCGATTGATGATCTTCGCGAGTTCGGTCTTGCGCTCGGCGTGCAGCTTGCCGACCTTGCGGATCAGCTCGGCGCGGTCGGCGACCGTCGACCCTCGCGACCATTCGCTGTGCGCCTTGCTGGCTGCCGCGATCGCCGCCTCGATGTCCTTGTCTGTGGCGGTCGGATACTCCTTGACCACCTCACCTGTCGACGGGTCCGTTACGGCATACATGGACGTACTCATTTGCTGTTCTCTCCTTTAATCGTCAGGCGTCTTGAAGCGTCTTCAGGCGTCGCCGCGCGGCACCACGATCACCGGCGCATCCGTCCCAGCCAGGATACGAGCTGCGGTGGACCCCAGGAAGATTCGCCGTGGTGCAGCAAACCTGCTCGAGCCGACCACCAACACGTCGGTGTCGTTCCAATTGAGCTTCTTCAGCGCCGACTCCAGTGTCAACCCGTCGGCGACGAGTGACTCGATTTCGGGTGCATCCGGCAGAGCTCGTGCCGCGCGAACGAGATTCTCCTCGGCGGCTGTGACCTGAATTTGGCGCACTTCCTTGGCGCTGCCGGCCTCGTAGAGGCTTTCTGCCGATACCAGCGACACCATCCGGATCGGTAGGTTCGCCGCACTGGCCAGCGTCAGGGCGAACGGCAACGGGTTGTCGTCGCCCGGCCTGGTGGGCACGGCCGCGGTGACCGCGGTGATGGTGTCGGGCGCATCCTCGTGAAACCCGCGCGGTGCGAGCGCGACCGGGATCGACGAGGCGTGCAGGAGTGCGCCGGTGACGGAGCCGATGACGTGGCCGCCGAAGATGCCGTCGCGGGCGCCGCCGATCACGATCAGATCGGAGTCCTTCTTCTCGGCGAAGTCGATCAGCGTTTCGGCGAACGATTCGCCGACGAGTACGGTCGATCCCGCATTCACTCCGCGGTCGGCCAGTGCGCCGACGGCGCGGGAGATCCAGTCCTTGCCCCTGTTGATCAACAGTTGCTGATACTCGGCACGGCCAGGATGGCCGTCCGGCATCTCCTCGCGGACGACGAGGACGACGTCGACTTCGGCGTCGAAGGTCTTGGCGAGCGCGCTTGCCAGCGCGACGCCGTCGTCGCCGGTCGGGGTAGCCAGGTATCCGACGGTCAGATGCATTGTCGCTCCTGTGGTTTCATCTGCACCTTTCTAGAAGACGTCGGGGACCTTGACCTCGGTGCTGGCGTTCAGCGTTTCACCCCGGAAGAACCGCTTGGTGCCGAATGCGAAGCAGGCCAGCATCAGCGGGATACCCAGCACCAGCATCCCGACACCGAGGACGAAGACGCCGCCGAGCGATCCGAACGCCGTATAGCCGTAGTCGGGCTCGATCATGTCCTTGGCGCTGATGCCGAACGCCGTCGCCATGAAAGCCCCGCCCAGAAGCGGGAACAGGCCGCGGAAGAAGAAGTTCCTTGCCGATTCGAACAGTGTCCTGCGGAAGTACCAGACGCATGCGAATGCGGTGATGCCGTAGTAGAACGCCACCGCGAGGCCCAGCGATGCGATCGAGTCCGCGAGCGCGTTCTCCGAAAGGAATGTGAGCACCAGGTAGAAGAACAGTGCGGCGCAGCCCATCACGATCGTGCCGAACGCCGGTGTCATGTAGCGCGGATGAACGCTGGCGAAGCGCTTGGGGATCGCCTCGTACACCGCCATCGACAGGGTGCCGCGCGCGGTCGGCAGGATCGTCGTCTGCGTCGAGGACAGACCCGACACCGACACGGTCAGCAACAGCAGCGAGGCGACCAGTGAGCCCGCGACGGGCTCGCCGAGCACGGTGAGCACGTCATCGGTGTTCATCGCGTTGTTCAGGCCGATTCCCACATCACCGAAGCCGGAGAAGGACTGCACCGCGTACGCGACCAGCACGTAAGTGAAGACCAGGATCAGGGTTGTGATGAGGGCGGCGATACCAGGGGTGCGGCCGGGATCCTTGGTCTCCTCCCCTACGGCAAGACAGGCGTCCCAACCCCAGTAGATGAAGACGCACAAAATGATGGCCGCCGCGATCGACGACATGTCGAGGCCGGACGGCCACAGCCATGACAGTTGCGGCTGGATCGCCTGTGCGCCCGCGTTACCCGAGAACACCCGGATGAGCGCGATGATGCTGACGATGATCAGCACGCCGAACTGGATGGCGATCAACACGTTCTGGACCCGTTCGGACACCACGATGCCGCGTGCGGACAGCAGCGTCATGGAGATGATGAAGAACGAGCCGAGGAGGACCTTGGCAAACAGATTCTCGGCAAGCTGGTCCTGGCCGAGGAACTTGAACAGGTAGATTGCGGCCACCTCGGCCACGTTCGCGAGCACGATGATCGCCGATACGGCAAGGCCCCAGCCGCCGATCCATCCGATCCACGGCCCGAATGCCTTCGTACCCCATGTGAATGTGGTGCCGCAGTCAGGCGTGTCGGTCGACAACTCCTTGTAGGCGAACGCTACGAGCAGCATCGGGATGAAGGCGAGGACGAACATCGACGGAGCTTTCTCGCCGACGGCAAGTACGACGTAGCCGAGGGTCGCGGCGAGGCTGTAGGCAGGCGCGACAGCCGCCAAGCCGATGACCACGTTGCCGACCAGGCCGATGGCGCCGGCCTGCAGGCCTTTGCCGCCGACTGACGGAGCAGCCTCAGGTTCCTTGATTGCCATGTGCGGGAATATACGGTTCCGGTGGTGAGTCTGTGAGTTGTACTCCGAAATCGTTCACAGGTGGATGACAGGCGACGAAATCAGTAATCGATGCGGGATTCTAGAATTGATTCATGACGGCAGGCACGCGAGTCGACGAGTTCGAGGAACTGCGCCCGCATCTGCTGGCCGTCGCGTATCGGCTCACCGGAACGCTTGCCGACGCCGAGGACGTCGTGCAGGACGCATGGTTGCGCTGGGAGCGCGACGAGCGCTCGCGCGAGATCACCGACCTGCGGGCGTGGCTGACGACCGTGGTCAGCAGGCTGGGCCTCGACAGGCTTCGCTCGGCGGCGCACCGGCGCGAGACCTATGTCGGAGAGTGGTTGCCCGAACCGGTGGTGACCGGTTTCGACGGCAACGACCCGCTCGCGGCGGTGGTGGCGGGTGAGGACGCGAGGTTCGCGGCCATGGTGGTGCTGGAGCGGTTGACGCCCGACCAGCGGGTCGCCTTCGTATTGCACGATGGCTTCGCCGTGCCCTTCGCCGAGATCGCGCCGGTGCTCGGCGTCACCGACGCCACGGCGCGCCAGTTGGCGTCCAGGGCCCGGCGCGCCGTCACCTCCGCGCCCGCATCGGTGCCTGCCGACACCCACAACGAACTGGTCGGGTCCTTGATGGCGGCGCTGGCCTCCGGTGACTTGAATGCCGTTGTGCACCTTCTGCATCCGGAGGTGACCTTCACCGGCGACTCCAACCGAATGGCGCCAACGGCGGCACGCGTCATCCATGGGCCGGACAAGGTCGCGCGGTTCATGTTCGGGCTCGCGCAGAGGTACGGGCCGAACTTCCTCGCGACTGCCCAGCTCGCCCTCGTCAACGGCGAGCTGGGCAGCTACACGCCGGGCGCCCCCGCCGACGGCGGCTATCCCGAGATGTCACCGCGGGTGACCGCGATGACGGTGCGCGACGGAAAGGTCTGCGCCATTTGGGATATCGCGAACCCCGACAAGTTCAACGGCTCTCCGCTTGCTCATCGGTAGCCCACGGCACCCGGCATGCGTCACCTGAGCTGAATCCCTGCTCGGTGATGCCGAGCGCCGAGTACATCCTGGCCCGCATGTTCTCCACGCCGATCTGGTAGGTCAGCTCGATCACCCCGTCATCGCCGAAGCGGCGCCGAAGGTCGTCGACCTGCTCGTCGGTGATGGTGTGCGGATCGGTCGTCATGGCGTCCGCGTAGGCGATGGCGGCGCGTTCGTCATCGGTGAAAAGCGGAGAGGTCGCGTAGTCGTCCACGGATTTGAGCCGTTCGACGTCGAGGCCGTCGAGACGAATCAACATCTCGCCGAAGTCGACGCACCATGAACATCCGACCGTGCGCGCGGTCCAGAAGACGGCCAGCTCGCGCACGTTGGCGGGCACCTTCTTCGAGGCCGACTGCAGCAGCATCTCGTGGACACCGTTTGCCATCAGCAGCCGCGGGTGGTGCGCGGCGACGGTGAACGGTTCTGGCACCTCGCCGAACCGGCGCTTGGCGTACTTGTACATCAGCCTGGTCAGCAGCGATGCACGCTGCGGTGGCAGGGGAGCGATCCGCGTCTTTTGTGTCATACCGGAAGGACGAGACAGCCCGCCGATGTGTGACAGCACCGACACGCGAAACGGAATCTCCGCAGGGAAAGTGCGAGATGACGCCTGCAGAGATTCCGTCTCGCGAGAGAACTAGTTGCGGCGGACGACTACGGGGTGCCGACGCAGACGCCTCCAGCGCACGCACCGGCACCGCCGGGTCCTGCGCCAGCACCCGCACCTGGCACGCCTGCGGTCGCGCCGCCGGGTCCAGCTCCTGCGCCCGCTCCGCCTGCGCCTGCCTCAGCACCGCCGGGTCCTGCGCCTGCACCAGCACCTGGCACGCCTGCGGTCGCGCCGCCGGGTCCGGCTCCTGCGCCTGGTGCCGGGGCGCCTGTGCCCGGAGCGGGGGCTGGGGCCGGGGCCGGGGTCGTCATGGTCGTCGTCGGTGTGCTCGACGTGCTCGACGTCGTCTCCGACGTGCTGCTCTCGTCGCCCTTGTCGTCACCGCCGCCGCACGCAGTCAGCGTGAGTGCGATCGCTGCGGCAGCGATACCCGTGGTGACGGAGAAACGACGGAAGATCAAGCGGTCAGTCATGGGTCCAATCTCGGTTTCTGTGAGTGGCACTTCCTAGCGAACGGTTTGTACCCACTCACTCCCGAGATCAATCGCGGCCTTTGCTAGAGCCAGGCGGGCGCTGGGGCGACGCCTGCAGGCGATATCCCCGCGCTCCCGCGTCCGGTCATCCAACTCAACAGCGCAGGCATGGTGCCCTGCGCCGACATGTCATCGACCGACATCGTGATGACGGCGGTCGAATCCCCGTCGACGCCGACCGTCTTGCCCGACGCCCGCCAGTTGACGATCACCTCATCGAACAGCGTCTCCTGCACTACTGACGGGATCATGTCGAACGTCGCACCGGTATCCAGGTCGACGGCGTGGATCCACACTTCTCTGCTGCGCATCCACAGAGTCTCCGACGCAGGAACCGGCGTGCCCTGTGGCGTCTTCACCATCAGCGACCACGCTTCGGTCGGCAGGGTCCGCCACGCCGTCTCGAGGCGTTGCGCCTCGGTGTCGAACAGGCTGTACACGGCGTTCGCATCGAGGCCGACGGACTCGGCGATGTCCGCCGCTCGTTGCTCGGCCGATGCGTACATGCCCGTGACGACACCCGCGGCGGCACCCTTCAGCAATCGACACACGCCTGCCGCGTTGTAGCCCAGGTGGGCGATCAACTGCCGACGTGACCATCCTTCGAGCAGTGAAGGGCCGTCGAGTTCGGCGTCCGACAGGTCGGCGGCGTGGTCCCGGAAGTGATCGGTGCCCTGGCCGACCAGACGCAGACGGTCCTCACGGGGCAGATCGTGAAACATCATCGACCTCGGTCTAGCGCGCGAACATCAGTGCGCGCTTGACCTCCTGTATCGCCTGTGTCACCTGGATCCCGCGCGGGCAGGACTCCGTGCAGTTGAAGGTCGTGCGGCAACGCCAGACGCCGTCGACCTCGTTGAGGATGTCGAGGCGTTCGGCGGCGGCCTCGTCGCGGCTGTCGAAGATGAACCGGTGCGCGTTGACGATCGCGGCAGGCCCGAAGTAGCTGCCCTCGCTCCAGTAGATCGGGCAGCTGGTGGTGCAACAGGCGCAGAGGATGCACTTGGTGGTGTCGTCGTAGCGGGCGCGGTCGGTCGCACTCTGGATCCGCTCGCGGGTGGGCGGGTTGCCGCTGGTGATCAGGTACGGCTTCACCGCCCGGTAGGCGTCGAAGAACGGCTCCATGTCGACGACGAGGTCCTTCTCCACCGGCAGGCCGCGGATCGGTTCGATGGTGATCGTCAGTGCCTTGCCGGCCTTCTTGGGCAGCAGATCGCGCATCAGCACCTTGCACGCCAGCCGGTTCACGCCGTTGATGCGCATCGCATCGGAGCCGCACACACCGTGGGCGCAGGACCGCCGGAACGTCAGCGTGCCGTCGAGATACCACTTCACGTAATGCAGGAGGTTCAGCAGTCGGTCGCTGGGCAGGCACGGCACCCGGAAGCTCTGGTAGCCGGCGGAGTCGGGATCCTCTGGGTTGAAGCGGGCGATCTTCAGCGTCACCATGACAGCGCCGTCGGGGATCGGCGGCAGT
Organism: uncultured Actinomycetota bacterium; assembly: GCA_963756865.1. Lineage (GTDB taxonomy): Bacteria > Actinomycetota > Actinomycetes > Mycobacteriales > Mycobacteriaceae > Mycobacterium. The sequence goes on along the minus strand of CAVWPQ010000048.1, from coordinate 68,827 downwards.
TCGGGGTCTTTGGTCTCAACGTCGGGTGTGATGGTCATGACCTCAGTACTTCCGTTCCATCGGCTCGTACCGTGTCTGCACCACGGGCTTGTAGTCCAGCCGGATATCACTCAACAGGTCGGAGCCCTCTTTGTAAGCCATCGTGTGCCGCATGTAGTTCGTGTCGTCGCGGTTGGGATAGTCCTCGCGCGCATGGCCGCCACGAGACTCCTTGCGATTGAGCGCTCCGACCACCGTCACCTCGGCCAGCTCGAGCAGCATGCCCAGCTCGATGGCTTCGAGCAGATCGCTGTTGAAGCGCTTGCCCTTGTCGTGCACCGTGATTCGGGCGTAACGCTCCTTGAGTGCGTGGATGTCGGTGAGCGCCTGCTTCAAGGTCTCCTCGGTACGGAACACCGCGGCGTTGTTGTCCATCGACTGCTGCAGCGCGCCGCGGATGTCGGCGACGCGCTCGTTGCCGTGCTCGGACAGGATGTCGCCGATCCAGTTCACCACCATGCCCTCGGGGTGCTCGGGCATCTCGACGTGGTCATGCCCGAGCGCGTAGTTCGCGGCCGCGATGCCCGCTCGACGGCCGAACACGTTGATGTCGAGCAGCGAGTTGGTGCCGAGCCGGTTGGCGCCGTGCACGGAAACGCATGCGCATTCGCCCGCGGCGTAGAGCCCGGCGACGACGTTGGTGTTGTCGCGCAACACCTGCCCGTGCACGGTGGTCGGGATTCCGCCCATCACGTAGTGGCAGGTCGGATAGACGGGAACGAGTTCCTTGACCGGGTCGACGCCCAGGTAGGTCCTGGCGAACTCGGTGATGTCGGGCAGCTTGGATTCGAGCACGTCCTCACCGAGATGGCGCACGTCGATGTAGACGTAGTCCTTGTGCGGACCCGCGCCGCGGCCCTCCAGCACCTCGAGCACCATCGAGCGGGCCACGATGTCGCGGGGTGCCAGGTCGACGATGGTCGGCGCGTAGCGCTCCATGAACCGCTCACCCTCGCCGTTCAGCAGCCTGCCGCCCTCACCGCGGACAGCCTCGGAGATGAGGATGCCAAGACCGGCAAGGCCCGTCGGATGGAACTGGTGAAACTCCATGTCCTCCAGGGGGAGTCCCTTACGGAAGATGATGCCGAGGCCGTCACCCGTCAGGGTGTGCGCGTTGGATGTCGTCTTGTACATCCGGCCCGATCCACCGGTGGCGAACACGATCGCCTTGGCGGCGAAGACGTGGATGTCGCCGGTCGCCAGTTCGTAGGCGATGACGCCGGTGGCCACCGGGCCGCCGGGTGTGTCGGTCAAGCAGACGTCCAGTGCGTAGAACTCGTTGAAGAACTCGACGCCGTGCTTGACGCAGTTCTGATACAGGGTCTGCAGGATCATGTGACCTGTGCGGTCGGCGGCGTAGCAGGCCCGGCGCACCGGCGCCTTGCCGTGGTCGCGGGTGTGCCCGCCGAACCGGCGCTGGTCGATGCGGCCTTCCGGGGTGCGGTTGAACGGCATGCCCATCTTCTCGAGATCGAGCACAGCGTCGATGGCTTCCTTGCACATGATCTCGACGGCGTCCTGGTCGGCGAGGTAGTCGCCGCCCTTGACGGTGTCGAACGTGTGCCACTCCCAGTTGTCCTCTTCGACGTTGGCCAGCGCCGCACACATGCCGCCCTGCGCCGCACCGGTGTGGCTGCGGGTCGGGTACAGCTTGGTCAGCACCGCGGTGCGGGCCCGTGGCCCGGCCTCGACGGCGGCGCGCATCCCCGCGCCGCCCGCCCCGACGATGACGACGTCGTAGATGTGTTCAACGATCATTGGAGCTCATGTCTCCTCCCTTAGGAGATGTTCGCGTCGAAGGTGACGAGCACGTAGCTACCCAGCACCAGCGTGAAGCCGGTCGCCAGCAACAGCAACGAGTTCAGGTAGAACTTGGTGACGTTCTTGCGCGCGTAGTCACCGATGATCGTGCGCATGCCGTTGGCGCCGTGAATCATGGCGAGCCACAGCAGCGCCATGTCCCAGATCTGCCAGAACGGCGATGCCCAACGTTGCGCGACGTAGTTGAAGTCGATGCGGTACACACCGTCGTCCCACATCAGCATGATGAACAGGTGTCCGAGCGCCAGGAAGACCAGCGCGACGCCGGAGAACCGCATGAACAGCCATGCGTACTTCTCGAAGTAGGGGATACCTCGCGGTCGACGAGGCGCACGCGGGTGGTCCAGCGACGCCGGACGGTCGTGCTCCTTCTCGGCAACCGGCGCGATGCGGCCCTCACGGTGGTGGGGCGTCCATGCGGTGCTCATAGGAACCGCTCCGCCATGTGCATGCCGAGCACTCCGAGGGCCGGGATCATCACGGCCAGCCAGACGGCGGCGACGCCCCACAGCATCAGTCGCTGGTATCGGGGCCCGTGCTGCCAGAAGTCGATCAGGATGACCCGGATGCCGTTGAGGGCGTGGTAGAGCACCGCGGCGACCAGGCCGACCTCCATCAGGCCGACGAGCGGCGTCTTGTAGGTATCGACGACTTCGTTGTAGGCCTCCGGGCTGACCCGGACCAGCGCCGTGTCGAGCACATGGACGAACAGGAAGAAGAAGATGGTGGCACCCGTGATGCGGTGCAGCACCCAGGACCACATGCCCGGGTCGCCGCGATAAAGGGTGCGTCTGCGCGCCTGCTTTTCCCGCGGGGCCGCTATCTCCGTATTCGTACTCATCGGGCCTCCAACGCCTTCGGTGGTCGGGGCGACTCTAAACCCATTTGTAGTGCCCAAAGCGATACCGTGTTAGCCGTTCGAGGGTGTTTGTCATCCAAGTTAGGGTTACCTACATCACGTGACGAGCCGTGGGAGGAAGGGTTCGGATGCATTCTTCAGCCCGATTGGCGGGATTGATGTGATGTCCGATATCGACTGGGAAGCCTTGCGGCAGAGGGCAACAGAGGCCGCAGGTAGCGCATACGCCCCGTACTCGGGGTTCCCGGTTGGCGCCGCGGCGCTGGTCGACGACGGCCGAATTGTGGCCGGCTGCAATGTGGAGAATGTCTCATATGGCCTAGGTCTCTGCGCCGAGTGCTCAGTGGTCTGCGCCCTGTTTTCGGGCGGCGGTGGACGGCTCGTCGCGCTGTCGTGTGTGGCTGCCGACGGTGAACCGCTGATGCCGTGCGGGCGCTGCAGACAGGTCCTGCTGGAGCACGGGGGCAGGCAGATGTTGATCGACCATCCGTCAGGGCCGCGGCTCCTCGGCGACCTGCTGCCCGACGCCTTCGGACCCGACGATCTGACTCGCACGGAGCCGAAAAAGCCGTGACCCAGCCCACATTCGACGCTCCGACGGTCATCAGGACCAAGCGCGACGGAGGGGTGCTTTCGGATGCGGCGATCGATTGGGTGATCGACGGCTACACCCATGGGCGGGTGGCCGACGAGCAGATGTCGGCGCTGCTGATGGCGATCTTCCTGCGCGGAATGACGGGCGGGGAGATCGCGCGCTGGACGGCCGCGATGGTCGACTCGGGCGAGCGGCTGGATTTCAGCGATCTTCGTCGCTCCGGGGCGCCGGACAAGCCGCTTGCGTTGGTGGACAAGCATTCCACCGGTGGCGTCGGGGACAAGATCACCATCCCGCTGGTGCCTGTCGTGATGGCGTGCGGTGGCGCGGTGCCGCAGGCCGCGGGGCGCGGGCTCGGGCACACCGGCGGCACCCTCGACAAGCTGGAAGCCATCGCGGGATTCACCGCCGAGATCTCGAAAACCCAGATTCGGCAACAGCTTTGCGAGCTGGGCGCGGCGATCTTCGCGGCCGGTGAACTGGCGCCCGCCGACCGCAAGATCTACGCCTTGCGTGACGTCACCGCGACCACGGAATCGCTGCCGTTGATCGCAAGCTCGGTGATGAGCAAGAAGATCGCCGAGGGCGCGCGGGCGCTGGTGCTCGACTCCAAGGTCGGATCGGGTGCGTTCCTCAAGACCGAGGCCGAATCCCGCGAACTGGCCGCAACCATGGTCGAGTTGGGGGCCGCGGAGGGCCTGGTGACCAGGGCGCTGCTGACCGACATGAACCGACCGCTCGGCCGGACGGTCGGCAATGCCGTCGAGGTCGACGAGTCCATCGAGGTGCTGGCAGGTGGGGGACCGCCCGACGTCGTCGAGCTGACGCTGGCGCTGGCCACCGAGATGCTCGACGCCGCCGGGCTGGATGGCGTCGACCCTGCGCAGACGCTGCGCGACGGGACGGCGATGGACCACTTCCGCAGGCTGGTGTCGGCGCAGGGTGGCGACTTGGCCAAACCGTTGCCGATCGGCCCCCACGCCGAAACCATCACCGCGCCGCGCGGTGGCACGATGGGTGACATCGACGCGATGGCTGTGGGACTGACGGTGTGGCGGCTCGGTGCGGGCCGCGCGGTACCCGGTGAGCGGGTGCAGTCCGGCGCAGGCCTTCGCATCCACCGCAGGCCCGGCGAACCCGTCGTCGCGGGGGAGACGCTCTTCACGCTGTACACCGAGACTCCGGAGCGCTTCGGCGCCGCAATGGCTGAAATGGACGGCGGCTGGAGCGTCGGCGACGAGGCGCCGGACATCGGGCCGTTGATCATCGATCGGATCACATCGTGACCTCGCCGCTGACCCTCGACTCCATCCGGCAGGCGCCGAAGGCGTTGTTGCACGACCACCTCGACGGAGGGCTGCGGCCCGCCACCGTCCTCGAGCTCGCCCAGCAGACCGGCTACGAGGACCTGCCCGCCGCCGACGTCGACGGCCTCGCGACGTTCTTCCGCACCGCCGCGCACAGCGGGTCGCTCGAGCGGTATCTGGAGCCGTTCGCCCACACGGTCGGCGTCATGCAGACGCCCGAGGCGCTCTATCGGGTGGCCTACGAATGCGTCGAGGATCTCGCCGCCGACAACGTGGTCTATGCCGAGATCCGCTTCGCCCCCGAACTGCACATCGACCGCGGCCTGTCGTTGGATGCGGTGGTGGACGCGGTGCTGGCGGGCTTCGCGGACGGCGAGAAGGCCGCACATGGCGAGGGCCGCGCGATCACGGTGCGTTGTCTGGTGACCGCGATGCGGCATCAGGCGCGGTCGCTGGAGATCGCCGAGCTGGCCATCCGGTTCCGGGACAAGGGTGTGGTCGGCTTCGACATCGCAGGCGCGGAGGCGGGGTATCCGCCGACCCGACATCTCGATGCTTTCGAGTACATGCGAAGCAATAACGCCCGCTTCACGATTCACGCAGGGGAGGCGTTCGGTCTGCCGTCGATACACGAGGCCATCGCGTTCTGCGGTGCCGATCGCCTTGGCCATGGCGTGCGCATCGTCGACGACATCACCATCGGCTCCGACGGCACCGTCCATCTCGGTCGGCTGGCCGCGCTGTTGCGGGACAAGCGAGTGCCTTTCGAGTTGTGCCCGAGCTCCAACGTGCAGACGGGTGCGGTGGGCAGCATCGCCGAGCATCCGTTCGATCTGTTGGCGCGCAGCCGGTTTCGTGTCACTGTCAACACCGATAACCGGCTGATGAGTGACACCACGATGAGCCAGGAGATGTTGCGCCTGGTCGAGGCGTTCGGCTACGGCTGGAGCGATCTCGCGCGCTTCACCATCAACGCGATGAAGTCCGCGTTCATCCCTTTCGACGAGCGACTGGCGATCATCGACGAAGTGATCAAACCGCGGTTCGCCGTGCTGATCGGCTGACGTGACGAACTGGTTCGCCAGAGTCGCGTCGGCGCTCGGCCTGGGTAAGAAGGTCAAGCCGACGTCGTTCGACCAGAGGAACGGCAATGCGCCTTTCAATGCCTCCGGTGTCGTCGAAGTCGGTCCAGGCCGGTTCGTCTTCGTCGACAATCACGACCCGTCGGCGTTGTTCGAGCTCGCGCTCGATTCCGACGGCACTGAAGCGGAAAGGATTTCGCGCCGCCCCTTTGCCGGCCTGGCCGAGGGTGAGTTGCGTGATCCCGAAGGACTGACCCGCGTCGACGGTGGCAGCGAGACCGTTCTCGTCGTCGCGTCCTCGCTCTGCGTCCTCGGCGCCAACGGGTCAGGGCGACAACGGGTCTGTGATGGATTGGTGCGCGTTCGCTATACGTCCCACGGCGACCTGCAGGCACAAGCGATGCCCGGATTCCGCGACTGGCTGTTGCGCCAGGTGCCGTCGATCGCCGAAGCCGCCCAGCGCGAGCCGGATGCAGGTGGGTTGAACATCGAAGGCCTTGCGTGGGACCCACGGGCGCGGGCACTGCTCTTTGGCCTGCGCGGGCCCGCGGACCGTGGAATCGTCACGGTCATTCGGGTGCCCATCGATGCGGGCGCTGCCCCCTGGACCACCGAGGAGCTCAAACCGCCGTCGATCGTGCACGTTCGCCTACCGCGATCGAAGGCGAAGCAGGGCATCCGCGACATCTCATACGACGAGCAGGCCGGCGACGTTCTGATGATCGTCGGGCGTTCGATCAGCACAGCCGACGAACCGTTTCAGCTCTGCGCGTGGGACGGCAGCAGCGACACCCTTTCTCTGCTCGACGTCAAGTTCAGTCGGTCGATGAAGCCCGAGGGCGTCGTCGTCTTCTCCAGTGCCGACGAAAGGCGGCTCCTCATCGTCGACGACGGAGGCGGTTACGCAGTCGTCGGATATCCGAAGCGTGGTCAGTAGAAGTAGAGGTTGGAACCAGGGAGTTCCTGGTGGACTCTTGGCCTGCCCGCGGGTGTGAGGTCGCTGCCGAACTTCGCCATCTCAGTGGTCCGCACGCTGACGAGGTTGAAATAGCCGGTGAAGGCGAATCGCCCCGGTGGGTTGGCCGGATCCGTGACCGGTACCGGGACCGGCGCGATCGTGAACTCTTCGCCGTGGTCGCCGTTGCTCGGCGCGCATGTGTAGAGATACTTGTGCCCGGCGGGAGTCACCTCAGTGCCGCTGGCGTGCAGATTGCGGTTGAAAGCCTGGTTGGTCAACGACTTGCCGGTGCCGAGGTCGTTGAGAGCCCACAGGTCCGCGGGCTGGTTGTTGTCGAACAGCTGCTGGTGGTACACCTCGAAATTCACGGGAGTGGGTTCCCCGGCTGGGATCGACTCGGTGTTGCTGGCATGCAGACAGTCACTGGTGTCGTGCTTGAGGATGTAGACGGGGTTGGTGGGTTCGGGCAGGCCGGTGAAGATGTAGGCGGCCGACTCGGCCAGCCGTAGTTGCTGCCGGACGGTGGCGATCTCCTGCACGGCATCGGGAACGCCGAATCCCGTTACCAGAGTTTGCATCTGATCGATCAACGGCTTCAACACCGTCTGCTGGCTCTCGCGGCTGAACAAAGTTTCCCGGTACGCGCGAATCTGATCCATCAACTGTTTGCGGCGCGCGTCGTCGTTGCGGACAAGCTGCGCGACGACCCCCATCCGACCGAGCCGGAAGAACTCGCCGGGTTTCAGTATCTGGTCGACGCCCCACGGGATCATCTTGAATTTGATGTCGCCGACGCCGGGGGATGCGACCGCGGTCACGTCGTTGTAGATGTAGGTGTTGTTGGTGTTGTTGGCGTAGCCATCCCAATGCTTGAGAAGAAACTCCATCGCGTAGACCTTGAGAAACTGGTCCATGTCGAGCATCTGATCTGCGCCTGCCAGCCCGTTGGCCTTGATGTGCCTGCACGCAAACTTCAGGTCGTCCTTGTCGTCGAACTCGGAGAGCGATTCAACCCCGATGAAGGGCAGTCTCTCTTCGAGGAAATCATCGGTGTGCTCGATCTCGTACAGATTGCCGTTCATGTTGCCGTAAGTTGCGTTCGATGTGGCGCTTCATGATCGGCTCGGCGTTGACGAAGATCCCCGGGAACATTTCGCTGCCGAGCCCTTGGCCGACGGGGGTTCCATTGACGAAAACGCGGGCGTAGTTGCACCGAGAATTGGGCAGGCCCGACCATTTGCAGCATCCTGTAGCCCAGCGTCTGCCTGATGTAGGACTTGTCCTGTTTGGAGTTGTTGAGTGTCACATAGCGCGTCCCGATCAGTGCCTCGGCCGCATCCTCGGCGGTGCTGCTGAACCTGCCGAAATCGATGTGTATGCACGGCTTCTTGTCGTCGATCGAGCCGCAGAACGACTTCTTCTTGATGCCGATGTCGGTGAACGTCGTCGTCGCCGGAAATCTGGTCCCGGATATCTCGACCGTGTCCGCCTTGCGCCAGGTGTATCTGCTGCCACCGGTCCAGTCCCATTCGCAGCGACCGCCCTTGGGCTCTTCGAGGCGCACCTTGTCCCACTCGGACGCAGGCATTGTGATCTTGATCGTGATCACGTTGTCGAGCCCATAGAACGAATCCATCGCCTGCTGCTGTTCTGCGGTCATTGCCATCTCCATCCGTGCGGGCTTCCAGCAGCATGCTGTAAAAAACCGCGTTCGACGCGAGTAGTCGATTACTCGTCTTCGCCGAAGTGTTCGTCCGCAAAAGAAACGGTATTCCTCAAGTGGGCGTGAAAGACCTGGTTGACCAACACCGTCCGCAGCCAACCACTAGCGCCCAGGGATCGAGCTAGCCGACGGCCTGGCCCGGCATCAATACAGGACTGTCTGGCTCCAGCGTGGGCAGGTCGCCTCGTGGAGGCTGCCATGCCGGCCCGGTGCCTTGTTCTACCGCAGCGGGTGCGGTGCAAACGTTGGGATCTTTGTCTCCGACATTTCCGCCGGAAATCAGGCAGCACGTGGCTGGATCTCTGACCGTCTTCGCCATGCACTTGTCGTACGCGTCGACGTCCCATTCCGGCTCGGCCGTTGCTGTCGCCGCGGGTCCGAGGGCGACGACAGCCACGGACAGACCCGCGGTGATGAGGCGACGCAGACTGATATGAGCTAACGAGGTCATGGGTGGTCCCTTCTGGGGGCTGGACCTCCGACTCGATAGCGGCACCGAATTGCCCTAAATGTCGAGGGCCGCAGCCGATTTCGAACGTGGACGGTGGATGATGGCGCCGCCTCTCTCCCGTGCTTCCGCTGAAGAATTTTACGCCGTAACAGGGTTCTTGCAGCGGTTTCACCGATGGCGCACGCTGCGGAGACTCGACCGCCGTGTTCGTTGCCGACCCGTCCAGCTACTCCTGGCGCAGCCGCGACTCGAGGAACGTCTCCAGCGACTCCCACTGTTCGACCGCTTCTGCATAGGGCCCGGTGGGCTTGCGGACGGTGTCGGGATCCAGGACGTACGCGACGAGCCGACCCAGCGGCATATCGGCGTCAAGCGTCTCCTCGACGATGCCGTCCTCGGCGTACTCACCCACATCGCGCAGCAGCTCGGCGGCAAGCTCCAGCTGGTCCCGGTCAATGGAGTCGGGCCCGTCGGCCAAGTCGTCGGCCAGGCCGCTGGTGACGTAGACGTTCTCTTCGGTGACGTCGACGCGCAGCGAGCCGTCGGTGGCGGCGGTCTTGATGTCCTCGTAGGTCGCGAGGTCGGACAGATCGTGGTCGTGCTCGTCGGCCAGGTACCTGGCCAACGAACGCTCCGACCCGAACACGCTCACCCGGCCGTTGCGGCCGAGGAACACCGGCGCATCGTCGAGGTAGCACCGCAGCGTGTAGTAGGTGCCGCCGCGGGTGATCATCCGGATCGGGTCGATGCCGACCTTGAGCCAGAAGTCCTCATCGGCGCCGAGCACCAGCCCGCCGGACGGGACGGCGAGGACCGGCTCGGACTCCGAGGTCTCGTCGGCGTCTGAGTCGTCACTGTCGGCGTCATCGGCCGCGATCTCGACGGGTTCTTCCAAATCATCGGGCTTGGGTTCGTCGAGTTCGGCCGCCGCCTTGTCCGAGGCGGTCTTGTCAGTGTCCGGGATCGTGATCACCTCGTCGATCGCGTCGACGACGTTGTCCCAGCTGCGTCCGATCACGGCCGCGATCTCGCTCCAGCGCTTGCGGCCGCTGCGGCCGCTGAAGTTCTCCACGCCGCTGCCGAGCGAGCCGAGCAGAGGGTTGCCGTTGAAGAATTTTGTGACGGCAGGCAGTTCGCAGACCGATCCGACCGACGACACGATGGCAAGCGTGCGGTGCAGGGTGGCCACCGAGTCCTCGGTGGGCTTCTCGGCCAGCAGTTCCTGCACGCCGATCAGGTCGTACTGGCGCTCCTCCGGCGGATCGAACCGGTGCGCGTTCGCCTCGGTCAGACCCTCCCACGCCGGGTGGTCGGTGAGGTCGTTGTCGGTGTTGGTCCGCACGAACGCGGCCAGGTCGGCCACCGACTCGAAGCCGTAGAGGTCGTCGTCCTTGCCCAGCAGTGCCTCCCACTCGTCGCCGGCGTCCCGCCAGCGGGGGGCCCACAGTGTGTAGAGGTCGCCCTTGGTCAACCCGAGCCGGATCGGCACGATGTCAGCAGCCATGCGGCACAGCCTAACGACGGAAATTGTCGGGCAGCCGAGCAGTCCTGTGCTGGAGACCGTCAGGCGGCCTGTGACGGTGGTCTCGACCTACACGACGGTGCCGATGACCTTGATGGTGATTGTTCCCGTGATCTGTGAATCGCCCTGGTGGACTGTGTACGTGATGGTGTCGACGCCGCCGTTCACCGCGGTGGCCGTGAAGACGGCTTGGTTGGCCCGATCGGGGTACGCATAGGTGGCATGGTCGGTCTGGACTCGGTCGAGCTCCAGCGGAGGGCTGAGCTCGATGATGTTCTGGCCGTCGGAAAACCTCACGTGCGTGACGCTCGAGGGATCGCCGTCAGGCATGGTCACCAGCCTGAACAGATCGACGGCCTCCGACTCTCCGACCTCGAGGTCGTAGGTGACGTCGGTCGCGGCGCCGACGTTCACGATGATGGTGCCCGTTCGCTCCACGACTCCGTCGCTCACCACGTAGGTGATGGTGTCGACGCCGCGATTACGCGGGGTGTAGGTGAATACACCGAGTTCTGTGCCATCGGGCACATAGAGATCGGCGTTATCGGTCCTCACCACGATGTCACCGGGGTCTAGCCCGGGAACGTAGGTGATGGTGAACGGGCCTTGATTCGGCGTCGCGTTCACCGTGATCGACTGGATTGTCAGCGGATCGCCGTCCGGGTCGGACACGAGGTCGCGCAATAGGTCGATGTCAATCGGCTTGTCGACGGTCGTGTCGACGGTGATATCGGGTGCTGTCGGTGCGCTGTTGACGACCGTGACGCTGACCTTGACGGTGGTGGTGTGCCCACGGTCGGGCCTCAGGAGCCCCGATAGGCCGTGCACGTGAAAGCCGGCGGCTTCATCGCTGACCGTCACGGTGAATTCGTCTTCGGTGCCGACCTGGACGCCGGTGTCTGGGGTATAGGCGAATTCGCCTGTGCTCCGGTCGATCGCGACCGTTCCCGACTGGGGGCCGCCGTACTGACCGCGCTCGGGTACGGAGTACGTCACGGGATCATCGTCGGCGACGCGAATGACGTCGAAGGTGGAAGGCGTCTGCGAATGCGCGGCGATGGCCACGTCGCGTGCAACGGGTGTGCGATTGAAGAACGTGTGCTCGATCTCGCGACGGATCCAGCCCAGCACGGCGAGCAGCACGGGGGGTTGCGGCGGTGCTGTCGGGCGAGGAGTCAGGAACGGCGATAGTGCGGTGGCGAGCAGAGTGGAGGCGCGTTCCAGGACGGTGGCTGGACGCGTCACCGTCGACGCGTTCCTCTGGACCACGCCGGGGTCGGGATCGCCGAGGGTGATTGCGATCCGGTGCCGAGCCTTTGGCGGATTGAGCGCCGGCAAAGTCTCCTGACTGCTGCGCTCGGGCGGGGGGAACGTGTCCGCCGCCGTCATCCGGGCGTGGCGGGGTTCATTGAATGTCGAGGCGAAGGCGCGGACCGGCGCATCCACGCGTCTCGAATGTCGTTGATTGGTGGGGCTTTCCGATGGATCTGCCGACCGTTTCGCCTCGGGTTGGGGCAGTTCTGCGGATCGATTCAGCTTGTGTTTCGGCGACTCGAGTACCGTTCGCCAACGCTGAGTGTCCCTGCGCTGCCACCTGTCGGAAAACAGTGCGCCCCCGGAACTTCTGAGTCTCATCTGAGGAACCGACGCAGGCCCAGATGCCGAAGCCGGTGTCGAATGGTCCGCGCCCTCGTCGGGCTGCGTCGCCGGCGGGTCGTTGGACTCGTCGGTGCCGGGACCGGCGTCGGGGTCCGCGCCGGCATCGGCGGTGTTGTTCGTGGTGGTGTCGGTGTCTTCGGCGTGCGCCACGCCTACTCCCTGACCGGTGGCGATCGCCACCCCCACTCCGAGGGTTGCCGCCAATGCACCGATTCGACCGATGAAGGTCGCGTGGCCCCGGCGGGCATTCCTGCTCTCGATTTCGACCATTGCGGCACCTCACGTCCATCACGCGCGATCGGGCAGCTAAAATTTACGTGACCGACAAAACAAATGGATCCATTTGCCGGAACTGGTTCCACCATCTGTCGTCCGACTCATCTTCGGGAGCTGAACTGGAGTACAGCAGCTAATCGGTCATCTGACCTTGATCCAATCCTATTAGCCGATTGATGCAGCATCGAGACGGTGCGCCAACTCGGGGACCTCGAGATGGGTGACCCGTTAATGCTCGGTGAGGTGATTGAGTTTTACGCACAAGACGCTCGAAGGAATCAAGGACGTTGTCGAGGCGTAACCGCCGTCACTTCTTCTTGTCATCCGGCGGCGGCCGGTTGGCGACGACCGGGAACGAACCAGTGAAGCCCTCGCGTTCGCGAGCGATCTCCAGCACCCGGCCGCGGACCGCATACCAGCCGACGATGAGCGCCGGAATGATGAGCACCAGGCTGGCGACGGTCCAGGTGCCGATCGGCGGGTCGAGTGCCATCAGCACGACGACGCCGAACAGGAATGCCAATGTGAGATAGCCGGTGTACGGCGTGCCCCACAACCGGAACGACGGCCGTTCCAGGATGCCCTTCTTCGACCACCGGTAGAGCTGGATCTGGCAGATGACGATGGTGCCCCAGGACGCGATGATGCCGAGGGCCGCGATGTTGAGCACGATCTCGAACGCCTGGCCGGGCACGAGAAGGTTGAGAATGACGCCGAACAGCCCAACGACCGCGGTCAAGAAGATTCCGCCGTACGGCACGCCGCGGCTGGACATCCGCGCCGTGAACTTCGGTGCGCTGCCGTTCATTGCCATCGACCGCAGGATCCGGCCAGTCGAGTACAACCCGGCGTTGAGGCTGGAGAATGCGGCGGTCAGCACGACGATGTTCATGACCGTGCCCGCGCCGTTGACTCCGATCTTGGAGAAGAACGTGACGAACGGGCTCTCGCCGGCCTTGTAGGTGGTGTAGGGGAGAAGAAGGGCCAGCAAGAACAGTGAACCGACGTAGAAGACCGCGATACGCGCGATCACCGAGTTGATCGCACGCGGCATGATTTTGTGCGGATGGGCAGTCTCACCTGCCGCTGTTCCGACGAGTTCGACTGCGGCATAAGCGAACACGACGCCGGACATGACAATCACCAGCGGGAAGAGGCCGGCGGGGAAAAGTCCGCCGTTCTCAGCGATCACACTGAATCCGGTTGGCTGCCCCTGAATTTGGTAGCGGCCGGCAAGGAAGATGGTGCCTGCGACCAGAAATGTGATCAGGGCAAGGACTTTGATGGCCGCAGCCCAGAACTCGAGTTCCCCGAACAGAGTTACCGAAATGAGGTTCACCCCCACCACGAGCGCCAAGGCGATCAATGCGATCAGCCACTGCGGCACGCTCCCGAACGACGTCCAATAGTGGAAATAGGTTGCGATCGCCGTCGAGTCGACAATTGCCGTGAACGCCCAGTTCAGCCAGTACATCCAGCCGGCGACGAACGCCGCCTTCTCGCCGAGGAATTCGCGCGCATACGACACGAACGATCCCGACGACGGCCGGTGTAGCACAAGTTCGCCCAGCGCCCGCAGGATGAGGAAGACGAAGACGCCACAGAACGCGTAGCTCAAGAAGAGGCCCGGTCCGGCGTTGTGTAGCCGGCCGCCGGCACCGAGGAACAGGCCGGTGCCGATGGCACCGCCGATCGCGATCATCTGCAGCTGCCGGGGTTTGAGGCCCTTGTGGTAGCCCTCGTCCTCCGCCAGTAGCGCGGAGTTGTCGTACGTGGACGGCTTGGGTTCAGTGGTCATCGCAGCAGTCCTCGCTCTAGTCAGTTTCCGGGAGACGCGGGATCAACAGGGTTACCACGGGCATCCCAATGCTCCGGAGGTCCTGGCGTGTCGCTGATGTCACGAAACGTCATGACGAAGCCGCAGACGGCGACGACGGCCGCAATTGCGTAGCCGATTATCGAATACCAGCCGACGTGAAGGTACGCGGTGACCGCGACGATGAACATCGCCAGGAACACCAGACACATCCCGATCAATGGAATTTTCGCAAACAAATCAATGCGTGCCATGAGCCCCACCTCGATAGACCGAACGTGAACTTCTGGTGAATCTGAGTAGACACCCTTGGGCTGGGTTGGGCTACTCGAAGGACGGGACTCACAGGGAAGCGAGACCCGCGCTCTACGATCGCCTGATGCGCGGAGCGGTCACGGTTCGGATGCAAGCGCCCGCGATTGGAGATCTGGACGCTTGTCGCCGACGTCAGGAATACCGGCCGGTTTTCTCCCGAGACGTTCGACGCCGAATGGCTGGACGGAGCTGACGGGACCGCGCGGTCGGCGCCCGGTTTCGTGGTCACGTGAAGCGCAATGAGATCGGGCCGACCTACTGGACGACGTGTCGGGTCACCGCGTGTGAACCGGGACGCACCTTCGGATTTGAAGTGCTCGTCGGTAACCGGGCCGTCAATAACTGGCGCTACGAGCTCGCGCCGAACGGCGACGGTACGGATGTGACCGAGTCCTTCTCGATCCCGGTTCCCGCTTTCCTGCGGCCGACGTCGTTCCTGGGCTATCTGCGCAAGCGAAGGAACATGCGCGACATGCGCACGACGCTGGAGCGCATCAAGGACGTCGTCGAATCCTGACGATTACGAGTCGGGGACGCCGGCCTGCAGCTTGGCCATCACCTGATCGAGGTTGAAGCTGGCCGACTCCTGTCGCCGCGGGAACTCGACGAGCGTCTTGAGCTGCTCGGCCACGTAGGCCTGCGCCGGGGTGAATACGAACACCCGGTCCAGCATCCAGTCGAAGTACGTGTTCGACGTGATGTCCGCGCGCTCGTAGGGGTCGGTGCGTAGGTTGAAGAGCTTCGGACCGCGCAGCACCACATAGGGTTCCAGCCAGATTCGCAGGGTGCCCTGGGCCCGCTGTTCCATGAAGACGATCTTCCAGTTGTCGAACCGCAGTGCCGTCAGGTCGCCGTCATCGGAGACGTAGAAGAAGTGCTTGCGCGGGCTCTCGTCGGCGGCGCCGGTGATGTAGTCCAACTGATTGTGCCCGTCGAGGTGCACCTTGAAGCTGGTGCCGTTCAGTTCGGTTCCCGCCTTGAGCTTTTCGGCGATATCGGGTTCGCCGGCGGCCGCCACAAGGGTGACGAACCAGTCGTTGTGGCTGACGATGCCGTTGAGTACGGTCCCGGGCTGAATGTGGCCAGGCCAGCGCACCATGGCAGGAACACGGTATGCACCTTCCCAATTGGAGTTCTTCTCGTTGCGGAACGGTGTCATGCCCGCGTCCGGCCAGCTGTTCATGTGCGGGCCGTTGTCCGTCGAATACATGACGATCGTGTCGTCGGCGATGCCGAGTTCGTCCAACGTGGTGAGCAGTTCGCCCACGATGTCGTCGTGGTCGAGCATCGTGTCGTGGTACTCCGACTGCCATCGCCCGGCCCTGCCGATGCTCTCCGGTTTGGGATGGGTGCGGAAATGCATGTGGGTCGAGTTGAACCACACGAAGAACGGTGTTTCCGCGTCGTGTTGACGCTTGATGAAATCAATTGCCGCATCGCGGAATTCCTCGTCACAGGTCTCCATCCGCTTCTTGGTCAGCGGCCCGGTGTCCTCGATTCGCTGGGTGCCGTCGCCGTTCGCCCAGGTGTGCAGTACGCCGCGCGGCCCGAACTTCTTCCTGAACTCAGGATCCTTCGGGTAGTCGACGTTCTCCGGCTCCTCCTCGGCGTTGAGGTGGTACAGGTTGCCGAAGAACTCGTCGAAGCCATGCATCGTCGGCAGGAATTCGTCCCGGTCGCCGAGGTGGTTCTTGCCGAACTGCCCGGTTGCGTAGCCCTGCGCCTTCAGCGCGTCGGCGATGGTCGGATCCTCTGCCTGCAGTCCGAGCGGGGCGCCTGGCATACCGACCTTCGTCAGCCCGGTGCGGTACGGGTTCTGCCCGGTGATGAACGCCGCCCGGCCGGCCGTGCAGCTCTGTTCCCCGTAGTAGTCGGTGAAGAGCGCGCCTTCTGCGGCGATGCGGTCGATGTTGGGCGTGCGGTATCCCATCACCCCGTTGCTGTAGCAGCTCAGGTTGCTCTGACCGATGTCATCGCCCCAGATGATGAGGATGTTGGGTTTGGCAGTCATGAGCCGGATGGTAGTACGCGTTGCTTTCGAGATCGTCAATAACGGCCACATCTAGGTCATAAGACTGTCGCCTTGGTCTCGGGCAAGGCGTAGGTGCTGAGCAGGCTGATCAGAATCAGGACGGCCATCATGAGCCCGATCGCCCAACTTCCGTACTCCGCCAGCAGCGCGCCCGCGATGAGGGGCGGCATCGCGCCTCCGATGATGCCACCGAGGTTGAACGCCAAACCTGCTCCCGTGTAACGGAATCGGGTCTCGAAGACCTCTGGGATGAACGAGGCCATCGGACCGTAGGAGACGCCGAGAAGGCCGAAGGTGCCCATCACGGCGAGCGCGAAAAGGGCCTGCGATCCCGTATCCAGAAGTGGAACAACCGCAAACGACCAGGGCAGCGCCAGGCAGAAGCCGGTCAGCATGATCGCTCGACGCCCGTATGTGTCGCTCAGATAGGCCGAGACGGCGGTGAACGCCAGCATTGACAGTGCACCGAGCACACCGACGGTGAGAATCAGGTCGCGCGGATGCTTCAACTGCGTGCTGGCATACCCCATGAAGTACGTGCCCGCCATAAAGCTGAAGGTGAAGACTCCGATCATCGTGCCCGCGCCGAGAACAGTCTGGCGCGGTTGTTGGCGAAGCAGGTCGGCGATCGGCACCCTCGCCACCGAGCCGGCCTCCACCTCGCGCGTGAACACCGGGGTCTCGTCGAGGCTGAGCCGGACGTAGAGGGCGACGGCGATCAGCACAGCACTGAACAGAAACGGGATGCGCCATCCCCACTCGATGAACGTAGGACTCTTCTCGCCGACGGTCAGGTTGACGATGAGAAACACCAGACTGCTCAGCAGCAGACCCGAGCCGACCCCGAGTTGAGGCGCCATCCCGTAGGCACCGCGCTTGCCTGCCGGCGCGTATTCGGCAGTCAGCAACGCCGCGCCTGCCCATTCCCCGCCCACGGCGAATCCCTGCACCAGGCGAAGGGTCAACAGCAGCAGCGGTGCGGCGACGCCGATGGCGTCAGCGCTTGGAACCAAGCCCACGCAGGTGGTCGAGGTGCCCATGATCAGCAGCGTGGCGATCAGGGTCTTCTTGCGGCCGAGGCGATCACCGAAATGACCGAACGCGGCCGCGCCGATCGGTCGTGAGAAGAAGGCCGCCGCGAACGTCCCGAACGATGCGATGGTCGCGATCGTCGGCGACATCTCCGGAAAGAAGACCGTCGGAAAGACCAGCGCGGCGGCGGTTCCGTAGATGAAGAAGTCGTAGTACTCGATCGCGGTGCCGATGAAGCTGGCGAACGAGATACGCCTCATCGACTGGCTCGTCACCGGGATCATATTGCCGGGTCAGCCCCGGTCCCAAGGATTCTTTGAGAATCCTTCAAGCCGGCGCACAGATCCTCATCGCATGCTCGCCTCGCCACTGATGATGCCGGACGTCAGCGCCGTCCTGCCCGCGCCGTCGCCGGGGAGAATCCTCAAGCACCCGCGCATGAAGCACTACAACCGGCTCGTCGTGCTGGCGATGGCGGTCAACATCCCGTGGCTGTTCTACGGCGTTGCAGCCGGGAACTGGTGGACGTCGGGGGGCACCGACCTACGCGCCCTGGCACTCACGGCGCAGACGAATTTGGCTGCCGCCGTGGTGTTTCGGCAGCCGTACATCCTCAACGCGTTGGCTTGGTTGGTGACCCGACCGCCGACGTGGTGGCCGTTACGGGTGAGGTGGGCGCTCGGCAAGTACTACCACCTGGGCGGTCTGCACGTCGGCACCGCGGTTGCCGGGACGCTCTGGTACTCGGTTCTCGTCATCTCGATGATCCGCGACGCCGTCGCAGGCGTCGGCACGGCGTCGGGCGCGAACATGGTCCTGGTTATGACCATTGCCACGATGTTCGTGGTCATGGTGGTGATGGCACTGCCCCGGTTGCGCGCCAAGGAGCACGATCGTTTCGAGCTCACCCACCGGTTCTGCGGCTGGACGGCGCTCGTGCTCGTGTGGCTGAACACCCTGATGTTCGTCGACTCGGCGGCGAGCTTCTGGTTGGTCGTCGCGAGCGTTCTGATGGCCGTCTGGCCGTGGCTGCTTCTGCGCCGTGTTCCGGTCAGCTGGGAGCGCCCGTCGTCGCATGCGGTGATCCTGCGTCTCGATCACGGCGCGCCCCCTGCTGTCGGGACCACAAGGCCGATCAGCCGACGGCCGTTCGCGGGTTGGCACCACTTCGCAAACGTGCCAGGTGCGCCGGGAACGAGCGGGTATCGCATGCTCGTATCGCGCGCCGGTGACTGGACAGGTGATCTCATCGACGAGCCCCCGACGCATGTCTGGGTGCGCGGCATTCCGACGGCGGGCGTGGCCAATGTGCGGAAGTTGTTCACCAAGGTCGTGATTGTGGCGACCGGCAGCGGCATCGGGCCTGTGCTGGGTCACCTCATGGACACGTCCGTTCCGGCTCGGCTTGTTTGGGTGACGAAGAACCCGCGCCTCACCTATGGTGACGCCTTCGTCGACGAGATCGAGGCCGCCCAGCCCGACGCGATGGTCTGGGATACGGGTGCGCGCGGTAAGCCGGATATCCTGGCTCTGGCATATGCCGCGTACATCGAATCGGGTGCAGAGGCCGTCATCTGCGTCTCCAACCGCACCGTCACCGAGCAGGTGGTGTACGGCCTGGAGTCCCGTGGGATACCGGCATTCGGCCCGATCTGGGATTCGTGAGCGACGTGAGCCGGTATGCGCGAGACTGCCTGAAGTACCTAGGGGATCAGGGGGTAGGCAGTGGAGTCGCGCGTCGGTACGACGTTCGGCAAGTACACCATCACCAAACTGCTTGGCAGGGGCGGGATGGGTGAGGTGTACGAGGCCTACGACACCGACAAGAATCGGACCGTCGCGCTGAAGATACTCGCCGATGGTCTGTCGGACGACGCCACGTTTCGGGAGCGGTTTGTCCGCGAGTCCCACGCGGCGGCGGTTCTGGCCGAACCACACGTCATCCCCATCCACGACTGGGGCGAGATCGACGGCAGGCTCTATATCGACATGCGCCTCGTGCAGGGGCAGACGCTCGATGAGCTGATCGCGAACGGTCCGCTGGAACCGTCACGCGCGGTCGCCATCGTCGGCCAGGTCGGTGCCGCGCTGGATGCGGCACATGCCGAGGGGCTGATGCATCGGGATATCAAGCCGCACAACATCATCGTCACCCAGGCTGATTTCGCCTACCTGGTCGACTTCGGTATCGCCGCAATGAGGGGCGCCACCCGGTTGACGACCGCGGGCACCCCGATCGGCACCGTCAGCTACATGGCGCCGGAACGGTTCACCGAAGCCGAGGTCACCCCCGCGGTCGACGTGTACGCGCTGGCGTGCGTCCTGTACGAAGCGCTGACCGGAGACAGCCCGTTCTCCCGAGACAGTTTGGAGAACGTGGTCGCTGCCCATCTCGCCTCGCCGCCGCCGCGGCCGAGCGTCACCAATCCGCGCGTCCCCGCGACGTTCGACGCGGTCATCGCCCGCGGCATGGCCAAGGACCCCGACGACCGGTACGGGACCGCGGGCGGCTTCGTGCGTGCGGCGCAGCGGGCGGTCGATGGCGGCAGCTCGACCCTCGTTCTGCCGCCTGGTACCGCACCTGTTGGTCCACTGATCCGCCCGCCGACCGATACGCCGACCGTCGAAGCCGGAGTTGGGTGCTGCCGACGGTGGTCGCGGTCGCGGCGGCGCTGATTCTCGGCGGCGTCGGCGTCGTGATCGGTCTGCTGACCCGGCAGCAGGGGGGAACTCAGCCGCTGCCAACGCCGACGACCGAGACCCGAGCAGCCCACCGCCGACGCCGATCCGCTCTTTCGGGGCTTCGTACTACAGCAGCCAAGCGTCGAGGTGCGGGGCGAGCCCGTGCTTTCCGCCGCGGTCACCGGTTACCTGCCGTATCAATCGGAGGTCTTCATCGTCTGCACGACCATCGGTGACGTGGTCGAAGGGCCAGGCGCCGGTGGCGGACCGCCGATCTCGACACCGGTGTGGGACAAGGTCCGCACCTCGGTGGACGGCGCCGACATCGGCTTCGTGCCCGATGCGTGGGTGAAGACGGGCACGGCGGCACCCCAGGCTGGTGCCTGCTGAACCAGGTCGGCTTCGGAGTGCTGGGTCCGCTGCAGATGACGGCCGGTGAGTACGCCGATGACGCTGGGCTCCCGCAAGCAGCGTGCGGTGCTGGCCCTGCTGCTGATCAATCGCAATCGGGTGGTGGGCAGTGAGGCGCTGGTGCAAGCGGTTTGGGGGCAACAGGCGCGGCAGGAGGCGCGCGCGAGCCTGCACACCTATGTCTCCAACCTGCGCCGGTTGCTGAGCAACGCGGGCGTGGACGGTCGCACGGTGCTGGCTGCCGCACCCCCCGGCTACCGGCTGAGCGTGCCCGACATCGGTTGCGACATCGGACGATTCGTCAGCTCGAAGGTCGCGGGTTCCCGCGCGGCGGCGGCAGGCCGGTTCGAACTGGCCAGCAGGCATCTGTCTGCGGCTCTGGCCGAGTGGCGCGGACGGGTGCTAGAGGACCTACCCGACTTTGATTTCGTCACTCCCTTCGCCGCCGCGCTCGTCGAAGACAAGGTCAACGTGCACACCGCCCATGCGGAAGCCGAAATTGTCTGTGGAAGAGCCGATTCCGTGATCGGTGTGCTCGAGCAGCTGACCGCCGAACACCCATATCGCGAGCCCCTGTGGGCACAGCTGATAACCGCCTACTACATCGCCGAACGGCAGTCCGACGCCCTTGACGCCTACCGCCGTTTGACGACCGCGCTCTCCGACGACCTGGGTATCGAGCCGGGATCGACGATCCGAGCGCTGCACGGGCGAATCCTCCGGCAAGAGGTATTGGACGTGAAGCGCACCGCACTGACGATCGCCTCCTCCGCCGCGCTCACTCTCACATCGACCGGCCAGCCCGCCGTCGCGCGTCTGCGCGCACCGTCGGGGCAGGTCTATCCCCTGACGGGGGCGGCCACCCGGATCGGTCGGCTTGATGACAATGACGTCGTGCTCGACGACACCGAGGTGAGCCGTCAACATGCGGTGATCAGCGACACCGGCAGCAGCTTCATCATCACCGACCTGCGTTCTGCCAACGGCGTTTTCGTGCAAGGCCGTCGAGTCCGGGGCAGTGTCACGCTTGTGGACGGCGACCGGATCCGGATCTGTGAGCGCGAGCTCGTATTCGAGACCGAGCCCCGAGACTGATCATGCCGTCGGCCGCCAGAAACCTTGAAAACCCTGCCCGGCGTTCGTGGTTCGGATTGCCGACAGTTTGACCGGGTCACCAGCCTCGATCATCTGGCCATTTCCGACGACCATCGCCACATGCCCGTCCCACACCGCAAGGTCGCCGGGCCGCAGTGAATTCTGGTTCACGGCCGCGCCGAGGTCCTGCTCTTGTGCGAGCCGCGGAAGGTCCAGCCCTGCTTGGTGATACGCCCACTGCGTCAGCCCGCTGCAATCCAGACCGACACCGGGTGTGGTGCCGCCCCACACGTAAGGGACACCAAGCTGTGTCAACGCGTACCGAACGGCATCGGCCGCCACCGCGTTCGGCGCCCTCACAGTGCTGCCGTCGGGCAGGGTGACGGCGATGCCGTCGCCGAACGCCTCGGGATCAGGCAGCGGAAGCGAGGCGAGTTCGGCTCCGGCGGGTGGGAGGCCGCTGGATGTGCCCACGCCGGTCGGCGCGCCGAAGCCCGCGGGCGCGCCGAAGCCCGCGGGCGGACTGAACCCGGCAGGCGACGTCGGCGCACCTGCGGACACCCCTGCCGGAGCCGCGGGCGCCACCGCGGCGGCCGCGTGCCCGTCGAGCTCCGACCGCAGCTCGTCGACAACGGTCACCGCCTCGCGCAGCGCCCGTCGCGCCTCCTCCCGCAGTTCCTCGACGGCCCCTGGTTCATCGAGCCGCGCCTCGATGACGGCTGCGCGCGCTTCGAATCGTTCGATGATGTCGTGCAGCCGCAGGCGGGCCCGTGCCACCGCATCCGCCGCGGCGGCTGTGCCCGCACGCAGCCCCTCGATCCGCAGGGACAGCTGGTCGGCAGCATCGGCGGTCGCCGACATGAACTCGGCTGCGCCGTCGGCACCCGCGCCCGACCACCCGTCCGCGGTTCGGCTCCAGCCGACTCGCGTCGCACCGGCGACGTCGGCCAACAGGTCGCGCGTCCTGGCGAGCGAGGCGACCGGATCCCCCTGGTCCGACCACCCCGGCCCGACCGTCGCCGCCACCTCGCGGATGGGCGCCGCCAACGTTGCGATCAGGCCGCTCGGCATCGCTAGAGCAGGCTGCTGCCGCGGCGGTCCGCGTCGATGTAAGCGTCGGCCACCAGCCCTGTGCGCGTACGCGCCGACGCCAGGTCGTCGGCAAGCGCGGCGATGGCGCGCACTTCCGAGGTGATCGCGTCGGTGAGTGTCGTGAGGAACCGGGCACCGACCGGACCGAAGGCCGCAGCCGCGTCGGGGCCAGGCAGTGCCTTCAGGGCAGCGGTGGCGGCGAACAGGTCATCGGCCTGATTCGAGCAGTGTGTGCCGAGCGCGTGAACGGCATTCGTATCGACGAGCATGGCGATACGACGATCGTGCGCGCCGTCTGGTTCCCTGACGTTAGGGTCGGGCCCATGGACGTGCGCGTTGTCGACCACCCGCTGGCCGCAGCCCGACTGACCACGCTGCGTGACGAGCGCACGAACAACGCGTCCTTCCGCGACGCGCTACGCGACCTGACCCTGATGCTGGTGTACGAGGCCACTCGCGATGCGGCCACCGAAAGCATTCCGGTGCGCACGCCGCTCGCCGACACCACCGGATCGCGTCTGGCCAACCCGCCGCTGTTGGTGCCGGTGCTGCGGGCCGGTCTCGGCATGGTCGACCAGGCGCATGCGCTGATCCCGGAGGCGCACGTCGGCTTCGTCGGCGTTGCGCGCGACGAAAAGACCCACCAGCCGACGCCGTATCTGGAATCCCTGCCGGACGATCTGAGCACCACGCCCGTGTTCGTGCTCGACCCGATGCTGGCCACCGGTGGATCGATGGCCCACACCATCGGCCTGCTGCAGGCGCGCAACGCCGTTGACATCACGGCGATCTGCGTCGTCGTCGCCCCCGAGGGCATCGCAGCGATCGAGAAGGCGGCACCGGATATCAAGCTGTTCACCGCGACGATCGACGACCGCCTCAACGAAATCGCCTATATCGTGCCAGGACTCGGCGACGCGGGCGATCGGCAGTTCGGGCCGCGCTAGAACTTTTCTGCGAGTTCGGCCAGTTCCTCGCTCAAACGTCGCGCGTCCGCGCGGGCGAGGTCCAGATTGCCGTCGCCGCAGCTGCGACGAACTTCGATGTAGGACTTGACCTTCGGCTCGGTTCCCGACGGTCGCACCGCTATCCGCACCGCGGTATCCGCGTCGCCCCCGGTCAGAATCACCGCATCGGTCCGCCGCTCATACGGCCGCACGGCGGCCAGGTCGGTCATCGTGACATCCAATCCGCACAACTTCTTCGGCGCGTTGGACCGAAGCCGGGTCATCACCTCCGCCGCGTCGTCGGCGCCGGCCACCGGCCGCGACACCGCCGTCGTCATATGGACCCCGTGCAGCCGGGCGAGGTCGTCGAGGGCGTCGAGCACTGTTCGGCCCTGTTCGCGCAATGCGACGACCAGGTCGCAGAACAGGACCGCGGTGCTGATGCCGTCCTTGTCGCGAACCGCGGAAGGATCGACGCAATAGCCGATCGCCTCCTCGTAGGCATAGACGAGAGTGCAACCCGGTAGGTCCGCGTCGGCTCGTGACAGCCATTTGAAACCGGTCAGCGTCTCGACATGGCGAGCACCGTGCACGGCGGCGATGCGCGACAGCATCTGCGACGACACCACCGAGCTCGCCACCACGGTGTGTTCGGTCACCTCACCCGGGTCAAGCTGGGAAAGGATGTAATCGCCCAGCAGCCAACCGGTTTCGTCGCCCGTGAGCATGCGCCATCCATCCGGCGTCGGCACGGCGACCGCGCACCGGTCCGCGTCGGGATCCAGCGCGATGGCGACGTCTGCCTGGTTGTCGGCCGCGAGTTTCAGCAGTTCGAAGGTGGCTCCGGGCTCCTCCGGGTTGGGGTACGGAACCGTGGGGAAGTCCGGGTCCGGCGCGAATTGACTTTCCACCACCTGCACGTCGGAGAATCCGGCGCGGACGAATACGTCTAGTGCGTACTCGCCGCCGACGCCGTGCATCGCGGTGAAGGCCAGCCGGAGCGACCCATGCGTTCGCCGCACGCGCGAGGCGCGATCGACATATCTCTGGATCAGGTCCACGCCGGAGGTCTGCACCGGAGCCCTCGCGATCTGGTCGGCGTAGGGCGCCGAGCCGACCATCGCCTCGATTTCGCGGTCGATGGGCGGCACGATCTGCACGCCGCTGTCCAGGTAGACCTTGTATCCGTTGTCGGTCGGCGGGTTGTGGGAGGCGGTGATCTGGATACCCGCACTCGCACCGAGATGACGGGCACCGAACGCCACCACGGGCGTCGGAACCGCGGCGAACATCAGCGTCACCATGAATCCCTCGGCGGCCAACACCTCGGCGGCGGCGAGGGCGAACTCCTCGGAGCCGTGCCTGGCATCTCCGCCGACGACGACGCGGGAGCCGGCATGGTCGTGATCCTTGAGTACCTGCGCGACGGCCCAGGTGGTCCGCAACACGACCGCGAGGTTCATGCCGTCCGGCCCGCCGCGGATCGGACCGCGCAACCCGGCCGTCCCGAACGTCAGTGGGTGGGAGAACCGCTCGGCGAGCTCCTCGTCGCTGCACCCCTGCAACTCAGCTGCGGTCACCGGATCGGGGTCGTGTGCGATCCACTCCCGCACGGCTGCGGTCGGCGGCTCCGTCATCGTGTCAGTGTTCCCTCTTTGCCTTCGGCATATGCCAGCTTGCGCAGCACCGGCGCCACCAACATCAGCAGGTTGAATTCGAGGTCCGAAAGGTTGTCGCGCATGGTGGCGTTGAGCCACGCATCGCGTTCGGCGCGGTCGTCGTCGAGCAGTGCGATGCCGGCCGCGGTGACCTCGATGAGCTGGCGCCGGCGGTCGTCGTCGTCGGGGCGCCGCGACAGCAGGCCGCGGCCGACAAGTTCGTTGATGCTGTCGGTGAGGGACTGCACGCGTACGTGCAGCCGCGCGGCGAGTTCGGCGGGCGAGATGACGCCGGTCCTGCTGGCCTCGCCCAACACTTCCATCTGGGACAGCGTCAGCCCGTGGTCAGGCCGATGCCTGCGCATCTGCCTGGTCACCGCGACCATCGACTCGCGGAGCTCGGTGGCGGATGATCCAGCACGCAACTCGGTCATTACCAAGTTATACCTTGGTAATTCTTCGCTGTCATGACTAAAACACCCGGTTGCATGCGAATTTTGTTAAGGGCATACTTGTGAAAGTGACGAGAGACCGATTGAAGCAGGCAGCCAAGTGGGTGTTGCTCGTCGGAGCCACGATTGCCGTCACCGTCCCGCTCACGATGCTCGGCGTTCCCTCTGCCGCGCTGTTCGCCGCACTCGTCGTCGGAATCGCGCTGGCTCTGCCTGCGCTGGCACCAAGCCGAATCCCCAGGCCCGCAGGCATCGCCGCGCAGGGTGTGCTCGGCGTCTACATCGGCACCATGGTTCACAGGGACGCGGTCAGCGCCCTCGGGCCAGACTGGCCGATCGTCGCCGCGGTCGCCGTCGCCACCCTGGTCATCAGCATCATCGCGGGCGCTCTGCTGGGACTGCACCGCGACGTCAGCCCGCTCACCGGTTCGCTTGCACTCGTCGCGGGCGGCGCGTCCGGGTTGGTCGCGATCGCCCGTGAACTCGGCGGCGACGATCGTGTCGTCGCGGTCGTGCAGTACCTGCGGGTGGGGCTGGTGACCGCATCGATGCCGATCGTCGTCACCCTGGTCTATCACGCCGACCGGACACACCATGTCGCCGCGAGTGCGCAAAACAACTCGGCGCCTTGGTATTCGAGCGTGGCGATGATGACCGTACTCATCGTCGCGGGTGCGATGGGCGGCAAGCTGCTTCGCATTCCCGGCGCAGGTCTGCTCGGACCACTCGCGCTGACCGTCGCCCTGCAACTGAGCGGGTTGTCCTTCGGCCTTTCGGTGCCGATGGTGTTGGTTCAGGTCGGCTACATGGTGATCGGCTGGCAGGCCGGCGTCGTCTTCACGCGGGACTCCTTGCGGGCCGTCGGCCGGATGCTTCCCGCGGCCATCGCGCTGATCGTCGCGCTCGGTGTCGCCACCGCTGGCTTCGGCGTGTTGTTGGCCGACATCGCAGGCAAGACCCCGCTCGAGGGTTACCTTGCGACCAGCCCCGGCGGCGTCTACGCCGTGCTGGCCATCGCGGTGGAGACCGGCTCAGGCGTCACGTTCATCATCGCCGCCCAGGTTCTCCGCGTGCTGCTGATGCTGTTCATGGCGCCGTTGCTGGCGCGGGTGGTGATCAGATTGACCGAGCGATTCGGGCCTCAGAGCCGTGAGATCACCGAGGCGAGCAGGGAACCCGTCCGCGTCGCCGACTGACGGCCCGCTTCCAGCACCTCCTCATGATTCAGCGGCTGCCCGGTCATGCCCGCCGCCGCGTTCGTGACCAGCGACACTGCGAGCACCTCGGCACCCGCCGCACGCGCGGCGATGGTCTCGTGCACCGTCGACATCCCGACCAGGTCCGCCCCGAGGGTTCGCAGCATCCTGATCTCGGCGGGAGTCTCGAAGTGCGGTCCCGGGAGACCGGCGTACACGCCTTCTGCGAGGTCGGGATCCACTTCGCGGGCCAGCGCCCGCAATCTCGGTGAATAGGCGTCGACCAGATCCACGAACTGCGCCCCGACCAGCGGAGACCGTGCAGTGAGGTTCAGGTGGTCGCTGATCAGGACCGGCTGCCCGACCGTGAAATCCGCCCGGAGGCCGCCCGCTGCGTTGGTCAGAACGACGGTTCGCGCACCCGCCGCGCACGCGGCGCGTAGCGGATGCACGACGTGACGAAGATCGTGGCCCTCGTAGGCATGGATCCTGCCGATGTACACCAGCACGCGGTGATTGCCTGTCCGCACTGAGACGACGTCGCCGCCGTGGCCTTCCGCGGTCGGGGGAGTGAACCCGGGCAGCTCGGCCATCGGGATGACCGCGGTCGGCGCGCCCAACTCGGCTGCCGCGGGCGCCCATCCGGAGCCGAGGATGACGGCGACGTCGTGGCTGTCGACTCCGGTGCGCTCGCGGATTGCGGCTGCGGCCTGCTGCGCTACCGCATCCGGATCGGTCACAGTTCGGCAGCTTAGCTGCCAGTGAGATACTGCCTAGATGCCCACCGCGACTGCAGCCGTCAGCGTTGAAGACGCGATCAACCGGCGCCGTGGCGACTTGATCGAGCTGTCGCACTCGATCCATGAGGAGCCGGAGCTGGCCTTCGCCGAGTTCAAGAGCTGTGCCAAGGCGCAGGTGCTGGCGGCCGAGCGAGGCTTCGAGATCACGGCGGCGCCGGCCGGGTTGGACACCGCGTTCCGCGCCGAGTTCGGCAGCGGCCCGCTGGTGATCGGTATCTGCGCCGAATACGACGCACTGCCGGAGCTCGGTCATGCCTGCGGCCACAACATCATCGCGGCGTCGGCCGTCGGCGCGGCGCTCGCACTGGCCGATGTCGCCGACGACCTCGGACTCACGGTCGTGCTGCTCGGTACCCCGGCTGAAGAGTCCGGTGGCGGAAAAGTGTTGATGCTCAATGCCGGAACGTTCGACGACATCGCCGCGGCGGTAATGATCCATCCAGGCCCGATCGACATCGCGCGTGCGCGATCACTTGCGGCGTCCCAGGTCGACGTCGTCTATCGCGGCAAGGAGGCGCACGCCGCTGTCGCGCCGTATCTTGGCATCAACGCGGTCGACGCGATCACGGTGGCACAGACGGCGATTGGACTGCTGCGTCAACAGTTCGCGCCGGGCCAGATGGCGCACGGCATCATCACCGACGGCGGCCAGGCCGCCAACGTGATCCCGGCACGCGCCGTGCTGCAGTACCTGATGCGCGCGACCGACGCCGCATCGCTGCGTCACCTCGAAGAGCGGATGGGAAACTGCTTCCTCGCCGGCGCCGTCGCAACGGGCTGCGACTACACGATTGAACAAACCGAACCGCCGTATGACGAACTGGCGCCGGACAAATGGTTGGCCGAGATCTTCCGCGGTGAGATGAAGCGACTCGGCCGCGAGCCGGTCGCGGAGGAGATCGAGGCCGCCGTGCCGCTTGGCAGCACCGACATGGGCAACGTCACCAAGATGATGCCGGGAATCCACCCAGTCGTCGGCGTCGATGCGGACGGCGCGTCGGTGCACCAGCCAGGCTTCGCCGCGGCGGCGGTGAGCCCGAGCGGAGACAAGGCCGTCGTCGAGGGCGCGGTCATGCTGGCGCGCACGGTGGTCGCGCTGGCGCAGACTCCCGCCGAGCGCGACAGGGTGCTCGACCTGCAGGCCGAGCGGGTGGCGTCATGACACTCTCGGGGGCCGCCGACAACTGGCTCGCCGCTCACTTCGACGATCTCGTCGCGTGGCGCAGGCACTTCCACGCCCACCCCGAGCTCGGTCGGCAGGAGTTCGCCACCACGCAGTTTGTCGCGTCGCATCTGGCCGATGCGGGGCTGAACCCGAAGGTGCTGGCCGGCGGCACGGGCTTGATCTGCGACTTCGGGCCCGAGCAAGGTCCCCGCATCGCGTTGCGCGCGGATATGGACGCGTTGCCCATGGCCGACCGCACCGGGATGCCCTATGCGTCCGAGGTGTCCAACGTCTCGCACGCCTGCGGCCACGACGCGCATACCGCGGTATTGCTCGGTACGGCGCTCGCGCTGAATTCGGTGCCCGAGCTGCCGGTCGGCGTCCGGCTGCTCTTCCAGGCCGCCGAGGAGCTGATGCCCGGAGGCGCGATCGACGCCATCGCTGCGGGCGCGATCAACGGGGTATCGCGGATATTCGCGTTGCACTGCGACCCGCGGCTGGCTGTCGGCCGGGTCGCGGTGCGGCAGGGCCCGATCACGTCTGCCGCCGACCACATCGAGGTCACCCTGCACAGCCAGGGCGGGCACACTTCACGACCCCATCTGACCGGTGATCTCGTCTACGCGCTCGGCGCGCTGATCACCGGACTGCCCGGGGTGCTGTCCCGCCGGGTCGACCCGCGCACCAGCACGGTGATGGTGTGGGGCGCCGTCAACGCAGGCGTCGCGGCCAACGCCATCCCGCAGGCAGGCATGCTGGCCGGCACGGTCCGGACCGCCAACCGCGATACCTGGCTGACATTGGAAGCCATTGTCGGCGAGGCTGTTACAGCGCTGCTGGCTCCTCTGGGCGTCGAGCACACGCTGCACTACAAGCGCGGAGTGCCGCCGGTGGTCAACGAGGAGATCTCGACGCGGATCCTCACGCATGCGATTGAGGCCGTCGGGCCCGACGTGCTGGCCGACACCCGCCAGTCGGGCGGCGGCGAGGACTTCTCCTGGTACCTCGAGGAGATTCCCGGCGCGATGGCCCGGCTGGGCGTCTGGTCGGGTCGCGGCCCGCAGCTCGACCTGCACCAGCCGACGTTCGACATCGACGAGCGCGCCCTCGCGGTCGGCGTTCGCACGTTTGTGAACATCGTCGACCAGGCCGCCGCCTTCTAGGGTTCCCTTGCGCCGCGAGCGTGCGTGTTTGCACACGACACGCCGCGGGTTGACGTGCACGTGTGCACCTTCGCGGTGCACGAACAGTGCACAGTTGGACATTCATCCACCGTCGGCCCGTCGGCGCTAGCGGACCCGCGCGGTCTGCGTCGACGATCTCGCCATGGGCACAGAGTTGGAGCGGTTGCTCGACGACCAAGGTGGCGTCGCGACCAGCGGTCAGATACTGAACCTGATTCCTCGACGCTCGTTGGAGCGAGCACTCAAAACAGGTGAACTGGAACGGATTTGGTACGGAGTTTACTGCCGCGGAGAAGCTGATGATTATATGCGGTTGCGGGGCTTGGACTTGTCGTGTGGCACCAAGGTACCTGTATGCCTGGGCACCGCCGCGTCACTGCACGGCTTCGATACCGAAGAACCCCAGGACCTACATGTCCTCAATCCGCCGCGCCGTCAGTTGCGACCGTGCGATGGGCTGGTGGTGCATCGCCGCGACGGTGCACCGCTCGTCATGGTCGACGGACGTCGCGCTACTTCACCTGCATGGACAGCGGTCGAGGTGGCACGCAGCCTGAAGCGCCCGCGCGCGCTCGCGACTCTTGACGCGGCGCTTCGAAGTCGGACGTGCAGCAGGCCCGACATCTGGCGCGCCGCGATCGAGCAAGCCGGCCGTCGCGGCATCGTCGCGGTCAGGAACCTCATCCCGCTGGCCGACCCGCGTGCGGAGTCGCCGATGGAGAGCGAGGCGCGGCTGGCAATGATCGATGGCGGCCTGACGACACCGGAGCTGCAATTCGAAGTCGTCGACGGAAACGGCGAGCTCAGGCGGCTGGACTTCGCGTGGCCCAACCAGCGGGTCGCCGTCGAGTACGACGGTATGGACTGGCACAGCGGGCCCGACGCGATGAAGCGCGATCGTCGGCGTCAGGCCGCATTGGGAGACATCGACTGGGTGGTCATCGCGATCATCTTTGACGATGTGAGATATCGGCCGTGGGAATTCGTGGCACGTATCGACGCGCAATTGC
Source organism: uncultured Actinomycetota bacterium (assembly GCA_963756865.1). Taxonomy (GTDB): domain Bacteria; phylum Actinomycetota; class Actinomycetes; order Mycobacteriales; family Mycobacteriaceae; genus Mycobacterium. The sequence goes on along the minus strand of CAVWPQ010000048.1, from coordinate 37,648 downwards.
GTCGCGTTCGCGCGGCGTGAGTGTGCGCGGAGTGCCAGCCAACTGCGGCGTGTCGTGTGCAAACACGCACGCTCGCGGTGCGGGGGAAGCTACGCCGTCGTGCCGGGGCCGATGTTGCTCGACGGGCGGTTACGCAGGTCGCGCACGTACTCCTCCGGCGCCCCGGCGATTTCGGCGGCGTCGGCCATCACCCCGATGTAGCGCGCCGAAGGAAGCCCGCCCTCCCACGCGTCGACGACATACAGCCAGGCCAGTACGGGATCGGTCGTTGTGTCCGATGACAGCCGGTCCACGCGGCAGCGGATCTTCTTGTGCACCCCCAGCTCGCTGCCCTCCCAGCGGTCCAGGTTCTTCTCGTCGGAATCGGTCATGTCGTAGAGCACGACGAACACCTTGGAAAGCGGATCCTCGACCAGCGTCGCCAGCGCGCCCTCCCAGCCGATATCCGCGCCGCCGAAGGTGAGCCGCCAGCCGTGCAGCCATCCGGTGCCCGCCATCGGAGAGTGTGGTGCCCGCTGCAGCATCTGCTCCGGATGCATGTTCGATCCGTATGCGGCATAAATCGGCACGGGGAAACTCTAAGGCTTCGTCCAGTGACTGGGCGGTCAACCGCGCGCTTGGCTAGGTTAAGGCCGTGGCAACCCGCATTGTGATCATCGGCGGCGGCCCCGCGGGCTATGAGGCGGCACTTGTCGCAGCTGCGCGCGGCCGCGACGTCGCCGAGGTCACCGTCATCGACAGCGAAGGCATCGGTGGGGCCTGCGTGCTCTGGGACTGCGTGCCGTCCAAGACGTTCATCGCGTCGACGGGCGTGCGCACCGAGCTGCGCCGCGCCGACGGCCTCGGGTTCGACATCGCCATCGAGGACGCCAAGATCTCGCTCGAACAGATCCACAGCCGGGTCAAGACGCTCGCGAGGTCGCAGTCCGCCGACATCGGCAGTCAGTTGCTGCAGGCAGGCGTGAACGTCGTCGCGGGCCGTGGCGAGTTGGTCGACAGCACCCCCGGCATGGCCCATCACCGAGTGAGAGTCACCACATCTGACGGCAAGGTCGGCGTGTTGAAGGCCGACGTCGTGTTGATCGCCACCGGTGCCAGCCCGCGAGTGCTGCCGGGAGCGGAGCCCGACGGTGAACGCATTCTGAACTGGCGCCAGCTGTACGACCTCACCGATCTACCCGAACATCTCGTCATTGTCGGTTCCGGCGTCACCGGCGCGGAGTTCTGCAACGCCTACACCGAACTCGGCGTCAAGGTCACCGTTGTCGCCAGCCGCGACCAGATCCTGCCGCACGAGGACTCCGACGCCGCCGCCGTACTCGAGGAGACTTTCGCCGAACGCGGCGTGTCACTGGTCAAGAACGCCCGCGCTGAATCGGTGACTCGCGACCCCGACGGCATCGTGGTGAAGATGACCGACGGCCGCACGGTCGAGGGTAGCCATGCCTTGATGACGGTCGGCTCGGTGCCCAACACCTCAGGGCTCGGGCTGGAAGCTGTCGGCATCGAACTCGGAAGCGGCAATTACCTTTCCGTGGACCGGGTTTCGCGGACCACCGCCCCCGGGATCTATGCGGCGGGCGACTGCACCGGCCTGCTTCCGCTGGCGTCCGTCGCGGCGATGCAGGGCCGCATCGCGATGTACCACGCACTTGGCGAGGGGGTGACCCCGATCCGCCTGCGCACCGTCGCGGCCGCCGTGTTCACCCGGCCCGAGATCGCCGCGGTCGGTGTCCCGCAGACCAAGATCGACGACGGCACTGTGCCCGCCCGCACCCTGATGCTCCCGCTGACGACGAACGCCAGGGCGAAGATGTCACTGCTACGCCGCGGCTTCGTGAAGATCTTCTGCAGGCCCGCGACCGGGGTGGTGATCGGCGGCGTCGTGGTCGCGCCCATCGCATCGGAGCTGATCCTGCCGATCGCGCTCTCGGTGCAGAACAACCTGACCGTCACCGACCTCGCCCAGACTCTGTCGGTGTACCCGTCGCTGTCCGGATCGATTGTCGAGGCCGCCCGCCGGCTGATGGCGCACGACGATTTGGACTAGGCGCTGCGGACGCGAGGGGCGATGGTGTGCAGGTAGCCTGGACCAGAAGCTACTGACGAGTAACTAGAGGAGGGTCTCCGCGTGAGCGACCCGACCCCCGCTACGACGGGTACCGGGCAGACCCCGTTGGGTCCCGAGCAGCGCAAAGAGGCGTGGGAGCGGCTCGGCAGCGAGCAGTTCGACGTCGTCGTCATCGGCGGCGGCGTGGTGGGCGCGGGCGCCGCGCTCGACGCCGCGACGCGGGGGCTCAAGGTTGCCCTCGTCGAGGCCCGCGACTTCGCTTCCGGCACCTCGAGCCGCTCGTCGAAGATGTTCCACGGCGGCCTGCGATACCTCGAACAGCTCGAGTTCGGGTTGGTGCGCGAAGCGCTGCACGAGCGCGAGCTTTCGCTGACGACGCTGGCGCCGCACCTCGTCAAACCGCTTCCGTTCCTGTTCCCGCTGACAAATCGTTTGTGGGAGCGGCCCTATGTGGCGGCGGGCATCTTCCTCTACGACCAGCTCGGCGGAGCGAAATCCGTTCCCGCGCAGAAGCATTTGTTCAAGGCCAGTGCGTTGCGGCTGGCGCCTGGACTCAAGCGAAGCTCCCTGATCGGCGGAATCCGCTACTACGACACCGTGGTCGACGATGCCAGGCACACGATGATGGTGGCCCGCACCGCCGCTCACTACGGGGCGGTGGTCCGCACCTCCACACAAGTGGTTTCGCTACTGCGAGAAGGTGATCGGGTCACCGGCGTCACCGTGCGTGACTCCGAGGACGGTTCGATCACCGAAGTTCACGGTCACGTGGTGGTGAACGCCACCGGTGTGTGGACCGACGAGATCCAGGCCCTGTCCAAGGAGCGTGGACGATTTCGCGTGCGGGCGTCCAAGGGCGTGCACATCGTGGTACCCCGCGACCGGGTAGTCAGCGAGGTGGCGATCATCCTGCGCACCGAGAAGTCCGTGCTGTTCGTCATCCCGTGGGGCACCCACTGGATCATCGGCACCACCGACACCGACTGGAATCTCGATCTCGCGCACCCCGCGGCGACGAAGGCGGACATCGACTACATCCTCGCTGAAGTGAACAAGGTGCTGGCGACGCCGTTGACCCACGACGACATCGACGGCGTCTACGCCGGGCTTCGTCCGCTGTTGGCCGGCGAGAGCGAGTCGACGTCCAAACTGTCGCGTGAGCACGCCGTCGCCGTGCCCGCTCCCGGACTCGTCGCCATCGCGGGCGGCAAGTACACCACCTACCGGGTGATGGGCGAAGACGCGATCGACGCCGCCAGCGAGTATGTACCGACCCGGGTCGCGCCGTCGATCACCGAGAAGGTCCCGCTGATGGGCGCCGACGGCTACTTCGCGCTGATCAACCAGACGGAGCATGTCGGCTCGCTCTACGGCCTGCATCCCTATCGGGTGCGTCACCTGCTGGACCGCTACGGCTCGCTGATCGGTGAGGTGCTGGCGATGGCCGTCGGCAGGCCGGAACTCCTGGCGCCGATCACCGAGGCGCCGGTCTATCTGAAGGTGGAGGCGTACTACGCCGCTGCTGCCGAAGGGGCGTTGCACCTCGAGGACATCCTGGCCCGCCGCATGCGGATCTCGATCGAGTACCCGCATCGCGGCGTCGATTGCGCCCGCGAGGTCGCCGAGGTGGTCGCGCCGGTGCTGGGCTGGAGCGCGGAGGACATCGACCGCGAGGTCAACACCTACATCGCCCGCGTCGACGCCGAGGTCCGCTCGCAGCAGCAGCCCGACGACGAGTCCGCCGATGCGCTGCGGGCCGCGGCTCCTGAGGCGCGCGCCGAGATCCTCGAGCCGGTTCCCCTCAATTGAGACGTGCCGCACCGTTGCCGCCCCGCGACGGGGTCGGTCCGTCGCGTGTGCGGTTGCGCGGCGGTGCCGTGCTCGTTGAGTTGGCGGATCGGTTCGGGGAAGCCGCGGCAGCGAAAGTACTTGCGGGCGAGGTGGTTTGCGCAGACGGTTCGGTGGTGACGGCGGCGACGGTGCTCCCACCCAACTCGCACGTGTATCTATACCGGGATCTGCCCGACGAAGTGCCCGTGCCGTTCGACATCCCTGTGCTGTATCGCGACGAGAACATCGTGGTCGTCGACAAACCGCACTTTCTTGCCACGATGCCGCGGGGCGGGCACGTCGCGCAGACGGCGACGGTGCGGCTGCGGCGGGAGTTGGATCTGCCGGAGTTGTCGCCCGCACATCGGTTGGACCGGCTGACGGCGGGAGTGCTGTTGTTCACGGCGCGTCGAGAGGTGCGGGGGGCGTATCAGACGATGTTCGCGCGCGGCGAGGTGCGCAAGACGTATTTGGCGCGCGCGGCTGTCGACCCGTCGTTGGAGTTCCCGATGACCGTGCGCAGCCGGATCATCAAGGAGCGCGGACGTTTACAAGCGTTCGAGGAGCCGGGGGAGCCAAACGCCGAGACGTACGTCGAGCACCTCGGCGACGGTCTGTATCGGCTGACACCGCGCACCGGCCGCACCCATCAGCTGCGGGTGCACATGGCGTCGCTGGGTCTGCCGATCATCGGAGATCCGTTGTATCCGAAGATTGTCGACGTGGCGGCTGATGACTTCGCGAATCCGCTGCGGCTGCTGGCGCAGCGGATCGAGTTCGTCGATCCGATCAGCGGGCACGTGCGACTTCCGAATCACTCCTTCGTCCCTCAGACAGTAGTTTGCAGGTGATTGACCTTGTCCAGACAGCGTTATCTGCGTCTAGCATCGTCTCCGAGAACGATCAACATTCCACGGACGCTCCGTCTCGGGTCATGGTGCCCTATTCGCTGGCGATCGATACACGAGGTCACAATTGGCCGTTCGCGTCGCCATTGGGCTCCGATGATGCCGAGGATTGTATTCGAGAAGCCGGTTCGCGAAACTTTGTCGTACGATTTTCCGAGCCGGCTGAGGCGTTAGCCCTCCGGATGGAGGGTTCGTGTACGCAGCTGCGCGCCTTGCGTTCCGAGGACTACGTATTCTGGAGTAGTCGCCGTTGATCCCGATCCCTGGTTGGCGCAGGTTTCCGTCACCGCGCTGGTACACTGGAGGTGGTTGCCGGCCCCGTCGGAAAAAGTTGCGACGTAGTCGCATATGCTGCGTCGTAGTTCCACGCCATGACGCGTATCCGGTACCGGCTTCGCGGTTCTCGGTGCGAGACCTCCACGCCATGCATGAGTCGGGCTGCTTGCGCTCTTCGGTCATGAGTGCCTGTTTTCCGCCGCAGTGAGTCCCCTCAGCGCCCTGGTGTCACCGACCGTCTTGAGCTGAATGTTTGACTGCCATCCGGCGATCGAGTTGACGGCGCCGGGTCCGTTCGGTTCACGAACCCAAGTGTGCTCCGCGGCCGGGCTAGGTGAGAGGACCATCGTCTAGGTGACCGCCATCTTCCATCTTGCCGCTGATAATGCTGCCGGCTCCGTGCCTGCTTGCGTTCCGACATCCCAACCTGCCAACGATCCATCCTCGAAGTCGAGGTCAGTGATCGACGGGTCGACCGCTACGTTGACAGTTCGATCTGCTTGAGCCGCCGTTGCCGTCAATGACGGCATAGGTGAAGCTGTCCGTGCCGTAGTAGCCCGCGCAGGTGTGTAGACAAAATTGCCATTGACCACACCGACGGTGCCATGGCTAGCGCCGCCCAAGATGCAGGCGTCAGGGTGTCGCCGTCGGCGTCGGTGTCGTTCGCCGTCAACTGGTTACGGCGCGATCGTCAGGGGCTTGTCCTTCGCGGTACTGAATTTGTCCGTTGCCGGCGACGGGGTTGTCGTTGACCGGGGTGATGTTGACGTTGATGGTTCCGGTTGCGGTGCCGCCGTTTTGGTCTTTGACGGTGTAGGTGAAGCTGTCTGCGCCGTTGGCGTTGAGGTTGGGTGTGTAGGTGTAGGCGCCGGTGGCGGAATCGGTGATGACGACGGTGCCCTTGGTGGGTTGTTGTGCGGTGGTGATGCTGTAGGTGAGGGTGTCGCCGGTGTCGACGTCGGTGGCCTGAGGCAGTGTGCCGGGCTTCGGGGTGTCTTCGGTGACGGTGAGGGTTCCGTTGCCGGCGACGGGGTCGTCGTTGACCGGGGTGATGTTGACGTTGATGGTTCCGGTTGCGGTGCCGCCGTTTTGGTCTTTGACGGTGTAGGTGAAGCTGTCTGCGCCGTTGGCGTTGAGGTTGGGTGTGTAGGTGTAGGCGCCGGTGGCGGAATCGGTGATGACGACGGTGCCCTTGGTGGGTTGTTGTGCGGTGGTGATGCTGTAGGTGAGGGTGTCGCCGGTGTCGACGTCGGTGGCCTGAGGCAGTGTGCCGGGCTTCGGGGTGTCTTCGGTGACGGTGAGGGTTCCGTTGCCGGCGACGGGGTCGTCGTTGACCGGGGTGATGTTGACGTTGATGGTTCCGGTTGCGGTGCCGCCGTTTTGGTCTTTGACGGTGTAGGTGAAGCTGTCTGCGCCGTTGGCGTTGAGGTTGGGTGTGTAGGTGTAGGCGCCGGTGGCGGAATCGGTGATGACGACGGTGCCCTTGGTGGGTTGTTGTGCGGTGGTGATGCTGTAGGTGAGGGTGTCGCCGGTGTCGACGTCGGTGGCCTGAGGCAGTGTGCCGGGCTTCGGGGTGTCTTCGGTGACGGTGAGGGTTCCGTTGCCGGCGACGGGGTCGTCGTTGACCGGCGTGATGTTGATCGTCAACGTCGCGGTGTCGGTGTGGCCGCCGCCGTACAGCAGGCCACTCAGACCGTGAATATGCGGCCTGCTCGCTTCGTCGCTGACGGTGTAGGTGAATACGTCCTGGCCATTGGCGTTGGGCTTGGGCGTGTACGTGTAGCTGCCGTCGGCGTTCAGGACCAGTGTGCCCTTGTCGGTGATCTGAGTACGAGCATCGGTGACGGTCAGCTTCTCCGTTGCCCCGTCGGGATTCTGCTGACGGTCATTTGTCAGGACGTTGCCAGTGATCGGGGTTGCCACATCCTCTGACGTCGTCACAGCGTCCGGTATCGCGTTCGGCGTGCGGTTGAAGAAGTTCAGCTGGAACTCGCGACGTGCCCACGCCAGCACTCCCAGCAGCAGCGGCGGGTCCGTGGGAGCTGCCGGGCCGGGCGCGACGAGTCCCGAGAACGCAACCGTCAGTAGACGCGTCACTACGCCCACCGGGTTGACCGGCGGCGGAGTCGTCGGTGTCTGAACCAGCGCAGCAGAGGGTTGCACAACATCTTGCTGGCCGTTGTTGACCAAGGCTTGACGAAGATTGCCGACGATGTTGCCCGGGTTCGGCGCCGATGTCTGTCGGGTCTGCAGCTGACCCGTGGGGACTGACGGCGCTGCGGTCGGCGCATGGAAGAGCCTTGTCACCGTTTCGGGTACGGACGACACAGTCGGCGTGACATTGTTGCTGCCGGATCCTGCCAGCTGCGGCGAAGCGGAAGCGGGCGAATTGGACTGTCCTGCAATGCCTTGCGTGCTCGGGACAGCCTTCGCCAGGTTTCCGGTGATGGCCGACGTGACGTCTTCGATCACGTCCTGCAGCTTCGGCAGCTGCTTGGGTCCAGCGCCGGCGCTCGACCGCTGCGCTCCGCCCGTCGCGTTGAAGATCATCTTCGGGACGCTGGCGATCCGCGCCAGCGGCGACCGAGGCTGGCTGGAACCGCTGGGCGCGAGGGTGGTGCCTGAGGGGGGCGCCGGTGTGGTGTCGGTCCCATCACCTTCGTTGTCGTTCGCCTCATTGTCCTGTGACGTGTCTGAAGGCGAGTCCCCCTCGGTGGCGTAAGCGACGCCCAAACCGAAACCGTGTCCGGTCGCCATCGCGGCTCCGATGCCGAGCGCCACTGCCAGCGCGCCCACGCGACCGACATACGTCGCGTAAGCCGGATTCTTGTCGCCGCCGTCGATGTGAACGGTCATGATGTTCCCCCATGTGAGTGAAGCAAGTCCGGTGATCACCTCATCGGCAACCTCGCCGTAAAGCTGAGTTGAAGCTGAGAAGGTCAGCAAAAACTAACGTACCGGAAATCAGTTCGCTATCGCTTTAAACAAATAATTGCGGACTGGCTGAAAACGGTCGTAGCCGCAGTAGGCACTCGGATGAATACATGGTGCTCAGGGCATGAAACGCGCTGATCTTGATGGGTAAATTTGCTTGCATGCGCAACTTGGATGGGGCCTGCCCGTGTCGGAATGCGGCACGGCCTAAGTAACAAGCATGTCGTATACACCGTTGCTGAACAGCGCTGAAAACAAGATCAGCAACGCAAATACTCAGCGGCCGCGCGCTTGCGGGCGGGTTTTTCTCGTATTCCTGTCAGCTGGTTTTCGCCGACCGTTGACGGTGCACTGACGGCGAACCAATATCGAGAGGTGGCTGGAGTAACGGTTGGCAGGTTGTGGCAGTACCCGGTCAAATCGATGCAGGGTGAGGAAGTCGACGAGATCCTGCTCGGACCGGGTGGAGTAGCGGGCGACCGCGCGTACGGGTTCCTCGACGTCGAGACCGGCAGGCTCGCCAGCGCCAAACGGCCGAGGCGGTTCGGCCCCCTGCTGGACTGCCGCGCCAGATTCCTCGCCGCCCCCGTCGTCGACGGCGAATCGCCTTCGGTCGAGGTCACCTTCCCCGACGGCACCCTGGTACGCACCGGCGACGATGACGGTGCCGAGTTGACGCGCCGCGTTGCCGATCTGCTGGGTCGCGAGGTGCGGCTGATCAGCACCGCGCCCGACGGCCTCGTCTTCGACGAGGTCCAGGGTGACGAGATCTCGCCGTTCCCAGTCGCCATGGCCGCGCCCGGCACGCTGCTGGACCTGGCCGCCATGCACGTGCTCGCCACCAGCACCTTGCGGCGCTTGGCCGACGCCCATCCCGACGGCAATTGGGATCCACGACGCATGCGGCCCAACATCCTGATCGACGATTCCGCTGAGCCCGGCGACGAAGACGACTGGCTCGGATGCGACCTCCACATCGGCGAGCAAGCGGTCGTGCACATCGTCGGGCCGACTCCGCGCTGCGTGATGACGACGCTGCCACAGCCGGGATTGCAGAAAGACTCCGACATCCTCAAGACCGTCGCAAGCCTCAACATGAAAGACATGGGCCCGTTAGGCCATTTCCCCTGTGCCGGTTCGTATGCCGAGGTCGTCACGCCCGGCGTCGTGCGCAGCGGCGACTCGATAAGCTTCGAGCGGGTGCAGCCCCGCAAGGGCGCCCTGGCCACCATGGTCGAGACGATGACCGCTGCCCTCGCGGCGGGGAAGTAGGTAACTATGGCAGACACCGTCGACACCCGGCCTGTTCAGCTTTCCGCATTGTCGGCACTGCCCGCCGACGCTCCCGTCGTGATGATCAACCTGCTGAAGTTCAACAAGGGCGGCGGCCGCGAGCGCTACCTGCAGTACGCGCAGGAGGTGGGTCCACACCTCGAGAGAGTCGGCGGCCATGTGCGCTACGGTGGCGCAACACCGGTGAACGTTATCGGCGATGGCGAAAAGCCCTGGTGGGATGCGATTCTGGTCGTCGAGTATCCGACACCGTCGGCGTTTGTCGAGATGGTTCGTGATCCGGAGTATCAGAAGGTGCACGAGCACCGAGCGGCTGCGATCGAACGCGGGGACCTGATCGCCACGTCGACGTGGACTATGGCCGACTAGATATGTATCTGGTCACCGGGGCGGGCGGCGGCATCGGAAGCGTCAGCCGCCAGGTGGTCGCGCTGCTCCTCGAAGACGGTAGACCGGTACGGGCGATGGTTCACCGCGACGACGAACGCGCCACCGCACTTCGCGATCTCGGCGCCGAGGTCGCCGTCGGCGACCTCACCAACCCGCAGGACGTCGCGAACGTGATGGCGGGTGTCGACCGGATGTTCTTCAACATGAGCGTGTCGCCGGAGTATCTGACGGCGACGTCCATCGTCTGCGCGGTCGCGCTCGAGGAAGCGCCCGTCGAGGTCATCGTCAACATGTCCCAGATGACCGTGTCGCAGATGACGCTGACGAGTACATCGGAATCCACACAGCACCGGCTGCATTGGCTCGCCGAACACATCATGAACTGGTCGGGCGTGCCCGCCGTGCACGTGCGGCCGACGGTGTTCATGGAGAACCCGTTGCTCACGATGCTCGCCGCGTCCTCGATACGCGAACGCGGTGCGCTGGTGCTGCCTTTCGGCGAAGGGCGGACGTCGCCGATCGCTGCCACCGACGTCGCCCGCGTGGTGGCGGCGATCCTGCGTGATCCCGCACGCCGGATCGGCTCGGTGTACGAGCTCACCGGACCCGACGTCCTCGACGAGAAGAGCTTGGCCGAGCAATACTCCCGTGCACTGGGTCGGCCGGTGACGGCGGAGGATCTGTCTCTCGACGAATGGACGGAAAAGGTCCTGGCCCCGATCGGGCTGCCGGCGCATGTCCAGCAGCACATCGCCACGATGGCCCGCCTGCACCGGGAGGGCCGCTACGACCGACGCACCGACGACGTCGTGCAGATCACCGGCGCCCCTGCGCAATCGGTGGAGCAGTACGTGGCCGCGCACACCGACGTGTTTAGCTGAGTCCGTGGATCGCACAACATTTGACCGGCTCTTCGACATGTCCGACCGCACCGTCATCGTGACGGGCGGAACCCGCGGAATCGGCCTGGCCCTCGCGGAGGGGTTCGCCCTTGCTGGTGCCCGTGTCGTCGTCGCCAGCCGTAAGCCCGAGGCTTGCGAACAGGCCGCCGCGCATCTGCGGGAGCTGGGAGGCCAGGCAATCGGTGTGCCAACCCATGTCGGGGACGTCGAAGATCTCGGTGCACTGGTGCAGCGAACCGTCGACGAGTACGGCGGCGTCGACGTGGTGGTGAACAACGCGGCTAATCCGTTGGCGCAGCCGCTCGGCGGGATTACCGTCGACGCGCTGACGAAGTCGTACGAGGTGAACCTGCGGGGTCCCGTGCTCCTCGTGCAGGAGGCGTTGCCGCACCTGAAGGTCAGCGAGCACGCCGCCGTGTTGAACGTGGTGTCCGTCGGCGCGTTCATCTTCTCGCCGATGTTGTCGATCTACTCGTCGATGAAGGCCGCGATGATGTCGTTCACGCGGTCGATGGCCGCCGAGTTCGCGCATCACGGTGTTCGTGTCAACGCGATCGCGCCGGGACCGGTGGACACGTACATGATGCAGCAGAATCCGCAGGAGATGGTCGACGCGATGACCGGCGGAACGTTGATGAAGCGGATCGCCTCGCCCGACGAGATGGTCGGGCCCGCGCTGCTGTTGTGTTCGGACGCGGGCAGTTACATGACCGGCAGCGTCGTCATCGTGGACGGTGGCGGAACTCCTCGCTGAAGCGGGCCACCGCGCCGCCGCTCGACGCCAGGATCTGGCTGCGGTTCTCCACGTGCAGCGCGGCCTCCAGGCTTGACGCCTCGAGATTTGCCCACAGCACCTGCTTGGTGGACTCCAGCCCGAATTCGCCGTATCCGCAGAGGGTTTCGGCCACCGCGAGTGCGTCGTCGAGCAGGGCCGAGTCCTTCGACAGGCGGGTGACCAGGCCGAGGCGACGCGCCTCCTCGGCGTCGATGACGCGCGCGGTGAGGATCATGTCGAATGCGGGTCCGGCGCCGATGATGCGCGGCAACGTGTAGCTGACGCCGATGTCGCAGCCACCGAGGCCCAGCTTGATGAACTGCGTGCAGAACCGTGCTGACTCGCTCGCCATCCGGATGTCGCAGGCCGCCGCGATGCCAAGGCCGCCGCCGTACGCCGGGCCGTTGACCGCCGCGATCACCGGCTGGCGCAGCCGGTGGATCCGCGCAGTCAAGTCGGCGATGCGTTCCTGCCACCGCATCCCCGACCGCGGGAACTCCAGGCCATTACCCGCGCCTGTCGAACCGGCGTCGGTCAGGTCAAGGCCCGAACAGAACCCACGTCCGGCGCCGGTGAGCACCACAACACGACATTCGTCGTTGGCGGCGATGTCCCCGACGGTGGTGTGCAGCGACTCGACCAGCTCGCGGGACAGCGCGTTGAGCTTCTCGGGCCGGTTGAGCGTGATGACGGCGATCTCGGGCCGGGGGAACGTCAGATCCAGATGTGGCATGAGCCACACGTTATTACGTTGATGGGCAGGCTATGTCGACATAGACCGTCGACCCTGGATGCACCGCGGTGACAGAGCACTCCGAGAGCGTTCTGTTCACAGCGCCGTTCACCTGCACGGTGTAGCCATCGGCCTGGAGTTCCTTCACGGTGTCGGCCGCGGAGCCGACTCCGCTGGGTGCAGCACCTGCCTCTGCGGCGAAACCCGATGCGCCCAAGGCGAGAACGCCTGCTGCCACTGCGGAAACTGCGAACTTCATGATCTTTAGAACGCCGCGGTGTCCTCAGGTATTTCTCAGGTGGTGCTGCGCCATCCGGTAACGCCGACGGTGATCATCCGCAGTTGCTTGACTGCGGTGCGTTTGATCTCTTCCAGCGCCGCCGCGTCATTGGCGTCCTCGATGGCCTCGGCGATGACGATCATCGCATTGACGAACAACGTCGCCAAGATGTTGAGGTCCTCACTGCTCCACTCGTTCAACCCTGGGAAGCGGGCGAGGTCGATCGCCAGCTCCGAGGTGATCAGCCGGATCTCGGTGCGGATCGCATAGCGCAGCACGCTGAGGCCGCTTGATCGCTCCCGGCCGATGAATATCCAGTGTTCGCGGCGAGTGTTGACGCCAGCGATCAGGATGTCGACCGAGGACTCGATGACCCGGCTTGGGTCGAGCTTGCCTGCCCGCGCACCGCGCAACATTTCCCGCAGCGACCGGAACGATTCGTCGATCAGGACGAGTCCGAGCGCCTCCATCGACTCGAAGTGCCGGTAGAACGCGGCAGGGGCGATACCGGTGGCGCGGGTGACTTCGCGAAGGCTCAGCGCACCGAAGCTGCGGTCCTCGAGGAGGGCCAGCGAGGCAGCGATTATCGCGCGCCGGGTCGCCTCCTTGCGCTCCTCGCGCGAGGGGGTGTCCCGTGAACGCGATCGGCTTGACCTGCTCGTATGTGAGCTAGGCGAACGACTGTTCACTCTGTGAAACCTAACACAATCAGCACTGATTCCATTGACGAACTCCAGTGTACTGACGCACGGTATACACATGTTCACTCAAACTTTGACACGCCGAGCGCGACGGTCGCCTCTGCTGGAGCTGCTGACCGGCCCCCACGGCGTCGACCGATACACCGAGCTAGTCGACCGGACCTGGACCGCTGGCGAGGCCCGCGCGAAGGTCGTCGCGGTGCGGCGCCAAACCCCGCGCAGCGTCACACTGACCCTGGAACCGAACCGCGCGTTCACCGGATTCCAGGCCGGCCAGCACATCAACCTCACCGTCGAGATCGACGGCCGCCGCCGGACCCGCTGCTACTCGCCCGCGAGCGCGGAAGACGCGACGCACATCGAACTGACCATCGGCCGACATGACGGCGGACTCGTCTCCACCTACCTGTGCGACAAGGCGCGACCCGGAATGGTCCTCGGCCTCGACTCGGTCGGTGGCGACTTCACCCTGCCGACCGAGCGGCCGACACGAATCCTGTTCGTCTCCGGCGGCAGCGGTATCACCCCGGTGATGTCGATGGTGCGCACGATGCGCGACGAGGGTTCCGATCGGGAGATCGCCTTCATCCACTACGCGCGCAGCGCAGAGGAAGCCTGCTACGCCGACGAACTCGCGGCGATGCCAGGGGTGCGCGTGCTGCACGGCTACACCCGCGAAGGCGCAGGCGACCTGACCGGCCATTTCGACGCCGACCATCTGGCCGCCGCGATGCCCGAGCCGGAAGCCGTCTACGTCTGCGGTCCGCCCGCACTGGTGGACGCCGTCCGCGCACACTGCCCCGACGCGCGGTTCGAGAGCTTCGTCCCGCCCACGTTCAGTGCTCCGGCCGAATCCACCGGCGGCCGAATCTCGTTCACCGACAGCGGTGTCGAGGCCACCGACGACGGCCAGCCGCTGCTGGTACAGGCCGAGAACGCTGGACTCACACCCGAGAGCGGATGCCGGATGGGCATCTGCCACAGCTGCACCCGCCGCAAGACCAGCGGCACAGTACGCAACCTGATCACCGGAACGGTATCCACCGCCGAGGAAGAGGACGTGCAGATCTGCGTGTCCGCTCCCGTCGGCGACGTCGAGATCGCCCTCTAGGTAAGGAGAATCATGACTACACCGACCATCACCACACAGAAGACTCTGCAGAAGACCGTCGCAGGCAAGACTGTCACCCTGACCCCCGAGCAGGCCGAGGAATTCGGCCGCGAGCTCGATGCGCTCAAAGAGCGCGTGATCGCCGACCTCGGTGAGCGCGACGTCACCTATATCCGCCGGATCATCAAGGCGCAGCGCGGTTTGGAGGTCGCCGGCCGGGCACTGCTCTTCGGCGGCATCTTCCCGCCGTTCTGGCTTGCGGGCACCGCGATGCTGGGAATCTCGAAGATCCTCGACAACATGGAGATCGGCCACAACATCATGCACGGCCAGTACGACTGGACGGGCGACCCCGCGCTGGCGAGCAAGAAGTTCGAGTGGGACTCCGCGTGCCCGTCCGACCAGTGGCGGCATTCGCACAACTACATGCACCACACGTACACCAACATCGTCGGCATGGACCGCGACGTGGGCTACGGAATCCTGCGGATCAGCAAGGACCAGAAGTGGGTGCCCTATTACCTGGGTAACCCGGTGTACGCGTTCCTGCTGATGGTGCTGTTCCAGTACGGCGTCGCCCTGCATGAGATGGAATCCGAACGGATCAGGACCGGTGAGATCACGATCGCGGACAAGCGCGAGATCCTCGACGGCATCTGGCGCAAAGTCAAGAAGCAGACGCTGAAGGATTATGTGGCGTTCCCGCTGCTGGCCGGGCCGTTCGCACCGTGGGTGCTCGCGGGCAACCTGACCGCCAACCTGATGCGCAACGTGTGGTCCTACATGATCATCTTCTGCGGCCACTTCCCCGACGACGTCCAGGAGTTCTCGATCGAGGAGACCAAGGCCGAGACCCGCGGCGGGTGGTACTTCCGCCAGATCCTCGGATCGGCGAACCTCACCGGCGGCAAGCTCTTTCACATCCTGAGCGGCAACCTGTCGTTCCAGATCGAGCACCACCTGTTCCCTGATGTCCCGGCCCATCGTCACGCCGAGATCGCGCCGGAGGTGCAGGAGATCTGCCAGCGGTACGGCATTCCCTACAACAAGGGCTCGCTGCCCAAGCAGTTCGGCACCGTGGTGCGCAAGATCGTCAGGCTCGCGCTTCCCTAGTTCACCGCGAGACGGAATTCCAGCACCCCTCTACTCGAGAAACGGGTGCTGGAATTTCCCGCGCAAGCGGGAGGTGCCCCCAGTTTCGGCGGATGAGTTTTAGTCTTTCCGACCGGGTTCGCGCGTGATCCAATAATCGCCATGGGCGACTTTAATCCCGGCATGCAGAAGGCGCGCTTCGCTGATATCGACAGCGACGTGCACGGACTGATCTCCAAGCGAACCGCCTCCCTTGACGGCGTATCGGTGACGCAGGTGACCTTCGACAAGGGTGCCCGATGGTCGAACGACCTGAAGGAGTACGCGGGCACCGACCTGTGCGAGCTACCGCACGTCGCCGTGGTGACGAGCGGTGCACTCGGCGTGCGGATGACCGACGGCTCCGAGGAGGTCTTCGCTGCCGGTGACGTGATGCTGCTTCCGCCGGGGCATGACGCGTGGTCCGTCGGAGACGAGGCGTGCACCTTCGTCGAATTCTCCCGCGGCGGCGACTACTACGGCGCCTAGCGCTGACAGTTCGGGCACCAGAAGGTGACCCGCTCACCACGCCAGTCCGATTCGATGGCCGCGCCGCACCGTCGGCACGGCTCGTCGGCGCGCCCGTACACCCAGACCTGCTGTCCACGGCGGGTGTCGCCGGTGGTGGTCCGGTTGGAGCGGGACCGGTTCAGCCACAGCATGTCGCGGGCCCGTTGAACCAATCGCAAGGGATCCTTGACCGAGCCAACCGGTGTAGTCGGCAGGTGCCCGAAGACGAAGCACAGCTCGTTGCTGTACACGTTGCCGACGCCTGCCATCACGCGCTGGTCGAGCAGCGTTTCGGACAGCGGGCGCTCCGGGTCGGCGGTCAGGTTCGCGACCGCGATGTGCGGATCCCAGTCCGGGCCAAGCAGATCGGGGCCGAGATGGGCGACGGCATCCTCGTCGCTGACGCGTTCGAGAATCTCCAGCACACCGAGGTCGATGCCCGCCGCCTGCACGTCGTCCGCCTCGAGAATGATCCGGATGCGGTGTCCTGCGCGGCTCGGCCTTGCGGCGCTGCCGACCCGCCAGCTGCCGTCCATCTTCAGATGCGAATGAATGCTCGCCGCGCCGACCCGGATGAAGAGGTGCTTGCCGCGGCTGACGACCTCGTCGACCCGCTGACCGGTGAGGTCGACGGTGGCGTAGCGGGGCACGCGAACATCGCAGCGCGTCAACGTCTTTCCTTCCAACGCCTCGCGCAGCTTGGCGGCGGTGTTGAAAACGGTGTCACCTTCGGGCATCGCTATCCCGCCATCCGCAGCGATATGTCCCACAGCCGTTCGGCGTTGGCCGGGTCGACGGCGTAGCGTGCGACACCGCCGGCCCCCGGTGCGCCACGGCGGTCGACGATCCTGGCCTCCGCGCAGTCCTCGAAATAGCGGCCGCCGATTCCGTCGAGCAGCGGTGACGCCGCCAGCAGCACCGAGGTCGCTGCGCCCTGCTCGACGGTCTTCAGCTTCAGTTGTTTTGCCGCCGAGGCGGCGTGGCCCGCATCGACGTGACGTCCGAGTGCGGTGTCGAAGATCGCACCGGGCATCAGCGCGTTCGATGTGATGCCGTCATCGGCCCAGCGCCGCGTTGCCTCGACGGCGAACAGCACGTTGGCGGTCTTGGACTGCCCGTACGCACTGAACGGGTTGTAGTCGCGGAACGCGAAGTCGATGTCGTCGAACACCACCGGTGAACGCAGGTGCCCGCCCGAGCTCACCGACACGACTCGTGCGTTTCCTGCGGCGGCGAGGGCACCGTGTAGGCCGACTGCTAACGCAAAGTGGCCGAGATGGTTTGTGGCGAACTGCATCTCGTGTCCACTCGGCGACAAGGTCAGCTCGGGCACCGCCATCACGCCCGCGTTGTTGACCAGGATGTCGAGCGGCCCGGTCCATGCCAGGACGAACGCTGCGACGCTGGACAGATCGCTGAGGTCGACGGCGCCGACGGCGACGGCGTCGTTGCCGGTGCTGTCCCGGATCTCGGCGGCGACGCGGTCGCCTGCGGAGGTGTCCCGCACGGCCAGCGTGACCGATGCGCCAGCGGCGGCGAGTGCGCGCGCGGTCTCGACCCCGATCCCTGACGAGGCGCCGGTGACGATCGCCGTTTTGCCGGTCAGATCGACACCCGCGATGACGTCCGTTGCGGTCGATTCGAACCCGAACGGAGTGGTCAGCACGTCAGTCACGGTGGCCGCCTGCAGTGGAGATGGCCAGTTCGGCCTCACCCGCGATGCGGCCGACGAGCGCAGAGGCGCTGTCCTGTGCGGTGATCAGGTCGAGGACTTCGCCAGCCCAGATCGGTAGGTAGTCCAAATCGCCGCGGTCGACGCCGTCCCGGTACGCCGCTTTCGTAGCTTCGTCGATCTGCGCCTCGCGTCCCTCCCAGGCCTCGGTGACTTTGTTGCGCAGCGTCCGCGCCGGATATCGCGCCGGCCACTGCGAGTCGCGAACGACGTCGAGCGCGCGTCCCTGGGTGGTGTCCTCGGCGCCCGCGGCCACCATCGCCTCGGCCTCGTCGTCGGTGATCAGTGCTTCGTGCGTGGCTTCGAATCGGGTTCCGATGACTGCCCCCGCGGCGCCGAGCACCAGCGCGGCGGCCAACCCGCGGCCGTCGCCGATACCGCCTGCGGCCAGCACCGGCACCGAACCCGCGATGTCGACGACCGCGGGCACGAACGGCAGGGTCGCCCGGCCTCCGCCGTGGCCGCCCGCTTCGGCTCCCTGCGCCACCACGACATCCGCGCCGACGTCGAGTGCGCGGCGGGCCTCTGTCAGGTCGGTGACCTGGACGATGATCGGGATGCCTGCCGCCCGGATGGCATCGGTGAACGGCGCCGGATCGCCGAACGACAACATGATCGCCGCCGGGGACTGTGCGATCGCCGCTTCGACGACGGCCGCGTCGATAGCCCACGACAGGAAGCCGATGCCCCACGGCTTTCGCGTCCCTGCTCGCGCCAGCTCACACTCCCTGGCGAGCCAGGTCAGGTCCCCGCCGCCGGCGCCGAGCACGCCGAGGCCGCCGCCCTCTGAGACGGCCGCCGCCAGTGCGCCCCCCGCGACGCCGCCCATGGGAGCAAGCACCACGGGGTGGTCGATACCGAACTTGTCGGTCAACGCTGTGCGCAAACCCATGTTCAGCACTCTAGGAAGCCGAAACTCAGCGCAATCGCAGACCCCGTGGCGTCCGCGCGAAACCGGCACCTGTCAGCGCGGCGATGACAGCCGCCTGGCCGCTGTCGGCATCCGGTGCCAGGACCGGTTCACCGTTGACCTTCTCCACCAATAGGGATTGCACGCGTCCCGCGCCGACCAGATCGGCGAGTGCACCGGCCGCTGCATGGTGGGCCTCCGGATCGGCGGTGAAGCTGAGCAATGTGCGACCGCCGCGCTCGAGGAACCATGTGAGTTCACCGTCGACGAGTGCCACCAGTGCACCCGCCTTGCGGCCAGGTCGATGGGCACCTTCTGGCCACGGCAGGGTCGCGCCGTAGGGGTTGGCGGGATCAGCGGCGGCGAGCACGACAGTCTGGTAATCCCTGCGATCCGGCTCGACGCTGTCGAGGTAGGACCGCAGCCGGTCGACGGTCGACGCAACAGCGAATTGCGCGCCGCCCAGCGACTCGACGAAATACCCGCGCTGGCACCGGCCCGCATCCTCGAAGGCGGTCAGCACTTTGTAGAGCATCGCGAACCCACCGGGAATGCCCTCGCCCGCGACGGCGCCCTTGGTCAGCACCCCGTGCCGGTTGAGCAGAAGCTCGGCCTGAAAGTGTGCCCGCACAGTCGAATCGAGCTCGGCGGCCGGTAGCGCAGACCACCGACCCGCCACGGTGGGATCCGAGGCACGGGTCTGGGCGTGGGCGACGCTGTAGCGGCTGAGCCGAGGCGGTCGTCGGGACCCCTGGCGATGAGCGGGCCGTCCCGTTCTGCGTCCGGTGCCGCCGAGCAATGCCCGCACGGGCGAGAACGTGTCGCCGGTTATCCAGCCAGCCCAAATCAGTTCCCACAGAGCCTTTTTGAACTGTTCGGCATCACCATCGGCGAGCTGTCGGAAGAAGTACGCGCCGCCTCCACCGAGTACTTCCATGATCGCGCGGTGGGTTTCGGTGAAGTCGATCTCGGTCGGCTGGGTCAGCGTCAGCGGCGCCGATTCGGCGGGATGGAACGCGATCCAGCCGTCGCCGCTGCCGATCGGGCCCGCACCCGACCACGTCACCTCGCCGGAGGCGAGAAGCTCGTCGAGCATCGCGGGTTGGTAGTCGCGGACGCGGGCCGAGAACACCAGCGGTTCGATCGCCGACGCAGGCATCGGCACCCCGGCCAGTTGGTCGATCACCGATGCGAGGCCGTCGATGCCGGAGGCCCGCTCGAGTCCGACCTGTTGCCATGCGGGAAGGAAGCGCGCAAAAGCTGTGGTGCTGACCGGCTCCACCTGCGCCCGCAACGCGGCCAACGACCGCCTGCGCAGAATCTTCAGTACGCCCGCGTCGCACCATTGGCCGCTCGAGTCGGTGGTATCGGTGAACTCGCCACGGATCAGCTTGCCGTCGATTGCCATGCGGCCCAACACGTCAGCGGTGACACGCTGCCCGAGCCCGAAACGGGTCGCCGCCTCATGCGTGGTGAACGGCGCCCTGGTGCGGGCGTACCGTCCCAGCAGTTCACCTAGTGGGTCGTCGACGCCTTCTGTGAAGGTCAGCGGCACACCGACCGGAACCGCAACGCCGACGCCGTCGCGCAGCAGCCCGATGTCCTCGATGGCCACCCACCATGTCTGCCCGGCGAACGACACCGTGAGCACTCGTTTGGCCTCGCGCAGCCCTTCGAGCCAGGCGCCGACGTCGTCCGCGGTGCACCGCGCCGCGATTTCGGGCTCGGTCAGCGGGCCCAGCAGCCGCAGCAGGTCGGCGACGCCCTCGGCGTCGCGGGCGGCGCGATCCTCGCTGAGATGCTGCAATTGTGCTGCGGTGCTTGCGATCACCTGCGGGTCGAGCAGCTCGCGGAGCTCGACGCGACCCAGCAGCTCGGCCAGCAGCGTGCTGTCCAGCGAGAGTGCCGCGGCGCGACGCTCGGCCAGCGGGCTGTCGCCCTCGTACATGAACGCCCCGACGTAGCCGAACAGCAACGAGGCCGCGAATGGCGACGGCGTCTGGGTCTCGACCTCGACCAGTCGCAGCCTTCGCTGCGAAATCCGGTGCATCAGGTCGGTCAGTGTCGGCACGTCGTAGACGTCCTGCAGGCATTCGCGGACGGTTTCGAGCACGATCGGGAAGTCCGGATACTTGCGAGCCACGTCGAGCAGCTGTGCCGCGCGCTGCCGCTGATGCCACAGCGGCGACCGCTTGCCCGGATGCCTGCGCGGCAGCAACAGTGCGCGGGCAGAGCATTCGCGAAACCTGGAGGCGAACAACGCCGAGCCGCCCACCTCGGCGGTGACGATCGGCTCGATCTCGTCGGCGTCGAAGACGAACAGCTCGGCGCCGGGAGCGGTGTCCTCGGTGTCGGGCAGCCGCACGATGATGCCGTCGTCGGAGGCGGTCGGCTTCTCGTCGATGCCGTAGCGCTCACGCAGTCGGCGCGACACCGCAAGCGCCAGCGGACCGTGCACCCGCAGGCCGTACGGCGAATGCAGGATCACCCGCCAGTCGCCGAGCTCGTCGCGGAACCGCTCGACCACGAACGTGACGTCCGTCGGCACGGTTCCCGTCGCCTGCCGTTGGTCGTTCAGAAGCTGCCACAGGTTGTCGATCGCGTAGTCGTCGAAGCCCATTGCGTCACAACGCTTGGCGAAGTCATCCCGGCCCAACCCGGACAGCTCACCGGTGAATGCGCCGATCGCCGCGCCGAGCTCCGCAGGCCTGCCGACCCCGTCACCGCGCCAGAACGGCAGCCGGGCGGGCTCACCCGGTGCAGGGATCACCAGTACCCGGTCGTGGGTGATCTCGGTGATCCGCCAGCTGGTCGCGCCAAGGGAGATCACATCGCCTGGCCGTGACTCGTAGACCATCTCCTCGTCGAGTTCGCCTACCCGCGAAGGCTTTTCGGACTCAGCACTGGATGCGAGGTAGACGGTGAACAATCCGCGGTCCGGTATCGCTCCGCCGGAGGTGACGGCCAGCCGCTGCGCTCCTGGCCGCGCGGTCAGAGTGCCCGCATCGCGGTCGTAGACCAGCCGGGGTCGCAACTCGGCGAACTCCGTCGACGGATACTTGCCGGACAGCAGATCGAGGGTCGCCTCGAACGCGCTGCGCGGCAATGTCGCAAAAGGCGCGCTTCGCCGCACCGCATCGAACCACAGGTCGGCGTCGAGAGGTTCGAGCGCGCAGGCCGCCACCGTGTGCTGGGCGAGTACGTCGAGCGGGTTCGTCGGAACCCGCATCGTCTCGATCTCGCCGGACAGCATCCGCCGAACCGTCACCGCACAGCCGATCAGGTCGGTGCGGTGCTTCGGGAACAGCACGCCTTGGGAGATCTCGCCCACCTGGTGGCCCGCCCGGCCGACGCGCTGCAGTCCACTGGCCACCGACGGCGGCGTCTCCACCTGGATCACCAGATCGACCGCGCCCATGTCGATACCGAGTTCGAGGCTCGAGGTGGCGACAACGGCTTTGAGCCGTCCCGTCTTCAGATCGTCTTCGACCAGAGCGCGCTGCTCCTTGCTGACCGAGCCGTGGTGGGCTTTGGCCAGCAGAGGGGACGCGCCCGACGCGAGTCCGCTGCCCATGATGTGCGCGGGCGACCCCCCGCCCACCTGGGGGTTGGGCCCGCCGGGTAACTCGATTCCGAGGCGCTCGGCATGAATCTCGTTGAGCCGGGACGTGAGTCGTTCAGCCAGTCGCCGCGAGTTGGCGAACACGATCGAACTGCGATGCGCCTCGATCAGGTCGACGATGCGTTCCTCGACGTCCGGCCATATCGAATTGTTCTCGAGGTTGGCCATATCCGGAACCGGCACCTGCACCGACAGGTCGAACGTCTTGGCCGCGGGCGGTGCGACGATCGTCGTCGGCGCCTGCCCGGACAGGAAACGCGCCACCTCTTCCGGTGGGCGCACCGTCGCCGACAACCCGATCCGCTGCGCGGGCTTGTCCAGCAGTTGGTCGAGTCGCTCCAGCGAGAGGGCGAGGTGGGCACCCCGTTTGGTGGCGGCGACCGCGTGCACTTCGTCGACGATGATGGTCTGCACCGAGGCAAGGGCATCGCGGGCAGCCGACGTCAACATCAGGAACAGGGATTCGGGTGTGGTGATCAGGACGTCCGGCGGCTTGGTGATGAGCTCGCGCCGCCGACCGGGCGGGGTGTCGCCGGAGCGGACGCCGACACTGATCTCCGGCGCGTGTTGTCCGTGCCGCTCGGCTATCCGGGTGATGCCCGTCAATGGCGTGCGGAGGTTGCGCTCGACGTCGACGGCCAGCGCTTTCAAAGGCGATACGTACAGCACGCGGGTGGCAGCCCGCTCGGGCCGTGGCTCGCCGGCGAGCCTGTCGATCGCCCACAGGAAGGCGGCCAGCGTCTTGCCGGACCCGGTCGGCGCGATGACCAGCGTGTTGTCGCCGTCGGCGATGGCCGACCAGGCCTGCGCCTGGGCGTCTGTGGGCGCCGCGAAGGTGCCGGTGAACCACTCCTTGGTCAGCGCACTGAACCGGGCGAGCGGGTCCTGGGTAGAGCTCACTTGACCATCGTGCCAACGGGCACCGACAACCGTCGCGGTCGGACGGCGCTCGGCGCGAAAATGGGCGTCCGCTTCGAGCGAATCGCAACACGTGGAACGCCGACAGTCGAATCGGACATCGCCTGCGCGGAACAGCTGATCAGAGTCACCGGGTTCATCGACCCGCCCACGCGGCTGCTGCGCCCGAAGATCATGTACCGCGTCGCTCGAACGCGACCGCTTCGCTGAGCGCGCCGGGAACACCGGGAACCCGGCCGATCATGTCGAGCAGGGCGTGCGCGCATGTGTCGGCGATCTGGCCCGCGTCGATGGACGGGTCCATGATGCGTTGCCTGCACAGCTCCATCGTCATGGCCAGCCAGCCGTACATGGTGATGCGAATGTCGCGTTCCACCTTGGAGTCGAGGCCGCTGCCGAGCGTCGCGTTCATCCGGCCCATCAGCCGGTTGACCTGACGCTCGTTGTCGGTGTCCTCGATGTTGCGCAGAACCGGGTCGGATGTACCCACGCCGACGTAGGCAGCCCACGCGCCGTGTGGATGCTGCTCGTCATAGTGCAGATACGCCAGCACCCCCGCGCGAAGCTGTTCGAACAGCGTCTGGCCCGCGATCGCAGGGGTGTTCGTCGCCTCGAACAGCTCGTCGCCCTGGGCCTTCACCACCGCTGCGAAGAATGCGCGCTTGTCCGGGAAGTAGTGGTACATCAACGCCCGTGATACGCCTGCCCGTTCGGCGATCTCATCGATCCGGACGTCGTCGTAGGGGCGTTCGCCGAACACCTTGGCGCCCAGCGCCAGTAGCTCGCTCCGACGATCGTCGGGGGAGAGTCGTCGCCTGGGTTCAGCCACCCCGCCATTCTAATTTGCGCGTGTACAACACCGGCTCAGAACGTCAACGTACTGTGACGCCGTGGTCGAAATTCATGTCGAACGCACCATCGCGGCTCCACAGGATCAGGTCTTCGACTGGTTGGCTGACCCGAAGAGCCTGACGGCGGCCCCGGCGATCCTGCGGGTCCGCTGGGCGAAGGGCTCACCGCCGCTGGGACCCGGCGCTGTCAGGGAGGCGACGTGCGTCGGCATGTGGCTCCGCGAGGAGTACACGGCCTACGACCCGCCGCGCAGCTACTCCTACCGGATCGTCCGTGCGGTCCCCGCCACCGACCACGACGGCGGCACGCTGACACTCACCCCGACGGCCGACGGCACCCACGTTGATTGGGACACGGCCTACACACATCCCGCCTGGGTGGGCGGCAAGGTGTTGGAGGCGGTGACGGGTGCAGCGATCCGATCGAGCTTCGCTGCGATCCTCGCCGCCTGCGCAAAGGCGCTCGAGACGCCCTAGCCGAAGTGCACGCCCTGCGCCAGCGGCAGCTCGGAGCTGTAGTTCACCGTGT
The DNA here is from genome assembly GCA_963756865.1 of uncultured Actinomycetota bacterium. Classification (GTDB taxonomy): domain Bacteria; phylum Actinomycetota; class Actinomycetes; order Mycobacteriales; family Mycobacteriaceae; genus Mycobacterium. The sequence goes on along the minus strand of CAVWPQ010000048.1, from coordinate 13,241 downwards.
TGGTGGCGCGGCGCATGTAGGTCTTCCACGCATCCGAACCGGACTCGCGCCCGCCGCCGGTCTCCTTCTCGCCGCCGAACGCGCCGCCGATCTCGGCGCCCGAGGTGCCGATGTTGACGTTGGCGATGCCGCAGTCCGAACCGTCTGCAGACATGAACCGCTCGGCCTCGCGGACGTCGAGGGTGAAGATGGCTGACGAAAGGCCCTGCGGTACCGCGTTGTTCAGCTCGATCGCCTCGTCGATGTCGTCGTAGGTCACCACATACAGGATCGGCGCGAACGTCTCGGAGTGCATCAGCTCAGTCTGCGCGGGCATCCGCACCACTGCGGGGGAGACGTAATAGGCGTTGTCCCCGAAGTCTTGACGCTCGCCGCCGAACACCTCGCCGCCTTCTGCGCGCGCACGTTCCAGCGCACCGACCATGTCCCGGTAGGAGGTTTCGTGGATGAGCGGCCCGACGAGGGTTCCCTCGACATCGGGGTCGCCGACGGGCAGCTGCCGATACGCCGACACGATCCGCTCGACGAGCGAGTCGGCGATCGAACTGTGCACGATCAGCCTGCGCAGCGTCGTGCAGCGCTGGCCCGCGGTGCCCGCCGCCGAGAACACGATGCCGCGCACGGCCAGCTCGAGATCCGCCGACGGAGTGACGATCGCCGCGTTGTTGCCGCCGAGCTCCAGCAGCACCCGGCCGAACCGCTGGGCCACGCGCGGCCCGACCTGCTGGCCCATCCGCACCGAACCCGTCGCGCTCAGCAGCGCGACGCGCGGGTCGTCGACCAGGCGTTCGCCGACCTCGCGGCCGCCCATGATGAGCCTGCAGAGATGCTCCGACGCGCCGACGTCCTTTGCGGCCCGTTCGGCGAGCGCCTGGCACGCCAGCGCGGTCAGCGGCGTGAGCTCTGAGGGCTTCCACACCACGGTGTCGCCGCAGACCAGGGCGATCGCGGCGTTCCACGACCACACCGCGACGGGGAAGTTGAACGCGGTGATGACGCCGACCACGCCCAGCGGGTGCCAGGTCTCCATCAGCCGGTGCCCAGGACGCTCCGACGCGATCGTCTTGCCGTACAGCTGACGCGAGAGCCCGACGGCGAACTCGCAGATGTCGATCATCTCCTGCACCTCGCCGAGGGCCTCCGAGGTGATCTTCCCCGCCTCGATGGTGACCAGCGCGGCGAGGTCGCTCTTGTGCTCCTTGAGCAGCTCGCCAAGTCGCGCCACCAGTGCGCCGCGTACCGGTGCGGGTGTCGTGCGCCATGTGGTGAACGCCTGCGCCGCTTCGGCAATGGCGGCGTCGGCCTGCTCCGGGGTGCTCTCCGCGATGGTGAAGAGGACGTCGCCGGTGATCGGAGTGCTGGCGTGCACGCCGTGCGCGCCCGGCTCACCGAGTTCGACGCGGGAGCCGATGGCCTGCAGTGCATCGTGGACCTTCGCACGAAGGTCGTCCGCGGTGGGAAGCTGTGCTGTTTGAACGCTTGTCATGAGGATGCGACTTTCTCGTAGAGCTCGTAGGGGTCATGAATGTGATGGCCGATCTGTCCGGCCATCCAGTCGGCTGTGTAGTCCCAGTTCCGATCTTCCTCGCCCGCGGCCTTCTGCGCGTCGGTATCGAGGTTCGACCGGAAGATCCCGGCCGCCGAGGCGGGCAGGAAATCCTCGTAGACAACGGGTTTGGACGGGTCACCGCCGTGGTAGTACGCCAGTCCTGCCGCCGCCATGCGCTCGTGGGTGGTGGGGAAGTAGTCGGCCCACGCCTTGGCGGGGTTGGGGGCGGCCATGGCCGCGTCGAAGCGTCGGCGTCCCTTCTGGGTCAGTGCGACGCCGCGCGACTCCACCTCGCCGAACCGCACCCGCAGTGTTGCGTCGGTGACGCTGCCGTCGGCCTCGCGGAAGCGACGTGGTTCGGCGAGCGCCCGGAACGACGTCTGGCGCAGCAGCACATCCGGGCCGTGCCAGCGCGGCGGGCCCTGGATCGCCTCGGTCATCGTGATGCCGCGCTCGGTCATCCGCAGGTACAGCTCGTCGATGTCGAGAACACGCGGCGTGAGGTGGTTGATGTGCGTCGTGGTGACGCCCGCAATATCGGCGGCGACGGCGGAGACCTCAGTCAACTCGTCGTACCAGCCGCGGTCGATCGGTTCGCGGGACAACGCGAATGCGGCCACCGCTGCGGAGACGAACTTCTCTGCCCGCGCAGGCTCGGCGCCACCCGCCTGGGCGATGTGCCTGGCTTCAGCGATCAGCGCGGGGTCGAACAACTGGCGCTCAGCGAGAAAGCGCTCGACCCGCACACGTAGTTCGGGCGAGAAAAACCGGGTATCGGCGGTCGCCAGCATCGACGTGAACACTCGAAACGGATTGTGTTCCAACTGATCCGCGTCGATCGGACGGAACGCGGTCGACACCACCGGCACCGGCGGCGTGGCGTCACGGAGATCGTAGAACCCGACCGGGTACATGCCGAACGCCGCGAATAGGTCGGCGACGGCGGCGAGTTCGCTTGCACTGCCGACGCGGATCGCGCCGTGCCGTTCGGCGGTCACCCGCTGCGAGCCGCCGCGTGCGCGGTTCACCTGCCCGCTGACGTCGAGAAGTGTGGTGTACGCGGGTACCTCGGTGCCGTACATGTGGGACAGCGCAGCCGCGAATTTGGCGCGCAGCTGCCACGTTTCGATTGGTCGACTCACTTCGCGCACCTGCTCGGATACAGTGCGGCCATGAGCGAACCGCTCGATGAGATCGATCGGATTCTGGCGCGCGAACTCGTTGCCGACGGGCGGGCGACGCTCGCCCAGCTTGCGGCGACCGCGGGGCTTTCGGTGTCTGCGGTCCAGTCACGAGTGCGACGACTCGAGGCGCGCGGGGTGGTGACCGGGTATTCGGCCCGGATCAACCCGGAAGCCGTCGGACTCATGCTGTCGGCGTTCGTGGCCATCTCTCCTATCGATCCCTCTCAACCCGATGATGCGCCCGCCCGTCTCGAGCACATCGAGGCCATCGAGTCGTGTCACTCGGTGGCGGGCGAGGAAAGCTATGTCCTCTTGGTGCGTGTCGAGTCGGCGCGGGTGCTTGAAGATCTGTTGCAGCAGATCCGGACGGCGGCCAATGTGCGCACTCGAAGCACGATCATCCTACAGACTTTTTACGCAGGACGCGACAATGTCCCGTAAATGTTCCGGCGGCGGGGTGTGTTTGCCGTAAAAAATGCGTTACGATGGCTACCATGACCGCTGTGATGACCCCTGCCCAAAAAACAGCCGCCGTCGACGCAATCGGTCCCGCCGATGTCCGTGAGGTGCTTGCCCGCAGCATCCTGGCCGACGGTCTCGATTTCGTGCTCGACATCGAGCGCTCGGCCGGCTCGAACCTGATCGATGCCCGCACGGGCGAGCGCTACCTCGACATGTTCACGTACTTCGCTTCCTCGGCTCTTGGCATGAACCACCCCGCGCTGGCCGATGACGAGGCGTTTCGCGCCGAGCTCGCCACCGCCGCGGTGAACAAGCCGAGCAACTCCGATGTGTACAGCGTGCCGATGGCGCGGTTCGTCGACACCTTCGCGCGCGTGCTCGGTGACCCGGCGCTGCCGCATCTGTTCTTCGTCGACGGAGGTGCGCTGGCCGTCGAGAACGCGCTGAAGGTCGCCTTCGACTGGAAGAGCAGACTCAACGAGTCGCGCGGTATCGATCCCGAACTCGGCACCAAGGTGCTGCACCTGCGCGGCGCCTTCCACGGTCGCAGCGGCTACACGCTGTCGCTGACCAACACGGACCCGAACAAGGTCGCGCGGTTCCCCAAGTTCGACTGGCCGCGCATCGACTCGCCCTACATCCGTCCCGGCGCCGACATGGCTGCGCTTGAGGCCGAGTCCCTGCGTCAGGCGCGGGCGGCCTTCGAGGCGAACCCGCACGACATCGCGTGCTTCATCGCCGAGCCCATCCAGGGTGAGGGCGGCGACCGCCACATCCGTCCGGAGTTCTTCGCAGCGATGCGTGAGCTGTGCGACGAGTTCGACGCACTGCTGATCTTCGACGAGGTGCAGACCGGCTGCGGATTCACCGGAACCGCTTGGGCCTATCAGCAATTGGGCGTGACTCCGGACATCGTCTCGTTCGGCAAGAAGACCCAGGTGTGCGGGATCATGGCAGGCCGCCGGGTCGACGAGGTCGACGACAACGTGTTCGCCGTCAGCTCGCGGATCAACTCGACGTGGGGCGGCAACCTTGTGGACATGGTCCGCTCGCGGCGCATCCTCGAGGTCATCGAATCCGACGGTCTGATGGAGCACGCCGCCGAGGCGGGTCGCTATCTGCACGCCCGTCTGGAGGAGCTCGCCGCCGAGTTCCCCGAGCTGGTTCACGACGTTCGCGGTCGCGGCCTGATGCGCGCGTTCAGTCTGCCGTCAGGGGAGCAGCGCGACGAGCTGATCCGCAAGTTGTGGGATCGCCGAGTCATGATGCTGGCCAGCGGCTCTGACAGCGTCCGGTTCCGGCCTGCGCTGACGGTCTCGTACGGCGAGATCGACGAGGCCGTGGCCGCCGTGCGGGACGCACTGCGCTAAAGGGTGGTCGGTTCCGACGGCTCGGTGAGCTGTCGGATGATCGAGCGTAGCCGCGGCAGCTCCGATCCGCCGACCAGCTGGCAGCCGTGAAGCTCCGCGAGTTTCACTGCGGCTGGGGTGAATTCGTGGTTGGTGACGACCATCGTCTTCGTACAGCCGTGCATCGGGGCCCCCGCGACGACCTCCTGCACTGCGCCGGCGCCGACTGGCCGTGACTGCCGTTTACATTGCACCGCAACGCGATCGGGTCGGTGTCCGACGACCACGTCGACGCCCCAATCGCCGGTGACGGCGGTCATGATCACCGGCACCCCGCACGACCGGGCGATGCGGGCCACGTGGTCCTCGAACTCCATTCCCGACATGGCCATGGCTGCGGGTGTCTCGTTGGGGCCTGGCGTGAAGGCGCCTCTGACGGTGGCCAGCAGGAAATGCGGGGCGGCGGCGAGAAGCAGAGGTGCGACGGCCCCGATCACGAGACTCCACGGCAGGCCCACGCCGAGTAGATGAGAGACAAGGCCCGATGCGCCGCCGACGGCCAGGTAGGCCTTCGTTCTGGTGCGCGCCACGAGGCGATGTTAGGTCCGCACGCCGACAGCCTGCGGTTGTAGACGCTGGTGTGTCTGGGATTGTCGCTCTGTTGTCGCTGAGCGGTGACGGCTGTGCGATTACGTACGCACCACGCGGCGTGCCGCGGACGAAACCGCACACTCGGCGGGTAACCGGCGCGGTGCAGAACCGATGCCTCGGAAACCAGGTTTAACCCTGTCTCACCAGGGGAATTAAGTGCTCGTGTATCGCACCACCGATGATCTGCGCCACGGCGGCGCCGCGAGCCGTGCATGCGTAATCGAGGCTGTGCGCTTCAGCGCCGCCGTGACGGTCGCCGCGATCGCGTTCATGGCGCTCGCGCAGGTCTGGATCGGCACGTGTGGGGCGTCGACATACGACGCGCTCGCCTGCGGTGCACCGCAACTCACCCTTCTGACCGTGGGCGCCCCGCTGATCCTGCTGGCAGGCGGACTGCGCGCATTCGTCCGGACCTACCAGGTTTGGCGGGACGAGGGCCTCTCCTGGCCGTGGCAGGGCGCGGGCTGGTTCCTCGTGGCCGCGATGCTGCTGGTTCTCGCGAAGAGCCTGCCGCTCATCGCGTTGCCCTGATTACCGCCAGATTGGTGCCAACGGCTTCGGTTAGTTCTACCGTGGGAAATATCCCCTAAGACGGGCAAGCAGTATGGCGGAAGGAGCAGCCATGAAGAGCCCGAAAGATCCCGTCGACCATTCGAGGACGACCCGGCCACATGCCGGTGAATCCATGACCGACACCAAGAACATGCCTGCGCTGGTTGTCATCGCGGTGGCCCTGGTGTCCTTCGTCGGAGGATTGGCCGCACACGCGACGAACCACCACAGCACCGGCCTGGTGTTCGGCGCGGTCTCGGCTGCACTTCTGGCCGTCGGCCTGATGTGGCTGGCCGTCGAGCATCGGCGGGTGCGTGGCATCGAAGAGCGTTGGTACGCAGAACATCCCGAAGCTCATCGCCAACGCCCCAGCAGCTAAACCGGCGTAGAACGAAAGAATCCCAGCCGGTTTCCCGGCTGGGACTCTTTGGTAGCGCTAGGTCTTACTGATTGGCTTCCTGGCGCTTTTCGGCAGTCTTCGCGCTTCCGCGCGCGGCCTCGGCCTCGGCTTCCTTCTTCGCAGCATCCCTCTGAGCGTCGGCCTTGTCCTGCTGGGCCTTGCCCTCTTCAACCATGTCGTTGCGGCCTGCTACGGTGCCAACCGCTTCCTTGGCCTTGCCCTTGACGTCTTCGACAACGCCCTTGACGCCTTCTTCGGGTCCACTGTTCTTCTCGGTCATAGTTCACTCCTCCGCTAGCGGATTCAGCTTTAGTGCCCACTTCTTGGGCGAACACAGGACGTCGTTCCTGCGCAGTCAATGGGTTCCCGAGGACTGGATGGGCTAAACGCGGGGTGGCGTGACTAACTTTTTGCGACTTTTCGGATCAACCGCGCAGTGCTGGCCTCGAGAATCGCCTGCCGCTGGCCGGGACTCTTCGTGCGGTTGGCACGCCGCACGCCGGCAGCGATCGTCATCTCCTTTTCGTATCCCTCGACGACGCGAGGGTCGACGTAGGAGCCGCGGGCCACCGCCGGGGTATTGCCGAGTTCGTCGGCCACCTCCTTCATCACCGCGGACTCCACTCGCTTGATCACCGTCTTGTTCACCGGCGGGTCGGCGTCGACGAAGGCGGCGGCCGCCAGCACGGTGCCGTGCCAGGTGCGTAGGTCTTTGACCGTGAATTCGTCGCCGACGAGTTCCTTGAACCGGGCGTTGAGATCGCCGGCGTGGACGTCGATCCAGCCCGACGAATTCCGGCAGGCGAGCAGTCGGTCAGTGCGTTCGGGGCGCCGCATGAGCGCGCGCACCGAACGGACCACCTCGGGGTCGTCGATCAGAAGCGTTCGCCGGACACCGCTTTTGGCCGGAAAGTCGAACTCGACGGCCTCTCGCTGCAGCGCCACGTGTTCACACAGCAGTGTCGCGATCCCGAACGAGTTGTTCTCCTCGGCGTACTGCTCACCACCTGCCCGGAAGTATCCGAGGTCGAGCAGTTGAAGAGCAAGGGCGAGAACTCGATCGCGATCGAGCCCCCGCTTGCGCAGGTCCGACCCGATGCGCCGACGCATATCCGGCAGGGCCTTCGACATTTCCAGCACCCGGTCGAACTTCTCTTCGGCGCGTTCCTCCTGCCACTGCTCGTGGTACTGGTATTGGCGGCGACCGGCGACATCGGTTCCCACCGCCTGGATGTGGCCGTTCGCGTGCGGACTGATCCAGACTTTCTTCCAGGCGGGTGGGATGACCAGGTCCCTGATGCGGGCCAGGGTCTTCTCATCGGTGATCGCCTTGCCGTTTTCGTCGTGGTAGGAGAACCCGCGACCGCGTCGCACCCGGTGCAAGCCGGGGCCGCTGACTACGCTGCGGCGCAGCCGCATCGGGACCCGCCGTTATAGATTCGCTCAGGCTGGGTATCACACATCGATGTCATTTCATCGTCGCCGCTGGGAAGTCGGTCATCCAGCGTCATTACCCCGCGGAGACGGGCGTCACACGTCGCTAATCGTCGGGAACGCCAGTGGTTAGCTGGAATTCCACTTGGAGTAGTCTCGATGCGACATTGCCGGGAGGTCAGATGGCGGACGAGCACAGCAACAACGGACACCAAAGCGGTGACCGCTCGGTCGAAGTCCGCGTTTCTGCTCAGCTGGAAAATCTCGCCGTGGTGCGCACCGTCGTCGCCGCCATCGGCACCTTCGAGGATCTCGACTTCGACGCGGTGTCCGACCTTCGGCTCGCAGTCGACGAGGCCTGCACGCGGCTGATCAGGTCGGCGATGCCGGACTCAACCCTGTTGCTTGTCGTGGATCCCGGGGAGAACGAGGTCGTGGTCGAGGCGTCGACGACGTGCAAGAGTCAGGACATCCTGACGCCCGGCAGCTTCAGCTGGCATGTGCTGAGTTCTCTCACCGACGAGGTGAAGACTTTCCAGGACGGCCAGGGCGCCGATGACGGTCAGGTGTTCGGCATATCGATGACGACGAGGCGAGCGAGTTCGCTCAGGTGAGTCCGCAGCGGTCCCAGGGTTCGAAATCCCGATCGAACTCTGAATACGCGGACGTCGCCGAGATGTTCCGCGAGTTACAGGGCTTGCCGGACGACTCCGCCAAGTTCACCAGGCAGCGCGAGCGCATCGTCGAACGCTGTCTCCCGCTGGCCGACCACATCGCACGTCGATTCGACGGACGCGGTGAGCCGCGCGACGACCTCGTCCAGGTGGCCCGAGTCGGCCTTGTCAACGCCGTGATTCGTTTCGACGTCGACGCCGGTTCGGATTTCGTGTCGTTCGCGGTGCCGACGATCATGGGTGAGGTTCGCAGGCACTTCCGAGACAACAGCTGGTCGGTGAAGGTGCCACGCAGGCTCAAGGAACTTCACCTGCGCCTCGGCGCGGCCACCGCCGAACTGTCGCAGCGGCTGGGTCGCGCGCCGACCCCGACTGAACTCGCTGCCGAACTCGGTATGGACCGCGACGAGGTCGTCGAGGGTTTGGTGGCAGGCAGCTCCTACAACACGCTGTCGATTGACAGCGGCGGCGGCAGCGGCACTGAGGACGCTCCCGCCATCGCTGACACCTTGGGCGACGTCGACCTCAACCTCGATCAGATCGAGAACCGAGAAGCGTTGCGCCCGTTGCTCGAAGCGCTTCCCGAGCGTGAGCGCACCGTGCTCCTGCTCAGATTCTTCGAGTCGCTGACCCAGACTCAGATCGCCGAGCGGGTCGGCATCTCACAGATGCACGTGTCGCGACTGCTGGCGAAGTCGCTAACGCGGCTCCGTGACCAACTGCAGTAGCCGACGCTGGTCGGCCTGAAGCCGTGACAACGCCGCCGACATCGTGGTCGCGATCGGCAACGCCGAATCCGGATCGCAGATCCGCAAGAGCCTGCTGACCGCAGTGCTCGGCACTAATACCCATTCGACTCCGGCGCCTGCGCACCGCACGTTCAATGTGTGCAGCGCGGAGAAGCCCGCAGTGCCGAAGAAGTCGACACCGGTCAGATCCAGCGCCACTCGCTGGGTACTTTCGACATCGCGCAACGTGTACTCGACGAGATCCTGGGCATTGAACGCATCCAGTTCACCCTTGGCGGTGATCACCGCAACCGACGGCTGCAGCCAGCGCGTCGCGAACGACGCGGTTTGGGTGTCGCGGCGGTCAACAGGGCGCGCAGTAGTTATGGCAGTAGACATTATTTGTGACTCCATCAGTCGAAGAAATTTTCCAACTGTGGTTCACGCCAAAGTTCAAGGCCCTGGGTCCTCAAAGCCCATCGCGGCGGGAGTTCGTGAAATCCCGCGGTCGATGACGTATCCCGCGGCTGTGAACTCAACCTGATCATGACCCTACGCCCCACCGCCGACATTCATCAATCTTGAAAACATGTTTCTCATAGAGCCTGGTCAGAGTCCACACTGTTGGCATGGCGTCTGACGTCGGCGGCGTCGTCCTCGCAGCGGGTGCGGGCACTCGCTACGGCATGCCGAAGGTGCTCGCCGCCGACGGGCAATGGCTTAACAACGCGGTCCGCTCGCTCGCTGACGGCGGGTGCGACGACGTCGTCGTCGTGCTCGGTGCGGCGATCGTCGACGTGCCCGCGCCTGCGCGGTCGGTAGTGGCGAGCGACTGGGCCGACGGGATGAGCGCATCGGTGCAGGCGGGCATGGCGGCGCTGGAATCCGGGACGGCCGACTACGTGGTGCTGCTCACTGTCGACACACCCGACGTCGGAGCGGACACCGTGCGGCGTGTGCTCGACGCCGCTCGAGCTTCGCGGTCCGGCATCGCGCGGGCCCATTACGGCGGCAGGCCCGGACACCCCGTCGTCATCGGCCGTCGCCATTGGGTGCAGCTTGTCGGCACGTTGGGTGGGGACGAGGGCGCGCGGTCGTTTCTGGACTCCCGCGCCGACGTGGTGCGCGTCGACTGCGCCGACCTCGCGACGGGCGTCGATATCGACGTCAATCCCGAATCGTGATGCCGAGAGCCTGGCCGGCGAATCGGCGCACCGCCTGCTCCGCGACGTCGATCGCTTCGGTGTTCTCGCCTACGGACGACAGCCTGGCGGTATCCGGGTCGAGGGTCACCTTCGCGACCACATCGCCCGTGATCGGTTCGCATACGTCCCAGCGATAGTCGGCATCCGAACGCACACCGCGCAAATACCAAGCGCCTGCATTGATTTCCACCGGGTCCACAGGGGGTAATAGTAAGTATGAAGATCGCAGTGATCGGGGCCAGTGGCCTTATCGGAACGAAGCTCGTCGACTCGCTGACCGCGGACGGCCACGATGTCGTCGCCGCCTCCAGGAACACGGGCGTCGACGTGCTCACCGGCGAGGGCGTCGCAGGGGCACTCGCAGGGGCGGACGCCTTGATCGACGTCCTCAACTCGCCGGACTTCTCCGATGGGCCCGTGATGAGTTTCTTCACCACGTCCACGACCAACCTTGTCGAAGAAGCGAAGAAGGCCGGGGTGGGCCACTACGTCGCGCTGTCGATCGTCGGAACCGACGGACTTCCCGAGAGTGGGTATCTGCGCGCCAAAGTCGCCCAGGAGCGGATCATCAGCGGATCGGGCCTGCCCTACACCCTGGTGCGGGCCACGCAGTTCGAGGAGTTCACCGACCAGATCACCGACTCGATGGTCGTCGGCGACGAGGTACGCGTGCCCGACGCGTTGATCCAGCCGATCCCGGGTTGGAAGGTGGCCTCCGTCGTATCGCGCGCAGCAGTCGCGGCCCCGCTCAACGGTTACGTCAACATCGGTGGGCCACAGAAGATCTCGTTCAAGCAGATGGCACAGGATTCACTGGCGCGCCGCGGCGCCACCTTGGCCGTCGTCGTCGACCCGAAGGCGACGTACTTCGGCACGGCTCTCGAGGAACGCAGCCTGGTGACGCCGGACTGACGTCGTCGCAAGTAACAATGGAATCGGCCCCGCTCTCGGGCTTTCGCCTCGAGAGCGGGGCCGACCCACTCCCTCCCCTACAAACCGCGCCGGCTTGTTCATGCAAACCGCTCCGGCTCTACCTCTAGTCTTCCTCCTGCGCCATGCTACGCCGCGATTGCTGTCCTCGTGCGCGGGCGAACCTGCGCTGCAGTTCATCGGTTCAGTTAACCGCGATTGTCGGCAAATATTAACTGACGCGAAAGTTACCCGCAAGGGTATGACAGAAATAAGCGGTGACTTGGCAAATCAGCTATGTCCTGGGTCATCAGGGCGTTATTGCCGCAGCGCAGAAGCTAATAATCCTGAGTCGCCACGGCACTTGCGTCCAGAGTATCCCGCCGTCATCCGCAACAAAATGAATACACACATAAGATTTGCTCAAGCCGATCGATCGGCCGGTAGTCACTGCGTGATGCAGGTGTTGCAGCCGCCTACCAGGCTTGCTAAATCAACTCCTGGAGGAGTGGCGGACGGACAGTCACCCCGCTTGCTTCACATCGCATTGCAATACAAGCAACCAGACCCGTGTATCCAATCCCGAAGCTGCGGATGAGTTGTCCGCCCGGCCGCGCGTGGCGCTGTCGCGCTACTTGATCTCGGCCAGCACGGTGCCCTGCGTGATGGCGGCACCCGCCTCGACCGCAAGGCCGGTGATGGTGCCGTCCTTGTGGGCGGTGACGGGGTTCTCCATCTTCATCGCCTCCAGCACGACCACCAGATCGCCGGTGGCGACCTCCTGGCCCTCCTCGACGGCGACCTTGACGACGGTGCCCTGCATCGGGGCTGTGACCGCATCGCCGGACGCGGCGCTACCGCCGTGAGAACCGCGCTTGCGGGCCTTGGGCTTCTTACGCACGACACCGGGCGCGGCAGCGCCGCCGCCGTTGCCGATGGCCAGGTCGCCGGGCAGCGACACCTCGAGCCGGCGGCCGCCCACTTCGACGACGACGGTCTGCCGCGGGATGGTGTCGGACTCCTCCAGCGGGTCACCGCCGGTGAAGGGCTCGATCTGGTTGTCCCACTCGGTCTCGATCCAGCGGGTATGCACCGTGAAGCCGTTGTCGTCGCCGATGAAGGCCGGATCGGACACCACCGCACGGTGGAACGGGATGACGGTGGCCAAACCTTCGACGATGAATTCGTCGAGCGCGCGGCGGGACCGCTCCAACGCCTCCTGCCGCGTCGCGCCGGAGACGATCAGCTTGGCGAGCATCGAGTCGAACTGCCCGCCGATCACTGAACCGGACTCGACGCCGGAGTCCAGCCGCACACCGGGGCCGGTCGGTGCCTCGAACTTGGTGACCGGGCCGGGGGCGGGCAGGAAGCCGCGGCCCGCGTCCTCACCGTTGATGCGGAACTCGATCGAGTGGCCGCGCGGGGTCGGATCCTCGGTGATGTCGAGGGCTTCGCCGTTCGCGATGCGGAATTGCTGGCGGACCAGGTCGATGCCCGCGGTTTCCTCGGTCACCGGATGCTCCACCTGAAGGCGGGTGTTGACCTCGAGGAACGAGATCAGGCCATCTTGGCCGACCAGGTACTCGACGGTGCCCGCGCCGTAGTAGCCGGCCTCCTTGCAGATGCGCTTGGCGGACTCGTGGATCTCCTTGCGCTGCGCGTCGGTCAAAAACGGCGCGGGCGCCTCCTCGACCAGCTTCTGGAAGCGGCGCTGCAGCGAGCAGTCGCGGGTGCCCGCGACGACGACGTTGCCGTGCGTATCGGCGATCACCTGCGCCTCGACGTGGCGCGGCTTGTCCAGATAGCGCTCGACGAAGCATTCACCGCGGCCGAACGCCGCAACGGCCTCGCGGGTGGCCGAGTCGAACAGCTCGGGAATCTCCTCGATGGTGCGGGCCACCTTCATGCCGCGGCCACCGCCGCCGAACGCGGCCTTGATCGCGATCGGCACGCCGTACTCCTCGGCGAAGGCGACGATTTCGTCGGCGTCCTTGACCGGTTCCGACGTGCCGGGCACCAGCGGGGCCTTCGCCTTGGCGGCGATGTGCCGCGCGGTGACCTTGTCGCCGAGGTCGCGGATGGACTGCGGGCTCGGGCCGATCCAGATCAGGTCCGCGTCGATCACCGCCTGCGCGAAATCAGCG
>CAVWPQ010000047.1:0-36348 GCA_963756865.1 uncultured Actinomycetota bacterium | reverse complement strand
ATGACCACAGAAACCCCGGCTGGAGCCCCGGCCGAAATCGATCAGATCCCGCGGCGTCAGCTGCCCTTCTGGGTGGCGCTGGCACTGTCGGTCGCTCTCGTCGGGCCGACGCTGGCGATGTCGGGCAACGGGCAGGGACTGATCGGCACCGTGGGGAAGTCCATCCCCCTTGTGTTTCTCATCGGGCTCGTCGGCGTGTCGTTGGTCGGCTACAGCTTCGTCCGGCTGACCCGGCATCTCAACCACGCCGGGTCGTCATACGGCTTGGTCGGCGGCACCGTCGGGCCGAGAGCCGGATTCTTCGCGGGCTTCGCGATGCTCGGCGCGTATTGGATGTTCTCGATCGGCACCCTCGCGTTGACTGCCGCGTTCACAGGAGCATTCATCGCCGAGTTACAGCCCGACAGTGAAAACCCTTACCAGCCACCGTGGCTGGTGATCGTCGCGATCGCCGCCGTGATCTCGTTGCTCCTCGCAGGTCGTGATATCAGGCTGCTGGCCAAGGTTCTGCTGGCCATCGAGGGCCTCGGCATCCTGGCCATGATCGTGCTCGTCGTCGTGATCTTCGCAAAGGGCGGTGCGCCGTCGACGGGTATCGACTTCTCGGTGTTCTCCTTCTCCGGTGGAGTCGAACCCTCCGCGGTGCTCGCAGGTGTCGTCGCCGCGTTCCTGTCCTGGGCAGGCTTCGAGGCGTGCGCATCGATGGGCGAGGAGACCGACGACCCGGGGCGCAACATCCCGCGGGCCTTGGCAGGCACTCTGCTGCTGACCGGCGTGCTGTTCGTCGTCGTGATGTTTGCCCAGGTCAACGGCTTCGGCACCGACCAGGCTGGGCTGGACGCGTTCCAGAACTCGGGAAACACGTTGGGCGACTTGGGCGGAACCTATGTCGGGCAGTGGTTCGGTCTTGTCATCATCTTCACCGCGATCGTGTCGGCGTTCGGGTGCCACCTGGCCACATCGGCGACGTCGGGGCGGATGCTGTACGCGTTCGCGCGCGACGGTTTCGGCCCGAAGGCGTTGGCGCACATCCACGCCGCGACAGGCGGACCGCGTCGCGCCACCTGGTTGGTGGTGATCGTCGCGCTGGTGGTCAACGTGATCTGCGCGGCGGTCGGCTGGCCCGATATGGGTACCGGAAACGACGCGATCGACACCTATTTCCTGTTCGCCGTCGCCGGTTCGGTGTGCCTGATGGTGTGCTACCTGCTCGTGGAGATTGCGGCGGCATGGTTCGTCGGCGCACCGAAGTTCCTCAACGTACACGGGGGCAAGGGCAAGGTCGCTGGTCTCGTACTTCCGCTACTCGGCGCGGTGGTGATCGTGGTCGTGCTCTGGTTCAACGTGAAGGACGCTGAAACTGCCACCGCGGCACCGCTACTCGGCCTCTACTGGTGCGTCATCGGGTTGGTCATCGCGCTTGCGGCCTCCGGTATCGCCAAGCGCGTCGGCGAATCGCTATCGGCCGAGTTGAATCTGAAGCCATAGTGAGCACGCTCTACGAACGCGACGAAGCCGCGATCGCGGGCATCGAGAAGCTTCGGTTCTTCCCGCTCGAGGTGGTGTCGGGACACGGCTCGACGCTGGTCGATCCCGACGGTCGCGAACTGCTCGACCTCTCGGCCACGTGGACGGCGTGCGGCCTCGGCCACGGCCATCCCGCCGTCGTCGAAGCGGTCAGCAGGGCGGTCCGCACGGCGCCCGGTGCGGGCGGGCTCTCGGCGGTGCATCCCGATTCGGTCGGTCTTGCCGAAGATCTACTGGCCGTGGTGCCGGGTAGCGGAGAACGGCGGGTCTATCTGGGCCATGCGGGATCTGACGCCAACGATGTCGCTCTGCGGGCATGTAGGCACGCGACGGGAAAGCGTACGGTCATCGCGTTCGAGCACAGCTATCACGGCGGCGTCGGGGTCGCCATGGGCGTCTCGGGCGTGCACGTCGACGCGGGAGCGGCTCCGGACGCCGATGCGGTGTTCCTGCCGTACCCCAACCCCTTTCGGCCGTCGGCCGCGGGTATCGACGTCGACTTGGCCGAATGCCTTGACCTCGCCGAGAAGCACCTTGCGACCGGATCCATCGCCTGCCTGATCGTCGAGCCGATTCTGTCCGACGGTGGCCTCGTGGTCCCGCCCGACGGCTTCCTGGCACAGCTGCACGACCGCTGCCGTGCCAACGGGGTGCCGATGATCTGCGACGAGGTCAAGATGGGTCTGGGCCGCCCCGGCACCATGCACGCATTCGAGCACGACGGCGTTAGTCCCGACATCGTGACGTTCGGCAAGGTGCTCGGCGGCGGCCTGCCTCTTTCTGCCGCGGTCGGCCCGGCGGCGATTCTCGACGAACCGCCCGCCGCGGCCCTGCTCACCACCGCGGGAAACCCGGTGTGCACGGCGGCGGGGCGAGCGGTGCTCGCCACCATCGTCGCCGAGGGTCTGGTCGAGAACGCGGCGAAAGTCGGTGCGACTCTTGCCGATGGGCTGCGAGGACTGGCCGGGTCACCGGGCTCCGACCGCATCGGCGCCCACGTGGTCTACCGTGCATGGGAGCTGGGGGCGGTTGTCTTCTACGTGGGCGGCAACGTTCTGGAGATCACCCCGCCGCTGGTGCTCACCGAGGACGAGGCCGCACGCGCCGCCGGCATCATCGGCGACGCCATCGCCGACGCCGCCGCAGGGAAGGTCGACGCAGAGGAGGTTGCGCGCTATGCCGGTTGGTGAGGTTGCCGACGTCTTCGACGGCGTCGAGGACCGGGTGCCGCAGCGGTTGGCCGACCATATCCGCGGCATCCAGCTCGTCGACCATCACGTGCACGGTGCGTTCAACAAACCCGTCGACCGCGCCGGGTTCGAGGCGTCCATCAACGAGGGTTCAACAGATCCCGTCCCCGACTTCATGACGATGTTCGACTCACCGCTCGGGCTCGCGATCCGACGTTGGTGCGCACCGGTTTTGGGGCTTCAAGCACATGCACCCGCCGACGACTACTGGGCGCGACGAAACGAGCTCGGACCCGACGAGTTGACCACAGCGATGCTGACGCGGGCAGGCGTCTCACGCTGGGTGGTGGACACCGGGTTCAAGGGTGACCTGCTCACCACCCCCGAGCAGATGGCCGATCTGAGCGGCAGGCCCGCGTCGTCGATCCTGCGTCTGGAGCGGCTCACCGAGGACCTGCTCGAAGGCGGGAGGACCGATCCCGTCGATTTCCCCGACGCGTTCCGATCGGCACTGCAGCAGGCGGTGGGCTCGCCTGACATCGTCGGCACCAAGACAATCGTCGCGTACCGGACCGGATTCGATATCGACTGGTCACGCCCGACCGATATGACGGTGGTCGACAGTGCCACCGCAATCCGCGCCCAGGGCAACGATTTACGGGTCGACAGCCCGGTGCTGATCGCGTTCGGCGTACACGCGGCAGCCGAGCACGGGCTGCCGCTGCAAGTGCATGTGGGGTTCGGCGACAGGGATCTCGATCTGAACCGGACCGATCCGCTGCTGCTGCTGCCATTGCTGCGCACCATGGTGCCCGTGCCGGTGCTGTTGCTGCACTGCTATCCTTTCCACCGTCAGGCCGGCTATCTCGCCCAGGCGTTCGACAACGTGAATTTCGATGTGGGCCTTGCCATCAACTACCTCGGCAGCCGGGCGACGTCGCTGGTCGCCGAGGCGCTCGACACCGCACCGTTCGCCAAGCAGCTGTACAGCTCCGATGCGTTCGGACCGCCGGAACTGCACCTCCTCGGAGCGGTGCTGTGGCGGCGAGCCATGGGACTCGTCCTCGGCCAGTGGGTCCGCAGCGGCGACTGCGGCGAACAGGATGCGATCGCCATCGTCGACATGATCGGCGCGCACAACGCCGAGCGGGTGTACGGCCTCTAGCCGGTCAGCACTTCGGGTTCGGGCCCTTCTGGGTGGCCACCTTGAGCACCGAGTCGTCGACGCGTGCCTGTGAGAGCTCGCCTGCCGCCAGCGCCTTCTCCAGCCGGTCCAGCACCGCGGGCACCTCGTCCGTGGTGACCCACAGCGCGACGTCGGCACCGGCCTGCAGTGCGAGCAGCACCGCGTCGGCCACGCCGTAGCGCTGGTTGATCGCGCCCATGCTGGACAGGTCGTCGCTGTACACCAGGCCGCCGAATCCGGGACCGCCGTAGCCGCCCGAGCGCAGCAGCCCGTACGCGGCCGGACTCAGGCTCGCTGGGTCGGTTCCGGTCAGGCCGGGCACCTGCATGTGGCCGACCATGACAGCGACCGGCGCCTGGGTGGTCAACGTCGCATACGGGATGAGGTCACTGGTCTTGAGTTCGTCGAGCGGCGGCGTGACGACGCCGCCCTCGTGCGAGTCGCCCGACGCGTGGCCGTGGCCGGGGAAGTGCTTGAGCACCGGCAGCACCCCGGCGTCGCGCAGACCCTGTGCGTACGCACCGGCGTAGGAGATCACCTGTTGCGGATCCGAACCGAACGAGCGGTCACCGATCACCTCGTCGTCGGATTCCGTCGTGACGTCGACGACGGGGGCGAAGTCGATCGTGACACCCAAGCCCCGCATGGCTTGGCCGCGCTGGAACGCGATGCCGCGGACCTCGTCGGGTGTCATGGTCGTAGACAGCACCCGCGGCGACGGCTGGCTGCCGATCAGGCCCGCAAGGCGCGACACGCGGCCGCCCTCCTCGTCGACGCTGACCGCAAGAGGCAGCGGGTTGGCCGCCGCGGCGATGTCGGCGAGCGGGGCGCCCATCATCGACAGGTCGGTCCAGCTTCCGATCATGATGCCGCCGACATGTTGGTTCTCGACGACGGCGCGGGCGTCGTCGGCGCCGGTGACGCCGACCATCAACAGCTGGGCGAGCTTGTCGCGGACCGACATCGATGCCAGCACATCGCCGCAGGCAGGCGTTGCAGGCGCGGCGGGCAGCGGGCTGTCTTGCGCGGTGTTGGACGGGCCGGAGGCGGGCGAAGCTTCGGGCTTTTCGGTGGTGGTCGAGCATGCCAGCAGCAAGCCGGTCATCGCCGCGAGAACACCGAGTACACGGGGCAGGGCCATGGGGTCATGCTGTCACGGCGCTATCGGGTTGTGACGCGGTGGGAGATGTTGCGCTCATCTGCGGACATGGCGCGCATGTTAGTTTGGCTCGCATGGACCGGTTTCTGGTGCCCGCTGCGGCAAGCATCGTTGTCGGCCTTCTGCTGGGCGCGGCCGCCATCTTCGGCATCACGCTGATGGTGCAGCAGGACACCAAGCCGCCGGTACAGGCAGGCGATCCGGCGTCGGCCGTGCTGAACCGTGTCGAGTACGGCGACCGAAGCTAGGTTCGCGCCCCTCTCTCGCCGCTGGCTCTGGTTGGTCGCGGCGCTGTCGCTGGCGCTGGCGTTCGCCCAGTCGCCGGGCAAGATCTCTCCGGACACCAAGCTCGACCTGACCGCCAATCCGCTGCGGTTCCTCGCCCGCGCCCTGAACCTGTGGAACAGCGAACTGCCGTTCGGGCAGGCGCAGAACCAGGCCTACGGCTACCTCTTCCCACACGGCGCCTTCTTCCTCCTCGGCGACGTCCTCGGGCTGCCGGGCTGGGTCACCCAGCGGCTCTGGTGGGCGCTTCTTCTGACCGTCGGCTTCTGGGGGCTGCTGCGGCTGGCGGAAGCGCTCGGCATCGGATCGCCGGGTTCGCGGGTCATCGCGGCGACGGCCTTCGCGCTGTCGCCACGCGTGCTCACCACGATCGGCGCGATCTCGTCGGAGACGCTGCCGATGATGCTGGCGCCATGGGTGCTGCTGCCCGTCGTGTTGGCCTTGCGCGGTTCCGGTTCCGTGCGGGTGCTCGCCGGGCGGTCGGCGCTGGCACTCGCGCTGATGGGCGCGGTCAACGCCGTCGCAACATTGACCGGTTGCCTGCCCGCGCTGATCTGGTGGGCCTGTCACCGGCCCAACCGGTTGTGGCTGCGGTTCACCGCATGGTGGGCGCTGTGCGCGGCACTGGCCGTCGCCTGGTGGGTGGTGGCGCTGGTCATGTTGGGGCGGATCAGTCCGCCGTTCCTGGACTTCATCGAATCCTCCGGTGTCACAACGCAATGGACGTCGCTGACCGAGGTGCTGCGCGGTACCGACAGCTGGACCCCGTTCGTCGCGCCGAACGCGACTGCGGGCGCGACGCTGGTCACCGGGACGGTCGCGGTGCTGGCAACCACGCTCGTCGCCGCGGCGGGACTTGCCGGACTGGCTATGCGTGGGATGCCTGCCCGCGGTCGGCTGGTGACGATCCTGCTGATCGGCATCACGCTGCTGGCGGCCGGATACTCCGGTGGCCTCGGATCGCCTCTGGCGCATACGGTTCAGGCGTTTCTCGATGCTGATGGCACCCCGCTCCGCAATGTGCACAAGCTGGAGCCGTTGATCCGGCTGCCGCTGGTGCTCGGGCTCGCGCATCTGCTCGGCCGCATCCCACTGCCTGGGAGCGTGCCGCGGCGGGAGTGGGTGGGTGCCTTCGCCCATCCGGAGAACGACAAGCGGGTCGCGGTGGGCATGGTGGTGCTGGTCGCTCTTGCGACAGGCAGTTCACTGGCGTGGACGGGACGGCTGACACCGCCGGGCGCTTTCGACGCGATCCCGGCGTACTGGCACCAGACGGCGGACTGGCTCGACGAGCACAACACGGGGTCACCGCCCGGCCGTGTGCTGGTTGCGCCCGGCGCGCCGTTCGCGACGCAGGTGTGGGGATCCAGCCACGACGAGCCGCTGCAGGTTCTCGGCGAGAGTCCGTGGGGTGTGCGCGACTCGATCCCGCTCACCCCGCCGCAGACCATCCGCGCGCTCGATTCGGTGCAGCGGCTCTTCGCGGCCGGTCGGCCCTCGGCCGGGCTGGCGGACACCCTTGCCCGACAAGGAATCTCCTACGTCGTCGTGCGCAACGATCTCGACCCGGAAACTTCGCGGTCAGCCCGGCCGGTGCTTGTACACCGCGCCATAGACGGATCGCCGGGGCTGTCGAAGGTCGCCGAGTTCGGCGAGCCGGTCGGCCCAGGCACACTGTCCGGCTTCATCACCGACAGCGGACTGCGGCCGAAGTACCCGGCCGTCGAGATCTTTTCCGTCGACGCGAAGCAGCCTGGCGCTCCCTATCTCACCGACACCGACGCGATGGCCCGCGTCGACGGCGGACCCGAGGCGCTGCTGCGCCTCGACGAGCGCCGCAGGTTGGGCAAGCAGCCGCCGCTCGGCCCGATGCTGCTGACCGCCGACGCGCAGCGGGCCGGGCTTGCGACACCGGTCGTCACCGTCACCGACACCCCGTTGGCCCGTGAAATCGACTACGGCCGCGTCGACGACCACTCGTCGGCGATCCGCGCGGAAGGCGACGCCAGGCACACCTTCAACCGGGTGCCCGACTATCCCGCGGGCGACACCCGTCTCGTGCACGGTGACTGGACCGGCGGCCGGATCTCGGTGTCGAGTTCGGCGGCGGACTCCACCGCGCTGCCCAACGTCGCACCCGTCAACGCGCCGACGGCGGCGATCGACAGCGATTCGTCGACGAGTTGGGTGTCCAACTCGCTGCAGTCGGCGGTGGGACAGTGGCTGCAGGTCGACTTCGACCACCCGGTCACCAACGCCACCATCACCATCACGCCGAGCGCGACCGCTGTCGGCGCCCAGGTCCGGCGCATCGAGATCTCCACCGTCAACGGCACCAGCACGCTGCGCTTCGACGAGCCGGGCAAGCCGATCACGGCGGCGTTGCCCTACGGCGAGACGCCGTGGGTTCGCATCACCGCCGCGGGAACCGACGACGGATCGCCAGGCGTGCAGTTCGGCATCACCGACTTCACCGTCACCCATTACGACGCGTCGGGCTTCGCTCAGCCGATCGAGCTGCGTCATACCGTCGATGTGCCCGGTCCGCCGCCGAATTCTGCGGTGGCGCAATGGGATCTGGGGTCGGAGCTACTGGGACGGTCCGGCTGCGCCGACGGACCCGACGGTGTGCACTGTGCGGCGACCATGGCGTTGGCGCCCGAGGAGCCGGTGAACCTGAGCCGAACCCTGACGGTGCCGGAACCGATCTCGGTGAGCCCGACGGTGTGGGTGAGGCCGCGGCAGGGCCCGAACCTCGCCGACCTGATCCGCGAGCCGGGGACCGCGACGGCAACCGGTGACTCCGACCCGATCGACGTACTCGGCTCCGTCTACGCAGCCGCCGATGGCGATCCGCGTACGTCGTGGACCGCGCCGCAACGCGTCGTGCAACACCGCTCACCGCCGAACCTGCAGCTGAAATTGCCTGTCGCCAAAGTGGTCAGCGCCTTGCGGGTGGCGCCGAGTTCGTCGACCCTGCCTGCGCATCCGAGACTGTTGGCCATCGATCTCGGCGACGGCCCGCAGGTGCGACCCCTTGCCGCCGATGCGGGCCCGCAGACCTTGAAGCTGCGACCGAAGTTCACCGACACGGTCAAGGTGTCCATCCTCGACTGGGACGAGATCATCGATCGCACGGCACTGGGATTCGACCAACTCAAGCCCCCTGGGCTGGCCGAGGTCGCCGCACTCGATGCGCAGGGCAACCCGATCGCGGCCGCGGACGCCGCCCGCAACAGGCAGCGCGCGGTGACGCTGCCGTGCGGCAAGGGCCCGATCATCGCCGTCGCCGGACAGTTCGTGCAGACCTCGATCGACACCACGGTCGGCACGTTGCTCGACGGCGACCCCATTGCGGCCACAACATGCAAGGCCGGACCCATCGCGCTACCCGAAGGTCAACAAGAACTGTTGGTCAGTCCCGGCGCGGCGTTCGTCGTCGACGGCGTGCAACTCGTCGGGCCGTTGGGCCGTCAATTGACCACCGCCCCAACGAGTCCCGTCGAGACAGCCGCGTGGGGCCCGGATCACCGCGAACTCGATGTTGCGGCCTCGCAGGCGTCACGCATCCTCGTGGTCCCCGAGAGCATCAATCCCGGCTGGACCGCACGCGCCGCGGACGGAACCGAACTGGCCGCGGTGACCGTCAACGGCTGGCAGCAGGGCTGGGTCGTGCCCGCGGGCACATCCGGTCCCGTCACCCTGTCCTTCGGATCGAACGCCGTGTACCGCGCCGGAATCGTGGGCGGACTGGCGCTGCTACCGATCCTCGCGTTGTTGGCGCTCGTCCCCGCGCGGCGCCCGCCTCCCGAGTTCGACCCGGCGCGGCCGTGGCACCCCGGCGCGCGTCGCATCGGGGCTGGCGATCCTGGCCGCGGGAGCGGTGATCGCGGGCATCGCGGGCGTCGTCGTATTCGGTGCTGCGCTCGGTATCGGCCATCTATTGCGCCGGCGCACCGAACTCGGCGACGCGATCGCGGTAGGCACCAGTGCCTGCGGGCTGATCCTGGCAGGCGCGGTGCTGTCACAGAACCCCTGGCGGTCTGTGGACGGGTACGCCGGGCACTCCTGGATTGTCCAACTGCTGGCGCTGATCTCGGTCGCCGCCCTAGCATCGGCGACGTGCCGCAACTCAATACCGCGCGAGGAGCCATCGACACCGCCGACCTCGGAGTGACGCTGATGCACGAACACGTCTTCGTGCTCTCCCCCGAGATCCATCACAACTATCCCGAGGTCTGGGGCGATGAGGCCAAACGGGAGGCCGACGCGGTCGCCCGCCTGGGCGAGCTCAAGTCCCGCGGCGTGGGAAGCATCGTCGACCTGACGGTCATCGGGCTCGGCCGCTACATCCCCCGCATCGCACGCATCGCCGCCCAGACCGACATCAACATCGTCGTCGCGACCGGTGTCTACACCTACAACGACGTGCCGATGTACTTCCACTTCACCGGCCCAGGCACGTTGCTCGACGGCCCGGAGACCATGACCGACATGTTCGTCCGCGACATCACAGATGGCATCGCAGGCACCGACATCAAGGCCGCAATCCTCAAGTGCGCCACCGACGAACCGGGTGTCACCCCTGGCGTCGAACGGGTGCTGAGGGCGGTCGCACAGGCGCACCGCCAGACCGGCGTGCCGATCTCAACGCACACCCACGCACCGACCAGGCGCGGCCTCGAGCAGCAGCGGATCTTCACCGAGGAGGGCGTCGACCTGTCCCGCGTCGTGATCGGGCACTGCGGCGACACCACCGACATCGACTACCTGGAAGAGATCATCGGCAACGGCTCCTACATCGGGATGGACCGCTTCGGGCTGGACACCTTCCTGGATACCGCGCAGCGGGTGGACACCGTTGCGACGATGTGCGAGCGCGGGCATGCCGACAAGATGGTGCTCTCCCACGACGCGTCGTGCTTCATCGACTGGCTGCCCGAGGAACTCGTTCCCGTCGCCATGCCGAACTGGCACTACCTGCACATCTCCGATGACGTGCTGCCCGCGCTGCGGGAGCGCGGCGTGACCGACGAGCAGATCCACATGATGATGGTGGACAACCCGCGCAACATCTTCGCCACCCAGGGCGGCTACTGACGTGGGGGAGGACACCGCGCCGATCGGCACCCAGTTTGCCGCGTTGGCCGCTGCGGATCCCGACGCACCCGCGGTCACCTGCTCGGGTGCGACACTGACCCGACGAGAACTCGAGATCGCCACGAACCGGCTTGCGCGCGCGTTCGCCGAGCGGGGCGTCGGGGTCGGCGACTACGTGACGATCGTGCTGCCCAATTCGATCCAGTGGGTGGCTTCGGTGCTTGCCGCGTGGAAGCTCGGCGCGACCCCGCAGCCGCTGTCGGCCCGGCTGCCCGACGCGGAGTTCGAAGGCCTGCTCGACCTGCGGTCGCAGGCACTTATCGTCGGTCGTGAGGATCCGCGCGGCAAGACCCCAAGTGTGCCAGTGGGTTTCACTCCGGATCCGGCGCTGTCCGACGCCGAGCTACCCGAGATCGTTTCACCGGTGTGGAAGTCGATGTCGTCCGGCGGCAGCACCGGCAGGCCCAAGCTGATCGAGGCGGGCGGTGACAGCCGGTTTCCGGCGAGGGCGGGATATCCGCTCGGCGCGCAGGAGGGTGACGTCAACCTGATCTCGGTTCCGCTGTCGCACAACACCGGCTTCACGACGTTCGCCGTCGGCCTTGTTCAGGGGCATCACCTGGTGTTGATGCCGCGCTTCGAACCTCGCGAGTTCCTTTCGCTCGTCACGCGACACCGGGTCACGTTCCTGGCGACGGTGCCGACGATCATGCAGCGGCTGCTGCCGGTGTACCGCGCGGATCCCGACTCCTACGACCTGTCGTCGATCCGTCGGTTCTGGCATCTCGCCGCGCCGTGCCCGCCCGCGATCAAACACGCATGGATCGGACTGGTCGGACCCGAAGCCGTGTGGGAACTGTACGGCGGCACCGAACTTCAGGCACTCACCTTCATCTCCGGTGATCAGTGGCTGAGCCATCCCGGGTCGGTGGGTGTCGTCGTCGCCGGTGAGATGAAGGTTCTCGACGACGACGGCAACGAGTGCCCGCCTGGCGTCAGCGGTGAGATCTACATGCGGCCCGCACCGGGAAGCCCGCCCACCTACCGTTACATCGGATCGAAGGCCAAGAGCCGCGACGGCTGGGACTCGCTCGGCGATCTCGGCTACTTCGACTCCGACGGCTTCCTCTATCTCAACGACCGACGTGTCGACATGTTCACTGTCGGAGGCCGCAACGTGTATCCCGCGGAGATCGAATCAGCCCTGAGCGCACATCCGGATGTGTTGTCCTGCTTGGTCGTCGGCGTGCCCGACGAGGATCTGGGTCAGGTCCCGTACGCGATCGTCCAGTCGGACGGACTCGACGATGCCGCCGTCATCGCCTTCCTCACCGAGCGCGTCGCCAACCACAAGCTGCCGCGCACGGTCGAGTTCACCGACAAGCCGTTGCGCGACGATGCGGGCAAGGCACGGCGGTCGGCCGTGCGCGACGACATCATCGCGAGGCTGGCTCGGGCGCACTGACCGCGCTGTCAAGCGGCGGTGCAGGATTGCCGGGGCTGCTGCGGCGATACTCCCAGCGCCGCAACGCCACCCGGCACGGCGACTCGATCAGCGCGTAGCTGACGGCCGCGATCGCGAAGCCGATCACCACGGTCAGGACGAGCACTACGGGCATATGGCCGTTGAATGCGAACTCGCCGATGATCGGGAACACCATCCACAGGGCGGCCAGATGCCAGATGAACAGCCCGTAGGACCAGCGGCCGAGCGTGACCATAGTGGTGTTGCCGAGGATGCGGTGCGGGGTGTCCGGCGCATCGAGCACGAGCGGCGCGAGCAGTGCACCCGCGACCACCGCGCCCATGGCGACCTTGACGATGAACTGCGCCGCGGTGCCAGGCGTGAGACCCTCTGGCCCCGCCAGCGGGGAGGCGGCCACCAGGAACGCGACGGCTGCGATCACCGCCATCAGGATTCGCTTCCTTGCCAGCCGGTGCGGAAGGCCGACGAGGCGTCACCGTCAACTCGGCGAGAAGCATGCCCGCGACGAACCACGAAAGGAACGCGGGCGGCCAGTTCACCGAGCTGACCCCGAAGGGGGTGTCGAACGGGATGAGTGCCCAGCCGAGGCTCAGCAGGCCCGCGGCGGCCAGCACGGGGATGCGGGCCTTCACCGGCACCCTTCGCACCAGCAGCGCGATGACGGGCAGCACCAGATAGAAGCTCACCTCGACCGCAAGGCTCCACATCTGCGTCAGCCCCGCCGTCAGCGTCAGGGGCACGTAGATCTGGGTCAGCGTCAGGTTGGCCAGCCAGACCGTCAGATCGGCCTTGGCATCGGGCAGCAGCGTCAGGATCACCACGACCGCCACCAGATAGGCGGGCATGATGCGGATCAGCCGCGACCGCAAATAGTGCGCCGTCGCCGGAACGGGACGCAGACCGCGGGCCGCCGCGGCGTGGCCGCGCCACAGCAGGAAGCCCGAGAGCGCGAAGAACACCGCGACGGCGAGGTCGAACCGGCCGAACAGCCGACCTGCCACTCCGCCGGTGTGTCCGGTCTGAAACGCCACGTGGGTGACCACGACCCCGACGGCCGCGCAGGCCCGCATCCCCTCGACGGGAGGCAGGAATCCCCGCGTACCGCTCACGCCTTGGGAGCGCACTGAAGAACCCGACACAGCGACCAGTGTGCAATAGGTCCGGACCGCGAAGCCGTCGTGGTAGATGATGGCCTTAGTTTGTGCTGTTAGGGTCGCTAGCCATTGGGGCAGCCCAAACCGGCGACATCGAGCACGGGAGGAACGGTTTGAACCGCGCAGTGGCGTTGCGTATCGCGGCGTGCGGGATCCTGGGGCTCGGAGCCGCCCTGTTGATCGCCGCGCTGCTGCTCACCACCTACACCAAGAGCAAAATCACCAAAATACCGTTGGACCTGGACGCCACCCTGGTCAGCGACGGGACCGGTACGGCCTTCGACCCCGCGTCGCTGAACGCCCCGAAGTTCGAGATCGGCAAGAACGTGCCGGTGACCCAGCAGCAGCAGGTCAGCGTCGAGGCGCCGTCGAACGCCGAGGTCGTCACCCTCCAGGTCGGCACGACGCTGCGGCGCACCGATCAGCAGCGGGACAACGGGCTGTTGCTGGCCCTCGTCGACACCGTCACCCTCGACCGCAAGTCCGCGATGGCCGTTTCCAGCGAGAGCAATCCCGGTGGCGCCGTTCAGAAGCCGCGGACGATGGAGGACGACCAGCCGCCGACCAACATCGCGCTGCCGCACGAGGGGCTGGCCTATCGCTTCCCGTTCGACACCGAGAAGAAGACGTACCCGTTCTTCGATCCGATCGCCCAGAAGTCGTTCGACGCCAACTACGACGGCGAGGAAGACGTCAACGGGCTGACCACCTACCGCTTCACCCAGAACGTCGGCTACGACGCCGACGGCAAGCTCGTCGAGCCGGTGAAGTACGCCTCGCTGTACGACGACGACGAGGACAGCCAGGTGACGGCGACCGCGGGGATGTGGGGCCTGCCGGGAGAACCCGAAGAGCAGA
Organism: uncultured Actinomycetota bacterium; assembly: GCA_963756865.1. Classification (GTDB taxonomy): domain Bacteria; phylum Actinomycetota; class Actinomycetes; order Mycobacteriales; family Mycobacteriaceae; genus Mycobacterium. Next base: position 22,403 of record CAVWPQ010000047.1, on the reverse strand, counting down.
TCACCATGACCCGCTTCTACGCCGCGCAGCGCACCTTCTGGGTCGACCCGGTATCGGGCACGATCGTCAAATCCAAGGAGCGCGCCAACCAGTACTACGCGCGCGAGGCACTGCGCCCCGAGGTGACGTTCGTCGACTACACCGTCACGTCCAACGAACAGACGGTGGAATCACAGGTCGCCGCCGCCCGTGACGAGCGGGACCGAGTGGCGCTGTGGGGCCGCATCCTGCCGATCACGTTCACCGCCATCGGCCTCGTGTCCCTGATCGGCGGCGCGCTGCTCGGATCGTTCAGCCTGCGCGCCGAGTCCACCCTGATCGACCCCGGCCTCGACGAGGCCGACCACGGCTTCTTCGACACCCAGGGCATCAAGGTGCCCGGTGCCGAGGCGAAGACCGAGAAGATGCAATTGCCCACGCAGCGACGCGGGCAGCCTCCGGACCGGTAGGTCCGATCAACCGCCATCTGGCCAGATTCTGGGCGCCTGCCTACTCGCTGACGCTCGCCCTTGTGGTGACGGGTCCGCTGCTGGCGCCCGGCTATCTGCTTCTTCGTGATGCCGTATCGACCCCGCGGTCCTACCTGTCCGATGCGGCCCTTGGCCTTTCGGATGCGGCGCCTCGCGCTCTGCCGCAGGATTTCGCGGTGGCACTTGCCTCGCACGTCGTCGACGGCGGCATCGTTGTCAAGGCGTTGTTGATCGGCGGGCTCTGGCTTGCAGGCTGGGGCAGCGCCCGGTTGGCGGCCGCGGTGCTGCCCGATGGCGGGTGCGCCTGGCCAACTCGTCGCGGCGACCCTTGCGGTGTGGAATCCCTATGTCGCCGAACGGCTTCTGCAGGGCCACTGGAGCCTGCTGGTCGGCTACGGGTGTCTGCCGTGGGTGGCGGTGACCGTGCTTCGAATGCGGACATCCGATGGTGCGCTGTGGGCCGAGATCGGTGCATTGGGGTTCTGGACGGCGCTCGCCGGGCTGACACCGACCGGCCTGATGCTCGCCGCGACGGTGGCGCTGGTGTGTTCGACGGCGCCGGGTTCTGGTCGGTCACGCGCGCTGTGCGCGAGCGTCGGGGTCGGCGCGGCGATCATCGCGGCGCTGCCGTGGCTGACGGCCGCGGCGGTGTCGGGGTCGCTGTCGTCGTCACAGGCAGAGGGTGTCGGCGCGTTCGCCGCGCGCGCAGAACCGGGGCTTGCCACCCTGGGAAGCCTCGCGAGCCTCGGCGGTATCTGGAACGGTGAGGCCGTACCTGCTTCGCGGACAACGCTTTTCGCTGTCGTTGCCGCTATCGTGCTGCTCGGTGTGGTCGCCGCGGGCCTGCCGGTCGTCATCCGAACGCCTGCGGCGGTTCCGCTGCTCGTGCTGGCCGCCGCAGCCGTTGTGGTGCCCGCGCTGATGGCGACGACACCGGGGCTGGCGGCGGTGGAGTCGTTGGTGCGCGCGATACCCGGCCTCGGCGTGCTCCGCGACGCGCAGAAGTGGGTGGCGTTGGCGGTGCCGGGCTACACGCTCGCCGCCGCAGGCGCGGTACTGACCTTGCGGCGGTGGATGCCCGCGTTCGCCGCGGCGGCGGTCTGCAGCCTCGCCCTGATCACGACGCTGCCCGATCTGGCGTGGGGCGTCGGCGGCAAGGTCGTCGCGGTGCAGTACCCGGCAAGCTGGACGAGCGCCGCGGCGACGATCAACGCCGATCCGCGGCCGGTCGCGGTGCTGCCGACGGGCAGCATGCGGGACTTCGGGTGGGCAGGCGATGCGCCGGTGCTCGACCCGCTGCCGCGCTGGGTTCGCGCCGATGTGCTGACGACCGGCGATCTGACGATCTCGGGCCGCCTGGTGCCCGGTGAGGGCGGCCGGGCCAGAGACGTGGAACGGCTGCTGACGACGGGCGCCGACCGCGACGCGCTTGCCCGCGCGGGGGTGGGGTGGCTGGCCACCGAATCGGGAACCGGCCTCACGGTCACCCGGATCGGCGGAGACCACCCGGTGTCCCCGCACCGAGCATTGATGCTGGTCACCCATGCCTTTTGGCTCGCGATGCTGATCCTCGGCGGCGCCGGTGCGCTCGTGGGTCTCGCGCGTCGGCGACTGGGGTAGCGCACTACGCTAGTGACCCACTTCACACGGTCGAACCATGGTTTTCATGACTGCGACGAGTGTGTTCGAAGCCGATCTGCCGACCGTGGAGTACGAGGACGCCACGACTCCCGACGAAGCACATCGCAACCTGCGCAAGGCCCTCGAGCAGGGCCCGATCGCGATGGGGGCCCACGGTCCCGAGATCCTGAGCTACTCGCTGGTGCGCGAGACGCTGCGCGACCCGCGTTTCCAGGTGCCGCGAGGCCTCGGCCTCGAGGCGCAGGGCATCACGTCGGGCCCGCTGTGGGATCGCGCGAGCACGTCACTGCTCGCCATGAACGGCGACGACCACACCCGGTTGCGTCGGCTGGTGTCGAAGGCGTTCACCCCGCGGTCGGTCAACCGGCTCGACGGCATCATCGCCGACGTCATCAACGAGTTGGTCGACGGCCTTGTCGCCGAAGGCCGCTGCGAAGCGGTCGCCGACATCGCGCGGCCCTATCCTGTGCCGATCATCTCCGCGCTGCTTGGCGCGCCGCGGGAGGACTGGCGACAGTTCTCCGACTGGGCCGACGACTTCATGAAGCTGTTCAGCTGGAGCGTCGCCGAATACGAGAGCGACATCCTGCGAGCATGGGGAGAGCTCGACGACTACATCGACGACATGGTCGCGGACAGGCGCGAATCCCTCACCGACGACTTGATTTCGGAGATGATCCGCGCCGAGGACGACGGCGACCGGCTGTCGATCGGCGAGCTGCGGATGCTGGCCGCAGGAATCCTGATGGCGGGCACGGACACCACCCGTAACCAGGTGGCCGCCGCGCTGGACGTGTTCTGCGACTATCCCGACCAGTGGGCACTGCTCGCCGAACATCCCGAGCTGGCGATGAAGACCGTCGAGGAGGTAATGCGCTTCTGCCCGGTGATTTTCGGCGCGCTGCGGATGACGATGGAGGACGTCGAGATCGGCGGGGTGATGATCCCGGCGCACACCTTCGTCATGTGCAACACGGCCGCCGCCAACCACGACGCCGATGTGTACGTCGAGCCGGAGCGCTTCGACATCACCCGCGAGGACGCTCCGCCGATGCAGACATTCGGCGCGGGAGCCCATTACTGCCTCGGCGCGAACCTGGCCCGACGCGAGATCGCCACCGCGCTGTCGGTGATGGCAGGCCGCATGCCGAACCTGCGTCGCGACGGCATCGCACAGTGGAAGCCGATGGCCGGAATCAGCGGTCCGGCAACGCTTCCCGTCGCATTCGCCGCCGCCTAGGCGGACGCAGGGGCGACGCCGCTGACGCGCTTGCCCGCGAGCATGGACTCCAGCACATCGCGCATGGCCTCGGCGCTCTGCTGCCAGGAGAACTCGGCGCTGCGGGCCTGCGCCTTGCCGCCGAGCTGATCGCGCAGCACGGGATCGGTCAGCAATCGCTCGATGCCGGCCACCATCTCGGCGTGGTCGTCGACGAGCAGTCCGGTGACACCGTCGACGATCGAGTCCGTCAGCCCGCCGGATGACCGGTAGCCGATCGTCGGCACACCGTGCTGGGCGGCTTCGGTGACCGCGAGCCCCCAGCCTTCCTTGCAGGATGGCAGGACATGCACCCAGCTGGCCTGCAGCACTTCGTGTTTGGCGATGTCGCCGACGTGGCCGTGGAAGGTCACCGCGTCGGACACACCCAGCAGGCGGGCGTGGTCGACCAGGCGATCCCGCCACCAGCCGCCGCCGACGATGTCGAGGTGCAGCCCGGGAATCCGTGGACGCAGCTCGGCGACCGCGGTCAGCGCGTCCTCGATCTGCTTGTGCGGCACCAGCCTGCTCAGCACCGCGATACGAGGGGTTGCCGATCGGGGCAACTCGAGCGTCTGCGCGGGCGCTTCGTCAAGTCCGTTGCGTACCACCGCGATCCGTGCGGCGTCGACGCCGAGGTCGGTAAGGTCCCGCGCCGACGGCAGCGACACCGTCACGTACTGGTTGCGCCGGTGCAGCCACGGCGACAGCCGTGACTCGACGAACCAGCCGAACCGTCCCTTCACGCGACCGGCGACGGGCCACAGTTCGCGGTGGCAGTGGTGCACCAGCACGACGACCCGGCGTCCGTAGGCGAGGCGGGCAAGGAACGGCAGGCCGTTCTGGGTGTCGATGACGACGTCGGGGCGAGCCTTGCGCAGCGGCCCGAGGCCGACGCGGGCCGCCACCATCGCCAGGCCGGCCCAGATGTAGATCGAGTTGGCGCCGCCCGCCCGGCTGATCTTCACTCCGTCGACGGTCTCGTTTCGCGAGGCGCCCTGGTAGCGCGCCGTCCGCAGCGTGACGTCCACCCCCGATGCGGCCAGCTGGGCGCCGATGCGCTGCAGATAGGCCTCGCTGCCGCCGCCCTGCGGATGGCCGGTATCGCGCCAGCACAGCAGCAACACGGATCTCACGGGGCCAGACATCCGTGCCAGCGTAACCGCTGCATAAGGTCGGGTTATGACCGCCACCGACGTCTTCGCCCGGCGGGCGACGCTGGCGCGGTCGGTGCGGCTGCTGTCGCAGTTCCGCTTCGAACAATCCGACCCGGCCCGGTTCTACACCGCGCTGGCCGAGGACACCGCCGCGATGGTCGGCGACCTGTGGAAGGCGACTCACGGCGACGCGGACGCAGGCCGCCCCCTGCTCGACGTGGGCGGCGGCCCCGGCTACTTCGCGACGGCCTTCGAAGGCGCGGGCTTCCGCTACATCGGCGTCGAGCCCGACCCAAGAGAAATCCACGGGGTGCACGCCGGCCCTGCGGCCGGCGGGGCGGCCACCTACGTCCGCGCCTCCGGTACGGCGCTGCCGTTCGCCGACGCCAGCGTGGACATCTGCCTGTCGTCCAATGTCGCCGAGCATGTGGCCGAGCCCTGGCGGCTGGCCAGGGAGATGCTGCGGGTCACCAAGCCCGGCGGGCTGGCCGTGCTGTCGTACACGGTGTGGCTCGGGCCGTTCGGCGGACACGAGATGGGGCTGACCCACTACCTCGGCGGCGCGAGGGCGGCGGAGCGCTACACCCGCAAACACGGCCACCGAGCGAAGAACGACTACGGATCGTCACTGTTCGAGGTCTCGGCAGCCGACGGCCTCGCCTTCGGCGCGAGTACGGGGATGCTGGTCGCCGCATTCCCCCGCTACCACCCGCGATGGGCCTGGTGGATGTGCCGCGTACCGCTGCTGCGGGAATTCGCGGTGAGCAATCTGGTGCTGGTGCTGGCGCCGCGGTGATCGGCCAACTGCAACAGGTTCTCGTTTTGCCGTTCGATGGGTAGTGTGACGCTCATGACACAGAGCACGGCTTTCAAGACCGAGTGGGACAAGCTGTTCATCGGCGGCAAGTGGGTCGAGCCCGCAACCGCCGACGTCATCGAGGTGCACTCACCCGCCACCGGTGAGCTCGTCGGCAAGGTCCCGCTCGCGAGTGAGGCCGACGTCGACGCCGCGTGCGCGGCAGCGCGCAAGGCCTTCGACGAGGGCCCGTGGCCGCACATGTCGCCGCAGGAGCGGGCCGCCGTGCTCGGCGCCGCGGTGAAGCTGATGGAGGAGCGCGCCGACGAGCTGAAGTTCCTGCTGGCCGCCGAGACTGGTCAGCCGCCGACGATCGTCGACATGATGCAGTACGGCGCCGCGATGGCGGCGTTCCAGTACTACGCGGCGGCCGCGGACAAGTTCACCTGGCGTGATTTCCGCCAGGGCGTCTACGGCGAGACGATGGTGTTGCGCGAGCCGATCGGCGTCGTCGCCGCCGTCACCGCGTGGAACGTGCCGTTCTTCCTTGCGGCCAACAAGCTGGGCCCCGCGTTGGTCGCGGGCTGCACCATCGTGGTGAAGCCTGCCGCCGAGACCCCGCTTTCGCTGTTCGCGATGGCCGAGATGTTCGCCGAAGCCGGCCTGCCGGAAGGTGTGCTTTCGGTGGTGCCCGGCGGCCCGGAGACCGGGCGGGCGCTGACCGCCAACCCCGAGATCGACAAGTTCACGTTCACCGGCAGCTCCGCGGTCGGCAAGGAGATCGGCAAGATCGCGGCCGAGAAGCTCAAGCCGTGTTCTCTCGAGCTGGGCGGTAAGTCGGCGGCGATCATCCTCGAGGACGCCGATCTGGATTCCACGCTGCCGATGCTGGCGTTCTCCGGATTCATGAACTCCGGTCAGGCGTGTGTCGCCCAGACCCGCATCCTTGCGCCGCGGTCACGCTACGACGAGGTCGTCGAAAAGGTCAGCGCCGCAGCTGCCGGAATGCCGGTCGGATTGCCCGACGATGCCGCCGCCATGATCGGCCCGCTGATCTCCGAAAAACAGCGCGAGCGGGTGGAGGGCTACATCAAGAAGGGTGTCGACGAGGGTGCGCGGCTGGTCACCGGCGGCGGAAGGCCCGAAGGCCTTGACAGCGGATGGTTCGTCCAGCCAACGGTTTTCGCTGATGTCGACAACTCGATGAGCATCGCCCAGGAGGAGATCTTCGGGCCGGTCATCGCGGTGATTCCCTACGACACCGAAGAGGACGCGGTGCGCATCGCCAACGACTCGCCGTACGGCCTCGCGGGCAGCGTATTCACCACCGACAACGAGAAGGCGATGAAGATCGCATCGCAGATCCGGACCGGCACCTACGCGGTGAACATGTACGCGTTCGACCCCGGGGCCCCGTTCGGCGGCTACAAGAACTCCGGCATCGGCCGCGAGAACGGACCGGAGGGCATCGAGCAGTACACGCAGGCCAAGAGCGTGCTGCTGCCATTCGGCTACAAGCCCGAGTAGTCGCCACGAGCACACTTCCGGTCGCCGCCGAGTGGTATGAGTCCACTCGCGTCAACGACTGGATGGGTCTTGTCACCGAGCCGCATGTTCATTCGTTCCTGCGGTGCAACATCTGGCATCTGAGCGGGCCGGATACCGACCTTGTCGTCGATGCCGGGCTCGGCGTGCACTCGCTGCGCGCCGGTGTGCCGCAGTTGTTCGAGCGCGACCCTGCCTTGTTTCTGACCCATGCCCATCTCGACCACATCGGCGGCGCTCACGAGTTCGAGATGACCTACGCCCATCGCGCCGAGCGGGCGGATACGCCCGCAGCGGGCACATTGCGTCGTGATCCGTTGGTCGAGGAACTCGGTCTCGAGGCGGCGCATTATGTCGACGAGATGCCGGCACTGCTGGTGGACGCGGTGCCGACCGCCGGGTACGACATCGACGCCTATTCTGTCCGCGCGCCGCAGGCCTGCACGCCCGTCGCCGACGGTGACACGTTCGACCTCGGCGACCGCACGCTGACGGCGTTGCATCTACCGGGCCACAGCCCCGGAAGCATCGCGCTGTTCGAACCCCATGAGGGAGTGCTGTTCTCCGGCGACGTCGTCTACGACCTCGACCCCGGTGAAGTGCTGCTCGATCAGATCAACGGCGCGGTGGTCTCGGACTACGTCGACTCACTGGACCGCATCGCCGACCTCGCGGTGACGGTCGTCTACCCCGGCCACGGCGATCCCTTTGGCCGCGAACGACTTCTGACGCTGATCGGCGACTACATCGACTCGCGGAGCCGCTAGAACGGCTAAAACGGCGGGGGCTTGTTGCGTTCGGCGAGGACGTCGGCGGCGTAGTCGTCGTTGAGTTTGCGTTCGGCGGCTCTGGCTTTGGCGGTGTTGTGGGCGCGGGTGTGTCGGCGTTTGGGCATCATCACCGCGCGGTCGCCCGTCGGCTCGACGGTCGGTGGTTCACCGTGCCACAGCGTCGTGGTGGGTTCACACAGCTGTGGGAACAGGTGTCTGCTGCCGGGGTGAGTGGTGTAGGTGTGTCCGGTCGGGCTGGTCCAGATGATGGTGCCGTCGGGCAGTTGTCGGTCACGCCAGCCGCCGAGTGCGTTCCAGAACGTTTTCAGCAAGTGGTGAAAACGGCACAGGCACTTCAGGTTCGACGGATGGGTTGGCCCCACCGGATGGGCCACGGTGTGGTCGACGTCGCACACCTGCGCCGGCTTGTCACAGCCCGGGAATCGGCATGTGAGATCGCGGCACCGCACAAACTCGGCCAATCCGCGTGACGGCGCGTAGCGCGGTTCGGGTGCTGAGTCGGCGCCGGGATGGCGCACCTCCCGGATCCGGGCGCGCTCCACCACCGCACCCAACAGCGCGTTCGGCATGATGCCTGCGCCAAACAGATACGCCGGCTTCGGCCGCGCCTGCGGCGACTCTCGGCGCTCCGGCTCAGCGGCGGCCTCGGCCGGTGGGTTGGTGGCAGCGTCGAGGGTGTGTTCGTCGGCGACGGCGTAGACGACGGCGTTTCGGGCCGGCGCGTCGCCGGGCACGCCGCCGGAGCAGTCGGGGTCACCGCACCGGCAGCCGTAGGCGGTGCCGTTGGTGCGGGCGGCCAACGCATGGGAGCGGCGCTGATCCATCGACCGCGGGTCGGCGTCGCAGACGCTGCGGGCCATCGCTTCGACGTTGGCTTCCATCACGGCGGCGTCGGCGGCGTTGACCCGCGCCCAGATCGTGGTGATCCCGGCCGGGTCGGTCGGGCACCCGAACACCACCGTTTCTTGCGCGCAGGCGGCCAGGGTGCGGCGCACCGCGCCGGGATCATGGCGCTCGACCAGCTCGTCGATGGCGTGTTCGGTCTTCTTCACCGACAACGCCCCCCACCGGGTCACCCGCTCGGCCAGATCGGCGTCCACCGCGGCCATCGCCGCGTCGTCCTCGATCAAATACGTGCGCGAGACGATGGTGCGCACCAGCAGGTCGCTGACCAGCCCGGCCTCAAACAACGCCGCCACTCGAGGCAGCCGGTCACGCAGCGCGACGCCACGATTGGTCTGATGCAACGCCATCCCGGTGCTGACATTGACCGCGGCGGCCACCTCGGTGGCCACCGCGGCCTGGGGGTCGATCCACCACAACTCCCGCTCGGCAGCGGTGGGCAGCCCGGTGCGGCGGTCGAACAGCTCAGCCATCACCGCCAACTTGCGGGCCGCAGCCATGTTCTCCGCACGCGCCCACCCACCCGCGGCATCCACCAGCTCGGCATCGGTCAACGACACCAAGTCAGGAATCTCGGGCAACAAACCATCGAACATGCATTCGAATCTACCGGGGACCGGCCACGTCACCGACCTGAAACGACCAGCTCAAGCGCCATCTGTGGATAAACCTGGAACTGTTAGTAAAGCGCCAACCGCAAACTGCCTTCATGAAGTGCAGCGCAGCCGACCTAGCGGGCTAGAACAACACCCGCACGATCGTCTCGGCGACCGCGGCAGGCTTGTTCGACCCGTCGAGTTCGATGGTGTTCTTCACCGTCAGGTTGACGGTGTTGTCGTCCACCTTGGCGGCGTCGATGAGCTCGGACCGGGCGCGGATCCGGCCGCCCGACGGCACCGCCGCGATGAACCGCACCTTGTTCGACCCGTAGTTGATCGCCATCTTCGCGTTCTCGACGCGGTAGTTGTCCTTCGTCAGCGCCGGAATCATCGACAGCGTCAGGAAACCGTGCGCAATCGTTGTGCCGTAGGGGCTCTCCGTCTTGGCACGTTCTGCGTCGATGTGGATCCACTGGTGATCCCCGGTCGCATCAGCGAAGGCGTTGATGCGGTCCTGGTCGATCTCCTGCCACTCGCTGACTCCGAGTTCCTCCCCCACCGTGGCGACGGCATCGTCGATCGACGTGATCACCTTCATCAGAATGCTTCCTCTCGTAGGTCCATGACCGCCAGGTCCACGCCCTCGGCGATCTTGCGATCGGCGGCCAACCGCGGCAAAACGTTACGCGCGAAGAACTTTCCCGCTGCCACCTTGCCCTCGTAGAACGAGCGGTCGCGCTCGGACACATCACCGGCCAGCGCGGTCAGCGCGATCTCGGCGTGCTCGAGAAGCAGCCAGCCGATCAACAGATCCCCGACCGCCAGCAGGAAGGACACCGAGCCGAGGCCGACGCGGTACAGCTCGCGAGCGTCCTCCTGGGCGCTCATCAGATATCCGGTCAAGGTGGCCGCCATCGACTGCGCGTCGGCGAGCGCCTTCGCCAGCAGCGCGCGATCCTCGCTCAGTTCGGGCCGCGCGCCGTCGTTGTCGGTGAACTTCTGGATCTGCGCGACGACATGCGCCAACGCCACACCCTGATCGCGGGCGATCTTGCGGAAGAAGAAGTCCTGAGCCTGAATCGCGGTCGTGCCCTCGTAGAGGCTGTCGATCTTGGCGTCCCTGATGTACTGCTCGATCGGATAGTCCTGAAGGAACCCCGAGCCGCCGAACGTCTGCAGCGACTCGGTCAGGCATTGGTAGGCGCGCTCGGAGCCGACGCCCTTGACGATCGGCAGCAGCAGATCGTTGACCCTCTCGGCCAGTTCCGCGTCAGCCCCCGAGACGATCCGGGCCACCGCAGGGTCCTGATGCGCGGCGGTGAACAGATACAGCGCCCGCAGTCCCTCTGCGTACGCCTTCTGCGTCATCAGTGCGCGCCGCACATCGGGGTGATGAATGATCGTCACCCGTGGCGCGCTCTTGTCGGTCATCTGCGTCATGTCGGCGCCCTGTATGCGGGTCTTCGCGTACTCAAGCGCATTCAGATAGCCGGTCGACAGCGTCGCAATCGCCTTGGTGCCGACCATCATTCGGGCGTACTCGATGACCTTGAACATCTGGGCGATGCCATTGTGCGTGTCGCCGACCAGCCATCCGACAGCGGGCACCCCGTGCTGGCCGAACGTCAGCTCGCACGTCGCCGACGCCTTGAGCCCCATCTTGTGTTCCAACCCGGTTACGAAGGCGCCGTTGCGTTCTCCAGGCTCTCCGGTCTCGGGGTCGGGCAGGTACTTCGGAACGAGGAACAGGCTCAATCCCTTGGTACCCGGCCCCGCCCCCTCGGGTCGCGCGAGCACGAGGTGCAGGATGTTCTCGAACGCGTCGTCGGCGTCACCGTTGGTGATGAACCGCTTGACCCCGTCGATATGCCACGTGCCGTCGGCCTGCTGCACCGCCTTCGTGCGGCCTGCGCCGACATCCGAGCCTGCGTCGGGCTCTGTGAGCACCATCGTCGCGGCCCAGTTCCGTTCGATGGCCAGCCTGGCCCAGTGCCGCTGCTGATCGTTGCCGATGTGGAACAGGATGTCCGCCATCACCGGGCCCGCCATGTAAAGGAAGACGGGTGGGTTGGCGCCGAGCGGCAGTTCGTTGATCGCCCACGACACCATCGCGGGGGCGGGCACGCCGCCGATGTCCTCGTCGAGGCCGACCCGGAACCACTCGCCCTGTCGCCAGGCCTTCAAGGATTTCTTGAACGGCTCCGGCAAGGACACCGCGTGGGTCTGCGGATCGAACGTCGGCGGCTCTCGGTCGGAGATCGCAAACGTCTCGGCGACGGGTCCGTCGGCCAGTCGAGCTGCCTCGTCGAGCATCTGGCGAACGGATTCGCCGTCGAGGTCGCCGAACTCACCGGTCGCCAACGCCTTCTCAAGCTCGAGCACCTCGAAGAGATTGAACTCGAGATCGCGCAGATTGCTCTTGTAATGGCTCATGATTCGCCCTTCTCGAAGCGACTGCGCCGAGCCTAACGCGTCCCCGGTGCGCTGGAACCGGGCTTCGGGACGCTCAACGACATCAGCGAAGTCCATGACATTCGGGCAAATTATGTGAAAAAGCATAATAACGCGCACACCGCGCTGAACGCGTGACCTGCGAATTGACACGTGTTTACCTGATGTTTACCCAGATCAGCGTCCTTATCGACGACGAGAGGAATTGCGAGAGCGGTCTAGGGGTTCTATGCTAATAATCATAATTACGGCGAGTCGGCAACGGCGCCGCTCACCAATAGGAGGCACAAGATGTGGGTCATCGAGCTCAACTTCGTCGGCCGCAAGTTCACGCATCGTGTGTTCGACCGCCGTCGGCCGCTCTACCGGCTGGCCACCCGCACCGCCGGATGGCGTCCCGCGCAGTTGCGCGGCGAGCAGGCAGCCTGAGGGTCATCCAGACCGTGCCGACCACGAAACCGCGAACCAAACGGGGTTCGACGCGGAGCAACATGCTGATCAGCGCCGCCGAGGTGATGCGCGAACGCGGCACCGCGGGCGTGACCATCGACGAGGTGCTTGCCCGCAGCGGTGCTCCCCGCGGCTCCGTCTACTACCACTTCCCCGAAGGTCGTAATCAGATCCTTGCCGAGGCGTTGGTCTGGGCAGGCGACACAATCGCCGACAGCATCGACGCGGCCGCCGAGCGGGGCGCGCTGCCGTTGGTCCGCGGGTTCAGCGAGTTCTGGGAGCGAACACTGCAGGAAAGCGACTTCGGCGCGGGATGCCCCGTTGTCGCGGCAGCGATCGGCTGTGCGAGCGACGAGGCCGGGTTGGCAGGCATCGCGAGCAACATCTTCGGCCGCTGGCGCGATGCGCTGTCGCGGGCCTTCATCGCCGACGGCTTCGACTCCGCCGAGGCGCAGTCGCTTGCCGTCACGTGCATCGCGTCGCTCGAAGGTGCGGTGGTGCTGTGCCGCTCGATCCGCAACGCCGAGCCGCTACGTCAGGTCGCGAACCAGATGGAGTTCCTCATCAAGTCAAGGGAATTCGTTCGCCGTAACGGCCTACCGACCTAACCCTTTAGCCAACGGGCGCAGATGAAGTCGCCGTTGACACCAGACTCGATCAGCTTCCACTCGGTATGCAGGGGCAGTAACCGGCCACCCGTACCGAGCGTGCACGGTGCGTAGCTGACGATCAACTCGTCGATCAAACCGGCACCGGCGAACTGCGCTGCCGCTTCTCCACCGCCGACCACCCAGACGTCCTGATAGCCCGCCGCCTGCACCAGCTGCGGGTGTAACTCCGTCACGTCGCCCTGATAGGCCTTCACCGGGTCGCCTGCCCGCACGATGTCGGGGCGGTGCGTCAGCACCCAGGTCGGCTGTTTGTACTGCCACTCCTCGGGATCATTAGCCAGGATCCACTCGTAAGTCGTCGCTCCCATTACCAGCGCGCCCACCGAGTCGGCGAACGCGCGGTAGCCGAATGGGCCGTCCGCGTCGATGTCGCGGGATATCAACCACTCCAGGCTATCTCGGTCGTCGACGATGTAGCCGTCGATACTCGATGCGGTGTAGTAGATGGTCGCCATATCAGTTGCCTCTCATCCAGTCGAGCGGATCACCGGTCCGCGTTTCGATGCCGTGACGCGCCAGCATCGTGCGGGCCAGTTGCCTTCTGTGTGCGGAATAGGTCAGCACGTGCGCGACGATCCCGTAGAGCTGAAACGACTCCGGCGGATCGCAGAGGGCGTCGATGATGATGTCACCGAGCCGGCCCTCGGCTGTGCACTCGGACACCATGGCGCTCCAACGGTTCCCGAGGTCGTCATGATGAACGGCCAGCTGCGCGGCGGTCGTCGAATCCGCTTGTGTCGACGCCCGAGCGGGAAAGTCGCGGCCCTCGATGGTCGCCAGCCAGACTTCCTTCGTCCAGACGACGGCGCCGAGCACGGCACCCACGCTCGGTTCGGGCCCGTCCCAGTCGAGGACGATCTGACCGGGCGAGATATCCTCCGCCCACTGCACTTTCGACAGTTCGGCGGCCTTGCCGATCAAATACGCGGTGTCGGCGATATCGTGCGCCACCATCAGCTGCGAGATGTCGGGCTCCTTCGTGTCGCCATCGCTGTCGAGCCACAGGGACTGCGGCGGATGGAAGTGCAGGCCGTTAGGTGCGGGCAGGCGAAACTCGACATCGACGGCCCGCGACGGCGGTACCCCGTACGACCGACTGAACGCCCTGGAGAACACCTCCGCCGACGACCAGCCTTCGTCGGCGGCGACCGTCGTCACCCGCTCGCCGCCGTGCAGCCGCCACGCCGCGCGCTCGAGCATGATGCGTCGGCGCAACGCCGCGGGCGACTCCCCGGTCAGCCTGCGCACCTCCCGCGAGAAGTGAAACTCCGACGCGAAACTGCTGCGCGCCATGTCGCCGACATCGCTGTTGTCGGCGTCGACGACGGCGTCGAGCAGTTCACGCAGACGGTCGCGGCGAGCGGGATCGGTCACGCTCTCCGAGTATGGTCGGCCGCCGCCGGGTTGGACATGACAATTCCTGCTGCTCTCACTCGCAACCCCGCATCACTAGACTCCGCCTCGGTGACTGAATTCGAGGCTTTGTGCGCCGACGACGGCGATCTCGCCGCCCTGCGTGCGTCGATCCGGGACTTCCTTGCCGCTGATCGAGCCGCATACGGCTGGGAACCCGCAGTGGACTGCTGGCTGGCCAAGTGGGACCCCGATTTCTCGGCGAGGCTCGCCGACGCCGGGTTCGTCGGCCTCACGATCCCTGCCGAATACGGCGGGCACGGCCGTGGATACCTGCACCGCTACGTGGTGACCGAGGAACTGCTGGCCCACGGCGCGCCCGTCGCCGCGCACTGGATCGCCGACCGCCAGGTGGCGCCGGGCCTTCTCGCCTACGGCACCGAGGAGCAACGACGCCGGCTCCTTCCGCGCATCGTCGCGGGCACCTTGTACTCGGCGATCGGGATGAGCGAGCACCAGGCAGGCTCCGACCTCGCCGCCGTGCAGACGCGCGCGACCGCGACCGACGGCGGCTGGCTGCTGAACGGCACCAAGGTGTGGACCAGCGGTGCGCACGTCAGCCATCAGATCGTCGTGTTGGCGCGCACCAGCCCACTGGATCCGCAGCACCGCCATGCCGGCTTCAGCCAGTTCATCGTGCCGACCGACGCCGCGGGCATCACGATCAGCCCGATCGAGCTGATGAACGGCGAACACCATTTCAACGAGGTGGCGTTCGACGGCGTCTTCGTCGCCGACGCCGATCTGCTCGGCGAGATCGGCAACGGCTGGCACCAGGTCACCGCCGAGCTCGGCTTCGAACGCAGTGGGCCGGAACGGATTCTGTCCACCGCGACCCTTATCTTCTCCGCGGTGCGGGCACTGGCGGGCTGCGACGTCGACGACAGGACGGCCGCAGAGCTGGGCGACCTGATGGCCCGGATGATCTCGCTGCGCCAGCTGTCGGTGTCGGTGGCTCGCGCCCTGTCCGACGGCGAGGACGCCGCGGGTCGGGCCGCTCTGGTCAAGGATCTCGGCACCCGCTTCGAACAAGACTCCGTCGAACTGGTGGCCGACCTCATCGAGGGCCTTGACCCGGGCTCGCCCAGCACCGCGCGGCTACACGGCCTGCTGGCCACCGCGCGACTGCACTCGCCGCTGTTCACGTTGCGCGGCGGCACCAATGAGGTGTTGCGCGGCGTGGTCGCCAAGGGCATGGGGGCACGATGAACGAACTGACGCAGCTCGTCGACGACATCGGCCGCCGGTCGTTCGACGCCCGTATCGGTCACCGCGACGTGCATGACGAGTTCGACGATGCGCTGTGGCGCACAGTCGAGGAGACGGGGCTGAGCCGGCTGATCAGCGGCCAGGAGGCCGGTCCCGCGGAGGCCGCCATCGTGCTGTCCGGCCTGGCCCACCACGCGGGCGCGGTGCCAATCGCCGAAACAGATCTGCTCGCGGCGTGGCTCGCGGGTCAGGCGGGCGTCGACGTACCCGGCGACGGACCGCTCACCATCGCGATGGCCGACGCACACGCAGTCGACGGCCGGATTCGTGGCACTGCGAACGATGTGCCGTGGCCGCGGTCGACGACCGTGCTGCTGGCCGCGCGCACCACCGACGCGCTGCACGTCGCGGTCGTCGACCAACCCGACATAGTCGAGGGCCACAACCTGGCGGGCGAACCCCGGGGGTCGTTCACGTTCGACCTCGCAGGCGACGGGTCGGCCAGGGTGGATGCGGACGTCGGCGACGAGCTCATCCGCCGCGGCGCGTGGGCCCGCTGCGTGCAGATCGTCGGCGTGATGGACGCCGCGGCAGATCTCACCGTCGCCCACACCCGCGAGCGCGAGCAGTTCGGCAGGCCGCTGTCCGCATTCCAGGCCGTGCAGCATTCACTGGCCGCGATGGCGGGTGAGATCGAACGTGCCCGCGCAGCAACGATGTTGGCGATCGCCGCGGCGGCCGACTACGGGTTCGGCAGCCCGCAGGCCGATTACGCGGTGACGGTGGCGAAGGTGGCCGTTGGCCGCGCCGTCGAACCGGTCACCACCATCGCCCACCAGTTGCACGGCGCGATCGGCGTCACCCGCGAGCACCATCTGTGGCTGGCCACCATGCGGGCGCGCAGCTGGGTCGACGATTTCGGCAGCACCGCGCACTACGCGCGGCGACTCGGCCGCATGACGCTGGCAGTAGACGATCCGTGGGACGTCGTCGTCAGCTGTCCATCACCTCGTTGACCCGCGCCTCGACGTCGCCGAGACCAGACAGGTTGATGCCGAACCGCTCGGTCAGCGCCTGAACCACGTCGGCCGCGGTGTCGAATCGGATCCGCTCGCTCTCCCCCTTGCCGTGGATGGCGAGATTGCGCCCGCGCAGATTCCACCGCGCATCGTCTGTGACGAGCGCGACGGTGAGGCCACTGACGAAATGCGATCCCGGATACGTTGACACGTACCAACTTCCGACCTGCCGGTCGATCATCGGAAACGGCCGTGTGCTGAACAGGTACAGCGGCTCCCACTTGCCGCGGATCTCGCTCTCGAGCACTAGCCCGTCGCCGTGCTCACGGATCCGGTACGGCTCGTGCCGCGTCTGTTGCACCGTGTCGAGCTCGAGCCGGATGGGTGACGACAGTGTTTGCCCGCCGAATCCGACGTCGACGAGATAGCGGCCGTCCTCGCCGGGCACCGAAACCGCGAGCACCTGGTGTGTCTGCGCAGGAAGCGCATCGCTTTCCGACATCCAGACCACCCGCCCACCGAGGATGTCGACCCCGAAACCCAACTGCGACAGCACTTCTGCCATCACCCCGTTCTGCTCGAAGCAGTAGCCGCCACGGCGATGCCCGACCAGCTTGTCGACGAGGGCGTCCGCGCTGAGGTCGATCACCGGGATGCCCATCAACGGGTCGAGGTTCTCGAACGGGATCGATCGGTTGTGCGCGGCGACCAGCGCCGCGAGCACGTCGAGCGTCGGCTCGGTCGAACCCTCGTAGGAGACGCGTCGGAAGTAGTCGGCGATGGTGTCGGCGGCCATGTGACCGAGTGTTGCGACTGTTCCGGAAAAGTGCGAGTAAACGCCCCAACTAACGCAACAGTTTGGTGCCTAGGGCTTGCCGCGCGACGGTGTCTGTCCGGCATCGCCATGCCGCAGCGTATTCGCCGGATCGCCAGGTGACGGCTCGGCACCGTCATGAAGCTCCTTCGACCGCGCATGCAGAATCTCCAGCACCGGAATGCGATTGCCATGTGCGGCCTCGTGGTCGAACAGCGTCTTCAGCTGGCCGTCATCCAGCGAACGGACCCGATGCCGCAGTTCAGTGATCGGCAGCTGGTCGTAGTCCGGGATCGGCAGCTCGTCGTTGTGTGCCATACATACTGGGTGCCCACGGCTGGCCCGCCGAAACGATCAGGGGTCGGTCAGCGACGAGCGGTCGCGACGACCATCGGCAGGTCGACGATGGATGTGCCGTCGACGACGTACACCTGCGCCTCCTCGGAGAACTGATGTTCCAAAGCCGACCTCGCCGCTTCCGGCGCCCGCTCGATCGATGCCGCCATCGGCGTCAGCCCGATGTACTGCCACAGAAACTCGGCGGGCGCGGGCAGCCTCAGCTTCGTCGTGGACACCGACGACATCGGGTCCCGCAATCCGGCCCCCGCCAATAGTGAGGTGACGCCGTCGGGATCGTGCATGGAGAAGACCGCGCTGACAAAGCCGCCTAGATCGGGGCTGATGCAATTCACGATCGCCTGTTCGAGCGCTTCGAAGAACGGCGGTATCCGCCCTGGTGTGTTGACAGCCACCCGGCCCTCGGGCGTCAGCACCCTGCGCATCTCGGTGACCGCCGTGGTCCTGTCGGCCATGAACATCAGGCCCATCTGGCATAACACGACATCGACCGAGCCGTCGGGGATCGGTAGCGCGGCGGCATCGCAGATCTGCCAGTCAACGCGGGCACCCGCCGGCGCGGCAACGGACTCGGCCAGTTCGATCATGTCGGGCGCGATGTCGACACCCGTGACCGAGCCGGTGCGCCCGACGGCCTCGGCGGCAGCGCGTGTGACGTGCCCCGTACCGCATGCGACATCGAGGACACGTTCCCCGGGGCGAAGGTCGGCTGCACGCAGCAGTGTCTCCGATACCGGTGTGGCGATGAGGGGGACGAAGTCGCGCTGATAGTTCTCGGCCGCTCGGCCGGTGAAGTGGCGATATGAAACGGCGGACATGGCTGAAACGGTAAGTGGTCGCCGGTCGAACGGGCATCGGCTGAACGACCCATCTACGCGGGATGGGTGCGATTGCCCATGCTCATACCAAGTGGTGTTCGTAAGCGTAGGCGGTCGCCGCGGTCCGGTTCGACACGCCGAGCTTGGCGTAGATGTGCTCGACGTGGCGGGACACCGTGTGGGGGCTGACCACGAGCACCTCGGCGATCTCGCGATTGGTCCGACCCGCTGCCAACTGAGCCAGCACCTCGAGTTCGCGGGCGGACAGCGCCGTGGATTCGCGGTGCCGGGTCATCGAATCGGCGAGTCCGGCCGCCAACAGCTCGACCCGCTTCAAATCCGGCGCTGCACCGAGTTGACGGAAAATCGTCGTGGCGGTGGCGAACTCGACGTCAGAGCCGCCACGATCGCCGAGCGCCGCGCACGCGAGTCCGAGCAGTACCGCGGTACGCGCCACCTCGTAAGGCATGTTCGCCGCGCGCCAGGTATTGGCCGCGCCCCGCAATACACGCAGGGCAGCGGTGGCATCCCCCGACGCGATCAGGACCGTCCCCTGTGCCTCGGCGGCCATTGCGGCGAGGAGTTCCGAAGCGGACCTGCCTGCGACGTCTGAGAGCTCGTCGGCCACCTTTCGCGCCGCTGTGATATCGGCTGCGGCACGGTTGATCTCGACAGCGGCATACAACAACTCCGAACGCGATACCGAGGAGACGCGCTCCGCCAACGCACGTCGGATCGTCGCGCGAGCCGCTGGAGCATCACCTTTGGCCAGTTCCAGTAGCGCCAACCCCGGCACCGGGTGATAACCGTGCCGACTCGCGTCGCGGTAGCACTGCTCGGCGGCGTCGAAGTCTCCCCGCAGACGGCATATCTCACCGTGTTGGTAGTGAGCCAGACCGAGCGCCGGGTGTGGAGGATCGGCGAGCCGCAGGCAGGCGCCGACAGCGCTTTCGACAGCGGTCGACCAGTCGCCCTCTGCCTGTTGCAGCTGAGACCTGTGCACCAGGCACTGCCCGCGGAACGGCACTAAGCCCGGCTGGGTGTCGCACCAGACGCTGAGTGCGCTCGTCCATTCCGAGGCGCGCTTGAAGTCGAAAAGTGCTACGCACTCGAGAATGACCGCGCAGTAAGCGATTCCCGTCGCGATTGGATTGAGTTCGCCCGCCGTCGCCGCCAGCATGACTTCGTCGAGCTTGTCCACGCCCGTGTTCGGTTCGCCGAGCGCGATCAGTGCCTGCCCTTCGCACAGTGTCCCAAGACAACGCAGATCGGCGTCGTCGAACCGCTGGCCGATCTCGGTTGCGCGGACGCCCAGTTCGCGAGCGCGCCAGGCATCACCTGCCTCCAGCGCCGCGAGGCCTCGCGGGATGTGTAGATAGCCCGAAGCCCTGCACTCCACCCCGGCCCGCGCGACAAGCGAATCGCCGCGGGCCAACCAACCGTTGGCTCGCGCAGGCCGACCGTCCGCAAGCAGAAGGAAGCTCAACCAGAAGGCGTACCGGGCGGCCTCGTCCGGTTCACCGGCACTCAGCGCCGCACGATGCGCGGACTCCCATTGCGCGATGGAGTCGTCGTCCGCACCGAGGAGAAAGGCTCGAATCGCGGCCGATTCGCAGTCCGACGCGTCGGTAGACGGCGTCATGCTCCCAGTATCAGGTGCCGGTCCACTTCGGCGGACGCTTCTCGGCGAAGGCCACCGCGCCCTCCCTGGCGTCGTTGGACATGAAGACGGGCGCGAGGATCTTGGTCTGCTTCTTCCACATCTCGTCGGGGCTCCACCCGCGCGCCTCGACGATGATGCGCTTGGTGGCGGCCACCGCCAGCGGGCCGTTTGCGCTGATGCGCTCGGCCAGCCCGATCGCCGCGTCGAGCGCCGAGCCCGGTTCGGCCAGCTCGTTCACCAGCCCGAGGGCGTGCGCCCGCTCGGCGGTCAGGTTCTCACCGGTCAGCGCCAGCTCCATGGCAACCGCGTACGGGATGCGCTGTGGCAGCCGTAGCAGGCCGCCGCCGCCTGCGACAAGGCCGCGCTTGACCTCGGGGATTCCGAACTCGGAATCCTTCGACGCCACGATCAGGTCGGTGGCAAGGGCCAGCTCGCATCCGCCCGCAAGGCAGTAACCCTCGACCGCCGCGATCAGAGGCTTGGCAGGCGGACGTTCGGTGAAGCCCATGCCCCGGCCCTCGACGACGACGTTCTCACCGCGCGCGAACGCCTTGAGGTCCATACCCGCGGAGAACGAGCCGCCCGCGCCGGTCAGGATGCCGACCGAAAGGCCGTCGTCGCCGTCGAGGCGGTCCATTGCGTCGGCCAGGCCCCTGCTGACCGCGGCGTTCACCGCGTTCCTGGCCTGCGGGCGGTTGATGGTGATGATCAGGATGCGGTCGCGCTGTTCGACCAGCACAACTTCTTCGTTGTTGGCTTCTTCGCTCACGCAGGTGATGCTAGCGAGCAGGATTTGGCACGCTCCACCGACTGGGTACTATGTAAAACTAGAACACGTTCTAATTCAACGAGGGGACCCCCATGGCCACCACCGATATCGAGGCGTCGGAACTCACCAAGTGGGATCCGGGTCTGACCGAGCGCGTGATGGGGATCCTCCGCCCGTTCCTCAAGCGGTACTTCCGCTCGGAGGTGCGCGGCCTTGAGAACATGCCGCCGGGGGGCGCGCTGTTGGTGTCCAACCACTCGGGCGGCATGCTGCCGATGGACGTGCCGATCCTTTCTGTGGACTTCTACGACAAGCACGGCTACGACCGGCCGCTCTACACGCTCAGCCACGACATGCTGGGGGTAGGGCCGACGGGCGACTTCTTCAAGAAGATCGGCTACATCAGCGCCAACCACTCCAACGCCGACGCGGCGCTGCGCTCAGGGGGCCTGGTGGTCGTGTTCCCCGGCGGCGACTACGACGTCTACCGGCCGACGTTCTCGGAGAACAAGATCGACTTCGGCGGCCGCACCGGCTACGTGAAGGCAGCGCTGAACGCCGGCGTGCCGATCGTGCCGACGGTCGGAGTCGGTGGCCAGGAAACCCAGCTGTACCTGACCAGGGGCACCTGGCTGGCCAAGCGCCTCGGGCCGATCGCACGCCTGGCCCGCGCCAAGATCGTGCCGATCTCATTCGGCTTCCCGTTCGGTTTGAGTCTCGTTGTCCCGCCAAACATTCCGCTGCCAGCCAAGATCACCATGGCTGTACTCCCTGCCATCGACATCGTCGCCGAGTTCGGCGAGAACCCCGATATCGACGAGGTCGACGCCCACGTCCGACATGTCATGCAGCGCGCAATCGACGAACTGGCCGCCGAACGGCGTCTGCCGATCCTCGGCTGAACCATGGCTGTGTTGGACCGACTCAACGCCACCGTCGGCCTGGTCACCACTATGACTCGGGCAGGCATGATCGCGCCGCTGCGTCCCGACAAGTATCTGCGGATCGCCGCCGCCATGCGCCGCGAGAACATCTCAGCCGTATCGGGTTTCGCCTCCGCAGCGCAACGATGCCCCGACCGGCCAGGCCTCGTCGACGAACTGGGCACCCTGACCTCGCGTGGAGATCGATCAACGCTGCGACGCGTTCGCCGCGGCGCTGCAGGCGCTGCCCGGCGGAGCGCCGAAGGTGATCGGAATCATGTTCCGCAATCACCGCGGCTTCATCGAGGCCGTCGTCGCGGCGAACCGCATCGGCACCGATCTACTCCTGCTGAACACGTCGTTCGCCGGGCCTGCGCTGGCCGAGGTGGTCGCGCGCGAGTGCGCCGACGCCATGGTCTACGACGAGGAGTTCACCGAGATCGTCGACCGCGCACTTGCCGACCGGCCGGATGCCACCCGCATCATCGCGTGGACCGACGATCCGTCGGCGTACGGCGACTCGCCGACAGTCGAGACGTTGATCAGCGCGCACGCAGGCGAGACGCCGAAGCGCGCCACGGAGAAGCCGAGAACGATCCTGCTCACGTCGGGCACCACCGGAACCCCCAAGGGCGCCAAGCTGACCGGCGGCGACCCGAGCGCGCTCAAGGCCATCCTCGACCGCA
>CAVWPQ010000046.1:0-7856 GCA_963756865.1 uncultured Actinomycetota bacterium | reverse complement strand
TGTCGCCAATGCGCCTAACACCATCCACACCGCCAATCCTGCCAAACAGAGATCATCCGCCGCGGGCGATCGAGCCGACGGCGAAGCACGACGCGCGGCCACCGTCCACCAGAAGATTGGCCCCGGTGATGTAACCGGCGGATTCTGAAAGCAGGAAGGTCACCGCAGCGGCGATGTCCACTGGCGCTCCGATGCGCCCAAGGGCTACGGATGCTTCATTCTCGGCGCGCTCAGAGGAAGGGTCTGACGCGGCGGCGAATTCCGCTGCGAGCAGAGGTGTGTCGACCGCCCCCGGCGACACGCTGTTGACCCGGATACGGTGCACCGCCAACTCGGCGGCGAGCGCTCGCGTCATGGACAGCAGGCCGCCTTTCGTCGCCGTATAGGCGGCGTAGCCGCCCTGTCCGATATGGGCAAGCTCCGAAGCGGTTGTCACGATCGCCCCGCCGCCGTGCAGGATCATCCGGCGCGCGGCTTCCCGACAGACGTAGAAACCGCTGGAGAGGTTGACATCCAGTTGTCGCCGCCATTGCTCGTCGGTGGTGTCAACCACCGGCGCCACCGTCGACATGCCGGCGTTGCTGAACACCGCCGTCACCGGACCAAGCGCTTCTGCCGCGGCGAAGGCCTCGCCGACCTGGGTCGAGTCGGTGAGATTGGCGCCGACGGCCACCACGGGCCCGATGCCACCGCACAGTTCGACCGCCGACTCGAGTGCGTCGCCCGGCAGCGCGACGAGTGCGACCGACGCACCCTCGCCCAACAGACACTCCGCTGTCGCCAGCCCGATACCCGAGCTGGCGCCGGTCACCAGCGCTACGCGTCCTTGCATCGACGACATCTGTCTCCTCCAAATTGTCAGAACTCGGGATACAACACCGGATCCGCGTCGAAGCGGCGATGCTCACGAACCGTAGCGGTGGGATCGGCCAGCACCCGTCGCGCGACCGTACTCGCGGTCGTGATCTCGACATCCCCTGCAGATAAGGCGAATTCGATCAACGAACACAGACCTTTGACGCGCGACGGGCGTCCGGAAAGGAAAGGATGGTTGTTGAGCACCATGAGGCAGCCGTATTCGCGCATCGCGTCCAGCTCGAGTGTCCATATCTCTGCCGCCTTACGGGGAGATTCGACGTTGCGTCCGAAATCCGGCTCCCACATGAACGCGTACTGCGGAAAGTCATCGAGGCTCCAGTGCGGCGGCAGTTCTGCGATGCGGCCGCGCGTGGTCTCCAGAACATAGGGACGGTCGTCGTCCATCAGGTTGGACTGGTAGATCAGACCGTGCTCGGCGACCAGGGACGCGGTACTCCAATGTGGTGCCCACAGCGCCGTCCGGTGCCCCTCGACCTGCACACCGAACTTCGAGAGGGCTTCCATCCCCAGGTCGAAATCCCGACGCTCGTCGTCTTCCGACATCGTCTGCGGCGGACGATGTGTGTGCGAATGATGGCCCACCTCATGGCCTCCGGCCAGGATGCGTTCCACCAGCGCCGGATAGCGCTGCGCGGTCACCCCGGGTATGAAGAACGTTGCCTTGAGCCCGTAGTCATTCAGCATCGCCAGAATCCTCGGCACGCCGACGCGGGGTCCGTAGGCCTGGTGGCTCATTACGTTCGGATGGTCGGCAAATCGCCGCCCCTCGGCGAGCACGCAGGACTCAGCGTCGATGTCGAACGTTAAGACCAAGATGGCGGCGTGACCTGCCAACCACGCTGGATCAGTCACTTTTGCCTCCTCGCTCAGTGATCATGGTGTGCGAGCCACTCGGCATATGAGGCGATGCCCGCCTCGGGAGGAATCTTCGGCCGCCACCCGAAATCAGTTGCCGCCGCCGTGATGTCGAATGGGCCCTGCCGGTCCCAACCTGGCCAGTAGCCATCGCCAAGAGTGATCGACGCGCCCGGCACCAGCGCGATGATGAGGTCTGCAGTTTCGGCCAGCGTGAGTTGCTCGCCACCCGAGATGTTGTAGACGTGCAGCGGGAGCTTCGGCGTTGCCGCGGCGAGCACCGCCGCCGTTGCGACGTCTGTCACGTGGACGAAGTGGAAGCGATGCGCCCCTCCGTGTTCGAGCACGAACGACTCATCACGCAATGCGGCGACCAGCATGTCCTTCAGAATCTCGGGCATTTTCAGCCCAGGCCCGTAGATCTCAGTCACGCGCAGGGAGACGATGTCTATCCCGTAGGTGGCTCCGTAGACCCGGCCAAGCATCTCGGTGGCAACCTTGGTCACGCCGTATGGGGTGTTGGGTCGCGGGGTCGAGGCCTCGGTCACCGCCGTCCGCTCGTCCTGATCGCCGTAGGCGCATTCCGACGAGAAGTTCACAATCCGAGGCGGGTTCGGACTCATTCGCGCTGCCTCGAACACGGCAAGCGTGCCGTTGACATTGGCAGCGAATGTCGTCATCGGCAGGTCAATCGAGACCTCCGGATGTGACTGCGCCGCGGTATGAATGATCGTGTCCACATTGTGTTCGTCGATAGCGCGCACCAACCGCGGCAGATCGAAGAGCTCGCCATGCACACACGTGACGCCCGGTCGATCGCTGACCGCGAAGTCCCGGTTGTAACTCACCACCCTGGTGCCTGACTGGACGAGCTCGTCGACGATGTAACGGCCGACGAATCCCGTACCTCCGGTTACCAGGGTGCTCACCGGACCTCCTCCGATTCGATCGCTGTCCGCGGCGATGTCGCCATGATCTGACCCGCCACGTCACCTCGGGCGAGCACGAAGTAGGTCAGTCCGCTGACCACGAAGCCGAGCACCCACGTGAGGTCGGCACCATCGAGCAACCTACTGACCGGACCCTGATAAATGGGCGCGTTGATTGTCAGCAGGCAGGCAATGATCCCTGCCGCCAGTGCCAGGAAGCCGCGGAGGTTGATGCCGTTCCAACCCCAGTAGATGCTTTGCTGCGCAGGGCTGGTCGCGTGGGCTGCCGCCGGATCGTATCGCCAGCGGCGCAGGACACCGTCGACCAGCCACACCCCTGCGAAGGGGGCCAGCCAGACGATCATCAACGCGACGAAGTTGTTCAGCGCGGTGGTGAAGTCCTGTACGAACAGTACGTACAGGACAATCGCCGTGGACAAGACGGTGTCAAGCGCAGTGGCGACATAACGGTGCAGCGGTATACCGACCGATTGGATCGCCAAACCTGACGAGTAGTAGGTCACCACGTTGTTGGCCATCGAACCGCCCACTGCGGCAACGATGTAGATGACGAAGACCCATTCGGGCACGAACGGGGCTACGCCACCGACCGGATCCGACATGTCACCGCCGGTAGCCAGCAGGGCTCCCATTGCGCACAGTGCGAATGCGGTCATGCCGCCCGCGATCGTCACGCTTGACGCGACTTTGCGCGCGGGAGTGTGACTCGGCAGATAGCGAACCCAATCCGGCGCGTTGTACAGATACGAGATCGGTCCTGAGGCAATCACCGCGCAGGCGACCGTGAAGAGTGCCACCGCAGCGCCGCCCGAGACCGACGCCGGGTGATCCCAGTTCACCGCGCCGAACGAGAACACGCACACCAGGATCAGCGCGGCCGACAAGAGTGCGGCGAAGAACCGCTGCACGTACACCATCGTCGCGTGACCCAGCACCGCCACTCCCCCGCTGAGCACCAGCTGCGTCAGAACCGCGAGCACCTTGCCCGCGGTGCCAGGGTCCGTCCACCCCAGGAGGGGAAAGAGCGCCAACAACGCGTACGCGCCGAAGATCGTGTTGATCGCCTCGAAGACTACCGAGGATACCCAGGCCAGAAAGGCGTTGACGCGGTTGCCCTGCACACCGAACGGCGCCCTCGTGAAGGTGACCGCGGGCAGTCCGGCACGCACGCCTGCAACCGATGCCCAGCCGACAAGCGCGAAGAGCAAGTTGCCAACCACGCAGGCCGCGAGCGCCTGCCAGAGACTGAGGCCGAGCGAGACTGACACCGCTCCAACGGAAACGAAGAACAGGTTCGCGTTGGTACCTACCCAGAACCATCGGGTCTCCTGAAGCGTCATCTGCCGGTCTGCCTCTGGTATGTGCTCGAATCCGTGCTTCTCGAGGCCGAATACGGGATTGGCACTACCGATTTGCTCGCTCATGGTCACCTCTCATCGTCGAAAAGGGCGGGCTCAGAAAACAGGGAACACTGCAGGGTCGATTTCAACCGGCCGATGGGACCGGCGAGTTGTTGCGTTGTGGCTCAGAGCTTCACGTGCGGTCTGCTCTGCAGTCTTGAAGTCGACGTCACCGAAAGCGATGGCGCCTTCGATGAGGGCTCGCAAACCTTCGACACGACCGGCCCGTCCGGACAAGAAGCCATGTCCGGTGAGGACGAAAGTGCACCCGTGCCGCCGCATCGCGTCGAGTTCCGACAACCACATCGAGCAGACTGTGGCCGGGTCATTGATGTGGTAGCCGAGGTGTGGCTCCGGCAGGTAGGCGTACTGCTCCCAGTCGTCGAGCGACCAGTGCGGTGGCACCTCTGCGATGTCGCCTGAGCAGGTCGACACCACGTAGGCCGTGTCGTCGTCCATGAAGCTGGAGTCGTAGATCATGCCGAACTCACTGACCAGGTCCGGTGTCCTCCATGCCGCCGACCACATCGGAGCGCGGTATCCCACCGGCCGCACACCGCAACGGTCGAGTGCCTCGAGACCGGCCTCGAACTCGCGCCGGTCCTCCTCATCGGACAGCTCGGTCGGCCTTCGGTGGCTGTAGGAGTGGTGGGCTACCTCGTGGCCGGCGTCGACAACCGCGCGCACCATGTCGGGTTCGCGCTCGGCGACGAAACCGGGCACGAAGAAAGTCGCCGGCACGGAATACGAGTCCAAGAGACGCAGCAGCCGCGGTAGCCCGACGTTGGCTTCGAAAGCCTGGTGGCTCATCGCCACCGCGTGTGCGGCGTATCGCCGACCGGCGGCCAGAATCGGCGTCTCGCCGTCGAGGGCGAAGGTGAGCACGGCGGTGGTGGAGGTCGGGTTGTCGGGGACAGGCACCGGAATCCCTTCATCGGCGAGTAGAACGTCCGCTCACCCTGCTCCGCTGATCCGTCTCCCGTCATGCTCCGCATTGGATATTGTCATCGCGTCGGTGCTCCACTGTGGACAAGAGGGCTTGGATGGTTGCTCTGCGATCGCTCGTCGAAACGGCTGAACTGGCGCTCACCGTCGTCACTGGCGAAGGTCAACTCGACACAGAACTATCTGGGGCGCACGCCAGCGAGCAACCCGACCCGACGCCTTGGCTGTCCGGCGGTGAGCTGTTGATGAGCGACGGCCTCGGCCTCAGGCGTTCGCGGCGCGCGCAGACCGAGTACATCGCGCGGTTGGCACGCAAGGGCGTTGCCGGGTTCGTCCTCGGCCTTGGCGGAGACCTGCCGTACGCATCGGTGCCTGCGGGCCTGGCTGACGCCGCCGCTCAGTTCGGGCTGCCCCTGTTCACCGTTCCCGTGAGCACCCCGTTCATCGCCATCACGCAGGCTTTCTACGCACGCGTAGCCGACGAGCGTGCGGCACTCTCGGATCGGATCCTGCGTGCCCATGCCTTACTGACGTCGGCCGCGGCAAGCGCAGCGCCGATCGCCGACATCGCGACCAATCTCGGTCGTGCAATCGACGGGTGGGCAGAGGTGTACGACGCGACGGGCGAGGTACTCGGCCAGCAGTCATTGGCGCCGAATGAGATGGCGGCGACGGTCAAACGTTATGCTCCGCAATTACTTCGCTCCGGATTGCGTTCCAGCGCTGCGGAGTCCGGCATGCGAGGCGGCTTTGTGATCCGGCCACTTGGTGTTGATCGGGTGCGCGGCTATCTCGCCTACGGGCGCGACACCGGTGCGCTCGGCGAACAGTTCACCCACGATGTCGCCACCTATGCATCTGCACTCTTGTCGATCGAGACCGAACGCCGCCACTCCCTGCACATCGCCGAACGCCGACCGGGAGCCGAGGTGCTGCGCAGGCTGTTGTCCGGTTCGGCCGGCGGTCGCGTCGATCAACTCCTGATGTCGGTCGGCTTCACCGCCGAGCGGGTCCAGGTGCTGCTTGTCGACCCATCACAGGCCGACACGGGCGAGCTGGCCGACGGGATCGACGCGGCAGTGCAGGGAGCGTTGATGTTGACCGACGGCGGCGCGATCAAGGCACTTCTGCCCGCAGAATCGGGTGTAGGCGAGCGCCTGCGCGGGCTGCTGGGTTCGTCTTTTGCCGGGCTCGGCGGCCCGGTCCGTCCCCAGCATTTTCCCGCCAGCCGCAGACAAGCCGATCAGGCTGTTGCCGAATCCCGTAGGCGCGGCGGAGGTTTGGTCGATGCGATGCGCCTCGGCGACGTCCAGGTACTGTTGCAGCTGGTCTCCGCGGGCGATCTGTCCACATACGCCGACGCGGTGCTCGGGCCGATCGAGCGAGCACCCAACGGGCCGAGCCTGCTGATGTCACTCAACGCCTTTCTGGTGAGCGGGACTGCGGTGGAGGAAGGCTCCCATCGCGCCAACGTTCACCGCCACACGATGCGCAGGCACCTGCGCCGGGTCGAGGAACTCACTGAACGCAATCTGAGAGACGCGCGCGACCGCAACGAGCTGTGGTTGGCCTTTCAGGCCCGTGACGTGGCGGCTACGTTGTGAACCGGGCCAGCGCCTCTTCGAGCAGCCGACGCAATTCGAGCGCATCCGCGGCGGGCACGATAGATCCCACATTGGAGCGGATGGCGGAGAGATAGATCGGCGCCGCCTTCTTGAACGCTGTCACGCCCTTTGTGGTCA
The DNA here is from genome assembly GCA_963756865.1 of uncultured Actinomycetota bacterium. Lineage (GTDB taxonomy): Bacteria > Actinomycetota > Actinomycetes > Mycobacteriales > Mycobacteriaceae > Mycobacterium. The sequence continues at coordinate 1,085 of CAVWPQ010000046.1, read as the reverse complement.
ACTCGGCATACGAGGAGCGCCTATCGTCCGGGTTCGGCGATCTGCTGAGGTAGCCCTGGCGTTCCAGCTCATCGACCACGCGGCTGACCCGGCTTCGGCTCAATACCGCTGCCTCGCCGAGCTCGGTCATCCGCATTCGGCGATCGGGCGCCTCGTAGAGCTCGAGCATCACGTCATACCAGCCGAGCGGTATTCCTGTTGCGTCCGTGAGCTCCGCGTCGATCACGGGCACCAACCCGGCGTGAAGCCGCAGGAGCGCCGACCACACGCGCACCAAATCGTCATGCCGCCAGGATCGCTCCGCCATCGAAACACCATAGCCACTTGCATGTGCGTGCGCACGCACATATATTTGTGTGCGTACGCACGCAAATCCAGAAAGGAACGACCATGCAGACCATCAGTCGAGACGAACTTCAGCGCGAGATGGCGGCGGGCACCGTCGTCGTAGTCGAGGCGCTTCCCGATACCTACTACGCCGACGGACACCTGCCAGGCGCACGCAACCTGCCGCTCGACGACATCGTCGACCACGCAGGGGACGTTCTACCCGATCGGACCGCCTCCGTCGTCGCTTACTGCACGGGCACTTCATGCCCCAACAGCCGAATCGCGGCCGAGCAGTTGACCAAACTCGGCTACACCGATGTGCGCGCCTACGAAGGCGGGAAGGAAGACTGGACCGCAGCCGACCTACCGTTGGAAAGCGCGAAACTCATTAGGTAACCTGCCCTTTCACCACCGGCAGACCCGGGTCGCTCGCAACATCCAGCGGGGACGGCGGCGCACCTGCCGCAACGAGGTGCGCCGCAAACGACGCGATCATCGCACCGTTGTCGGTACAGAGCCGCGGCCGCGGAATTCGCAGCGTCAAACCGTTTGCCGCACAGCGCTCCTCGGCCAACTCGCGCAACCGGGAGTTGGCCGCCACGCCTCCGGCGATCAGCAGCGTCGACACCCCGAGGTCGGTGGCGGCCCGCACTGCCTTCATGGTCAGCACATCGGCGACCGCCTCCTGGAAGCCCGCGGCGACGTCGGCCTGGGGTGCGGCGGGATTCTTCTCGACGTAGCGTGCGACGGCGGTT
>CAVWPQ010000045.1:0-17327 GCA_963756865.1 uncultured Actinomycetota bacterium | reverse complement strand
AAGTTACCTGAGCTGTCGGACTCCTCTTCGGCGCGGATGACGTGCACCACGGCGTTGATCAGCGCCAGGTGGGTGAACGCCTGAGGGAAGTTGCCGAGGTGGCGCCCGGTGCGGGGCTCGATCTCCTCCGCGTACAGGTGCAGCGGGCTGGCGAAGGACAGCAGCCGTTCGCACAGGTGCTTGGCGCGGTGGATCTCGCCGATCTCGACCAGCGCCGACACCAGCCAGAACGAGCAGATCGTGAACGTGCCCTCCTCGCCGGACAGTCCGTCGTCGGTCTCCTCGACCCGGTAGCGCAGCACCAGGCCGTCCTCGGTCAACTCATCCGCGATCGCCAGCACCGTCGCGCGGATTCGCGGGTCGTCGGGCGGCAGGAACCGGGTCAGCACTGCAAGCAACAACGAGGCGTCGAGCGCGTCGTCGCCGTAACGCTGGGTCAGCACGCCGCGGGAATCGACGCCCTTGGCCAGGATGTCGGCCTTGATCTCCTCGGCTATCACCCGCCACTGCTGTGCGTAGGACCGCTCGCCCTCGATCTCGGCGAGCTTGGCACCTCTGTCGAGCGCCACCCAGCACATGATCTTGCTCGACGTGAACTGCTGCGGTTCGCCGCGCACCTCCCAGATGCCGCGGTCGGGCTCTTTCCAGTGCTTGATCGCCTCTTCGACCTGTTGCTTGAGCACCGGCCACAGCGTCTCGGGGATCTGCTCGCGTGACTTGGTGTGCAGGTACACCGAATCGAGCATCGTGCCCCAGATGTCGTGCTGCATCTGGTTGTAGGCGCCGTTGCCGATCCGAACCGGGCGGGCGTTGTCGTAGCCGGCCAGGTGCTTCAGCTCTTCCTCGACCAAGGTTCGTTCGCCACCAACGGCGTACATCACCTGCAGTGGATGGCGTTCACCGTTGTTGGCGCCAGACACGTCGGCGATGAACGCGAAGAAGTCGTCGGCCTCGCGGTCAAGGCCGAGGGTATAGAGGCCCCAGAGCGCGAACGTCGAGTCGCGCACCCAGGCATAGCGATAATCCCAGTTGCGTTCGCCCTGAGGGGTTTCCGGCAGCGACGTCGTCGATGCTGCCAGAAGGGCGCCGGTCGGCGAGTAGGTCAGGCCCTTCAACGTCAGCGCGCTGCGCTGAAGATAGGACCGCCACGGGTGGTCGGGGAAATCGCCGATGTTGATCCACTGCCGCCAGCACTCACTGGTCTGCCACATTCTGTCGGCGGCCTCGTCATACGTCTGCGGCACAGGGTGTTTGGACCAGCTCAGCGCGACGAAGACGTTGTCGCCTTCCTTCATCCGGGTACGCGCGCGTGCCTCGCGGCCCTCGAGGCCGATGCGCAGGTTCGTGGTCAGCCGCAGCGTCGGATGTGAGTCGGGGTTCTTGTTGGCCCGCGCGATCGCCTCACCGTAAGCCTGCGCCGAGTACTCCCAGCTGGCGCCGACGCGGTGGTAGTCGAACGACGGCTCGCACTGCATCACCAGCTCGACCGTGCCGCTCACGCAGCGCACGGTGCGCAGCAGGATGTGTTCTGCGTCCCAGTCCATCGGCGTGCGCCGATGGGTGCGCGACCGCGACTCGATGTCGTGCCACGGGCCCATCACCAACGCGTCGCGCACGATGACCCAGCCCGTGTGGGTCTGCCACGTCGTCTCCAGGATCAGGCTGCCAGGCAGATAGCGGCGCGCCGCAGGCACCGAAACGCCGTACGGCCCGAGCCGGAAATGCCCGGCGCCACGGTCCAGGATCGCCCCGAACACGCTGGGGGAGTCCGGCCTCGGCACGCAGAGCCACTCGACAGAGCCCGCCGACGAGATCAGGCAGGTGTTCTCGCAGTCGGAGAGGAACGCGTAGTCGGCGATCGGCGGGAACGGGTTCCGCAAGGCATTGCTCGGCGCGTAGGGCACCGGGGCCGTCACGGTCAACGGCGGGGGGCCGGGAGCCACGTCGGCCTCGTCAGACTTCTCGCTCTGATGCAGAACCATTGGCACATCATCGACTCCCAACCTGCTTGTCGTCTACTTGTCGGTTGGTGTGTCAGGGGTTGCTGGCTCAGCGGGGCCGGATACCCAGCGGTACCCGCACCGTAGGCTGGCCGGGTGGGTGGCTTCCTGAACTGGTGGGACAGCGTCGAGCTATGGCTGTCGGGCCTCGGGTTCGTCGCCCAGACCGCGGTGGTGATGCCCGTCGTGCTTGCCCTGGCCTACGGGATCGCGATCCTGCTCGACGGTGCACTCGGTAACGGCATCCGGCTCCTGCGTCGCGCACGGCACCAGGACGAGGAAACGGAGTAACCCGATGCCGAGGTCCCGGGTGACGTTGGTTTTGGTGATTCTCGTGGTGTTGGTGCTCGTCATGTGGCTGGTCACACGTTGAGGTGGCGAAAGCCCCGACCTGAGTAGCAACTGCGATTCTGTTATTCTTCGCGCCATGCAGACAGCGTCCGGCAACAAGAGTGGTCATGTCTTGGCCCTCATTGCCGTGGGATTCCCAGCTGTCGCTGATGTCTGTTGTTGTCGCTGATTCCTAACCCGTCCGCGGTTTGGTGTCGGTAGCGGCTATCCCTGTGCCCTGGTACTGCTCCTTCGCCTTGCCGTCGTGACGGAATTCCGTCAATCCCTGCAAGGAAAGGTCACCCATGAACATCCGTAAGACCTGGCTTCATGCCGCCGCGCTCGCCACCGCAGCGAGTGTGCTCGCGGCGTGCGGCGGCGGGTCCAGTGACGTCGCCGGTGGAGGCGATGAGGGCGGCAAGGCCGACACCACTTTGACCCTTGTCGCCTACGCCGTGCCCGAACCGGGCTGGAGCAAGATCATCCCGGCGTTCGCGGCCACCGAGGAGGGCAAGGGCGTAGCCGTCACCACCTCGTACGGCGCCTCCGGCGACCAGTCGCGTGCCGTCGTCGACGGCAAGCCGGCCGATATCGTCAACTTCTCCGTCGAACCCGATGTCACCCGTCTGGTGAAGGCCGACAAGGTAGCCAAGGACTGGAACGCCGATGCCACCAAGGGCATCCCGTTCGGCTCCGTGGTGTCGCTCGTCGTCCGCGAGGGCAACCCGAAAAACATCAAGGACTGGGATGACCTTCTGCAGCCCGGGCTCGAAGTCGTCACGCCGAGCCCGCTGAGCTCCGGCTCGGCCAAGTGGAACCTGCTGGCGCCGTACGCGGCCAAGAGCAACGGCGGCAAGAACGAGCAGGCCGGCCTCGACTACGTCACCAAGCTGGTCACCGAGCACGTCAGGACGCGACCAGGCTCCGGCAGGGAAGCCACCGACGTGTTCCTGCAGGGCACCGGCGACGTGTTGATCAGCTACGAGAACGAGGCCATCAATGTCGAGCGGCAGGGTAAGCCGGTGGAGCACATCAACCCGCCGCAGACCTTCAAGATCGAGAATCCGGTCGCGATCGTCACCTCCACTAACCACCTCGACAAGGCGAACGCCTTGAAGAACTTCCTGTACACCCCTGAGGGGCAGAAGATCTGGGCGCAGGCAGGGTTCCGTCCCGTCGACCCGTCGGTCGCCGAGGACTTCGCGACCGACTTCCCGACGCCGGAAAAGCTGTGGACCATCGCCGACCTCGGCGGCTGGAGCGCCGTTGATCCCAAGCTGTTCGACAAGGACAACGGGACCATCACCAAGATCTACAAGCAGGCGACTGGATGACAGCTAGTGTCGGACCTGCGTCCGAGACTTCTAGGCCCCGGCCAGAACTCACCGGCAACGGTGAGGGCGGGCCGCCTCGCGGCTTCTTCAAAAGCCGGTACGGCAGCACGTCTCTGCGCGTCGGTGTCGCGACGACGTGGCTTTCGATCATCGTATTGCTGCCGCTGGCCGCGATCCTGTGGCAATCCGCTGGCGGAGGCTGGGAGGCGTTCTGGACCGCTGTGACGTCGAACGCGGCGATCGCGTCGTTCAGGGTCACGCTGACGATCTCATTCTCGGTCGCGGTCATCAATCTGTTCTTCGGGCTGTTGGTGGCCTGGGTCCTCACGCGCGACGAGTTCCCCGGTAAGCGGTTGGTGGACGCGATCATCGATCTGCCCTTCGCATTACCGACTATCGTCGCCAGCTTGGTGATGCTGGCGCTCTACGGGCCAGCCAGCCCGGTCGGGATACACGTCCAGCACACGAAGTGGGGCGTAGGGATCGCCCTGCTCTTCGTGACGTTGCCCTTCGTGGTGCGATCGGTGCAGCCGGTCCTGCTCGAACTGGACCGTGAAGTCGAGGAAGCTGCCGCGTCGCTGGGTGCGAACAACCGCACCATCTTCACACTGGTCATCCTGCCCGCCCTGCTGCCGTCACTGCTCTCCGGTGCGGGACTGGCCTTTTCGCGGGCGATCGGTGAGTACGGATCTGTGGTACTCATCGGCGGCGCCGTCCCCGGTGAGACGGAGGTCTCGTCGCAGTGGATCCGAACGCTCATCGAGAACGACGACCGCACCGGCGCGGCGGCCATCTCGATTGTGCTGCTGGTGATTTCGTTCCTCGTACTGTTCATCCTGCGCAGCATCGGTTCGCGCGCGGCCAAGCGCGAGGAGCTGGCGCAGTGATCCTGTCACGCGGGGTCCGCTACCTGCTGCGCTATATTGCGCTCGGGCTACCTCTTCCTGCTGCTGATCGTCCCTGTCGGATTGATACTGTGGCGAACCTTCTCACCGGGTGTCGGTGCGTTCTTCGAGTCCGTCTCCACTCCGGCGGCCATCTCGGCGTTGCAGTTGTCGCTTCTCGTCGTCGTGATCGTGGTACCGCTGAACGTGCTATTCGGTGTGCCGACCGCGTTGGTGTTGGCGCGCAACAGGTTCCGCGGCAAGAGTCTGTTGCAGGCCGTCATCGACTTACCGTTCGCGGTGTCACCCGTGGTGGTCGGTGTCGCGTTGATCCTGCTGTGGGGCTCTGCGGGCCTGTTCGGGTTCGTCCAGAACGACTTCGGCCTCAACATCATCTTCGGCTTTCCAGGCATCGTGCTCGCCAGCATTTTCGTCACCGTGCCGTTTGTCATCCGCGAGGTGGAACCGGTGCTGCACGAACTGGGCACCGATCAGGAGGAAGCCGCCGCCACCTTGGGTTCCAGCTGGTGGCAGACGTTCTGGCGAATCACACTGCCGTCCATCCAATGGGGGCTGATGTACGGCATCGTGCTGACCGTGGCGCGCACCCTCGGTGAGTTCGGCGCGGTGATCATGGTGTCGTCCAATCTCCCCGGCCAGTCGCAGACACTGACGCTCCTGGTGTCGGACAGGTACAACCGGGGCTCCGAGTACGGCGCCTACGCCATCTCGACGTTGCTGATGGCGGTCGCGGTGATCGTCCTCGTGGTCCAGGTGATCCTCGACTCGCGCCGCGCGAAAACGGACAATTAAGGCTTGAGGAGACGCTGACATGACGAATGCGATCACGGTGCGGGGCGCCAACAAGCACTACGGTGACTTCGCCGCGCTCGACAACGTCGACTTCGACGTGCCGTCCGGCTCGCTGACCGCGCTGCTCGGGCCGAGCGGCTCGGGCAAGTCGACGCTGCTTCGGGCGATCGCCGGCCTCGACCAACCCGACACGGGCACCATCACGATCAACGGCGACGATGTGACGCGCGTTCCGCCGCAGCGTCGTGGCATCGGGTTCGTGTTCCAGCACTATGCGGCGTTCAAGCATCTGACCGTTCGTGACAACGTCGGTTTCGGTCTGCGGATTCGTAAGCGGCCGAAGGCCGAGATCAAGGAGAAGGTCGACAACCTGCTCGAAGTGGTAGGCCTCAGCGGGTTTCAGACCCGCTATCCCAACCAGCTGTCGGGCGGGCAACGCCAGCGGATGGCGTTGGCGCGTGCGCTCGCCGTCGACCCGCAGGTACTGCTGCTCGACGAGCCTTTCGGCGCGTTGGACGCCAAGGTGCGCGAGGACCTTCGAGCATGGCTGCGTCGACTGCACGACGAGGTGCACGTCACCACCGTGTTGGTCACCCATGACCAGTCGGAGGCGCTTGACGTCGCCGACCGGATTGCGGTGCTGAACAAGGGCCGCATCGAGCAGGTCGGCTCCCCGACAGACGTATACGACACTCCCGCCAACGCGTTCGTGATGTCGTTTCTCGGTGCGGTGTCCTCACTCAACGGCATGTTGGTGCGGCCGCACGATATTCGCGTTGGCCGAAATCCGGACATGGCGATCGCGAGTACCGACGATTCGGTACAGGCGGCCGGGGTGCTGAAGGCCACGATCGACCGAATCGTCATGCTGGGCTTCGAGGTTCGCGTCGAGCTGACCGCGGCGTCGAACAACCTGCCGTTCACCGCGCAGATCACCCGCGGCGACGCCGAGGCGCTCGGCCTCAAGGAAGGCGACACCGTCTACGTCCGCGCTACTCGGGTACCGGTGCTTGCCGCCGGCGCCGAACTGCGCAAGGCTGACGAGGCCGATGAGAACGAGGCCTTGACGAAGGCCTAGGGCTCACCGTCGAGCAGACGCAAAAGTACCCGTAATACCGCGCCTGAGGGTACTTTTGCGTCTGCTCGCGAGTAACCTCGCGCCATGAGCGACGCCGTGCTCGGTGCCGTGATCCTCCTGGCGGTGGTGGTTGCGGAGGAGGCTGACTCAGAAGTATCCGTTGGCGGGCGTGTCGCCGGACAGCGCAGTGTTCACTCGAGAATTAGTACCGGCTGGAAATTGCCTGGTATATAACTAGGCTCAGCGCGAATTTATTGTCGCGCTCGTCGAGACCACGCCGAGTGTGCAGTTGCTTATGCAAACGCGGCGTCAGGCGCGCATAACTGCGCGATCGGCGAAGCGACAAGAATTAGGCGACAGCGCGGGCGGCCACGACGGCATCGAAGCGGTCGAGCACCGTCGCCGCCACCTCCCGATGTGCGCCCAACGGCGATGACATCGGGATGCGTTGTGCCTCTGCGAATTCGGCGACGCGATCGATGATCTTGCCGTGGGCCAGGAACCACGGCGCGACGACCAACCGGGTGGCCCCGCGGCGCTTCAGCAGTTCCGCTGCCTCGGCAACGGTTGGATGTGGGCCGGTGGCAAATGCCGTGGTCGACGTCCAGCGCGTCGTCAGGGTCAGCTCGCGCGCCACCGTCTCGGTGCGAGCATTCGCCTGGGGGCGGGACGAACCCACCGCCGTGACCAATACGCCGACGTCGGAATCGAGCCGCGACACCCCGGCCTGCTCCAACCGTTGCCGCAGAACGTGAATCAACCGGTCGTCCTCGCCGAGCACGTCGGCCAGGCGGACGTCGACACCGGCCTCGGCGATCATCGCCGGGATGTCTACCCGGGCGTGATAAGCGTCGGCGAGGAGAAGTGGAACCACGACAGCACCGCGCGATAAGGCCGGAAGTACGTCGCGCAGGTTGGGAAAGTTCTGCTCGCAGAACGCGACCCGCACGTCGAGCGTCGGGCGCAGCCGTCGCACGGCGTCTGCGATGGCGTGCGCGTTCGCCGCGGAACGCGGGTCCGCGCTGCCGTGCGCTGTCAGGACGAGGGAGCTCACGACGCGTGCAGCCCGCATTCGGTCTTGGATGAGCCGGCCCAGCGGCCGCTGCGTGGGTCGGCACCCTCAGCGGGCTTCGAGGTGCACGGTGCGCATCCGATGGACGGATATCCGTCGAAGACAAGGGGATTGACCAGGATGTCGTTGGCGTCGATATACGCCTGAATATCCTCGTCCGTCCACGCCGCGATGGGGTTGATCTTCACCAGGTTGAACGCCTGGTCCCAGCTGATCAACGGTGCATTCGCACGGGTCGGCGCCTCGACGCGGCGAATGCCGGTCACCCACGCCGAGTAGCCCATCAAGGCCTTGCCCAGCGGCTCCACCTTGCGCATCCGGCAGCATTCGGCTGGCTCGCGTGCGAAGAGATCCTTGCCGAACAGCTCGTCCTGCTTGGCGACACTGTTCTGCGCGGTCACGTTCACGATGTTGACGTCGTAAACGGCCTCGACGGCGTCACGTGTGCCTATCGTCTCGACGAAGTGATAGCCAGTGTCCAGGAACAGAATGTCGACGCCGGGCCTGATCTTTGCGGCCATCGACACGAGCACCGCGTCCTGCATATTCGAGGCAACCACGTATCCGGATGTCGCCGGCAGCCCGGCTCCGGCGTCGACCCCGAAGTTCTCGTCGGTCCAGCGCAGCAGATCGTCCGCGCTGGCACCGTCGAGTTCGGCCGCACCGCGCTCGGCCAGCGCTTGTAGGTCTGTCATCGTCAAGGAATCCGTCATTTGAGGTCCGCCTCGTCTGCTCGTACCGCCCACGTAGCGAAACGCTCGCCCTGCTCGCGTTGTTTCACGAAATTGCGAACAACCCGGTCGATGTAGTCGCCGAGCTCGCTGGAGAACACCTTGTGCTGACGCAGCTTGCGACCGAAGCCGCTGTCGAGACCGAGGCTCCCGCCGAGGTGGACCTGGAAGCCTTCGACGGAGCCGCCGTTGCCGTCGTCGACCATCTGACCTTTGAACCCGATGTCGGCGACCTGGATGCGGGCGCACGAGTTCGGGCAGCCGTTGATGTTGACGGTGATCGGCACATCGAGCTGGGCGTTGATGTCCTCGAGCCGCTTCTCCAACTCGGGCACCAGCACCTGCGCCCGGTTGCGCGTTTCGGCGAACGACAGCTTGCAGAACTCGATCCCGGTGCACGCCATCAGGTTTTTCCGCCAGTGCGACGGGGACGACGGCAGCCCGAGCTTGTCGAGCCCGGCGCGCAGTTCGTCGAGCTTGTCATCGGCTACGTCGAGGATGACGAGCTTCTGATAGGGGGTGAACCGTACGCGGTTGGAACCCGCGGCCTCGGCCAGGTCGGCGACCTTGGCCAGGATGGTGCCGGTTACCCGACCGGCGATGGGTGCGACGCCGACCGCGTTGCTTCCGTTCTTCGTCTTCTGCACGCCGACGTGGTCGATCGGGTGCTTCACCGGCTCTGGCGCGGGACCGTCGATCAGCTTCCGGCCGAGGTACTCATCCTCGAGAACCTGGCGGAACTTCTCGATGCCCCAATCCTTGATCAGAAACTTCAACCGCGCCTTGGACCGCAGCCGGCGGTAGCCGTAGTCGCGGAACACCGACGTCACGGCTTCCCAGACGTCGGGCACCTCGTCGAGCGGCACCCATGCTCCGACACGCTGGGCCAGCATCGGGTTCGTCGAAAGGCCGCCTCCGACCCACAGGTCCAGGCCGGGTCCATGTTCGGGGTGGTTGACACCGATGAACGCGACGTCGTTGACCTCATGCGCGACGTCTTGCAGACCGGAGATCGCGGTCTTGAACTTGCGCGGGAGATTGGAGAGCAGCGGATTGCCGACGTAGCGCCGCACGATTTCGTCGATCGCCGGGGTGGGGTCGAGAACCTCGTCGAGCGACTCACCGGCCAACGGTGAACCGAGAACCACGCGCGGGCAGTCGCCGCACGCCTCCGTGGTCTGCAGCCCGACAGCCTCCAACCGATCCCAGATCTCGGGGACGTCCTCGATGCGGATCCAGTGGTATTGCACGTTCTCGCGATCGGAGATGTCGGCGGTGTCGCGGGCGAACTCGGTGGATATCTGGCCCACTGTGCGAAGGGCTTCGGTGCTCAACGCGCCGCCGTCGCATCGCACCCGCATCATGAAGTGCTTGGCTTCCAGGAGGTCGGCGTTCTCGTCGCCGGTCCAGGTGCCGTCGTAGCCCTGCTCGCGCTGGGTGTAGAGGCCCATCCAGCGCATGCGGCCGCGGAGGTCCTGCTTGTCGATGCTGTCGAAGCCCAGCTTGGAGTAGAGGTCGACGATGCGGGCCCGCACGTTCAGCGCGTCGTCATCCTTCTTGAACTGTTCGTTGGGGTTGAGCGGCTCGCGATACCCGAGCGCCCATTGGCCCTCACCGCGTGGGCGCTTGACGGGCTTGACCGGGTTGACCGACTTTGCGGTGGTCATATGGTGTGGCTCCTTCGGGAGCCGGCGTTAGGACGCGCATTCACCGGTAGCTGTCCGGCGGCGCAGATCCGGCGGCCAGCTAGAGATTGGTGGGCTGGGGTCCAGGTATCAGCGCATTAAGGCAGACAACAACAGGTACAAACGCGCTTGAAATCGACATGCCGACGAGCCACCAGCGCGATGCGCACGGGGAAGATGCGGACGGCAGTCACGTGTGCAATTGTGCCACGAAGTTTGACAATTGCCCTAACCGGGCCAAATTTGCGCTCAGGGTGAGCCAACGCCCTCTCTGGGAAGCTGGTCTTGTGACGGCCCGAACGCAGCACCTCAACCCGCCCGGCCTCGTGCCGACGCCGGGTCGTCCGTTCGGCATCTACCTGCACGTCCCGTTCTGTGCCACCCGCTGCGGGTACTGCGACTTCAACACCTACACGCCGACCGAACTCGGGGGCGCGAATCCAGATCAGTACCTGGTGGCCCTGCATGCCGAGCTGGCGATGGCAGCAGAGCTGCTCGGCTCTCCTCCGGAAGTCGAGACGGTGTTCGTCGGTGGCGGAACCCCGACGCTGCTGGGTGGGGCGGGCCTGGCGCGGGTACTGGACGCCGTCCGCGAGCACTTCGTGCTGGCCCGCGGCGCCGAGGTGACCACAGAGGCGAACCCGGAGTCGACGTCACCCGAGCTCTTCGCACAGCTGCGCGCGGCCGGCTACAACCGGGTGTCGCTTGGCATGCAGTCGGTGGCGCAGCACGTGCTGGCCACGCTGGACCGGGTGCACTCGCCCGGCCGGGCGCCCGCGGCCGCGCGCGAAGCCCTTGCGGCCGGGTTCGATCACGTCAACATCGACCTGATCTATGGGACGCCGGGGGAGTCCGACGACGACCTCCTGCGGTCGATCGACACCGCTGTCGAAGGAGGCGTTGATCACATCTCCGCGTACGCGCTGACCATCGAGGAAGGCACGGCGATGGGCCGCCGCGTCCGCCGCGGCGAGATGGCGCCGACCGACGACGACGTGCTCGCGCACCGCTACGAGATTGCTGACGAACGGCTGCGCGCTGCCGGATTCGACTGGTATGAGGTGTCCAACTGGAGCAGGCCCGGCGGCGACTGCAGACACAACATGGGTTACTGGAACGGTGGCGAGTGGTGGGGTGCCGGGCCGGGGGCACACGGCTACATCGGCTCGACGCGATGGTGGAACATCAAGCACCCCAACGCATACGGCCAAGCCGTAGCGGATGGGCGGCTTCCAGTCGCCGATTTCGAGCAGCTCGATGACGCCGCGACGCACTTCGAGGATGTGATGCTGCGGCTGCGGCTGCGGCAGGGGTTGACGGCCGACACGCTGAGCGACCGCGAGCGTGACCGCGCCCGGATCGCCGTCGAGGACGGCTTGCTGCGCACCGACGCGGATCGGCTGGTGCTCACCGACCGGGGCCGCCTGCTGGCCGACGCAGTGGTGCGCACGGTGCTCGACTGATTCACGCGTCGTTGAACGATCTCCGCGTTCTGTCTCGTATTCACAAGGAAATACACAGCAGATGCAGAGGACTCGCGCCGAGCATGAACGACATGACCGATCCGGATCGGGTGGCATTGCTGAGGGCGATCCACGACGCACACAACCAGGAGTTGTTGCGTTACGTACTCCGGCTCACCCGTGGGGACATGGCATTCGCCGAGGACGTTGTGCAGGAATCGCTGCTGCGGCTCTGGCGAAAGCCGGAGCTCCTGCAGCAGTGCACGAACGGAGTCAGGGCCTGGCTGTTCACCGTGGCCCGAAACCAGGTGATCGACGATCGCCGAAGTGCAAGGTATGCGCGCGAATTGAAGACCGACTCCATTCCGGAGCGATCGGCGTCGGATGAATTCGGTCCCGCGTTCGACAAGTGGATCCTGTCCGACGCCCTGATGTCGCTGTCGCATGACCATCGTGTTGCGGTCGTTCGTGCCTACTATCTCGGCCAAACCGTCGCCGATATCGCTGCGCACGAACAGATTCCGGAGGGCACGGTCAAATCCCGGCTGCACTACGCGCTGCGGGCGCTGCGAATTGCTTTGCAGGAGAGGGGTGTCGTCCGATGATCGACGACATCGCCGACTGGGACGCCGCCTATGTTCTCGGCGCTCTCAGCCGGGATGACCGTCATCGGTACGAGGCCTACCTCGCCGAAAACCCCGACCGCGCTGCCGCGCTCACCGAACTGGCGGGTCTTCCCGGCATCCTCGCCATGCTCAACTGCGATGAGGCCATCGCGCTGACCGAACAGGCAGGCGACTCGAAGGCCGACGTGCTGGCCTTGGATCTGGTGCCGTCGCTGGCAATCGCGGCCGCCAGGCGGCAGCGGCGATCTCGGCGCAGCGTGCTGGTCGCGGGATTGGCGACCGCAGCCGCGGTCGCCATCGGGGCTGGCGCGATCGGGGCCACCGCATTCCCGCACCACGAGAAGGTGGAGGCGATCGCGCTGCAGGCCATGCAACCCACGCTCAAGGGCGGCATCACCGCCGCCCTTGCGGTGACCGAGAAGAAGTGGGGCACCCGTCTGGACTGGACGTGCGAATACGTCAAGGACTGGGCCAAGGCGGCGCCCGCCTACGACATCGTGGTGACCACGGTCGAGGGCACCGAGTCGGCGGTCGGGACGTGGAGTCCGGCCAGCGACCATGCGACTGAACTCGCGGCCTCGACGGCGATTCCGACGGCCAGAATCCGCACCGTCGACATCAGAGTGAGTGGGACACACGAGCCATTGGCCGTCACGACGATGCGATAGAAGTACCGTCGGCTCATGGCATTCGAACCAGCCGCCGTCGGCCGCGCGTTCTCGGAGCATCGTTTCGACGAGGCGCTTGGGTATCTGGCGGGGAACGTCCGGTGGACGATCGTCGGCTACATGGTTCTCGAGGGGGCCGACGCCGTCCGCCAGACGTGCCGGGAAACGGCCGCCAGCCTCGAGGACACCACCACCACATACGAGCGCTGCGTGGTGGCGGCCGGACCGGATGCGGTAGCCGTCGACACCTTTGCGCGCTACGAAGGCCCGTCCGGCCTCACCGCGGTCGCCAACTGCGACATCTATGAGTTCGCAGGCGAGCAGATCACCGCAATCACGTCGTACGCCGTCGAGGTCGACCCCGAGTCCGCCGGATCGCAGCCGCCGCCGCGCGGCACGGATTAACGCCGATGCCGTTGTAGAAACACAGGCTTTCCCGCAGCATGTTCACAGCAGCCAGGTCAGAACTGTGAGGAGACCCGATGGCGGATCCGGTCCGCGTGGTAGTTGCCGACGACGATGTGCTGCTGCGCGAGGGGCTGGCCAGCCTGCTCGAACGTGCGGGCTTCGCGGTCGTGGCGCAGGCCGGTGACGGCCCACAGCTGCTCGAATTGGTTCGCCGCGAGAAGCCGGAATTCGTGGTGGCCGACATCAGAATGCCACCGACGCACACCACAGAGGGACTCGACGCCGCGCGGGTGATCCGCGAGGAGATGCCCGACACTGCGATACTGGTGCTGTCCGCGCACGTCGACATCGAGGATGCGATGGAGTTGCTCGCCAGCGGTCAGCGAATCGGCTATCTGCTCAAGAGCCGGATCACCGATGTGGCCGACTTCATCGAATCCGTCGAGAGCATCGCAAGGGGCGCATCGATCGTCGACCCCGCGCTGGTACAGGAACTCGTCTCCGCCCGTCGCCGCAACGACCCTCTGTCCGCGCTCAGCGAGCGGGAACGCGAAGTGCTTGCGGAGATGGCGCAAGGGCGGTCCAATGCGGGTATCGCCCGGCGCCTTTGGGTCACCGAAGGCACCGTCGAAAAGCACGTGCGCAGCATTCTGACCAAACTGGATCTGTCTGAGACCAGCGACGACCACCGCAGGGTGTTAGCGGTGATCACCTTTCTCGAATCCCGTTGACGCGCCCAGAACATCGCGGATCGCGGACGCGGTCAACTGCGACTTGGCCACGAAACCCGCTGCACCGCAACTGGTAATCGACTCCAGGAAGTCGTCCGCGGAGTAGGCCGAGACCAGGACGACAGGCGAAGGCGCGCCGCTCTGGTGGAGGCGCTCGGCGAGATCGAGGCCGTTTTCGGCGCCGAGGTCGATGTCAACGAGTGTGACGTCGGGGTGAAGAGAAGAGACGAGATCGAACGCCTCAGCGCTCGACGCCGTTGAGCCGACAACCGTGATCCCGCCGGCCTCGAGCAGCTTGCGGGCTGCGGCGACGAAGCCGACGTTGTCGTCGACGATCAGACAGCGCACGGGTCACCTCGCATCTTCATAGCAACAGCTTTTCACCCCGATTAGTCCTGAGCATTCCCGCTAGCTGCAAACACAAACGCAATGGGGGTTAACCGGTAGAGCGGATTGCAGCTAGCGGCGAACCGATGGGTGACAGCGGTAGCGACACGGCCGAAATCGAGGTCGATGCTGATGAGCATGCGGGACGAGGCGGCAGAACACTTCGACGCGGTGGTGCTGGGAGGCGGCAACGGGGGTATGTACCTGGCCTGGCATCTCGCCGAGTCGGGCGCGAGCGTCGCGGTGGTCGAGCGCAGGTGGATCGGCGGATCGTGCCCGAACATCAACTGCCTGCCGAGCAAGAACGAGATCTGGAGCGCGAAGGTCGCTGATCTGGTGCACCGCGCCGCGACGTTCGGCGCGGGAGGCGATTTCGTCCAGGTCGACATGGGCAAGGTGAGGGAACGCAAGCGCGACATGGTCGACTACATGGTCGCCGGCACGTTGAAGCAGTACCAGAACAGCGGTGCTGAGTTGATCATGGGTCGCGGGAGATTCGTTGCGCCGCGAACCATTTCGGTCCGGCCAAACGAAGGCGGTCGGCGGCTGCTTACCGGTGATCGGGTGTTCCTGAACCTCGGCACCCGCGCGGCGATTCCCGAGGTGCCGGGTCTGCGGGCAGCCAGGCCGATGACCAGCGTGGAGGCACTTGACCTCGATTACCTGCCCCCACATCTGATCGTGCTGGGCGGCGGCTACGTCGGCCTCGAACTTGCGCAGGCGTATCGCCGGTTCGGCAGCCGCGTGACGATCGTCCAGCACGGTCCTCACGTCGTGAGTCACGAGGACGACGACGTCGCCGAAGAGGTCAGGCGGATGCTCGTCGACGAAGGCATCGACATCCTGGAAAACGCCGCACCGGTGGAGGTCGCCGGTCGGTCGGGTGACGAGGTGACCGTCGCAGTCGAGATGCCGCGCGGCCGACAAACCATCGACGGCACCGACATCCTGGTCGCCACCGGACGGGTACCGAACACCGCACGAATCGGACTCGATGTGGCGGGCGTCGAGTGCGACGAGAACGGCTATCTCTTGGTCAACGAGCGGTTGGAGACAACTGCACCCGATGTGTGGGGGATCGGCGAGTGCTGCTCTCACCACCCGCAATTCACCCATGTGTCGTTCGATGACTTCCGGATCCTCCGCGACAACCTGGCAGGCGGGACCCGCAGCACCGGCGACCGATTGGTTCCGCATTGCATGTTCACCGACCCCGAACTGGCCCGTGTCGGGTGGACCGAGACCGAGGCCGCGAGCCGCGGCGTCGGAGTCCGGGTGGTGCGGCTGGAGACCGCGGCAGTGCTGCGCACCCAGACGACCGGCGAGACAAGGGGTTTCATGAAGGCTCTGGTCGCCGAGGACGACGACCGCATACTCGGCTTCACGATGCTCGGTGCGCAGGCCGGTGAAGTGACGGCGACCGTCCAGGTGGCGATGATGGCGGGACTGCCCTTCACCAGGCTGCGCGACGCAGTGCTCGCCCACCCCACCATGGCCGAAGGTCTCGGCGCGTTGTTCTCGAACGTGCCTCAGCCGTGAACGGGCGCTTCGAACGGAATCGACACCTGCAGCGAGGTGCCTTCGCCGAGGGGCTGGACAGTTCGAAATGTCCGCCGAGCGCTTCGACCCGATCGGTGAGCCCGATGAGACCCGACCCCTTGGAGGATTCGGCGCCACCGATTCCGTCGTCGCGAATCGCCAGCCGCAGGCTGGTTGCGTTGGTCTCGCCGCTCACCCTCACCTCGGTCGCCGCCGCATACCTGGCGACGTTCGTCAGTGACTCGGCCACAACGAAATACGCGGCCACTTCGACGGACTCGGAGACGGCCGTCGACCGAGATGTCCAGCTCGACCGGAACCGCCGAACGGCGCGCGACGGCCTTCAGCGCGGGCCCGAGGCCACCCTTGGACAAGATCGCCGGGTGGATGCCGCGAGAGATCTCGCGAAGCTCGTCGGAGACGGTGGTCAGCCCGGTGACGATCTCGGATAGCTGATCGGCGACGTCATCGGAGTCCGGCCGCAGCGACGCCTCGGCGGCGCGCAACTCCAGACCCAGCGACAGCAGCCGCTGCTGGGCTCCGTCGTGCAGGTCACGCTCCAGTCGACGACGCCCGTTCTCGTCTGCCGCGGTGACGATCCTGGCGCGCGACGCGGCCAGTTTGGATCGGCTCTCGGCGTCGGAGATCGCCGTGGCGACCAGATCGGTGAAGTCTTCGACGTCTGCCTCGGCGTCCACGGACAGCGGTTCGTCTCCCGACGAGCCGACCACTGCAGCGCCCCAGATGCGGCCGTGCACGACGATGGGAACGCCGACCATCCCGCCGATCCCCATATCCTCGGCGCGGTCCGCCGCTGGGCCGGTGACCTCCCGCGCTCCATCCGTGCCGCGTGGCCAGTGAGATAAACCTGCTCGGCGACACCGCCGTGGCCCAGCGGATAACGTTCGCCGAGCCGCCTGGTGGTCGGGGGGTCGTCGTAGTAGGCGAGCAGCAGCGACGAACCGTCCGGTTCGAAACGGATCAGCGCGGAGTGCTGCAGACCCAGGCGCCCAGCCAGTTCGTCGGTGACGGCCGCGAACACGTCCGACGGGCTTCGCGCCTGTGCCACCAGGGTCGCTACTCGCCGCAGGGCGGCCTGCTGTTCGGCGAGGACGCGGATCTCGTCCTTGCTCTGCTCGGCCTCGTGGCGGCGCATCTCCGCCTCGGCGGCACGCAATCTCGCTTGGCCGACAAGCAGATTGGCGAGAAGTGCGATCGGCAGGAAGATCGCGATCGCCGTCCAGTCTTCTCTTTCGGTTGGTCGGAAACCATCGTCGCCGATATGAAACGACATGTAGACGATCCCGCTGACCAGCGTCGTCGTCAGGGAGAGACCGAAACCCCAGCCTGCGGAGATGACGAGAACGCCGAGCAGAAATAGGGCGCCGAAGGCCTGGCCGGGGACGAGCCGCTCGAGCGCGACGACCAGCACCGTCTCGAGTGCGATCAGGCAGGCGGCAAGCACGATGCCCGCCCACAGCGGCGGAGCCTTGGGTCGAAGGAACCATGACACCACGCGGGGTCGCGACTCTGAGGGGATCTCGTACGTCATTCGTCGGTGCTTCAGCGGTGCTAGAT
>CAVWPQ010000044.1:0-126343 GCA_963756865.1 uncultured Actinomycetota bacterium | reverse complement strand
TCCTAGCGACATGACGAACATGCCCGCCATCGATTCCGGTGGCGGGCATGTTCGACTTCGTCTCGATATCGCCTATGACGGAACGGCATTCGCCGGCTGGGCCACTCAGGCGGGGCAGCGCACGGTCGCCGGTGTGATCGACGGGGCATTGACGACGGTCTTCCGGACACCGGTGGTGACCAGGGCGGCTGGGCGCACCGACACCGGCGTGCACGCCACGGGCCAGGTCGCACACGTCGATGTGCCTGCCGGTGCGATCCCGCACGCCTATCCGCGTACCGTCCGTCCCGATGACAGCGAGTTTCTGCCGTTGGTGCGACGGCTGTCGCGGCTGTTGCCGACCGATGTCAGGGTGACCGATATCGTCCGCGCGCCAACGGGTTTCGACGCGCGGTTCTCAGCGCTGCGGCGCCACTACACCTACCGGCTTTCCACCGCGTCGTACGGTGTCGATCCGCAGCAGGCGCGCTTCGTCACGCCGTGGCCCCGGCCGCTGGACGTCGACGCGATGGCTGCCGCGTCGCGTGAACTCGTCGGGCTGAACGACTTCGCGGCATTCTGCCGCCACCGTGAAGGCGCCACCACGATCCGCGACCTGCAGCGGCTGGACTGGTCGCGGTCCGGCGACCTCGTCACGGCCTTCGTCACCGCCGACGCGTTCTGCTGGTCGATGGTGCGCTCGCTTGTCGGCGCGCTCCTCGCGGTGGGGGAGGGACGGCGCGAACCGACATGGTGCGCAGGCTTTTTGACCGCGACACGGCGCTCGAGCGAGTTCGCTGCTGCACCGGCACAGGGCCTGACCCTCGTCGGCGTCGACTATCCGTCCGACGACCAACTCGAGGCGCGCATCGCGGTGACTCGCGACGTCCGTCGTATCGACTAAGTGTTGAGCTTGCCTGCCGCGAAGTCGGCGGCCTGATTCACCATGCCCGCGTCGATGTAAGCCTTGGCGGCATGATCGACCCAATTCTCTTCCCACGTGTTCGGATCGGCGGGGTTGCAGATCGGATCAGCGCCATGGCACAACTCGATGGTGCGGTCGGAGTAGGTCGGGCTGAAGTTCGTGATCGGGCCGGCCCATGCCACACCGTTACCGAACAACGCGACCGCCGCGACCTTCTGCTCCATGCCCGCGGGCAATGGGTTCTCGAAGCCGAAGAACGAGAACGGCAGGGCGAGCACCACGTCGGTGACCGCCGCACCCAACGAATAACCGCCAAGTACCAGACGAGTATCGGGACAGTTGTTGGCCATGCTCTGGATGTGTGCGCTCATATCGTTCGCGCCGACGTCTATCTCGTTGTCGGCGGGGTAGCGAACCGCATAGACACCGATGTTCTTCTTCGTCTTGGACCGCAGCGCGCTGACGAATGCATTGCCGAGGACTCCCACGCCCGGTGACTCCAGCCGGCCGCGCGCGAAAATCACCTCAACCTGCGGGCAAGCGGCCGAAGCCGAGGGAATGAGGGTGGTGGCGGGCACGATTGACGGGCCGACGAGCAGGCCCGCTGCCAGCAGGATCGCTGTTAATGCGGCGCGAAGGATCACCCCGCCGATGTTAGCCGACGAATTGACGCGACCGTCTCAACGCTGCGTGTGGGCTATACCCGGCTCGCGACGAAGTCGGCGGCGGTGTTGACGAATCCGCCCGTGTAGTTGGGGGACCTGTGCGCGGCAACGCTTTCGCCGTCGGTCTGGCAGACTGGGTCGCCACCGTTGCACAGGTCGATCGACTTCGGACCCCACACGGGAGCGATTGTCAGCGGTGCGCCGAGCTTGGCGCTCGGATTGCCGAAGGCGACGACGGCCGCGACGAAGTCGGGCGCATTGGGTGGTAGCGGGTTGTTGAAACCCAGAATCGGTATGGGGACTGACGTGATCACGTCTATGACGGCCGCGCCTTGCGAATAGCCGCCGAGTACCAGTCGGGTATTCGGGCACGCTCCCATCATGTATTGGACGTGCGCGCTGGCGTCGTTTGCGCCATCGCCTGCCAGCAGGAAGTTGTAGTCCGCCGGGTAGTTCACCGCGTAGGAGCCGACCGACCGGCCACCGACCTTGCCCGAGAGCGCGTTGACGAAGGCCCCGCCGACGGCTCCGAGCCCGGGCGAGTCATCGGTGCCGCGGGCGAAGATCACCTCGATGTCGGGGCAGTCCGCCGAAGCGACCGGCGCGAACGCGATCGACGGCGTGATAGCCGCGGCGGCGCCGACGAGTAATGCAGCTGCTGTCTCAACTACGCGCATAACTTTCTATACCCTTCCGGCTGCGAACGTAGCTGCCTGCTGCGCCATCGCATCCTCGTAACCCCTGTGGGCGAGCGGATTTCGCCCATCAGAACAAATTGGGTCGCCGTCCTTGCACAGGTCGATTGCCCGACCGGCGAATTGTCCCACCGACGACAGCGGCTGTCCGAACTTCGTCGCAGGATTTCCGAACGCCGCCACGGCGGCAACGGTGACCGCGGCCGTTGGCGACAGAGGTGGCGCGGAGCCGACCTCGCCGATCTTGTTTCCAAGGGGCGGCACGCCGGCCAACATGTCCATCACCGCCGCGCCCTGCGAGTAGCCGCCGAGCACGATCTTGGTCGACGGGCATGCCAGCGCCATGGAACTGATGTGGTTGTTGGCGTCGTTGGCACCGTCGGCCGTGGTGAGGAAGTCGTAGCTGGCCGGGTAGTTCACCGCGTACGAGCCGACGGTGCGGCCGCCGACCTGGGCACTGAGCGCGTCGGTGAAGGCCTGGCCCACCCGGCCGATGCCCGCGGGCTCTGCGGTGCCGCGCGCGAAGACGACCTCGACGTCGGGGCACGGCACGGCCGCAGCGCTCGGCGCGGTGGCCATCAGGCCTGCGGTCGCGGATCCAACGATTGCCATGGTGGCGGCCCCCCGGGCCAAGCTATGCGCCAAAGTCACGCCGTCATGTTTTCACACCGTTCTAAGAGCGGCTAACCGTTTGCCCTGTTGCACGGTGTCAGTTGCTGGACGGGGCCCGCATCTGGCCAGGTGGCGGCGTCGACCTTCTCATTGCGTTCGCCCTGCCGCGCCAGTGCCAACCCGACCAGAACGATGGCTCCGCCAACGGCTTGGGTCACGGTGATCGCCTGGCCGAGCAGCAACCATGCAGCGATGACGGCGAACATCACCTCGGACAACCCGACCAGCGATGCGAAGCGCGGTCGTAGCCGGGAAATACCCATGATGCCCAGCGTGTATGCGATCGCCGTCGTGACCACACCGACTGCGACGACAGGGACCACCCAGGACATCGTCAGCCCCGCGACGACGGTGTCGTTGGTCGTGAACGTCAGCGGCATCACGCCGGTGAAGCCGAGGGTGGCTGTCGTCAGGGAGCCGATGATCAGGCCGCCCGCGGCCAGCGTGATCGAGTTCAGGCTTCCTTCTTCGTCGCCGGCGGCGCTTACTTCGTCGGACATCATGTAGTAGCTCGCGGCACAGACGGCTGCGCCCATCGCCCAGGCCACGCCCGTCGCGTTGATGTGTGCACCGGCGAAAACGTCCAGCACGAGGATGATTCCGGCGATCGCGAGGGCGACTCCGCCCAGCGTCATGTTCGTCGGCCTGCGCCGCGTGGTGATCCACAGGTAAGCCACCACCAGGACGGGGGCGGTGTACTCCAGAAGAAGTGCGACGCCAACGGACAGGTGCGCGACGGCGTTGTAGTAGCAGAGCTGGGCGCCTGCGATCGGGAAGATCCCGTAGGCGATCACCATCTTGCGGTGAGCGAAGGCCTCGCGGACCCAGCCAGGCCTGACGATGGTGGCGAAGATGGCCATTGCCACGGCGCCGACGGCCATGCGCGCGGTGACGGCGCCCGTCGGGCTCCAGCCGGCGTCCATCAGCGACTTGGCAAGGGGCCCGGACAGGGAGAAGCTCAGCGCGGAGGCGATGGCGAACACCAGACCGAGCCGGAAGTGGTCAACGCCCTTGTTGAGCTGGGTCGCTGCCATCTGGCACCTCCGGCATGTAATGAGTAAAATTGATATTGGTCATGACGCTATCCGGGAGGGAGGTCATGAGTCAAATGAATTTCATTCATGACACGGAAATCACTCTGCGAGCGGCGTGCGTGCTGGTCAACACCGATCGGGTGGACGGCGAGCGACTGGTCGACGAGGCGGCTCTCGACGCGTTTCTGGACAGCTTCGGCTGGACCGGTCGGCGCGACCGCGACGACACCGAGTTGAGGTCGGTGATCCGGCTGCGCGAACGTGTCGGCAGCATCTGGGCGGCCGCAGGCGATGAGGAAGCCGCCGTCGCTGGAGTCAACGCGCTGCTGAGCGACACCAAGGCGCAGCCGTGGCTGACGCGGCACCCGGAGATGCCCGAATGGCATCTGCATCTCGCGTCGGTCCACGACCCGCTGTGGCAGCGCATGGGCGCCGAAATCGCGATGGCGCTCGCCGACATCATCCGCGCGGGAGAACTGCGTCGGCTCAAGATCTGCGCGGCGTCCGACTGCGAAGCGGTTCTGATCGACCTATCCCGGAACCGGTCAGGCAAGTTCTGCGACACCGGCAACTGCGGCAACCGACAACACGTCGCGGCCTACCGCGAACGCCGCGCCAAGGAGGGCTGACGACGTATCGTTGGTAGGCCCGCAGAGGGCTCGAGATGTCACTAGGACAGGGGTCGCCGATGAGTCTTGAGTTGACGCACGAATTCTCCTTCTGGGTATCGCTGAAACCGCCGATCGACTTCGGCGCGGGCCCGCTCGGTCAGCGCATCTATGTGGAGGTAACCGGCGGCGAGGCCACCGGTGAGAGGTTCAACGCACGCGCGGTCGGCGGCGCGGGCGACTGGATACTCGCCGGTCCGGATGGCTTCGGGCGCATCGATGTTCGTCTACAGTTCGAGACCGCCGACAATGCGCATGTCTACGTTCAATATTTCGGGCTGCTCGAACTCAACGAGGTCGCCGCCACTGCGTTGGCGACCGGTGCGGGCACCACTTACGAGGATCAGTACTTCCGGACGACGCCGCGCTTGGAGACGGGTCATCCCACCTACGCGTGGATGAACCAGAGCGTGTACGTCGCCAAGGGGCGCCTGCGTGAGGGCGGCGGTGTCGAGTACGAGGTGTATCGGGCGGTCTGAAACTCAGCCAAGCAGTTCGCGCGCAAGGGCCAGATAGGGCCAGCTGCTATCGGCGGGGAACAGGTTCACCGCATCGACGACAGAAGGAAGCGCGATGTCGCCGCGCAAACGATGGTCATCCAGTGCTGCGCGCAGGATGAAGACGGGCGCCTTTTGTTTGCGTGCCAGCTCGAGCGCCGATTGCAGCAGCGCGGCACTCTCGTCTGAGTCGTCGACTGTCGCGGCCCGCAGCCTGAGTAATTCGGCGTCGTAGCAATGCATTCCGGTGTCGTCGGCGAGTTTGAGGCCCGCATCGATCTGAGATCGCGCCTCGTCGAGCCGGCCCGCCGCTATCAGCAGGCGCGCCGCATAACCGTCGAACAAGGTGAGGAAGCTCAGCGCGCCGACGTATCGACAGGCCGCCGTCCACCCCATCATGGCGTTGATGGCGTCGGACAGCGTCCCGTGATCGACATCGCCTGCGTGCAGCGCAGCCATGGCGGTGGCGAGTCGGTGAAGCGTGATACCCATCGCGACCCACTGGTCGAAACCGTGGCGCTCGGACCGCACGGGAATCTCGGCTGCCAACTCGACTGCGCGGTCGAACTGTCCCGCCTCCAACCGCATGAAAACTTCGACGAATCCGAGGTAGCACAGGCTGAATGGGCCTTGGGGGAATATCAGCTCGCCGATGCGGTCCAGTCCACGGTCCAGCGCGGCGCCGGCTCCGGCCAGGTCGCCCGAGATCCATCGTGCCTGCGCCAGTCCGGACAGAACGAGGACCACCGGGTCATGGGGCATGAACCACTCGGATTCGACATCGTGATTGCCGCGGTCCTCCATCAGCCTGGCGGCTTCCTCCAATTTCTCCCGCGACTCGCCGAAGTCGCCCCGCAACCATGCCAACGTCCCCGACCCGCCGATGTTCTCCGTCAGCCACCACTCCCGCCCATTGTCGACGCCGACACGCAGCGACTCGACGATCTGCTGTGAGCGATGCAGGTCCGCGCGGCCCACGTAATAGGTGAACAGCGCCATCAGGGTGGCGAAGAGCTCGTCGGCGAACGGATTAGTTCCGCCGAGCTGCAGACACCGTTCGAAGTCGGCGGCAGTCTCGGCGCTTCCGGGACCTTCGGCGGCTGACGCCAGAAACCCGTGGCGTAAGCGCAGATTCATCTCGCGGCGGTCACGCGTGGGGCCCGGCGGAAGATGGTCGAGCTGACTGAGTGCCCGCGAGAGATGCGCTTTGGCCTCGCCGAGCGCACCGATGTAGCGGGCTGCGCGGGATGCGCGCTGCAAGGAGTCAGCGGCTTCCTCGAAGCGGTGTGCATGCTCGAAATGTGCTGCGACCAAGGGCCAGTCGGGGTCACCGTCGGAAGACGTCGCTATCAACGCGTCGGCCACTCTGCTGTGCAGTCTGCGGCGCAGGCTGGGCGGAGGAAGCTCGGCTGCCACTTCTCGAAGCAGTTCGTGCCGGAACCGCCAAGTGTGGTCGTCGACCGGCTCGAGCACCGTGCTGGAGTGCAATTCCATCAAGACCCTGTCGAGGTAGTCGTCGTCCATGGCCACCACCGATTGAAGAAGGCCTCGATCGAACTGGCTGCCAATGGTGGCGGCGGCCTCGACGACGGTGATCGCCGCTTCGCTCGACCGCAGTCGTGCGAACAGCGCTTCGTAGAGAGTGTCGGGCACCAGCGCTGATTCTGTTGTCTCGCCGGACTCTTCCTTGAGCTTTGCCGCAACCTCCTCGATGTACAGCGGCACACCGTCGCAACGGCGCCGGACTGTGCCGCGGTCGCGCGCCGACATCGAGGGGTGGATCGCGGTGATCAGCTGATCGGTCTCGTCGTCGGTAAGCGGTCCGAGCTCGAAGACCTCGGTGCTGGGACTGTCGGGTAGCGAGCTTCGGTCGCGCGTGGTCATCACCACGAGGATTCCGCCGGTGCCCGAATCGATCAGCGACTGCACGACTTCCGTTGTTGCGCTATCGAACCAGTGCATGTCCTCGGCGAGCACCAAACCAGGCCTGCCTACGCACGCGATGAGATAGTTCTTGATTGCACCCTGGATCTCATGTTGCAGACGTGGTCCCGCGGCAAGCATCGGCTCGTATCCCTGTTCCGGAGCGATTCCCAACAACGGCGCCAGCAGCGCGACCGTCTCGGGCGTGCTCATCTGGCGCTCCTGCAGCTCAGCCTTCAGCAGATTCATGCGTTCGGCGGGATCGGTGGCGCGGGTGATTCCGCACCGGCGTTCCAACAGTCTTCGAACCGGGTACAGGCCCGTATCGGTGTGGAACGGCGAGCCCGACAACTCCAGCACGGCGCTGTCGGACTGATTGGCCAGCTCCACGGCCGACCGCGCCAGGCGGCTCTTCCCGATGCCGGGCTCACCCCGGAACGCCACACCGGCGCTCGACAGCGTGCCGAGTTTCGCCTCCTCCCAACGCGCTTGGAGAACGGCGAGTTCGCGTTCGCGTCCGATCATGGGGCCGGCGACGACGTAAGCCATATCCCTCTCGCCGACGATGCGGTACGACACGACCGGAGCTTCGATGCCTTTGACCTTCTGCGGCGGCTTCTCCTCGAGTTCGAACTTGTCGCGAATGAGGACCTCGACCGCTTGGGAGACGGCGGTGGTGTTGGGGTCGGCGATGCTGCAGATGCGCGCGGCCAGGTTGGCCGCGAATCCGTACACGTCGTCCTGGGCGGTGTCGAGGTAGACCAGGCCTCGGTGCACGCCGACCCGGACATAGATGTCGAAGCCGAACCTGCGGCGAACGCGTGCGCTCAACCGACTGACGTCGCGCGTGATCTCCAGCCCGGACTGCACCGCCCGCCAGACATCGTTCTCATGAGCGTGCGGGTGCCCGAAGACCGCCAGCAACCCGTCGCCCTTGGTGTTGCCGATGTGGCCGCCGTAGGAGCTGACGATGCGGAGTACGTCGTCGCGGTATCGCCCGACGACGGTGCGGTAGGTCTCGGGCTCGATACGCGTGGACAATTCGGTCGAGTCGACCAGGTCGGCGAACAGGATGGTGATTCGTCGGATTTCACCGTGGTCGGCGGGTGCGGCAAGCAATTCCTCGGCATCGACGTTGGTCTGGTCCACGGCCAGCACTTGACCGGCCAGCGCGTCGGCGGTGGCCTTGTCACCTCTGTTGATGGCGCTTACGGCGCGATCGAGTAACTCGTCGATTGTCGACGGGTCGCGTCCGAGGTCGGTCACGTGTCCAATTGTTACTGCACCGCCTAGATATTTCGCTTTGTTATGCAGTTTGCGGGGTGTTGGTCGGTGGGTTCGCCGCTACGGCAGGTAGAAGCCCCGGATGCGGTGAAAACGGCCATGTCCGAGCACCATATTCGCTGCTTGCAGGCCAGATAGCACGGCTGATTCGATGCATCCCGAGTTCAGGCCAGAGTCCGTCCAATCGCCCGCGAGCACCAGGTTGTCGTATCCGCTCTCGTCGGGGCGAAGACGGTATTTGTCGCTGCCAGGGACCGACAGCACGTATCGATCCGACGGGTCGATGTTGACGCTGAGGTACTGGGTGGCCAGTGCGGCACCGTCTCGGTGGCCGTTGACTCCTGAGAGCAGATTCCAGGCGAAGCCGTCCTCGGTGACGGCGCCGGGCATGTGCACACCGACGCGGTGATCGAGAAAATGCAGCGCTTCGGCCCGTGCGCGCGCCACGCAGTCCGTCACATAGTCGGCGTGCGACATATCCGTCGGCCACTCCGCGTCCAACGCTCCGCAGAAATAACCGACGACGTTCGGGCGGTCGTCGGCGGGCCAGTCTTCCGCCCACAGGGTCTGCGGCATCGACGAGAACGTGTCGATCGGGGGAAGGTAGCCGCTCGTGGTGATGGCCGGCGACGCAAGGCCGAGGGTCTTGTGGTCGGGACGTAGCCAGATCTGCAGACCCTGGGTGGCGATGGTGCGGACATTGGTCACCATGTCCCGCCATTCTGCGCGGTCGGCGATGAGTTCCTTGGCGACGACGTCCATCATCCCCAGAGATACGGCGAGGATGACCCGGTCGAAGTCGACTCCTCTTCGGAGCGTGCGCATCTCGGCGTCGTCGCGCACACCGAAGTAGGACTCGAGGTGGCCGACCCCGTCCCTCGGCACGATCTGTTCGGTCCGCGGTCGGTGCGGGAAAACAGGAAGTCGGTGTACCCGGGTCAGCGGGTCGTACTCATCGACGCCGTCGGCCAACCGAACTTGGCGCCCCATCGAGATGGCTTCGACGTTGTGGCGATTCTCGTCGAGGTGAAGGGCATCGAGGCGGTGGAAGAACTCGAACCTGACTCCGCGGCGCCGTAGAACCTCGTACATGGGCGCCATCACGACGTCGCCCATGCCCGCGGTCATCTTCCAGAAGATCGCACCTTTGTAGGTGAAGAACATCAACCCGACCAGCAGCATCCCGACGCCTGCCGCAAATGTCGGGCGCTCGAGTTGACCGTTCTCGTAGCCGAAGACCATGTTGTACATCGCGCGAAGGACGGGGAATTCGAGTACGTCAGGGTGGGCGCCGTGGCGCAGCACCCAAGCGCCGTAGTCCTCGTCGTTGATGGCCCGAAAGCCGCGCGGATCCGTCATCAGGCCGTCGGCGATCACGCCGCGCGTGATCGTCAGCACCAGCGACAACAGGATCCACGACAGCCGATGGTCGGTCCGCGTCTCAAAGTCGAGAGTGCCGCGGACGGCCTCGAGCGCCTGAGTCAGCAGGTCGAGCTGTTCCTCGTTGCTTTCCGGTAAGTCGGTGAGTGTAGCCGAGACGGCGGTGACGGCCCGCCGCACCGCATCGAGAGATCTTTTCTTGGAGGGCATTTCGGCAGATGTCGACAGCGTGAGACCGGATTCACCCATCGCCTGCAGGGAATCCGCGAAATCGCCGACCAACTGCAAACCGCGCTGCACGAAATGAACGACGTCAAGTCGGCCCGCCGGGCCGTCGGGCTCGCCGGGGAGCTCGTCGTTGCCCGTGAAATGTCCCAGCCACAGTTGCCACTCGTCGTTCCAGCGGTCCGTCGCGCCGACCTCATTGGCAGGGACGAACGCCTGATCCCATGTTCTGATTGGCACCGTGGGATCCGTTGTGGCCCTGTCCAGTTCGGCGTAGCAGTCGCGGATCAAGGTGAATGCGTTCTCGTACGACCCGATCCAGACGTGCAGGCCGTGTTCCTCGATGCGGCCATTCTCGCCGCGACTGGAGGCCCCCTTGCCGCCTAACCGCCAGCCGCGCTGGTACACGGTGATCGATTCGAAGCGGTCCTGCCAACCGGGCTCACTGAGGCGCCACGCAGTGGTCAGGCCCGCCATGCCGCCGCCGAGAACGACGATCTTTTCCTTCTTGCGGCTCACGAAGGTGCGAAAAGTGTTGGGGTGAAGCCGCTATCACAGTGAGATGATGACGGCTATGGAGTCTGGGCCTAGGCGCACGTCGCCGGGCTTCGTTCGTTCCGCATAGTGCGCCAGGATCTCCCCTTTGTATACCCCGCTCACGAGGTCGCCCGCGTCGACGAGAACAGTGAACTTGGTGTTCGGATGGATCAAGGTCGGGGGATCGAAGCTGATCTTGGACGCGGCGATCTTTGCCTCGGTGGCGTCGCGCTTGAGATCACCCGCGACCAGAGTCCTCGGTTCGTCGTTGGTTGCCGGCGGTGCCGTGAACTCGTCCGATCGCACAGGTTGGACCTCGAAGCGCGCGGGGCCCGCAGCCACCGTCTCGATGATCTCCATGCCGCCGGCGATGCCGATGTCGATCATCCGGGTCATCGACTCCAGCCATTTGTTCGGCGTGTAGTCCTTTTTCTCAACGTGAATCGACGCGTCCTGTGCGACGGATCCCGTCTGGCTGACCATGCGGCGGAATATCGACGCGATGTACTCGCCCATCGCAAGGACGTTGTCCGGCGGCTTCTCCTCAATGGCGATGCGACCGATTTGGGTAGCGCCGGTGATCCCGATACCGACCAGCTTCGTCACCGTATCGATAGCATCTTTCATCTCGTACTTGTCGTTGTCGATGATCTTCGATTCCTTGAACACGACGGCTGCCGAATCGTCGACCATCTTCTTGGCGGTGTCCGCGACGCGCTGGGTAACCCGCGCCAACGGCGGTTCCGGTTGTGTCATCAGTAGTTTCCTTCGTTCGCGTCGGTCTTCTTGCGCTTCGGCTGTAATGCGGCGCCTGCAGCCTCGAACATGCCGGTCGCGTATTCGGTCATCTCTTTGCCGTACCGGGTGCCGAACTTGTTCACGTCGTCTTGGGAAAATCCGTCTCCGTCGCTCCACCTGACGGCGAAATCGGTGCCGAGCGACTTCGCGCGGTCGATGCCGGCGGTCATCTGGGTCTGCATCGCCTTGATGATCGCGCCCCGCCAGCCGACGAGAAGCTCCACGTCTTCGGCCGCCTCGTCGATCTCGTCGTCGGTCTGGGGGTCGCCGGGCTGCTTCTGAGTCGACTGGCCTGCGTTGGACGGCTTTGCCTGCAGCACGGAAGCGGACCACGTCTGTTTGGTCGTCGCCGGAGTCTCGCCGAACATCTGGCTCATCGCGTCACCCCAGCCGAAGCCGCACGCCAGAGCAGCGGTTGCGGTGAGGCTCACGCCACGGATTCGCACCTGTTTGCATGTGCGGATCCGCACCGGCGAATCGTCATCCCCGGGAGTGTCGGGCGTGGCCCAGATGTAGCCGGCGTCGACCTCGAGCAACTTGCAGTCACCGACCCGTGGGAGGTCGTCCAGGTCGTAATTGATATAGATGCCCGTCTCAATTCCGTCCTCGTCTTTGACGGCGCCCTTCCAATACCGCAGGGCGGTCCGCATCTGCCACTGCTGCGGGTCCCCACTGACACTCTCAAGAACGCGGGACCAGCCGAGCGACACGTCCGGGTTCCGGACTGTCTGCGGGTCCATCGCGACGAAGAAATCGCATAGGTCTGGCCAGTTGAGCGGGTCGATGATCTTCTTGATCTGCCCGAACGTGAAGGGACTGTCCCAGGACGTCGTGAGCACGGTGCAGAACTTGCCATCGATCTTCCGCAGCGCGCCTGTGCACACCACCGGACGGTTAAGCACATCCGCCAGCTCACGAGCGACACCTGCCTTGGCGACGAACGCGGTGACGGCCGCATACTCCGCGGGGCTGCGTGCCTCCCGAAGGGCGCCCTTCAAATCCGTGAGGGTATCGCCGGTTCGTGGCGTTTCGATGTCGGGTATCGGCGGTAGGGGCTCGCTGTCGCTGGGGACCAGCATCGGCATCAGTTCATCGAGCGGGTCAGGTACTTGTTGCGTTGGATCCCATCCAGGAGGGTTCGGGAGTTCCCCCTCGATCAGTGCGGCCTTGCTGAGGATCGTGGCGGCATAAAGCGCCCTCGCCTGGGTGGACGGACTCGCGGCCACTTCTTCAGCAGTGGGTGCGGCTCTGAGCTCTGATAGCGCCTGGGTATAACTGGGGAACTCGACCGGGTCGCGACGCCTGATGGTGTCGCCCGTTGCTTCATCCCGCGGCAACAGCTCGTCGCGTTGCAGGAAGAGCTCCAGTTCGCCGAACCAACCCCGTTGGCCGATTCCGGTGGTGCCGGGAAGGAAGCCTTCGATCATCTTCACGGTTTCGTCTTTGAGAGTGCCGGTACACACAATCTCGTCGATCCGCCCGAGCAGAGCCATTTGTGCGTGAAGTTTCGACATGGCACGCCTCCCCGTGTTTGCCGATCTAGCATATCGACACGGACGTAAACCGCAGCGAGATTTGCAGGGGGAATACAAATGGCGGGGAGGTCAACCGAGGATGACGGCAGCATTGCCGATCTGCCGTGGGCGTCGGTCTTCGATCCGGCCGCCAATGCCCGCGCGCTCAGTGCAATTCAGGCACGCGGCTTTCGGGCGGCCACCGAAGTCGTCGACCGGTTCGTGCGTATCACAGAGCGGGGATTCGGATCTCCAACCGGACGGACCGATGAAGACGAAGACGAACCCAACGGCTTCCAAACTCCCCGGATCCCGGAAATCGGGAAAATAGTCCAGTCTTTGCAGAAAGCGGTCACTCAGCTGGGTGAGTCAGCGCGGGGGGAGTCGGCGCCCGCCGACCCCGGCATGGACCTGGTGAACTCGACGGCCGCGGGCGAGATCAGCCTGGAGGCGAGTGAACCGGGCACAGCTGTGACAGAGGTCTGGTTGCACAACCGCGGGCCCGTCGACCTGGGTAAGGTGCGCCTGCGCTGCAGCGACCTGTTGTCTCACGACGGCGCGACGGTCGAGGCCGCGCGCGTTCGGTTCGAACCGGACGTGGTGCCGATGCCGGGTCGTTGCAGTCGCGGTGTCACAATGGAAGTCGATGTGACACAGGATCATCCGCCGGGATGCTATCGGGGAACATTGCTCGCCGACGGCCACGCCGACGTCTGGCTCCCGGTCGTGCTCAACGTCAGGTCACAGGTTTCATGACTGATACGGCCGACCGCGCGGACTTGGCGGCGGCAGTCGAGGACCGGCTTCGTCAGGTCGGCAGGACCATCCGTACCTCCATGCTCGACGCGATGCCCGACGGCGAGCCGGTGCAGTGGCTGTACGGGCCGATGCGCGAGTATCCATCGCGGCCGGGGAAGGCGTTGCGGCCCGCGCTGTGCATGTCCGCGGGTCGGGTGTTCGGTGGAACCGCCGATGATCTGCTCGGTATCGCTGTCGCAATCGAGTTGTTACACAACGCATTTCTCGTACACGACGATCTGGTCGACGGAAGCGAGATGCGCCGCGGCCGGCCGACACTGGCGGCGAAGTACGGGCTGGCGGCGGCGCTGAATGCGGGCGACGCGCTGGCGGTGGTGTCCGGCCAGGTGTTGCGGCGGGCGACCCGTCGTCTCGATCGTGACCTCGCCGACCTTGTGTGGGCCGAGTTCGACACCATGGCGATGCGCACCCTCGAGGGCCAGGCGACCGAAGTCGGTTGGCAACTCGACAACGTGAAGGAGCTCCGACCCGAGGACTATCTCGAGCTGATCATGCACAAGACGTGTTGGTACACCACGATCCATCCGCTGAGGGTGGGCGCGATGGTGGGTTCGCGTGGCAGTGCGGAGCTCGCGCCCCTGGTCCGGTTCGGGTTTCACTTCGGCGCCGCGTTCCAGATTCGCGACGACATGCTCAATCTCGTTGGCGACGAACAGATGTACGGCAAGGAAATTCTCGGCGATCTGTACGAGGGCAAGCGGACGTTGCCACTCGTGCACCTGGCGGCCAACTCACGCGGCGCCGACAACGACCTTGTTCGCGACTATCTGGGCCGGACGCGTGAAGACCGCACTCCGGAACTCGTCCGGACCGTTCGCGAACTGATGGATCAGTACGGCAGTATCGAGTTCACGACCGAGTTCGCCGAGGGCATCCTGCTGACGGCCGAGGAGTACTTCGAGCAGGCGTTCGCTGCCGCGCACCCAGGAGCGGATCTCGACTTCCTGCGGTCGCTCGTGCCGTACGTATGGGCGCGCTGGCGGTAGCCAACTGGCTGTGAACTGCCTGTCCATTTGGCGATCTTGATAATTTGCTGGAATCCGCCTCAGGAATGGCATCAGCGGTGGCAGGATGCCTCGGGGAACCGAGGCTAGGAGCGTTGATGCGGAACAAAGCCCAATCGTTAGCAAAGTCAATGATCGTCGCGATCCTGACGGCCCTGGCCGCTCTGGTCATCGGCGTGATGTCGTCGCTGACGACGGCGGTCACGGCTTCGATCGGATTGAGCGCATTCCAGGCGATCATCGTGCCCGGCACGGGTACGCCCGACCCCTATGCGGCGGATCGAGAGAATTACCTCCCCAACGTGATGGACTACTACGTCAACCCAGGTGGTGGCTGCGCCGACGATCCTGTGGCGAACTGTCCCGCTTATACCGGCGTCAAGTACTACGCCACCTTCTGGCCGATCCCGCTGCCGGGCTGGGGCGGCCTCGAGGGCCAGAAATGGAACGTCTCGGTTGCCGACGGCGTGCAAAACCTCACCACCATTTACAACACGGTCCCCGACGGAGACTCCGCCACAGTCTTCGGGTACTCGCAGGGCGCCACGGTCGCCAACATATTCAAGGCCGCGCACCCTCAGCCTGTTGGTTACGACGGACCCGAGACCAACTACTTCTTCATCGGCGACCCGCAGCGACCGAGCGGCGGCTTTTTCGAACGGCTCGCATTCCTCGGCAATGTGCCGATCCTCGACGCGCGGTTCGGCCAACCATCGCCGACCGACACGTGCGAGGACGGCAATCGGATTTGTGCCACCGACTTCGCGCTGATGTACGACGGTGTCGCCGACTTCCCGCAATGGCTGGCCAACCCGGTCGCGGTCCTCAACGCGGTTGCAGGATTCCAGTACATCCACGGCACCTATCTCGCCCCTGACTCGGGTGAACCTGCAACCGACACGCCTTATGGCTACACCCCGCAGGAGGTGCAGGATGCTGTCACGGCGGCGCAGGCGAACTGCAGCGCGGTGACATACTGCCAACACGTCAACGGTAGTGACACGATCTACGTCACGCTTCCTGCCAGGTATCTGCCGATCTACCAGCCGTTCGTCGATCTGGGTGATGCGACCGGGACGTCGGGCTTGATCGTGCCCGTCACCGACTTCCTGTCGCCGTTCACGCAGACCGTCATCGAAACCGGTTATGACCGGACGAATTACGCCAACCCGCAGCCGGGAACGATCCTTCCGCCGAAGACCTTCAACCCCATCAAGACCGCGGTGGATCTGGTCAACGACATTCCCGAGGGCATCAACATGGCGTTGACGCCGGGCCGCACTCCACTACCGCCGCCGGCAGGCCAGGGTCCGCAGACGTTGACCACGCTGTCGGACACGAGCGGCACGAACCAGTCCATCCTCCAGACTGCGACGATTTCCAAGCTGGGTACGCCCGACATCCGCTTGGGCCTCTTCGCCAAGCCAGGCGAGAGCGCGACGGCCACGGGTGCGAACGGATCGAACTCGGACCGCCCGCTGCAGAATGCACTGAAGGACTTCCATCCGGTTCGTGACGTCGTCAAGGCCGTCTCGGGCACGGTGAAAAAGGCCATCGGCGGCAAGGACGACAACTCCTCGGCTGCCGGCGGGGACACCAGTCCGGAGGACTGACCGCATCGAGACTGCGCTCCTGGCGGGAAAATTCGAGAAGCCTCCGCCATGAGTGGAGTTTCGATGGTCCCAAACTGGTGAAAGACCCACCCCCCGAGCGCCATTAGGCTTGGCGCCGGGGGAGTATGGCTCGTCAACCGACCACCCGGCTGCACGTCAGCGGGTACAGATTCTTGGTGCGCCGGATGGAACACGCGCTGCTGCGCGGCGATATCAGCATGCGCGACGATCCGATGCGTGCGCAGTCGTTTTCGTTGATCGGCGGCTGCGTTCTGGCCGTCGTCGCGGTCGCAATATGCGCGATACTTGCCTTCCTGCGACCCGATGCCGCCGTGGGTGACGCCCCCATCGTCATGTCCCGCGAGTCCGGAGCGCTCTACGTCCGCGTCGGCGATACATTGCATCCAGTCCTGAATCTGGCGTCGGCGCATTTGGTCGCGGGCAGCGCCACCAACCCGCAGATCTCCAACGCAGCCCGCATCGACAGTGCTAAACGCGGCCCGCTGCTGGGCATCCCGGGCGCACCTGCCGTCATCGCCAAGCCCCTGTCCGTCAAGGAATCCGCTTGGACAGTCTGCGACGACACGACCACCACGTTGATCGCCGGTCGGTCAGACGAACTCGTTCGCGACCACAGGCAGCCAAGCGTCCTGGTGACAGCCCGCGAGGAGGGCGCAGCGACGACCTACCTGCTGTACGAGGGCCGGCGCGCGCAGGTCGATCTCCGCAATCCCGGCGTCGTGTGGGCCTTGCGACTGGACGGTATCGAGCCACGTCCTGTCTCGATGTCGCTGCTCGATGCCATTCCCGAAGCGCCACCCATCGCTGCGCCGCGCATACCCGACGCTGGCGCGCCGAGCGCCGTGGGCGGCATGCTTGTCGGGACGGTACTTCGAGTGACGAGAGTGGATTCCGACGACTACTTCGTTGTGCTGGCCGACGGCGTTCAGCGCATCGGCGAAGTCGCGGCGAATCTCCTTCGCTCGCTCGACTCCCATCGCGGTCGAGACATCCCGGCCGTCTCGCCCGGCGCCATAAGTGGGTCCGCAAGCGTCGAATCGCTTCCGGTGTCGACGTACCCGCGGCACGCGGGCACGACCCTGGGTGCCCGCGAAGGTGGTGTGCTGTGCGCGGGGTGGCTTCCGGATGGGCCAAAAACCACTCTGTGGCTGGGTGATTCGCTACCGACCGACGCGAATGCGACAGCGCTGGCGCAGGCTGATGGCGAGGGTCCCGCCATCGACAGCGTCGTCATGCCGCCGGGACGAAGCGCTTACGCGCGGGCGGCGTCGTTGAGCCGAGAGAGTGGCGATACCGGTCCGCTCTATCTCGTTACTGATGGCGGAGTGCTCTTCGGCATCCGGAACGTCGACACAGCGAAGATTCTCGGCATACAGGGTGATCCGGTTGCGGCCCCGTGGCCGCTGCTGTCCCGGCTACCTCGCGGCCCCGAACTGAACAGGGACAGTGCGCTAATCGCGCGAGACAGTGTCGCCCTGCCGCCCTAGCCGACCGAGGGAAGCCGTCAATGCGACGACGGCGGCCACCACAGCGACACATAAGCCTGCGCCGCCGAAAGCGATGCGCCGCCCGCTCTGATCCGGCGCCGGTTCGGCAGCAGGCGAGTCTGGACCGTCGACGCCGGCGGCCGACTTGTTGTTCGGGACAGCCATGTTCGTGGTTGCGGTACCACCGCTGACCGCCGCAAGGGCGTCGACGACGCCGTTTCCGACGAACGGATCCCAGCCGGACGGGGGACGGTGCGCGGTCTCCCTGATGCGTTGCATCACCTGCCGCGCGGTCAGATGCGGCGACCGTGCTCGCACGAGTGCCGCGATACCACTCACCACGGGCGCTGCGTAACTCGTCCCCACGATCGGCGCGGGATTCCCAAGGACCGGAAGGGTGTCGACTAGCCCTTCGCCGTCGGCATCGAGCGATACGACGCCTTCGCCCGGAGCCGCCACATCCACCCACGGTCCCGCGAGCGTGAACTGAGATGGTGCACCCTGTGGATCGACCGAGCCGACCGTGAGGACGTAATCGTCGTACCAGGCTGGGCTCACAACGACTTTCACCGAAGCCCAGTCTGGTCGGCCGGGACGCGCGGGGTCCGCGGGCGGATTCTGATCCGGGCATTGGCCCAGGCCGCCGACGTTTCCGGCCGCTGCGACCACGACGACATTCTTGACGTCGACCGCATACGCTAGCGCAGCACCGAGGGCTCGGTCGTCGAGATCGTCGGTTGCTGCAATGCAGGCGATGGACGACACGTTGATGACCGAGGCGCCCATGTCGGCCGCGGTCCGCACCGCTGCCGCCAGTGTGTCGACATCACCGAAACCGGGAGCCGGCTCACCAGCGGGCGCGAATTTCACGCTCGACTGCCTTATGCCGATGATCGTTGCGTCGGGCGCGATGCCGCTGAATCCCGCACCGCCCGTCGGGTCCTCGGCGGCGCCGATGATGCCTGCGACAATCGTTCCGTGCCCATCGCAGTCGTCGGTACCGTCGCCGGTGTAGACGTAATCACCTCCAGGCATCAGATGGGGCAGCAGGCGGTGACGCGCGACGCCGGTGTCGATGACGGCGACGGTCTGGCCTTCACCCCGACTGAGGGGCCACACCCGCGGCAGGTCGAGAACATCGAGCTGACTATCGACAGCGCGCACGTCGTGTGCCGGCGTAGAGGCCACGCAATCCTGCCGTTGCTCGGTTCTTTCTGGGGGAGCGGGCGGTCGCGGATCAGGTAGCCGGGAATCGTCGACCAAGGGTGGGGTAACGGCGACTGCAAGCGGTGACATCCACACCGAGGCGGATATCAGCACGATGGCGCCCGCACGTCGCACTGACCGAGGAGTCACGACATGCTCAGCCCGCGAACCAGACCGAATACGCCGCTGACCCAACACGCCATCGGCGCGATCGCCGCGAGCACGAGATACTCCGTGCTTTCGAACCCGCGCCGTGTGAACGGACTCAACCGTGAGCCGAGGTTCGCACGCGTCAGACACAGGGCGACCGAGCTCGCAGCGACAGCAATCACGCAGAGCGAAACGGTGTGTTGCGGCGCCGATATCACTGCCAACGCGAAAGCTGCAGTTGCACTGATCAATCCACCAAGAAGCAGAGCGCCCGATCGGGTGGCTCCGCGTTGCTGGCCAGCCCGGAAGATCAGTGCGATCGATACGATACCTGCGAAAGTGACACGATCCCATGTGCTCTCGCTGTGCAGGTCGGCTATCACCAAAACGGTGCCTACTGCCGCCGAGAGCGAGAATCCGGTCAGCAGACCCGTCAACACCTGGTGGCCGCGTTCCGCTCGCAAGACACCGAGAGCCGCTGGAACGGGCTCGTCGTCGTGGGGCTCATCGGCTGCACTCGGCATTCGCGGAGACAACCCGGTCATGAAGACTGACACTTTGGCCGCGACGCTCAGCGTGGCCAGAGAGACGCTGGCGAGTACTGCCCCGAGCGTCGTTGTCGGTATCGGCCAGATCGTCGCGGCGGCGGCGATGACCGCCACCATCATCGATAGCGCTGCGATCGCGATGAACAGCGTCGAACCGGGGTGGGTGGTCTGAATCAGCACCATGGAGACCGCCGAGCAGATGGCCGCGGCGAGAAAGAGGTTTGGCGGCATCGGACCGCCGGGCACCATCAGGTATCCGGCCAACGCACCGAACACGACGGCCGTCGTGCCGAAGGACAAGGTGACGAGCGGTTCGACGTCGACACGGTTCGCGACGACGGTCGCTACTACCGCCGCCACGGCGACGATCCCTGCGGTGACCGCGCGACTGCTCTGGGCCACATGGTTCGGCCAGATGAGAGCCGCGGCGCCGAGTCCCGTCGACCACACCCACGCAAACAATCCCAGCCGCTGCGACCATCTGGGGTAACGATCAGCCGAGGTCGATGCATCGACGACGTAGTCGCACAGACCGCTGAAGTCCGTTGCTGGAGCAGCCAACTCGGCGAAGAGCAGCAGAATATCTCCGTCACGAACACCGTTCTCGCCCAGCGTCATCGATTCATCGAGCGGCAACCCACCCAGTCGGGACAGCGTCCAGCGCTCGGCCACGCCTGTGGTTCCGCAAAGGGGTTGTTCACCGACCAGATCGACGATGGACGGCATCATCTCACCGAGATCCATCCGCGCGGGCAGGGCCAGATCCACTGCTGCTGAAGTGCCCTCCCGATGCGTCCGCACCGTCACTCGACACAGATCCTCCACCGTCACCACCCCCGCGGATCACCGTAGCCACGCGCGCACGGCGCAATCCGCGGGAAATTTCAGCCTGTGGACAGGGAACGAGATCAGATGATTCTGCGTCTATTTCCCGATGGAGTTCTTTATCGAGCCGCGAATGCCTGCGCCCCAGTCGACGCTGGGCGAGATCGTCGTGCAGCCACCGCCTGGCTTGCCGGGCGGTGCCCCAAACAATCCGCTGTCACGGTTGCTTCCGGCGGCGATGATCGTCGCCACCGTGGGCATGATGGTGCTCTACCTCACCTCGGGTGCGTCGGCGACGAGAAATCCGATGTTCATGTTCTTCCCCGTGATGATGATCTTCTCGCTGCTCGGCACGGTCGCGATGGGGGGACGTGGCGGAGGTCGGGTCGCCGAGATCAATCAGGCGCGCCGCGAGTATCTGCGCTACCTCGCGGATCTCGATTCGCAGATCGCGGCGACGGCTGGACAGCAACGACTTTCGTTGTCATGGAGTGGCCCGGAACCGAATCTTCTCTGGACGATGATCGGTTCAAGGCGAATGTGGGAGCGCAGGTTCGATGACGCCGATTTCGGACGCGTGCGGATCGGGCTCGGCGTGCAGTGCTTGTCAACGCCACTCGTCGCACCTGATCTCGGACCGCCGGAGAATTCCGACCCTGTCACGTCGATGGAGGTACGACGGTTGATCCGACATCGATCTTCGGTGTCTGATCTCCCGGTTCTCATCGCCATGACGGAGCTCGCCACGATCACCATCGAGGGTGACCCAGCCGAGGGTCGTAGCCTGCTTCGCGCGCTGATATGTCAACTGGCGGTGATGCACGGCCCACAGGATCTACGGATAGCCGCTGTCACCGACCCGCTCGCCGCACAGGAATGGGATTGGTTGAAATGGCTACCGCACCATCAGCATCCTTATACGACTGACGACGGCGGACCGGCGCGCCTGACGTACGGCACTCTTCCCGCTGCGGAGGAGGCACTCTCGCGCTGCGAGGCGGTTCGTACGGTGCTGCTGATCGAGGGTGAGATGATCGTCGACGGGCGTTCGGCTCCTTGCGGTCTCGATGGTGTGACCGCGATCGAGCTCGGCGCGACATGTGAACGGATCGCTGATCTGCGCCTCGTCATCCGTGATGGCGGGATTCTCGAACTAAGCGACAACGGCGACATATCACTCGTCCGCCCCGACGCGCTGACCATGGGACAGACACTCGCGCTCGCCCGGCGACTCGCGTGTTATCGACCAGCACCCCCAACCGCTGCAGCGCCGCGGATCTCGCCGTCGCTCGCCTGGACAGAACTGATGGGGATCTACGATGTCGACGGCTTTGACCCGACTGCCTTCCGGCGAACGCCGACTGGCCGTCAAAGCGCTTTGCGTGCACCGATCGGTGTCTCCGAGGACGGTGTGCGAATCGAGCTCGACATCAAGGAGGCGGCAGCGGGCGGCATGGGGCCGCACGGCTTGTGCATTGGTGCAACGGGTTCCGGCAAGTCGGAGTTCCTCCGCACGCTGACGCTCGGCATGATCACCGCGCACCCGTCCGAGTTGCTGAACCTGGTCCTCATCGACTTCAAGGGAGGCGCCACCTTCCTCGGATTCGAGCGGGCACCACACGTCGCCGCGGTGATCACGAACCTCGCCGACGAGGCCCACCTCGTCGCGCGGATGCGGGATGCACTTGCCGGCGAAGTGAACAGACGCCAGGAACTGCTGAGGGCGGCGGGCAACTTCGCCAACATCGCGGAGTTCAACGCCGCTAGCGCCGCGGGCGCAGGCGTAGCCCCTCTGCCGGCGCTGTTCGTGGTCGTCGACGAGTTCTCGGAACTCCTCAGTCAACATCCCGACTTCATCGACCTGTTCATCGCGATCGGCCGACTCGGCCGCTCACTCGGCATACATCTCCTGCTCGCAAGCCAACGGGTCGACGAGGGCAGGCTGCGCGGGCTGGAATCGCACCTCTCCTACCGGGTGTGCCTGAAAACCTTCTCGGCTGCCGAGTCCCGTGCTGTGTTGGGCATTCCCGATGCCTATCACCTCCCGGGTACACCGGGGGTGGCGTACTTGAAGACGGGCGCCGGTGACCCGGCACGGTTTCAAACGGCTTTCGTCTCAGGCTCTTACGTGAGGCCCCGGACTCGTCCCGTCAATCCCGTCACAGCGTCAACGCCGCGTGCGTACACCGCGGCCCCGATGGGCCGCATCGTGTCGGAGACCGAGCAGACGAGTCCGACGTCATCTGCCTCGTCTCAATCCGTTCTCGATGCTGTTCTCGATCGGTTGAAGGGCCGAGGGTCGCCCGCTCACCAAGTGTGGTTGCCGCCGATCACGCAATCTCCGTGGCTGGAATCACTGCTGCAGCGCGTCGGTGCGTGCACCCCGCTGACTGTGCCGATCGGGCTCGTGGATTGTCCGTTCGAACAGCGCCGCGAGTTGTTGATGGTTCAGCTCGCCGGCGCCGCCGGGAACATCGCCGTCGTCGGTGGCCCGCGGTCGGGAAAGTCGACGACACTGCAGACACTGATCCTGGGTCTGGCCGAGACGCACGACCCGCGCGATGTTCAGTTCTACTGCCTCGACTTCGGCGGTGGGGCGTTGTCGTCGCTGTCAGCGCTGCCGCACGTCGGTTCGGTGGCCGGCAGGCGCGATGTCGAGCTGATCCGCCGGACAGTCGTGCAGCTGGAATCGCTGTTGCGTGCCAGGGAGGCGCATCGACGGTCGCCTGAGTCTTCTTTCGACGACTCGCACGGCGACGTCTTTCTCGTCGTCGACGGCTGGCCCGCCGTTCGTCAAGAGTTCGACGCTGTCGAGGCCTCCATCACCGCGCTTGCCGCCCAGGGTCTTTCATACGGCATCCATGTGGCCGTATCGGCCCCGCGGTGGGCCGAGATCCGTCCCGCGCTGAAGGATCAGATCGGCACTCGTATCGAACTGCGGCTGGGTGACCCGGCCGAATCCGAGATGGATCGCAAGCGTGCACGGCAGCTGGTCCACAGCCCACCCGGTCGCGGCATCACCCGCGATGGGCGCGAGCTCGTCATCGCGGTACCGCGGTTCGATGCCCCAACCGCGGAAAGATTGCGAACGCGATACGTCGACCGTGCCGCGCCGCGAATTGAAGTTCTCCCGACTCGCATCGAATACTCCGCATTGATCGCGCAGTCGCCGGATCACCGACTCGGCACCGAGGTTCTCCTCGGCATCGGTGAGGCCGAGTTGAGCCCGGTTGCAGTCGATTTCGCAGCAGAGGCCCATCTCGTCATCCTCGGACAAGGGGAATGCGGAAAGACGGGCGCGCTCCGGACTCTCTGCAGTGAGATCGTTCGCACGAATACGGCGGACGCTGCACAACTGTTCGTCGTCGATTTTCGCCGCGCGCTTCTCGGTGTCATCGAGTCCGACCACCTCGCCGGATACATACCGTCTGCAGCTGCACTGACCCCACAACTGGGAGTGCTGGTGGACCGATTGCAAGCGCGGATACCCGGGCCCGATGTCAGTCAGCAGCAACTGCGAACCCGCTCATGGTGGTCGGGCCCCGAACTCTACGTCGTCATCGACGACTACGACCTGGTCGCACCGCCCGACGGCGCCAATCCGCTAGTACCGCTTCTGGACTTCCTGCCGTACGCAAAGGATCTCGGACTGCACATTGTGGTGGCCCGGCGCTCGGGCGGCGCCGCACGCGCGATGTTCGATCCGGTGTTGGGCCGGCTGCGCGACCTCGGATGCATGGGCCTGGTGATGAGCGCCAGCCCGGATGAAGGCGTTCTACTCGGCGCGGTCCGACCGTCGCAATTGCCGCCCGGTCGGGGTGTGTTGGTGACTCGCGGCCAACCCCAACAGCTCATTCAGGTCGCGTGGACCGAGCCCGCGTGAATCAATGCGTCGTGGAGGTGGGGCCTGCGACTGTCCGCGGGCCATGCCCCGTGGGGCAGGATGTGGTGGCGACCGCACTGGCGCACATCGACGATGAGGTCGCAGTCGTCGATGACGCGCCCGTTGCCGTGGCCGCCATCTGGCGCGAGCTGTTCCGCACGGTATTGCCCGAACCGCTCGAGGCCGCTGTGCTGGTATGCCCGACGTGGTGGCCGCGGGCGCGCGTCGAACGGGTGCGAGAAGCGGCGGCGGCAGGAACGGCGAAAGTCTCTGTGCGCCAACGCGCCGAGGTGCTCACCAGCGGGCTGCTCGGCGACCCGACCGTCGTCGAGATAGCGCCCGAATTCGTGGTGACTGCGCGGGCAGGCGACGTCGTCGCAGCCGATGCCCGAATCGGCGAAACGGCGGACATCGCACGCTCGGTCGCCGATCAGATCGGTCCGTCGAGCACAGTCGTGGTGGACGCACCGGTGGGTGTCGCAGGCGCGGTCGAGCTCGCCGCGGCGATCTCGGAATGTCTTCGAACCGGTGGCGCCGCTGTGACGACCGTCCACCAAGGCCAGGTCTTGCGCTTCGACGAGGAGCCGCGGAAGCGCCTACATGTCGTGGAGCCTCCACAGTTCAGAGGTGAAAGGCCGGCACTGCTTGCCGCGCTCGTCGTTTCGGCGGTACTTGTCTGTCTTGGTCTCGCGTCCGGCGCAGACCAACCCGACCCGGCCGCGATTCCGACGACGCTTCTCGTCGAGGGCCGGGTTGCGCTGAAAGTTCCAGCGCTGTGGGCGGTGCGGCGCATCACGTCTGGACAGGGGTCG
Organism: uncultured Actinomycetota bacterium; assembly: GCA_963756865.1. Lineage (GTDB taxonomy): Bacteria > Actinomycetota > Actinomycetes > Mycobacteriales > Mycobacteriaceae > Mycobacterium. The sequence continues at coordinate 101,179 of CAVWPQ010000044.1, read as the reverse complement.
GCACGGGTGCAGGTGATGGCACCGGATGGCTCGGCCGCCGTGTTGGTGACCCAGTCGCAGGTGCGTAAAGGCGAGACGTTGTCGAGCACCTCGGCAATGTTGAGCAATGCTCTCCACGATCAACAGGAGGGGGTGTTCAGCCGATTCAATCCCGACGACCGCCGTGCGGACCGACAGGCAGCCACCTATCGGGAGCTTCGTGACGGGCGGCAGATCGACTGGGCGGTGTTCGTCGACGACAGCCTGCGAATCGCCGTCGGATGCCAGAGTGCGCCCGGCGACGAAGAGGCCGTGCGCACCGTCTGTGAGGCGGCGGTCCGGTCTGCGCACGCCGTTTTCTGATTGGGGGAACCGAACGCGGCCGGCCGCCGTCGTAAACACAACTCGATCAAGAACGTGAAAGGGCCCCGATGACAACACCCGCTGGTGGTTCGCTCACCACCGACTTCGATCTCATGACGGCGGTCGCCGGCAAGATCGACACTCGCAACGACGAAATCCGGGCAATGCTGCAGTCGTTCATCGGCCGGATGGTCAACGTGCCACCGTCGGTCTGGGGCGGCGCGGCGGCGACGCGATTCAGAGACGTCGTGGACCGTTGGAACGTGGAGTCGACGAAACTTCACGTCGCACTGCAGAGAATCGCTGAGACCATGCGAGTCAACGAGCGGTCACTGCGCGAGGCGGCCGAGAGTCACTCACATCAAATCGGTGCTGTCGGAACCAACATCGCAGGAGTGTGAAATGGAACCGGTTCTTTCCTACAACTTCGACGAAATCGAGTACACCGTCCGGCAGGAGATTCACAACACCTCCGCGCGACTCAACGCCGCGCTGGACGAACTGCGTTCGCAGATCGTGCCGCTGCAGGAGATCTGGACCCGGGAGGCCGCCGAGGCCTACCGGATCGAACAGGCCAGATGGGATCAGGCGTCGGCTGCACTGAACGACATCTTGTTCAACCTGGGCAATGCGGTGCGAGACGGCGCAGACGACGTCGCGACGACCGACCGCAGCGCCGCGGGCGCGTGGGGCGGGTAGCTCGATAGACCACTGTGCGGTCCTGTGGGAGGGGAGCCCGCGGGACCGCACAGTTTCCCCACCTGCGGTGATGGCCCGGGCAGATTTCGGTGCCCGCATTGAGCGTTTTGACCTGCGAGGACGCCCGCCGGTATGCTGCTCGGTTGGCGTGCGGTGAGCCTTCGGGCGCGCGGGTCTCGGGTCAATGTCGGTCGCCGAGGCACGTTCACCGCAGACGCCCCGACCGACACCCGGGTCACACCGGGATCCAACCCGAGAATAGATAGGAACGCGCTGTGCCTACGTACACGCCGAAGGCTGGTGACACCACTCGTGAGTGGTACGTCATCGACGCCACCGACGTGGTGCTCGGCCGGCTCGCTGTCGCGGCAGCCAATCTGCTGCGAGGCAAGCACAAGCCGACATTCACGCCGAATGTCGACGGTGGCGACTTCGTCATCGTCATCAACGCCGACAAGATCGCCATCAGCGGCGACAAATTGAAGAGCAAGCAGTTGTACCGTCACTCGGGTTTCCCCGGTGGTCTGCACAAGCGCTCGCTCGGCGACGAGATGCAGCGCCACCCCGACCGTGTGGTCGAGAAGGCGATCGTCGGCATGCTCCCGCACAACAAACTCAGCCGTCAGATCCAGAAGAAGTTGAAGGTCTACGCCGGGTCGGAGCATCCGCACACCGCGCAGAAGCCGGTGCCGTACGAGATCAAGCAGGTGAGCCAGTGACCGAGTCAACCGATACGACGGAAACCACGGAGGCTCCCGAGCCCACGGAAGCCGCCGAGACCCAGGAAGCTGCCGAAGCCCCTGCGGTGGAGGCCACCGAGGTCGTCGAGACCCCTGCCGAGACCGAGACCGCGGCCGCCGAGGTTCGTGAGCCGCGCGAACCGGTCATCATCGACCGCGCGATCCAGACCGTCGGCCGCCGCAAGGAGGCCGTGGTGCGGGTGCGTCTCGTGCCCGGCACCGGCCAGTTCCTGCTGGACGGCCGCACGCTGGAGGCCTACTTCCCGAACAAGGTCCACCAGCAGCTGATCAAGGCTCCGCTGGTGACCGTGGACCGGGTCGACGCGTTCGACATCCACGCCCACCTCGATGGCGGCGGCCCGTCCGGGCAGGCAGGCGCGCTGCGCCTGGCGATCGCCCGTGCACTGATCATCGTCCAGCCCGAGGACCGGCCTGCACTGAAGAAGGCCGGCTTCCTGACGCGCGACCCGCGCGCCATCGAGCGCAAGAAGTACGGACTCAAGAAGGCCCGTAAGGCGCCTCAGTACTCCAAGCGCTGATCTGCTTTACCTCACCGCCCGGTATGCCACGTGCATGCCGGGCGGTGCGCGTCAGCGGCCAAGGAAGTTGCCGAGGATCGCCCCCGCGGTGGAGCCCTGCTGGCCTGCCTGCTGGCCGCCGCCGGTGCCGCCCACGAAGCTGCCTGGCACTTCCTCCGATGGCTGCACGACGACGAAGCCCTGGCCGTTGAACGACATCGTGAAGGCCTCGCCGGTGCTGCGCCCGATCAGGGTGCCGAGCCCGAACTGGTCGGCGCGGTGGAAGCCGGTCTGCAGAGACGCCGACCAGCACACCGCGGCCTGCGGGTCGGCATAGGTCGGCTGGTCGACCTGCAGCACCACCGGGGTGCCCTTGGTGGTGACGGCGATGCGGCCCTGGCCGGAGAACACGCAGTTGAACAGGCCCGCGTTCGAGAGCATCCCCGCACCCTGAACGCGGCGGATGTCGTAGGCCAGGCTCGGCTCGAAGGCCAGCACGTTCTTGCCGTTGATCGTCAGCCCGTCGTGTTGACCCTCGAGGTCGATGAGATGGATGTCGGAGGCCAGGTCCGCGAGGAACATGTCGCCCGTGCCTGTGCACTTCATCAACGGGATACCTTCGCCGGTCAGCGCCTGCTTGACGAACTGGCCGACTCCGCTGGCGCCGAGTCCCTGAAACGCGATGTTGCCCTGGTAGGCCACCATCGCGCCCTGCCGAACGTTCATCTCCCCGTTGAGAGCGACTTTGAGCATCTTGCCGTTCTGCAGCTTCATACCGGGCTGCTGAGTCTGGGCCTCGGCATTTTCCGGGGAGAACAGGTCGCTGCGCATAGGGATCCTTTCGTCGATGGAGACGTTATCGAGCTACCTGCGGCAGATAAATAGGGTGTTTCCCTATCGAACGCGTCCCGCGAGCGTGCGGTTTTGCCCGTGATTCCGTGGCGTGTCCTGCACAAACACGCCCGTCCACAGCTTGCGCGTGGGCCCACCCGGGGCGGCGGTTGTGATATCGGGGGTCATCTATGAGAAATTTGTCCGATGGGTCGACTGTTTGGCACCGACGGAGTTCGCGGGGTCGCCAATCGCAATCTGACCGCTGAGCTGGCACTTGGCCTTGGCTCGGCGGCTGCGCGTCGACTCGGAAACTCCTCGCAGGCCCGCCGCCGCGTCGCCGTGGTCGGCCGCGATCCGCGTGCCAGCGGCGAGATGCTCGAGGCCGCTGTCATCGCCGGGCTGACGAGTGAGGGTGTCGACGCTCTTCGGGTCGGTGTGCTGCCGACGCCGGCGGTCGCCTATTTGACCAGTGCCTACGATGCCGAGTTCGGCGTGATGATCTCGGCGTCACACAACCCGATGCCCGACAACGGCATCAAGATCTTCGGTGCCGGCGGGCACAAACTCGACGACGCCACCGAGGACCGTATCGAGGAACTCCTCGTTACCGGGTCCGGCGAGCGCCCCGTCGGCGCGGCCATCGGCCGTGTCGTCGATGCCGACGACGCACTCGATCGCTACCTGCGCCATGCGAGCAAGGCCGTCACCACCCGGCTCGACGGGCTGACCGTCGTCGTCGACTGCGCCCACGGCGCGGCGTCGCAAGCCGCCCCTCGGGCATACCGGGCGGCGGGCGCCAACGTCATCGCGATCAACGCGGAACCCAACGGGCTCAACATCAACGAGGGCTGCGGGTCCACGCACATGGAGACGCTGCAGCAGGTCGTCGTATCCCGTGGCGCCGATATCGGTCTTGCCCACGACGGCGACGCCGACCGCTGCCTTGCCGTCGACGCCGATGGCAGCATCGTCGACGGCGACGCCATCATGGTGATCCTGGCGCTGGCCATGCAGGAGGCGGGCGAGCTGGCGTCCAACACCCTGGTCGCCACCGTGATGAGCAACCTCGGGCTGCACTTGGCGATGCGCTCGGCAGGCATCGAGGTTCTCACCACCGGCGTCGGCGACCGCTACGTGCTCGAGGAACTGCGTGCAGGCGAATACTCCCTCGGCGGTGAACAATCCGGTCACATCGTGATGCCCGCACTGGGTACCACCGGCGACGGCATCGTCACCGGGTTGCGGCTGATGTCGAGGATGGCGCAGACGCGCACATCGCTGGCGGCGCTGGCGTCGCCCATGCATCAGCTACCTCAGGTGCTGATCAATGTCGAGGTCGACGACAAGACCACCGTGGCCGATGCGCCCCAGGTCCGATCCGCTGTCGCCGAGGCCGAAGCCGAGCTGGGGGACACGGGGCGGATTCTGTTGCGGCCCTCGGGAACCGAGCAGCTGGTGCGGGTGATGGTGGAAGCCGCTGACGAGGACACAGCCCGCCAGGTGGCCATCCGTGTCGCCGAGTCGGTCAGCGAGCAGCGCTGAAAATAGGTGGAACCCGGCGGGTTTCGCGCACGTCGTAGCCAGTGTGGGAGAACCTGACATCGCGCGTGTCGACGTTGCGGCGGTGCTCGACGTTGCACGCCAGTACGACACGGCTTCCGAGATCGTCGACGCCGCCGTCCGCGCTCACCTGACCGGATTGCGGTTCGACGGGGCGGTCGCCGGCCGGGTGCACGCCGCCCGAGGCGACGCTCTGCGCCTTGCCATCGACGATCTGGTGTACCGGCTGCAGCAGTGGGCGCGCGCCTGCGCGGAGATCGCGGCCGAACTGCGGTCGTGCGCTGATCGATATGTCGACGTCGACGCGCGCGGTGCCCGACGGATCGGCTGAGCGATGGCTGAACCGCTCGACGTCGACGCAAGGCTGGCTGAGGGGCGCCCTGCCGTCGAGAACGTCGGCGATTACGTGTGGGCGTGCCATCTGCTGGGCTATCAGAATCCGGATCTCACCCTGCACTCCGCGCAGGTGCGAGATTGGTACGCCAGCGAAGACGGTTTGGACCTGCGTGCGCTGGAGGCCGATCGAGCGGCTTTGGAGTCCGTTGCGACGGCGGCAGACGGTGCCCGGCACCTGCAGGAGCGGCAGCTCGACGCGCTGTCCGATGCGTGGCGGGGTCTCGGCGGCGACGCCTCACGGGAGTTTCTGCTGCGGCACGGGGAGGCGTCAGCGGCCGCGGCGTCGGCCGTGCGCAACGCCGTCGGCGCCCTCTCTGCACTCCGCGACGACCTGTGGCACGCGGTCGACGAGAAGGTCGCCTCCGTCGTGGCGATCGAGGACCGCCGACAAGGCGAGCGCGCGCAATGGCAGGCCGCGACGCAGACGGTCACGACAGGAGCGGGCGACCTTGCGGTGGCCAGTGAGCTGATCGATCAGCAGGTGAAGCCGTTCGTGGACAACGACATCCGATCGGACTGGCTAGGCGCGATGCAGAAGGCGATGGCAGCCGTGGCCGCCGCCTTCGATGCCGCGACCGGCGCCATGACCGGCGAACTTCGGGCAAACTTCGACGTCCCGGGAGACCTCGGGCCATCGCCGTTGGCCCCATCGCCAGCGGGTAGCCCTGGCGTCGCCGAGGTCGCGGGCACCGCGCCTGCCGGTTGGTCGACGTCTGCGCTCTCGGTGCCGCCTGCTTCGAGCCCCATGACGTCACCGGCCTTTCCCGCCACGCCGGAACTTGCGCCTGCAGCGCCTGTGCCTGCAGTGCCGAGTGCAGCCCCTGCGGCATCGGCGCCCACGTCTGCGATGCCGTCCATGCCCTCGATGCCGCCGCTCGGCGAGATGGGTGGCGGATTGCCCGGCGGCGCAGGCGGACTCGCGGGACTCGGTTCGCAATTCGCCGACGCGATCGGCAGCCTGCTCAACGGGTCTGACGGCGCGCTGCCTGATCCGCCGGAGCTGGACGATGAAGTCCTCGACCCGGACGTTCCTGCGCCGGGCGACGACGAGGATCCAGAAGCCGAATCCGACGAGGAGGCAGACGATCTCGCCGAGAACGACAAGCCCAGCGGCGAGTCCGTCGATGCGTGCGCAGAAGACGAAGACGTCGAGGAACCGCCGCCGCCCGATCCGGCGCCGGCGCCCCCGCCTGCACCCGTGCCGCCGCCGGAACCTGTCGTGGACCCGCCCCCGCCCGCTGATGCGCTAGGCGCGGAAACGCCGTGCGAAATCGCGGCCGACGAGCTGCCGCAAGCCGGACCGTGAGCGGCCCAACGTATCTCTGCTCATCGGCGGCCAGTGGCCGGAGCGAAACGAGCAAGCCCGCGCAGGATCCACGGTGTATGCCTGGCCATCGCGGCGACGGCGCGGTCCGAGCGGCGCATCGCGACTCTCGGCCCTGGGGTCGGCGCCGAAACCAGTTCGGCCTCAGCCGATCCCGGCCGTGGCCCGTGGCGATCGACCGCCAGGAGTTGCCAGGTGCCTGGCACCCCACGGAGTTCGCTGACGCCGCGGTCCTCGAACGTTGTGCCCGAGCCGGCGACGAGGTCGCACACGGTACGCGAGACAAGGATTTCCCCGGCGTCGGCCTGGTCGACGATCCGCGCCGCGATGTGCACGGCAATCCCGCCGACGCCGTCCTCCAGCAGTTCGCACTCGCCGGTGTGGATGCCAGCGCGGATCTCGATACCCAGCATCTCTGCGTCGGCGCGCAGGGCCTCCGCGCAACGGATCGCCAGCGTCGGGCCGTCGAACGTCATCAGGTGGCCGTCGCCCGTCCTCTCCACCACCGTGCCGTCGAAGCGTTCCGCGAGCTCGGCAGTGATCTCACCGAAGCGGTGCAGCAGTGCACGCCACCGCTCGTCGCCCGTCTGCGCTGCGTGTCGCGTCGAGGCGACGATGTCGGTGAACACCACCGTGCGCAGGGCGCGACGCGACTGCGGCGGTGCCGCCTGGCTGCCGGTGAGGAACTCCTCGACCGCGGTCAGGATCCGGTCGGGCTCGGTCAACCAGGGCGCGTGGTCGCTGCCGTCGACTTCGAGCAACTGTGCACCCGGGATGTGGTCGGCGAGATCCCTGCTGCACTGGACCGGAACGACTTCGTCGCGGGCGTGGATGATCAAGGTGGGCACGGTGATCGTCGGCAGAATAGGCCGAACGTCAATCCGAAACAGGGCTTCGAACGCCACCCGTGCCATCCCCGGGCTCGCACTCATACGTTCCACCATTCCGAGCAGCCGGGTCGACCGCACCGACGGCAGCAGCGCCTTGGCGGCCTCGCCGGTGCCCCAGGCCGACAGCGCGGCGCGGCACCACGATTGCCAGCGGGCGAGTTGCTGCGGCGTGGGCGCGTACTCCGCACCGAGGTCGTGCACGAGGCGCGCCGCAAGCTCTACCGGATCGCGCGTCAAGTCATCCCAGTCATTGGCGAAGGAGCAGGCGAAGGAGCCGGTGAGGATCAGCGCTTTCGTGCGCTCCGGTCGGGTTGCCGCGAAGAAGAGGGAGGCCGGGCCCCCCTCGCTCGCCGCGAAAATCACCGCCTTGCCGAATCTCGCGGCATCCATGACGGCCTCGATCTCGACCGCTCTGTCATCAAGCGTGCGAACTTTCGGGGCAGGGTCTGACAGCCCTGCCCCAACCTTGTCGTAGAACAGCACGCGACAGAATCTGGAGAGACGCTCGAAGAACACCGCGAATTCGGGCACTGTCCAATACAGCTCGATGTGGCTGGCGAACGAGCCGCCGAAGACGACCTCGACAGGGCCGTCCCCGAACACCTGATACGCCAGGCTCAAACCGCCGCAGTCTGCGTACGACGTTTCCGGCACGGCAGGAGCCTACTGCTAGGGCAGCAGCCCCTGCAGTTCCTCGACAAATCGGACTGACTCGCGCCGGTCGCCGGTCAGGGGGTGTACAAGCATTGTGGTGACGCCCGCTTCGGCGAACGCCGCCAGCCGCTCCTTGACGAAACCTCTTGGCCCGATGAGCGATACGTGCCGGACCAAGTCGTCGGGCACCGCGTCGATGGCCTCGGCCTTCTTGCCTGCCAAATAGAGATCCTGGATGTGGTCGGCGACCTCGCCGAACCCGTAGCGGGTCGCCAGGTTGTGGTAGAAGTTCTTGCCGCGAGCGCCCATTCCGCCGATGTACAGAGCCAGTTGCGGTTTCGCCCACGCGAGCCGATCCTCGACGTCGTCGCCGATCGCGAGCGTTGCGCTGACCATCACGTCGAGCGGCCCGAGTTCGGGGTCGCGCTTGGCCATTCCCGCGCGCAGTGAGTCGCCCCAAGCGCCGTCGGCTTTCTCCGGGTAGAAGAACACCGGCTGCCAGCCTTCGGCGATCTCGGCCGTCAGCTCGACGTTCTTCGGGCCGAGTGCCGCGATCGTGATCGGAATGCGTTCGCGGACAGGATGATTGATCAGGTGCAGCGACTTGCCTAGCCCAGTGCCCTGATCATGGGGGAGTGGTATCTGATAGTGCTTACCGTCGAACGCCACGTTCTCGCGACGCCACACCTGCCTGCAGATCTCGACGACCTCGCGCGTGCGCCCGAGCGGCGCGTCGAACGGCACGCCGTGGAAGCCCTCCATCACCTGCGGGCCGGAGGTGCCGATGCCAAGCCGGAATCGGCCGTCGGACACGTAGTCAAGGCCCGCGGCCGTCATCGCCAACAGCGATGGGGTGCGGACGTAGATCGGCACCACACCGGAGCCCAGCTCGATCCGCGACGTCTTGGCCGCCAGGAACCCCAACTGGCTGATCGCGTCGAACGAGTAGGCCTCCGCCACCAGGGCGATGTCGACGCCGACCTTCTCCAGCTCGACGACCTCGTCGACGGCCTCGAGGAAGCCGCCGGCGTAGTTGAGAAAGATTCCGGTCCGCATGGAAGCCACCCACAAGTTATATACCCAACCGGTTGGTTGGGACGAATCAGGGCTTCAGCAGCGCGACGACCTTGTTCTCCAGGTCAACGGGGTCGTCCGCGAAAGGATCCATCGTCGCTGCCTTGGGCAGCGCCACATCTGGATCGGAGAAGTCGCGATAGGTCTTGTCGCCGGCCAACTGGTGCAGCAGAAACCCGGTCATCAGCGCCCGCACCATCTTCTGAGTGCTCCGGTCGGCGCCGGGAAGGCCGACGACGCGGGCCAGCCTGCGGCCCTCGATCAGCCCGCCTGCTTTGGCTTTCGGCGCTGCGCGCAGAGTGGCCGTCTTCCACACGCGTGCCAACTCCACCGCGTTGGAGCGAAGCGACATCGGGTCGCCGGGGTCGGTGAGGATCAGGCCAGGCACCTTCAGCGTCGCGGCGGCCTCCTCGGCGCGCGGCTTGGTGACAGTCGGAAACGCCGCCACGACAGCCTTCGGCTTCACCGGCATGCCCGCGGCGGCGAAGACTGCCGTCGACGCACCGAAGCCATGGCCGACGAGGCCGAGCTTGGTGGGATGCACGCTGATCTTGCCGTCGCCCAGCCGAACGCCGGCGATGATGTCCAGCGTGGTGCCGAGGTCGAACGCCAGGTTCAGCACCGAAGGCGCGATGCCCTTTTCGGTGTCGGGCGCGGCCGCGACGATGCCCCACGAGGCCAGGTGCTCGAGGGTGCCCTCATAACGCTCGGTGCCGGTCACCCATTCGTGCGCGAAAGCGACACCGGGAAGGTTGAACCCGGACTCCGGGGTGTAGACGACCCCGGGCAGCCCGGCGAATGACAGGTCACCACGCATCACACGGTGCGGACCCCGCCGTTTCAACGCGGCGAAGAGCTTCTTCGTGGCAGCCACGTGTCGACCGTAGCCCACCGCCGAACCGCCGACGCTATGGTCCTTGTTGTGAAACTGCGCTGGCCCGATGCGGTGTTGCTGTTCCTGCTCGGAGCGGTGGCATCACTCGTCGGCGACCACAGCCACGTCGCCACGGCCACCACCGAGTACCTCTCCGATGCGGTGCCGTTCGTGTGGAGCAGCCCGATCTGGTTCCCACTGCTCGTCGCCTTGGCGACGGTCTCTGTCGCCGAATTGCGGCTGCACATGCCTGCCCTGCGAACATCGGTCACAGCTCGGCAAGGGCTTGCGGGTGTGGCCGCCGTCATCGGCATCTATGTCACCACCGCGCTGGTTCACACCGGGCCTGCAGTTCCGGTCAACGTACTGATCTACGCACTTGCAGCCATCACGTGGTGCGCGCTCGGTGATCGGTGGGGCGCGATCTGCGGCGTGATCGCCGCCGTGGTCGGACCGCTGGTCGAAGCGGCTGTCGCCGCGACGGGACTTGCGCGTTACGCCGACGACTCAGACGCGCTGTTGGGCGTCGCGCCGTGGCTGCCCGCGTTGTACTTCGCGTTCGGGGTGGTTGTCGCGATGCTGGCCGAGATCGGCTCGTTGAGATACATAACGTCCGCACAGCCTCTACATAACTAGGGCGGCGTAGCGCCGAAGTCGGGGATCGCCAGGAGAACAGCGATTCGCTTAGTCTGCATATCGGGGGACAAATTGCACTTTGAGCTGATTTATCCGTGAAGGTGACGTTAGCTGAATAGTCGACTACGCTTGATACCTATGTGTGGAATCGTCGGCTACGTCGGCTCGCGGGACGCTCGCGGAGTCGTCGTCGACGCGTTGCGGCGGATGGAATACCGCGGATATGACTCGTCCGGAGTCGCCCTGCTCGACGGTGAAGGCGGCCTGACGGTTCGGCGTCGCGCCGGTCGGCTGGCCAACCTCGAGGTCGCATTGGCCGAAACCGACGCCGCCAGCCTCACCGGCGGCACCGGCCTCGGTCACACTCGTTGGGCCACCCACGGCAGGCCGACCGACCGCAACGCGCATCCGCATCGCGACTCGACGGGCAAGATCGCCGTCGTCCACAACGGGATCATCGAGAACTACGCAGAGCTGCGCCGGGAACTGGAAGCCGACGGCGTCGAATTCGCAAGCGACACCGACACCGAGGTCGCCGTCCATCTCGTCTCCCGCGAATACCGCGAGGGCGATACCGCAGGCGATTTCACCGGATCGGTGTTCGCGGTGCTGCCGCGGTTGGAGGGCCACTTCACGTTGGTCTTCGCCAACGCCGACGAACCGGGCACGATCGTCGCCGCCCGCCGGTCCACCCCTCTGGTGGTCGGCGTCGGCGACGGCGAGATGTTCCTCGGCTCCGACGTCGCGGCATTCATCGAGTACACCCGCGACGCGGTCGAGCTGGGTCAGGACCAGGCCGTGGTGGTCACCGCCGACGGTTACCGGATCACCGACTTCCACGGCCATCCCGACGACGCGAGTGCTCGCCCGTTCCACATCGATTGGGATCTTTCCGCCGCCGAGAAGGGCGGCTACGAGTACTTCATGCTCAAGGAGATCGCCGAGCAGCCCACCGCGGTCTCCGACACCCTGCTCGGGCACTTCGTGGACGGTCGCATCGTGCTCGATGAGCAGCGGCTGTCCGACCAGGAGCTGCGCGAGATCGACAAGGTCTTCATCGTCGCCTGCGGCACCGCGTATCACTCGGGACTGCTGGCCAAATACGCGATCGAGCACTGGACGCGGCTGCCCGTCGAGGTCGAACTGGCCAGCGAGTTCCGCTACCGCGACCCGGTTCTGGACCGCAGCACGCTGGTGATCGCCATCTCGCAGTCCGGCGAGACGGCCGACACCCTCGAAGCGGTGCGGCATGCCAAAGAGCAGAAGGCCAGAGTCCTGGCGATATGCAACACCAACGGCAGCCAGATCCCGCGCGAATGCGACGCGGTGCTCTACACCAGGGCAGGGCCGGAGATCGGCGTCGCGTCGACCAAGACATTTCTGGCGCAGATCGCCGCCAACTACCTGGTCGGTCTTGCGCTCGCGCAGGCCCGCGGCACCAAGTACCCCGACGAGGTGGAGCGCGAATACCGCGAGCTGGAGGCGATGCCCGAGCTGGTGCAGCGGGTGCTGGCGACCGTCGAACCGGTCAACGAGCTCGCCCGCCGATTCGCCAAGTCGCAGACCGTGCTGTTCCTCGGCCGCCATGTCGGTTACCCCGTCGCACTCGAGGGCGCGCTGAAGCTCAAGGAACTCGCGTACATGCACGCAGAGGGCTTCGCGGCTGGTGAGCTCAAGCACGGCCCGATCGCACTGATCGAGGACGGCCTTCCGGTCATCGTCGTGATGCCGTCGCCGAAGAGCGCGGCGATGCTGCACTCCAAACTGTTGAGCAATATCCGCGAGATCCAGGCCCGCGGTGCGATCACCATCGTGATCGCCGAAGAGGGCGACGACACCGTGCGGCCGTACGCCGACCACCTGATCGAAATCCCCGCGGTGTCAACACTTCTGCAGCCGCTGCTGTCGACCATTCCGCTGCAGGTGTTCGCCGCCGGGGTGGCCCAGGCCCGCGGCTACGACGTGGACAAGCCGCGTAACCTGGCGAAGTCCGTCACCGTCGAGTAGGGGTGCGAGCGCAGCGCAAAGTAGGGCACTTCCGAAGCGACAACGCCCGCAGACATTTCATGGCCGTCTACGCGGCCGCGATGGCCGCCCTGCCCGAGCGCCAATCAGCCGACGTGACAACGTCGTTCGGTGCTGTGCGGACCTATCGGTTCGACGGACCGGCCGACCGAACACCGATAGTGCTCCTGCACGGCCGCAGCGCATCGACGCCGATGTGGCGGGCAAACATTGCGTCCCTGGCCGCGCATCGCACCGTGGTCTCCGTCGACCTGCTCGGTGAGCCGGGGATGTCGGTGCAGGACGAGCCGATCGAAGGCGCCGCCGACGAGGCGCGTTGGCTCGACGAAGTGCTGACCGAACTCGACCTTGACCGCGTCCACCTGCTTGGCGCGTCGATCGGAGGCTGGACGGCTGTCTGCCATGCCGTGCACCGGCCGGGCCGGGCGATGTCGCTGACGCTGCTGGATCCGGCCATGACGTTCGCGCGACTGCCCGCCAAGACAGTGCTGGCCACCTTGCCGCTCGTGGTTCCCGGCGCGCCCGAAGCGCTGCGGCGCCGCGTGCTGAGCTGGATCGCGGGCGGCGCCGACGTCGACGACACACTTCCGGAAGCCGCATTGGTCTCGGCGGGTTCCACGGACTTCGTCCTCGCCAAGCCGCCGCCGGCGCTTTACACCGACGAGCAGCTTCGTGCCCTGAATGTCCCGGTATTGGCTCTGATCGCAGGCCGCAGCGTGATCCACAACGCCGCCCGTGCTGCGGCCAGAGCACGGCGTCTGTTGCCGAGGGGCCAGGTCGAGCTGTGGCCGGCGGCGTCACATGCCATCAACGGCGAGTTCGCCGACGAGATCGCGCAGCGGGCGCGCCGATTCTGGGACGAGGCCGACGAGGTGTAGGTCTTACCATGTAGCGATGAGCACGGGTTCCAACACTTCCTCTCACCCCAGCACGCCCCAGATCACCCCCCATGCGTTCAGGGACTTCATCGAGGACCGCTACCACGAATGGGAAGCCGAGTTCGGTGACGACGTCCATGTGAGACGCACGACGAACTTCGAGGGCAAGGACTGAGTTCGCTTGGCGACTCGCCACGAGAGATGAATCCCTGACTTCACCGCACTGACAGCACGTAACGTGGGTCAGCGATGCGGTACTACTACTCCGCTGATGTGATCCGCGAAGCCGAAGCACCGCTGCTGGCGTCGCTGCCAGACGGTGCCCTGATGCGGCGGGCCGCCACCGGCCTGGCAAACGCGATCGCCCGCGAGCTGATGACGCTCACCGGTGGCATCGCGGGGCGGTCGGTGTGCGCGGTCGTCGGCTCCGGCGACAACGGCGGTGACGCGTTGTGGGCGGCGACGATCCTGCGTCGCCGCGGCGTGACGGCCGCCGCGGTACTGCTCAATCCCGAGCGCGCCCACCAGAAGGCGCTGGCCGCGTTTCGGAAGTCGGGCGGACGTGTGATCCAGACCGTGCCCGCGACGTCCGATCTGGTGATCGACGGCGTGGTCGGCATATCCGGCTCCGGCCCACTTCGTCCCGCCGCTGCAGAAGTCTTCGCAGCCGTCGAAGACGCCTCGACACCGGTGGTGGCTGTCGACATTCCAAGCGGCGTCGACGTCAACACCGGCATGGTCGACGGCCCCGCCGTGAAAGCAGCGCTGACCGTCACCTTCGGTGGACTGAAACCCGCTCACGCGCTTGGTGACTGCGGCCGTGTCGAACTGATCGACATCGGCCTCGACCTGCCTGAGCCCGACCTGATGAGCCTCGACACGGCCGACGTCGCCGCGCGCTGGCCGATGCCGGGACCGAAGGACGACAAGTACACACAGGGGGTCACCGGTGTCCTCGCCGGTTCGGCGACGTATCCCGGTGCGGCCGTGCTGTGCGCCGGCGCGGCAGTGGCCGCTACCTCCGGTATGGTCCGCTACGCGGGAAGTGCTGCGCAGCAGGTGCTTTCGTACTGGCCCGAGGTCATCGCGTCGCCCACACCGGCTGGCGCAGGTCGAGTGCAGGCCTGGGCCGTCGGACCAGGGCTTGGCACCGACGACGTAGGCGCGGCGGCATTGTGGTTCGCGCTCGATACCGACCTGCCCGTCATCGTCGATGCCGATGCCCTCACGATCCTGGCCGCGCACCCCGACCTCGCCAACCGAAGCGCGCCGACGGTGCTGACCCCGCATGCGGGTGAGTTCGCCAGGCTCGCAGGCTCGCCGCCGGGCGACGACCGGGTGGCCGCCACCCGCAGGCTGGCCGACCAGTTCGGCGCCACCGTGCTGTTGAAGGGCAACGTCACCGTCATCGCCGAGCCGGGCGGGCCCGTCTACCTCAACCCGGCGGGCCAGTCGTGGGCGGCCACAGCCGGGTCGGGCGACGTGCTGTCCGGCATCATCGGCGCGCTGCTCGCGGCGGGTCTGCCGCCAGCCGAGGCGGCCGCGTCGGCGGCGTTCGTGCATGCGCGCGCCGCCAACCTGTCCGCTGCCGACCCGGGTCCACGGCCCGCCCCCACGTCCGCGTCGCGCATCCTGGCGCACGTCCGCACCGCAATCGCCAGTCTTTAGAAGGGACACACCACATGGCACAAAGGCATAAGCCCGCACCATCGATCTCGCCCGCGTACACGACCCGGTTCTCCATGGCGCCGGTGCCGACGCTGCGCATGCCCGACGAGTGCATGGAAGCGGAGGGGGCGTACCGATTCATTCATGACGAACTCATGCTCGACGGCAGCTCGCGGCTCAACCTCGCCACGTTCGTCACCACGTGGATGGACCCCGAGGCCGAGAAGCTGATGGCCGAGACGTTCGACAAAAACATGATCGACAAGGACGAGTACCCGGCCACGGCGGCGATCGAGCAGAGGTGCGTGTGCATGGTCGCGGACCTATTCCACGCCGAGGACCTGCGCGACGACGACCCCAGCAGCGCGATCGGGGTGTCGACAGTGGGGTCCAGCGAGGCCGTGATGCTGGCCGGGCTCGCGCTCAGCTGGCGGTGGCGGCAGAGGGTGGGCGAGGGTTGGCGCAGCCGTAGGCCCAATCTCGTGATGGGTTCCAACGTCCAGGTGGTGTGGGAGAAATTCTGCCGCTACTTCGACGTCGAACCCGTCTACCTGCCGATGGAGGAGGGCCGCTACGTCATCACCACCGAACAGGTGCTCGCGGCGGTCAACGAGGACACCATCGGGGTGGTGGCAATCCTCGGCACCACTTACACCGGTGAGCTCGAACCGATCGCCGAGATCTGCAAGGCGCTCGACAATCTGGCCGCCGACGGCGGGTTGGACGTGCCGGTGCATGTCGACGCGGCCAGCGGCGGCTTCGTTGTGCCTTTTCTGCATCCCGACTTGGTTTGGGACTTCCGGCTGCCGCGGGTGGTGTCCATCAACGTTAGCGGGCACAAGTACGGATTGACTTATCCGGGAATCGGTTTCGTGGTCTGGAGAAGCGCCGAACACCTGCCCGAGGAACTGGTCTTCCGGGTGAACTACCTGGGCGGCGACATGCCGACGTTCACGCTGAACTTCTCCAAGGGCGGCAACCAGGTCGTCGGCCAGTACTACAACTTCCTGCGGTTGGGCCGCAGCGGCTACACCCAGGTCATGACGTGTCTGTCGCAGACGGCGCGATGGCTGGGCGATCAACTGAAGGACAGTGAGCATTTCGAGGTGATCACCGATGGCTCGGCGATCCCGGTGATCAGCTTCCGACTGACCGGCGACCGCGGCTACACCGAGTTCGACGTGTCCCACGCCTTGCGCTCGTACGGCTGGCAGGTGCCGGCCTACACCATGCCGGAGAACGCGACCGACGTCGCCGTGCTGCGCATCGTTGTGCGCGAGGGCTTTTCGATGGATCTGGCACGTGCGTTCAAAGACGACCTCGTCACCGCGCTGGCCAGCCTCGACGAACTCAAGCCCGGTGGCCACTTCGACGAATTACAAACCTTCTCGCACTGACTCCGCGATCCGTGACCGACCCGCGGGGGGCATTCGACGTAGTAGCGCTGCGGCGGAAGTACGCCGCGGAGCGCGATCGCAGGCTGCGGTCCGACGGGATCGCTCAGTACGTCGAGATCGCAGGGTCATTCGCCGACTTCGCCAAAGACCCGTGGAGCGACCCGCATTTCACCCGTGCGCCGTTGACCGAAGACGTCGATGTCGCGATCGTCGGCGCCGGGTTCGGGGGCCTGCTGATCGGGGCGCGACTGCGTGAGCAGGGCGTGCAGAACATCCGACTCATCGACAAGGCGGCCGACGTCGGCGGGACCTGGTACTGGAACCGCTACCCGGGGATCGCCTGCGACGTGGAGTCCTACGTCTACATGCCTCTGCTCGAGGAACTCGGCTACATCCCGACCGAGAAGTACTCCAAGGGCGACGAGATCTTCGCGCACTGCCGCCGCATCGCCGAGCACTACGACCTGTACCGCGATGCGTGTCTGCAGACCGAGGTCACCGAAATACGTTGGGACGACGAGGCTTGCCGCTGGATCATCGCCACCAACCACGGCGACCAGATCCGGGCGCGATTCGTGTCCATGGCCAACGGATACCTGCAGAAACCGAAACTTCCCGGCATCGAGGGAATCATGGACTTCCGCGGGCACGCCTTCCACACCAGTCGCTGGGACTACGAATACACCGGCGATGATCTGGCCAAGCTCTCCGACAAGCAGGTGGGGATCATCGGCACCGGTGCGACCGCGATCCAGTGCGTGCCGCACCTCGGCCGGTCGGCGGGCCACCTCTACGTCTTCCAGCGCACCCCGTCGACGGTCGACGTGCGCGGCAATCGGCCGACCGATTCGCAGTGGTCCACGGAGTTGAAGGACGGCTGGCAGCGTCACCGCATCGAGAACTTCCAGCTGCTGACGGCCGGCGGCGAAGCCGACGAGGATCTGGTCGACGACGCGTGGACCAGCATCGTGAAGAAACTCTTCGTGATGCGTCAGCGCAGCGTCGCGGGAATGTCGGACGAAGATCGTTTGCGCGCAGTCGAACTGGCTGACTTCGCCAAGATGGAGGAGATTCGGGCCCGCGTCGACGCCATCGTGACCGATCGTGGCACCGCCGAAGGCCTCAAGCCATGGTACGGCTACTTCTGCAAGCGGCCGTGCTTCCACGACGACTACCTGCAGACGTTCAACCGTGACAACGTCACGCTCGTCGATACCAGGGGCCTTGGCGTCGAGCGGATTACCGAGGGCGGCGTCGTCGTCGACGGCACCGAACACCTCATCGACTGCCTGATCTTCGCGACCGGATTCGAGGTCGGAACCGACTACTCCCGGCGAACCGGGTTCGAACTCATCGGACGCGACGGCCTGACGCTGACCGATGCGTGGCGCGACGGCGTCCGCACACTGCACGGCATCAACGTCCGCGGCTTCCCGAACTGCTTCGTGCTCAGCATCGCCCAGTCGGGGTTCACCGTGAACTTCCCCTACCTGCTCGATGTCCAGGCGACGCACGCGGCCTGGGTGATCGCATGGGCCCTGCGCAGCGGCACCGAGACGCTGGAGGCGTCAGCCGATGCCGTAACCGGCTGGGTCGACACCATCGTGGAGCGGTCGGCAGCGAGTGCCGAACGCGCGAAATCCTGCACGCCCGGCTACTACAACAGGGAAGGTCAGGCAAACGCGAGGACCCGCCAGGGCAGCTTCTTCTTCGGCAGCCCGACCGAGTACGCCGACATCCTCGCCGCATCGAGGGCGAACGGCGCGCCGGAGGGATTCGAGGTTTCGTGACGAGACGCCGCCGCTATCTGCTCGGACGGATACTGGCGCTGACACGCCGCAGACCGTCGCCCCGGGTGGTGATCATCGGCGCGGGCTTCGGCGGCCTGGCCGCCGCGGTGGCGTTGCGGCGCAAGGGTATCGACGACCTGACCATCATCGAGAGTGCCGACGGCGTCGGCGGGACGTGGCGGCGCAACACCTACCCCGGCGCGGCCTGCGACATTCAGAGCCACCTGTACTCGTTCTCGTTCGCGCCGAATCGTGCGTGGAGCCGCACCTACGCATATCAGCCGGAGATCCTCGCCTACCTGGAGAAGGTCGCCGACGACTTCGACCTGCGTCGACACCTGATGCTGGAAACGGAAGTGAGCACTATCAGGTGGAACAGCGAAGCGTCGCACTGGGAGGTGAACCTCACCGACCGCGACACCGTGACCGCGGATGTGGTCGTCAGCGCCGTCGGACTGTTCGGCGCCACCCGCTATCCCGACATCGCAGGCTTGACGGACTTCGCGGGCACGATGATGCACACGGCGCAGTGGGACGGCTCCGTCGACCTGACGGGTAGGCGGGTGGCGGTGATCGGCACGGGCGCCAGCGGTGTTCAGGTCATTCCCGAAATCGCCGAGATCGCAGCGGAATTGATCGTCTTCCAGCGCACGCCGCCGTGGATGGTACCGAAGGAGGACCGGCCATACAGCCCGGAGGAGCTGTCGCGCTATCGTCGCCTTCCATGGGCGTCGGTGCGGGAACGGTGGCGGTTGTGGAAGCTGCAGCACGACAACACCGCACTGACCCCTGATCACCCGCGAATGGCCGTCGTCGAACAGCTGTCCGAGAGGTTTCTGCGTAAGCACGTCGACGACGAGCAGTTGCGTGACGCGCTGACGCCCAGGTACCCGTTCCGGTGCAAGCGCGTGCTGCTCGGCGAGAAGTATTACACCGCACTGCAACGCGAGCACGTCGAACTGGTCGCCGACCGTATCGACCGTGTCACCGAATCCGCTCTCGTGACCGCCGACGGGAAGACATTCGAGGTCGACGTCATCGTGGCGGCGACAGGATTCGAAACCAGCAGCTACCTGTCGGGTCTTGACGTCATCGGAGTCGACGGCGAAAGCCTGCACGAGCGCTGGGGATTGGATCCGCAGGCCTATCTCGGTACCGCCGTCAGCGGGTTTCCGAACTTCTTCATGCTCTACGGCCCGAACACCAACCAGGGAGCCAACTCGATCATCTACATCCTGGAGGCAGGCGCTCGGCTGGTCGCGAGCGCGGTGAGTCGCATCGCGCGAAAAGGAGGTTTCGTCGACGTCCATCCCGACGTGGAACGACGATACAACGACAGGATCGGCACGGATCTGGAGCAGACCGTCTGGACGCGCTGCGACAGCTACTACCGGTCGCCGACCGGCCGCATCGTCACCCAGTGGCCGCACTCCGAACTCGACTTTGCGAGGGCGACGTGGCGGCTACGTCCACGCGACTGGGTTCACAGTGAGCTCTGAGCGCACCGAGAAGTCGACGCATTTGTTGATCGGCGGTGAGTTGACCCTCGGCGGTGGCGGGACATTCGTCGACATCAACCCGGCGACCGAACAGCCGCTTGGCACCGCGGCCGACGGTGACGCCACCGATATGGACCGCGCGATCGCAGCGGCGCGGGCCGCATTCGACGACTCCGACTGGTCACGGGACACCGCGCTGCGCGTGCACTGCCTGCGGCAGCTGCGCGAGGCGCTGAACGCGGAGATCGAGGTGCTGCGAGCCGTCACGGTGGCCGAGGTCGGCGCGCCGATCGCGCTGACGCACGGCGGCCAACTGCAGATACCCGTCGACGACCTGGAGTTCCCGGCGCACACCGCGGAGACCTACTGCTGGACAACCGATCTCGGTGATGCCGCACCGCTCGGCGTCCCGACACGACGGACCGTCGTCATGGAACCGTTCGGAGTCGTCGGCGCCATCACCCCGTGGAATTTCCCGCACCAGATCAACCTGGCCAAGATCGGGCCTGCACTGGCCGCGGGCAACACGGTCGTGCTCAAACCCGCACCCGATACTCCATGGTGTGCCGCGGAACTCGGCCGGATCGCGGTGGAGAACACCGATATCCCGGCAGGCGTGCTCAACATCGTCACGTCAAGCGATCATCAGGTCGGCGCACAACTCGCGAGCGACCCGCGCGTCGACCTCGTCTCGTTCACCGGGTCGACGGCGACGGGAAGCGCCGTCATGGCCGCGGCCGCAAAGACCGTCAAGAAGGTCCTCCTGGAATTGGGCGGCAAGTCGGCGTTCATCGTGCTCGACGACGCCGATCTGTCGACCGCATGCGCCAATGCGGCCGTCGCGGTCGCTCGGCACGCCGGGCAGGGGTGTGCGTTCACCTCGCGGCTGCTGGTGCCGAGTGCTCACTACGACGAGGCCGTCGACGCGGCGGCGACCGCGATGAGGCAGGTCATCCTCGGCGACCCGACCGACCCCACCACCGTGTGCGGCCCGGTGATCTCGGCCCGGCAGCGCGACAGGATCGAGGGATATCTTCGGTTGGCACTGGCGGAGGGCGGCGCGTTCGCCTGCGGCGGCCGACGTCCCGCCGACCTGCCCGCGGGCTTCTACATCGAGCCGACGGTGATCCGGGGGCTGACCAACGACGCCAGGGTCGCACGCGAGGAGATCTTCGGGCCGGTGCTGACCGTGCTGGCCCACGGCGGCGACGCCGATGCCGTCCGGATCGCGAACGACTCGCCCTATGGGCTGTCGGCCACGGTGTACGGCGGCGACCCCGAACGCGCGGGGCGGGTGGCAGCGCGGCTTCGGGTCGGCACGGTCAACGTCAACGGTGGGATCTGGTACTCGGCCGACGTGCCGTTCGGCGGCTACAAGCAGTCCGGCCTCGGCCGTGAGATGGGCGTCGCCGGATTCGAGGAGTACCTGCAAACGAAGGCCATCGCCTGGGGCGTTCAGTAGTTGCGCAACAGATGCGCCGACGGGGTCGCTATCGCCGGTCTGGGACAATCGGCAAAGGTGACATGACCATGCCGACGACCGAACCGACGACCTCCCTGACGCCCGGCGCGAACGCCGAGGCGTCGGTGGATCTCGCCGCGATCGGGCACAACATCAGGGTTCTGCGTGAACACGCGGGCTCAGCGCAGGTGATGGCCGTGGTCAAGGCCGACGGATACGGCCACGGAGCCACCCAGGTCGCGCGGGCCGCGCTTGCCGCGGGCGCAGCCGAGATCGGCGTCGCCACCATCGAGGAGGCGCTGGCATTGCGCCGCGACGGCATCACCGCCCCGGTACTGGCATGGCTGCATCGGCCCGGCACCGACTTCGCCCCGGCCCTGCAATCCGACATCCAGGTGGCGCTGTCGTCACCGCGGCAGCTGGACGATCTTCTGGTCGCGGCAAAGCTCACCGGAGTCAGCGCCAACATCACGGTCAAGGTGGACACCGGGCTGAGCCGTAACGGGGTCAGCCCTGCCGAGTATCCGGCGATGCTGGCGGCGTTGGGCCGGGCGGCGGCCGATGAGGCGATCCGGCTGCGCGGCATCATGTCGCACCTCGCTCACGGCGACGACCCCGACAACCCCGTCAACGAGCTGCAGGCGCGACGCCTGGCCGATATGCGCAACCAGGCACGCGATCACGGGGTGCATTTCGAGATCGCGCACCTGTCCAACTCGCCCGCTGCGATGACGCGGCCGGATCTGGCCTACGACATGGTGCGAACCGGTATCGCGGTGTACGGCCTCAGTCCGATCCCCGAGCGCGGCGACCTGGGACTGCGGCCCGCGATGACGCTGAAAGCCCCTGTGGCGCTGGTCAAATCGGTTCGCGCAGGTGAGGGGGTGTCCTACGGGCACACCTGGGTCGCCGACCGCGAAACCACCCTGGCACTTGTGCCGCTCGGATACGCCGACGGCGTCTTCCGCCCGCTGAGCGGGCGGATGAGCGTGATGATCAACGGCAGGCTGCGGCCCAACGTCGGCCGAATCTGCATGGACCAGTTCGTCGTCGACCTCGGACCCGACGCGGGCGATGTCAGCGAGGGCGACGAGGCGATCCTGTTCGGCCCGGGCGCCGACGGCGAACCGACTGCGCAGGACTGGGCCGACATGCTTGACACCATCCACTACGAGGTCGTCACAAGCCCGCGAGGTCGGGTCGTGAGGTCATACCGCGGAGCGGATGACATTGGGCAATAAGGGCCTGTTGGCGGGTGTCGCGGGGCTGGCCGCGGTCGGCTCGATCGCCGGGGTCACCGTTGCGCGGTCGATGACCCGCCGAACCACCAGCGACGACGAGTACGCGGGTGAGAACTTCGAGCTTCTCGACGCCGACCGCAGCTCCGTGGTGACCACACCCGACGGTATTGATCTCGCGGTGCGCGAGGTCGGACCTGAGGAGGCGCCGCTGACCGTGGTGTTCTCACACGGGTTCTGTCTGCGTATGGGCGCCTTCCACTTCCAGCGCGTGCGGCTCGCACAGGAGTGGGGCCCCCAGGTACGCATGGTGTTCTACGACCAGCGCGGCCACGGCCAGTCCGGCGAGGCGCCGCCGGACACCTACTCGATCGAGCAGTTGGGCCGCGATCTCGAGACCATCCTCGCCGTGACCGCACCGAAGGGGCCGGTGGTGCTCGTCGGCCACTCGATGGGCGGAATGACCGTGCTCTCACATGCCCGCCAGTACCCGCGGCGCTATCCCACCCGCATCGTCGGCGCGGCGCTGATCTCCTCTGCGGCGGAGGGCGTCGACAGGTCGCCCCTGACCGAGATCCTGAAGAACCCTGTGCTGGAGGCCGTTCGGTTCGCGGTGCGCTACGCCCCGAAGACCGTGCACCGCACCAGAGGCGCAGCGAAATCGGTGATCGCGCCGATCCTGCGGGCGGCGTCCTACGGCAATGAGAAGGTGAGCCCGAGCGTCGTCGCATTCTCCGAGAAGATGATGCACGGCACGTCGATCGTCACCCTCGTGGAGTTCCTGCACGCGCTCGAGGTGCACGACGAGGACGAGGGCCTGCGCACGCTGGCCAAGGTGCCTACGTTGATCGCCTGCGGGGACCGCGACCTGATCACACCGGCCGAACACTCGCGGGCGATGGCCGCCGCCCTGCCCAAATCCGAGCTGGTGATCGTCGGCGGGGCAGGGCATCTGGTGCAGCTGGAACAACCCGAGGTCATCGACGACGCCCTGGTTCGACTGGTCGAGCGCGCGACGCCGTCCAAGCTCGTCGCGATGACACGCCGGATCCGCGATCGAGCACGACCCCATGGCTGACCAGTCGGCGGGGACCGCGGAACTGTCGACGGCCGAGGACACCAAGGCGCTCGGCGCGAAGCTCGGCGGTCAGCTGCGGGCAGGTGACGTGGTGGTGTTGTCCGGGCCGTTGGGTGCGGGAAAGACGGTGCTGGCCAAGGGAATCGCCGAGGCGATGGACGTCGAGGGCCCGGTGATGTCACCGACGTACGTACTGGCCAGAGTTCATCCGCCGCGGATATCCGGCTCACCCGCGATGGTGCACGTCGACATGTACCGGCTGCTGGACCACGCAGGCACCGATCTGCTCGGTGAACTCGACTCACTGGACCTCGACACCGACCTCGCCGATGCGGTCGTCGTCGTCGAATGGGGCGAAGGCATCGTTGAGCGACTCTCCGAGCGATATCTCGACATTCGGCTCGAGCGGGCCGCGGATACCGAAGTGC
Source organism: uncultured Actinomycetota bacterium (assembly GCA_963756865.1). GTDB lineage: Bacteria > Actinomycetota > Actinomycetes > Mycobacteriales > Mycobacteriaceae > Mycobacterium. The sequence continues at coordinate 77,175 of CAVWPQ010000044.1, read as the reverse complement.
GGACTGCCATCTGGCGGTGGAACAGGTCATGACGAACGTCGTCCTCGCGATCGACACCGCCACGCCCGCCGTCACCGCGGGAATCGTCCGGCGCGACGGAAACAGCATCGACGTGCTCGCCGAACGGGTCACCGTCGACGCCCGTGCGCACGCCGAACAGCTGACGCCCAACGTGCTGGCCGCGCTCGCCGATGCGGGGATCGCGGTCACCGACGTGAACACCGTCGTGGTGGGTTGCGGCCCAGGCCCTTTCACGGGACTACGGGTGGGAATGGCCACCGCCGCCGCGTACGGGCAGGCCCTCGGTGTGCCGGTGTACGGCGTGTGCAGCCTCGATGCGATCGGTGTCGACACGGCGGGCGAGGTGCTCGTGGTCACCGATGCCCGTCGTCGCGAGGTGTACTGGGCGCGCTACCGAGACGGGCTGCGTACCGATGGCCCAGCCGTCTGTGCACCCGCTGACGTACCGACCGACGTCGGCGCCGTCGCCGGTTCGCCCGAGCACGCCGCCATGTTCGCGCTGCCGAGGCAGCCCGCCGTCTACCCGACGGCGTCGGGGTTGGTACGTGTCGTCGACTGGTCGGCGTCACCGCAGCCGCTCGTACCGCTGTACCTGCGCAGGCCCGACGCCAAGCCGCAGATCGTCGCCCCGGGGACGCCGTCATGACGGTCACCTACGACGACCTGGCGCCGAGCGACGCGGCGCGGTGCGCGGAACTCGAGGCGCAGCTGTTCGACGGCGACGACCCGTGGCCCGCGGCGGCATTCCTGCGCGAACTGGCCGCGCCGCACATCCACTACGTGGCGGCACGCGCCGACGACAATCTCGTCGGCTACGGAGGGATCGCTCGGCTCGGCCGAAAGCCGCCGTACGAGTACGAGATTCACACCATCGGCGTCGATTCGGCATATCAGGGGCAGGGTATCGGCCGTGAGATGTTGAATCGGCTGCTCAGCGTCGCCGCCGACGACGCGGTCTATCTCGAGGTGCGAACCGATAATGTGGCCGCGATCGCCATGTACGAGAGCGCGGGCTTCGTCAACGTCGGGTTGCGCAAGCGCTACTACCGGGTCAGCGGCGCCGACGCCTACACCATGCAACGTCCGGCACGAGGAGGTTCGGCATGACGACCATCCTTGCCATCGAAAGCTCCTGCGATGAAACAGGAATCGGCATTGCCGGGTTGGCCGCCGACGGCACCGTGACACTGCTCGCCGACGAGGTCGCCTCCAGCGTCGACGAGCACGCGCGGTTCGGCGGTGTGGTGCCCGAGATCGCGTCGCGCGCGCACCTGGAGGCGTTGGGCCCGACGATGCGGCGCGCGCTCGACGCGGCGGGCATCGCGAAGCCCGACGTCGTCGCGGCCACCATCGGCCCAGGGCTGGCAGGCGCCCTGCTGGTGGGCGTGGCCGCGGCCAAGGCGTATGCGGTCGCATGGCAGGTGCCGTTCTACGCGGTCAACCATCTCGGCGGGCACCTCGCCGCCGATGTCTACGACCATGGCCCGCTGCCGGAATGCATCGGTCTGCTGGTGTCCGGCGGTCACACCAACCTGCTGCATGTGCGGTCGCTGGCCGCGCCGATCGAAGAACTCGGGAGCACCGTCGACGACGCCGCGGGGGAGGCCTACGACAAGATCGCGCGTCTGCTCGGTCTCGGCTATCCCGGCGGCAAGGTGCTCGACGATCTCGCCCGCGATGGCGACCGTGAGGCGATCGTGTTCCCCCGCGGGATGACCGGGCCGCGCGATGACCCGTACTCGTTCAGCTTCTCTGGACTCAAAACCGCCGTCGCACGCTACGTCGAGAAGAATCCCGCCGCACCCCAGGCCGATGTTGCCGCGGGCTTCCAGGAGGCGGTCGCCGATGTGCTGACCATGAAGGCGGTGCGGGCCGCCAACGACCTCGGGGTGTCGACGCTGCTGATCGCCGGAGGCGTGGCGGCCAACTCCCGGTTGCGCGAGTTGGCCGAGGAGCGCTGTGCGGCAAACGGTTTGACGCTGCGAATTCCGCGGCCGCGGCTCTGTACCGACAACGGTGCGATGATCGCGTCGTTTGCGGCGCACCTCGTTGCGGCAGGTGCGCCGCCGTCCCCGCTGGATGTTGCGAGCGATCCGGGTCTGCCGGTGGTGAAAGGGCAGGTGACATGAGCACCACAGACAAACTCGAGATCACCGAACTGCTGTACCGCTACGCCGAACTCATCGACGCCGGTGACTTCGACGGCGTCGGCGTGCTGCTGGCGCGATCCACCTTCGGCGGCCCGGCGTCCGGCTCGGTTTCCGGAGCGGAGAACATCGCCAACCTGTTCGCGATGACCACCCGCCGCTATCCGGACCACGGAAACACCCCGCGCACAAGGCATCTGGTGCTCAACCCGATCGTCGAGCTGAACGACGACGGCACCGCAGCCACCCGATCGACGTTCTGCGTGGTGCAGGACACCGAGACCGTGCCGATACAGCCGATCGTCGTTGGGCGCTACTACGACAGGTTCGGCCGCGACGACGACGGATGGCACTTCACCGAACGCAAGGTCGAGATCCAGATGATCGGCGACGTATCGGCCCACCTCATGGTGGATCCGAAGGCGTTCGAGAGGTAGGCGGAGTGTTCTACGACCCGCGCCTGCGCCCGGCCCAGCCGACCACCCCGGCACCCGACGCATTCGCAATCCACCGGCGCGAGGTCCCGCCGACCGAGGGCCGTGACGGCCTGACGCTGGCGTTTATCCACGAAGGCCATGAAGACGGCGCCGGTTACCCCCTGGTGCTGCTGCACGGGTATCCCGAGACCAAGCGCATCTGGTGGCGCAACGTCTCTGCGCTGGCAGATGCGGGCTACGAGGTGATCGCGCCCGACCTGCGCGGCTACGGCGACTCCGATTTGTCGGCCGCCGACGTGTACGACCCAGCGGCGTGGAGTCGCGACGTCTACCTTCTCGTTCACGACGTGCTCGGCCACGAGCGCTGCGGCGTCGTCGGCGGCGACATCGGTGGCGTCGTCGCGATCGACCTCCTGCACCGCTACCCGGGGTTCGTCGACAAGCTCGTCTTCTTCGACTCCGTGCCGCCGTTCGTCTTCGACGACTACGCGAAAGCGGGCATCGACATCGCATCCATTCGCGCAATCGGCGACGGACCGACGAGTGACTACCGGTACCTGCAGGGCGCGACCCCCGATGAGCTGGCGGCCGAACTCGACACACCCGCCAAGCGCAGGCGCTACATCGCCGGCATGTACGGCCACCGGCTGTGGGCCTCGCCGGGCACGTTCTCGGCCGCGGACGTCGACTTCATGACCGAACCGTTCTCTTCCGAGGACCGGATACGTGCGGGCTGGGCGGCGTATCAGCTTGCGCACGGCCGCCCCGTCAGCGAGCCGCCGCTGCTCGATCGCACGGTCGACGTGCCGACGCTGATCCTCTACGGCATGGACGACCACGTCGTCGGGCCCGACTTCCTACCCACCTGCGAAGTCGCATTCACCGACAGAACGGGCCCTGTCGTGCTTCCCGGGGCAGGCCACTTCCTCCAGTGGGAGCGCGCCGACCTGTTCAACCCGCTGGTCATCGCTTATTTCGGCGATCTGCGTGTTCGCCACGGAAGATAGGCATGGGGCGACCTTGAGTGCTAGCACTCTCATGTATAGAGTGCTAGGTGGCAGGCGGCCACGCCCTTGACCGGCACCCGCGACGACGGCGCGAGGGCAGGGACGCATGCCAATACCTAAAAGAGCTGTCAACACCCGAACTACTGGAAGGGCTCCATCGTGGCGAGCGTGAACATCAAGCCACTCGAGGACAAGATCCTCGTACAGGCCAACGAGGCCGAGACCACCACTGCGTCCGGTCTGGTCATCCCCGACACCGCCAAGGAGAAGCCCCAGGAGGGCACCGTCGTTGCAGTCGGTCCCGGCCGCTGGGACGAGGACGGCGAGAAGCGGATTCCGCTGGACGTGTCGGAAGGTGACACCGTCATCTACAGCAAGTACGGCGGCACCGAGATCAAGTACAACAACGAGGAGTACCTGATCCTGTCCGCGCGCGACGTGCTGGCCATCGTCAACAAATAATCGACGAGCTTGACCGCCCCGGTGATCCCCGCGTGAGCGCGGCGGGTTTCCGGGGCGTCATGCTTTTCCAAGGACGGATACGCTTATGGCAAAACTCATCGAATTTGACGAAACCGCTCGCCGGGCAATGGAAGCCGGCGTCGACAAGCTCGCCGACGCGGTACGCATAACGCTCGGCCCGCGCGGCAGGCACGTGGTGCTCGCCAAGTCGTTCGGCGGCCCTACTGTCACCAACGACGGCGTCACCATCGCCCGCGAGATCGATCTGGAGGACCCGTTCGAGAACCTGGGTGCTCAGCTGGTGAAGTCGGTGGCCACCAAGACCAACGACATCGCCGGTGACGGCACGACGACCGCGACCGTGCTGGCCCAAGCGCTGGTCAAGGCCGGTCTGCGCAACGTCGCAGCGGGCGCCAATCCGATCGCACTCGGTTCGGGCATCGGCAAGGCAGCCGATGCGGTGTCCGAGGCACTGCTGGCGTCGGCCACCCCGGTGACCGACAAGAAGTCGATCGCTCAGGTCGCCACGGTCTCCTCGCGCGACGAGCAGGTCGGCGAGCTGGTGGGCGAGGCCATGACCACGGTCGGCACCGACGGCGTCGTCACCGTCGAGGAGTCCTCGACGCTGGACACCGAGCTGGAGGTCACCGACGGCGTCGGCTTCGACAAGGGCTTCGTCTCGGCCTACTTCATCACCGACTTCGACGCCCAGGAGGCGGTCCTCGAGGACGCGGTGGTGCTGCTGCACCGCGACAAGATCAGCTCGCTGCCCGATCTGCTTCCGCTGCTCGAAAAGGTTGCCGAGGCTGGCAAGCCGCTGTTGATCATCGCTGAAGACGTTGAGGGCGAAGCACTTTCGACACTTGTCGTCAATGCGATCCGCAAGACGCTGAAGGCCGTTGCGGTCAAGGCGCCGTTCTTCGGTGACCGCCGCAAGGCGTTCCTCGAGGACCTTGCCATCGTCACCGGCGCCCAGGTGGTCAACCCGGATGTCGGGCTGGCGCTTCGTGAGGTCGGCCTCGACGTACTCGGGTCGGCGCGCCGGGTCGTGGTCAGCAAGGACAGCACCGTGATCGTCGACGGCGGCGGCACGCAGGATGCCATCGACGGCCGCAAGGCGCAGCTGCGGTCCGAGATCGAGGCAAGCGATTCCGACTGGGACCGCGAGAAGCTCGAGGAGCGGCTGGCGAAGTTGTCCGGCGGAGTCGCGGTCATCAAGGTCGGCGCGGCCACCGAGACGGATCTCAAGAAGCGCAAGGAAGCCGTCGAGGACGCCGTCTCGGCCGCAAAGGCCGCGGTCGAAGAGGGCATCATCACCGGCGGCGGCGCCGCACTGGTGCAGGCGCGGTCCGCGCTCAAGTCGCTCAAGGACTCGCTGTCCGGCGACGAGGCGCTCGGTGTCGAGGTGTTCTCGCAGGCGCTGTCCGCGCCGCTGTTCTGGATCGCGACCAACGCGGGCCTGGACGGCGCGGTCGTCGTCAACAAGGTCGCCGAACTGCCTGCAGGACAGGGCTTCAACGCCGCGACGCTGGAGTACGGCGATCTCGCGGCCGACGGTGTCGTCGATCCGGTGAAGGTCACCCGCTCTGCGGTGCTCAACGCCGCGTCGGTGGCCAGGATGATCCTCACCACCGAGACGGCGGTCGTCGACAAGCCCGCCGAGGAGGCGGACGACGGCCATGGCCACGGTCATGGTCATCACCACCACTGATCACTGAACGACGAACACCCCCGGTCCTGTTGGGCCGGGGGTGTTTTCGTCAACGTGGCACCGCTATCTCGCTGCGACGCTTGTGTCGTCGTACTCACGATTCAATTGCGCGAGCCCTTCCACGATCTCCGGCTTGTCGGACTGAAGACTCTGGCGCCAGCCGACGTTTCGCAGCGGATAGTGGTTGATGAGGATGAGCACCTCGTCGGTGTTGGCAATACCTGCGTACGCTGCGCCCACCGCCGCCTCGATCTTCCGTACCAGTTTGCGGTTCGCTTCCAGGCTGACGAGCTCGGGCACCTCCAGCGAGCACACCGGGCGCACGGCTCTGCCTGTATGCGCCCGTCCTGAGCGACGTTCTCGCCCGCATACTCGCGCAGCCATCCGCGGGTGTCGGGGAAGTGGTAGGCCTCGTCGAGTGCGTCGTGGATCTCTTTCATCATCGTCGCCTTTGCGTCCCGGCCTGCGCCGGTCGGCGCGTCGATTGTGAATACAGGCATCTGCTGCTCTCCTTCGTTGTGGTGTATGACCACTTCGACAATACGTGTAATTACTTGGAAAAACCAAGTGATATCTCGGATTCTACGATATGTGCTGGTAGATTGATGTGGTGGTAGGCAAACGCAAGTACGGTGACGGGTGCGCGGTCGCGCAAGCGCTCGATGTCGATCGGCGAGCGCTGGGCGTTGCTGGTCGTGCGGGAGCTACTTCTGGGTCCGAAGCGCTTCACCGATCTGCTCGCGGGACTACGGGGGGCGAGCTCCGACGTCGTCACACAACGGCTGCGCGAGCTCACCGAAGCCGGCGTGGTGCGTAGACGGCGGCTCCCGCCGCCTGCGAGCGCCTGGGTCTACGAGCTGACGCCATGGGGTGCCGAATTGGAGGACGTCATCCTCGGGCTTGCGGGATGGGTCCACCAGTCGCCGAGCATGCGCTACGACCTTCCGCTCGGCGCGGACTCGCTGATGTTGTCGCTCAAAATGCTTTTCGACGGAGATGCCGCACGCGGGTCGAATCTGAAGGTAGCTGTGCATCTCGGCGGCGAACGCTTCTCAATCGCGGTGGTCGACGGTGACCTGACCATCGCCCGCACCGAGCCCGAAAGTCCGGACGCGATTCTCGAGACCGACCCGACCACGCTGTTGTCGGTTCTGCGCGCCGAACAATCGCTCGATGACGCGCTTGCGACCGGACAGCTCCAGCTTGCAGGGGAACGTGCGCCGGTCGAAACGCTGACCCGGCTGTTTTCGATGCCGAACGAGGCAGGCGCGCAGACGTGACCGCCCTCGGGTCAGCGGGCCACGCCTACTGGGCCGTCGGCTGAATCGACATGAGCCGGAACACCTCCGGCTGGGTGTCGTCAGTCGCGAACCGGACGACAAGAATGTCGGGCGGAAACTGGGCGGCCAGGTCATTGAGGGTCCTCGGCAGGAACACTTTGGCCTTGGCATTGCCGTACCAGTTGGGATCGGACGAATCGACGTTGAGGTTGTCCACGCTACCGATGGCGTCGTCCCAGCGTTGAATCAGCTCGGGCGGTGCATCGCTGAATCCCGTCGACTGCAGGTACGCATCTCCTTGCCCCGCAAGGGTTATCGCCGTCCCGCCACCGACTGGAGTACCGGTGATCGTTCCGTTGACGACGTCGGCCGTCACTGACGCCAGTCGCGCTGTGCAGACGTCGTCCACAACGCTGGGTGGCGCGCAGAAGGCGGGCAGCGGGGCAGCGTGAGCCGGGGCGATGTTCAGGGCCGCCGGAAACGCCAGCACCGATATGGCGGCGCCGACGGTTGCCATTGCGCGGCGGCGATCGTTCGGCATCACAGAACTGTATTCGGCACGTTCGTCACAGGCGTTACGCTGCCAACGGAATGCGCCTTCAGCAACTACGCCACGGCGCGGCCGGGCTCATCGCCTCAGTGGCCGCGATCGCATTCGTGTCACCGGCCGGTGCCGAGCCGATGGAACCGATCCCCGGCAACGGTTTCTTTCTCGTCGGGCCCGACGTCGCGCCTGGCCTCTATCGCACGGACGGATCGGCGTCGACCTTCGGGGTCTGGATCAACGATGTGCCGACAGAGGGGTCGATGTGCCTGTGGTTCACCTACAGCACGCCCGATGCGAACAAGGACCATGTCGTCGCGACGAACATGTCGATCGGTCCGATGTACACGACCATCAACGAAACGGTGAAGGCCTTCGAGTCGCAGAACTGCCAACCCTGGACTCGGGTCAACTGAGCCGCGCGGTTGAGCGCTCGGGAATTGATGGCGGGGCTCTAACGCTTCAGTAGCCAAAGACCCCTATGGAGGGCGCAATGAGTAGGCGTTATCCCGCGATCGCGTTCACCGACGACGTGCAGGCAGTTCAGCACGAGCGCGGGAGCGACACCTTCTACGACCGCAAACGCATCGCGGGTGCAGCGTCCGCCGAACCGGACGCATTGACCGACGACGAGGTCGAGTTCCTCGCCGAGCGCGACGGTTTCTACCTCGCCACGGTGAGTGAAACCGGTTGGCCGTATGTGCAACACCGCGGCGGCCCACCGGGATTCGTGCATGTGCTGGACGAGCACACGATCGGCTGGGCCGACTTCCGCGGGAACCTGCAATACATCAGCACCGGCAATCTCGGCGGCGACGACCGGGTCGCGATCATCACCGTCGACTATGCGCGGCGCAGGCGGCTCAAGATATTCGGGCATGCCCGCATCGTCACCGCCGACGAGGATCCGGACCTGATCCGCTCGCTCAGCCATCCTTCCTACGACGCCGTGGTCGAGCGCGGCGTCGTCGTCACGGTCGACGCGTACGACTGGAACTGCCCACAACACATCACGCCCCGGTTCAGCGCCGCCGAACTCGAGCCTGCTCTCGCCGACATGCGGCAACGGCTGTCGGACCTCGAAGCCGAGAACGCCGCCCTCAAGGAGAAGCTTCACGCACGGACGTGATGCGGATCTGTGTGCGAACCGGACAGTTCAACCGCGAACAGGCGCTTAGTCTCCGGGCATGGACCGCATCTTCCAGTGGGCGTGGGACCGGTTTGGCGCCCGACACCGGTGGGCCGCGTTGGCCGTCCTGGTGCCTACCGGGTTGCCAATCTTCCTCTTCTGGTCGTTCCTGGTCGTCGGTGTCGAAGGCTCGAGTCGCTACCTTCAGGCTGCCGTCGTCACCCTTGTCGCCCTGCTGGCCCTGAACGTTTTCGCTGCTGCTGCCGCCAGGGGCGTGTACCGCCCTGTCGAGCGATGGGCCGCCGGCCACGACGTGGATCGGGCGACAGCGTTGAAGGCCACATACGGCTTCGCCCGGACCGCGGCTTCCCGGACGCTGTGGTCCTCCGCCGTCTGTTTCGGGCTGATGTCGGTCGTCGTCGGTGCGCTCGCCGGCGCGAGCGGGCAGCGACTGATTCAGTACGCGATCCTTGGCGCCGCGATCGGAGGCGTGACACAGCTCATCGGTGTGCACAGCTTGTTGGAGGCGGTCGCCCGGCCGGCTCGGCTCGCCATTTCGGGCGACACGGGTATCGGGGACTCCTTGCCCCGCGCGCGCCCGACAATCGCAACGTGGTCGAGTATGACGGTTCTTGGCACAGCGTTCGTCTTCTCCGTCGACAGCGCGATGTTGGTGTCCGCGATCGTCGGAGTCAGTCCGGAACCACTTCTGTTCCTCGGGGTGGGGGGTGCGATGACGGTCGGCTTCGGAATTCCGATAACCGTCGGCGTCGGGTTCGCACCGTCGATGCGGCCGATTCGCGATCTCGCCGAGGGCACCGAACGCGTCGCGGCCGGGGATTACCGCCGGCGGATACCGGTGGTTCAGGACGATGATCTCGGTGTGCTGGCGGCGTCGTTCAACCGTATGCAGGCGGGTTTGGCTGAGCGCCAACGGCTTCAGGCTGCGTTTGGCACCTACGTCGACCCGGGACTGGCCACCCGCCTGCTGGAACAGGGCGACGATGTCTTCACCGGTGAGCGTCGCGAGGTGACGGTGATGTTCGTCGACATCCGCGACTTCACTCCCTTCGCAGAAGCCAACACCGCGGAAGACACTGTCGCCAGACTCAACGCGCTGTTCGAGATCGTGGTGCCCGCAGTCGTCGAGGCGGGTGGTCACGTCAACAAGTTCCTCGGCGACGGCGCGCTGGCGGTATTCGGCGCCCCCAATGAGCTGGCCGATCACGCCGACGCCGCGGTGAACGCCGCGGTGCTGATCCAGCGTCTCGTCGCCGAGCAATTCGGTGGTGCGCTTCATATCGGGATCGGCATCAACACCGGTGTGGTCATTGCCGGAACCATCGGTGCCGGAGGCAAGCTCGAGTTCACCTTGATCGGCGACACCGTCAATGTCGCAGCCCGAGTCGAACAACTCACCAAGACCACCGGTGACACCATCCTGCTCACTCAACAGACAGCCGATGCTCTGGCCTCACGACCAGTCGAACTGCTCGACAGGGGAACCCACGCCGTGAAGGGTAAATCGGCGGCTGTGCAGATCTACGGTCTGCACCCATAGCGCCGGATAACGAAAAATAAACTGGCCACCCAGCGCACGGGAAGCCGGGTGCTGCCAGCGAAAATGGGCGAAGCTCACAGCTAATGGCAAGGTGGCTTGATGAGTCAGATTTCCTGCAGCTTGAACCGCACGTGGCTGTCGCTGGCAATTGCCGGCATCGCGATGTTCGGCGTCTTGACGGCGTGCGCGGGGCCGTCTCTGGATAACACCGCGCCCGCACCGTCCAGTTTCAAAGACGGCGCCGCAGGTGCACCCGCAGCGCCTCCGCCCGAGCAAGGACCGATGCCGGTGCAGGACGAGACGCGTGACGTCGTCAAGACCGCGTCGATGACCATCAGGGTTTCGAACACCTCCGAGGCCGCGGACAAAGCCGCCGTCGCGGCGGAGAACTCCGACGGTCGGGTGGACAGTCGCACCGAGGACGCGGGATCCGACCGGGGTCTGGCCCGCACTTCGGTCACGCTGCGTGTTCCGGTGGAAAAGCTCGACGGTGTTGTACGGGAACTGAAGAAGCTGGGAACCGTGCAGACCGCGGAGACCAGGTCCGAAGACGTGACGGCGCAACGCGTCGACCTCGACGCCCGCATCAAGGCCCTGCAGACCTCGGTGGACCGCCTTCTTGCCATCATGCGCGACGCCAAAGACCCCGAAGCGCTGATCTCCGCGGAGAACGCGCTCTCGCAGCGCCAAGCGGATCTGGACAGCCTGCGTGCACAGCGCGACGCGCTCGGCGACCGCATCCAGTACAGCACCGTCGACGTCACATTCATCGCTGAGTCGATCGGTGGCCCTGCACCGCAGGAGTACCAGGGCTTTCTGGGCCAGGTCGAACGAGGCTGGGACGCAATGGTTTCCGTCGCAGGGAGCTTGGTGCTGCTGTTCGGCCTGGTGCTTCCGTGGTTGGGCGTGCTTGCCGTCGTCTGCGGTATCGGCTACGGCATGATCCGGCTGGTACGGGCTCGCCGACCCTGAAGCCGCACTCGCGATCGTGAGGACGTCACCTCAGCGATGTGGCGATGTCGATCTCCGAGGTCAAGGTCTGATGAACCGGGCAATGATCGGCGATCTGCAGTAACCGCTGCCGCTGACCGTCATCGAGTGCACCGATCAACTCGATGCCACGGTCGATGTGATCGACCCACCCCTTGGTGGTCTCACAGTGAACGCAGTCCTCCGCGTGAATGCGTGAGTGCCGCAACGTCACACGAACCTCGTCAAGCGGCCAGCCCTTGCGGTTGGCGTACATGCGCACCGTCATGGAGGTACAGGCCCCAAGAGCGGCCAACAGCAGATCGTAGGGTGTCGGCCCGGCGTCGTCGCCGATTGGGCGGGGCTCGTCAGAGACGAGCCGGTGGTGTCCGAGGGTGACCTGCTGCGTATAGGTTCCCGGTCCTGCATCCGTCACGGTCACCGTGCCTTCGGGCGACGCCGCGTCGTTGCCAACCTCGTCTGGTGTCATGCGATCTCCTCGGGGACGCCTCGATGCCATGACCGTAACGCCCCAAGGATTCGCCAAGAAGTCCAATCCACTCTTTGACCGACGGGCCCGCCACAGGCTCGAACAGCCACAGAGAGGTTTTTTCATGAAGATCAAGATCATCGCGGCGCTCTCCATCGCGACCGCCGCAGCAGTGCCCCTTGCCGCCGCCGCCAATGCGTGCGGTGATCATGGCCCGATCCCCGAGGATCACGATTTCGCGACACCGTCGGGAAACATCGTCTGCAGCATCTACGCCGACGGCGCCGGGGCGCGTTGCCAAGTGCAGGAACACACTTGGGTGATGCCGGCATCCACCGCCGGGCCCTTCGGCCGGCCGTGCAATTTCAACTTCGGTGGCCTCGAGTTCTACATGAGCCAGGGCGAGCCGGGGAAGCTCGGCTGCTTCGAAGGTCTCACCGATTTCAAAAGGCCGCTGCCGGAAACCACCCTCGACTACGGCCAGACGGTGTCGCACGGTCCGATCACCTGCACTAGCGAGACGTCCGGCGTGACGTGCACCGACACCGGCACCGGGCACTTCTTCCGGGTCTCACGCGAGAACTACGAGTTGGGCTGATTAGGCGCCTATCGTCGCTGTGTGGACCCTGACGCAGCTGGTTGGAAGGACGAACTCGTCAGGGTCGCGGCCCGTTTGGAAGCGAAGACGAACCAGACGCGGTGGACCGACCGAACCGACGTACTCATCGAACGGGACTTCGTGGTGAGCGCATACGTGATGCGAAAGCTGCTCAGGTCGGGAGAGGCAGGACACCGTCAGATACCGATCAGGCGTTTCGATCCGGGCGCGGAGACCTACGACATCGAACAAAGCCGTCGAGAAATACTTTCCGTTGCCGAGCTCTGTCAGCAGATCCTGCACAGCTCCGTATTCACGTTCTGTTGTGGCGAGACCGCCGACCTCTTCGATGGCATATATCTATCGTCGGACTCAGACGAGGAAAACGTCTTCCTGGTTCTGGCCTCCGATTTCATCGCGGCGTGCAACGACATCGGCATGGAAATTGTTTAATCCGCAATGGATTTGACGGTCTCCGTACAATTGGTTTGTAGCTCCCGTTATGCAGCAGCGCTGACGATGTGAGCGAAAACACCAAAGGGCCAAAAGTAATAAAAGGAACGTTCGTCGGCGCGGCTTCGTTGCGCTTAATCGGATCGAAAAGGGTACGAAAGGGGAGAGCCGTGGAGTTGACCCGTGACCGTGCGGGCCAGCCGTGGGGAGCACGTCAGCGCGAAAAGCTCAGCCGACTCGTTCGGGAGACCGAACCGCCGACCGGAAGCATGCGCAGGATCGCCGACTCAGAACTCGCCGAGCGCGACGACGCCTATAACCAGGCCGTCGGCGAGATCCTGGACCTCGCTGGGAACATCGGCGCCATCCTGATGGCGTCCGGAACGCCCGCGACGGCGACGATGGACCAGGTCGGGGCCATCTGCGCCGCATACGGCATCACGCGGTACGAAGTCGACGTCATCAACACGACGATCCACCTTGCCGCCTACCGCGGACCGAACTTTCCCGCCGCAAGCACGCTGCACATCGTGCAGGCCCGGTCGATGGACTTCAGCAGGCTCGCAGCGGTCGACCGCTTGATCTCCCGGATCCGCGCGGGCCAGGTCTCTCCTACTCAGGCCCGTCAGGAACTCGACGTCATCGTCACCGCACCCCACCCATACAAGCGGTGGATAGCCACGCTTGCCTGGGGTGCACTGGCGTTCGCGACGGCTGGAACTCTCGGCGCAGGCTGGCTGGTCTGTCTGGTCGGCGCCGTGAGCGCGATGACCATCGATCGGGTCAACCGCGTGCTGAACAGGCACGGACTTCCGTTCTTCTTCCAATACGCGGTGGGCGGCGCGATCGCGACCGCGCCCCCGATCCTGCTGTACGCGCTCAGCCCGAAGCTGGGCATTCAGTTCGAGCCGACGGTGGCCATCGCCGCGGGTCTCGTCGTGCTGCTCGCCGGTCTTTCACTTGTGGGTTCGGTCGGAGACGTCATCTCGGGTGCCCCCGTCACCGCGGCAGGCCGCTTCTTCGAGTTGGTGATGTTGACCGGCGCGACGATCGCGGGCGTGGCGCTCGTGTTGCACCTCGCCAGTCGGTTCGGTGTCCCGTTCGTCGGGATCAGCGCCTATCCACCGCCCGCGCTGGCGGAACTGCCCCTGCGCGTCGCGTTCGGTGCGGCGACTGCGGCGGCCTTCGCGCTGGCCTGTTATGCCGAGCGGTCAGCGGCGATCTCCGCCGCATTCGGCGGCGCGGTGGGCACGGTTGCGTTCCTGCTGGCGCAGGGCGCCGGCTTGGGCGCTGTGGTGGCTTCGTTCGTCGCCGCCGTACTGATCGGGCTGGTCGGACGCCTGATGGAGCGCCGCAACCTGGCGCCGCCGCTGGTGGTGTCGATCACGGGCATCGTGCCGCTGCTACCGGGCTTGTCGCTGTTGCACGGCATCTACGCGATCCTCAACGACCAGCACGCCGTCGGGTTCGCCTCGGTCCTTGGTGCCTTTGCGATCGGCACCGCGCTCGCGGCAGGCGTCACCCTTGGCGAGTGGAGCTCGTGGCAGGTGCGGCGGCGCAGTTTTCAGAGCCGTCGTCGCGGGCGCGCGGCGCGACCCGCCGACGCGCGCGCCTGACCGCAAGCGAGACGGAAAAGCCCCCGACACGCGAGTGTTCGGGGGCTTTTGCGTTTGCCTGGGATCACGAGGCGCGGCGGATGCCCCGCTTGAGCAGCAATTCACGTTCCGACTCCGACAACCCGCCCCAGATGCCGTATGGCTCACCGACGGCAAGGGCATGTGAACGGCACTGAGCCAGCACCGGGCAGGCCCGGCACATCTCCTTGGCGCGCAATTCGCGTTGCGCGCGGGCACGACCACGTTCGCCGTCGGGGTGGAAAAACACTGAAGAATCGACGCCCCGGCAAAGTCCGTGCATCTGCCAATCCCAGATATCGGCGTTTGGTCCCGGTAGCTGTTGCGGCTGTGGCATTTGGAAAACCCCTCTCTACGCACCGATTTCGAGAACGCACGGGTGCGTGAGTCGTGGAACCGATCCGAGCACAGTCGCCGATGACTACTCGTGCACACAAGGTATGGGCGCTTAGCAAAATCAGTCAATAGCCCGAACATGTGCTCAAGGACATAAGCGCAGGCCGAGAATTTACATCACGTTCATCGGTTCGACCCGCAGTCATCGGCGACGGTGGTAGCCAATGGCCGGGTAACGCAGGATGACTCGTGTTTCTGCAGTTCGCTCGGCGCGCCGTCGGGCTGGTTTCTGCGCCCGGCGGGGAGGCCGTTGACATGGCTGTAACACGTGGCGCACAAACTGTTAACCAAAGAGATTCTGCGTCAGATAGCGTCGGCGGCTGATGATCGCCAATGCCGCCTTCGGCGATGCCCCACAGCAATGGCCGCTGCCCGCTGCGCGCAGCGCAGAGGAGCTGTGGCTGCGTGCGGTGGCAGCAGGCGGGCAGGGGCGTTACGCGAACGCCAACGCCGGCCTCGCCTCTGTGCGGCGGGCGCATCGGATCGGACGGCTGGCGTCACTGGCGCACAGTACTCATGCCTCGTTCCTGCGCCAGCTCGGCTGGCACGACTGGGCCCGCGGCTGGGACGGCCGTGCACTCGCGGTGGCCGCCGGTGATTCAGAGGCCGTCGGTGATGCTCTGATCGGTCTTGCCGCCGACGCGCTCGGAGTCGGGCGGTTCGCCGCGTCGGCGGCAGCTCTCGAGCGCGCCGTGGGTTTGCTCGCCAAAGGGCCGCCGCGGCTGGCCGTCAGGCTGGCGTGGGTTTCGGCCGAACTGGCCATGGTCACCGGCGACGGCACCGCGGCGGTGGGTCACGCCGAGCGGGCATGCGACTTGGCGGCCTCGCTCGGATCGACCCGGCACCGAGTGAAATCCGACGTCGTGCTGGCTGCCGCGCTCTGCAGCGATGGTCGGTCGGACCGGTCGCGACAGGTGGCCGACGCCGCGCTGGCCGACACGCTGAACCTCGGGTTGGTCCCGCTGAGCTGGGCGTTGGCATGCCTGCTCGGCGACATCGGCAGCGGGAACCACACCGCAGCTCAAGTCGTTGGAATTCGCGATGAGTCCGCTGATACGGTGCGGCGCCGTGGCGGCGTGTTATTTGATCGCTGAACCGGTCCGCACCGGCCCGAGAGTTAGTGTTTAGCCCGGTTACTCAAACGCCACCTGTCCCATTAGTAACGCTGGAGAGAGCTTCACCGATGACAATTTCGGGAGAACGTCTCGATGCTGTCGTTGCTGAAGCCGTGGCGGGCAACCGGGACGCGCTCCGGGAGGTACTGGAGATCATCCGCCCGATTGTTGTCCGCTACTGCCGGGCAAGGGTCGGGACGGCCGAGCGGAGCGGTCTCTCAGCTGACGATGTTGCTCAGGAGGTGTGCTTGGCCGCCATCACGGCGCTGCCGCGCTACAAGGATCAGGGACGACCGTTCCTGGCCTTTGTCTACGGCATCGCTGCTCACAAGGTTGCCGATGCGCATCGCGCGGCCGCCAGGAACCGCTCTGAGCCGACCGATGTCGTGCCGGAGCGCTTCTCCGCGGAGGCCGGTCCCGAACAAATGGCTCTTGACGGCGAAGCCGCCGAGCAAATGAACAGGCTTCTGGCGATCCTGCCGGAGAAGCAGCGCGAGATCCTCATCCTGCGCGTCGTCGTCGGGATGAGTGCCGAGGAGACCGCAGACGCGGTCGGCAGCACCGCCGGTGCCGTCCGGGTAGCACAGCACCGGGCGCTGGCGCGGCTGAAGACCGAAATCATGGCGACGGGACATGACCATGCCTGATTTCGGACGCTGGGGAGGAAACGGCGGCGACCCGTCGCTGAACGCCATCGCGCGCACGGACCAGTATCTCGACGCACTCGCATCCGAGCATCCGGTGTACGCCACCGACCCGGCCGACGCCGAGCTCGCCAATCTGATGGCCGGCTGGCGCGACGAGGTGCGCAGACCACCGGCACGGGTCGCATCACAGCGCGACGCCGAGATCGTCCTGCAGCGTGCGTTGTCATCGCGGCAGCGCAACCGGATGTCGGTCGCCGTGATGGGCTCGGTTGCCGCGGCGATGTTGTGCCTCGGCGGGTTCGGCGCCGTCGTCTACGGCGCGGCACCCGGCGATGCGCTGTATGGGCTGCGCGCCACCCTGTTCGGCGAACAGCAGGTCACCCGCGACGACCAGGTCTCGCTGGCCGCGCAGACCGAGATGCAGCAGGTCCAGCAGCTCATCCAGCAAGGCAACTGGGACGCCGCCCAGGAAAAGCTCGAGACGGTGACCTCGACCGTGCAGACCGTCGAGGATCCGCAGCGTCAGAAGGATCTGCAGCAGCAGCTCAACGATCTGACGGCCAAGGTGGAAACACGCGATCCGAATGCGACGGCCCCCGCGGTACCTGCAGCCCCGCAATCGAATGGTCCGGGCTTCTCGCTGCCCGTCGAGCTGCCTCCGCTGCCGAATCTGTCGGTGCCGCCGACAGTGCCCGGGCAACTGCCCGTGCCCAACATCGGTTTGCCGGACATTTCGCTGCCACAGATGCCGCCGATACCGCAGTTGCCGGTGCCCGGACCCGGTGTGCCGCCGGAGATTTCGTTGCCGAACCTGCCGAACCTGCCGAACCTGCCTGACTTGCCTCTGCCGAAACCGGTCGAGCAGCCCAAGCCGGTGGAGCAGCCGAAGCCGCCGAAGCCGGACCCGGATGCGCCGAAGCCGCCCGTCGATGCGCCGAAACAGCCGATCGAGCTGCCCAAGCCGATCGAGCAGCCCAAACCGGTGGAGCCGCAGAAGCCAATCGAGTTGCCGAAGCCGATCGAGCAGCCCAAACCGGTGGAGCCGCAGAAGCCGATCGAGTTGCCGAAGCCGATCGAGCAGCCGAAGCCCGAGGCGCCGCCCGCGCAGGAGGCTCCACCGGCGCCTGCCGCGCCCGCGCCGAAGCCGCCGGCCCTAGCGCCCGCACAGGAAGCCCCGCAGGAGCAGCCGACGACGACCATCCCGCCGATCCCGGCCGAAAAGCCTGATCGAGGGAACTGAGAAATCAGCTGTCAGCGATAGCCGTCGGGTTCCGACGTCGCCTCGTTGAGCGAAGCATCGGCGTAGCCGCGGCAGTAATCCCAGGTCACGTAGGCATCAGGCTCGGGATCGTAAGCCGGCTCATGCGGACGAACGGTGCCGTCGACCAGTAGCTGCAGCAGATTGGCGCGCAGCATGTCCCAGTCGTGATAGTGATCCTGCTGGCACTCGTCACAGCAGACCACGAGTCCGCGAATTCCCTTGTGCGCCAGAAGCGCTTCGTATACCGCGAGGTCGGCCAGATCGGCCTCCACGGCCGTGCGTTCCTGCGCATCAAGAGGCTGCCCCGGCTCGATCGCGTCCAGCGCTCCCGAGGGGTCGCATGGGTCATCGGCGAATGGGTCCGGCGGCAAACCAGGCGGCAGGTGGTCTCGCACGGTTCCACACTACGCAGCGCCACAGGAATCGCGCTAGCGGTTACCCTGCCTGCCCAGGTGCCCGCCGACCCCGTGTGGGGGCCAGTTCTCCGATGCCGATGCCGATAGAATAGATATTTAGCTCCCCGCCGATGGAGGCCTTCACCCATGTCGATCGCTGAAAGCGACCTCCCCATCGCCGTACCGGTGCCGACCGGCGGCGATGACCCCACCAAGATCGCGATGCTCGGGCTCACGTTCGACGACGTGCTGTTGCTTCCCGCGGCTTCTGATGTGGTCCCGGCCACAGCCGACACGTCCAGCCAGCTCACCCGCCGCATCCGGTTGAAGGTGCCGTTGGTCAGCTCGGCGATGGACACCGTCACCGAGTCGCGGATGGCTATCGCCATGGCACGCGCGGGCGGCATGGGTGTTCTTCACCGCAACCTCCCGGTTGCTGAGCAGGCGGGCCAGGTCGAAACCGTCAAGCGATCCGAAGCAGGCATGGTCACCGACCCGGTCACCTGCTCGCCGGACAACACGCTGGCCGAGGTCGACGCGCTGTGCGCACGGTTCCGGATCTCGGGGCTGCCGGTTGTCGACGGCTCGGGCGCGCTCGTTGGCATCATCACCAACCGCGACATGCGCTTCGAAGTCGACATGAACAAGCCGGTGGCGGAGGTGATGACCAAGTCGCCGTTGATCACCGCGCGTGAGGGCGTCACCGCCGATGCCGCCCTTGGCCTGTTGCGCCGCAACAAGATCGAGAAGCTTCCGATCGTCGACGGTCAAGGCAGGCTCACCGGTCTGATCACCGTGAAGGACTTCGTCAAGACCGAGCAGCACCCGCTTGCGACCAAGGACAGCGACGGCAGGCTGCTGGTCGGTGCGGCGGTCGGCATCGGACCCGACTCGTACACGAGGGCGATGACGCTCGCCGATGCGGGGGTCGACGTGCTCATCGTCGATACCGCGCACGCCCACAACCGCCTGGTGCTCGACATGGTCAACAAGGTCAAGCGCGAGATCGGCCACCGGGTCGACGTGATCGGCGGAAACGTCGCCACCCGGGCCGCGGCCGCCGCGCTTGTCGAGGCGGGCGCCGATGCTGTGAAGGTCGGTGTCGGGCCGGGTTCGATCTGCACGACGCGCGTCGTCGCCGGGGTGGGCGCACCTCAGATCACCGCGATTCTGGAAGCGGTGGCGGCGTGCTCGCCGTCGGGGACCCCGGTGATCGCCGACGGCGGCCTTCAGTACTCGGGCGATATCGCCAAAGCCCTTGCAGCGGGCGCATCGACGGCGATGCTCGGCTCGCTGCTCGCCGGCACCGCGGAGGCCCCAGGCGACCTGATCTTCGTCAACGGCAAGCAGTTCAAGAGCTACCGCGGCATGGGGTCGCTCGGAGCGATGCAGAGCCGCGGCGGGGCGAAGTCCTTCTCGAAAGATCGTTACTTCCAAGACGATGCGCTGAGCGAGGACAAGTTGGTGCCTGAAGGCATCGAGGGCCGAGTGCCTTTCCGTGGCCCGTTGTCCAGTGTGATCCGTCAACTCACCGGCGGATTGCAGGCCGCGATGGGCTACACCGGCGCATCGACGATCGAGCAGTTGCAGCAGGCTCAGTTCGTCCGGATCACCGCTGCCGGGTTGAAGGAAAGCCACCCGCACGACATCACGATGACCGTCGAAGCGCCCAACTACTACACCCGCTAGCGAGCCCGCATGCGTGACATGGTTGAAATCGGTATGGGCCGAACCGCCCGCCGCACTTATGAACTCGACGACATCAACATCGTCCCGTCCCGGCGAACCAGATCGTCGCAGGATGTGTCGACGGCCTGGCAGCTCGACGCCTACCGGTTCGAGATCCCCGTCGTCACCCATCCCACCGACGCGTTGGTTTCGGTGGAGTTCGCCATCGAGATGGGCCGCCTCGGTGGTCTCGGGGTGATCAACGGCGAGGGGCTGATCGGCAGGCACGCCGATGTGGCGGCCAAGGTCGCCGAAGTCGTCGAGGCGGCGGAGAAGGAGCCGGTGGGCCCACACGCCAGTAGGGGACCATCGGCGGCGATACGCCTTCTGCAGCAACTACATTCGGCGCCACTGGATCTCGACCTGCTCGGGGCGGCCGTCTCGCGGATTCGTGAGGCCGGGGTGACCACCGCGGTCAGGGTCAGTCCGCAGAGCGCGCAGGCGTTGACCCCGACCCTTGTGTCGGCGGGCATCGACCTGCTGGTCATCCAGGGCACCATCGTGTCGGCCGAACGCGTCGCACAAGACGGCGAGCCGTTGAACCTCAAGACCTTCATCTCCGAACTCGATGTGCCGGTCGTCGCGGGTGGTGTGTTGGACCACCGCACCGCGTTGCACCTGATGCGGACCGGAGCCGCAGGTGTCATCGTCGGCTACGGCTCCACGAGCGGGGTCACCACCAGCGACGAGGTGCTCGGCATCAGCGTGCCGATGGCCACCGCGATCGCCGACGCCGCCGCCGCAAGGCGGGAGTATCTCGACGAGACGGGTGGCCGCTACGTCCACGTGCTTGCCGACGGCGACATCCACACATCCGGTGACCTCGCCAAGGCCATCGCATGCGGGGCCGATGCGGTCCTGCTCGGCACGCCGTTGGCGCTGGCCGCCGAGGCGATGGGCGACGGCTGGTTCTGGCCCGCCGCCGCGGCCCACCCCTCGCTGCCGCGAGGGGCACTGCTGCAGGTCGCGCTCGGCGAGCGGCCGGGCCTCGAGCAGGTGCTCGGCGGTCCGTCCGATGACCCCTTCGGCTCCTTGAACCTGGTCGGCGGCCTGCGCAGGTCGATGGCGAAGGCGGGCTACTGCGACCTCAAGGAGTTCCAGAAGGTCGGCCTCACCGTCGGAAACTGACCCTCTTCGCGAACCCGGACTTTTGGTTACCGGTCGGTAAGTTCATACTGGGTCGATGCAGCCTGACTACGACGTTCTGATCATTGGTTCGGGATTCGGGGGCAGCGTTTCCGCGTTGCGGTTGACCGAGAAGGGCTACCGCGTCGGCGTCCTGGAAGCCGGCCCCCGCTACGCCGACGAAGACTTCGCCAAGACCTCGTGGAATCTGCGCAAGTTCCTGTGGATGCCGAAGCTGGGCTTGTACGGAATCCAGCGCATACATCTGCTCCGCAACGTGATGATTTTGGCGGGCGCAGGCGTCGGCGGTGGATCGTTGAACTACGCCAACACGCTCTATGTGCCGCCGGACCCGTTCTTCAACGATCCGCAGTGGAAGCACATCACCGACTGGCGCGCCGAGTTGATGCCGCACTACGAGCAGGCCAAGCGCATGCTCGGAGTCGTGCCGAACCCGACGTTCACCGATGCCGACAAGATCATGAAAGAGGTGGCCGACGACATGGGCGTCGGCGACACCTTCGTCGCAACCCCCGTCGGGGTGTTCTTCGGGCCTGACGGGAAGAAGGCGCCGGGACGGACCGTGCCCGATCCGTACTTCGGCGGGGCCGGGCCTGATCGCACCGGTTGCATCGAGTGCGGCTCCTGCATGACGGGCTGCCGCTACGGAGCCAAGAACACCCTCGTCAAGAACTACCTTGGTCTAGCGGAATCCGCTGGCGCGCAAGTGCATCCGATGACGACGGTGACGGGATTCAAGCAACGGTCCGACGGCCTGTGGGAGGTAAAGACCGCTCACACCGGCAGGCTGCTGCGTCGTAAGCGCCGCACCTTCGTCGCCAGTAATCTCATTCTCGCCGCCGGTACGTTCGGCACGCAGAAGCTCTTGTTCAAGATGCGCGACCGCGGCAACCTGCCGAAGCTGTCGGACAAACTCGGCGTGCTCACCCGCACCAACTCCGAGTCGATCGTCGGTGCGGGTCGACTCGAGGTGCGCGATGACCTCGACCTCACCCACGGTGTGGCCATCACGTCGTCGATCCACCCGACGTCCGACACCCACATCGAGCCCTGCCGCTACGGCAAGGGCTCCAACGCGATGGGCCTGCTGCAGACGTTGATGACCGACGGCGCCGGTCCAGGCGGCAGCGACGTGCCGCGCTGGCGGCAGCTGCTCGATCAGGCCGGCGAGGACCCCAAGAAGATGCTGCGGATGCTCAACCCGGCCCGCTGGAGCGAACGCACGATGATCGCGCTGGTGATGCAGCACCTGGACAACTCGATCACCACCTTCACCCGTAGGACGAAGCTCGGCTTCCGGATGATGGACAGCAAGCAGGGCCACGGCGAGCCCAACCCGACGTGGATCCCCGTCGGCAACGAGGTCACCCGCAGGCTCGCCAAGAAGATCGACGGTGTCGCGGGCGGCACCTGGGGCGAGCTGTTCAACATTCCGCTGACCGCGCATTTCCTCGGCGGCGCGGCGATCGGCGACAGCCAGGAACACGGCGTGATCGACCCGTACCAACGGGTCTACAACTACCCGACGATGTACGTCGTCGACGGCGCATCGGTGTCGGCGAACCTCGGGGTCAACCCCTCGCTGAGTATCACCGCGCAGGCCGAACGCGCGGCGTCGCTGTGGCCGAACAAGGGTGAGGAAGACCTGCGGCCTCAGCAGGGCCAGGCCTACAAGCGTCTGTCCCCGATCGAGCCAGAGCACCCTGTCGTGCCTGCCGATGCGTTCGGGGCGCTGCGCCGCATCCCGTTCGAGCCTGGGCAGGCGGTCAGCTCCGCCGGTTAAATACCCGGGATACGGGTATTTCCTGGTCTATGCGCACGGCATACCAGGAGCAGTTGGGGGCACTGCGCGCCCAGCTGGCCGATATGTGCGGGCTGGCCGCAGACGCGATGATGCACGCGTCGAACGCCTTGTTGCAGGCGGATCTGGAGCTTGCCGAACAGGTCATCGCCGACCATGACCGCATCGCGGACAAGTGGCGCAACGCCGAGCGCGCCGCGGTCAAGCTTCTTGCGCTCCAACAACCTGTGGCCAGCGATCTACGCCAGGTCGTCGGCTCGCTGCACGTCGGCGCCGACATCGAGCGGATGGGTGCATTGGCGGTGCACGTCGCCAACATCGCCCGGATGCGGCACCCCGACCATGCGCTACCCGACGACGTCAGCGGATCGTTCACCGAAATGGCCGATGCGGCAGTGCAACTCGCGAGGACAGCGCAGGACGTGCTTCGCTCAGCCGATCCAGAGAAGGCGGCGCAGCTTCGCGAGAAGGACGACGTCGTCGACAGCAGGCACCGGCATCTGTTCACCGTGCTGATCGACCGTAAATGGCGCAACACCGTCTGTAACGCAATAGATGTCGCGCTGCTCGGCCGGTTCTACGAACGGTTCGCCGACCACGCTGTCGAGATCGGCAGGCGCGTGGTGTTCGAGGCGACCGGCGGGCTGCCGACCCACAAGCAGCTTGCCTAGGTAGGAGCCTCGTTCTCGGCCTGCTCACGCCGCGCCAGCTCGGCTTCGAGCATCTCCTCGAACGCGCCCTCGTCGTGCCCGAGAGCGATGGTCGCCGCCGCCATCGCCGCGGCGGCGACCGCCAGCAGCGCAACCGTTCTCGCGTCGGTGATCTTGAGCGCCTCGCCCAGCACGACGACACCCAACGAGACCGCCACCAACGGCTCGAGCACCAGCATGGTGGGCACCGACGCCTGCAGGGCGCCCGCGTGAAACGCGGACTGCTGCAACAGCGTCGCCGCGACACCGAGGATCACCACCAGGTAGGGCGCAGGTACCAGCAGCGTGCCCCACGGGCCTTCCTCGTTGAGGCGCTGCACGGTGACCTTGGTGAGCACCGAGACCACGCCGAACAGCACCCCGACCGCGGCGGCGATCAACACCGCGCGCCTGCGGCCCTCGGAGCGGGCACCGCCGACCACGCATACCAGCACCACGACCGCGCACGACACCGTGGCCAGAATCCAGACCGCGGGCGCTGGGCGGTAGTTACCCGGCTGCACACGAGCCACAAGCACGAACACCGCAAGCCCGAACGTCAGCACCAGCGCCCACACCCAGTCGTGTGTCGTGACACGGCGGTGGGCCAACCGGGCGCTCATCGGCAGCGCGAACAACAACGCCGACACCAGCAGAGGCACCACGAGGATCAGTGAGCCCCAGGTGAGTGCCAGCGCCTGGAAGCCGTAGCCGGCCGCCGCCACCGCCGTACCGGCCCACCACAGGCGGTTACGCAGCAGCTTCTTGAACATCGTCGTGCTGACGCCCTCGTCCTGAGGGATGGCAAGCGTGGCGCGCTGCCGGATCACGATTCCAAGTGCTGAGGTCACCGCGGCAGCCAGCGCCAGCAGGATGACGACCCACTCGGGCATGAATCTCCTTCGCGACTGTGAACAACCTTGCTCCCGGCATACCCAATCACACCGGGCAGGCTCGTCTATGGTTTGGCGGGTGTACAGCGAGGGCGTCCTCGACGGCAAGGTAGCCGTCGTCACGGGCACCAGCCGCGGCGTCGGCGTCGGAATCGCGCACGAATTGCTGCGTGCCGGCGCAACGGTGATCGGCTGCTCACGGTCGAAACTCGACGCGCTTCCCGGCGTCGACCAAGACGAGTCATGGCGCAAGCGCAGCGCCCAGATGGTGTGCGATCAAGGCGATTTCCGCGCTATCGACGCGATGGTCACGGAGGTGGCCGACATCTACGGGCGGATCGACATCCTGGTCAACAATGCAGGCGGCACGGTGCCGACGCCCGACGTCGAAGACGTTCCTGCACTGGTCAGCAAGATTCAGGGCGCCCCGCGCGCCGACGACGATTTCGAGCGGACAGCGCTTTTCCACGCCTTCGCCATCCAGATGAACCTCATCAGCCCGCTGTGGTTCGCCCTTCGGGTCTACCGGCAGATGCGCGAACAGGACGGCGTCGGGTCCGTCATCAATATCTCCAGCGGCGCAGGGCACCCGGCGGGCTCGCCGACGCTGGTGTCCTACGGCGCGGCGAAGGCGGGACTCAACCACCTCACCCGGTCGCTGGCCGAGGAGTGGGGGCCGTATGCGCGGGTCAACTGCCTGGCGCTGGGACCGACGATGACCGACAACTTCCGCTCGTTCGTGCTGCCTAAGGACGACCCGCGGGGCGAGAAGTACTTCCGCAACGTTCCGCTGCGCCGCGCAGGAGAGCCGGCTGAGGTCGGTCGGGTCTGCGTGTTCCTGTGTAGCGGCGCCGCCGACTTCGTCAACGGCACCACCATCGAGATCGACGGCGGGATGCTGCCCGGCGTGCTGTACGACGCGGGTCTGAAGACGATCACCGACCTGCTCTGAGAGTCTCTGCCGGGCGTGCGTCGCTCTCTGCTCGTCAGACCGCCGGCAGGTGCGGGGGGCGGGCGTGTTCGGCGGACCAGATCGTCGAGTGCGCCGACAGTTCCGGATCGGGTGGGAGCGGATGTTGCTGCATGTGGATGAAGCGCTCGGTTCGGGGTCGCGGAGTCAGCCCTATCCGGGTGAAGTCCCACAAGGCCTTGGCGGTGTTGGCGGCACTGCGTCGGGCTTGCGGCACATCGACATATCGGAGTGCCGTGGTGACGAAGTCCTCGGCAGGCGATCCGGTGGCGTCGTAGACGTCGCTGGTGGGAGCCGCGATCTCCCAGGTGCCCAGTTTGCCTTCCTGGTAGTAGTACTGGACCTGGCTCAGGAGAAACATGTCGACGCCGACTCGTGGGCCCAGGGCCCGTAATGCCTTGTTGAACATCCAGCTTGGCAGTGACATCGGGCGGACGGTGCGACCCAACGCTTCTCCGACCGCCGACGCGATGTCGGCGGAGGACAGCAGTCGCGGACCGGTTGGCCGGTAGCGCCGTCCTGCGTGACGGTGCGGTTCAAGCAGCGCCGCCGTTACCACCCGGGCGATGTCCCAGTTCGACGGCGGCGCGTTGCGGCGGTCGCCGCTCGGCACCGGCAGGTAGCCCAGTTGGGCTGCGAACCCGATCATTCCTGCGAGGTAATTGTCGGCGAAGAAGCCGGGGTTGACGGTGATGTGAGCAGTTTCGGGCAACATGTCGAACAGCTGCTCGACCAACCAGTTCTGGCGTGTGGCAAGCGACGGGTGGCTGGGGTTGGCCAGCCATTGTGACAGCCCGACGACTGCTTCCAGGTTCGACTTTCTGGCGGCGGTCGCAACAGCAACAGCGCTGTGCATCATGTGCGGGTGCCACGGTGGCAGGTAGAACATGCGCTGGACGCCTTTCATCGCGGCAAGGATCTGGCCTGGATCGAACAGATCTGCTGTCACGACGTCCACACCTGCCGCTCGTAGCTTCTCGCTGCGTGCGTCCCGGCTGTGGGCGAGTGCCCGCACTCGTGCTCCATGGCTGAGTAACTGCTCGACAACCGCGCCGCCGGTTCTTCCGGTGGCGCCGGTGACCAGGATGGTCGGCTCGCTCATCGGGCCGTCTCCACAATGTCGCGCTGTGATGCCCGAAATGCTGCGGGCCGCGCAGTGCTCACGCGGCCTGATTCGAGATCAAGAACATGGCCCGATACTGCGATGTGGCCGACGTCGATGGGAGTATTCAACAGCAGGTTCACGTCGGTTTCGACACTGTCGTATGGATTCGTGACGGCGTGGGCGGCCAGAACCGCCTCGTCACAACCGGCGCGTGCCGCCAACTGATGGCGAAAGCCGTGGTCGTCGAGAAATGCTGTGCCGCAATGGGTGTGGTGGATTATCGCAACTTCCAGTGGCTGCCCTTGGTGTCCGGGACGGAGATACTCGCCGACCTGGCTGAGCATGGCGATGTCGGAGATGACCGAATCGGTGACCCGGCCACCGGTGTTGCGCAGTACGACCGCCTCCGCGGCTCCCACACCGAGAAACGCCGCAGGCTCCACCCGCGGATCGGCGCACGTCAGGATCAGCACCGGGCTGTCGGGCATCACCATCAGCGTCGGTCTGTCTACGGATTCGGCGAACAGTCGGTTGCGGCCGAGGAACAAATCGAAGGACATGGCGCCTACCCTTTCCATGTGATGTAGATACACCACATACCCTAGCGCTATAGTGATGTAGATGCAACACAAGTCGATAACCGTCGCTCGCGCCATGCAGCAGCAGTGCCTGGGTATGCGGGTGGCATACCTGCACCGACTCGTGAGCCGACGGTATGAACAGGCCCTGCGCCCACTTGGATTGTCAATTGCGCAGCTGGAGATCCTGTCGATGTTGATCCTCGGCGACGGCCCAAGGCGGCCGGCGGAATTGGCCGAGCGGCTCGGGATGGATCGCTCGACCGTCAGCCGCAATCTCGCCCTTATGGTCCAGCATGGGCTGGTAGAGACTACCGAGACCTCGCCGACGGGCAGATCCCTACGGGTGATGGTGACCATGGCGGGCCGAGGCGCGCTGGCCCAGGCCGAACAAGCCTGGCGCAGCGCTCACGCCGACGTGAAGAACGCAATCGGCCCCGAGGCCGCAGGCGAGATCGACGGTTGGCTGGCCGGACTGGCGGAGAGAGATATCTAGCTCCCGGCGCGTTGTGCGCTGCGCATACCCGCGATCACCTTCCCGAGAATGCGGCTACGAATGCGTCGCGGCAGCGGCGTCAACGCTGACGTGAGGAACTTGCCACGGGCGCCCGGAATCACCGTCCGCCGTCCGAGTGCATTGAGCACGGCCCTCGCGACGACCTCGGGCGAGGTGGCCGATGTCATTGTCAGGCCCGCGCGTGCGCCAAACCCCGAGACGACCGGCCCGGGGGCGACAGAGAGCACGTCGACTCCGCAAGGCTTCAGCTCGTCGTGCAGACCTTCGGCCAGATTCTGCACGTAGGCCTTGGACGCGGCGTAGTTGGCCTGCCCCGGCACACCTTGCCAGCCGACAATGGATCCGAACAGGATGATTCCGCCCTTGCCGCGTGCCGCAAGTCGGCCGGCGAAGGTGTGGGAGAGACGAGCGATCGCTGTGATGTTCACCGCGATCAGATCCAATTCCTCGGCCAGCGGTGTCTCGAGGAAGGTGCCGGTGGTGCCGAATCCGGCGGCGAGGACCACCAACCCGATGTCCAGCCGGCCCGTGCGGTCCTCGATGGTGCCGGCGGCACCGGGATCTGTGAGGTCGGCGGGCAGCACCATCGTCTCCACGTTGTGCGCGGCGCTCAGTTCCGCGGCGATGGCCTGCAGCCTGTTCTTGCTGCGGGCGACGAGGACGACGTTGATTCCCTCGGCGGCGAGACGGCCTGCCAGTGCCTGGCCGATCCCGTCGCTCGCACCGGTGATCAGCGCCCAAGGCCCGTACCGGTGTGCGTTCCTCATGCCAGGTCCGCCTTCGCGGGGTGGGCAGGCAGCACGGCGAGCACGAAGAACGCTCCGATCAGGCACACGGCGGCGGCGGTCAAACAGCCGGCATGCAAGCCGGCCATGAACGCGTCACTGACCGTGTCACGCACCGCCCCCGCGACCGATGGTGGCGACTGGGCGGCAACCTGCAAGCCTTGGGCCAGCCCCTCGCGTGCCGTGGCCTGCACGGGTTCCGGTGCGGCGCCGAGAACCTCGCTGTCGGACAGATGGCGGATGTAGAGCGTAGAGAAGATGCTGCCGACCACCGCCACGCCGAGAGTCCCGCCGACTTGACGGGTCGCGTCGTTGACCGCCGAACCGGCGCCGGCCTGTTCGGGTCTGACCACGCCCATGATCGAGTCGGTGGCGGGCGCTGTGGTGAGCCCGAGCCCGCCGCCCAGCAGTACCATTTGTGCCGCGACCTGCACATAGGGTACGTCGACGTCGATGGCGGCCACCCACGCGAACGCCCCGGTGAGCATCAGCAGGCCGGCGAACACCACCGCCTTGGTGCCTAATCGCGTCACCGCCAGCTGGGTGCCCAGCACGGATCCCACTGCGATCGACAACGCGACCGGCAGGATCCGCACACCGGTTTCCAACGGACCGAACCCCTGCAACAGCTGGAAGAACTGGGTGATCAAGAAGATGAAGCCGAACAGCGCGAAGAAGGCGACGGTCACTGCGCCGCTGGCCGCGCTGAACCGCAGGTTGGCGAACAGGCTGACATCGATCAGCGGATCGTCGTGGCGTCGTTCCCACCAGACGAATATCAGCGCAGCGGC
Organism: uncultured Actinomycetota bacterium; assembly: GCA_963756865.1. Lineage (GTDB taxonomy): Bacteria > Actinomycetota > Actinomycetes > Mycobacteriales > Mycobacteriaceae > Mycobacterium. The sequence goes on along the minus strand of CAVWPQ010000044.1, from coordinate 47,915 downwards.
GAGCGCTACGCCGAAGCCGAGGAGCGTTCGCGTCGCCGTCCATCCGTGTTCGGGTGCCTCGATGATCGTGTAGACCAGCGCCCCGAGCATCACCACCGACGCCAGCAGGCCGCCACGGTCAAGCCGGGCACCGGCCTGCGGGGTCGACGCGGGCACGAACAACACTGCGCCGACGATTGCGACGAGGGCGATCGGCGCAAGGGCCAGAAACAGGCTGCCCCACCAGAACGACTCGAGCAACGCGCCCCCCAGGATCGGTCCGACGGCCACGCCGAGTCCTGTCACCGCTCCCCACACGCCGATCGCCGCTGCCCGTTGCTTGGGGTCGCGGAAGGTGTCGGTGATGATCGCCAGCGTGGTGGGGAAGATCAGCGCGGCGGCTATACCCATCACCAGACGCATTCCGATCAGCGACCCGGTCGACGTGCACAGCGCCGCGCCGACGCTGCTGGCCGCGAATATCGCCAACCCGGCGATCAGCGTGCCGCGTCGACCGAACTTGTCGCCGACGGTGCCGCCGGCAAGGACGAGGGCGGCGAATGCGAGGTTGTAGGCGTCGACGATCCATTGCAACCCGCGTGTCGACGCGCCGAGTGCCGAATTCAACGTCGGCAGAGCCACATTCACGATGGTGGTTTCTACGTTGATGGCCAGTGCGGCAACGAGCACGACAGCGAGGACGAGAACGGGCCGCGCTCGCTGGGGCGTCGAGTGGGCGCCTCGGGCCGAACGCTTCCTGGTGTCGATGGTCACGAGCGGTACCCCTTAATGTTTACATCGTTAACATTGGGAGCATCGCAGAGAATGTTAGGACTGTCAACATCAGAGCGGAACTAGGTCAATCCCTCGGCGATGACGTCGAGCAGGCGGTCGGTGATCTGTTGTTTGCGTGCGGCATCGGCCACGCTCAGTGGCCCGTCGAGGAACAGCGTCGACAGGCCGTGCACCGCGGCCCACGCAGCTTCGTCGAGGCCATCGCGCCGATCGGCGGAGACCACACCGGTGCTGACCAGATCGTCGATGCACCCGATCAGGATCTGGAACGGATGGTGCGAGTTCAGCGTGGTGCCGTCGCCGCCGGTTTGGCTGGCAGGGTCCTCGGGAGAGGAATCCGAGTGCGCGAACGCAGTGCGGTACAGGCCTGGTTCAGCAAGGGCGAAATCGATGTAGCCCTGCCCGGTCGCCCGCAGGCGCCCGAGCGCCCGTTTGGACTTCGGCCCTCGGCTGGGCACCGCTGTCAGCCGCGCGGCCATGGCGTCGGCCAGGCGCGCCTCCGCATACTCCCGCACCGCGGCAAGGAGTGCGTCGCGGTCGGCGTAGTGCCGATACGCCGCTGAGTTGCTGACACCCGCCATGCGCTGAACATCGCGAAGCACCACGGCCTCCGGCCCGCCCGTCCTCGCGAGTTCGACGGCGTGCTCGAGCAGCGTCTGCCGAAGGTTCCCATGGTGATAGGTGTCGGAGGCGGCGCGGGATCGTCGGGCGGTCAGTCGATCTCCTTCCAACAGGATGTTTACAAACCAACAGGATGTTTACAAAGTTAACATCGTGCACGGAGGCTGGCGCATCGGCCTGCGCAGCCCCCGCCCGTAGACTGAGCAGGTGCAACCGGCATCCCCGCGTCCCGTCCTTGTAGTCGACTTCGGCGCGCAGTACGCCCAGCTGATCGCGCGTCGGGTCCGCGAGGCGCGGGTGTACTCGGAGGTCGTCCCACACTCGGCTTCCATCGAGGAGATCAAGGCCAAGGATCCTCAGGCCATCGTGCTTTCGGGCGGACCGTCGAGCGTTTACGCCGACGGTGCTCCGCAGCTGGACCCCGCCGTATTCGAGCTCGGTGTTCCGGTGTTCGGTATCTGTTACGGGTTTCAGGCCATGGCGCAGGCCCTCGGCGGCACCGTCGCCCACACGGGCACCAGCGAGTACGGCCGCACCGAGCTGAATGTCTCTGGCGGTCAACTGCATTCGGACCTGCCGGAGACGCAGTCGGTGTGGATGAGCCATGGCGATGCCGTCACCGCCGCACCTGACGGATTCGAGGTGGTGGCCAGCAGTGCGGGCGCACCGGTTGCGGGGTTCGAGAACAAGGCGCGCGGTCTCGCGGGCGTGCAGTACCACCCCGAGGTGATGCACACCCCGCACGGCCAGCAGGTGCTGAGTCGGTTCCTGCACGAGTTCGCCGGCATCGACTCGACCTGGACGCCTGCCAACATCGCCGACAGCCTTATCGAACAGGTCCGCGCCCAGATCGGTGACGCCCACGCGATCTGCGGCCTCTCCGGCGGGGTGGATTCAGCCGTCGCCGCCGCGCTCGTCCAACGCGCCATCGGTGACCGGCTGACGTGTGTGTTCGTCGACCACGGGCTGCTGAGGGAAGGTGAGCGGGGGCAGGTGCAACGCGACTTCGTCGCCGCCACCGGAGCCAACCTCGTCACCGTCGACGTCTCCGACCGGTTCCTCGAGGCATTGGGCGGGGTGACCAACCCCGAGGGCAAACGCAAGATCATCGGCCGCGAGTTCATCCGAGCGTTCGAGGGCGCGGTCCGAGACATCGTGGGGGACACCGGGTCTGAGGTCGACTTCCTGGTGCAGGGCACGCTCTATCCCGACGTCGTGGAGTCCGGCGGCGGCGCGGGCGCCGCGAACATCAAGAGCCACCACAATGTCGGCGGGCTGCCCGACGACCTGAAGTTCAAGCTCGTGGAACCTTTGCGATTGTTGTTCAAGGACGAGGTTCGCGCGGTCGGCCGAGAACTCGGGCTGCCCGAGGAAATCGTTGCGCGGCAACCCTTCCCGGGGCCAGGCCTGGCGATCCGCATCATCGGCGAGGTGACGAGAGGCCGGCTGGACACGCTGCGGCGCGCCGACGCGATCGCGCGCGAGGAACTCACCTCGGCGGGCCTGGACAACCAGATCTGGCAGTGCCCGGTGGTGCTACTCGCCGACATCCGGTCCGTCGGTGTGCAGGGCGACGGTCGCACCTACGGCCACCCGATCGTGCTCCGTCCGGTGTCAAGCGAGGACGCGATGACCGCGGACTGGACGCGGGTGCCCTTCGAGGTGCTCGAACGGATCTCCACCCGCATCACCAATGAGGTTCCCGAGGTGAACCGGGTCGCGCTTGACGTAACCAGCAAGCCGCCGGGCACCATCGAGTGGGAGTGATCACTCCTCCGGAGGAGCGCCCTTGGGGTCGGCTTCCTTCTCGATGAGATCGCCGAGGATCTGACCGACCGCCGTCTCGATGCTCGACTCGATCGAGAATGCCAGTGTCGCCGACACCGCGGAGACGGCCTGCGTGCGCAACCGCACCAGCATCGTGATCAGTTCCGCCAGTTCGGTATCCGGCGGCAGTGCCGCCCCCGGCTTGAGGCGGTCGATGACCTGCTCGACACCCGCCGCCACCAGAATCCCGCTGATCTGGCCGATCAACGGCGCGACCTGCTCGTGGACGTCGATGAGCTTGCTCGTCGGGACGCCGTACTCGCGGATGTCGTTGAACACGTCGATCAGCTTGGGCCGCAAGACTATTGCCTCTTCAAAGCCTGGCTCTCCTTCGAGCTTGATGATGCCGAGGCCGACCATTCGGTCGAAGCCGGGGTCGTCATCGACCAGCCTCTTGGCGTCGGCGACGCTCATCCGTTCCGGCTTCTCGGTCGCCCAGCTGCCCGCGATGGCGTTCTCCAGCCCGAGCATGTCGCCGACGTCCTTGCCCTCTTCCCACGCGGTCAACATCTCGTGCACGTGGGAAAGGTTGTAGCCGCGGTCGAGAAGCGAAGTGATCAGCCGCAGCCGGGTCAGATGGCTGTCGTTGAACAACGCGATGCGGCCCACCCGCAGCGGCGGGTGCAGCAGGCCACGGTCACGGTAGACGCGGATGTTGCGGGTGGTGGTGCCCGCCAACCGGGCCAGTTCCTCGATGCGGTACTCGCCGGACGCCGCTACACCGTGCGGTTGCACGGCCGCGTCGAACAACTGGGACACCGCGTTCTCGATGACGTCGCGGGAGCCCCTGCGGATCTGCCGTGGCGCGCGGCGCAGGCCGAGGAGGATCGTCGAGATCGTCCCCGTGGGTTGCCGTGGCTGCCTTGCCGCTGACATCTCTAAGTCATCTCAGGCCGTCGACGTCACCGCTGGCACGGCGGCGTCGCGCGCCACCGCCTGGTAATCGCCGAATCGAAAGTCGCGCATCTGACGAAGATACTGGGTTGCGAAGCCCGGGTACATCGATGCGTTGAAGCCGTCCTTTGTCAGATACCAACTGCTGCAGCCCGACATCCATGTGGTCTTGGTGAGCCGCTTCTGGATGCCCTTGTTGTAGCGCCCCTGCACGTCCTCGCGGACGTCGAGATAGCGCAGATCGTCACCGAGGATCGTGGTGATGCCGCGCACCGCGTAGTCGATCTGACCCTCCACGTAGACCAGAAGCGAGTTGTGTCCTGGCCCCGAGTTCGGCCCCGTCATGAGGAACAGGTTGGGGTAGCCGTGCGCGTTGATGCTCTTGTAGGCCTGCGCACCGTTGACCCATTCGTCGGCCAGGGAGCGGCCGCCGATTCCGGTGACCGGGTACGGCGGGCCGGTGAGGTGCACGTCATAACCGGTGGCGAACACGATGGCGTCAAGGTGGTGTTCGACGCCGTCGCTGGTCCGGATACCGACGGGGCTGATCGTTGCGATCGGCCAGTCGATGAGCTTGCAGTTGTCTCGCTGCAGAGCCGGGTAGTAGTCGCTGGAGACCAGCATTCGCTTGCATCCGGGGGTGAAGTCCGGCGTGAGCTGGCGGCGCAGCCACGGGTCCTTGACCTGACGACGCAGGTGCGCGCGGCCCAGCCGGGCGACGAGTCCCGTCAGCGGTGTGTCCCACACCATCGCGGTGGCGCTGACCTCGTGACCCCAGTACAGCGCCTGGCGGGCAAGCTGCTGTGTGACAGGAACTTTGGCGAACAGCTCCTGCGCGGCGGCGGGAATCGGCAGGTCCATCCTCGGCAGCACCCAGCCGGCCGTGCGTTGGAAGACCTTGACGAAATCGGCCTGCTTGACCAGTTCCGGGATGATCTGCACGGCGCTGGCACCGGTGCCGATGACGGCGACCCGCTTACCGGTGAAGTCGTAGTCGTGGTCCCAGCGCGCGCTGTGGATGACCTTGCCCTCGTAGGTGTCGACACCGCGGATGTCGGGGAGCTTGTGGTCGGGCAGCGGCCCGGACGCCAGCACCACCGTGCGCGCCGTATAGCGCTTGCGGCCCGTCGTCTTGACGGTCCATGTGCCTTCGGCTTCGTCGAAGTCGAGACCGTCCACCTCGACGCCGAACTGGATGCGCCTGCGTAGATCGAAGTTGTCGACCAGATTCTCGATGTGGCTGCAGATCTCGCCTGCGGGGGAGTAGGCGCGTGACCAGTCCGGGTTCTGTGCGAACGAGAACGAGTACAGCAGCGACGGGATATCGCACGCCGCACCGGGATACGTGTTGTCCCGCCAGGTTCCGCCGACGCGGTCCTCGCGTTCGATGATCACGAAGTCGTCGACGCCTGCCGCCACGAGCTTGATCGCGGTGCCGATGCCGGTGAAACCGCTCCCGACGATCAGCGTGTCGTACACCTTGTTGCGAGCCATGTCAGGCCGCCGGTTCGTGGGTGACTTCTTTGACCCAGGTCGGCACCGAGGGCAGCAGCGCCTTCGGGTACTGGTCGGACAGCCAGACCATCGAGTTGGCCAGCAGGTGATACGGGTGGCGCGGGTTGGTGACCGCGCCGGCATAGCGCCTCAGGAACCGGTACGTCGGTACGCGCTTGGTGTGCTGGCTGCGATCACCGAGATCCTTGAAACGCTTGACGGCCCGATAGAGCCGTTCGGGTTCCATGCCCATCGCCGTGATCTCGTTGCGGATCCTGTTGATCAGCGGTGCACCCATGATCGCGCCGATGATGAGACCGGGGGTTGCGTTGTGACCGATGAAGTCGATGAACATCCGGCGGATCTTGGCGTGCCCGATCATGTCGAGCACTTCGAAATCGACTGCCAGGTGCCGAGACTCGTCGTTGTTGATCTTCTCGAAGACCTGGTGGCACACGGGGTCGTGCACCTCGTCGAGCAGAAATTTCAGCAGCGCGCCGTCGAGTGCGACCTCGAGCATCGGGATCACGGTGCCCAGAAGTGACAGCGGCATGTCGTCGGCCCAGCGGTCCAGCCAGTCGATGGCAAGCCGGATGTTGACGTTCGGCTCGGGCACTTCGCCCTCGTCCAGCATGCCCCAGCGCTTCATCAGCGCCAGTTCCGCGTTGGCGTGGCGTTGTTCCTCGGCGTGAAAGTATCGGTAGATCTCGGCGATGGTCGGCGTCGGCGCCTTCTTCGCCAGAGCCGCGAACCCTCTGGCGCCGATGTTCTCGATCCAGCACAGGTCGGCCATGAAGGCCTTCAGCTGCGGCCGCTGCTCGTCGGTGATCATCTCGGCGCCTGGTGCGTTCCAGTCGATGTCGGCCAGCGCCCACTGGCGGTCCTTGATCTTCGCCAGCATGACATCCATGTCGATCGCCATCAGATCCTCCTCTAAGGGGTCGTGATACGTGTCGTGAGACCGGCGGCGCGGGTGTACACCGTCGGGGTGAAACGCTTGATGCCCCAGCCGATCCGGGCATCGGGCTGCGGCATGCAGTAGAGGCCGCCGCGGTCGAGGGTGTCCAGGCAGGTGCGTGCCACCCGCTGCGACGAGAAGCCGGTCCAGCGCATCAGCCGGTCCGCCATTTTCGTCGACTTTTCGGTGATGCGGCCGGAGTCGACGATGTTGGTCTTGACGAACGTCGGGCACAACACGGTGACTCGCACGTTGGTGCCGGACAATTCGGCTGCCAAGGTCTCCGACAGCGACAGCACACCGGCCTTGCTCACGTTGTACGCCGCCATTCCCGGCGCCGCGCCGAACGCCGCGGCAGACGCGACGTTGATGATGCCGCCGTAGCCGGCTTCGCGAAGAATCGGCGCGAAGACGTGACAACCGTGGATCGGACCCCACAGGTTGATGCCGAGCAGCCAGTGCCAGTCGTCGATGTCGGTTTCGCCGATCGCCGTTCCGCCCGCGCCGACCCCGGCGTTGTTGATCACCACGGTCGGCGGCCCGCCGAACCAGTCCTGAGCCACCTTCGCCAGTTGGGCGACATCGTCGAGCTGGGCGACGTCGCACCGCGCCGCCAACGCATCGCCACCCGAGGAGACGATGGCATCAACCGTTGCGCGCGCGGCGGTTTCGTCGATATCGCTGCAGACGACCCTGCCGCCGCGGCGGGCGAGCTCGGTGGCGAACGCCTCGCCGATGCCACTGCCTGCGCCGGTGATGACCGCGGCGGCTTGTTGGCTGCGCTTCTTGGAAGAACCGAAAATGCCCATCGCGCTATCCCGCCGCTCGATTGATTTCGTTGTCGTGCAACGCCGCTGAGATGAATGATGCGATGTTGCGCATTGCGGGCGCAGCCTCCGGTGTCAGTCGGGGCAGAGCCTGGAAGACGTGTACCTGGTCCGGCCAGATCTGCAGCTCGCACTCGCCACCCGCTGCGGTGATGTTGGCGGCGAGGTGTCGAGAGTCTGCGACAAGCATTTCTGCGCCGCCCGCCTGGATCAAGGTCGGCGGCATAACCCGTCCGCCGGTGACGTCGAGGGTAAGGCGGGGATGGGTGATATCGGTTCCCGCGCAGTACAACCCGACGAGTCGCTTCGCATCGCGGACTCGGATCGCCGGATCCGGTCGCAACTCCTCACGCGCCAGCGCAAGCCCGAAGGTGAGGTCGATCAACGGCGACATCAGCACCAGGGCAGCCGGGTGCTTCACCTCGTGTTGCAGCAGGAGGTCAACTGCGAGGTGCCCGCCCGCCGAATCACCGGCGATGACGACTTTCTCGGGTGCGAAGCCCTTCTGCTGCGCAAGCCAGTCCCACCCGGCCATGACGTCGACGGCGGCGGTGGGGAATCGGTGCCGCGGCGCAAGGCGGTAGTCGACGACGAACACCGGCAGCCCGGTCAGCCGTGACAGCCAGGAAGTCAGCCTGCGGTGGGTGCGCGGTGAGCACAGCGCGTATCCGCTGCCGTGCACGAAGTAGATGGCTGAGTCACCGGCCCGGACGCCGTCCCCGTACACCCATTCGCCGATGACCCGTCGGCCGCCGGGCATGCGCACGTCGACGTTCTCGACGCTGGTTCCCGTCAGTGATGGGCCGAGCGTGTCCATCACGCGGGCGATCAGCCTTCTCGACGCCCACAGGCCCCAGGCCCGCTCGGGCGGCAACACCGCGCTGATCTGTCGAAGGGTCACAGTGCTGACTGCGGCCGCGCCGCGACTCCTCTTCGAGCCACGAGCGGGCAAGTTATCCGCCACGAGTCGAAGTACAACAGCAAATGATGACATTTGTCAATGTCACCATTTGAAATTGTCAGCGTGTCGGATCGCCTCGCCAGCTGAAGCTGTTCACGTATTTGCCCATGTCAAGTGCCAATTGCAGGTTCGCGCCCGACGGCTTGCCCAGCCCGAAGTCAGGGCCGAACTGTCGGAACGGGCCGACGGCCGCGGCGATGAGCGCGAGGCCGTTCTTCTCCGCGACCATCACCATGACCCGCATCCGCATGTAGTTGCTGTTGGCGCCTTGGGGCCAGCAGTCGGCGACCAGGCCGTAGCCGGGCACGTAACCGACCATCGCGTTGGGGATCTCGTATGCCGTCTTGGTGTCCGGGAACGTCTCGTTGACAAGTGTTTTGGCGATCTCCTCCGGTGTGCGGCCGTTGGCTGGCTGACTCATCAACTGCATGGTGCCGCCGTCGCCGCCGAGGAAATCGGCCCGGACACCTGTCGCGCTTTCGGTGATCTTGTACACGCCGCTAGGGGCCGGGTGCGATACGGAGAACGATCCGTCCGGCGCGGTGAAGCGTGGGTTGGCGGCGAAGGGTTCGCCCGTCGGTGGGTGTCCGCAGTCCGGCGGGCAGACGTAGCGGGCAGGAGGTTTGTGGATGAGAACCGACAGGCCGACCAAGGCGACCGCGACCACCACGATGGCCACGCCCCAGGTGCGCAACAGCCGGAGGTACGACGTCCTGTGCAGGGGCGGTGCCGTGAAGGTACCCGGAGTCGTCGAATAGCCGGGCAGCGCGACGTCATCCGAGACATCGGTGCTTGCCCTTGTCGGCCGCGTTCGGCGGCGCTCCATGCGGGAGAAGCGCGACGACGCGTGAGTGGCCACCCCGCACGCCGGGCAGAACGCCATATCCGGCACGACGTGGTTGCAGTTCGGACACAGCACCGGCTCATCGGAATGGATCTCGTCCTGCGCTTCATGCAGTAGCGCAAGGTGAAGACCGAGTCGCAGCAGAAGAAGCGCGATGGCGGCGACCGTCAGATGAACGGCCAGCTGCAGTATCTGTGGAATGTGGGCGATGTCGACAAGTCCCAGTGCGGCGTAGACGGCAAAGACCGCCGCGGCGAAGCCCGCAAGCGCGACGCGGATAAACCTCCCGTGCTGGTGAATCTTGCTGGGCGGGCGGGTGAACCACAGGGCGGCGCCGATGAGCCCGCCAACGCACGCGGCCGTCAACGGGACCGCGATCCCACGAATGCCTGCCTCGACGACGAGCGAGCTGACGGGGCGGGCGCGGGCGACCATCCCGGTGGCGAACTGCGGGGCAAGCCGCGTCAGGGTCGCCGCCGCGGTGAAGGCGAGCGCTCCAAGGACTCCGATCATGAAGCCGTCCATGGACTCTCGCGCAGGCGGCCGCAGCAGGCGCACCACCACCACGGGCACCAACATCAGGAGCATGCTCCCGACCGGGATGCCGAGTCCCTCCCGCGCTATCCGACCCGCCGCGATCCCTGTGCCCAGCGGTACCCCATACGAGCGCGCGACGATCGCTCCGGTCAGAAGTACCCACCCGACGCCGAGCGCGATACCCAACGTCGCGGTGAGAAGCAGTGTGCGCCTTGGCACATCACGGAAGACGTTGGTCTCGCGCATGTACAGCAGGAACAGCAGTGGGAGGCCGAGCGACCCCACCGAGATCAAGGCTGCGGGCATGCGCAGGGTCGCGAATGTGACCAGCGCGAGCAAAACGACGACAAGCGCCATCTGGAACGGTCGTCGGGACCGGTGCGGCAGCTGGGGAAAGATCGAACTGGTCAGCGACGGTCGCAGGAGGTGTTCACCGGGGTCGGCTCCGTATGCGCGAAGTCGTAACCATGACGGCCCGTTTCCGCGCTTCTCCTTCAGAAAGTCACCGCAGAGGCCGCAGAATTCGCCTGCGGGAACCTCGGTCTGACAGACCCGGCACTCCATCATGTCTGGCGAGTTTGTCTCCGGGGGCGTGCTCATGCCGTCAGCTTCTGCACGATGAGGATGTTCCGGACGAGGTTATCGACGTCCGGAGTGCCGAGGCCGGTCACCATGTCATAGCCGGGCGCCGCATCGGCTACCGCGTTGCCGCCGAGGGTGACATCGCGGAAGCCGGGCAGCCTTGAGCCTTGGGCAATCTGGTAGAGCAGGGGATTGAGGTCGCCGAGTCGCCGCCCGCCGTTGGCGACCAGCCACTGGTTCATCACTGCGGCGAAGCCCGCCCAGATCGGTGCCGACTGGGAGGTGCCCCCTCCGACCAACTGCTTGCCGTTGAACACGATCTTGACGCCGGTGAACTGGTCGGCCACCGCGGCGACATCGGGGGTGAGCCTGCGTCCAGGATCCTGGTCGGGCAGCACCTCGCGCTGCCACGGTGGTCTGTCGAAGAGCGAGGAAACCCCGCCGCCACTGCCCAGCGACAGCGGCACGTCGAACCAGGCCTGTTCGGACTGCCACACCCCGATCGCGTCGGTGGACAGGGTGGTGCCACCGACATCGGTGATCTCCGGGAGCGAGGCGACCGAGTCAAGGCCGATGTCTGCGTCGCTCGGCGGGGACGACCAGTCCTGGCCGCCCTTGCACTCCAGACCCGCGAGGTCGCCGCTGGCGTTGAAAGCCGTTGTGCCATTGGTGTGTGCATCGGAAAGCGCTGACCGTACCGGCTGCAAATCGGCCGCGGTGAGCAGTTTGTCGCAACCCCAGCCGATCGAGAAGCTCCACACCGCGCCGGGGAACTGGCGGTCGGCCGACTCCAACATTTGCGAGATCTTCTCGTAGACACCGCCGTCACCCTCCACCGTTGGCCTGGCGTTGATCACCACCTTCTTGGCGTCGGGCGCAACGGCATGGGCGACTTCGAGGTCCATCGTAGTTTCGCCGCGGGGTTCGCCGGCTTGGCCGCCGACCACGGTGGGGGTGAACCTCGGCAGCTTGTACAGGGTCGCGAAGCTGTCGAGGTCGGCCTGGTCGAAGCCATCGAACGCGAAGATGACGATGGTCTCACCCTTGCCGGTGAATCCGGCCGTTGTCAGCGGCCGCACGTTGTAGGTGTTGAGCAGCGCGCTCGGCTGCAACCCCTGGTCCGGCACATCACGCGGGAGCATCGGTGGTTTCGACGTGTGATGCGGTATGTAGGAGAGGATTCGGCCGAACTGGACCACCTCGGGACGCAGCTCCTCTGGCACCGACGGCTGCTGCGGTGACGCGTAGAACAGCTGACCACGCTGGCCCCGGTAGTCGTGCACCTGGACGTCGAGGGCGGAGCCCACCTTGTCGGCTTCGCCTTCGACGACTGCCCAGTCCTTACCGGGCTGCCACCGCACCGACAGCCCTTGGCCGCGCGCCCAGCCGACCAGCCTTTCGGGCTTGTTCGACGTGCGAAGCGCGACGGTCAGCTGGGTGTCATCGCGATGCGAGGGACCGAGATCGGTTGAGGCACCGAGCAACAGCGCATATGGCCCGCTGATCATGGCCGGATCGGGTACCGGCGTGATCCGCAGGTCCGATGCGAGCACCAGCACCCCCGCTGCCGCGATGAACGCCAGCAGTCGGTGCCCGGCGCCTGTTCGCCTACCGGGCACCGCGGTGTGCTAGTTGTCGCCCGGAGGGGCGGTCGGTGCAGGCGGTGCGATGACCGACGGCGAGAACGGGTTCGGGCCATTGGGATCCAGGCGCGGTGCCTTCTCTGTCGGCTCGGCCGGCGGAGTCGTCGTGGTGGTGGTCGTGGTGGTCGAGGTCTCGGGAGCCTTCTCCTCTTCCTTCGCGCACGCGGCGGAGAGGCCGACCAGGGCGATGATCGCCGCGGCACCGGCGATGGCCGGAAGGCGACGAGTCGAGCGGCGGGTCGTCAATGTCGTCATGGATGTTCCTATCTGTCCCCCGACTGGCGAATGAACCGCAGCAATGCGATTCGTCTGTCAAACCTTATCCGATAGGCGAATGATTCCTCAGGCTTTATGCCGCTGGCTTACAGGTAACGAGATGTCCTGCGGCGCTGTCATCGCTTGACGGTGTCGGCGGGCGGGTGTTTACTCGTCGTATCGAACATACTTTCGAATAGACGATGATTCGGATGAGGCGGAAGGTGCTGCTGTGACCGCTGCGATGAGCCTGGACCGGCATCGGGTTGACCGCGCTGAACAGGTAGAACACCTACGCCGCAAGATGGCGGCGATATCGGGCAAGGTCGGTCCCGGTCGACGCGGCCAGGTGCCGTCGAACGACGTGCTTCCCGAATCGGAAAGTTTGCTGCCGCTCCCCGAAGCCCTTGCAGAAGCCGTGCCTGCCACATTGCCGAAGGGGACGGTGGCTGTGCTGTCGGGTGCCCGGTCGCTGTCGCTGAGCATGGTGGCGGCGGTGACGGCAGCAGGTGGTCATGCCGCCATCGTTGGTCAGCCCGATGTCGGTCTGCTCGCGGCCGTCGAGATGGGAGCGGATCTGAGCAGGCTCGCTGTCATCCCCGACCCGGGTGCGGATCCCGTCGAGGTGGCGGCGGTGCTGATGGACGGTATGGATCTGGTCCTGCTCGGCCTTGCCGGGCGCTCGGTGCCTGCGACGAGGGCGCGTGCGGTGGTGGCCCGCGCGCGGCAGAAGGGCTGCACGCTGTTGGTCACCGGTGGCGACTGGCAGGGTGCGTCGGCCCGGCTGGAGGCCAGGGTCAGCGGCTACGAAGTGACCGGCGCAAGAGGCGACAGGCCGAAATCGGGGTACGGCCGGATCAGCCGGGTGCGGCTGGCGATGCGGGCGAGAGGACGAACCTTCGGGTCGGTGCATGCGGTAGGCGAATGAGCGCGTCGCGGGTGCTGGCCATCTGGTGCATGGACTGGCCTGCGGTTGCCGCGGCGGTCGCCGCCGAACTGTCACCGACCTCTCCGGTCGCTGTCACGCTGGCAAACCGGGTGATCGCCTGCTCGGCCTCTGCTCGCGCGGTCGGGGTGCGCCGCGGCCTGCGTCGCCGGGAAGCTCAGGCCAGATGCCCGCAACTGCACGTCGTCGCCGCCGACCCGGCGCGCGATGCCCGCCACTTCGAGAACGTGACGGCGGCGGTCGACGATCTGGTGCCGCGCGCCGAGGTGCTACGGCCCGGTCTCTTGGTGTTGCCCGTGCGCGGCGCGGCGCGCTACTTCGGTTCCGAGCAGGCTGCCGCCGAGCGGTTGGTCGACGCCGTTGCGGCTGCCGGTGCCGAATGTCAGGTGGGTATCGCCGACCGGATGGCCACCGCGGTCTTCGCCGCACGTGCAGGGCGGATCATCGAATCCGGCAAGGATGCGGCGTTCCTGTCGGCGCTGTCCATCAGGCAGCTCGCCACCGAACCGAGCCTTGCCGCACCCGGCCGCGAGGACCTGGCGGATCTATTGTGGCGCATGGGGATCCGAAACATCGGGCAGTTCGCCGCTCTGTCCCGCGCCGATGTGGCATCCCGGTTCGGGGCCGATGCGGTGGCCGCGCATCGCTTCGCCCGCGCCGAACCGGGCCGAGGGCCGTCCGGCCGCGAGCCGCCGCAGGAGCTCGACGCCGTGATGGACTGCGACCCGCCCATCGACCGGGTGGACGCCGCCGCGTTCGCAGGCCGGTCACTGGCAGGCGATCTGCACCGCAGTCTCGAGGCGGCGGGAGTTGGCTGCACCCGGCTTGCCATCCACGCGGTGACCGCCAACGGGCAAGAGCTGAACCGGGTTTGGCGTTGTGCGGAGCCGCTGACCGAGGATGCCACCGCCGACCGGGTGCGCTGGCAGCTGGACGGCTGGCTGAACCGCCGCAATCCGAACGACAGGCCGACCGCACCGATCACCGTGTTACGGCTGCAACCGGTGGAAGTGGTTTCGGCAGAGGCGCTGCAGCTGCCGCTGTGGGGTGGCATAGGCGAAGAGGATCGGCTGCGCGCCCGCCGCGCGCTGATTCGGGTTCAGGGCCTGCTCGGACCGCAGGCCGTGCAGGTGCCGGTACTCAGCGGAGGCCGCGGACCCGCCGAGCGCATCACGTTGACGCCGTTGGGCGACGAACTGGTGCCACGGGCAGACCCCGGTCAGCCATGGCCTGGTCAGCTGCCCGAACCGTCACCGACGGTGCTGCTCGACGACCCGGTCGAGGTTCTCGACGGCGATGGCAATTCGGTGCGGGTGACCAACAGGGGATTGTTCTCCGCCGATCCGGTGCGTCTTGTCGCCCCCGGCAGAGAGGGCGCGTTGTCCTGGTGGGCAGGGCCGTGGCCGGTCGACGAGCGGTGGTGGGATCCCGACCGCAAGGTAGGGCGGACCGCGCGGGCTCAGGTTCTGCTCGATGGAGACCCCGGCCAGGCGCTGCTGCTGTGCTATCGCCAGCGGCGGTGGTATCTGGAAGGGATCTACGAGTGAAGTTTCTCGATATCGGGCAGTTTCCAGGTCTTGTCGAACAGCGGTTGGCCGGGTCCGTAGAACCGGAAGATCACCTCGAAAGAGGTGCAGGCCTTCGTCGGTACCCAGTTCGACGACGCGCCGTCGGGAGGCGCAGGCCCGAAGAAGATGTCGACAGAGCCGTCGTCGTTCCCGGTGAGACCGGGCGAGGTGGACGCGCGGCTCGACCACGCGGTGTCACGGATCAGGGCGTGCGTCTTGCCGTCGTAGGCGGTCGCCGACCAGTACTGGTGCACAGGAGCGGATGCCGGCACACGCAGACGGTACGTGCTGCCACCGTCGAGCGCGTTGCCCTTTGCGTCCTTGCGCGCCATCAGGTAGAACTGGCCCGCACCAAGCCGTTTGGCGCTGAAAAAGGCCAGCGAGTAGGTGACCCCGCGATCGTCGACCGGATAGCTGTTCTGGTCGGCGAAGTTCGACATCATGCCCTTGGCGACATCGTCGGAGGCGGGCACGTGCCAGTGGCCGCCGTCGACGAAGGGCGGCGGAAAATATGACGTATCCAGGCGATTCGCGAGCCATGAACGCGCCTCGTGCGCAGCGAGATTGAAGATTCGCCGCACCTTGTCGTCGGGTGCGAACGGCCTGCCCTTCTCGATGCCGATCGACTTGAGGGTGTCGATCATCGCCCTGTCGCGATCCAGCCACGGCTCGGTCTGCACGATGTGGTTCAGCGCGTCGAAGAACCGGGCGTCGTAGGGGATGGTCGCGTCGAACAACGCATCGATCGCATCGGTGAAGACGGTTTCCGGCGGATCGTTCGCAGCCGAAAGCGGATACATCCGAACACGTTTGCCGTAGCCAACCGCCTCGGCGATGTCGCTGTCGGTGGCGCTGCGATAGTTCGACCGCAACAGCGCATAGGACTTGTGCGTCGGCGAGGGAGCGGCAATGTATCCGTTGGGCACGTCGCCTTCGTGATCGGGCGGAAGGACGAGGTACCTGCCGCCTGCGCCCTTGTCGTCGCCGGCGGGCCCGACGTCTGCGATCGCGGTCTGCCAGCAGTCGTCGATCGACCCGACGATCGTGCCGCCGGCGTCGGCGGGCGGAATCTCCATCACCATGGGGCCGACGTCCATGGTGTCGAAGAACGGCATGAAATAGATGGTGTCGGGGTTGGGCGTGAGGGTCTGGTTCTTCCAGCCGACCGGTCGCGACCAGAACACGACCTGGTTGGCCGCCCCACCCAGCTTGACCATCTGACGGCGCATCAGCTCGTAGTTCACTGCGGGCATTCCCCAGATCACCGCCTCGATGGCGCGGCGGTGCAGTGCCCGGTCGGCGATCTCGGCCGGGTTCGACGGCGGACCTGCTGCCGACTCCGGTCGCTGCCACAGCTGTCGCATGACGCGCCTTTCAGGTCGCGATGCCGCCATTCAACCCGTGAGATCGACGTTTTGCAGACCTTTACTTGGACTTTCTCTGCAAAACGTGGGTTTCGCGATCGAGATAGGAACGTGAGCGTCAACCCACGGTTCGCGCGAACTGGCCCACTCGGGAGATGAACCGGTCGAAGAACGCCGCGGGATCCACGTCAACGCCGATGAGCGCGTTGGGCGCTCGACCCCAGCGACCCGACCAGTCGGCGATGGTCATGCCGCGTGTCAATGTGCCGGTCAGCTCGACGTCGAGGGTGGCGGGCCGCGTCCTCACCAGCTCCGGATCCAACGCCACGGCCGCGGCCAGCGGGTCGTGCAGATGCGCGAGATAGCCCTCGTCCTGGTCGAAATGGAACTCGAAGTAAAACCGCATCGCGTCCTCGAGGACCCGGATCAGCGGGTTGGCCGCCACCGATCGGGTGCCGCGCTGGTCGAGAACGCTCATCGGCGCGGTTGCCGAATCTGCTTCGGTAGCCAGCCGGCCCAACAGCGCAGGCGTCATCGCGATGTTCTCGGTCAGGTTCAAGCCCAACACGATCGGCAGGTGTTGCGGCGCGTCGAGGCCCCATGCGGCCGACCAGACGCTGAACACTTCGTGTGCGGATTCGGGGTCGACGCTGATGTTCCATTCCGCGACAGGGGTTGTGTTCCCACGGTATTCGAACGCGCCACCCATGATCACCAGTCGCCGCAGCAGTGTCGGCAACGCGGGCTCCCGTCGCAATGCGAGCGCCAAGTTGGTCAGTGGTCCGGTCGCCACTGCGATCAGCTCACCGGGATAGGCGCGCGCGGCCGATATCCACGCCTGTGCGGCGTCATATTCCGCGAGTCGGCGCTGCGTCGACGGCAGCGCGGCGTACCCCATCCCCTGCGGGCCATGGGTGTCCTCGGCCGTTCGAAGGGGCGTTCTCAGCGGCTGTTCTGATCCCTTGGACACTGGGACGCCCTCGACCCGGCACAATTCGAGCAGTCCCAGGTTGTTCTGGCAAACCTGTTGCACCGGAACGTTTCCCGCGGTGGACGCGATCCCGACCAGTTCGGCGTCGGAGCTGCCGAACAGATACGCCAACGCCATCGCGTCGTCCACTCCCGTGTCGACGTCTACGAAGACGGGCTGCGGCACGGAGGTAACCATACTGCGGCGACCTGCCTACCAGTGCACCCCGGGCACCAACCGAACCGCGCGCTTGACGGCACCCGGTACCCGCACGCTCGCCACCGCCCTGGCGGGCCGGCGCGGCCGCCGCGATGGAGTGCGCGGGGTTTCGTCCGCATCGACACCGCGGGCAGCCGCCGAGTCCGGATAGCCCAGGTAGATCTGGTGCAGCACCCGGCGGGAGAGCTTCGGCGTGAAGTACATGCCGACGTCGGCGAGCGTGCCGATCGGCGTGTCGATCCGTGCGGGCTTTTCGACAAGGCCGCGCACCACCATCGCCGCGGCGTGTTCAGCGGAGATCGGCGGGGTCGGGTTGAGCCTGCGCGACGGCGCGATCATCGGTGTCTTCACCAGCGGCATGTGAATATTGGTGAATGTGATGTGGTCCGAGAGCGTCTCGGTGCCCACCACGTCGGAGAACGCGTCGAGCGCGGCCTTGGTGGGGATGTAGGCGCTGTACTTGGGGCTGCTCGCCTGCACGCCTGCGCTGGACACGTTCACCACGTGGCCGAACCGCCGTTCGCGCCAGTGCGGCAGCAGTGCGAGCACCATCCGGACCGAGCCGAAGTAGTTGACGGCCATCACGCGTTCGTAATCGTGCAGACGGTCGGTCGAATTCGAGATCGACCGTCGGATCGAGCGCCCCGCGTTGTTGACGAGGTAGTCGACATGGCCGAAGCGGCCGAGGATGTCCTTGACCGTGTGTTCGACGGACGCCGAATCAGTCACGTCGCAGGTGAACGCATACCCGCGACCGCCCATTTCGCGAATCTCGGCGACCAGGTCGTCGAGCGCTTCCGCGTTGCGGGCCAATGCGAAAACGGTGGCACCGCGTTCGGCCACCGCGACGGCCGATGCGCGGCCGATCCCGCTGGACGCTCCGGTGATGATGACGTGTTTACCCACTAAGGGGCCTGCGGGGTCGTCCCGGCGCGCGCGGTCGGGGTCGAGGTGCTCGGCCCAGTACTGCCACAGCTTCGGCGCGTACGACGAGAAGGCGGGGACCGTTATTCCACTGCCCTGCAACGCTTCCCGCGTGTTGTCGGCGGTGAAGGTCGGCATCAGGTCGACGACGTCGAGAATCTCGGCAGGCAGGCCCAACTGCGTCGCGGCCATGTTACGCAGCACCTTGGCACGACCCGTCGCCCGCAGAAACGGTGTCGCAGCACCGCGTGGCAGCGATCCGCGCAGCCGCGGCAGCCCAGCCGCGTTCGCGATGCCGCGGTAGATGCCGCGCAGGCCGATGCTCTCGGGTGCGGTGAGGTGGAACGTCTGGCCGTCCCGGTCGGGGGTGTGGATCAGCTCGGTCATGGCGTCGACGACGTAGTCGACGGGGACGATGTTGGAGCGTCCGGTGTCCGGAAGCACAATCGGGGTGAACGATGGCAGCACCGCCAACTTCCGCAGGACGGGAAAGAAGTAATACGGGCCGTCGACCTTGTCCATCTCGCCCGTGCGCGAATCGCCGACCACCACGGCGGGCCGATAGACGCGGTAGCGAAGGCCGGACTCCGAGCGCACCAACAACTCGGCCTCGAACTTCGTCTGGTGATAGGGCGTCGGCAGATCCTGGGCGACATCGAAATCCTCTTCGGTGTATTCGCCGCGATAGGTGCCCGCCACCGCGATCGACGACACGTGGTGAAGGGTCGCGTCGAGCCGCCGCGTCAGCGCGATCACCGCCCTCGTGCCGTCGACATTGGCGGCCCGCTGGGCATCCTCGGGGACGGTGATGTCGTAGATCGCGGCGCAGTGCACCACATGGTCGATCGATCCCATCTCGGCGATGGTTTCGTCGGAGATGCCGAGATCATTCGCGGTCAAGTCGCCTACCAGGGGCTTCACCCGGTCGCCCCATGGGTCGTCGCCCCGTGCGGCCAGCTTTTCGAACCTCGTCAACGAGGCCCGGCGGACCAGCACCCAGACCTCGGCGTCGGGTGAGCGATCAAGAATCCGCGACACGACTCGGCGGCCAATAAACCCGGTACCGCCGGTAACGACATAGCGCATGCGGCAATGGTCGTCCGCCGTCTGGCAAACGTCAACGCATTGTGACGCGGTCGATCAGACGCAGCCGCCCAACTCTCGCGCAGGTGGGGCGGATATCGTCCGAGTCGACCTGAAGCCCGAAGGGAGCGTCAATGCCGATCGACCCGAACGCGATAGGTGTGAAAACCGATCCGCATGTCTTCGAATGGACCGACCGGGACACGATGCTCTACGCGCTGGGTGTCGGTGCGGGCCTCGATGACCTCGCGTTCACCACGGAGAACAGTCACGACATCCCGCAGCAAGTGTTGCCGACCTACGCCGTCATCGCGTGCACCGGGTTCGCGGCGGCAGGCAAGATCGGCTCGTTCAACTTCGCGATGCTCCTGCACGGGTCCCAGGAGATCCGGGTCTTCGAGCCGCTACCCGCGGCGGGGAAGCTCAGCGTGGTCGGCGAGGTCGCCGACATCCAGGACAAGGGCGAGGGCCGCAACGCCGTCGTGATGCTGAAGGCGACGGGCACCGACCCGGATACCGGGAAGGTGATCGCCGAGACGATGTCGACCGCGGTCATCCGCGGTGAGGGCGGCTTCGGCGGACAGCCGGGCCAGCGCCCGGTGGCTCCCGAGATTCCCGATCGTGAGCCCGATTCGCGGATAGCGCTGCCCACCCGTGAGGACCAGGCACTGATCTACCGGCTGTCCGGCGACCGCAACCCGCTGCACAGCGATCCGTGGTTCGCGCGCGAACTCGCCGGCTTCCCCAAGCCGATCCTGCACGGGTTGTGCACCTACGGGGTCGCCGGTCGCGCGCTCGTCGCCGACCTCGGCGGCGGAGACGCGACGAAGGTGACCGCGATCGCGTCGCGCTTCACCTCGCCGGTGTTCCCAGGGGAGACGCTGACCACCTCGATCTGGCGCGCAGAGGCGGGCCGTGCGGTCTTCCGTACCGAGGCGGCGGGTCCCGACGGCTCGAACTCACGGCTGGTGCTCGAGGACGGCGTCGTCGAATACACCGACTGAGTAGTCGTCGGTGGTAGAGGATGTCCACCATGAAGCTGGTCGTGGGATACCTCGCTACACCTGGTGGCGCCGACGCCGTGGCACTCGGTGCCCGGTTGGCCCGGACGCTCGGCGCCGAGTTGGAGCTCTGCATCGTGCTGCCCGCCGACCGCGGTGGCGTCGCCCGCCTCGCGGTCGGCGACTTCGACGACCACCTCACCGAGCAGGCGCAGAAGTGGCTCGACGATGCCGCGGTGCCGAGCGACATCGTCGCGCGGAGTCACGTGAGCTTCACCGAGTCGTTCGCCGACGGGTTGATTCGGGAGATCGAACGCCTGGAAGCGGATGCCGTCGTGGTCGGCGGCTCCGGCGGTGGGTTGGCCGGACCGTTCTCGCTGGGTTCGGTCGTCAACGAGCTCCTGCACTCATCACCGGTTCCGGTGGTGGTGGCGCCGCGCGGCGCCCGTCACACCGACGTCGACCGTGTCCGCGAGGTGACGTGTGCGATCGGCGAGCGCCAGGGCGCAGATCGGTTGCTGCGCACCGCGGTTCGGTTCAGCAAGGCCGCAGGCACACCGCTTCGATTGGCGTCGCTTGTCGCTCTCGATCCGACGTACGGTCGCCTGCGCGGCGACGTGGACGCCGTACGCGCGCGGGCGCTCGAACATGCGCAGGAGACTTTGGAAGCGGCGAAAAGCGCTCTGCCCGAGGGGATCCCGGTCACATCGACCATTGTCGACGGGCCGACGGTCGAGGATGCGGTCAGTAAGCTCGACTGGCGCGACGGTGACCTGATCATGGTCGGATCGAGCAGGCTCAGTGCGCCAAAACGGCTGTTCCTCGGCTCGACGGCGGCCAAGATGTTGCGTGTGCTCGACGTGCCGATGATGGTCGTGCCGCGAGACTAGCTCCACGGCGGCACACCGTCCGGATGAGGGGCATTCCGCCGGCTGACAAGTGACGAAAGACCTCTGACTTCCTGCGTAGCAGGCTCATATCGTGATGGCATGTCTGAGTCAATGATTCATCGTGGCGTCCTGGTGGGCGTCGACGGGTCTGCCGCGTCGGGGGCCGCGGCCGTTTGGGCGGCGCGCGACGCGGCGATGCGCAACCTTCCGCTCACTCTCATCCATGTCGTGGTGCCGGTTGTGCCCACCGCTGCAACGTCACCAGAATTCGCGTTCCCCACTGACTTCTTCAGATGGCAGGAAGACCGCGCTGTTCGTGTTCTCGACGAGGCACGCGCACTCATCGAGGACTCACCGGACGAGATCGAACTCTCGACGGTGCACAGCGTCGTATTGCACGGCGGAGCGGTCGCGACGCTGGTGGATTTGTCGAAGGATGCCGACATGATCGTGGTCGGCTCGCGGGGGATGGGCGCATTCAGTCGGGCTTTATTGGGTTCTGTCAGTACCGGATTGGTTCACCACGCGCACTGCCCGGTGGCCGTCATCCACGATGATGCGCCCGCCGTATCCGCGGATGCTCCGGTGCTGGTGGGGATCGACGGTTCTCCTGCGTCGATGTCGGCGACCGAGATCGCCTTCGACGAGGCGTCCCGACGCGGGGTGGATGTGGTGGCACTTCATGCCTGGCGTGACATCACCACGGTGTACGAACTGCCCGGGTTGGACGTCGAGGAACTCCAAGAGGAGGCGCGACTCGCGCTGTCCGAACGACTGTCCGGCTTTGACGAGCGGTACCCCGACGTCACGGTGCAAAAAGTGGTGGTGTGCGACCAACCATCACGCCAGCTGACCGAGCATGCGAAGAATGCGCAACTGGTGGTGGTGGGAAGCCACGGCCGCGGCGGATTCGCCGGAATGCTGCTCGGCTCGGTAAGCGCTGCGGTGGTGCATGCGGTGAAGGCGCCGACGATCGTCGCCCGGCAGAGCTAGCCGTCCAGGGCGTTGCCGATCCCTGATTCGCCGTCGTTGTGCAGGAAGTTGCCGAAGTCGAGCAGGTCCCAGGCGCCGATGAACGCCTGCTGCTTCAGATCCGCGGCCGCCTGCTCCCGGTTGGCGAGGTCGGCGACCAAGTCGTAGCCGTAGTAGAGGAACGAACCGGGCGGTGTGGTCTTGATGAGTTCGTTGACGATGACCTGGCGGGCGGCCAGGGCGGCTTCGCCTTCGCCGGTAGCGGGCCCGATCAACGGCACGATCTTGGTGATCGGCACGACCGCGTTCACCCACGGAACCATCTGAGTGGCCCGGTAGCCCTGCTCGACACCTTCACGGACATAGGGAGCGAGCGCTTCGGGAGCCGCCCCAACGAGCTGATCCCTGACGGCCACGACGGCGTCGGGAACGTCGACGGGGTCTGGATCATTGGCGCGGAACGGATTCGGGATCCCTTCCTCGTCGGCTTGGGTGGTCACGGTGTCGTTGTCGGCCTTGGCCGCCGTCGGCGCCGGGGCCGCGGCCTCGCGCGGCTGGAACAGACCTTTGAGCCGCTCGATCTGCTCGGCCTCGAACTCCTGCGCGGTCGGCTTGCGGACGGTGATCTGGGTGGCGGAGACGCCTGCGTCGCGCAGCTTCGAGCCTGATGAGTCCGCTTCGGTCGACGGCTTGGGCTTGGACGCGGTCACTGCCTTGGTCACCTGCGAGGTGACCTTTTCGATGCTGTCGGTCAGCTTCTCCAGTGGCCTCGCGCGCTGGGTGCCCGACTCGGTCTTGGCCGCTTCGGTCTTCTGAGTGTCGGCCTCGGTGTCCGCGCCTGCGGTCGCCGCGCCCGCGACCGCGATGGCCGCTCCGACGCCGGCCGCAACGGCTGCGCCCCCGAGATATCCGATGTACTTCGTCGACGCCATTGCCGTCCTCTCCTAGGTCAAGGGGCATCGTAAAGTGCCGTCGCGGGGTTGGCAGCGCTGGGAGGTCATCACCTTCAACTAGCCATCGAACATTTGTTCGAATAACATGGACGGGTGGGTTGGCATACCGGGCCGCCGAGTTGGACCGAGATGGAGCGGGTGCTCCACAGTAAGCCGCGCCGCGCAGGCTGGCCCATCGACCAGCAAATCGGCGACGGCGGTGACAGCCCTGCCTGGTCCCGCAAGCGGGGCGCCTACGAACCCGCCGGCGAACGTCGAACGCGCTCGGCGGTCCCGTACGCGGAGCTGCACACGCATTCGGCGTACAGCTTCCTCGACGGCGCAAGCACGCCGGAGGAGCTCGTTGAGGAAGCCGCCCGGCTCGATCTGCGCGCCATCGCGCTGACCGACCACGACGGGCTCTACGGGGTGGTGCGCTTCGCCGAAGCCGCCAAGGAGCTCGACGTGCGGACGGTGTTCGGTGCCGAGTTGTCTCTCGGTGGCGGCGACCGCACCGAGGTGCCCGACCCCCGCGGACCTCATCTGCTTGTGCTCGCCCGCGGTCCCGAGGGGTATCGACGGCTGTCGCGGCAGTTGGCGACGGCCCATCTTGCAGGCGGTGAGAAAGGCGTCCTTCGCTACGACTACGACGCGCTGACCGAGGCGGCGGGCGGGCACTGGCACATTCTCACTGGCTGCCGCAAAGGCCACGTCCGCCAAGCGCTTTCCGACGGCGGTTCGGAGGCCGCGGAGAAGGCGCTCGCCGATCTGGTGGACAGGTTCGGGCGTGAAAGGGTCAGCATCGAGCTCACCCACCACGGGCATCCGCTTGACGATGAGCGCAACGCCGCGCTCGCGGAGCTGGCACCCCGGTTCGGCATCGGCATGGTCGCCACCACCGCCGCCCATTTCGCGGAGCCGTCCCGCGGGCGGTTGGCGATGGCGATGGGAGCAATCCGGGCCCGCAACTCGATCGACGAGGCGGCGGGCTACCTCGCCCCGCTCGGCGGTTCGCATCTGCGGTCGGGGGAGGAGATGGCACGGTTGTTCGCCCACTCGCCCGAGGTGGTGACCGCGGCGGCGGACCTCGGCGAGCAGTGCGCCTTCGAACTGGCGCTGATCGCCCCGCAGCTGCCGCCGTTCGACGTTCCCGAGGGTCACACCGAGAACAGCTGGCTGCGGCACCTTGTCATGGCGGGTGCCGGTAACCGGTACGGACCGCCGGAACGGGCGCATCGGGCATACGCACAGATCGAGCACGAGCTGAAAATCATTGAACAGCTGACGTTTCCGGGCTACTTCCTGGTGGTGCACGACATCACCCGGTTCTGTAGGGACAACGGCATCCTCGCCCAGGGCAGGGGATCGGCGGCCAACTCGGCGGTCTGTTATGCCCTCGGCGTCACCAATGTCGACCCGATCGCCAACGAGTTGTTGTTCGAGCGGTTCCTGTCCCCGGCACGAGACGGGCCACCCGATATCGACATCGACATCGAGTCGGACCTGCGCGAGAACGTCATTCAGTACGTCTACGACCGCTACGGCCGTGACTACGCTGCCCAGGTCGCCAACGTCATCACCTACCGCGGTCGCAGCGCGGTGCGCGATATGGCCCGTGCGCTCGGCTTCTCACAGGGCCAGCAGGATGCGTGGAGCAAGCAGATCGGACAATGGGGCGACCTCACCGAATCGACTCACGTCGAAGGCGTTCCCGAACCGGTCATCGACCTGGCCACCCAGATCTCGAACCTGCCGCGGCACATGGGCATCCATTCCGGCGGCATGGTGATCTGCGACAGGCCGATCGCCGACGTGTGCCCGGTGGAGTGGGCGCGGATGGAGAACAGAAGCGTCCTGCAGTGGGACAAGGACGACTGCGCGGCAATCGGTTTGGTGAAGTTCGATCTGCTCGGCCTCGGCATGCTGTCAGCCCTTCACTACTGCATCGACCTGGTCGCCGAACACAAGGGCATCGACGTCGATCTGGCCAAGCTCGATCTCTCCGAGCCCGCGGTGTACGAGATGCTGCAGCGCGCTGATTCCGTCGGGGTGTTCCAGGTGGAATCGCGCGCGCAGATGGCCACCCTGCCGCGTCTGAAGCCGCGGGTGTTCTACGACCTCGTCGTCGAGGTCGCGCTGATCCGGCCCGGACCGATCCAGGGCAACTCGGTGCACCCTTACATCGGTAGGCGCAACGGCACCCAACCGGTGGTCTACGACCATCCCTCGATGGAGTCGGCTCTGCGAAAGACTCTTGGCATCCCACTCTTTCAGGAACAGCTCATGCAGCTTGCCGTCGACTGCGCAGGCTTCACCGCGGCCGAAGCCGACCAGTTGCGTCGCGCGATGGGGTCAAAGCGGTCAACCGAGCGGATGCGCAGGCTGCGCGGCAGGTTCTACGACGGTATGCGAAACCGGCACGGAATCACCGGCGATGTGGCCGACCGGATCTATGAGAAGCTGGAAGCGTTCGCCAACTTCGGCTTCCCGGAAAGCCATTCGCTGTCCTTTGCCTCGCTGGTGTTCTACTCGTCGTGGTTCAAGCTGCACCATCCCGCCGCGTTCTGCGCGGCGCTGCTGCGGGCGCAGCCGATGGGCTTCTACTCGCCGCAGACGTTGGTGGCCGATGCGCGTCGGCACGGTGTCACCGTGCACGGACCCGATGTCAACGCAAGCCTCGCGCACGCGACGCTGGAGAATGTCGGCTCCGAGGTGCGGCTGGGTCTCGGCAGCGTCCGTCATATCGGGCTCGAGCTTGCCGAGAAGATCACCGATGAGCGAAAGGCCAACGGGCCGTTCGGTTCTCTGCTCGACCTGACCGGCCGGGTGCAGTTGTCCGTCCCGCAGACCGAAGCACTTGCGACGGCTGGAGCGCTGAGCTGCTTCGGGATCACCCGCCGAGAGGGGTTGTGGGCAGCGGGCGCCGCCGCCACCCAGCGACCGGACCGGCTGCCCGGTGTCGGGGCCTCGTCGCACGTACCCACCCTGCCGGGCATGACGGATGTGGAGCTTGCGGCATCCGACGTGTGGGCGACCGGAGTCTCGCCCGACAGCTATCCCACCCAGTTCCTGCGGGCCGACCTCGACGCCATCGGGGTCGTCCCTGCCAACCGGCTGCTGTCGATCCCCGACGGCACAAGGGTGCTGGTGGCGGGGGCGGTGACGCACCGGCAGCGACCTGCGACGGCGCAGGGGGTGACGTTCATCAACCTCGAGGACGAAACCGGCATGGTCAACGTGGTGTGCTCGCGCGGGTTGTGGGCGCGTCACCGCAAGCTGGCGCAAACGGCGTCGGCGATGGTGATCCGAGGACAAGTCCAAAACGCCACCGGCGCAGTCACCGTCGTCGCCGACCGGCTCAGCAAGCTCGATATGCGGATCACCTCCCGCAGCAGGGATTTCCGCTAGAGAAGCCCGCTAGGGCTCGTCGATCACGACGACGGGCGTGTCTCTGCGCAAGGTCTCGCCCCTGAAGAACTCGGGCTGGCGAGCGCGCATCAACAGCATGAACGCCACGCCGAGCACGATCAGCCCGAGACCGAGGATCAAGACGAGGCCGACGCCGCCGATGCTTGCGCCGCTGCCGTAATCCGGCGATGCGCTGTCCCGGAGCGTGACCAGGAAGACGCCGAGCAGACCGAGTCCCCCCAGCAACGGGAACAGCAGCTTGAACACGATGTTGCTCGCGCTCGAGAACAGTTCGCGACGGAAGAACCAGATGCAGGCGAACGCGGTCAAACCGTAGTAGAAGCAGATCATGATGCCCAGTGAGTAGATCGTGTCGGTGAGCACGCTCTCGCTGAGGAAGGTCAGCGTCGAATAGAACACTGCCGCACCGACACCCGCCGCGACCGTCGCAAAGGAGGGAGTCAGATGCCGGGGGTGGATGGTGGCGAACTTCTCCGGGAAGGCCTTGTAGACCCCCATCGCCAACATGGTCCGCGACGTCGGCAGGAAGGTCGTGATCAGGCTCGCGGCGCTGGATGCGACCACGGCGAGGAACAGGAACGTGTCCAGTGGGCTGCCGAGCACCGGCTCTGCGAGTGCACCGAAGACGTTGTCGGAGATCTCTTCGTTGGCAAGGCCGAGCCCGTCGGCGCCGACGCCTGCGTACATCTGGGTCGCGACGGCGACGAGCAGGTAGGTGCACAGAATCGACACGACGCACAACAGCGCAGCCCTGCCGGGAGTCTTGTCCGAGTCGCGGGATTCCTCGTTGACGGTCAGCGCGGTGTCCCAGCCCCAGAACGCGAAGATGGATCCGGAAAGGCCTGCGATGAACGCCGACATCGTCAGGCCTGCGGGGCTGAACCAGTCGAGGCTGAACGCCATGCCGGTTTCCGACGAGCCGGACTTCGCCAGCGCGATGATCGCGAACAGCAGCAGGACCAGCATCTGGAAACCGACGAGGACGAACTGCACGCGTTCAGTCGTGGTGATGCCGCGATACGCGACGGCGGTCGCGATCGACAGGAAGACCAGGCAGGTGACCACGTTGACGCCGCGGTTCTCCCACAGGGCTGCGACGAACTCGCTGCCGATGAGATCGCCGACGAACTGGTAGAAGAACTGAACGGCGACGCCTGCGAGGTTCGACAACACGATGACCGTAGCCAGTACCGCAGCCCACCCGCCGAGCCAGCCGACGTAGGGACCGAATGCCTTGGTGGTCCACGTGAACGACGTCCCGCAGTCCGGCGCGACCTTGTTGAACTCGCGGTAGGCGTACGCGGCGAAGAACATCGGCAGGAAGCCGGCGATGATCACCACCGCCATCTTCGAACCCGCCTCCGCCACCAGAATGCCGAGCGTGGCCGTCAGCGCATAGGCCGGCGCCACCGACGAAATGCCGAGGACGGTGCCGCCGAGCAGGCCGACCGAGTTTCCCGCCAGCCCCTTCTTCTGAAGGTCCGCCTCGGGCTGATGGTGCGGGTCGTGGGCTTCGATCGTCATGTTGACCTCGCGGGCTCGTACCGATGAGGCCCTGATCGTAAGCAGTCGAGGTTCTGACGGGGGTTGTTCCGGCCTTCTAGTTTTTCACCCAGCGCCACTGCGTCGACCACCAAGTGTCGGCGGCAGGGAGGGCATCGCGCACAGCTGCTACGACCCCAGGCCATTGATAGGCGTTGAAGTCGTCTCCGGACAGCCAGCCTCCCATCCGCACCTTCGGACCCCATGCCGCGATGTCGGCGGACACACTGGCGTAATCGTGTCGCGCATCGATGTGCACCCACGCCAGCGACCGGTCGGGAAACAAATTCGCGGCCGCTACGGAGTCGCTGATCAGCAGCTGCACCAGATCGTCTGCGCCACAAGCGATCACGTTGCGGTGCAGCAGGCCGGCGAAGGTGCCGCCACCATATTCAACCGCGGGACCGTGCGCATTGATGTCGCGGGTGCCCTCCGGTCCGCTGCCCCGCGCGGTGTCGACCCCGGTGAGGGTGATGTCGCGGCCGCTTTCGCGAATCACTTCGGCCAGCGAGCAGATGCTCTTGCCGAGATAGCAGCCCACTTCGACGAAACGGCTTCCGTCACCGAAGTGCGCGACGGCCTCCTCCTGTCCGCCGCGCCACTGGAACCAGCCCGGAATGTCCTGCCACCGTCGGACCGGGCGCTCGAAATCGGATCTGGTGTGCACGTCAGCCCTCGGTCGGGGTGGTCCACACCTTGTCGACGGTGAATTTGAGCCGGGTGTCATAGTCGCCCATCGCATCGGCCAGCCCGAAGTTCTTGGCGTCGGCTTCGTACTTCGCCCAGTAGGGGCCGTCTTCGCGCGGGTCGGAATCGGTCGCGTCGACCATCGCCTGTCCGCCGACGACGATGATGCCGCCGCCGTTGCCGTCGGAGTCGAGGTTCAGGCTCACCCGCGGGTGGTTGGCGATGTGTCTGACCTTCGCCGCATTCGGCATCGTGTAGACGACGACGTCGGTGCCGTCGAAGTAGAACCACACCAGCTTCGGCACCGGTTGACCGGACTTGGCCACCGTCGTCAACCATCCGTAGTGGTCGGATTCGAGCCTGCGGGTCACCTCTTGCGTGAATTCGACTGCCATGAAAGCGAATGTAGTCTCGCTAGTCTTTCTTCTATGAACCTCAACCTGTCCGTCGACGATGTCCTGACGACCACCCGCTCGGTGCGCAAACGACTAGACCTGGAGAAGCCGGTGCCCCGCGAGGTACTGATGGAGTGTCTCGACCTGGCGCTGCAGGCGCCGACGGGTTCCAACTCACAAGGTTGGCAGTGGGTGTTCGTCGACGACCCGGAGAAGAAGAAGGCGATCGCCGACATCTACCGGCACAATGCGAATCGATACCTCAGCGAACCCAAGCCGACGTTCGGCGACGTGCGTGACGAGCAACGGCCGCTGGTGACTGAATCCGCGATGTACCTCAACGAGCACTTCCACGAGGTGCCGGTGATGATGATCCCGTGCCTGGCTGGCAGTCCTGACGAGGCGGTGGCGGGCAGTGCTGGGTTCTGGGGCTCACTGCTGCCCGCGGTATGGAGTTACATGCTGGCGCTGCGTTCGCGTGGCCTCGGCTCGGCGTGGACCACTCTGCATCTCGTCGGCAAGGGCGAGAAGTTGGCCGCCGACGTACTTGGCATCCCGTACGACCAATACCGCCAAGGCGGGCTGTTCCCGATCGCCTACACCAAGGGCACCGACTTCAAGCGGGCCAAACGCCTGCCCGCAGAGCAGTTCACGCACTGGAATGGGTGGTGACTAGTCCCCCGCAAGCGGGTGGGGCCCCAGCTTGCGAGGGGAGTGCCCCCACGCTCCGCTGAAGCCGTGCTGTCGCCACGCCTCATAGACGGCGACCGCGGCGGCGTTGGACAGGTTCAGTGACCGTCTGCCCGCAAGCATCGGGATGCGCACCCGCGAGGTGATGTGCGGGTCGGCCAGGGTCGCCTCGTCCAGCCCCGTGGGCTCGGGGCCGAACATCAACACATCGCCCGGCTGGTACTCGACGTCGGCGAACGACGCCGTCGCGTGCGCGGTGAAGGCATGCACCCGCGTCGGGCCGATGGAATTCCATGCCTCGGTCAGATCCCGGTGCACGGTCACCGAGGCCAGGTCGTGGTAGTCCAGCCCGGCCCGGCGGAGCTTCGGTTCGCTCATCTCGAAGCCGAGCGGCTCGACCAGATGCAGTTCGCATCCCGTCGCCGCGACCATTCGGATCGCATTACCGGTGTTGGGCGCGATACGCGGCGAGAAGAACATCAACCGAAACATTCGACGATGATTGCAGGCGCCCCTGAATGCATTTGCTCGCGCACCCGTTAGCGCTCCTAAGAGCGAGGCCCCGAACCTTGGCTGTTCAGTAAGAATTGTGGAACCTGCCGCCCCCGACTGGCATACTCGATCAATTGCCAGGCGACGAACGCCAGCCCGGACGTGGGCAAAATCAGCAGGAAGCGTTATGAACCTCGCTCAAATTGGAAAAGACGGACTAGCTGCGGGTAGCGCGGCGGTACCGCAATGACCTCGTTCACCCAGCAAGAACTGGTGGACGGACTGGTCGCCGCCGACGACGCTGATGGCGCCGCGCCACCCAAACGACCCTCCAGGTGGTCGCTGAGGAATTGGCCGGTCCGGTGGAAGGTCTTCGCGATCGTCTTGGTGCCGCTGATTCTCGCGGGCACCTTCGGCGGGTTGCGCATCTACTCCAACGCGATTGAGGCGCGTGATCTGCAACGCGCGGCCGATCGCGCCGAAATGGTGCCCACGATCGTTAGCTACATGAATGCGCTGAACGGCGTCATGCTGGCGCCGGTCTCCGGCGGCGACGTACAAGCAGCGATAGGCACTTTCGACTCCAACCGCGCCGACCTCCAGCGTCGGTTGGACAACACGCCGAACCTGCCGCCGGACATCCTCAAGGGTGTCAAGAGCATGCTCGACCGCGGCCAGGCGCAGGTGAACAAGATCGGCGGCTCCAACGACGTCTCCCTGATCGACCGGGTCACCACCTACGTGCCGATCCTGCTGACCGCAGAGGACGCCATCACCGGATCGGTGCGGGTCGACGACCAAGGCATCCTCGCCCAGGCGCAGGGCCTCGCCCGTGCTGTCGGCGCCCGCGGGCAAATGATGATGGAACAGCTCGTCGTGATGGGCGGCGCCGACCTGCCCGACCCCGAGCTGCGCAGCCGGCTGGTCACGCTGGCGGGCACCGAGCCGTCGACCCTGTTCGGCATGGCGCAGGTGCTGGGCGTCGGCTCGCCGGAGGCCAAGCAGCTGCAGCGGGAGTACATCCAGCGCACGGCAGTGATCTCGGATCCGAACGTGCCGATCGTCGGCAATCCGCAATTGCTTCAGTCGTTTCAGAGCACGGACGCGGTCGCGGCCAAGCTGATCGACACGACGGTGCCCGCGATGACCGGCGCCGTCGCCGACCAGGCGTCGGCCGCCCGCACCGAAGCCATCCGCGATTCGGCGATCGTGCTGGGCGCGATCCTGCTGGCGCTGCTCCTGGTCGCGCTGGTGGCCCGGTCATTGGTGCGGCCGCTGCACACGCTGCGCGACAGCGCACTGCGCGTCGCCCACGTTGATCTGTCGCGCGAGATCGACCGCGTGCGTTCCGGCAAGGAACCGGGACCGGTGGAGCCCATCCCCGTGCACACCACCGAGGAAGTCGGGCAGGTCGCCCACGCCGTCGACGAACTGCACGAGCAGGCGGTCTTCCTGGCCGGCGAGCAGAGCCGACTTCAGCTCCAAGTTGGCGACATGTTCGAGACGCTGTCGCGGCGCAGCCGCTCGCTTGTCGATCAACAGCTCACGCTCATCGACCGGCTCGAGCGCAACGAGGAGGACCCGGAGCGGCTGGAAAGCCTGTTCAAACTCGATCACCTGGCCGCGCGGATGCGCCGAAACGGCGCCAACCTCTTGGTGCTCGCCGGCTCCAAGGTGCCGCGCGAGCAGGCCGATGCGGTCCCCGTCGCGGCCCTCATCAACGCCGCGGCCTCCGAGGTCGAGGACTACGCACGCGTCGTCACCGCGACCGTGCCCGACAGCGAGATCGTCGGATCGATCGCAGGCGATGTCGTGCACCTGCTCGCCGAGCTTCTCGACAATGCGCTGCGCTACTCGCCGCCGATCTCGCAGGTGCGGGTGTCGGCCGTGCACACGGGTAACGGTGGACTGGTCATCGAGGTCAGCGACATCGGGCTCGGCATGACCGAATCCGATCTGCGGGTCGCCAACACGCGGCTGCAGTCCGGTGGCGAGGTGACTCCCTACACCGCCCGCCATATGGGTCTGTTCGTGGTCGGCCGTCTCGCGCAGCAACACGGCCTCGTGGTCCGTCTGCGTAGCACCATTGCGGGAGAGCCGAATTCGGGCACCACCGCGGGCGTGTACGTCCCGTCGGAGCAGATCATTCGTGCGGGTATGCGCGACCACATCGACACCGGTCCGCAGGAAGTCCCCGGCGCCGCACACTCGCTCGCAACCGCGCAGGCATTCGATGAGGCCGACGTGTATGCCGACGTGTACCAGGACTTCGAGCCCGAGGTCGGCGTGGATCAGATCAACGGACACTCCGAGCTGCCTGTCACGCTGTTGCCGCAGCGCAATCCCGGCGCCAGCGGCATCTCGGGTGATCCGGTCGATGACTCTGAGTACGAAGCCGAGGCTGAGGCCGAAGAAGGGGCCGAAGCCGAGTCCGAGGTCCCCTACGACCTCGAGCCGGAGGCCGACTACGAGCCGGAGCCGTGGGAGGAACCGGTCGCAGAGCAGCCCAGGCAGGCTCCCGTCGACACCTCGGCGTTCTTCGCGTCGCGCACCCAGGCGACGACCAACGGTGCACATGACCCCGAGATCCCGGAGATCCTCGAGATGCCAGAGCTCGTGGAGGCAGACGCCTCGGCGACGGCGGGTTCCGACGACGCCATCTACCAGAAGATGCTCTCGGAGTGGCTCGTCGATCCCGCCGATCTGGCCAAGAGCAGCGATCTGAATTGGCAGTCGGTCTGGGATCACGGCTGGTCTGTTGCAGAGGCCGCCGAGGATGCGACCGTCGAATCGCACACCGAGCACGGGCTGCCCGTTCGCGACCCAGGTGCGCGGCTGATACCCGGTGCGGCGTCGGTGGCACGCCACGGCATCAACGGCGGACATCCCAACGGCGGAGCGCACCGAAGCGATGACGACGATGACGAGGTAGAGTCGGCGGCCGAATTCAGTACAGGTGCGCACGCCATACCGGTGCGTGATCCGGAGGCCGTTCGCGCGAGCATGAGCAGCCACTTCAGCGGTGTGCACGCCGCCCGGTCGCACGCCCAGGAGACCAGAGGAACAGGTAACGAATGACGCCGAGTTCGACGCAGCGCGATTCGCTCGACTGGCTGGTTTCGAAGTTCGCCCGCGACGTATCCGGTGTCACCCATGCGGTTCTGGTTTCCGCGGACGGTCTTCTGATGGCTGCCAGCGAGCACATGCCGATCGAACGCGCCGACCAGCTCGCCGCGGTCACCTCTGGCCTCGCCAGTCTTTCGACTGGCGCGTCGCAACTCTTCAACGGCGGCTACGTGTTGCAGTCCATCGTCGAGATGGAGAACGGCTATCTGCTGCTGATGCGCGTCGGCGACGGCTCCAACCTCGCGACGCTTGCCACCACGGGCTGCGACATCGGTCAGATCGGCTACGAGATGGCGATGTTGGTCGAGCGCGTCGGCAGCGTGGTCCAGTCAGCACGACGAGCCCCCCAGCACTCGTGAGCGGACCGTGGACGAATTCGAGTCTCCCGCCCATCAGGACCAGCCGAGCCTGGTACGGCCATACACGCTGACGGCCGGGCGGACGGACTCGCGCGTCAGCCTTCCGCTGGAAGCACCGATCGAGGCCGTCGTCTCAGACAAGCCCCGGCGTTGGCCGGCAAACGATGTGCGGGCACAGATTTGCGCCATGTGCGGTAGCAGCCCGTCGGTGGCCGAGATCGCGGCGCGCCTCTCATTACCGGTCGGGGTGGCCCGCGTGCTGATCGGTGATCTGGTGTCATCGGGTCACCTGCGCGTGCGCACGACTCTGAGTGACTACTCCAGCGTCGACGAGCGGCGTCAACTGATAGGAAGGACCCTCCGTGGCTTACGAGCGCTCTGAGGGTCACGGCGGACGCGTGGGGGTACCTCCCGCCCGAAGGGCAGGGGGAGAGCAAAACAGCAACGGCAAGGCGTCGACCAAGATCGTCATCTCCGGCGGTTTCGGCGTCGGCAAGACCACGTTCGTCGGTGCGGTCTCGGAGATCATGCCGCTGCGCACTGAGGCGTTGGTGACCAATGCCTCCGAAGGACTCGACGGCCTCGAGGCGACGCCGGACAAGCGGACCACCACGGTCGCGATGGATTTCGGCCGCATCACCCTCGACGAGGACCTGGTGCTGTACCTGTTCGGCACGCCGGGCCAGCGGCGGTTCTGGTTCATGTGGGACGACCTGGTGCGTGGCGCGATCGGCGCCATCATCCTCGTGGACGTTCGTCGGCTTCAGGACAGCTTCGCGGCGGTGGACTTCTTCGAGGCCCGCAACATGCCGTTCCTCATCGCGATCAACGAATTCGACAACGCGCCTAAGCATCCCCCGCACGAAGTACGCAAAGCGCTCGCCCTTGCCGATCGCATTCCGATCATCACGGTCGACGCACGAGACCGGCACTCATCGACAGCGGCACTGATCGCTGTCACCGAATATGCATTGAACATACTTCCGTCCGTGCCCGGCTGATAGCGTGTCGGAAGCCGAAACCGTTTGGAAAGAACGGGAATTCGTCGAGCATGACTTTCGCGACGATGACCTGACGCGGCTGCGCACCGAGCGCGTCGTGTTCACCGAATGCGACTTCAGCGGCGTCGACATGGGTGAATCCGAGCACTTCGGATCGGCCTTCCGGAACTGCAAGTTCCGCAGGACAACGCTGTGGCACAGTACCTTCCGACATTGCAGCATGCTCGGCTCGGTATTCACCGAATGCCGTCTGCGGCCGGTGACGTTCGACGAAGTCGACTTCACGTTGGCGGTGCTCGGTGACTGCGATCTCCGCGGCGTCGACCTTTCGGACTGCCGACTAAGCGAGACCAGCCTGGTGAAGGCGGACCTGCGCAAGGCGGTACTGCGCCGCGCAGATCTGCGGGGAGCCCGCACGCAGGACACCCGGCTGGAGGAAGCCGATCTGCGTGGCGCCAGGATCGATCCGACGCTGTGGACCACCGCGTCTGTCCGCGGTGCACACATCGACATCGAACAGGCATTGGCCTTCGCCGCCGCACACGGCCTGGACGTGCACGGTGAGTGAGCTAGTGCACGGCTAGCTTGGCGCCTGCGTGCAGTAGCTGCCGCGGCCGGCGTTCACCACGACGTTCGCCTGTTCGGGGGTGGCGCCGAACTGCGCCACGACGGTGTCGATGGCGGCTTGTTGCCCCATGCCGTCGTAGAGCACCTTGCAGGCACCGCGCCCGGCCATCAGCAGCGTGTCGTCATCGCGCGGGAAGACCGGGCGGACGGTGTCGAGGAACTTGTAATCCATCGCCGTCAACTGGATCGGCCATGCGGTGGCCGTGGCGGCGGTCCCGCCCAGCAGCGCTCCCGCTGCAGCCCCTGCGGCGATCAAGCGAACACTTCGTCTGCGTGCGGACATAGCTGTCCATCCCTTCTGTGGCATGCCGGAAAGACGTAGGCACGAATGGCGTGGCTTCGTATATCCAGCCTAACGCGTGTTCGAGAGTGCTCTGTACGGCAATATTGCGAGGCAGCGATTTACCGAGATGGCTTAGCCACGTGCGCAGGCCAGCACACCTAACCGCCTTTGAGCCGGATCTTCCACCGCACCAGGCTCAGGTAGCCGATGCAGATACATCCGAGCATCGCCATGTTGAACCACCACGCGCCAGGAGTGTGCTTCCAATGCGAGTCCTGTGGCGTGAGGGGACCCGGGACGAGCCTGATGAGGTCGATCGTCGACGCGGTGCTGGCGAATCCCCACCGCGCCGGGGTTATCCACGACAGCTGGTCGAGGCCGACGCGCCCGGTCACCGGGATCATGCCGCCCTGGAACACCAACTGCGACATGATCGCGATCACCAGCAGCGGCATGATCTGCTCGCTCGATTTGGCGAGCGCCGAAAGCGCAAGTCCGACCATCGCGGCGGCCACACAGCACGCCGCCATGTCGACGAACAGTTCGAGGCTCCGGTTGGGGATCACCGCACCGCTGGTGACGGCTCCAGGGCCCCACTTCTTGCCCCAGATGTTGATGGCGGTGACGATGCTCGACTGCAGGATCGCGAATGCGGCGAAGACGATGACCTTCGCCAAAAGGTATGCGGTGGTGGACAATCCGACGGCCTGCTCGCGCAGGAAGATCGCCCGCTCACCGATCAGAGCACGGATGGTCAGTGCGGTGCCCATGAAGATGGCGCCGACGTTGAGCAGCACGAGGATCTGCCCCGGCTCGTTGGGCGCTTCACCGCCCTGAATCGCGGGAACCGGCACGCCGAAGCCGACGTCGCCGGGCACCGACAGCGACAGCACACCCATGATGAAGGGCAGGAACGCCAGGAAGAGAAAATACCCGCGGTCGGAGATGATCAGCCTCATCTGGCGACGCGCAATCGTGGAGAACTGGCGTCGCACACTGGTTTTGGTCGGCTTCCCGAGGTCGCCGGGAGTCTGCGACGACGGCCTCGGCGGGGTCGGTCCGGTCTGTGCGACGAACCGCTGATGCGCCGAATCCGGATCTCGTGCGACACCGCTGAAGATGTCGGCCCAGTTCGTGGTGCCCATCGCCGCGCCGATCTGGCTGGGTGGCCCGCAGAACGCGGTCTTGCCGCCTGGCGCCAACAACAGCACCTGATCGCATACGTCCAAGTAGGACAGCGAGTGGGTGACCACCAACACGACGCGGCCAGCGTCGGCGAGTTGGCGCAGCATCGTCATCACCTGGCGATCCAGCGCCGGGTCGAGGCCGGACGTCGGCTCGTCGAGGATCAGCAGCGAGGGGCCGGTCAGCAGCTCCATCGCCACCGACGCGCGCTTGCGTTGACCGCCCGAGAGCTTGTCGACGCGGGTCTGTCGGTGCTGCGTCATCTCGAGTTCCTCGAGCACCTGCGAAACCACCCGTTCGCGGTCCTCTTTGGTGGTGTCCGGGGGCAGCCGCAACTCGGCCGCGAACATCAGGGCCTGGTTGACGGTCAGCTGACCGTGCACCACGTCGTCCTGGGGCACCATCCCGATGCGGGAGCGCAGCGAGGCGTACTCGGCGTGGATGTCGTGGCCCTCGAAGGCGACGGTGCCCTCCGTGGGATGGGTGTAGCCGGCGACCAGCCGGGCGAAGGTGGACTTGCCCGCGCCCGACGGGCCGATCACGGCCGTCAGTGTGCCCGGCCGGGCCGTCAGCGAGATGTTGTCGAGCAGCGTCTTATTGCCCTCGATCGTCCACGTGACGCCGTACACGTCGAGGCCGCCGGTGCCGCTTGCCGCGGTGGTCTCGGTGCGGCGGACCAGCGTGCCGCCGCGGAAAACCAGGTCGACGTTGCCGATGGTGACCGTGTCACCCTCGTTCAGCACGGCGCTTTCGACGCGTGTGCCGTTGACGAACGTCCCGTTGATGCTTCGGTTGTCGCGGATCTCGGTACCCGTTGCGGTCGGCACGAGGGTCGCGTGGTGGCGCCCCGCAAGCACGTCGGGGATGACGATGTCGTTGTCGGAGTTGCGGCCGATCTTGATCGAGCCCGGCGCCGACGAGTCGACGGGGCGGCCCGGCCGCAGGATCTTCAGCATGCTCGTCGCGAGGTTGCCTTCGCTCGATCGCGGTGCGGCCGCCGGACCCATGGCCGTCACCGACTCGAGAGCCGGCTGCGACAGCGAGGACTGGGACAACCCGGGCTGGGCGACCGGATGCGACGCCGCGGTCGGTACGCGCGCCGGCTGCGATCCGGTGTAGCCGGGCTGGGGGCCACCCGGGTACCGCGGCTGCTGGGGCGACGGGTAGCCCTGCTGGGGGCCGGTCGGATACGCCTGCGGGCGGGACGCGGGCGGGGGCGCGGTTGGCGGTTGCTGGGCCGGCCAGGATCCGCTCGGCCGGTTGGTGATGGGGATGGACGTGGTCGGCGGCCTGCCGATGGCCTGCTGCCTGCCCACCTCGAAGGTCAGTTCGGGGCCGTCCGGGTTGCCGATGTTGACGCGCATACCGTCCTGGATGTCGACGGTCGGCACCCGGCGGCCGTTGACGTACATGCCGTTGAGGCTGCCGTTGTCGATGGCGAGCCACCGACCCTGATCGAACCGCAGCACCAGGTGTGCGCGGGAGATCAGTGGGTGTGCGATGCGGACGTCGGCGCGGAGGTCGCGGCCGATGACCACATCGTTTCCAGCGGCGAAGGTGCGTGCTGATCCATCGTTCCGAACGGTCAGCGCGGGCGGGGCTGGGTAGCTCATCGCGACCAACTGTATAGGTAACCCGTCGATCTCCGGCGACTGTTAGGGAGGTGGCGTCGTCAACCCGGCGAGCCGGTGACCACGCAGTGGGTGTGGCTGTAAATGGTGGCCATGCACTTGTTGCAGTGTGTGCACGCCGAAAGCACGCTGTGAGCGTCGCCGTCGTCGCGGATGCGGTTGATCAGGTCAGGCTCGGCGAGCAGTGCGCGCCCCATCGCAACGAAGTCGAACCCCTCGGCCATCGCGAGGTCCATGGTTTCGCGGTTGGTGATACCGCCGAGCAGGATCAGCGGCATCGTGAGCTCGGCGCGGAACTTCTTGGCATCCCGCAGCAGGAACGCCTCCCGGTAGGGGTACTCGCGCAGGAATTTCTTGCCGGTCATTCGGATGCCCCACCTCAGCGGCGGCTTGAACGCGCCTGCGAACTCCTTGATCGGGGCGTCGCCGCGGAACAGGTACATCGGGTTGACCAAAGAGCTGCCCGCGGTGAGCTCGAGGGCGTCGAGACCGCCGTCTTCTTCCAGCCACTTGGCCGTCTGAAGCGATTCGTCGATCGAGATACCGCCGCGAACGCCGTCGGTCATCGTCAGCTTGGCGGTGACCGCGATGGGCGTGCCCTCCTTCTCCACCGCCCTGCGCACCGCCATCACCATGCCGCGCGCGACCTTGGCGCGGTTCTGCAGCGAGCCGCCGAACTCGTCATCGCGCCGGTTGATCAAGGGGCTGAGGAAGGAGCTGGCGAAATAGTTGTGGCCCAGGTGGATCTCGACGGCGTCGAACCCGGCCTCGATCGCGTACCGGGCTGCGGCGGCGTGCGCCTCGATGATGTCGCGGATGTCGTCGGGGCCCGCCTTCTTGGCGAACCGCATCGACAGCGGATTGAAGAACCGCACGGGTGCATAGGCCGTCGCCTTCGTCGTGCGGGCGTTGGCGACGGGCCCGGCATGGCCGATCTGCGCGCTGATCGCCGCGCCTTCCGCATGGATCGCGTCGGTCAGGCGGCGCAAGCCTGCGATGGCCTCGGGACGCCACCAGATCACGTTGCCCTCGGTGCGCCCGCCTTTCGACACCGCGAGGTAGGCGACCGTCGTCATCCCGACTCCACCCGCGGCAGGCAACCGGTGGTAGGTGATCAGATCATCGGTCACAAGCGCTTCTGGCGTCGACGCCTCGAACGTGGCCGCCTTGATGACCCGGTTGCGTAGCGTCACCGGGCCGAGCTTGGCCGGGGTGAACACATTGGGCTGAGTGTTCATACGAGTGGAGCATGCCAGACTGGCTGCCGTGGGTGCGATCACATTGGACGGTAAGGCCACACGGGACGAGATCTTCGTCGATTTGAAGGAGCGGGTGGCGGCCCTGACCGCCGCCGGACGGACACCGGGCCTCGGCACGGTCCTTGTCGGTGACGACCCCGGCTCGCAGGCCTATGTGCGCGGCAAGCACGCCGACTGCGCGAAAGTGGGCATCAACTCGATCCGCCGCGACCTGCCCGCCGACATCAGCCAGGCCACACTCGACGAGACCATCGACGAGCTCAACGCGAATCCCGAATGCACCGGCTACATCGTGCAGCTGCCGCTGCCCAAGCACCTCAACGAGAATGCCGCGCTGGAGCGCCTCGACCCCGGCAAGGACGCCGACGGCCTGCACCCGATGAACCTGGGCAGGCTGGTGCTCAACGAGCCCGCACCGCTGCCGTGCACGCCGCGCGGAATCGTGCACCTGCTTCGGCGCTACGAGGTGGAGATCGCGGGCGCGCAGGTGGTGGTGATCGGCAGAGGCGTCACGGTCGGAAGACCGCTGGGGCTGCTGCTGACCCGGAGATCCGAGAACGCCACGGTGACGTTGTGTCACACCGCAACCCGGCATCTGCCGCAGCTGACTCGCGAGGCGGACATCGTGATCGCCGCTGCGGGCGTGCCGCACATGGTGACCGCGGAGATGGTGCGGCCGGGTGCGGCCGTCGTCGACGTCGGCGTCAGCCGCGACGAGAACGGCAAGCTCGTCGGTGACGTCGCACCCGACGTCTGGGAGGTGGCGGGGCACGTATCGCCGAACCCGGGCGGCGTCGGGCTGTTGACCCGGGCGTTCCTGCTCGTCAACGTGGTCGAACTCGCCGAACGGGCCGGATGACTGCGAAAGAGTTCGCCCGCAGGGTATTCCGCGGTCAGTGGCCGATCCTGCTGGTCGGCCTGTTCTTCCTTGCGGCGTTCGGCCTTGTGATCGCCGGGTACTGGCGGCGCGGCGCCCTTGTCATCGGTATCGGGGTGGCGGTCGCGGCCGCGCTGCGCATCGGACTCACCGACGATCGGGCCGGTCTGCTGGTAGTCCGCAAGAAGGGCACCGACTTCGTCACGACTGCGACGGTCAGCGCCGCCGTGCTCTACATCGCCGCGACCATCGACCCGTTGGGCACCAGCTAGCCCGCCCAGCTCATCTTCAGTGCCGCCGCGACGATCGGCTTGGCCCACTGCGGGGTCGCGGAGAGGTCGGACGGCCCGACGATCTCGCCATGGGCCAGGTGCAACACCAGCTTCGGCCGCGGGCTGTCTCCTGCGGCGGGGTCGCCGTATGCGGAGTTGTCGTAGACCCGCAGTTCGGTGAGCGCCGGAAGTAGTTGGATGAGGTTCTGCCTGCTGTGCCGCCAGCGACGGCGGATGGAGGTCTCCGGAATGTCGTGGCCGCCCTGGCTCACCCGCTGTGCGACCCGTGCGATGTGCTCCTCCGGGCTGGACAGCCCGACGTAGGTGACGCGAACCTCGACACCGTGGCTGGCCGCTTCGCCGAGAAGCCGCGTCATCGTCGAGCCGCCCAGCGTGGTTTCGAATGTGAAGTCGAGACGTTCGCGAATCGCCTTCTCCAACAAACGTTTCCCCTGTCGCCACGCCGCGGCGTTGGCCTTGGTCTGCTCCAGCCCGGGGTTGGCGGCGATCAGCGCACGCGCGGCTTCGTCGGGGTTGTAGTAGTCGGCGCCTGCCGCGCGCAGCATCGCACCGCCGATGCTGCTCTTGCCCGCGCCGTTGACGCCGGCCAGCACGTAGATTCGCGGCGGTGCCTTGGCTTTGCGGGCCATCGGAGGGAAATCACCGACGCGACGCGCGTGCGGCCTTCACCGCAGCACGGCCCAGTTCCTCCGGCGTGGCATCGAAGGCGGACGCCGTCGCCGATTTGGCGGCCGTGGTCTGCATGCCGGCAAGAAGGGCGTCGAACTCGTCGGTCAGTTCGTCGAGCGCCGGTGAGCCGGACTTCGTCAGCGCCTCGAACTCGGCATACGACAGCAGCACCGCCTTTGGGGTGTTGTGTTTGGTGATCGCCACCGCGCCGCCGAGCGCTGCCTGCTCGAAGATCGAGCCGAACTCGTTCTTGAACCTGGTGGCCGCCACAGTCGGGACGTCGACCAACTCGCCGTCGCTGTTGCGGAAGGTCAGAGATGCCATGACCTCATTCTAGCCATTTCGTCCGAATCGGACAATTTGGACAATATAGCTATTCCTGGAGCGATATCGGCGAGAAAG
Source organism: uncultured Actinomycetota bacterium (assembly GCA_963756865.1). Classification (GTDB taxonomy): domain Bacteria; phylum Actinomycetota; class Actinomycetes; order Mycobacteriales; family Mycobacteriaceae; genus Mycobacterium. The sequence goes on along the minus strand of CAVWPQ010000044.1, from coordinate 5,882 downwards.
GTGCCTGCTGGGAAAACTTGCCCAACAGGCAAGTTTCGGTAAGGTGGACTCATGACCGGACTCCGGGAGCGCAAGAAGCTCGACACCCGCCGCGCGCTCAGCGATGCCGCGTTGAAGCTGGCCTTCGATGGCGGCCTCGAGTCGGTCACCCGCGAGGCGATCGCCGACCTTGCGGGGGTGTCGCTGCGCACGTTCAACAACTACTTCACCGGCAAGTACGAGGCGCTGGCCTATCGCCAGACCGAACGTCTGCGGCGCAGCATCGCGGTCCTGCGGGACCGCCCCGCCGACGAACCGCTGTGGACGTCGATCACCGAGTCCGTCGTCGCTCCCCTCGAGGAGGACTTCCGTGAGGCCACCGGCGAGGAGAACAAGATCCCGACCCGCACGGAGCTGGCCGAGGTCCGGAAGCTGTTGATGAGACCCGAGATCCGCGATGCGGCGAACAAGGAGCTCTTCGACGAATGGCTCGAGGTGGTCGCAGAGCGGACGGGCACCGACCCGGAGCGCGATATGTACCCGCGGCTCGTGGCCGCTGTTGTTCGCGCCGTCGGCGATGCGGCGACGGAGACCTATGTGCGGGCCGAGCCACCTGTCGTGATCACCGATCTGATCCGCGCCGCCTTCGCCGAAGTCGCCGCAGGCCTGCCGGAACCCACACTCGAGAGGAGCAAGCCATGACCGTTGAAGCCGCTGCCGTCGTCATCTCCGGCGCCGGACCCAACGGGCTGCTGCTGGCCTGCGAGCTGGCACTGGCCGGTGTCCGGCCCGTCGTGCTCGACAAGCTGCCAGCACCGAGCGACGAGCCCAAAGCCAACGGCCTTGTCGGACAGGTCATCCGACAGCTCGACATGCGTGGTCTCTTTCATGTGTTCGGTGGCGACGAGGGTCCGCCGCGACCCGCCTACGGCTGGATGTTCGCGGGAATCGGGCTCGACTTCATCGGGATCGATGACAAGCCGATGTACTCCCTGCTGATACAGCAGCCGCGGGTCGTTCGCCTGCTGGAGAAACGGGCCCGCGACCTCGGCGTCGACATCCGGTGGGGCCACGAGCTGACCGCGCTGAGGCCGGGAGAGCAGAGCGTCGCGCTGACGGTGGCGACCTCCGGAAGGGCATACCGGTTGGACGCCGGCTACCTGGTCGGCGCTGACGGTGGTCGCAGCACAGTACGCAAGAGTGCGGGCATCGGCTTTCCCGGCCACACGTCGCCGATCGCGGGCCGGATCGCCCACGTGCACCTGCCCGAAGAGCTCTTGGTGCCAGGCCGCGGCTATGAAATTCCGGGCTTCGGCCTTTTACCGTTCGGCCACAACAGGTTTGCCAACGGCACCATCATCGCGTTTCCGATCGAACCGGACCGGCCGCTGGTCGGCACGATCGAATACGGCCAGTCCTTCGGCAGCGCCGACGGGCAGCTGACGCTCGACGAGCTGCGCGAGAGCATCCGCCGCATCATCGGCGTCGACATGCCGCTGCAGGCGCCGAAGGGTTCAGGCCCGCATGCGCTGCGCAAGCACGACGTGACGAACTCGCGGCAGGCCGAGCATTACCGCGTCGGGCGGGTGCTACTGGTCGGGGACTCCGCGCACGTGCACTCCGCGATGGGCGGCCCTGGGCTGAACCTCGGTATGCAGGACGCCGTCAACCTCGGTTGGAAACTGGCCGCCACGGTGAAAGGGAAGGCGCCCGACGGCCTGCTCGACACCTACGAGTCCGAGCGCTACCCCGTGGGTGAGCGGGTGATGATGCACTCGCAGGCCCAACTGGCGCTGTGCGCGCCCGGACCCGAAATAGAGGCGCTGCGTTCGCTTTTCGGCGAGTTGGTGGCCAAACCGGAGGTCGTGAAGCACCTGGCGGGTCTGCTGGCAGGGTCTGACGTCCGCTATGACGTCGGCGACGACCATCGACTCGCGGGTCTGATGGTGCCCGACCTCGTTCTCGAGGACGGCCGCCGAATCGTCGAGCTGCTGCACGATGCGCGCCCGGTGCTTCTTGATGCGACCGGAGACGAAGCCTCGGCGATCGCGGCCGGGTGGAGCGACCGCGTGGACGTTGTGACGGGCACGGTGACCGACGGGCCCGCCGCGATGCTCATTCGGCCCGACGGCTATGTCGCCTGGGCCGCAGACACATTCGATGACAACCACGCCTCGGCACTGCGAACGGCGCTGGCGCGCTGGTTCGGCGCCGGTTGACTAAGGGAGCGTCGCGCGGATGCTCACCGTGATGTAGGGCAGCGCCAAGCCGGTGGAGCTGGCCAGCGCGGGGTGCGTCGCCAACAGGTCGCGCACCCGCTCCAGAACCTGGGTCCGGACATCCGTCGGCGAGGTGATGCAGTAGCTGCGGGACGCCACGAGGTCGATGAGCGCCTGCGGGGTGAGATAGCTCGTCCACTCCTGGTGGTCGCGTTCCACGCCGTCGAACGGCGCCGACAGCGTCACCTCGTGGCTGAACGGGTCGTCCTCGTGTCCGATGATGCGGCCGAGATCCTTGACCCAGCCCATCCGTTCGTCGCGGGTGTTCCAGATCAGCCCGAGACGCCCGCCGGGCCGCAGTACCCGCGCGACCTCTTTGACGGCGCGTTCCGGATCGAACCAGTGCCAGGCCTGCGCGACCAGTACCGCGTCCACGCTGTCGTCGGGCAGCGGGATGTCCTCCGCGGTGCCGAGCAGCGCGGGCGTATCGGGCAACGAATGGCTGAGCAGCTCGAGCATTTCCGGGATCGGGTCGACGGCGACGACGTCCAGTCCGCGCTCGACGAGCCGCGTCGTCAGCTTTCCCGTCCCTGCGCCGAGATCGAGCACGTCGCGGGCATTGGACGGAAGCAGCCAGTCGATGGCCTCTGGCGGATAGGACGGTCGGCCGCGTTCGTATGCCGCGGCTTCTGCACCGAACGACAGGGAACGCTGCTGCCTGGATCGGGTCACCTGGATGCCAGCTCCAATGTCTCGCGGATCAGAATGCCGACCGCATCCGACTCGACGAGGAACCCGTCGTGGCCGTAGATCGAGTCGACAACCTTCAACTCCGCACAACCCGGCAGCAGCTCGGCTAATTCCTCCTGCAGCCGGATTGGGTACAGGCGGTCAGATGTGATGCCGCCGACGACCACAGGGACGTGGCAGTTGCCGAGCGCGGCCGCGATGCCGCCGCGGCCCCTGCCGACGTCGTGACTGGACAACGATTCGGACAGCGTGACGTAGGTGCCCGCATCGAACCTGCTCAGCAGCTTGTGGCCCTGGTACTCCAGGTAACTCTGCACCGCGTAGCGGCCGCCGCTGGTGGGATCCTCGTCGCCCTGGCTGTCGTTGCCGAAGCGGTCATCGAGTTCGTGCTCTCCCCGGTAGGTCAGGTGCGCGAAACGACGGGCGATCTCCATCCCGATGTCGGGCGAACGGCCGGTTCCGTAGTAGTCGCCGCCGCACCAGTTCGGATCCGACTTGATCGCGGCGATCTGGCTGCTCTGGGTGCCGATCTGATCAGCGGTCGCACGCGCCCCGACCGCGAGCACCAGCGCTGAGCGGACCTTGTCCGGATAGGCGATCATCCACTCGAGCGCCCTCGCGCCGCCCATCGATCCGCCGACCACCGCCGCGACCTCGGTGATGCCGAGCGCCGCGAGCGCGGCGACGTCGGCCTCCACCTGGTCGCGCACCGTCACAAGGGGAAACCTTGAGCCCCATGGCTTTCCGTCGCGGGCAAGCGAACTCGGGCCGGTCGATCCGCGGCAGCCGCCCAACACGTTGGTGGCCACCGCGCACCACCGGTCGGTGTCGATCGGCGCGCCTGGCCCTGCAACACCGTCCCACCAGCCTGCCGTCGGATGGCCGGGGCCTGCTGGACCGGTGATGTGCGAGTCGCCGGTCAGCGCGTGCAGGACCACCACCACGTTGTCGCGGCTGGGGGAGAGCTCGCCCCACCGCTGGATGGCGATGGAGACATCGTCGATGACGGCGCCGCTCTCGAGGGTCAGCGAACCGATGTCGACGATCGCGACCTCGCCCTCGGCCGGCAGCGCGTCAACGGGCACATCAAAGATTGTCATGTCTGCAGACCTTCCGACCGTCTCTAAAACGCCGAGACCGTCGCCGGATCGGTGCTTCCGGTGGCATGGAAGGGCTTGGCCGCGGCAAAGCCCTGCTCGAGGTCGGCGATGATGTCGTCGATTCCTTCGATGCCGACCGCCAGCCGCACCAGACCCGGGGTGACTCCTGTTGCCAGCTGCTCCTCGGGAGTCAGCTGCGAATGGGTGGTCGACGCCGGATGGATGACCAGCGAGCGCACATCGCCGATGTTGGCGACGTGGCTGTGCAGCGTCAGAGCGTTGACGAAGGCCTTGCCCGCGTCGATGCCGCCTGCCAGCTCGAAGGCGAGCACGGCGCCGACACCCTTGGGCGCGAGCTTGCGGCCGAGTTCGTGCCACGGCGAGCCGGGCAGTCCCGCGTAATTCACCGAGACGACGTCGGGATGACCGTCGAGGTACTCGGCGACCCGCTGGGCGTTGGACACGTGCCGCTCGACGCGAAGGCTCAGCGTCTCCAGCCCCTGCGCGATGAGGAACGCGTTGAACGGTGCTGCCGCCGAACCGAGGTCGCGCAGCAGCTGTACGCGCGCCTTGAGCGCGAAGGCGGGCGGGCCGAGCTCGGCGAAGACCACCCCGTGATAGCTCGGATCCGGTGTGGTGAAGCCGGGGAACTTGCCGTTGGTCCAGTCGAAGGTGCCGCCGTCGACGATCACACCCGCAATGGCCGCACCGTGGCCGCCGAGGTACTTGTGGCCGAGTGCACGACGATGTCGGCGCCGTGGGCGATCGGCTGGATCAGATACGGGGTGGCCACGGTGTTGTCGACGATGAGCGGCACCCCGGCCTCGTGCGCGACGGCCGCGACGTTGGGGATGTCGAGGATGTCGTTCTGCGGGTTGGAGATGGTCTCACCGAAGAAGGCCTTGGTGTTGGGCTTCACCGCGGCCCGCCACCAGTCCAGGTCGTCGGGGTCCTCGACGAAGCTGACGTCGATGCCCAGCTTCGGCAGCGTGTAGTGGAACAGGTTGTACGTGCCGCCGTACAGCCGCGGGCTGGACACGATGTGGTCGCCGGAGTTGGCGAGGTTGAGAATCGCGAACGTCTCGGCGGCCTGGCCGGAGGCGAGGAACAGCGCCGCCACCCCGCCTTCGAGTGCGGCGATGCGCTGCTCGACGACGTCCTGGGTCGGGTTCATGATCCTGGTGTAGATGTTGCCGGGCTCGGCGAGCCCGAACAGCGCTGCGGCATGCTCGGTGCTGTTGAACGTGTAGGACGTGGTCTGATAGATCGGCAGCGCCCGCGCGTTGGTGGCGGAATCGGGCGTCTGGCCTGCGTGGACCTGTTTCGTCTAAAACGACCAGTTGGCCGTGGGATCTTCTGGCGTGCTCATAGGAAACGGACCTCCATCTGTTCTCTGGGGGTCCGTTTGCCGCGGACCCGCGCTTGCCGTGTAGCCGTCCGCTTTTGAATGTCTCAGCGACTACTCAACCTGGTCGTCTCCCGGGGCACCCCACCGCGGTTGGAGGGTTGCCGGCCAGCAAGCCGGGGCTTGACGCTGGCGCTCATGACCGATCAGAAGCGTATCGCATGCCAGGTCATGCCTGCCACTGGCCGATCATGAACGGAGATTCTGTGCCGTTTCGGCCGTCATGGCATGGGGCGAATGCCCCCATGTGTAGGCGCGCGTAGGTTCGTAACCGACGCGATACTGATAGCCGACGCCAGACCTGATGAAAAAGCCGGGAGAGGCCCCCACATGAGCAACAACAAGCCGACGATCATCTACACGTTGACAGACGAGGCGCCGCTTCTGGCGACATACGCCTTCCTGCCGATCATCCGGACGTTCACCGAG
>CAVWPQ010000043.1:0-12900 GCA_963756865.1 uncultured Actinomycetota bacterium | reverse complement strand
TCGGTTTAAGTCGTTGACCAGCGGCGACAGCAACTCATTTAGCGCTATGCCGCGATGGGCCGGCCAACAGACCTGGGAGTGTCCGACACTGTCAGATGTTTGCGGACGGAACTATCTGCGTTTGCCCAGGACACCCTAATGTATGTGCGCTGGCGAGTGCCTAGCGAATCCGTCGCGCGCCTGCACGGCGCCGGTTGGCGAACTTCCGGAGCGCAACCTCAGTTATTTCGGCTGCATGCAGCCGAAATTGAGCCACAATTTCCTTTTCTTAGGTTTACTACGCAGAAGCAGGTCGGATATTCGGGCGAATTTGCGGCGGTTCGCTCACAAATGCGTTAAATGCGAGCGTTCAACGTCCGTCGCCGTTCAGGACGTCTGTTTTGAACAAGCAGACCGGCCGGTCCCGACTTCCCGTTGAGTGCATGGAGGTTTCACAGCAATTCCTGATCATTCAACGTCACCGGCGCCAGGGGCGGGGTCCGACAGCACGAATGTCGCGGCCGATACCATCGACCACCATGACGAGCAGTACCAAGGACACCGCGGACCACACGGCCGAGCCCTCCGCCGACACACCATCGACATCCACACCACGGCGGGCAAGCTGGCCGACCTGCGCAGGCGGGCCGAAGAAACGCTGCACCCGGTCGGTGAGAAGGCCGTCGAGAAGGTCCACGCCAAGGGCAAGCTGACCGCCCGCGAGCGCATCCTCGCGCTGCTCGACGAGGACTCCTTCGTCGAGCTCGACGCGCTGGCCCGGCACCGCAGCGTGAACTTCGGCCTGCAGGAGAACCGCCCGCTCGGCGACGGCGTGGTCACCGGCTACGGCACCATCGACGGCCGCGACGTCTGCATCTTCAGCCAGGACGCGACGGTGTTCGGCGGCAGCCTCGGCGAGGTGTACGGCGAGAAGATCGTCAAGGTGCAGGAGCTGGCGCTGAAGACCGGTCGCCCGCTGATCGGCATCAACGACGGCGCAGGCGCCCGCATCCAGGAGGGCGTCGTCTCACTTGGCTTGTACAGCAGCATCTTTCACAACAACATCCAGGCCTCGGGCGTCATCCCGCAGATCTCGCTGATCATGGGTGCCGCGGCCGGCGGCCACGTCTACTCCCCCGCGCTGACCGACTTCGTGGTCATGGTCGACCAGACCAGCCAGATGTTCATCACCGGCCCCGACGTCATCAAGACGGTCACCGGCGAGGAGGTGACGATGGAGGAACTCGGCGGCGCACACACCCACATGGCGAAGTCGGGCCTCGCGCACTACGTCGCCTCCGGCGAGCAGGATGCCTTCGACTACGTCCGCGACCTGCTGAGCTACCTGCCGAGCAACAACCACGCCGATCCGCCGCGATACCCGGCCGAAGTGGCCGAGGGCGCCATCGAGGACACCCTCAACGACGAGGACCTCGAGCTGGACACGCTGATCCCGGACTCGCCGAACCAGCCGTACGACATGCACGAGGTCATCACCCGCATCCTCGACGACGACGAGTTCCTCGAGGTGCAGGCCGGGTATGCGACCAACATCCTGGTGGGCTTCGGCCGCGTCGACGGCCGCCCGATCGGTGTGGTGGCCAACCAGCCCACCCAGTTCGCCGGCTGCCTCGACATCAACGCCTCCGAGAAGGCCGCCCGCTTCATCCGGACCTGCGACTGCTTCAACATCCCCATCGTGATGCTCGTCGACGTCCCGGGCTTCCTGCCCGGCACCGAGCAGGAGTACAACGGCATCATCCGGCGCGGCGCCAAGCTGCTCTACGCCTACGGCGAGGCCACCGTCGCCAAGATCACCGTGATCACCCGCAAGGCCTACGGCGGCGCCTACTGCGTGATGGGCTCCAAGGAGATGGGCGCCGACGTCAACGTCGCATGGCCGACGGCCCAGATCGCCGTCATGGGCGCATCCGGCGCGGTCGGGTTCGTCTACCGCGGCCAGCTCAAGGAAGCCGCCAAGGAAGGCAAGGACGTCGACGCGCTGCGGCTGGAGTTGCAGCAGGACTACGAGGACACCCTCGTCAACCCCTACATCGCCGCCGAGCGCGGTTACGTCGACGCCGTCATCCCGCCGTCGCACACCAGGGGTTACGTCGCCACCGCCCTGCGGCTGCTGGAACGCAAGATCACCCAGACGCCGCCCAAGAAGCACGGGAACATTCCGCTGTGAGCGAGCGAACGATCGGACAATTGTGAGCCACGACGAAACCCACATCACCGAGGTCAGTGACCCACGGGCGATGACGATCGACGAGCCGCCGACGCAGGGGGTCGACGAGATCACGGTCGTCAAGGGTGACCCGACCACCGAGGAACTCGCCGCCGTGGTGGCCGTGCTGGCCGCTGCCGGCGGGGGCCGCGTCGAGCCGGGCCCGCAGGAACTCAACCTGTGGGGAAATCCGGTCGACAAGCTGCGCTTCGCGCCGATCAGCTGGCAGCTGGTGACGCTGAAAGAGCGGATGCACATGCGGCGGTGATCAGCCGCTTGCGCGAAGAACATCTACCCATGACGCGCGTGGTGCTCGCCTCCGAGTCGTTTCAGCGAAGGGACGTGGCCTCCAGCGGTGTCATCGCGACGATCACGTCGAAATCCACATCACGGTGAACGAGAACCGCGTTGTGGCGAATCGCGATCGCGGCGATGAGGCAGTCGTTGATGCTTCGGATCGTCTGACCCGCACGGAGCGCCGCACGGTAAATGCCGGCGGCCGCCCGGAAGTCGATGGCGCCATCCACCGCGAGGGTCGGCAGGCCGTTGACAAGACGCTCGAGTCGGCCGTGGACGGCGTCATCGGTTGCCCCAGAAAGGATCTCCATGGCGATCGGCTCACACATCGCGACATCGTTGGGCTGCTCGGTCAGGAGGCGACGCACCTCGATCGCCGCCTGTGACCCCGTCGCGCGGAAATACTCAATCCAGGCGGAAGTATCGAGCAGGATCACCTGATTTCGTCCGGCCGCTCATGTCTGATGGCGGCGAGGTCGCCAGACCATCCGACCCCTTCGAGGCCCAGGAGAAAATCCTGGGTCAAGGGCGCACCCACCAAACGCCGGAGCGCGAGGTCGACGGCGTCCTTCTTCGTTGACACTCGATAGCGGCGCATGACTTCTGCCACCAGCACATCGTCGAGCTCGATGTTTGTGCGCGACATACACCAACGATACACCTTATATACACACCTCGGTGCGCGACGGTTAGCTTTGGCCCATGCAGCACACGCCGCCACAGCCGATTTCACAGGCGGGTTCCGGCAGTGCTGGGTGGGGCGGTATGCGGAGCGGCAGCGCGCTTCGCAACGCTGTCCTTCTGGCCCGCCGAGGCACAATTTGTCCCCACGTTGGTGCTGACGTTTTCTGGGCTCTTCGTGTGGGGATTGATATCGGTTGGCGGCCGATTTCAGGTGGCAAGGACCGCCGTTGGCGCATTCGTCGGAACGGCCGCGAGCATCGGCATCCTGGTAATCATCGCGATCTCCGCGACCCCTCGTATTTGCGCTGCATACATCGTCGCGGTTCCGGTGTGCGCCATCGCCGGACTGGCAGCGGGGATACTGCTGGGGCTCGCGGTGCAACGCCGAGACGTCGAGTAGATGTCAGCGTCACTAGGCTTCGTCAACTTCGTCGCGGTGGCGGGCGGCGCGATTGCCGGAGCTGCCGTCATGCTGCTGCAGCCGGCGCATCGCAGCATCGACCGACCCGGTCCCCTCGTATCGCCGGCAGTAATGGCGGTATGCGCGCTCGCGGGCATCCTGATCGGGCTATCCACTGCCTTGGCCGACGCCAGAGTGGGCTGAAAGCGTTCGCCTTCGGCGCATTCAGCGCGGCGGGTTCGGTAACGCTGGTGATCAATTCACCATCGGCCATCCGCTGTCGCGCCGACGCCGCCAGATATTTGAAGCGCGCATCGTTGTCGCTCGCGGCGAACATCGCCTGCGGGGTCGCGTTCGCCACTATGGGGCTGATCTTCGTCCGGGGAGCCTTGCACATCATCGACAAATTGGTCTGATCAGGGCTGGCAAGGCCCCTCCAGGGCGGCCTTCACAAAACCCCCGTACTGGTATGCGTAGGTGGATTCCCAATATGCGAACGACTGGCTGTACGACCTCGGCACCGCCCGCATGACGACCTGCGCGGGATCTTCCGAGTAGCACTGCCCGAAGATGAACCGTGCTCGCGGGAGGTGGAACCGCCAACTGACCACGACGATGCGGCGCCAGCCCCGTTCTCGGCCGTATTTCCGCGCCATCATCGCCTCACCGCGTGTCGTCAAGAGCGATGGCCTGTCACAGATCACGCGCAGCTCGCCGCGACGCTTACCGCACCACGTTCTCATCGTGGCATCGTGAGAGGGATAGGGATCCGACATCAACACCGTTGGCGCGCCGATCTTTTCTGCCAACCGAACCCCATAGGCTTCCCGGCCGTCATGTTCGCCGGCGAGCACCACCACGGCGTCGGCTTTCGTCAGCGGATCCTCGCTTGCATGCTTGAACTCCCGGTTGCCGACGACCGCGACGATCGCCACTATCAGCACCACCACCGTGCTGACCGCCAGCCACATCCGACGCCGCCACACACGCGCCCTCGAGGGTCTACGGTGTTGCGGAGCCATATCGTGACCGTACGGGGCAATGCGGGAAAACGCGCGACGCAGACCATCGCGCCCGACTCCATGGGTCGAACCATTACGTTTGAGCTATGGCCGAAGGTGAACCCCGCGAAGATCTCGACCGGATGCATCGGAAGCCGTGACGCGGGTCGTTCTCGCATCGGCCTCACCCGGCAGGCTGAACGGTTTGCGCCAGGCCGGGATCGATCCCGTCGTCGTGGTCTCGGGCGTCGACGAGGACGCCGTCATCGCAGCCCTTGGTCGCCCGACGCCGCACCCGGTGACGTCGCCAATGCGCTCGCCGCGGCCAAGGCCGAGCAGGTCGTCGCGAACCTCGAACCGACCCTGGCGTCGGATTGTGTTGTCATCGGCTGCGATTCGATGCTCTTCATCGACGGCGGGTTGCGCGGTAAGCCCGGTTCGGTCGAAGACGCACGGCGACAGTGGGAGTCGATGCGTGGACGTCCTGGCATTCTGCATTCCGGCCACTGCCTGATCCGTGTGCACGACGGCGAGGTGACGCACCGTGACGTCGAGTCCGGCACCACCACAGTCAATTTCGGCTCACCGACCGATGACGAGCTGACCGCCTATCTGGCCACTGGCGAATCGCTTCGGGTTGCGGGCGCGTTCACGATCGACGGTTTCGGCGGCTGGTTCGTCGACGGTATCGACGGCGATCCGTCGAATGTGATCGGCCTGTCGCTACCCACGATGCGCAGGCTGTTCACCCGCGCCGGGCTGTCGATCGCCGGACTCTGGGCTGATAACCCGCTGTAGGCTCGTGACCGTGCCACTCCCTCCAGATCCCGATCCCGCGCTCGCCGCCTACGCCCACCCGGAACGGCTGGTCACATCCGATTGGCTGTCGGGCAATCTCGGCAGGCCCGGCCTGGTCGTCGTGGAGTCCGACGAGGACGTGCTGCTCTACGACACCGGCCACATTCCCGGTGCGGTGAAGATCGACTGGCACACCGACCTCAACGATCCGCATGTTCGCGACTACATCGACGGCAAGCAGTTCGCCGAGCTGATGAACCGCAAGGGCATCTCCCGTGACGACACCGTGGTGATCTACGGCGACAAGAGCAACTGGTGGGCCGCCTACGCGCTGTGGGTGTTCACCCTCTTCGGCCACCCCGACGTCCGCCTCCTCGACGGCGGCCGCGATCTGTGGATCTCCGACGGCCGCGAGACCACGCTCGACGTGCCGAACAAGCCGACCACCGGCTACCCCGTTGTCGACCGCGACGACGCGCCGATCAGGGCGTTCAAGGAGGATGTGCTTCCCATCCTCGGCAAGCAGCCGCTGATCGACGTCCGCTCGCCGCAGGAGTACACCGGCGAGCGCACCCACATGCCTGACTACCCCGAGGAAGGCGCGCTGCGTGGCGGCCACGTCCCGACGGCCCGCTCGATCCCGTGGGGCAAGGCCGCACAGGACAGCGGCCGGTTCCGCAGCCGCAAGGAACTCGAAGAGCTGTACGGCTTCTTGACCGAAGACGACAAGACCATCGTCTACTGCCGCATCGGCGAGCGGTCCAGCCACACCTGGTTCGTGCTGACCCATCTGCTCGGCCTGCCGGGTGTGCGCAACTACGACGGATCGTGGACCGAGTGGGGCAACGCGGTGCGGGTGCCCGTCGCCGTGGGTGAGGAGCCGGGCGAAGCGCCGCTGAGCGATGCCAGCACGCACTGGCCGATGTGGTCTCCGACTTCCAAGGACGTCACCGGCCAGGACAAGCTGCAGCTGCTGCTGGAATTCTCCGGTGAGCTGCCGCCGCTGCCCGCCGACCTCGAAGAGGCGGCGATGGAGCCGGTGCCCGAGTGCCAGTCACCGCTATTCCTGCATGTCGACGCCGGCGACCGCGACCACGTTCGGCTGTACTTCAGCGCACCGCCGGAGGCGCCGACGACACGGGGATTCGCGTCGATCCTGGCGCAGGGTTTGGACAACCAGTCGGCCGACGACATCCTGGCCGTACCCGACGACTTCTACAGCGAGCTCGGCCTTGCTGCCTTGATCAGCCCGCTGCGGCTACGCGGCATGTCGGCGATGCTGTCGCAGGATCAAGAGGCACCTTCGGTAGTGATCGCACACCACTAATCGGAGAGTTGGTTCCGGCCTCCCCGCTTCGCGCGATACATGGAATCGTCGGCGCGACGCAGCAACTCCTTCGGGGAGGAGGCTTCGTTCGCTGTCGCGATCCCCACCGAGACCGTCGTCGTCACCACCTTGCCGCCGATGATGAACGGGTCGCGGAAGGCGAGCAGTACCCGATTCGCGATCTGCGCGGCTTCTTCTGCGGCAGTCGAGTCGCAGAGGACCACAAACTCGTCGCCGCCGATGCGCACAACGACGTCAGAGTCGCGCGTGACTGCGCGGATGCGCGAGGCGGCCTCGACGAGCAACGTGTCTCCAAAGTCGTGGCCGAACGAGTCGTTGACTTCTTTGAACGAGTCGAGGTCGACGAACAGTAGGGCGACGCGGCGTGCTCGAGCCTTTCTCTCGAATGCCTCCTGCAGGCGCAGGGTGAGCAGCCGCCGGTTGGGCAGCCCGGTCAGTGCATCGTGCAGGCCGAGGACGGCGAGTTGCGACTCTGCCCGGCGCATGAGGAATCTGTCGAGATCGCGGCCGAACTCGACGCCATCGAGTTCGCATTCGTGCCAGGCAACGGCTTGGCCGGCGACCTCCTGCCGCCACGCGGAGAAGGAATTCCGAGGTGAGAGCGGTGTCGCCCGGTTGGTGGCCGACTGGTCACCGAGCCAGTCGATCGTCTGCGCGACCTCGGCCCGGAACCACGCCACGAAATCACCTTCGCCGTACGGCACGATCAGCGCGCCTGCGACACCCGGGACAGCCGTACCGGGCCGGGGGTAGTCGAGGGCGAGTGAGTTACTGCTGAAGGGCAAGGGGGTTGCAGTTTCGCTCAGGCGGCTGACCAGTCTCGCCACCTGCTCCGGTGTCACGAGGTCGCCAGCGACGGCGATGGTGCCGTTGACCGAGACTGCCGCCGCGTCGCTCGGGATGAGATCCCGGATGGAGGGCGAAGTCTCGAGGAGCGACCCAGTCAGATCGTCGGTGCCGTCGAGAGCGTCGGTGAGCCGGGCTCGCAGCTCGCGCTGGTTGACAGCCCTGGTCAGGCGGGCGATCTCGCTCATGGCGCCGAGATGCAGCGCGACGTGGTTGGCCAGCACCTCGAGCCCTTGACGCAGCGCGTACGGGAGCCTGTGCGGCGTCCGGTGTGCGCAAGTGATCATTCCGACGAGCTCGCCTCGCTGGATGATCGACAGTGAAAAGGTCGACTCCTGCCCCATGTTGCGCATGAACTGCAGGTGGTGCGGGGAGACGCTGCGCAACTCGGACTGGCTGAGGTCAAGAGGAGTCTGGGCTTCCGCCGCGGCCAGCAGAGGAGCGCTCTCCTGGGCGCTGGAGACGATCGCGCGCGAGATCTTGGTGAGGTAAAGCTGCCGCGCCTGAGTAGGCACGTCAGACGCCGGGTAGTGCAGCCCGAGGTAGGCCTCCATCCCGTCGGCGCACTGCTCGGCCACCACCTCGCCGTGGCCGTCGGGGTGGAAGTGGTACACCATCACCCTGTCGAAATCGGTCAGCCCCTTCAGCTCGCGCGCGGTGCTGTGCCAGAGGCTTTCGCGGGTGCTGGTTGCACTTAGCCGCAGGATCGCGGCATACACGGCGGAAGAGCTGCTAAACATGGCAGGGTCGCGCGCGGGCTCGAACTCGATCACCGCCTCGCCGGCGATCTCATGAGCTATCGCGTCGTACGCCTGTCCGGCGATGCTCACTGCGACCGGGTTCGTGACGGACCGGCTGCCGGCGAGGACCGCCCGCAGCGCTTCCACCACCTCTGGACCGGTCAGGTCGTCAAGGCGGGTGCCGAGGAGTTGTTGAGGTTCGATGCCGAAGTGGGCCAACGTGTTTCGGCTCACCCGGGTCAGAACGCGGAGACCGGCGTCCGCGGTGACCAACACCCCATGGGGTTGCACGGCGCCAGGCGTTCGGATGGGTTCAAGAGCGCAGTCGACAAGCCGTTCCGCCTCGCGCTCGTCGATAGGCACCGTGACCGATGTCATCGGACTGTGGCCTGCAGTCGGCCGGCAACCTGTGTCTGGAAAGCGACGAAGGTCGCACGAGCGCCGTCGATCACCTCGTCATGATCTGGCTCGGACTCCCCGTAGCGCTGCAGCGCCCCCCGCAGGTCCCGCCACGGCCGCGGGTGGTCGCGGCCCGCGCTGTCGAAGAACGATGTCGAAACCTGGCCCAGCCGATTGCGGACGACGGGGGCGATCACCCGACCGCCCAGCGCAGACCCCTCCACCACGTACAGGCAGCCCAGCGCTGCAGGGAACGTCGAGACAACTAACGGCGCGGCCTCCACCGGGCAAGCCACGCGCGCGCCCATAGCGGTGAGGTCGCCGACCAGCAGGGCGGACCGGCGATAACGTCTCAAGTCAATGCCAAGCCCCGCCCACCTGCGGCTCCAGACCTCATCCCCGAGCGCGGACTCGGCTGACACGTGAAACCGGAGCAGCTGCGTGAGAAGAGCCGCGTAGTCCTCGCGACTGCGCACCGATCGAGGCAGACCGGCCGCCTCCTCGACAGCCGCGTGCAGGTCGGCGGTCTCCCTCCGCAGGCGTGACAGCAAGTTCTCGGATGGGGGCATGTCACACCTCGCTTCGCCGCCCAGTGATCTCGAGGGTCCCTCGGCTTTGCGTCACCGGCCTCCCCGCCGGCCTTTGCCGCGCGAGAATCCCGCGCCCCTAACACGCTACCGTCCGCAATCGGAATGGAGGCAAAAGTCTGCCATTGGTTGGAGAACAAAATCGCTGACCAGCCGCCGCCTGGAAGGCAACGCGAACCTGGTAAGCCGCTGGCAATCGTCGCAAAGGAAAATTTCAAGCGCACCTCGATTCCTGGAACTGCCGCGTGTCGCGATAGCAAGCGAAAGTTGCTGGAACCGCTCGACAGCGCCGCACATGTACCGATTGACGCGGCCACAAACAGTGGACGCGGTTAAGGGCGGCCGCGCGGGCCGCGCCGGGTTACCGGCGGGTAAGGGACCGGCTCGCCGGGACGTCGGTTAGGGCGCTTAAACTGCGCGGGATACATTCTTAAAGACGATTCTTAGATATCTGCCGATCAGGAGGCGCAGTGCCCAGTCACGCCAGCTCACGCATCCAGAAAGTGCTGGTAGCCAATCGCGGGGAGATCGCCGTACGGGTGATCCGCGCGGCGAAGGACTCCGGAATTCCGAGCGTGGCCGTGTACGCCGAACCCGACGCCGACGCCCCACACGTCCGGCTCGCCGATGAAGCCTTCGCCCTCGGCGGCCAGACCTCAGCGGAGTCCTATCTCGACTTCGGCAAGCTGCTCGACGCCGCGTCGAAGTCCGGCGCCAACGCGATTCATCCCGGCTACGGATTCCTTTCGGAGAACGCTGATTTCGCGCAGGCGGTTATCGACGCGGACCTGATCTGGATCGGCCCGAGCCCGCAGTCCATCCGCGACCTCGGCGACAAGGTCACCGCGCGGCACATCGCCGCCAAGGCGAAGGCCCCGCTGGTGCCCGGCACGTCGGAACCGGTCAAGGACGCCGACGAAATCGTCGCCTTCGCCGAGGAGTACGGCGTGCCGATCGCGATCAAGGCCGCGTTCGGCGGCGGTGGCCGCGGCATGAAGGTGGCCCGCACCATCGAGGAGATCCCCGAGCTGTTCGACTCGGCCACCCGCGAGGCAGTTGCGGCGTTCGGCCGCGGTGAATGCTTCGTCGAGCGCTATCTGGACAAGCCGCGCCACGTCGAGGCGCAGGTGATCGCCGATACGCACGGCAACGTCGTCGTCGCGGGCACCCGCGACTGCTCGCTGCAGCGCCGCTTCCAGAAGCTCGTCGAGGAGGCGCCCGCGCCGTTCCTGACCGACGCGCAGCGCAAGGAGATCCACGAGTCCGCCAAGCGCATCTGCAAGGAAGCCGGCTACTACGGCGCAGGCACCGTCGAGTACCTGGTCGGCCAGGACGGCCTGATCTCGTTCCTCGAGGTCAACACCCGACTTCAGGTGGAGCACCCGGTCACCGAGGAGACCGCGGGCATCGACCTGGTCCGCCAGCAGTTCCGCATCGCCAACGGCGAAGCCCTCGACATCACCGAGGATCCGACGCCGCGCGGCCACTCGATCGAGTTCCGCATCAACGGCGAGGACGCGGGCCGCGGCTTCCTGCCCGCCCCCGGCCCGGTCACCAAGTTCGAGGCACCGACCGGCCCCGGTGTGCGGCTGGACTCCGGCGTCGAGACCGGTTCGGTGATCGGCGGGCAGTTCGACTCGATGCTCGCCAAGCTGATCGTCAGCGGCGCGACGCGGCAGGAGGCGTTGGAGCGGTCCCGCCGCGCGCTCGACGAATTCATCGTCGAAGGTTTGGCCACCGTCATCCCCTTCCACCGTGCGGTGGTGTCCGATCCGGCCTTCATCGGCGACGACAACGGCTTCACGGTGCATACCCGCTGGATCGAGACCGAGTGGGACAACCCGATCGAGCCCTTCACCGGCGGTGACCCGCTGGAGGAAGTACGACACCATCCCGCGGCAGACGGTCGTCGTCGAGGTGGGCGGCCGCAGGCTCGAGGTGTCGCTGCCCGGCGACCTGGCCATCGGCAACGGCGGCGGCGCTGCCGCGCCCGGTGTCGTACGCAAGAAGCCCAAGGCCCGCAAGCGCGGTTCTCACGGCGGTAGCGCCGCGTCCGGCGATGCGGTGACCGCCCCGATGCAGGGCACCGTCGTCAAGGTCGCCGTCGAGGAGGGCCAGGAGGTCGCCGCGGGCGATCTGGTGGTCGTGCTGGAGGCGATGAAGATGGAGAACCCCGTCACCGCCCACAAGGACGGCACCATCACCGGCCTTGCGGTCGAGGCGGGTGCGGCCATCACGCAGGGCACGGTGCTCGCCGAGATCAAGTAGCGCGACAGCGCCACGCGCGGCCGGGCGGACAACTCATCCGCAGCTTCGGGATTGGATACACGGGTCTGGTTGCTTGTATTGCAATGCGATGTGAAGCAAGCGGGGTGACTGTCCGTCCGCCACTCCTCCAGGAGTTGATTTAGCAAGCCTGGTAGGCGGCTGCAACACCTGCATCACGCAGTGACTACCGGCCGATCGATCGGCTTGAGCAAATCTTATGTGTGTATTCATTTTGTTGCGGATGACGGCGGGATACTCTGGACGCAAGTGCCGTGGCGACTCAGGATTATTAGCTCCTGCGCTGCGGCAACAACGCCCTGATGACCCAGGGACATAGCTGATTTGCCAAGTCACCGCTTATTTCTGTCATACCCTTGCGGGTAACTTTCGCGTCAGTTAATATTTGCCGACAATCGCGGTTAGCTGAACCGATGAACTGCAGCGCAGGTTCGCCCGCGCACGAGGACAGCAATCGCGGCGTAGCATGGCGCAGGAGGAAGACTAGAGGTAGAGCCGGAGCGGTTTGCCTGAACAAGCCGGCGCGGTTTTTAGGGGAGGGAGTGGGTCGGCCCCGCTCTCGAGGCGAAAGCCCGAGAGCGGGGCCGATTCCATTGTTACTTGCGACGACGTCAGTCCGGCGTCACCAGGCTGCGTTCCTCGAGAGCCGTGCCGAAGTACGTCGCCTTCGGGTCGACGACGACGGCCAAGGTGGCGCCGCGGCGCGCCAGTGAATCCTGTGCCATCTGCTTGAACGAGATCTTCTGTGGCCCACCGATGTTGACGTAACCGTTGAGCGGGGCCGCGACTGCTGCGCGCGATACGACGGAGGCCACCTTCCAACCCGGGATCGGCTGGATCAACGCGTCGGGCACGCGTACCTCGTCGCCGACGACCATCGAGTCGGTGATCTGGTCGGTGAACTCCTCGAACTGCGTGGCCCGCACCAGGGTGTAGGGCAGACCCGATCCGCTGATGATCCGCTCCTGGGCGACTTTGGCGCGCAGATACCCACTCTCGGGAAGTCCGTCGGTTCCGACGATCGACAGCGCGACGTAGTGGCCCACCCCGGCCTTCTTCGCTTCTTCGACAAGGTTGGTCGTGGACGTGGTGAAGAAGCTCATCACGGGCCCATCGGAGAAGTCCGGCGAGTTGAGGACGTCGATCAAGGCGTCCGCCCCTGCGAGCGCCTCTGCGACGCCCTCGCCGGTGAGCACGTCGACGCCCGTGTTCCTGGAGGCGGCGACGACATCGTGGCCGTCCGCGGTCAGCGAGTCGACGAGCTTCGTTCCGATAAGGCCACTGGCCCCGATCACTGCGATCTTC